>JACRAU010000023.1 GCA_016234655.1 Betaproteobacteria bacterium
GCGGCGTCCTCGCCGCGAATATTCGCGGCGAGGACGCCGCTCCTACCACGCCTTGAACAAAGGATTAACCATGACGCTGCCCCGTATCCCGATCGCACTTCGCCGTGCTATCGGCGTGCTGCCAACCTTTCCGGCCTCGCTCGCCTTCAGCCTCGCCGGCAATCTCGCGCTTTGGCCAAGCTTGCGCGACTTGGATTGGCAGGAGGTATACGGCCGCCGCTTTTGCGTCAAGGTGAACGACCTCGGCCTCAAGTTCTATTTCAGCATCGGCCGGCAAGGCTTCGTGCCCGAGGTCGCCCACGGTGCCGACGTGACCTTCAGCGCCGGCGCCGAGGACTTCATTCGCCTGGGCTTGCGCCAGGAAGACCCGGACACCTTGTTTTTCAACCGCCGTTTATTGATCGAAGGCGACACCGAACTGGGCCTGCGCGTGAAGAACATGCTAGACGGCGTGGAACTCGACGCGCTGCTGCGCTATCTGCCGCCGACGTTGCGCCGCGTTTGATGCAAATACCTTCAGCCTAGCCGCCCACCATATTGCAGGAACAAGCGCCGGGCGCGATGCAAGTTGCGCCATAGCGCGTAGCCGCTGGCCGCCAGCAGCAACAGCCCCGGCGCGCTCAGCCAGGCCGGCAGCCACGGCGCCGGCAATATCAGCAGCAATGCCGTCGCGTGCAGCTTCAAATGCCGTCGCGCCGCCGCGTCGGGGATCATCTCTTTCATGTTGGGAATGGTGCCGGCGCGGGCCTGGGTCTGCGCTTGCAGGTGGAACCAAGCGAGGAAGGGCACGATCTTGTACAGCATGCCGGCCACGACCGTGACCGCGAAGCCGAGGATGAAGGCCAGGCCCAAGGTCACTTGGGCCTGGCCGTGCCGGGGCTCGGGCGCGAACAGCGCCATGGGCGCGAGCGCGAGCCCGAGCAGCAGGCAGGCCATCGCCAGCCGCCAGAAGTCGTGCGTCACGTCCGGCAACTTGCGCCGCCGCCGGTTTTGGATGCGCAAGGTGGCGAAGGCGAACCAGGCGATGGGCGCGCCGAGCGCGAGCCAGGCCGCGAGATCGACAATCGGGCTGCCGGGCAATAAGGCCAGCATGGAATAGACGATCAGCGAGGCGAACAGCAGCGGGGTAAGCCAACGTGTCATGCCCGCCGGATAGGGCGGCGTCAGTTGCAGCATCGGCACCACGTGATAGGCCACGCCGACGATCAGCATCAGCACCCAGCCGAGCAGGCCCCAGGCGGCGTGCAGCCGGGTGAGTTCGATCGGGCGGTGCAAGGGCCACAGCCCGGTCAGGCCGCCGCCGAGGTAGAGGCCGAGGCCGACGGCGACAGCAAGGCCGAGCCAGGCATGGCGCATGCCGGCGCGGGTGGCGGCGGCCAAGGCGGGCGCGCGCGCGAGGCTGGCCGCGCCGGCGGCGAGGAAGGGCAGCCAAGCAATACTCAAGGCGATCAGGCCGGCATCGAGCAGGGCAGGCAGGCCGAAGGCCAGGCCGGCGGCGAGCAGCGGGCTGCCCAGCGCGAGGCCGAGATAGGCGAGCCAGGCGACCGGGCGCACCTTGGGTAGCGGCGAGCCGATCATCACCGGCAGCATCTGCAACAACGCGCCGGCCATGGCCGTGCCGAGAAAGCCGAGCGTGAGCAGGTGGGTGAGGCCGAGCGCGGCTGGCGTCCAGCGATTGGCCGTCCAGTCGCCGGCCAGGGGGATCGCGGCCAGCGCGGCCGCGATCAGGAACCAGGGCGCGATCAGGAACAAGCGCAACGGCGCGCCCAAGGGCGGCGCCTGTTCGAAGCTAAGGCCGGCCTGGCTCATTCAGGGCATCCCGTCCGGCGCGTCGTCGATCAGGATCTCGTAGCAGCCGTCTTCGATGGGCGTGGTCCGATGGCGCAGCCCGAATTGTTTGAGCATGCCGTAGAGCGGGATCGGCTCGCGGTGCAGCAGCATGCGGATGCGCTGGCCGGGCTCGCGCCGGCCGATGGCGTCCATCGCCCGCTCCATCGGTTCGGGCGGATCGAGCCAGCGGGCGTCGACCAGGATGTCGTCTGCCATATCGGCCTCAGGCGGGGTGGATGGCTTGGTCCAAGGATTCGACCAGCGCGGCATCGTCGCCCAGGACCTGGTCGGACATCGGGTAGAGGATTTGCTCTTCCTTCATATTGTGTTGTTGCATCAACATCAGCAGGGTCTCGGACAGGCCGAGATAGCCGGCATCGTTGTGCCGCTCGACGGCGGCCCGCATCTGCTCCAGCAGGCCGCGCATCTGTTCGTGTTCCGCGCGCATGACCATGGTGGGGCCGCCCTGCATGCCGGTGCGGGCTTCGAAGGCGGGGAATAGCGTGGCTTCCTCGGCGGCCAGGTGGCGCTCCATCGCGCCGTGAAAGTCTGCGAAGCCGCGGGCGGCGGCATCCCAGTCCTGTTTCGCCGTGGCGTCTTCGGCCTCGGCGAACAGCTCGTCGCAATGGTCGTGGTCGGCGGTCAGCAGCTTGGCGATGGCATTCATGGCGGGGGGCCTCGAAAGGACTGTGGCCCCATTGTGCCCATCGCCATGGGCGCTTGCCTTGATCGAACTCAAGCCGTTTGCACAGTCCGCGCTATCGAAAAAATTACCGGCCGGGATGGCCATGGAGATTTCATGGCGCTGGGCTAGAATCTCCGGCGAAACCAACAACTAAGGAGGAGTACAAGATGCACCGTTTGCTCGCGCTGTTGCTTTCCACCCTCGCGTTCGCCGGTCCGGCCGTGGCGGCGCCCGCCAGTTGCGCCACCGGCAAGCCCATTTCCCTGACCGGCAAGAGCTGCGACCCATTGAACCCGCCGCAACTGAGCTGCGCGGTGCCCAAGGACGTGCAAGGCGGTTTGAGCCAGGCCAACAACAACACCGTGCAGCGCGCATCGGACATCTTTTCCTGGCAGCAGTTCATTGCGCTGAACTGGCCCGCCGCCCAGGGCAAGCGCGGCGAGCCCGCCGCCGACCAGCCGATCAACGCAGCCGGCCCGCGCGTGTGGGAGACCTGGAAGGAGGCCTACGAGGTCTACAAGCCGGACGGCGGCAAACCGGCCGATTGGAACACGCCGCAGGCCTTCCCCGCCGCCTGCGGCGGCGCGGGCAAGCTCTTGATCCGCACCTCCAAGATCAGCGACGTGGTCGACCAGACCTTGCAGGCCCTGCCGGCCGATGGCACGCTGCCGGCCAGCTTGAAGGACCAGAACGGCCGCCTGGTGCGCTACGAGATTCGCCTGAACAAGGCGGTGTTCGACTACGTCGTGCAGAACAAGCTGTACAACGGCCAGCAGCAGACCCAGGCCAGTTCGATCGACTTCCCGGCCGGCAGCCAGTTGGTCAAGGCCGCTTGGCGCGAGCTGGACGGCGACGACGCCAAATATTTCTTCGCCACCGACGCCTGCGTCTGCGAGGACGCCGGCGTCGACACCCCGGGCAACTGCCAGGTCAAGCGCATGGGCCTGGCCGGCTTCCACCTGATGACCAAGACCGCCTCGGCGCCGCAGTGGATATGGTCGACCTACGAACAGGTGGACAACATTACGTCCATCCACCCGGCGGTGAAGCCGCTGAACAACCCGGCATGCACCACCTGTCCGCCCAACAAGCAGACCAAGGACGGCGTGCCGACCCAGCTCACCCGCGTCATCCCGATCCCGAGCCAGGACCCGGTGTGCAGCCAGCCCCAGCAGGCGGTGGACAACGTCAAGCAGTTGAACGGCGACGTGCAGAAGGGGCTGGCCCAGGCCGGTTCGGTGCTGGCCAACTACCATCTGGTCAATACCCAGTGGCCGGTCAACGGCACCAAGCAGCCGCGCAAGACCGTGTTCACCGTGCGCCCGGCCCTGCTCGGCAACACCACGATGGAGAGCTTCTCGCAGGACACATCGAGCTGCATGGGCTGCCACGTGATGTCGCGCACCTTGAAGCCCGATGTCTACGTCAGCGGCGACTTCAGCTTCACCCTGAACAACGCCCAACCACGGCCGAAGGGCGCGCGCTGCGTCAACGTCGAGGCCTCGGAGTCGTGCAACGACAACATCCTGACGCCGCCGGCCAAGCTGCCGCCGACCAGCAATGTGTATTCGCCGGTGCTGCACGGCTACGCCGTCGCGACCAAGACCTACGAGACCGTCGGCAAGCCCTATGTCGGCAACAAGCTGCATTGCCAGAGCTGCCATCTCAACGGCGGCGGCAACCCGGATGCCTCCTGGTGGGTCGATATGGAGAAATACTACAAGGACAAGAATGGCTTGGCGGTGCGTATCAACAGCTGCTTCAAGAACAGCATGAACGGCCAACACCTATGCGATCCGACGAAAAAGGGCGATTGCGAGCAGAACAAGCACATGGCCGGGCTGATCGCTTACATGAACTGGCTGACCGAGCAGTATTACCGCAAGCATCCGAATACCACGCCTGCCCGGTACTTCCCCGATCAGAGCGATAAGGCCTTCAAGGCCAAGGGCGACCCGGCCAATGGTCAGGCAATCTACACCCAGAAGTGCGCGTTCTGCCACAACAAGGACGGCCAGGGCCGCTATGAAAACGGCTATTTCCGCCCGGCTCTGTGGGGGGCCGACTCTTATAACTTCAATGCCGGCATGGGCCCATACCAGGGCGCCAGTTCCACGCTCGCCGCCTTCTTGCACGGCAACATGCCCTATACCAGCGGTGGCCTGTTGACGAAAAATGAGTCGGTGGATTTGGCCGCCTTCATCAACGCCCAGTGCCGTCCGGGCAATATGGGGCCGAACTGCAAGAAAAAATAAGCCATGTCGCTGGCCATGGCTTAGCCCCATGGCCGGTGAGGACATGATCTGACGGGGCGGGCCTGCGTGGTAAACTGAGCCACGCAAGCCCGCCCCGTTTTTCATGTCCGCCATCCGTCTCCTTCCCGATCTGCTCATCTCCCAAATCGCCGCCGGTGAGGTGGTCGAGCGTCCGGCCTCCGCGCTCAAGGAACTGCTGGAGAATGCGATGGATGCCGGCGCGAGCGAGATTCGCGTGGACCTGGAAGAGGGCGGCATCAAGACCCTCCGCGTCGCCGACGACGGCGTCGGCATCGCCCGCGACGACCTGCCGCTGGCCCTGGCCCGGCACGCCACGAGCAAGATCGCCAGCCTGGACGACCTGGAGCGGGTGGCCAGCCTGGGTTTTCGCGGCGAGGCCCTGGCCAGCATCGCCTCGGTCGCCCGAATCGCTATTACGAGTTGCGCCCAGGGCGAGCGCCACGCCTGGCGGGTCGAGGCGCAGGACGGCATGGTTTCGCGGCGTGAGCCGGCCGCGCTCAATCGCGGCACCGTGGTCGAGTCGCGCGATCTGTTTTTCAACACCCCGGCCCGGCGCAAGTTCCTGAAGACGCCGGCCACCGAATACGCCCACTGCCTCGACGCCTTCACCCGCCTGGCCCTAGCCCGGCCGCAGGTGGCCATGACCCTGCACCACAACGGTCGGGTGATGGCCCGCTACCCGGCGCAGGACTGGCAGGCGCGGGCCTTGGCGGTGTTGGGCGAAGATTTCGCCCAACACGCGCGGCTGATCGACGAGGGCGCAGGAGATATCGAGTTGACCGGCTGGGCCGGCCTGCCGGCCTATGCCAAGGCCAGCCGCGACGCCCAGTTCATCTTCGTCAACGGCCGCTTCGTGCGCGACAAGGTACTGAGCCATGCCGTGCGCGAGGCCTACCGCGACATCCTGCACGGCAGCCGGCACCCGGCCTATTGCCTGTTCCTGCAACTCGCCCCCTCAAGGGTCGACGTCAACGTCCATCCGGCCAAGACCGAGGTGCGCTTCCGCGACAGCCAGGCGGTGCATCGTTTTGTCTTCCATGCCTTGGAGCGGGCGCTGGGCCAGCCGGAAAACATGGCCTCTCCCTCCCCCTCGACGGGGGAGGGCTGGGGTGGGGGTGCGAAGGCAAGCACTTCGAGCCACCAGCCCACGCCGCGCCAAGAAAACCTCGGCCTCGCCGTGGCCGAACCTACCGCCCATTACCAAATGGTGGCCGAGGCGCTGGCAACTCTCCCCTCTCCCGCAAGCGGGAGAGGGGCTGGGGGTGAGGGAATGCTGTCGCCGGCAGCATCGGAAGCGCCACCCTTGGGTTATGCCCTGGCCCAACTCTCCGGCATCTACATCCTGGCCGAGAACGCCCAGGGCCTGGTGGTGGTGGACATGCACGCGGCGCACGAGCGCATTCTCTATGAGCGGTTGAAAAACGCATTGGGTTCGCGTCGTGTCGCCATGCAGCCCTTGCTGGTGCCGGTGGTGTTCGCCGCCACGGCCAAGGAGATGGCGGCGGCCGAGGCGCATCACGATGCGCTGTTGGAACTGGGCCTGGAGCTTTCCGCCGTCTCGCCCACCCACCTCGCCCTGCGCGCATTGCCGGCCATGCTGAAAGACGCCGACGCCGAGAATCTGGCGCGCGAGATATTGAAAGAGGTGGCCGAGTTCGGCGCTGCTCACGCCATCGAGGCGCGGCGCAACGAACTCCTGGCCACCCTGGCCTGCCACGGCGCGGTACGCGCCAACCGCAAACTCAGCCTGCCCGAGATGAACGCGCTCTTGCGCGACATGGAGCAGACCCTGCGCGCCGACCAGTGCAACCACGGCCGGCCCACTTGGTTTCAGCTCACGGTGCATGATCTCGACAAGATGTTCATGCGCGGCAAATAAGTGAAGGTCTGGCCCTCTAATGAAGCCCCTGCCCTTCCGTATCCCCCAGCCCCTCGCCCGCAAGCGGGAGAGGGGTGCGCGGCAGCGCGGGAGAGGGAGGTTTTGGTGGCATGATGTATAGAGACTTATCGACAGGATTTTTGAAATGACCCAAGGCAAACCCCTCAACATCCCCATCCGCATCGCCCCCGCCGAGCCGGCTATCCCCGGCGGCGAAGAGGCCAGCAGCTGCGCCTCGGGCGAACCCTATGCCCTGATGGTTCTGGGCGACTCCATGCAGCCCGAGTTCGAGGAAGGCGAGATCATCGTGATCGAGCCGGAAGGCCTGGCCAAGGACGGCTCCTACGTCATCGCCTGGGCCAACGAGGAATACATCTTCCGGCAACTGGTGCAGCACAATGAGGGCTGGATGTTGAAGCCCTTGAACCCGCTCTACCCCAACATCCCGATCGACGACCCGAAGGAGACGGTGAAGGGCGTGGTGATCATGAAGAAGAAGCCGGGCAAGCGCAGCGAGCAGAAGTCTTACGTCTGACGCATAAATGCCAAGGGGCTGCGCGTTATTACGCAGCCCCGCTCGATTGGCAAGTTGGTGGGCTTATCGCTGAAAAGACACCAAACAAGACCCGTAAATTTGTATCCGGGCGATGCGATAGGTTCGTAGGAACCTCGGCCTACCTGGTCTCTCAGGGGCTATCTACATTTTTTTTCTGTATGGCTCACTGTCGTGGAACACAACAACCCTGGCATCCAATTTCTCCACCAAGCAGGACAGTTTCTTGTTTCCGTTCGATCCCCTCCCGAGGTTTGACCCGAACAGCAGTCGCTCGCATCGTTGACAGTCGTACCCACAGCTTTGCATTGCACACACTCGTCACCGCATAGCGTTTCAGGCTGCTTACACCAAAAACACCACCACGGCGATTCGGGGGACGTTGAGCATACGGTTTTACAGATACTACCGGCAGGGCAAGGTGTCCCTGTCCCATCTTTATGACAACTCTGCGCCATGCTAGGCGTAGCGTAAAGACTGGCAAATGCGATGAAGCAAGCCAGTAGCCAAGAACCAACTGTATTTGGATGGCGATTGGAATGTGAGTTCACTGTAGTTCCTTTCTACCGAAAGAGAGAACGAAATATAGCTCGGGAAGTATCGGGCCAGGCCTTGCATTCACACGCTCGCTGGCCATCATCGCCTCGGCGTCAAGCTCGCGAACATGGTCGAGAACTTGTTCGCCACATACGGCGCGAATAGGGTGAGGCCGGCGAGCAGGTAGTTCACCACGTTGTCGATGGACTTGGGCATGTTGCCGGTCATCGCGAATTCGAACAGCGCGAAGGTGCCGAAGCCGAGGAACATCATGATGATGACGATCATGCCCATCAGGGCCACGACCCGGCTGGTGCTGGCGCGCATCTCGGTGATGGTGAGCGGTTGCTGGTTGGCGTCGAGCATGGGTTTCTCCACCCCGTTCACCGTTTCGATGGCGGTCACGGCGGTCTCTTCCGACAGCGCGTCGCTGAGCGACCATTTCGAGTTGACCAGCGCGGCGCGGATCAGGATCAGCGCATAGAGCGAGCCGATGAGCACGATGCCGACCACGGCGTAGACGAACCACGGTTTCGGCGCGACCCAGGCCGGCTCCGGTTTGGCGGTGTCGTTGTCGGCGGCCGGCGCGGCAGCGGCCGGGGCCGCCTGGGTAGCGGTGGCGGTGACGCTTGGGGTGGGCATCGGGTCGGCCGGCCAGGCCGGGGCCGCGAACAGGAGCGGCAGGCAAAAGGCGAGGACGAAGCGGAACGGACGGCAAAGCTGGCTTAGGCGCATGAGGTGTCTCCTTGGTTGGTATGCGATTTTCAATCCGCCCGATGGGCGCGAGTGCGGGGCCTTCTCTGTGCCCCGATTTCTTATGGGCAATAAGCTATGCCATGTGCGTCCGCCGCGCAAGCCCAAGAAAGCCAGGCTTGCGGCGGGGCGGTTATCATGGCGCCTGAATTCGATATGTCCGAGCCGATGCCTACCGATACCGCCCTGCCGCCCGCCATCTGCCTGATGGGGCCCACCGCTTGCGGCAAGACCGATCTGGCGGTGCATCTCATCGAGCGTTTGCCCTGCGAGATCGTCAGCGTCGATTCGGCCCTGGTCTATCGCGGCATGGACATCGGCACGGCCAAGCCGGACGCGGCCACGCTGGCGCGGGCACCGCACCACTTGATCGACATCGTTGAGCCGACCGAGACCTATTCGGCCGCGCGCTTCCGGGCCGATGCGCTGCGCTTGATGGCTGAGATCACGGCGCGCGGCCGGATTCCGCTCTTGGTCGGCGGCACCATGCTCTACTTCAAGACGCTGAAGGAAGGGCTGGATGCCTTGCCCGAGGCCGACCCGGAATTGCGCGCCGAGATCGAGGCGCGCGCGGCGCAACTGGGCTGGCCGGCCTTGCATGCCGAGTTGGCCCGGCTGGACCCGGACACGGCGGCACGGCTGAAGCCCAAGGACGCGCAACGCATCGAGCGGGCCTTGGAAGTGTGTTATCTCAGCGGCCAGCCGATGAGCGCGCTGCTTCAGCGCAGGCGCACCGAAAATCCCCCTCACCCCGGCCCTCTCCCGGAGGGAGAGGGAGTAAATATTCCTTATCGTTTGATCGAGATCGCGCTGATTCCATCCGACCGCGCGGCGTTGCATGCCCGGATCAACGCGCGCTTTCAGGCCATGCTCGATGCCGGCTTCGTCGACGAGTTGCGCCGCTTGCGCGAGCGTTATGCCTTGAATGCCGAGCTGCCCGCCATGCGCTGCGTCGGCTACCGCCAGGCCTGGCAGTTTCTCGAAGGCGAGATCGACGCGGCCGGCCTGTACGAGACCGGTACGGCGGCGACGCGGCAACTGGCCAAGCGGCAGTTGACTTGGCTGCGGTCATGGCAGGGCGCGGCGGTGTTCGATTGCCTGCGGCCGGATTTGGCCGAGGCGGTGGCGGGGTATTTGGCTGGGTGTTTGGCTGAGTAAAGGCTGGATCGCCGCGTCCTCTGCGAGGGCTCGCGATGACATGCTCGGAAAATCTTCCCTCTCCCCCAGCCCCTCCCCCGCTTGCGGGGGAGGGGTGCGCGGCAGCGCGGGAGAGGGATGGGTTAAGGCTTTTCGATTCGCTAGCCAATAGAATCCAGCCTAACTGGTGGTTACTCTTCGACTCGTGTCACCTGTGCCCCCGCCCCGCCCTGGGCCAGGGTGACCTCGATCTCCATCCCCACTTTCAACTCTTTACTGTCGCGCACGACGCGGCCTTGTGCATCGCGCACGATGCTGTAGCCGCGTTCGAGCACGGCCTGGGGGTTGAGGTGGTGGAGGTGGCTGCCTAGGGCGTCGAGCCGGGCGGCCAGGCTGGCGAGGCGGTTGGCTTGGCTACGTTGTTGGCGTTGGTGTAAATACATAAGGCTTTGCGCCAGGCTGCCGAGGTCGGGGCGTAGGCCGTGCAGCCGGGCGTGCAACTGGTCGCCGCGTCTATGCGCCATTTGCAGCCGGTCGCTCAAGGCATGTCGTAAGCGGCTGTGCAAATGGCCCAGGTGGCGGCGCTGGTTATCGAGCCGCGCGGCGGGGTGGGTCAGCCGCCGGCTCAACCCATCGACGCGCTGGGCCAGGTTGTCCAGGCGGCGGCGTTGGCCGAATTGCAGGCGGCGCTGGATATGGTCGAGCTGTTGGGCCAGCTCCGCCCGGTCGGGCGTGGCCAGTTGCGCGGCGCCGGTCGGCGTGGGCGCGCGCAGGTCGGCGACGAAGTCGGCGATGGTGAAGTCGGTCTCGTGGCCGATGCCGGACACGGTGGCGATGGGGCAGGCGGCGATGGCGCGGGCGACGATCTCTTCGTTGAAGGCCCAGAGGTCTTCGATGCTGCCGCCGCCGCGCACGATCAATAGGACATCGCATTCGGCCCGCTCGCCGGCCTGATCGATGGCGGCGGCGATCTGCTCGGCCGCGCCGCTGCCCTGCACCAGGGTGGGGTAGAGCACCACGGCGGCGGCCGGCCAGCGCCGGCGCAGGGTGGTCAGCACGTCGCGCAGGGCGGCGGCCTTGCTCGAGGTGACGATGCCGATGCGGGCGGGCATGCGCGGCAGTTCGCGTTTACGGGCGGGGGCGAACAGGCCTTCTTTTTCCAGCTTTTCCTTCAAGCGGTTGAAGGCCTCGAACAAGGCGCCCAGGCCGGCCCGGCGCAGGGTCTCGACCGAGAGCTGGAACTCGCCGCGCGCCTCGTAAATGCTGGCGACGGCGCGCACCTCGATGTGGTCGCCTTCGCGCGGCAGCCAGTCGAGGAACTGGTTGCGGTTTTTGAACATCGCGCAGCGCACGCTGGCCTGGGCGTCCTTCAGGGTGAAATACCAGTGGCCGGAGGGCGCGCGGGTGAAGTTGGAGACCTCGCCGGATACCCAGCAGAGCGGGATTTGGCCTTCGATGGCCTTGCGCGCCAAGCGATTGAGCTGGCTGACGGTGAGAACGTCCGATGGGGCTTGGGTCATGCCGGGATTATCGCCGCAAAGGGCCGGGCCGTCTGGCGGCGCGATAAAAAACCTTGATTTGGCGGCCCTTTCCGGGCGGTACGGAGGCCATTTAATCCACATTGTGCAATGGTGAATCCGTGGTGGGTACGTAAGTCACTGACACCCAAGGGTATTTGTATAAGTCATTGTTTTTGTTGGTAGTGACAAGCGATTAAAAAGTAGCCGCAACATATGAAACAGTTTCATTACGGCCACTTAGCGCAGCTGTACCGAGTTTATTCACAGAGTTATCCACAGCTTTTGTGGATGACTGCGGCCGGACCCGAATGTCAAGTGCCGCGCCCAATATTTCGGCCTCGAATACGGCGGGTACGGCGGGCCGGCGCTGCGGGCGGGGCGGCTCGGGCAAGAGCGTCCCGAGGTTTTTTTATTAAGGCGATGGGTTTATAGTTAGCCCCTTTCTACCTACGGCGGCTCCTAGCCGCCGTATGTTTTTCATCACTAGATTGGTTGTGGGAAGCAATGAGCGATTTCCTGATGCAGACCTATGCCCGGCAAGATATGGCGTTCGTGCGTGGCGAAGGCGTGTGGCTTGTCGACGAGAAGGGCGACAAATATCTGGATGCGATGGCGGGCATTGCCGTCAGTGGCCTGGGCCATGCCCATGCCAAGCTTGCGGCGGCCTTGTGCGAGCAGGCCAAGACGCTGATCCATACCTCGAATATCTTCCGCATTCCGAAACAGGAGCAGCTTGCCGAAGAGCTGTGCACGCTGTCCGGGCTCGAGCGCGCCTTCTTCTGCAACTCCGGCGCCGAGGCGAACGAGGCCGCAATCAAGATCGCCCGCCTGTACGGCCACAACAAGGGCATCGCCAACCCGGCCATCGTGGTGATGGAAAAGAGCTTCCACGGCCGGACCATGGCCACCCTGTCGGCCACCGGCAACCGCAAGGTGCAGGCCGGCTTCGAGCCCCTGGTCACCGGTTTCGTCCGGGTGCCGTTCGGCGATGCCGAGGCGGTGGCGAAATTGGCCGCGCACCACAACAACATCGTCGCCGTGCTGGTCGAACCGTTCCAGGGCGAGGGCGGCATCAACGTGCCGGCCGCCGATTATCTGGCCAAGCTGCGGGCGATCTGCGATGCCAACGAATGGCTGTTCATGCTGGACGAGATTCAGACCGGCATCGGCCGCACCGGCAAGTGGTTCGCCTTCCAGCACACCGATGTGATGCCCGACGTGATGACCCTGGCCAAGGGCTTGGGTTCGGGTATTCCGGTCGGCGCCTGCTTGGCGCGCGGCGTCGCGGCGAATACCTTCGTGCCGGGCAAGCATGGCTCCACCTACGGCGGCAACCCCTTCGCCTGCACCGCCGCCTTGACCACGCTGAAGGTGATGGCCGAGGACGGCCTGCTGGCCAATGCCGCCGAGCTGGGTGCGTTTATCCGCAGCAATCTGGCCGAGCGTTTGAACGGCGTGGCCGGCGTGCGCGAGATTCGCGGCCAGGGCCTGATGATCGGCGTCGAGCTCGACCGGCCCTGCGGCGATCTGGTCAAGCAGGCCATGGCGCAAAGGCTCTTGATCAACGTGACCTCCGATAGCGTGGTGCGTTTGGTGCCGCCGCTGATCATCAATCGGCAAGAGGCCGCCGTATTGACCGAACGACTGGCCGAGGTGATCAAGGCATTCCTCGCCTGATGGAGCTGGTGATGAAGCATGCCGTGAAGCATTTTTTGCAGTTCAAGGACTTGTCTCGTGACGAGCTGGGCCATTTGTTCGCCCGCACGCGCGTGATCAAGGATAGGTTCAAGCGTTATCAGCCCTACCATCCGCTGTCGGATCGCACGCTGGCGATGATCTTCGAGAAGAGCTCGACCCGTACCCGCCTCTCGTTCGAGGCCGGCATGCACCAGTTGGGCGGCGCCGCGATCTACCTGAATACGCGCGACACCCAGCTGGGGCGCGGCGAGCCGGTGGAAGACGCGGCCCAGGTGATCTCGCGCATGGTCGACATCGTGATGATTCGCACCTTCGAGCAGGACATCATCGAGCGCTTCGCCGCCCACTCGCGAGTGCCGGTGATCAACGGCCTGACCAACGAATACCACCCGTGCCAGATACTGGCCGACATCTTCACCTTCATCGAACATCGCGGCGACATTCGCGGCAAGACCGTGGCCTGGGTCGGCGACTCGAACAATATGTGCAACACCTGGCTGCAGGCGGCCGAGGTGCTGGACTTCAACGTCCATGTCTCGACCCCGCCCGGCTACGAAGTGGAGCCGGAGCGCGCCGGCCTGTTCGGCACCGACCACTACGAAGCCTTCGCCGACCCGATGGAGGCCTGTCGGGATGCCGACCTGGTGACCACCGATGTCTGGACCAGCATGGGCTTCGAGGCCGAGAACGCGGAGCGGATGAAGGCCTTCGCCGACTGGCAGGTGGATGCCGACATGATGAAGGTGGCGAAAAAAGACGCCGTCTTCATGCATTGCCTGCCGGCCCATCGCGGCGAGGAAGTCGTGGCCGAGGTGATCGACGGCCCGCAATCGGTAGTCTGGGATGAGGCTGAAAACAGACTCCACACCCAAAAAGCCTTGTTGGAATATCTGTTGCTCGGGCGCATCGAGAAATGACGCCGTAGTGCCGAACGTCGGCGCGGACTGATCAAGGTGACGGTATGAACATCGCCTATTTCAAAGACATGGACTCCCTCTATATCGGGCTGTCGCCGAAGAATCCGGCTTGGCCTGGGCGGCGCGCAAGGCGAGTGCCGCAAAACGCATTGATTTTGGTTTGATTCGACCCGTCGGCTGACGGGACAACAGGAGTGGCAATGAGCAGCGTAAAGAAAGTGGTGCTGGCCTATTCGGGCGGCCTGGATACCTCGGTGATCCTGAAGTGGCTGAAGGACGAATATCAATGCGAGGTGGTGACCTTTACCGCCGACATCGGCCAGGGCGAGGAACTGGAACCGGCCCGCGAGAAGGCCAAGAAGTTCGGCGTGAAGGAAATCTTCATCGACGACCTGCGCGAGGAGTTCGTGCGCGACTTCGTCTTTCCGATGTTCCGCGCCAACACCATTTACGAAGGCGAATATCTGCTCGGCACCTCCATCGCCCGGCCGCTGATCGCCAAGCGCCTGATCGAGATCGCCAAGGCGACCGGGGCGGATGCCATCTCCCACGGCGCCACCGGCAAGGGCAACGACCAGGTGCGCTTCGAACTGGGCGCCTATGCCCTGAACCCCGAGATCAAGATCATCGCCCCCTGGCGCGAGTGGGACCTGCTCTCGCGCGAGAAGCTCCTGGCCTATGCCGAGAAGAACGGCATCCCGGTCGAGATGAAGCACAAGGCCGGCGGTTCGCCCTATTCCATGGATGCCAACCTCCTGCATATCTCCTACGAGGGGCGCCACTTGGAAGACCCGGCGGCGGAGCCGGAAGAGGACATGTGGCGCTGGACGGTGTCGCCCGAGCAGGCGCCGGATGCGGCCGAATACATCGAACTCACATACGAGAACGGCGACCCGGTCGCGCTCAACGGCCAGCGCCTGTCGCCCGCCACCATGCTGGCCGAACTCAACCGCCTGGGCGGCAAGCACGGCATCGGCCGGCTCGACCTGGTGGAGAACCGTTACGTCGGCATGAAGTCGCGCGGCTGCTATGAAACCCCGGGCGGCACCATTATGCTGCGCGCCCACCGCGCCATCGAGTCGATCACCCTCGACCGCGAAGTCGCCCACCTGAAAGACGACCTGATGCCGCGCTACGCCAGCCTGATCTATAACGGCTACTGGTGGGCACCCGAGCGTGTGGCCTTGCAAGGCCTGATCGACAATACCCAGGCCAGCGTCAACGGCTGGGTGCGGGTGAAGCTGTACAAGGGCAACGTCATCGTGGTCGGCCGCGATTCCAAGACCGACTCGCTGTTCGATCCGACCATCGCCACCTTCGAGGACGACAAAGGCGCTTACAACCAGGCCGACGCCGGCGGCTTCATCAAACTCAATGCCCTGCGCCTGCGCATCGCCGCCAAGCGCAAGCATCGCTGAACAAAGGAAACCCCATGTCCCAATTCGACAACGTCGCCGTGGTGAAAAAGGCCAACGTCTATTTCGACGGCAAGTGCGTCTCGCACTCGGTGCTGTTCCCGGACGGCAGCAAGAAGTCGGTCGGCGTGATCTTCCCTTCCAGCTTGACCTTCAACACCGGCGCCCCGGAGATCATGGAGATCAACGGCGGCCGCTGCCGCGTGCGGCTGAAAGACGATAGCGACTGGAAGGAATACGGCGCCGGTCAGAGCTTCGCCGTGCCCGGCAATTCCAGCTTCGACATCGAGACGCTGGAGTTGCTGGATTACGTCTGCCACTTCGGCAACTGATATGACCACCATCGCCGTCGTCAAGAAGGCCGGCGTCATCGCCATCGCCGCCGACACCCTGACCAAGTGGGGCAGCGGCAAGGAGTCGGCCGAGTACATCGTCAACCACGGCAAGCTGCTGCGCGTGGGCGAGAGCCTGATCGCGGTGTCCGGCAATGCGACCTTCAAGCACGTGCTCGACGACTATTTCGCCTCGGACGAGCGCCAGGCCACGCCTCTGCGCACGGTGCAGGATATCTTCACCGCCTGGCAGCAGATGCATAAGGTGCTGAAGGAGGAATACTTCTTGCGGCCGGAAGAGAGCCAGGACGACGCGCTGGAGTCGTCGCGCATGGACGTGCTGATCGCCAATCCCTACGGCATCTTCGGCGTGTCTGGCATGCGCACGGTGCAGGAGTTCGCCCGATTCTACGCCTACGGCAGCGGCACCGACTATGCGCTGGGCGCGCTTTATGCCAGCTACGACCGGCCCGAGCTGGATGCCGAGGCCTTGGCCCGGCTGGCGATCAATGCGGCGGCCGAGTTCGACGACGGCACCGCCGCGCCGATCGAGTGCCACATCTTCTTGCCGGTGAAATAAGGAATCCGCCATGCCTTCCTTCGATATCGTGTCCGAAGTGGACAAGCAGGAACTCAAGAACGCGGTCGACCAGGCCAACAAGGAGATCGCCAACCGCTTCGACTTCAAGGGCTCGGATGCCCGGATCGAGCAGGCCGAGTTCGTGCTGACCGTGTTCGCCGACGACGACTTCAAGCTCGATCAGGTGCAGGAGGTGTTGAACGGCAAGCTGGTCAAGCGCGGCATCGACATTCGCGCGCTCGACATCGCCGAGAAGACCGAGAAGGTTTCCGGCAACAAGGTCAAGCGCCAGGTCACGGTGAAGAACGGTATCGAGACCGAACTGGCCAAGAAGATCGTCAGAGAGATCAAGGACAGCAAGCTCAAGGCCACCGCCAGCATCCAGGGTGAGAGCGTGCGCGTCTCCGGCGCCAAGAAGGACGTGCTGCAAGAGGCCATCGCGTTGCTGCGGAAAGCGATCACCGAGGCGCCGTTGCAGTTCCAGAATTTCCGCGATTAGTCGGCGCCGTGGCCGCCGGTCAACGGCACGAAGGCCACGCCGAGCACTTGGCGGGTATGCAGGCCGCCGTCTTTTGTCTTCTCGACCACTTCCAACTCCTGTATCTCGCCGGGTAGGCCGACCGGGATGACCAGCCGGCCGCCCGGTTTGAGTTGCTCGATCAAGGGCTGCGGGATATGGGGCGCGGCGGCGGTGACGA
This sequence comes from Betaproteobacteria bacterium, assembly GCA_016234655.1. Classification (GTDB taxonomy): domain Bacteria; phylum Pseudomonadota; class Gammaproteobacteria; order Burkholderiales; family Thiobacillaceae; genus Sulfuritortus. The sequence goes on from JACRAU010000023.1 coordinate 16,811, forward strand.
CGATGCCGTCGTAGGGCGCGTGTTCCGGCCAGCCGCCGTAGCCGTCGCACCGGCGCAGCTCGATGTTGCGATAGCCCAGCCGGCTGAGCCGTTCGGCGGCTTCGGTCGCCAGCGGCTCGACGATCTCGGTCGTATAGACCCGCTGCACCAGCTCGGCCAGCACCGCCGCCTGATAGCCCGAGCCGGTGCCGATTTCGAGGATCGTGTCGCCCGGTTCGGGCGCGAGCAGGTCGGTCATCAAGGCCACGATATAGGGCTGGGAGATGGTCTGGCCGTGGCCGATCGGCACCGGTCCGTCGCGGAAGGCCAGATGGCGCAAGCTATCCGGCAAGAAGCGCTCGCGCGGCACCTTGGCCATCGCCGCCATCACGCGCGGATCGAGCGCGTCCTTGCCGATCGAGTGCCGGGTCAGTTCCACCTCGATCTCGATGTCGCGCAGCATGGCCTGCCTCTGCGTCATGTGGGGCGCCTCGTCCGGGCCGGTCAATCGGGCTTCTCGAAACGCAGGAAGTAGTTCTCGGTCAGCAGCGGCAAGTCATCCAGCAGGCGGAAGCCGGCCATTTCGATCTCGCGCGTCACGATGGCCTTGTCCGTCCGTACGTGACCCAGCACCCAGGCGGACGACAGGCCGGGAATCTTCTCGTAATCGATGACGACCAGTTGCCCGCCCGGCTTGAGGGCGGCGCGGATCGCCGCCAGCATGCTCTGCGGATATTCGAAGTGATGGTAGCTATCGCAGACGAAGGCCAGGTCGAGGCTGTCGGGCGGGATGCCCAGCGCGTCGGGCGGGTTGACGATGCCGACGATGTTGTCGATGCCTTGTCGCTTGGCCGTGCGTTGAATGGCCTCGATGAAGTATGCGGCGATGTCCACCGCGTAGACCTTGCCGTTCGGGGCCACCGCCGGGGCGAACAACAGGCTGAAAAAACCGGTGCCGGCACCGATGTCCGCCACGTTCATGCCGGGGCCGAGCTTGAGCGCGGCCGATATCGCCCGGCGTTTGGCATACACCTCGCGGCCTTCGCTCTCGAAGGCTTTTTTCCATTGATCGAAATCGGGAGTGGCGTAGGGCGCGTTGATGCCGGGCGCGACGCTTGTCTCCTTGGCTCGCGCGGGCAACTGGCCGGCGATGCCGTAGAGGCAAAGCAGGCCGACGGCAAGGAGACGAGGCAAGATGGAGCGGGATTTCGCGCGCATGCGTGAGTCCTTTCGCATTGCGCTAACCATAGCCTATCGCCGCGGGAAAGGCCACCGGCTCAGGCAACCCGCGCTGCCGTGTCGGTGTGATTCTCGCTCGTTGGGAGTTCCAGCCAGAAGGTACTGCCTTCGCCGATCCGGCTCTCGAACCCGACATGGCTATGCATGGCATTGGCCAGGCGCTGGCAGATGGTCAGCCCGATGCCGGTGCCCTCGATATTGCTGCCCTCGCGGCCCGCGCGGTTGAACGGCTGGAAGATGACGCTCGCCATGTTGGCGGGAATGCCGTGGCCGGTATCGGATACGATCAGGCGAACGGCCCCGCCCGGGCTTGGGCTGGCGGCCAATGAGACCTGGCCGCCTTCGCGGTTGTATTTGATTGCGTTCGAGATCAGGTTGAGCATGATCTGCTTTGTCCGCGTGCGGTCGGCATGGATGTGCAGCCCGGCCGCGGGCGGGGTCAGTTCGAGCCGAATGCCTTGCCGCGTGGCCAGCGGCCACGATAGCCGCAGGCAGTCTTCCAACAGCACGCCCGGGTCGAGATGCTCGGGCTTGATCTCGATTTTCCCGGCCTCGATTTGGGATAGATCGAGCACCTCGTTGATCAGCTCCAAGAGGTGCGCGCTGGCGCGGTTGATTTCTTGCACGCAGTCGCGCTGCTCGTTACCCAACTTGGGATCCAGTTCCAAGAGTTGCGCGTAGCCCATGATCGCGTTCATGGGCGTGCGTAATTCGTGGCTCATGCTGGCGAGGAACAGGCTCTTCGCGCGGCTGGCCTGTTCCGCCGCCACCTTGGCGTCGAGGATATCCGCTTCGGCCCGTTTACGCTCGCCGATGTCGCGCAGCATGCCGGTGAATATGCGTTTGCCTCTAAGCTGTAATTTCTCGACCGCCAATTCCATCGGGAAGGCCTCGCCGTCGTTGCGCAGGCCCTCGATCTCGCGGCGCCTACCCAAAATGCCGGCATGTCCCGTGCGCGGCCCTGGCTCAAGCAGGGCGCGGTACTCGGCGCGATAGGGCGGCGCCAAGAGGGTGGTGAAATCCCTGCCCACGGCCTCGCCATGGTCGTGGCCGAATATCTGTTCCACCGCCCAGTTCAGGCTATCGATGCGGCCCTCGGCATCGGTGGTGAAGATGCCCTCGATCGAGGTGTCCACGACCGCCGTCAACCGTGCCTCGTGTTCGCGCGACAAGGCGGCGGCGGCCTCGCTTTCGCGGGCACGGGCCAGGGCGAGCTGCCAAAGCCAGAGCGTGGCGCCGAGCAGGCCGGCGGTGATCAGGCCGGTGGCCAGCACGGATGAGGGCAGCCTCGATACCTGGCCGTCCAGGTAAGCGGCGTCGTGCTCGACGTGAATCTTGATCTCGGGTGCATTGCGCAGGGCTTGCCAGGTGTCGTGGCCATGGCTCGACGCGACGGCGGGGCCGTCGAGATAGCCGGTCGAGGCCAGCGGTTTGCCGTCCGCATATAGCGCGGCGCGGGTGTGCTGCGGCAGCAGGGCGATGCTGGCCTGTTCCAGCAAGCGATCGAGTTGGATCGGCGCGACCAGATAGCCATCGAGCTTGTCGCCGATGAACAGCGCGCGAAAACCCAGGATGGCGCTGCCGCCCTGCACCAAATGCAAGGGCGCGGTGAAGACGCTGTCGTCGCCGCGGTTGGCGCGGGCCGCCTCCAGGGCCTGCCGCCGCGTGGTGTCGCGGCCGAGGTCGAGGCCGAGCGCGGCCTCGTTGCCTTCGAGCGGCACGACCCAGCGCAAGACGCCTTGCTTGTCCGCCATTTCGATCGCCTGGAAACCGTGGTCGCTGGCTTGGATCAAGGCGTCGGCCCGCCATAGCGGGCGCGCGATGCCGCCAGCGCGCTCCCAGCGTTGGGCTATGGCCTCCAGTATCTGTTTCTTGCGATAGAGGTCGGTGTCGATGGCCTGCGCGATGGCTTGGGTGACCCGGTCGATATGCGCCTGATGGTTGCGTTCCTCGTCGCGCCGCATGATGTCCCAGGTCAGCAGCGTGCTGGCGGCGATGGCCAGTGCCGCCAGCACGCTGGCCAGGCGTAGGACGAGCAAGGGATCGAAACTGCTCTCGGCCAAGGCCAGCAGCACGAGATCGAGCCCGAGCACGATGCAGGCGATGGCGGTCAAAGCCGACATATTGGTGTAGCCGGTCCAGGCTTGCAGTGCCTCGGTACCGGTCAGATCGCCGATCAGCCCGTTGAGGCCGATGAAAATGACGAGGGTGCCCAGAGCGATCACGCCGGTCTTGCCATGGCGGCCGGCCGCCCAGCGCGTATTGGCCAGCAGCAGGCCGCCGCCGATGAAGAAAAAGGCCAAGGCGGCGCTGAACGCCATGCGCCCGCCCTGGGCGGATGCGCCCGAGGCCTGATGGAACAGGCCGCCGATATATAGATTGATGCCCGTCCAATGTTCGATCAAGACCAGGCCGGCGAAGGCGGCAAGGCCGAGGCCGATGGTCGCCGCCGCCAGCCGCCAGCCACGTCGGCCGAGCAGCGTGGCGCCGCCGGCCAGAAACACCAGCAGCGCGGAATTGAACTGCATCGGCATCTTGCCTTCGGCCAGCAGCCAGTCGCCCTGTTGCATCTTCCAGGCGAGCATCACCGCCATGCCCAATGCCATGGCGGCGGCGGCGAGGATCGGCACGAGGCTGTTCAAGCGGCGGGGAAACACGATATTGGGAGGATGGGTCGATGACGGCCGAATGCTATCAGTAGTTTGTGACATAGAGGCAATGACTTGATTGTGGAAAAAACATCCATGTTCCTGCGAGTAATTGAATAGCCCGTGCCGGCGCGATCACAGGCTGTCAAGCCTTGCCATGATCGGGTTTTGCCGCCATCCTGCCGGCCTTTCGGAAACCCCTAGCGACGGAACATGCTGCCTCCCATCGAATCCCGCATTGCCCAAGAACTCAGCGTTGCCGACAAGCAGGTCGCCGCCGCCGTCGCCCTGCTCGACGAGGGCGCCACCGTGCCCTTCGTCGCCCGTTACCGCAAGGAGGCCACCGGCGGCCTGGACGACACCCAGTTGCGCCACCTGGCCGAACGTCTGGGCTATCTGCGCGAGTTGGAGGAGCGGCGCGCGGCGGTTATCGCCAGCATCGACGAGCAAGGCAAGCTTACGCCGGAACTGCGGGCCGACGTGATGCAGGCCGACACCAAGCAGCGGCTGGAAGACCTGTATCTGCCCTACAAGCCCAAGCGCCGGACCAAGGCCCAGATCGCCAAGGAGGCCGGGTTGGAGCCCTTGGCCGATGCCTTGCTGGCCGACCCGAGCCTGAGCCCCGAGGCGGAGGCCGAGAAATATCTCGACGCCGATAAGGGCGTGGCCGACGTTAAGGCCGCGCTCGACGGCGCCCGCCAGATACTGATGGAGCGCTTCGGCGAGGATGCCGACCTGCTGGGCCGGCTGCGCCAGCACCTGGCCGAGCATGGCGTGCTGGTCGCCAAGCTGGTCGAGGGCAAGGCGGAGGCGGGCGCCAAGTTCCGCGACTACTTCGAATACGACGAGGCCTGGAAGCTGATCCCGTCGCATCGCGCCTTGGCCCTGTTCCGCGGCCGCAACGAGGGCGTGCTGCGGGTGGAACTCAAGCTGCCCGAAGAATTGTCGGCCGAGCCCGGCGTGACGCTGCCGAACAGCTGCGAAGGCATGGTCGCCAGCCATTTCCGCATCCGCAATGCCGAACGGCCGGCCGACCGCTGGTTGCTCGACACCGTGCGCTGGGCCTGGCGGGTAAAGCTCGGTCTGCACCTGGAATTGGAGCTGATGAACCAGTTGTTCGAGCGGGCCGAGGCCGAGGCGATCCGCGTCTTCGACCAGAACCTGAAGGACCTGCTGCTCGCCGCGCCGGCCGGGCCGCGCGCGGTGATCGGCCTCGACCCGGGCATTCGCACCGGGGTGAAGGTGGCCGTGGTCGACCGCACCGGCAAGCTGCTCGACACCGCGACCGTCTATCCGCACGAGCCGCGCCGCGATTGGGACGGCGCCTTGCATACGCTGACGCAATTGGCGAAGAAACATGGCGCCGAGCTGATCAGCATCGGCAACGGCACCGCCTCGCGCGAGACCGACAAGCTGGCGGCCGATCTGATGAAGCGGCAGCCGGAATTGAAGCTGACCAAGATCGTGGTGAGCGAGGCCGGCGCCTCGGTCTATTCCGCCTCGGAGTTCGCCGCCAAGGAATTCCCGCAACTCGATGTCAGCCTGCGCGGCGCGGTGTCCATCGCCCGCCGCCTGCAAGACCCGCTGGCCGAGCTGGTCAAGATCGAACCCAAGGCCATCGGTGTCGGCCAGTATCAGCACGACGTGTCGCAGGTGAAGCTGGCGCAGTCGCTCGACGCCGTGGTCGAGGACTGCGTCAACGCGGTCGGGGTCGACGTCAACACCGCTTCGGTGCCGCTCTTGGCCCAGGTCTCCGGCCTCAACGCGACGCTCGCCGCCAACATCGTGGCCCATCGCGACGCCAACGGCCCCTTCGCCAACCGCGAGGCGCTGAAGTCCGTGCCGCGCCTGGGGCCGAAGACCTTCGAGCAGGCCGCCGGCTTCCTGCGCGTGCCCAATGGCGACAACCCGCTCGACGCCTCGGCGGTGCACCCGGAGTCCTATCCGTTGGTCGAGCGCATCCTGGCCGAGGTGCGGAAGGGCGTGAAGGAGGTGATCGGCGATGCCGCCACGTTGAAGCGGCTCGAACCGGCGCGCTTTACCGACGACCAGTTCGGCCTGCCGACCGTGCGCGACATCCTGAAGGAATTGGAGAAGCCCGGCCGCGACCCGCGGCCCGAGTTCAAGACCGCCAGCTTCAAGGAGGGCGTCGAGGGGCTGAAGGACCTGCAACCCGGCATGCAATTGGAGGGCGTGGTGACCAACGTCACCAACTTCGGCGCCTTCGTCGACATCGGCGTGCACCAGGACGGCCTGGTCCATGTCTCGGCCCTGGCCGACAAGTTCGTCAAGGACCCGCGCGAGGTGGTCAAGGCCGGCGACGTGGTGCGGGTGAAGGTGGTCGAGGTCGATCTCGCCCGCAAGCGCATCGCGTTGACCCTGCGCCTGGGCGATGCGGTGGACAAACGCCAGCCCGAACACGCGATGCCGTCGCGGCATGGAAGGCCTCAAGCCAAACCGAAAGAGCCGGCCAAGGCCGGCGGTGCGCTGGCCGACGCCATGGCGCGGGCGATGGGCCGGGGCTAGCGGAAGTGGCAGGCTAGCGGTCGTTCGTGGCGGCGGCTTGGTTCTGACGCACCAAATCCACGATCCGCTCGGCCGCTACGGGCGGGCTGAAGAAATAGCCTTGCAGGTAGTCGCAGGCATGGCCGCGCAGGAAGTCGAATTGCGCGTCCTGTTCGGCGCCTTCCGCTATGACCTTCATGTTCAAGCTCTTCGCGATGGCAATGATCGCGCGGACCAGGGAGGCATCCTCCGAGTTGGAGCCGATGCCGCGCACGAAGGATTGGTCGATCTTGAGCTTGTCGATTGGGAAGCGTTTCAGATAGCTCAGCGACGAATAGCCGGTGCCGAAGTCGTCTATCGCCAGCGTGATGTCCAGCAGCTTGAACTCGGCCAGGGTGGCCGCCACCATGGCGTCGGCCCCGTCCAGCAGCAGGCTTTCGGTGATCTCCAATTCAAGTAGGCTCGGCTCCAGCCGGGTTTCGGCCAGGATCGACTTCAATAGGGCGACCAGGTTGGCCTGCTTGAATTGCCGGGCCGAGAGATTGATGGCGACACGGAGATTCGGCAGGCCCTGGTCTTGCCAGGCCCTGGCCTGGCGGCAAGCCGTGCGCAATACCCATTCGCCGATCGGCACGATCAAGCCGCTCTCTTCGGCGACGGGGATGAACTCCGCCGGCGGCACGAGGCCTCTTTCCGGATGCCGCCAGCGGATCAAGGCCTCGACCCCGGCGATCCCGCCTGTCGCAAGATCGAGCTGGGGTTGGTAATCCAGGAAGAATTCGCCGCGCTCCAAGGCATGGCGCAGGCCGGTCGCCATGGCCAGCCGCCGTTCCGCCTGGCTGGTCATCTCGGCGGAGTAGAAACGGAAATTGTTGCGGCCCGAGTCCTTGGCCTGGTACATGGCCGAATCCGCGTTCCGGATCAGGGCCTGGGTGTCGCTGCCGTCGAAGGGCGACAGAGTGATGCCGATGCTGCACGAAATGAACAGCTCGTTGCCGCCGGCATGGAAGGGTTTGACGAACTCGTCGAGGATCTTCTGCGCGATCAGCGCGATGTCCTCGACGTTCGCCACGTCGGCCAGGGCGATGGCGAATTCGTCGCCGCCCATGCGGGCGACGGTGTCGTCGTTGCGCAGGCAGCCGAGCAGCCTGGCGGCGGCGGTCTTCAGCAAGGCGTCGCCCACTTCGTGGCCCAGGGTATCGTTGACTACCTTGAAGTGGTCGAGGTCGAGCAGCATCAGGCCGACGATCTTTTGCCGCCGCTCGGCGGCCGTGATGGCCTGGCTCAGCCGGTCCTGGAACAAGGTGCGGTTGGGCAGGCCGGTCAGTCCGTCGTAATAGCCCAGGTAGTGCAGCCGCCGTTCGGCCTCTTGCAGTTCCGTCACGTCCTGGGCCAGGGAGACGACGCCGATCACGCGCTTGTTTTCGTCGATCAGAGGGGTGTTGTACCACTCGCAGACGATGGTTTTGCCTTGTTTGGTGACGTTCTTGTTCGCGCTGCGGAAGCCGCCCTCGCGTTTTTCCAGCAGGGCGTGCCATAGGCCGTCGACATGGAGCCTGGCTTCGTCGGGTACGATCAATTCGGTGGCATGCCGGCCCATCGCCTCGGTCTTGGTATAGCCGAAGATGGCCTCCGCCGCCGGGTTCCAGTCCGCGACCTCGAAGGCGGTGTTCCATTCGATCACCGCGAGCGGGGTCTGCTGGAAGTGCAGGGCGAGCCGTTGCGTGGATTCGTGCAGCGCCGCCTCGGCCCGCTTGCGCTCGGTGATGTCGCGGTCGACGCCGCGATAGCCCCGGAACGTGCCGTGCTCGTCGAACACCGGCACGCCGCTGGTTTCGAGCACGACGATGTGGCCATCCTTGTGCAGGTTGTTGTTCTCCAGCGCGGTGAAGGGCTTGCGCTCGCCGGCGATGGCGACGAATCTCTCCGCCAGCCGCCTGGCCTCGTCGGCCGGCATCAGGTCGAACGGGGTCTTGCCGAGGATGTCTGCCGGCGCATGGCCCAGAATCTCCTTCACCTTGGGGCTGGCATAGGTATAGCGCCAGTCGGTGTCGATCTCCCATATCCAGTCGCTCACGCTCTCGACCAGGGAGCGGAAGCGCTTCTCGCTGTCCAGCAAGGCCAGGCGGGAGGTGTCGAGGCGTTTTTCCACCCGGCCGGTGATGAAATAGAAAAGCGCCAGCAGCATGCCGCCGACGGCGAAGCCGAACCAGCCCATGGCCCAGGTGTGGCGGCGGTTTTCCGTGGCCAGATCGGTCATGTCCTTGACCATCAGCATGTGGCCGACTTCACGCCCGCCCATCTCGAACAGCGGCACCGATAGGGACTGCAAGACGCGCTCGCCGTCGCTTGTTTTGATTCGGGTGTGGCTATGCGTATGGGCCTCCGCGAGCAGGGAGAGGATGGTCTTGGTCAACGCCTTCTTGGGGCGATAGGTGATGACCGATTCTTGTAGTAGGTTCCATTCCGCCTGGCGGCTGAGCATGGCCATGCCGGCCCGCCAGTCCTGTTGCTTGAGATGTTGCTTGTCGATGGTGATATGGAGGTCGGTGCCGTTCAGTGCGTTCAGCCGATCGATCAGGTGCTCGATCTCTTCACCCAGCTCGATGTAACCGATCAGGCGGCCTTGCGCATGCCAAGGAAACACCACCCTCAGGGTAAAGGTGCCCAGCGGGCCGAGTTCCAGGCCGGACGCCGGCTTGCCGGTCGATTCGGCCTGTTTCGCGCTGACGCGATCGATCTTGTCGCCATGGCGCTCGGGCTGGTGCACGCGCAGGAAATTGACGCGGTCGGGGGCATGGAAATAAATATGGCTGACGCGGTACTGCGTGCGCAGCCGTTCGAAGATGGGCAGGCTGTGTTGCAACAGTTCGGCCCGGTCCCGCTTTTGCATGGCATGGATCAGGGCCGGGTCCCGCATGAGCAAATCGGTTGCCGTCGCCAGCTTTTCGGTATCGCCCTCCATTGCGGCTTTGTAGGCCTTTTGGCTGGATGCGAAGGAACCATCGACGAAATTCTTGGTGTAGCCCTCTTCCTGCAAGGAGAAGTAATAGATGAAGGCCATGCCCAGCGCCACCAACGACAGCGTCAGCGGGACCAGGATCGCGAGTTTGAGGCTGGCCTTGGGGAGCGGTGGTTGCATTGTTGTCGATTCGTCCATGCGCCGGTCAATCGGACCCGCTCCGAGGCGGCCCTATAGAGCATAGAGTTGATTCTAGAGCATGGGTACTGCGCTGTTTAGGCGATTTTCGATCCAAGGCCTGGGCGCAGACCTTTGTTTTTGATGTGGATCAACTTATCGTCGCCGACGAAGGGGTTGTCGCGCCGCTCGGCGCCGAAGCTGGACATCATGCCGTGGCCGGGCACGAACTCGACATCGTCGCCCAGGGGCCAGAGCTTGTTGCGGATCGAGCCGATCAATGCTTCGTGGTTGCCGCGCGCCAGGTCGGTGCGGCCGATCGAGCCCTTGAACAGCACGTCGCCGACGAAGGCGAGCCGCTCGCCGCGATGGAAGAACACCACATGGCCGGGCGTATGGCCGGGGCAGTGGATGACCTCCAGGGTCTCGTCGCCGATGCCGACGGTATCGCCGTCTTGCAGCCAATGGCTCGGCTGGAACGGCTCGGTATGCGGGAAGCCGAACATCGCGGCCTGCTGCGGCAGCGAATCGAGCAGGAAGGCATCGTCCCGATGCGGGCCTTCGATGGGGATGCCAAGTTGCCGCGACAGGATGCCGGCGGCGCCGACATGGTCGATGTGGCCGTGGGTCAGCAGCAGCTTCTCCAAGGCCACGCCCTGCCGCTCGACGGCGACGAGCAGGCGCTCGATGTCGCCGCCGGGGTCGATCAGCGCGGCGCGGCCGGTGGCCTCGCACCAGACCAGCGAACAGTTCTGCTGGAAGGGCGTGACGGGGACGATGCTATAGCGCATGAGAAGCGCGTTTACTCGCGGTTAGTCGCCTTGCGCACGGCCTCGATCAAAGCCTGGGCCGAGGCCGGCGTGCCGGCCTTGCCCGCGAGGATATCCGCCGGCCAGACGACCTTACCGTAGTAGACCTCGTTGGCCTCGTGGTCGATCGCCATGTTCGAGCCCTCCAGCGAGATGCCGGCGAACAGGCCGCGCGAACGCGAGTAGGACAGGATTTCGGCCTTGAGTTCGGCGTCGGTCGCGGCCTCGCCCCGGCGGCCGACCGGGCCGGCGGCGATCGCCGCGTCCGCGCCCAGCGTGAAGGTGCCGCGCACGATGCCCTCGACGCCGCGCCGGCCCTTGAACACCAGCACGACATCGGTCGATTGCGCGCCGATTTGCCAGCCGAAGCTGCCGGCGGCCAAGGCGATGAACAAGGGCGGCGCCCATTGCCCATGCTCGTCGCGCACCAGGAGCAAGCCCTTGCCATAGCTGCCGCCGACCATGAAACCGGCCTTGATCACGCCGGGGATGATGGCGATGCCCTGGGCGTTGTGCAGCAGGCGCGGCGGGATGTTTTGCTCGGGCAGGCGGACGGCCTGTTGCATCACCTCGATGGCGGCGGCGATCTTTTCTTCCTGGGCGGCTCGGGCGGCGAGGGCGTTGCCGGCCAGCAGGCCGAGGCCGAGGAAACATAGGGTTCGTAGGGTGCGGTGCATGGGGAGTTCGATCACTTCAGCGCGGGGTAGTCAGTGTAACCTCGGGCGCCACCCATGTAGAAAGTATCCGGGTCGGGCGCGTTGAGCGGCGTATCCAGCGCGAAGCGTTCGGCGAGGTCGGGGTTGGCGAGGTAGAGCGCGCCGAAGGCGATCAGGTCGGCCTCGCCCGCGGCCAGGGCCGCGTTGGCGCTGGCCTTGTCATAGCCGTGGTTGGCCATGTACACGCCTTGCCAGAGGCGGCGCAGCCGTTTCACGTCGAAATAGGGGCCGGCCAGATCGGGCCGGTCGCGGCCGAGTTCGGTCACATGCAGATAGGCCAGCTTGAGCGGGTTGAGCAATTCCACCACGCGGCTGAAGGTGGCCTCTGGCTTGGAGTCGAACATATCGTTGAACGGCTGCACCGGCGACAGGCGCACGCCGACGCGGTCGGCGCCGCATACGCCACACACGGCGTCCAGCACCTCCAGCAACAGGCGGGCGCGGTTGTCGACGTCGCCGCCATAGGCATCGGTCCGCTTATTGCTGCCGTCGCGCAGGAACTGGTCGAGCAGGTAGCCGTTGGCGGCATGCACCTCGACGCCGTCGAAGCCGGCGGCCAGGGCATTCGCCGCGCCCTGGCGGAAGGCCTCGACGATGCCGGGCAGCTCCGCGATTGCCAGCGCGCGCGGCGTGACGAAAGGTTTGTAGCCCTCGTAGGTGCTGGCCTCGCCTCGGGGCGCGACGGCCGACGGGGCGACCGGCGTCGCGCCGTCGGGCAGCAGCGACGGGTGCGAGATGCGGCCGACGTGCCAGAGCTGCATGAAGATGCGGCCGCCCCGGTCGTGCACCGCGCGGGTGATCGGCCGCCAGCCGGCCACTTGCGCCTCGTTCCAGATGCCGGGGATCAGCGGATAGCCGACGCCCATCGGCGTGACCGGCGTCGCCTCGCTCAGGATCAGGCCGGCGCCGGCGCGCTGGGCATAGTATTCGGCCATGATCGGTGTCGGCACGCCGTCGCGTTGTGCGCGGCAACGGGTGAGCGGCGCCATGACCAGGCGATTGCGTAGGGTATGGGGGCCGAGTTGCAGGGGGGTAAACAGATTGACGTCCGACATAGGCGGCGCGACTCCTCGATAGTGTGGCGGCAGGCAAGATGTTGGGTTAGCCTAACCAACACGACCGACATTTTCCACCCTTAGCCGATGACAGCCCCCAATGCCACGCTCATGATCTCCAGCCATTGTCACCATTGCAGCAATGTCTTGGCCGCGCTGACGGATATGGTCAAACAGGGCATCGTCGGCCAATTGACGGTGGTGAACGTCGAGCGCCACCCCGAGCTGGCCGATGCCAAGCATGTGCGTAGCGTGCCCTGGGTGAGCATCGGCCAGTTCGAGTTCACCGGCGCGCAAAGCGCGGCCGAGTTGCGGGCCTGGGCCGAACGGGCCAAGAGCGAAGAGGGCTGGGCCGATTATTTCCATCAATTGCTGAAGGACGGCCAAGCCGCGCAGGTGGTCGAACTGGTCCAGGCCGCGCCCGAGCGTTTGGTCGCCGTGCTGCCCATCGTCGAGAACCCCGAGGCGAGCCTGAACGTGCGCCTGGGCGCGGGTTTGCTGATGGAGGCGTTCGCCGGCAGCGCCGCGCTCAAGGTCTTGACCGCCAGGCTGGGCGAGATGGCGGGTGATCCGGATGCGCGCATCCGCGCGGACGCCTGCCATTACCTCGGCATGAGCGGCAGCGCCGAGGCCAGGCCGTACCTGGAGGCGCGTATCGACGACCCGGATGCCGAGGTGCGCGAGATCGCCCAAGAGAGCCTGGCCGCGCTGGCGCGGGCCTGAGCTGGCGACGATGCCTACCGAGCGAGCGCCATGACCCTGCAAGAATTGCGTTACCTCGTGGCATTGGCCGAGACCGGCCACTTCGGCCAGGCGGCCGAGGCCTGCTTCGTCAGCCAGTCGACCCTATCCACCGGTCTGAAGAAGCTGGAGGAGCAGCTCGGCATCGTGCTGTTCGACCGCAGCCTGAAACGCGTGATGCCGACGCCGATCGGGCGCGAGATCGTGGGGTCGGCCCGCCTGATCTTGCTGGAGGCCGAGCGCATCCGGCAGTTGGCCAAATACGCCGAAGACCCGATGGGGCGCACGGTGCAGATCGGCGTGATCCCCACGCTGGGGCCGTATTACCTGCCGCACGCCATGCTGCGGGTATGCGAGGCCTACCCCAAGCTCAGGCTGCTGCTGCGCGAGGTGATGACGCCGCATCTCTTGGCCCAGTTGCACGAAGGCACGCTCGATGCCGGCCTCTTGGCCCTGCCCATCGACGAGGAGGGCCTGACCGTGGCGCCGTTGTTCAGCGAGCCCTTCCTGGCGGCCGTGCCGGCGGGGCATGCGCTGGCGAAGAAGGCCAAGGTGAGCCTGGACGAGTTGAGCCAAGCCAATCTGCTCTTGCTGGAAGAAGGCCATTGCCTGCGCGACCAGGCCTTGGCGGTGTGCGGCTTGCAAGGGCTGGCCGGCGAAGAGGTGCGGGCGACCAGCCTGGAGACCCTGCGCCAGATGGTGGCCATGGACATCGGCGTCACCCTGTTGCCGCGCCTGGCCTGCGCCGGTCCGGCCCTGCCCGGCATCGCGATCAAGCCCTTGGCGGACAAGGGCGCGGGGCGCGTGATCGCCCTGGTCTGGCGCAAGCGCACGCCGTATCTCGACACCATGACCCGGCTGGCCCAAACCCTCGCGCGGAATCTGCCCGAGGGCGTGAAGCGGCCGGCCTGACCGCGATGCAAACGCCCCGCAAAAAACGCATCCTCATCCTCGGCGCGGCCGGACGCGACTTCCATGATTTCAACGTCGTTTATCGCGGCGACCCCGGCTGCGAGGTGGTCGCCTTCACTGCGGCGCAGATACCCGGCATCGCCGGCCGGCGCTACCCGCCGGCCTTGGCCGGCCCCTTGTATCCGGCCGGCATTCCGATCTACGACGAGGCCGATCTGGATTTGCTTTGCCGCCGCGAGCGCATCGATCAAGTGGTGTTCGCCTACAGCGACGTGACGCACGAGCACGTGATGCACACCGCCTCGCGCGCCTTGGCGGCGGAGGCCGATTTCCTGTTGCTGGGGCCGCAAGCCACGCAGATCGCGGCGGCCAAGCCGGTCATCGCGATCAGCGCGGTGCGCACCGGTTGCGGCAAGTCGCAGACCGCGCGTTATCTGTCGCATTGCCTGAAGCAACAAGGCCTGCGCGTGGCCGTGCTGCGTCACCCCATGCCCTATGGCGATCTGGCGGCCGAGGCGGTGCAGCGCTTCGCCAGCCGGGCCGACATCGCCGCCGCGAAATGCACGGTGGAAGAGCGCGAGGAGTACGAGCCGCACGTCGCGCTCGGCCATGTGGTCTATGCCGGCGTGGACTATGCGAGCATCGCCGAACGGGCCGCGGCCGAGGCCGACCTGCTGCTATGGGAGGGCGGCAACAACGACTTTCCCTTTCTCAAGCCGGACTTGCATATCGTGCTGGCCGATCCGCTGCGGCCCGGCCACGAACTCACGCATCACCCGGGCGAGGCGGTGCTGCGCATGGCCGATGTCGCGCTGATCATGAAGACCGATTCGGCCGAGCCGGCGGCGGTGAAGCAGGTGGAGGGCAATATTCGGCGGCTGAACCCGAGGGCCGACATCGTGCGCGCCGCCTCGCCGGTGACCCTGGACGACGTGGCGGCCGTGCGCGGCAAGCGGGCCGTCGTCGTCGAGGACGGCCCCACCGTCACCCATGGGGGCATGGCCTATGGCGCCGGCCTGCTGGCGGCGCGGGCCGCCGGCGCGCTGGTGGTCGATCCTCGTCCCTGGCTCGCGCCCGAGATCGCGGCGGCATTCGAAAAATACCCGCATCTCGGCCCGGTGCTGCCGGCCCTGGGTTATTCGCCCGAACAGCTCGAAGCCCTGGCCCAAACCCTGGAGCGGGCCGACGCGGATTGCGTGATCGCGGCCACGCCCATCGACTTGGCCGCATTGATCGACATCGGCAAGCCCATCGTGCGGGCCCGTTACGACTATGCCGAGGCCGAGACGCCCGGTTTGATCGGGCGGGTCGAGGCCTTCCTGCGCGGCATCGGTCTGGCCTGAATCCGGGTTGAAGCCTACTCGCCCACGATCTGCACCGCGACGCCGCGCTCGCGCGGCCCATCCAGCTCCGCCAGCAGCACCGATTGCCAGCGGCCCAAGATGAGCTCGCCGTCGGCGATGGGGATGGTCTCCGAACCGCCCAGCAGCATCGCCAAGATATGGGAATGGGCATTGCGCGGCTCGCCCGGCGGCACGTCGAGCAGGTGCAGGTCGTTGTGCCGGTAGTCGCCGCCGGCGGGCACCAGGTGCTGGAAGAAGGCGCGCGCATCGTCCAGCAGGCGGCCCTCGTTTTCGTTGACCGTGATGGCCGTGGTGCTGTGGCGCGAAGCGACGATGACGAAGCCGTTGCGGATGTGGCTATCGGCGACCAGGCGGCGCAGGTCCGGGGTGAGGTCGTGCAGATTGATGCCGGCAAAAGTGGCGACATGCAGGGTGTGGTTTTCGATGCGCATGGCTTTTCCTCGTTCAAGGTTATGGGGGCATACTTGGACTATAGGTGAGACCGGGAGAGATAGGATGAACGAGACGGCGACGTTGGGGGGCGGTTGTTTCTGGTGCCTGGAGGCGGCGTATGAATGCTTGCGGGGCGTGCTCGGCGTCGAGTCGGGCTATATGGGCGGCCAGGTCGAGCGGCCGAGCTACGAGGCCGTGTGCAACGGCGACACCGGTCATGCCGAGGTGGTGCAGGTGCGCTTCGACCCCGCGGTGATCGCTTACCGCGAGATTCTGGAGGTGTTCTTCGCGATCCACGATCCGACCACGCCCAACCGCCAGGGTAACGATCGCGGCAGCCAATACCGCTCGGCGATCTTCTGCCATTCGCCGGAGCAGTTGGCGGCGGCGCGCGGCTTGATCGCGGAATTGACCGAGGCCCGCGCCTTCGTCGACCCCATCGTGACCGAGGTGGCGACGGCACCGGCGTTCTGGCCGGCCGAGGCCTATCATCAGGGCTATTTCCGCAAGCATCCGAGCCAGGGCTATTGCGTGGCGGTGGTGGCGCCCAAGCTCGCGAAGTTTCGCGAGCGCTATTCGTCTCGATTGAAAACGCCTTAATCGGTACCGAACAGATCGTCCAAGGCCTGCCGGTCCGAGCCGGGCTGGGTTTGATCTTCGCCGCCGCCGAACAGCGCGTCCAATCGCGCACGGTTGGATGCCGTCTTGCCGTCGCCGGCTGAATGGACCAGCGCCTGGGCTTGGAACCAGTCGCAGAAATTGGCGCGGGTCTTGTCCTTGACCTCGTCGGCCACCGGCTCGCGGCATTGCTTGGCCTTGTCCGGGTCGAAATGGCGGCATAGCCGGCACGCATGCAGTTCGGCGTGGCAAGCGGGGCATTCGGCCCGGCGCGACAGCGGTTGTGGCAGGTCGTCGAGCGCGGCGCCGCATTTCCAGCAGATTAGATTGTCGATCACGAATGCACTCCAATAATGGCTTGTATTTGATCGTAATCCCTTGTTTCAAAAAGACGCAAACGCGTTTCCCCTTTTGGGCGATTAGGTCTGGAAGGCGGGGGGGGTCGGGGGTAGACTAGGCATCGGGTCCGATACAGGCATGCCTCGGATCGACAAAATAACTGGATGGTGGAGCCAGTAGATAATGATGATGAAGCTCAGGTCGGCCTGGCGCAGGCTGACCGACCCGCTTTCGATCGCGCGCTATCGCAGCCGGCTCGGCCTGGACCATCCGCATTTCTATACCGAAAGCGCGCACTGTTTCCGCATCCTCGCGCATTACATGCCCCAGGTGTTTTGGGTCTGGACACCCGATTGGCAGCGGGTGCTCTATGTCAGCCTGGCCTATGAGCGCGTATGGGGACAGCCGCGCGACAAGCTGATCCAGTCGCCGTTGACTTGGCTGTTCAGCGTGCATCCCGAGGATCGCGCCGCGATCGAGGCGATGATCTCGACCCCGGTGGATCGACTGCCCGAGACGATCGAACTGCCGCCGTTCAGGGTGGTGCGGCCGGCGGGCGAGGTGCGCTGGGTCTCGCTGCAAGCCTACCCGCTGCGCGACCGGCGCGGCCGCGTCCAGCGCATCGCGGGCATCGCCACCGACGTGACCGAGACGCGTAGCGCCGAGCGCCGCATGCGGCAATTGAACCGGGCGATCGAACAATCGGCCGAGGCGGTGGTCATCACCGACAAGCAGGGCATTATCGAGTACGTGAACCCGGCCTTCGAAAAGATGACCGGCTACGGCCAGGCGGAGCTGCTCGGCCAGAACCCGCGCCTGCTCCAGGGCGGCAGCCACGATGCCGCGTTCTACAAGGACCTGTGGCAGACCGTGACCTCGGGCCACTCCTTCTTCGCGACCTTCATCAACCGGCGCAAGAGCGGCGACATCTACCACCAGGAGGAGACCATCTCGCCGGTGATGGACGAGCACGGCGAGGTCACGCATTTCATCTCTACCAGCCGCGATGCGACGCGCCTGGTAGAGACCCAGGAGCGCCTGCACCACATGGCCTATCACGATGTGCTGACTGGCCTGCCGAACCGCGTGCTGTTCCGCGATCGCCTGGAGCAGGCCATCGTCAAATCCAAGCGCAATCGCCGCATCGTGCCGGTCATGTTCCTCGATCTGGACAAATTCAAGGACGTGAACGACACCCTGGGCCATGCGCTTGGCGACCAAGTCTTGAAGCTCGCGGCCGAGCGCCTGGGAAAACTGGTGCGGCCGGGCGACACCATCGCGCGCCTGGGTGGCGACGAGTTCATCATCCTGCTGGAAGGCATGGGCCGGATCGAAGACGTGTCGGATCGCGCCAGCGTCATCGTCAACGCGTTCTCGCGGCCCTTCCATGTCGAACAGCACGAGGTGTTCCTGGGTTGCAGCGTCGGCATCGCGATCTATCCGAACGACGCGGGCAACATCGACGACCTGTTCCGCGCGGCCGACACCGCGATGTATCGCGCCAAGGATCGCGGCCGTTCCAACTATCAGTTCTTCACCGCCGAAATGGCGGCCAAGGTCATGCAGCGGGTCGGCCTGGAGCGCGCCTTGCGCCAGGCCCTGGACAACGACGAGTTCGCCATCCACTACCAGCCGCGCGTCACCTTGCCTTCGGGCGTGCCGACCTCGGTCGAGGCCTTGCTGCGCTGGGAACGGCCGGGCCACGACTACATGTCGCCGGCCGAGTTCGTTTCGGCCCTGGAGGACACCGGCCTGATCGTGCCGGTCGGCAAATGGCTGATGGACAAGGCCTGCGGCCAGGTCCGCGAGTGGCACGACAAGGGCATGCGCGTCGGCGTGGCGGTGAACGTCTCCTCGCGCCAGTTCTGGGAGCCGGGGCTGGCCGATCACGTGGCGCATTGCCTGGAAAAATACGGCCTGGAACCGCGTTGGCTGGAATTGGAGATCACCGAGAACCTCTTGCTCGAACAGTCCGATCGGATCATGACCACCTTCGGTGCCCTGGAAGAACTGGGCATGCGCATCGCGATCGACGACTTCGGCACCGGTTTCTCGTCGATGAGCTATTTGAAGCGCCTGCCGATCCTGGTGCTGAAGATCGACCGCTCCTTCGTGCGCGATATCCTGACCGATCCCGAGGACATGGCCATCGCCAGCGCCATCGTGTCGCTGGGCCGGGCCTTGGGCCTGACCGTGGTGGCCGAGGGCGTCGAGTCCGAGGCGCAGTTGCAGGCCCTGCTGCCGCTCGGTTGCGACGAGGGCCAGGGCTATTATTTCGCGCGGCCGATGGATGCCGTCAAGACGGGGGTTTGGTTGAGCGAGCGGCTGCTGGCGGACAACGCCAAGCGGCGTTACCTGGCACAGCCTAGGGGGGCTGTCAGGATGGCGTCAGAAGAGTAGCGAGGCGGCCTGACTGGGGCGTGCGATGGCCGTTTGCAGCCGTTCCAGCAGCGGTAGCGAGGGATAGCCGTCGGCCGGCAAGCGATTGGCCGATTGATAGGCGCGAATCGCCGCCCGTGTCTTGGAGCCCAACACCCCATCGGCCTCGCCCGAGCCGAAACCCAGCCGCGCTAGGCACTGCTGGAGTTCCAAGGCCTGTTCCCGGGTCAGCCGACGATTGTCGGTATCGCGTCCCAGATACAAGGGGGCCGCGCCCTCCAGCCGGTCGGCCAGGTGGCCGACCGCCAGCGCATAGTTCACCGAGCGGTTCCAGGTCAGCATCACGTCGAAGTTGCCATGGACCAGAAAGGCCGGGCCGGCATGGCCCTGCGGCAACAGGATCGCGGCCATCCCGTCTTGTTTGGGCAGCGGACTGCCGTCGCCACGGCTCACGCCCAGTTCGGCCCAATCGGCCAAGGGCCTTCTGCCATCGAGCCGCGCGAGTTGCCAGTCGAAATGGGCCGGCAGGCGCACGGGCTCGCCCCAGGGGCGGTCGGCCCGCCAGCCGGCCTCGCGCAGGTAGTGGGCGGCCGAGGCCAGCGCATCGGCCGGCGACGACCAGATGTTCTTGCGGCCGTCGCCATCGGCGTCCACCGCGTAGCGGCGGAAGGTGGAGGGCATGAATTGCACCTGGCCCATGGCGCCGGCCCAGGAGCCGCGCATGGCATCGGCCTGGATGTGGCCGGCTTGCAGGATGTCCAGCGCATCGAGCAATTCGGCGCGGAAGAAGCGGCTGCGCCGGGCGTCGTAGGCCAGGGTGGCGAGCGCGCCGACGACCGGGTAGCCCCCGGTGAATTTGCCGTAGTCGGTCTCCATGCCCCAGAACGCGACCAGGATGCCGGGCGGCACGCCATGCGCGCGCGCGATCTTGTCCAGCAGGGCAGCATGCCGTTGCATGAGCTTACGACCTTCGTCGATCCGACGCGCATTGACCCGGCCGTCCAGGTAATTCCAGAATATCTCGACGAACTCGGGTTGCTTCGCGTCCAGGTCGAGCACGCGCGGTATCGGGCGCAAGGCGGGCAAGGCGGTCCGCCAGGTATGCTCCGACACGCCGCGCGCCAGGGCCTCGTCGCGCACGCCGCCGAGCCAGGCGACGAAGCCGGGCTCCAGCGCCTCTTGCGCCGCCGCGCACGGTAGCGAACCGAGCAGGGCGGCGCCGATCAGGAGGGCGGAAAAGGTGCGTCGTTTCAAACGTGGCCTCGTTTCGTGCTGGCATGCGGGCAGTCGAGTCCAGGCTAACACAGGAAGAAACCGGCGCAAACCGGGCAGCGCCGAGCTCGGCGCGTCGCCATGGCGATGGCCGGTGGCTCAAGTTGGCGCGCCGATCGCCGATATTCGGGTCATATAATGAAATAGGGAAGCAGTGGGGAATTCGATGCGCCTACCAGCCGACAACATTCCACCGACCACGGTTATCGAGAACCGATACGAGATTCGCCAGCCCGATGCGGTGGCGAACGTGCGTCCCGTGGCGCCCAATGCCGCCGCGAGGCAGCGTTATTTGCCCAAACGCAAGCAGCAGGGCCAAGGCGGATACGGGCAGGAACAGGGCGAAGAGGCGGGCGAGCGGCGCAGCGGCGAGGAGCGTCGGCAACAGGGACGGCGCGAGGCCGAGGCGCCGGTGATCCTGGATACCCGAACCGACCTGGATCGTCGAACCGACGCGCGCCGTGCCGACGATGTCGGAAGCAAGATCGACGAATACGTTTGACCCGGCCGGTTTCAACCGAACCAGGGCATGCATTCGCCGGAGCGGGGCGCGGGGGCGTGAGCCCGTGGCGTACCGCTTTCCAGACCCGTCTTCCAGTCGGCCATGAAATGTTCGACCGATTCGATAAACTCGGTGGCAGGCGCGCGCCGATTGATCGTGCAGTGCACCAGGGCCTTGCCGGAGGGCGCGCCATCTTCCACGGTGACGGTCCATTGCAGGCCGTTCGGGCAGGTCGGCAAGGAGAAGCGCACGCCGTCGCGGATCAGTTCGCGATGGATACGGAACTCGCCCCAGAGGCAATAGATGCCGCCTTTGTCGCCCTCGTTCTCCAATACCTTATCGATCGAGGCGCACCAGCGTGGTAGATTGCCGATGACGAGTTGCCTCTGTAGGTCGGAGGCGCGTACCCGGACGGCGGCGGTGGCAAAGAACTCCATGTCATTGCTCCCCTCTGATTCAATAAAGATATTGTGACAGGGACTGGGTAAATGCTGACCGTGATGCAAGCACATTTTATGATTTTCGCCGCTTGCTTGGCGAATGTGGCAGTGTGAGCGATAAGGCGCCGGCGTTGCCAATGGACTCGGACGATCCCCTGGATGCGCGGCTTTCCGCCGTCTCGGGTAAACGGGTGCTTTATATCGAAGACAATGAACTGAATCGAACCTTGGTGACGCGTATCTTGGAGCCCTTCCGTGGCATCGAGTTGCATTGCGCCGAATCCGGCGAGGCGGGCTTGGCCATGCTCGAACGGTTCGAGCCGGATGTATTGATGCTGGATTTGCATTTGCCCGGCATCGGTGGGCAAGACGTGCTCAAGGCGGTGCGGGGGAAACATGCCATGCCCATCGTCGTGTTCAGCGCCGATGCGGTCCCGGAACGGATAGCCAGCCTGATGGCCGACGGCGCGACGGACTACCTCACCAAGCCCTTGGACTTGGCGCACTTCAAGCAACGCCTGGCGGATATGCTCAAGGCCTGATTGGATGCGCAGGCAATGGTGAAGAAAGGTGTCGAGGCGCTGAATAAAAACGGACCCGAGGCAACTCCGCTGACTAAGAAGCCGTCTTAAAAAATCACCGCTCCCACAAGGCATTTCCAGGCTTGGTGGATTTTTAAGACAGCTTTTTAGATCACGCTGCCGAAGCCCTTGTCGGTCGCACCTGCCGGCGGTGTCAGGCCGGCGAGGCGGCAGCCCTGGGCGATCGGCCCGCCGGGAAAGAGCCGATACAGGTATTTGATTCCGCCCTCCGGATGGAAGAACTCATCCAGGGCATCGTGCAGCTCGCGCACGTTGATATGGCCCTCTTCATGTTGGGCATAGAATTCCTGCAGGGCGCAGACGACCTGCCAGTGTTCTTCGGTCAGTTTGAGCGCCATGTCACGCGCGGCACGCAGGCCGGCCTCGCGGCTCCAGTCGATCGGGGCATGTGGGAAATCCGGGTCGAGCATCGGTTCGTGCCCGGGGCGGACAAAGGTTTGGGTGACGGCAACCATGATCCTTCTCCTTAACGGCTTGTACTCTCACGCTAGAACAATTTCGCGGCGGGACAAGTGCCCGGAAATACTAGCCGACAGCTTGCCAATCGCCGAAGCTGGCGGCCTGTCCGGTCGGGTTGCCCCGCTCGTCGAACAGGTTCCACACCGTAGCCGCGCGGATGCCGAAACGGCGCCCGGACTTGGCGATCCGGATGCCGCTGTAGTCGTCGATGAAACCATGTTCAGCCACCCGCTGGAGCAGGCGTTCGCGCGCTTCGCGCACCAGCGGCTCGGCCGAATAGCGCGAGGGCAGGCCGACGATCTCAGGCCAGGGCATCTCGAACAGGCGTTGCGCCGTCAGGTTGGCGTAGGTGAAGCAGGGATCGGCCTCCGCGTCGTGCGACAGCACGGCGAAGGGGGCTTGGTACAAGGCGTGCGCTACGGCCTGCGGTGACAGGCTGGGGTCGATCAGCTCGCGCCCGGTCCAGTGCCGGTAGCAGCGGATCAGCAGGGCGGCGTGATCGGCCAGCCAATCGTTGGCCGGACTCGGCGGCTCAGCCTTCCGATTTTCCCCAGAGTTTCTCAAGGTCGCTTGCCTCTAGCCAACGCCATTCGCCTGGCTCCAGGTCGTCGGGTAGGCTCAGGCCGCCGATGGCGATGCGGCGCAGGGCCTCCACCCGGTTGCCGGCGGCGGCGACCATGCGCTTGACCTGATGGTATTTGCCTTCGATCAGGGTAAGGTGGATCAGGTGATCGTCTATGCGCTCGCAGGCCGCCGCCGCGATCGGCACCGGCTCGTCGTGCAGTTGCACGCCGCGACGTAG
The DNA here is from genome assembly GCA_016234655.1 of Betaproteobacteria bacterium. Lineage (GTDB taxonomy): Bacteria > Pseudomonadota > Gammaproteobacteria > Burkholderiales > Thiobacillaceae > Sulfuritortus. The sequence goes on from JACRAU010000023.1 coordinate 39,763, forward strand.
CGCGGCGAGTTGATCGTCGTCGACCGGGTGCTTGGTGGTCACCGCATAGACCTTGGGTACCTTGCGCTTGGGCGAGATGAGGGCGTGGATAAACTGGCCGTCGTCGGTCAGCAAGAGCAGGCCGGTGGTGTCTTCGTCCAGGCGGCCGACCGGTTGCACCTCGCGCCCGACCAGCGGGTCGGGCAGCAGCGAGAAGATGCTCGGGTGGTGCTTGGGCGTGCGCGAGCATTCATGGCCTTGCGGTTTGTGCAGCATGATGTAGGCATGCTCGCGGTATTGCCAGGGCTCGCCGTCCACGCTGAAATTCAGTCCCTCCGGGTTCAGTTCGACGAAGGGGTCGTCGCAGACCTTGTCCGCGATGGCGACTTGGCCGTGGCGGATCATACCCCGGCAGTGCTTGCGGCTGCCGAAGCCCTGGGATTGCAAAATACGGTCTAGTTGCATGATTTTATTGGATTAGTTTTTTCTTAAAAGACTTGGATTGGTTTTAATAATTAGGCTGTGTTAAAAATTCGGTAGACGGGCCACAGAGCATCCGTCGAGAGGGGCGGCGTCTTGGAGTATATCGAGCCGCCTGGACCGTAAAAACCATTTCAGGGAGCAGTGCCATGATATCCACAAAGGGTGGGCTATTCCATGCCCTATTGCTGTGTGTGTTCGCCGCCACGGCCCAGGCCGCGACGGATACCTTTAGTTTCGATAGCCGTACGCTGCTGCAACAAGACAACATCAAGAGCATAAAGAATCAGAAGATGCAGTTGCAGTTGAAGCAGGGCGCCGAGCGGCTCGATTTGCAAGAGAAGCAGCGCAAAAAAATCGTCGATGGCTTGGATTTCCTGTCGTTCAAGTTTCCTCGCTTTTGCCGCTTGCCGGCCCAAACCGCAGCGGCCGACATCGACCCGCATCGCTCGTTGTTCGTGCATGACCGCGCCACGCTGGACGGGGCGGACTTCTCGCTCAACCGGACGATGGGCCAGCTTGCCGGCCAGGTTTCCGCCGTGGTGCCGGGCACGACCGCCACGAGTATCTTCCGGCAATTGTGGGATACCCAGAACCCGGCGCCTGGCGTGGTGGCCGGTAGCCCGCATTGCACCGACAATGCCGGCACGGTGAATGGCTATCCGAACCAGTGCCGGCCGTCACCGGGCGAGGGGGCTGAGGCCCAAGGTACCGATGTGCAGGTCCAGGCGCGGATGGATGCCTATCGCCCCTTGTCCTTGGTCAATCGCATGGACCTGGCGCACGAGGGTTGGCGCAACTGCGGCGAGTTCCGCATCATCTACGGCAAGCCGGAGAGCGGTATCCAGCGCAATCTGGTCATCTTCGAGGCCGTGTTGCCCAACCCCAAGCCAGGCTGCCGCGAGGGCTGTTTGCAGGTCGCCGAGTTCTGGAAATCGCTGTCGACGATCAGCGACCCTGCCGTACGGGCGAAGAAGCTGAGCGAGTTCTACTATAACGGCCTGCCCGGTTTCCGCCCCGTGGTGCATGTCGATCACTACAGCATCAAGGGCACGAGCTCGGGCTATTCCTCTTCCGGCGGCGGCCAGATACGTACCAACCAGTTCCTCACGTTCCCCTGGATGCTGAAGGAATTCAAGACCGTGGTCGATTGCGGCAGCAGACCGTGCAAGTTCAATCTGGTGCCGGTGGCGGTCAAGGTCAATCCTTATGGCGAGTTGTGGAACGAGGATATCGCCAATGCGGCCGGGCCGTTCCAGGCCAGGGCTGCGGCCTTCGAGAGTCAGGTGCTGCTCCAGGCCGGGGCCTTGTCGAACGCCGGCTTGATGAAGATCGGCTATTCGGTCGATCCCGTGTTCGACGCATCGCAGAGCTTCTCGATGCCGAATGGAGCGACCTTCATCGACGACTATCGCGGCCAGGTCAACGCAGCGGCCGCGAACACCTTTCGGACCAACTTGGATGCGGCAGCGGCGGCCCACGGTCTGACCCGTGACCAACTGGTCAACCGGGCGACCACGCAAAGCTGCGGCGGTTGCCATATGCCGGGCAATTTTGGTCTGACCGCGCCCAACAGTATCGGTAGCGTCACGACGCCGACCGGCGGAACGACCACGAGCTGGCCGGACGTTGCACCCAATGCCTTTGTGCATGTGAATACCCCGGTGACCAATCCGCCCGAGTTGGCCGGCCCGATCTTCGGCACCGGGGCGGGGCAGCAGCTATCGACGGCCCTGTTGGATTTCTTCCTGCCCGATCGCAAGAACTTCCTCTTGGCCCAGCTCAACGAGAAGCGCTGCTTCTGCCAGCCCCGTCGCGTCACGCTCGATCAATTCAAGCCCAAGCAGGTGGAGGACTTGAAGAAGTCGATCGATACCAAATTCGCGGCGCAAATCGACAAACTCAACCGCGATTTGGCCAAGACGCGCGACGCGGCGGCACGCGCGCCGATCGAGGCCAAGCTGGCTGGATTGACGGCCAAGCGCGACCAGGAGATGGATGCGGGTTTGGCCAAGCTAGGCATCGATTCCGCCGAGGCCAATCTTAGGCCTCAAGCGCTCAATCTGAAGGCCGCGCAGTTGGCGCGCGGCGATCTGAGGAAAGAGCAGCAGTTGCGGCAGATCGAGGTGGACAATCTCATCAAGCAGCAGCCGCCACGCCGGACCGTAACGGGGTCTTTCAGCGTGCATTGATTTTGTGCCGGGCAAAAAAGGCAGCCGCTCGGCTGCCTTTTTTATTTTCGATGGCCGATCAGGCCGGCCACAGCGGCGGCTCGTCCATCGCCGCGACCTGCTCGCGCAGCTCCAGGATGTGGTCCTGCCAGTAGCGCTGACTGTTGAACCAGGGGAAGGCAGCGGGGAAGGCCGGGTCGCTCCAGCGCCGGGCCAGCCAGGCGGCGTAGTGAATCAGGCGCAGGGTGCGCAGGGCCTCGATCAGGTGCAGCTCGCGGGCATCGAATTCCATGAAATCTTCATAGCCGGCCAAGATGTCGGCCAACTGCCGGATGCGCTCCTCGCGCTCGCCCGATAGCAGCATCCACAGGTCCTGCACCGCCGGGCCCATGCGGCTGTCGTCGAAGTCGACGAAATGCGGGCCGTCGTCGGTCCACAGCACATTGCCCATGTGGCAGTCGCCGTGCAGGCGCAGCGATGCCACCTCGCCGGCGCGGCCGAAGGCGTGGCGCACCCCGGCCAGCGCCTGCTCGGACACGGAGCGATAGGCCTCGCTTAAATCCTCCGGCAACCACTCGCCCTGCAATAAAAAGGCGCGCGGTTCCTCGCCGAAGCTGGCGATATCCAATGTGGGCCGGTGCTCGAAGGCTTGCAAGGCGCCGACCGCATGGATGCGGCCGATGAAGCGGCCCATCCATTCCAGGGTGTCGGGATCGGACAGTTCCGGCACCCGGCCGCCTTGGCGCGGGTAGACCGCGAAGCGGAAGTCGCCGTGGCGATGCAGGCTGGCGCCGCCGATCAGCAGGGGCGCGACCACGGGGATCTCGCGTTCGCTCAGTTCCAGCGTGAAGGCGTGTTCTTCCAGGATGGCGGCGTCGGACCAGCGCTCGGGCCGATAGAACTTGGCCACCACCGAGTCGCCGTCCTCCAGCCATATCTGGTAGACGCGGTTCTCGTAGCTGTTGAGCGCGAGTTGGCGGCCGTCGCCGCGCAGGCCGACGCCGTCGAGGGCGTCGAGCACGGTGTCCGGCGACAGGCCGGCGTAGGGGGCAAGGGGTTCCATGGCCGTCATTGTAAGGGCCGTTTATCTATAAGCATGAAGGGCGATATGTGTTATTTTTAAACTGAGTAGCAGACTCTTGGTATGGAAGAGAGAAGCGCGGAATAAAGGGCGTGTGCAGATAGCGCAACACTGATTCCACAGAGGCGTTCAGGCCTTTGAGAAGCGAGTAAGCATGAATATAAAGCGGCAATGGCAGGCAATCATAATGCTCTCGCTTGCGGTGGGTATGGCTGGGCCGCTAAGGGCAGAGACCGTGACCGCCAGCGTGACGGTAGGAACCAGCCCCATTGCGGTTGCCGTCAATCCGGCCAGCGGCTGGGTCTATGTCGCGAACAATGGCAGCGCCAACGTCAGCGCGATTAATGGTGCGACTCATGCCGCCAGTGCTATCGCGGCGGGCACCAGCCCACGCGCCATCGCTGTCAATCCCGCGACCAACCGCATCTATGTCGCGAACAACGGCAGCGCCAACGTCACCGTGATCGACGGCAGCGACAATTCCGTGGTGACCACTGTCGCCGTGGCAAGCACGCCGCGCGCCATCGCGGTCAATACGGCCACCAACAAGATATACGTGGCGAACGAGGGCGGCGATAGCGTGTCGGTGATCGACGGCGCGACCAATACCGTGGTGGCCACACCCGCGGTCGGCGATCAGCCGCGCGCCATCGCGATCAATCCGGTTACCAATAGGATTTATGTCGCGAATTTCAATGGCGATAGCGTGTCGGTGATCGACGGCGCGACCGATACCGTTTCCGCCACGATCACGGTGGGTGCCGACCCAGTGGACATTGCAGTGAATCCCGCCACCAATAAGATTTATGTCGCGAACAATACCGGTGACAGCGTTACGGTCATCGATGGTGCTACCAATTTCACAACCACCATCGCTACCGGTAATGATCCGGAGGCGCTGGTCGTCAATCCGGTCACCAATCGGATTTACGTGGCGAACGATACTGCCAATGGCGTGGCGGTAATCAATGGCGATACCAATAGCGTCATCACCACGGTCGCAGTTGGCACTGCCCCTCGTGCGATCAGCCTCAATCCCGCGACCAACCGGATCTACACCGCGAACTTTACCGGGGACAACGTCACGGTGATCGACGGCGCGAACAATAGCGTCGCCGCCACGCTCACTGCCACCAACGGCACCCAGGCCATTGCCGTCAACCCGGCGACCAACCAAGTCTATGCCGCCAACAACTTGGCGGTCGGGGGCGTCTACAGCGTCACGGTGATCGACGGCGCCACCCATGCCATCGGCACCATCGCGGCAGGGACTCGGCCTACCGCCGTGTCGGCCAATCCGGCCAGCAACAAGATCTACGTCACCAACTACACGGCTGGCAGCGTCACCGCTATCGATGGCGCTACTGACGCCACCAGCACCATCAGCGTCGGTGCCAGTCCACGCGACATCGCCGTGAACGCGGCGACCAACCGAATCTATGTGGCCAATGAGGGCAGTGCCAATGTCACGGTGATCGACGGCGCTGCCGGTACCGTCACGGCCAGCGTCGCCGTCGGCAGCGGTCCGCGTGCCCTTGCCGTCAACCCGGCCACCCACCGGGTCTACGTGGCGAACAACTTCGGCAATAGCGTGAGCGCGATCAACGGCACGACCAATGCGGTTGCCGCCACCATCGCCGTGGGCACCAACCCGCAGGCGATCGCCGTCAACCCGGCCAGCAACCGGATCTACGTGGCGAACTGGGGTAGCGCCAATGTCACCGTGGTCGATGGCGCAAGCCATACCGTCGCCGCCACGGTCGCGGTTGGCACCAGCCCGCGCGCGATCGCGATCAATGCCGCCACCAACCGGATCTACGTGGCGAACGAAGACAGCGACAACGTCACCGTGATCGACGGCAGCAACAATACCGTCGTCACTACGGTCTTGGTCGGGGATGCGCCCGGTGCTATCGTCGTCAATCCGGTCACGAACAAAATTTTCGTCGCGAATAACGGCAGCAACAATGTCACCGTGATCGACGGTGCGACCAACGGCGTCGTTGCGACGCTCGCGGTCGGCACGGGGCCGAGTGCAGTGGCCGTGAATCCGGCCAGCAATAAGATTTACGTGGCCAACTATGGCAGCGCCAACGTCTCGGTGATCGGCGGCATCGGCACCAGCGTCATCGCCACCTTAAGCGCTGGCACCAACCCCAATGCGGCGGCGGTGAACCCGGCCGGCCACAAGGTCTATGTGGCGAATTGGGGCAGCAACAACGTCACCACCGTCACCGAAAAGGCGGACGAGGCGATTCCGCTCACGGTGACCGTAACGCCGCTATCCGGCAACGTCACGACCAGTTCGACCCCGACCCTGACCCTGACCGCCACCAGCGCCTTCTCGCCGACGGCGCCGCCGGTGCGAGGGGTATATTTCCAGGTGGACAGCCTGCAAGGCACATGGAGCAAGGCCACGGCTGCGGGCGGGGCCAATTGGAGCGCGAGCACTGCCAGCCTGACCCCTGGCCGGCATCTGCTATACGCCTTTGCGGTCGATGGCCAGGATGCCAGTTCCATCAATCTCAGCGCTCCCGTGCTCGGCAGGGTGGCGGTCTACACCTTCTCCGTCGTGGCCGCCCCCACGGCGACGCTTTCGCCTTCATCGCTGAGTTTTGCCGACCAGATATTGTCCACCGCCTCGACCGCGCAAACGGTGACTCTGAGCAACAACGGCGGCGGCACGCTCAATATCTCCGCCATCGAGTTGACCGGTGCAAACGCCGCCGACTTCGCCCGCACCACCGCTTGTGGCGCGACGTTGGCAGGTGGGGCAAGCTGCACGATCTCGGTCACCTTCACGCCCAGCGCGGCCGGTGCGCGCAGCGCCAGCCTGAGTGTCAGTTCGGATGCGAGCGGCAGCCCGCATTCCATCAGCCTAGGCGGCACCGGTATTCTGTCTCCGGCGGCGGTTGGGCTTTCCCCTGCCACGCTCGACTTCGGCAGCCAGACAACCTCGACCACCCCGGCGGCGAAGACAACCACGCTGAGCAACACGGGCGGCAGCACGCTTAATATTTCCGCCATTTCGATATCCGGCACCAATGCCGCCGACTTTGCCCGTACCACCGATTGCGGCGCGACCCTGGCCGGCGGTGCGAACTGCACGATTTCGGTCACCTTCACGCCCAGCGCGACCGGTAGCCGCAGTGCCAATCTGTCGGTGAGTTCGGATGCCACGGGCAGCCCGCATGTCGTGGCACTCTCCGGCTCGGGGGTCTCTCCACCCCCGCCGCCGCTGCCGCCACCCCCGTCGCCCGTGCCGGTGCCGGGCGATGTGACCTATCAGCCTGTCGGTTCGGTTACGAGCGTGATACAAAACGCCGGCAGCAACGTCGAGTTGTCGGCAAATGGCGTGCTTGTCGTGAAACCCGGTATCCCCACAGCCTTGCTGCTCAACGAAAGCGCGCAGGCCAATGTGCTGATCTCGCTGCCCAGCCAGGAGACGGTCAGCTTCGTCATCGGTCGCTCGGTGCTCGATTTCAGGTCATCGAACGACACCTTGTTGCAGGTTGCCAAGGTCAACGGCGCCACGGCCTTGAGGGTGGTGCAAGGCGAGGCCAGGATAGCGGGGACGGTGTCCGGCCAGGCCATGGTCGCGGTCGGCTTCCACACGGCCTTGCTCACCACCGAAGAAGTCAACACGGTCGTCCTGGTCAGCCGCGAAGGTGAAGGCTGGGTGGTGGAGGTCGATCAGGGCAAGGTATCGGTCCAAAGCGAGGGACAAGGCGACACGACGGCGGTTTTCTCCGGCGAGTTGTTGAACTTCGGCAGCCGGGGCGAATTGAATGCCATACAGCTCGGTTCGAAAGCCGGTCGTCACAACCATGCCGGCGACCCGCTGGATGTGCTTGCGGTTGCCAGCGGCGGCCAGACCACATCGTTGACGATCCAGCCGATCATCCCCAACCTGAACGGCAGTCCGGCCCGTTTGGGCGGCCAGTCGCTAATCGATACCATCGGTGCCATCGTGAAAGGCAGCGGCATCCAAACCTCGCTCGGCGTGCTGCGGCTGACCTTCCCCGGTGGCGTCGTCGCCAATGCCTTGCCATTGGGCAGCATACCCATCGACGTTAGCCGCAAGGACGGCATGACCGTACTCGCCAACGGCAATGTCGAGGTGGTCAAGTCCGGCATCGTGGTCACTTTTACTCCGGCCGTGTCCGACCCCGGTGACTTTGCCCGGCGGGCGGCGGCCTTGAATACGCAAGGCAGCGCCTCCAGCACCCTCTTGTCGAATGGCGTGCTCCATACCACCATCGACGGTACGCTTTATATCCTGCGGCCGGAGTGGACTGTCACGCTCGGCGGCCAGGGGCAGGCTGGCTTCAGCATCGATGCCACGGGCCGCGTGGTCTATCGGAATGCGGCCGGTAATGTGCAGGTACTCAATCCGGTGATCGCCGATTACGCACGCTTGGCCAGTATCGTCAAAAGCCTGGATCCCAATGCGACACTGAGCGACAACGGCAATGGCTCGGCGACTTTGCGCCTGCCGAATGCAACTTACAAGCTATTGGCGGACTATGTGCTGACCCAGCCGACCGCCGAACAGATGCGATGGGATTGGTGGTCGGACGGCAAAGGTCGTATCTTCGTCAACAATAGTGACGGCAAGGCGCAGGGTTTCCTGGTGCACTGACCCTCAGCGCGGTGCAGCTACCGCCTTGGCCTGCCAGATATGCCGGGCATATTCGGCGATGGTGCGGTCGGACGAGAACTTGCCCATATGCGCGACATTCAGGATAGCCTTGCGCATCCAGGCCTCGCGGTCGCGGTACAGGGTCTCGACCTCTTGCTGACAGGCGATGTAGGAGGCGTAGTCGGCCAGCAGCAGGTAATTGTCGCCGCCGACGGTGAGCGCGTCGAAGATCGGCCGGAAGCGGTCGCGATCTTCCGGCGAGAAATAGCCGTCGCGGATCATGTCCAGCACGTGCCGCAGTTCCTCGTTGCCGTGGTAGTAGTCCCACGGGTTGTAGCCGGCCTGGCGCAGATTGGCGACCTCCGGCGTGGTCAGGCCGAAGATGAAGAAGTTTTCCGGGCCGACCTCCTGCCGGATCTCGACATTGGCGCCGTCGAGCGTGCCGATGGTCAGCGCACCGTTCAACGACAGCTTCATATTGCCGGTGCCCGAGGCCTCGGTGCCGGCGGTCGATATCTGCTGCGACAAATCGGCGGCGGGCATGATGTCCTGCGCCGTGGTCACGTCGTAATTTGGGATGAACGCGATCTTGAGCCGGCCATGGACGGCGGGGTCGTTGTTGACGATGTCGGCCACGTCGTTGATCAGCTTGATGATCAGCTTGGCTTGGCGATAGCCGGGCGCCGCCTTGCCTGAGAAGATCGCCGTGCGCGGCACGCAATCGGTGCCGGCGCGCAGCCGGTTGTACAGCGTGATCACATGCAGCACGTTGAGCAGTTGCCGCTTGTATTCGTGGATGCGCTTGACCTGCACGTCGAACAGCGATTCGGGGTCGACGGCCAGGTGCAGGTGCTGTCCGATCAGCCGGGCCAGCCGGGTCTTGTTGTCGCGCTTCACTTGGGCGAAGGCGGCGCGGAACCCGGCATCGTCGGCCAGCGGCGCCAGCCGCTCGAGCTGTTTCAAGTCCCGCACCCAGTCGTTGCCGAGGTGTTGGGAGATCAGGCCGGACAGGCCGGGGTTGGCCTGGTGCAGCCAGCGCCGCGGCGTGATGCCATTGGTCATGTTGACGATCTTGTCCGGCCACAGCCGGTGGAAGTCGCCGAAGATGGTGTCCTTCATTAATTGGGTGTGCAACTCGGCCACGCCGTTGACCTTGTGGCTACCGACGATGGCCAGGTGCGCCATGCGCACGCGCCGGCCGTTACTCTCGTCGATGATCGACATTCGCGCCCATAGCCCGGCGTCGTCCGGGTAGTGGTGCATCACGTCCTTCAGGAAGCGGTGGTTGATCTCGTAGATGATCTGCAGGTGGCGTGGCAATACACGTTCGAACAGTTCCACCGGCCAGGTTTCCATGGCTTCTGGCATCAGGGTGTGGTTGGTATAGGAGAAGGTGCGGGTGACGATATCCCAGGCATGGTCCCAGGCCAGGCCGTGCTGATCGACCAATATGCGAATTAGTTCCGGGATGGCGATGGAGGGGTGGGTATCGTTGAGTTGGATCGCCACCTTGTCCGGCAAGGTATCGAAGCCGTCGTGGTGTTTGTGGTGCCGCACCAGGATGTCTTGCAGCGTCGCACAGACAAAGAAATACTGCTGCTTCAGTCGCAACTCTCTGCCCATCTGCGTGGTGTCGTCCGGGTACAGCACCTTGGACAGGTTCTCCGACTCGTTCTTGTCCTCGACCGCCTTGATGTAGTTGCCCTCGTTGAAATAGCGCAGGTCGAAGTCGCGGCTGGCCTTGGCTGCCCACAGCCGCATATTGTTCACCGTCTCGGTGCCATAGCCGGGGATCGGGTAGTCGTAGGCCATGGCCATCACGTCGTCGGTATCCACCCAGTGGCAGCAGGGCCTGCCGTGCTCGTCGGCATAGCTGACCACGTGGCCATGGAACTTCACCTGATACAGGATCTCCGGCCGTGGGAATTCCCAGGGATTGCCATAACGCAGCCAGTTGTCCGGATGCTCGACCTGGTGGCCATCGTCGATGGCCTGGGTAAACATGCCGTACTCATAGCGAATGCCGTAGCCGTAGCCGGGGATGCCTAGCGTCGCCATCGAATCGAGAAAGCAGGCAGCCAGGCGGCCGAGGCCGCCGTTGCCCAGCGCGGCGTCGAATTCCTGGTCGCGCAAGCGTTCTTGGTCCAGGCCCAAGGCCCGCACGGCCTGGCCGAAGGCATCGTCGCAGCCGATGTTGCTGATGGCGTTGCTCAGCGTGCGCCCCATCAGGAATTCCATCGACAGGTAATAGACCCGCTTCGCATCCTCGTCGTAGTAGCGGCGCATGGTCTTGATCCAGCCCTCGGTCAGCCGGTCGCGCACGGTATGGGCGGCGCTGTAGAACCAGTCCCGGTCGGTCGCGGTAAGCGGATCCTTGCTGATCGAATAGACCAGATGGCTGCCGAGCGAATACTCGATCGAGCCGGCATCGTGCTTGGCACGATCCATTGCCGGCAGGCCGGCTGGCGTCTTCTTGTTGGGCATAGTGCTGCTCCTGTGCGGATAAGTTTAACCAGCATAGTCAGGGAATGTGGCGGCCACAATGTCTATCCGCGCGCCGTGGCGGCAGGTTCCCGTAGAATCAGGCCATGCTCAGCGCTATCGAATACCGCCGCTTCCAGCAGGTCCGCTGGACCGCCTATGCCCTGCTGGTGCTGTCCTACATGCTGGTCTACTTCCACCGCATGGCGCCCGGCGTGGTCGCGGCCGACCTGATGCGGGCCTTCCACACCAGCGGCGCCGAGCTAGGTTCCTTGGCCGCGATGTATTACTACGTCTACACCGCGATGCAGATTCCTTCCGGCATCCTGGCCGATACCCTCGGTCCGCGCATCAGCGTCACCGTCGGCGCCGTGGTCGCCGGCGTCGGCTCCATCCTGTTCGGCCTGGCGCCCGACCTCGCCGCCGCCTCGACCGGGCGCTTCCTGGTCGGCCTCGGCGTCTCGGTCGTCTTCGTCGGCCTCATGCGCTCCAACACCGTGTGGTTCAGCGAACGCCGCTACGGTCTGGTCAGCGGCCTGACCCTGCTGCTGGGCAACCTGGGCTCCATCCTGGCGGCCGGGCCGCTGGCCGCGCTGCTCCTGTGGTTCTCCTGGCGCAACGTCTTCGTCGCCGCCGGCCTGCTCTCTCTGCTGTTGGCCGTGCTCACCTATGCCTTCGTGCGCAACCGGCCGGAGGACGCCGGCTTTCCCTCGGTCCGCGCCATGGCCGGCGAGGCCGAGCACGCGATGAGCGAGCGCCATTGGCGGCACGAGCTCAAGGCCGTGCTCGGCGACCGCAAGGTCTGGCCCGGTTTCTGGGTCAACTTCGGCGTCACCGGCAGCCTGTTCGCCTTCGCCGGGCTATGGGGCGTGCCCTTGATGCGCGACCTGTTCGGCCTCACCCGCGGCGAGGCCTCGCTCTACACCACCGCCGCCCTGGCCGGCTTCGCCGTCGGCACCTTCTTCATGGGCTGGCTGTCCGACCGCCTGCACCGGCGCCGGCCGGTCATCCTCGGCGCCGGCCTGCTGTCCTGCGCCAGTTGGCTCGGCCTCATCCTGCTGCCCTGGGGGCCGGGCTGGTCGGGTTTGCTGCTCTATGCGGTGCTTGGCCTGTCGGCCGGCGGCATGGTGGTCACCTACGCCGCGGCCAAGGAATGGGCGCCCCCGGCCAACGCCGGCATGGCCATCGCCCTGGTCAACACCGGCCTCTTCCTCGGCGCCGCCATCATGCAGCCCCTGTTCGGCTGGGTGGCCGACCTGAGCTGGGACGGCACCCTGCTAGAAGGCGTGCGGGTCTACAACTGGGCGGGCTATCGCAACGGCCTGGCCGTCTCCGCCGGCTTCGCCTTCATCGCCGTGCTCGGCGGCTGGCGCTTGAATGAAACGCACTGCCGAAACCAGACCCTGAAATGAAAGACAACGCGTAGGGCGGCTTCGCGCAGCAAGCCGCCGAATGGAAGAATCCGACACATCTCATACGGCGCAGTGCTGCGCGACTGTGCCCTACAGCTCTGGTGTTGCTCTACTGGCAGATCGGGCGCGACATTCTGGCGCGGCAGGCCGAGCAAGGCTGGGGCGCGAAGGTGATCGAGCGGCTGGCGCAGGACCTGCGCACCGCTTTCCCGGACATGAAGGGGCTTTCACCGCGCAATCTCAAGTACATGCACGCCTTTGCCGAGGCGTGGCCGGATGAGGGATTTGTGCAAGAGGTGCTTGCACAATTGCCCTGGTACCACCAATTGGCGCTGCTGGACAAGCTGCATGGCCTGGCACAAAGCCACCACCCCAGCTAGGGCCTTGAAATGGTAGGATTTGCGGCGGGAGACCACACCATTACATGACGCTCGAAGCCCTCGCTCGGGAAGGCATCGGCAAGTTACAAGCTATCCAAGCAGATAAGCAAGGATGAAAGACAGATGACCAGCTCAACCAAGACATACCTCGAACAAGCTCTAGAAGATGGCCTTGCCAAGATTACAGGCGAAGGCAAAACCCAGCGAATTCACTACATCGCCGCCGATCATTCCGAGCGCTATTCCGACCCCGAGGAAAAGGTTCGCGCCGAGTTCTGGGCTGAGCTGATCTACAAATACGAATACAGGCCGGAGCGAATCGGGTTTGAGGTCAAGGTAGAGCGCCGCACCCCTGACGATAAGGCTGATTTGGTGATCTACGCCGATGACGAAATGAAAGACCGCTATTTCGTCTTCGAATGTAAGCGTCCCGACATTAGTGATGCGGAATTCGCCCAGGCCATCGAACAAGCTTGCGGAAATAGGGCCAGCCTTGGAGCCAAATATGCAGGTGCCATCGCCGGCCTGACTCGCCGACTCCTCCGTTTTGATGATCCGAAAAAATTCCCTTCGGGTGAGCGTCAAAGAAACCGGATCGCGGATATACCGCTGCGCTATGGGAAACCGCCATCAAGCCGGTTTTTCAAAGGTGGGGTTCGCTATGAATTCGGGAAACTTGTCAAAGCCTCGGATTTGCCAGCCATTCCTCGGGAAGCGCTTCGATCCGCTATTCGCAAATGCCATCAAACATTATGGGAAGGTGGTCGCCGCAGTCCTATTGCGGCCTTCGGCGAGTTTTGCAAGCTGGTCTTCGTGAAACACCGCGATGAAAAAGACCCGGACCGTCACGATGGCGTGCCCTACGAATTCCAAACTCGTGAAGATGAAACGCCTGAACAACTGGCCGCTCGTATCTACAGGCTGTATGACATTGAAAAGAGCGCCGACCCAACCGTATTCGAGGGGAAAATTAATGTCGATCCGCTCATTCTTGCGCAATGTGTGGAACACCTTGAAGCCATTTCCCTTGACCGAACTGAACTGGATACCAAGGGTGTGGCCTTCGAGGAGTTCATGGGGGGATTCTTCAAGGGCGACTTTGGCCAGTATTTCACGCCCCGCGAACTGATTGCTTTCGCGGTGGAAATATTGAACCCCGAGCGGAAAGACACGGTGCTCGACCCGGCTTGCGGTTCCGGGGGCTTTCTTCTCTATGCGCTTGACCATGTCCGTCGCGAAGCCGACCGCAAGAAAAAGCCCGGCACAATCGAACACTTTCAGTACTGGCACGACTTCGCCGAGAAGAACCTGTTTGGCATCGAGATCAACGAAGAACTGGCCCGTGTCGCCAAGATGAACATGATCATTCACGACGACGGCCATACCAACATCGTCGGCCACGATGCGCTTGATCTATTCAAAGCGCCTCCGCCGAAGATGGATGCCGACGGGCGACTCATTGCGCCGCCGCCCAGAACTTATCTCGGCGACCATAACGAAGGCATCAAGCCAGGTCGTTTTGACTTGATCCTGACCAACCCCCCCTTCGGTTCCGTCATCAAGCGCACAGAGAAGGCAGAAGGATACCTGGAGCAATTCGAGCTACGTAATTTCCTCTCGAAGAGCGCTACGGGTAGCGAGCCGGACGAATCGGAAAAAGGCGAGCAGGATGCCAAGCGCGGGGCCAAAGCCGTCAAGGACCGCGCCAGCATCAAGACCGAAATCCTGTTCCTGGAGCGGGTGCATTCTTTTCTCAAGCCAGGCACTGGGCGCGTTGCCATCGTCCTGCCCGACGGCATCCTCACCAACTCGTCGTTGCAAGGGGTGCGCGACTGGCTGCTGGATCATTTCCAACTGCTGGCCGTGGTGTCCCTGCCCCAGTTTGCCTTTGCCCACTACGACGCTGGCGTCAAAGCCAGCATCGTGTTCATGCGCCGATTGGCCGAGGATGAGGTGGTGTCCGACGACGCCCCCATCTTCATGGCTCTGGCCGAAAACATCGGCTACGACGCCACCGGGCGCAAGACCTTTGCCGTTACTCCGGTAAGCGAGACATCGGAAAAGGAAAAGGTCGAGATTTTAAGTAGCGACCTATTCGATTACCGGGTGACCTACGAATGGAGCACCACCAACCCGAAGAAGCCGGATTGGAGCGAACGACATCGGGAGATCATTCCCGATACCGGGCTGGTTGCACAGTGGCGAGCATTTCAGAAGGACCCGACGTCTTTTTTCGTCTGAGCCCCGTCGTCGTAGGCGAAGCTCTATGCTTCGCGATGCGACGGGGCAAAGCGGGACTTCGTTTTGACCCGAGCTTTCACCTGCCTAATCCTGATTTACCTGGGCAGTCGGGTTTCCCAATCAAGTTTGACGTAAAGTCTCTGGCGGCTTTGTGCTCCAACATAATTCAGCCAAACGAGTTCACCCGCGAATATACCGACGATTCTCCAGATTCCGTTGCGCTGATTCGCGCCGCCAACGTACGGGATTGCGAACTAGACCTTTCCGACTTGGTGTTTGTCGCTAAATCTAAGTTGGAATCTAAGTCATTCGACGCATCCTACATTAAGGAAGGCGATATTCTAATTACGAGAACTGGAGCCAAGGCGGGCGAGACTTGCGTGGTGCCGCAGCTGAAGCGGGACTATATCGTTTCATCTCATTCAATCCGCGTTGTTCCTCGGAAGGAGGCGGTTGAATCGAGATATCTTGAAATGTTTCTAATCAGTCGTTGGGGCAAAGCGCAGGTGAATCGTCTTTTTACGGGCGCTGCACAGCCTCAACTACAGCTCTCTACCGTTAGCCAGCTTCAAATCTCGATTCCGCCCCGGGCCAAGCAAATTGACCTGATCGCTGCTATGGATGCGGCGCGGGTGGAGCGCTGGGCGAAGCTAGCCGAAGCTGACGCCCTGCTCGCAGGACTCGATGGCTACGTGCTGGAGGCCCTCGGCCTTACCCCGCCACCCAAGGATGAGCGCAAGGTATATGCGGTATCCAAATCCTCACTTGGCAGCCAATCGCGACTCAACGCCGATTACTTCCACCCTGAGCGCATCCTGGCACTTCGCGCCCTGGAACATCCCATGCAACACCTGGATTGCCCTCGGTTAGAAGAGGTTGTGGGCTTCATCCGCGACCAGATCAAAACGCCCGGTCCCAACTACCTCAGTCTTGCCAACGTGCAGAGCCATACTGGCGAACTCGTTCCTACGGACGAGAACGTAACCGGTGCCTGTTCCACATTTCAACGTGGCGACGTGTTGTTTGCCCGTCTGCGGCCATACCTCAACAAGGTTCACACGGCGGAAGCCGATGGCTGTTGCTCGCCGGAGTTCCACGTCTTGCGGATCAAGGATGCTGACGCACTTTCCCCGGATTATCTGGCCGCCATCCTGCGTAGCAGCCTGACCTTGGCGCAAACCCGTCACATGATGACTGGCAACACCCATCCCCGATTGACGAATGAGGATGTGGTGAATCTGGTCATCCCCGTGCCCAAACCAGCCATTCAGGAAATGATCGCCACCGAAGCCCGCCGCCGCCGTGAGGAAGCCCGTCGCTTGCGCGCCGAAGCGGAAGCCGGTTGGCAGGCGGCAAAGCGCTGGTTCGAGGAACAATTACTTGGGCCGGTGCAGCCATGATGTTCGAATTCCTGATTGCCTATCACCACGCCCCCGACACCGAAATCGTCGAGGTGATCCGCGATGTTTTATCCAAGGTGTTGGAAGACAACCTCAATGAATTCGATGGTGAGGCGGTCGAGCGGATGGTGGTTCCAAGTCTGGAAAGGCCCGGCGACTATTTGGTGGGAGGGGATGGCGATGAGTTCCGCCGTGTGTTGTTCGGCTTCACCCTGGATTTGCCGGAAGAAACTGGCTCCATACGCACCGTGGTGGATGAGTTTTCGGAAGCCTTGAACACCGCCCCCGTCGTTCATCTGGTCAAGTTCGACGATCCCCTGATCCGGGCTGATCTGGCGCGTTGGGCGGATGAAATCTACGCCTTGGAAATGAAGTTGCGGCGGGTGCTGACGCTGGTCTATCTTCATGCTTATCAAGACGGTGATCCCTATGACTTACTAAGCGAGGAAAGCACCCAGACCATCGCCAAGGAACGGCCGAAGCCCGAGCACATGAAGGACCGGGCGGAGAATCAATTTTTCCATCTGACCTTCAGCCAGTATGTCGGTCTCAACCGGCGACCAGAATTCAAGCTCCCTGAGTTACTGGAACTGATCCGTGACAAGGAGGCTTACGACGCCCTCCGCGAAGAACTCGCCCGCGCACCTGTGGAAGATGAGGACGACGCCGTATTGCTGGCAGGCCTCAAGGAACGCATGGAAGCCATCGAGGCCATGCGCAACTGCTGCGCCCACAGCCGCAGGCCATCCAAGAAGGTGATCGAGAACTACGACAACGCCCGGCCGTTGTTGGATCAACTCCTGGATAGTTACCTTGTCCGCTGGGAGTGGTCGGAACCGGTGGAGGAAATGCCTTGGGATGCCGCCGCGCGGGAAGCCGTTGAGCATGCAATGGAGCATGCCCGCTGGGATGAAGAAAACCAGGAAATCACCCTGTTCGACGCCGACGACGACCGGATGCAGTGGACCGCAAGCGGCATAGGCGAGCTTCAAGACCAGTTGGCCCAGATTGCCGCGAGTGCCTTCTATGCCAACGCCCCAAGGGAGGGCGGCGAGTTTGTCTTCGAGTGTGACGAGTATGGGGTAGTCGAATCGGTACTTGATGACTACCGGGAACGACTAGAGGAATTCTTCAAAGCGCGCGATGACGCGGATGATTAGGGGGTGAAGACATCATGGCCATTTGGTTGATCCGCGCCGGTTCTCACGGCGAATACGAACAGAAGTTCATCCAGGAAAACCGCGTCTATGTGACCTGGGACGGCCTGGATGTGGACCTGGCCAAGCTCAAGCAGCGGGCCGACCTGACGGCGGCGATGACCGAGCGTTACCCGGACACTAAGCCGAGGGCGATCATGAATTGGGTGAGCCAGGTCTGGCCGTTTGCCCACGAAATCAAGAAGGGCGACTTGGTCGTTCTGCCGCTCAAGACCCAGCCGGCAATCTACATCGGCGAAGTGACCGGCGACTATCAGCCTGCGCCTGGTGGGCCTAATCCCTTCTACCACTGGCGGGCGGTGAAGTGGATTGCCGAGGGCGTGCCGCGTAGCAACTTCGGCAAAGATTTGCTCTTCACCTTCGGTGCCTTCCTGACCATCTGCCGGGTGCAGCGGAACAATGCCGAGCAGCGCATCGCCGCTATGCGCGCCAATGGTTGGAAGCCGGAAACCGCTGCCGCTACGACCAAGGCGACTACCCAGGCAACCGACGAGGTGGCCGAGGATACTGACCTCGAAGAGCTCGCCCGTGATCAGATCGCCGACCTGATTGCGGCCCGCTTCAAGGGGCATGGCCTGACGCGCCTGGTGGAAGCGATTCTTCAGGCACAGGGCTATACGACCTACCGAAGCCCCGAGGGGGCGGACGGCGGAGCGGATATTCTGGCCGGTTCCGGGCCACTTGGCTTTGGCGCGCCGCGTCTCTGTGTCGAAGTGAAATCCGAGTCTGCGCCGATTGGCCGTGAGCCGGTGGACAAGTTGCTGGGGGCCATGACCAAATTCAACGCCAGCGAAGGGCTCTTTGTGGCCTGGGGTGGTTTCAAGGGCAATGTGCAGAAGGAGCTGGCCACGCAATTCTTCCGCCTGCGCCTTTGGACACGCAAGGAATTGCTGGAGCAGTTGTTCGAGCAGTACGACCGGCTAGACGAGGACTTGAAGGCCGAGCTGCCACTGAAGCGCGTTTGGATGGTGGCGGCGCAGGAGGAGTAGGGCGAGGAAAGATCGGCGTGTGAATGGCTTCAGGTCGACCAGAACGGCCACCGCCATCGCTTCTTGTCTGACCCGCCTTAAACCCCCGCCGGCAGCTTGGCCGCCATCATCTTCCTCCGGTCCAGCTTGTCGCCGTCGACGATGAAGGTGCCGTCGCCCACCGCGTGCAGCGTGCGCTTTTCCTTGCGCGCCGTGTTCTTGTAGGCGGCCACGCCTTCCAGCACGATGAGGTTGTGCTTTCTGACCATGTCGACGACCCGGCATTCGATGTTGGCCAGGCATTCCTTGATCAAGGGCGCCTTGACGATCTTGCCCGGCTCGGGCGTGAGGCCGAACTTGGCG
The DNA here is from genome assembly GCA_016234655.1 of Betaproteobacteria bacterium. GTDB lineage: Bacteria > Pseudomonadota > Gammaproteobacteria > Burkholderiales > Thiobacillaceae > Sulfuritortus. The sequence continues at coordinate 58,578 of JACRAU010000023.1, forward strand.
AACTTGTCGGTGTCGGCGCCGGAGCGGGTGCCGATGCCGACTACCTGGTCCAGCAGGTCGACGGTGGGGATGGCGATGACGCACTCCCGGTGCTTGCGCAGCGCGGCGAAGGAGTAGTTCCAGGCGCCGGTGCAGATGCCGAACGCCGGCGTGAAGTCCAGCACCATGGTCCAGGAGAGGGTCATGATGTTGTTCTTCTTGCCGTCATGGGTGGTCACCAGGACGACGGGTCCGGGTTCCATCAGGGTAAAGGCCTTGCCAAGTTCCATCTCACGCATGACGCACCTCCATGATTCCTACTGAAATAGGCGCTTATTTCACAGTGTAGTCCTCGCCAGGGCGGATGCAGGCGGGCGGTTTCCCGACATCGCCTGTCGTGGCTGCCCATGTTAGCGTTCGCCCTCTCGATCCTGGATGTTGGAGTTATTGACAACGCATCGCCGGCGTTGTCACAATGTCCAACATGAAAGCCGTGCAGCTCGTCTCGACGCGCATCTCATACTCGGAAGTGGCCTTTGCCGAGCTCGTGCTGTGGCGCTTGCCTCAAGCCGTGGAGGGGTCGGCCCATGGCTTCAAGTATCGGCTTGCCTACGTGGTGCGTGGCGAATGTGTTCTTCGTTACGACAACGAGGTTGGGAAAGGCGATCATCGGCATGTCGGCCGAATTGAAAGCGCCTACACCTTCACGACCCCGGAGAAATTGATTGCCGACTTCCAACGTGACATTGAGAGGTGGAACGATGAAAACCGTGACGCTTGACGTTCGCTCGCCCTCCGATGCGATGGCGGACTTCACCCAGGCCTGGAAAACGGGCAAACCGCAACGCTCCGCCCGTATCAGTTTTGCCACGCCCGAGCTGCTTTGGAAGGTGCTTACCGAAAAGCGCTGGGAGCTACTGAAGGCATTGTGCGGGGCCGGCCCCATGTCGATTCGCGAGGCGGCCCGTCGCGTTGGCCGTGACGTGAAGGCTGTTCACGGCGACGTAACGGCGCTGTTGAATGCCGGTGTGCTTGATCGCACGGAGGACGGCCAGATCGTTTTTCCGTTCGAGGCCGTGAAAGTCGAGTTCCTTTTGCAGGCGGCATAGCACTTGTAGGGGCGGCTTCGCGTGGCAAGCCGCCGAATGGAAGAATCCGACCCTTACATACGGCGCAGTGCTGCGCGACTGCGCCCTACGGCTCTACAGCCCTGTCCTGATCGGCGGGCATCATAAAAAACGCCGGCTCGGGGCCGGCGTTTCGTAGGGTGCGTTCAACGCACCATGTGAAGGTGCACGGAGTGCACCCTACATCCAAGGGAACCTAATTCAGCTGCTGAATGCCCGCCACCACCCAGCCGTGGCTGCCGTCGGCCGGCTTGCTCAGGTGCCATATCTCGTCGAAGCCTTCGGCATTGCCATTGGCCTCTTCCCGCACCTGGCCGTGGAAGCGCACGCTCACGCGCAGCTTGTTGCCTTCCTCGGCGCATTCCAGCACCTCGGCATTGAGCAGGGTCACGTCGGTCTGCTGGCTAGCGGCACCGCGCTCGGCCAGTTGCAGTTTGATCTCGGCGAACATCTCGGGCGAGGTGAATTCGCGGATGTCGTCGATGTTGCCGGCATCATAGGCGGCCTGCATGCGCAGGAAGTTGAGCTTGGCCTCGCGGCTGAAGGCTTCGGCATCGAAGCCGGGAGGCAGGCTGGCGGCGGCCTGGGGTGCGGCGCCGGCGCCGGCCATGGGCTCGGCCTGGAACGGCATGACGTTGCCGCCCGCCGTGGCGCCGGCGTACTGCATGGTCGGCTGCTGGCGCTTGCGGGTGAGGAACTTGAACAGGAAGATCGCGGCCATGACCAGCAGCGCGATCATCAGGAAGTTGGCCATCTCCTCGCCGAAGCCGAAGTGCGAGGCCAGGGCGGCCAGGCCCAGACCGGCGGCCAGGCCGGCGACCGGCCCCATCCAGCTGCGCTTGCCCGGCTGGGCGGCGGCGCCGGCGGCGTTGTTTTGGTTCGGGGCGGTGGCGTTCTTCGACGGCGCGCCGGCAGGCTGTTGCGGGGTGATCTGGCGCTGCATGCCGGACGACTTGCCGCCGCCGAAGCGTTTGGCCTCCGCGTCGTGCATGGGTAGGGCAAAGCCGATGAAGACGGCCAACAGGGCAGGGAAGATACGCAACATGTGAAACTCCTTGGTTAAAGCGAATCGGGATTGTAGCGAAAACCCATGGCAATGGCTTTACTGCTCAATGTTGACCGGGTCTGACGCCGGAAGTTCTCAGGTCTCTGGTACGCCGCCGCTCACCCAGAACTCCGCGCCCTTGTCGAGAAACTCGTCCACCGGTACGTAGTGCGAACCGTCGCAGGAGAAGGTGAGGCCGACCACGCCGTTGAAGATGTTGAGGGTGCCGCTGCGCAGATAGAGCATCTCGTCCATGAAGCGCAGCGTCTTCAGGCCTTGCAGCACCGGACTGATCTTGCTGGCCCTGACCTCGGCGTTCTTCGGGTAGGGCCGGCGCGGATAGGCCAGGCAGCAGTCGGGGTCGGTCAGTTCCTGGATATCGAGCAGGCGATAACGGTAGGGGTCGTCGATGTGCCAGGCCACCGCGCGATTGCTCGAGAAGTGCAGGATGATGTGATAGATGCCGTGCGCCACCATCAGTTCCCTGACCACGCCGAGCACGGTGTCGATCTCCCGGTCCATCTGGCTGTCGCTGCGGGTCTGGTGGAACACCGTGCCGCGGATCGACGGGTCACCCTTGATCTGCTGCCATTGCAGGCTTTGGCGGGACAGCTCGCGGGTGATCGGCAGGTCGCGCAGGTCGAAGTCGACGCCGACGAAGCCGAGCACCCGGCCTGCCGCGTCGCGCACGAGCTGGATCGCGGTGAGCGAGGGGCGCCTGGCCCGCTCGCTGATATAGGCCTCGGACAACAGAAAGCCCTCGGCCGGCACCGCCTCTTTCATATAGGGCCGGTGCGAACGGTCGCGGCCGAAATCTTCGTCGATCAAGCCTTCGCGGCTGATGTTGCTGCTGACCTGGACGCCGTTGGTGTCCATGGCATACATGAAGTTGCCGAAGGGCAGGGTCTTGAACGCGTCGGCCAGCACCGCATCGAGGTCGGCCCGGTCGCCCCAGGCCCGGCCGCAGGACTGGGCCGCTTGGCCCAGCGGCTCGCGCAGCATGTCCTTCAGCGCCTCGCGCTGGCGGACGATTTGTTCTTGTAGGGTAGAGGCTTGGTCTTGCATGAGGGTTCAATGAAACCGGAAAACTTTGCGCCGAGTATATCAACCGTGGGCGCTGTTTTCTCCAGGCTCAATCCAGAAAGGCCTCGATCTCCGGCCGCAAGTCGGCCACCGGGCGATAGCCGTTGTTCAGCAAGCGATAGCCCTCCGCATTCTGTAGCACCAGGGAGGGAAAGCCGCGCACGCCCAGTTGCCGGGCCATGCGGAAGTGGGCCAGGGTTTTCTCTTTCATCGCGGCCGTATCGAAGGCGTGCAGAAACCGCTCGGTGGCGATGTCCTGCGCTTCGGCCAGGCCGGCGAGGACCGCCGGTTGGGTGACATCCTGCCCGGCGGTATAGAAGGCCGACTGGATGGCTTTGAACATGGGAAAGGTCGCCTCCGCTTGGAGCGCGGCGGCGGTAACCACGGCGCGGCAGGCCGGTTCGGTATCGTAGACGAAGCCGGCGGGCAGGGCGCCCTCGAACTGGAAGGTCTGGCCGGTCATCGCGTTCACGTCGTGCCAGTGGTGCAGAATCTCGGCGCGTCGCGCTTCGTTCAACGGCTCGGTCTCCGAGCGCAGGCCGCCCAGGATCAGGGCGATCTTCATCCGGTCGCGAAATTCCTCGCGCAGGGTTTCGATCGCCGGCGAGAAACCCCAGCACCAGGAACACATGGGATCGGCGAAATACCAGAGGATGGGTTCGGTCATCTTCGATCCGGCGTCAGCCCAGGTTTTCGGTGAACCGTCGCCTCGCCGCGTCCAGCTCGGCACGGAGCAAGGCGCGCTGGGTGGTGTCGCTCGCCGCCTGGTCGAGCAGCCGGGCGCAATCGGCGGCGAAGGCCTCGAACGCCGCCATCACCTTGGCCTCGTCGAGCGCGCGGGCCTTGCGCGGTGCCGGTCTGGCCACGCCGTCCAGCGGCATAAGCACCGCGTAGCGCGGGATCAGTTTCTGCCCGCCGCTCTCGCCGCTGGCGGCGATGGGGCTGGTTTTTACATAGACCTGGCCCTCGAACTCGAATCGAGCGCCTATCGGCAGTTGGGTGAATTTCATGATTGCGGGTTGTCGATGCGGACGAGGCCCAATCTACAGCCTCCGGTGATCGCGCTCAAGAACTGCACGACAACATGGAACAGCCGGCCTTCTGCCTGGCCCAATCCGGCCGCTTGGCGGCGAAGCGCGCGCGCTCGGGCTGTTCGTCGTAGGGCCGGCGCATCACGTCGAGCAGTTCGTGCACCCGGCTTGCGTCGCCCTGTTCGGCCAGGTCGATGGCCTCTTGCGCCAGGTAATTGCGCAGCACGAAGCGCGGGTTGACCGCGTTCATCCGGGCGCGGCGCTCTGCCGCCGGCATGGCCTCCAGGCGCAGGTGTCGGGCATAACGACCGAGCCAGGCCTCGAAGTCGGCCCGGTGCCGGAGGCGTAGCGTTTCCGAATAGAAGGCTTCGTGCAGGGGCGCGAGGCTGGGCGCATCGGCGTCTATCTGGGCCAGCTCGCGGAAGAACAGGGTCATGTCCACCTCGGCCTTGTGCAGCAAGGTGAAGGCCTCGGCCATCAGCTCGAGGGTGTCCTCGTCGAGCCGGGACAGGCCGAATTTGGCCGCAGTCATGGCGCGCGATTCCACGAGATAGGCATCGACGAAGCCTTCCATGCCATTTTGCAGCGGCTCGGCCGTGCGGAAGGCCGGGCGCAGGGCCTCGGCCAATCGGCTCAGGTTCCAGTGCGCGATTTGCGCCTGGTGGCCGAAGCGGTAGCGCCGGCCCTCGGCATCGGTGGTGTTGGGCGTCCAGTCCGGGTCGTAGTTGTCGATCCAGCCGTAGGGGCCGTAGTCGATGGTCAGGCCGAGGATGGACATGTTGTCGGTGTTCATCACGCCGTGGACGAAGCCCACGCGCATCCAATGCGCGATCATGCGCGCGGTGCGGCCGCACACCTCGGCGAACCAGCGCGCGCGTTTCTCTTCGGTGTCGCCTTCCAGTTCCGAGAAGTCGCGGGCGATGGTGAAATCCACCAAGCGCTTCAAGAGTTCGGTGTCGCCGCGCGAAGCGAGGATTTCGAAATTGCCGAAGCGGATGAAACCGGGTGCCACCCGGCACACCACCGCGCCCGGCTCGTATCGAGGGTTGCCGTCGTAGAACATGTCGCGCACGACCTCTTCGCCGGTGCCCACCAGGCTGAGCGCGCGCGTGGTCGGCACGCCCAAATGGTGCATGGCCTCGCTGCACAGAAATTCGCGGATCGACGATCTCAATACCGCGCGGCCGTCGGCTCGGCGGGCATAGGGCGTGGGGCCGGCGCCCTTCAATTGCAGCTCCCAGCGCTGGCCTGCCGAGTTGACGGTCTCGCCCAGGTTGATCGCGCGGCCGTCGCCCAACTGACCGGCCCAGTTGCCGAACTGGTGGCCGCCGTAGCAGGCGGCATACGGGTCCATGCCCGCGATCAGGCGGTTGCCGCCGAACACCTCGGCGAACGCGGGCGTATCGATGTCGGCCTCGGCAAGGCCGAGCAAGGCCGCCACCTCGGGCGAGTGCGCCAGCAGATGCGGCTTGGCCACCGGCGTCGGCGGCACGCGCGACCAGCAGGCGCCGTGCACCTGGCGTCGGTGCGGGCCTTGCTCGGGGTCGCCCGGCAGTTCGTTGATAAAGCGGTTGTCGAAATTCAGCTTGAGCATATCGGCATGATAGGGCCGACTGCCAGACGGTTCAGCCATGGCTTGAGTGGGGTTAACGCCGCCAGACCAGGCAACGGTTGTTGGCCGGCATTTCGCGGTCTTCCAGCAGGGTCAGGCCGATGGCCGCCGCCAGTGCATTCACCGCCTCGAAATCGCGGATGCCCTGGTGCGCGCAGTGCTCTTTCAGCCACAGCTCAAACTTGGCGTTGCTCTCGCTGGTGAACCGGCCCTTGTAGTTGAACGGGCCGTAGACGATCAGCTTGGCGTTCTCGGCCAATACGTCGGCCAAGCCGGCAAAGGCGCGCTCCACCTCGGGCCAGCCCATGATGTGCAGGGTGTTGGCGCTGAACACCGCGTCGAATCTTTGCTGCGGCCAAGCGCCGGTCACATCCAGTTCGATGGGGGCGGGCGTGTTGGCCAGGGCCGCCTCGTCCAACCACATCGCAATACCCGGTAGATTATCGGCGCGGTCGCTAGCCTGCCAGGTCAAATGCGGCAGCGCGGCGGCGAAGAATGCCGCGTGCTGGCCGGTGCCGCTGCCGATCTCAAGCACTCGGCGGCGGTCCATCAAGTGTTCGCGCAGGGCTTCCAGAATCGGCTCGCGATTGCGCTCGCACGAAGGCGCGTGCGGCTTTTCGGCAGCGGCCATCGGCTAGCCCAGGTAATCCTTCTTGCCCAAGGGCACGCCGTTGTGGCGCAAGATGTCGTAGGCCGTGGTGATGTGGAAGAACAGGTTGGGCAGGGCGCGGTTCAGCAAGAATTGCTGGCCGTGATAGGTGCTCACCGTGTCGCCGCGTTTGATGGTCACCTCGCGCGCCTCGCTGCCGTCGATCTGGTCGGGCCGGAAGCTTTGCAGATAAGACACTATCTCGTACACTCGCGCGATCAGCTCGGCAAAGCTCTGCTCGATATGGGCGAACTCGGGCGCTTCGACGCCGGCCAGGCGGGCGGCGCCGTTCTTGGCGTGGTCGCAGGCCACCTGCACCTGCTTGGCGAAACCGAACATATCGGGATACAGACGGTAATTGAGCAAGACCGCCGGGTCGATTTTGTTCGCAACGCAATGGGCCTCGGCCTTTTCTAGGATGGCGGCCAGGTTGCTCAAGGCATGAATGAACACCGGCACCGAGGCCTGGTACATGGAAATCGACATGGTGTACTCCAGAATCGCGATAAGTTCGGAGCGCGCAGCCTAGCACAGCGGGGCGCTCGATTCGATGAAGGCCCCGCTTGCGCATGGGTCTGGCCTCGCCGACGCGATCCGGGTTTTATTCGGAGGCCAGTGCGATTATCCTTCTGCCTTGAATCAATCATGATGCGCATTCGCAGCCCCACCCCGATGACAATCTCGGTCAGCGAAGTCCTTGTCAAATTCCTGGAAAAACTGGGCGTCCGCTGCGTTTTCGGCATCCCCGGCTCGCACATCCTGCCGGTCTACGATGCGCTCCATGATTCGCCCATCCGCTCGGTGCTGGCCAAGCACGAGCAGGCAGCGGGTTTCATGGCCGGCGGCCATGCCCGGCTGACGGGCGGGGTCGGGGCCTGCATCACCACCGCCGGGCCGGGCGCGACCAACCTGGTCACCGCCATTGCCAATGCCTATGCCGATCACCTGCCGGTGATCGCCATCACCGGCGAGGCGCCCACCCACATCTTCGGCAAGGGCGGTTTGCAGGAGAGCTCGGGCGAAGGCGGCAGCATCGACCAGGTGGCCCTGTTCGCCGGCATCACCCGCTACCACAAGCTGGTCGAGCGCACCGATTACCTGCCCAATGTGCTGATCCAGGCAGCCAAGCACTTGCTGTCCAAGACGCCCGGCCCCGTGGTCTTGAGCATTCCCTACAACATCCAGAAAGAACGGGTCGACGCCGCTATCCTCGATGCGATCAGCTTCGGCCGCGCCAACGGCGAAGGCGTGATCGCCGAGCCCTACATCGATAAAAGCGTGGCCATGCTGCGCGCAGCCAAGCGTCCGCTGATCGTCGCCGGCTACGGCTGCATCCGCGCCGGCGCGCGGGAGCCCCTGCGCCGCATCAGCGAACGGCTGAATATCCCGGTCACCAGCAGCCTCAAGGCCAAGGGCGCCATCGACGAGCGCTCGGCGCTGGCCCTAGGCAGCCTGGGCGTCACCTCCGGCGGCGATGCCCTGCGCTATCTGGAACAAGAGGCCGATCTGGTGCTGGTGCTGGGCGCGGGCTTCAACGAGCGCACCAGCTATGTCTGGGACAAAAATCTCCTGGCCGGCAAGAGGCTCATCCAGGTGGACAACAGCGCCCAGCAACTGGACAAGGTCTTCCGCGCCGACCTCACGGTGCATGCCGACCTGGGCGCCTATCTCAAGGCACTGGATGCCGCCATTCAGAAAGAAAACCTTGCAGCCAAGGCGCCGGTGGACATCGCCGCCTTCATCGCCGCCACCCAGGCCCAGGCGGCGGCCAAGGGCGAGACCATCTTCAATGCGCAGTTCGACCACGTGCGCGCCTTTTATGCCTGGCTGGAACAGCGGTTTCCCGACGGCCTGGTTATGTTCGACGACAACATCGTGTTCGCCCAGAACTTCTACCGGGTGTCGGCCAAGGACCGGTTCTGTCCCAACACCGGTATTTCCTCGCTCGGTTATGCCATCCCGGCCGCCATCGGCGCCGGCTGCGAGGTGAAGCAGCCGCTGTTCGCCATGATCGGCGACGGCGGCTTCCACATGTGCGCCATGGAGATCATGACCGCGGTCAACTACAACATCCCGCTGAACGTCGTCCTGTTCAACAACAGCACCATGGGCCTGATCCGCAAGAACCAGCATCACCTCTACCAAGATCGCTTCATCGACTGCGATTTCACCAACCCGGATTTCGCGCTGCTGGCAAAGGCCTTCGGCATCCGGCACAGCCGGGTGGAGAACGAACAGGATTTGGCGAAACTGGATGCGGTCGATTTCCATCACGGCATCAACCTCATCGAGCTCATGATCGACCGGGATGCCTACCCGAATTATTCTTCAAGACGTTAACGGCGCATGAGCGAGAGCAGGGCGCCGCAGTTGGCGGCATGCATCGCCCGCCACCGGGCCGGCATCCCGGGCCTGGCCGAGCTGGGCCGGCAACTGCAAGCAGCCGAGTTGATCGCGCTGTACGAACAGGCCTACCCCCTGCTGGAACAAGCCATGTGGTCGGATGGCGCAGACTTCGCGCCCCTGCTGGCCGACTACCAGGCCCTGTTCCGCGAGCAGGAGGCGCTGATTGCACAAAAGGGCAACGACGACCGTCACCACTTCATCCTCGGCATTCCCATCGCCGACCGGCCGCCCCATCTGCGCGCCTGTCTGGAAAGCATTTATCAGGTCTGCCGGCTGTATGACTACGGCGGCCAAACCGCCGGCGTGTGGAGCAAGATCAAGGTCGTCGTCAGCGAAGACAGCCGCAAGGAGACCAACATCCGCCGCGATATCGAGCTGGTGGAGGAATATCGGGCGAAGGGCTTGCAGGTCGTCCACTTCGGCCTGACCGAGCAATATGAACTGCTGCACGCCCTGCCGGCCGGCACGCGCGAACGCCTGGGCCATCTGCTCACCACTCAGCCCAAAGACCAGTTCTATCTCAAGGGCCAGGCCGCCAACCGGAACCTGAGCTACCTCAAGTTTCTGCAACTCACCGAAGACAAGGCCAAGACGCTGTATTACCTGGTCGACAGCGACCAGCACTTTTGCGTCAACCGCCAGACCGCCAGCGGCGACGAGGCGGTGTATGCCCTGAATTACTTCCACTACGTCGATAAGATTTTCCGCGGCAGCGACACCCTCATGCTCACCGGCAAGATGGTGGGCGACCCACCGGTGTCGCCCTCGGTAATGGCGGCCAACTTTCTCGACGATGTCACTGCCTTTTTCAGCCGCCTGGCCGAGTTGGGCGGCAGCGAGGCCTGCCGGTTTCACGGCACCCGACAAAAGCCGGGCGACGCCGCCTATCACGACCTGTCCAAGCTGTTCGGCTTTGAGCAAAAACAGGCCACCTTCGAATATTCGTGCCGGCTGCACGGCGCGCACGACCACGCCGCCTGCCTGCGCGGCTTCGCCGGTCGGTTGAACGCCTTCTTCTTCGGCGAGCACCTCACGCGCAAGACCTGGTTCAGCTACGGCAACGGCTTTGCCCAGCTCAGCCCGGCGCGCACCGTCTACCCCGGCAACTATGTCGTCAACTACGCGGGGCTGAAATACGTCATCCCCTTCGGCCATCTGCGCCTGCGCATGTCCGGCCCCACCGCCGGCCGGCTGATCGCCGCCGAGATCGGCCCGCGCTTCGCCGCGTTCAACATGCCCAACCTGCACCGGCGCGTCACCGAGGCGGGGCTGAATGACGACTTCCGCCCCGGCGTGGAAGTGGGGCAGGAACATATCGACCTCGCCAACGAATTCGAGCGCCAATTCTTCGGCGACCTGATGCTGTTTTCCACCGAAGCGCTGGTCAAGCGGACTGACGTGACCCAGCCCTTCGCCCGCGCGGCGGTCGAGGCCGTGCTCGATCAGAAAGAGGCCGAACTGTTGGCGCTATATCGGCAAAAGCACGAGGCCATCGTGGCCAAGAGCCGGCAATTGAGCGAGCGGGTGTTCGAGAGTGGTCATTGGTGGCTGGCTGTGTCCGATCTGGCGGGCGCACTAGAGCAGGTGCGGATATTCATCGCCAACATCGAGCGCAACTTCGGCCAGCACGCGCCGGCCTGGGGCCAGATACAGTCGGCCGAGCACCGCGCCCAGCGCAAACAGCAGATCGTCGAGGCCTTGATGAACTACCGGGCCGAGCGCGAGGCTTGGGACAGCCTGTTCTAATCCCGGCTATTCCAATTGGCTTGGGTGTTTGATTGTTGCAATCAACCTGGGCAGTCGCTGCTGACTGGCCATATCTCTCGGTAAATGACCGGGTAGGACCTCAAGAAAACCCGGCGTAGCCAAGAGCCCGCGAAACTCTGCCGCCAGCAAGCTCTTAGCCAGCCCGACATAAGAAAGCCGGTTCTCGCCTAGCGAGACGAGTTTCAGCGCAACCGCCAAATCTTGCGGCTTCAACACCCATTGCCGGTTGCTGGCCCGGCGCAAGGCGGCGGAATCGCCTGCGATAGAAGGTTTGTTTTTCACGATACTCGATTCGTCATATGCAATATGCATACAGCATATAACGCTACCCGGGCTGGGCTGGGTTAGAAGAGTTCATCTGAGACTGAGCGAATCCGCCGCCTTCTCGATAATCTGCCGCCGGCAGGCCTCATACACTGCCCGCGCCTGGTCCAGCACCTTTTGCGGCACCGCGACATGCGAGTAATCCACCGGCGTGCGGTCGATGCGGCCGCTGTGAATGCGCGCGGACGAGTCGCCCTTTCGGGCTTTGCCGGTGTGGCTGAAGCGTCGATAGCGCTCGCTCAAGGGCGTATCCAGCGCAAGCCAGTGCGAGAGTTTGGGCAGCAGCTGCTCCGGTGCGCGCTGGAACAGCTCGGCATCGAAATAGAAATAGGGCCGGTCGGCCGACTGGCTGAACTCGGCCAGAGCCTGCACCCGCGCCATGTAGTAGTTGGCCGCTTCAAGCGGCGAGGCATAAGGCTCGGCCGCCGCTTTTTGCGCGAACAGATTTACGATGCTCTTGATCGTGTGCTCCGGCTCGGCCAGGGAGACCAGGATTTTGATATCGGCCCGGCCCAGCCGCTCGGGTCTTAGCCGATAGTCGTTATGCAGCAGCTTGTCGAACAGATAGCGGCTGCTCGGCTTGAGCGCATCGCCTTCCAGAAACACCGCCAGCTGTTTATCCAGCGCGGCGGTATCGTCATAGCTGATGTGCATTTCGTAATAGCCGTTGATCTGCGGGTGCGAGCCGAGAATATGCCCGGCCAGGCTGGTAAAGGCCCGCATGTGGCTGAGCAGGAAGATTCGGGCGTGGGGTTCGGGCACGGCGTTCATGGCATGAGGCTTCATGGATCAAGCGATTGATCACATTGCATAAAAACGGGCACAGCCCAAATCATAACAATCTCAGCCTGCCAAGCATCCCCTGCCCCGCAAGCGGGGGAAGCTCAGATTGCGGTGCATTTCCTTTAATGCTTTACAGCCGCAGGTCGAAGTCCGCCGCTATCAAGCGCAGCCAGGTCTCCAGCCGGTCTTCCAGCAGCATCTTCTGATTGTCCAAATCCAATACCAAACCGACGAACGAGCCGTCGCGCTCGGCCTTGCTGGCGATGAAGTCGTAGCCGTCGGTGGGCCAGGCGCCGACCACCTTGGCGCCGCGCGCGGTGACGAAGTCGTACAGCTCGCCCAGGGCGTCGACGAAGTTGTCGGGGTATTTCTCCTGGTCGCCCAGGCCGTAGAGGGCAACGGTCTTGCCGCTGAAGTCGGCGTCGGCCAGGCGGGGCAGGAACTCGGCCCAGCTTTCGTTCTGGCAATCGGCCTCGAGGCCGGGCAGGGCGCCTTCGCCCAGGGTGGGGGTGCCGAGGATGAGATAGTCGTAGCTGGCCACCAGCTCGGGCGTGGCCTTGTTGACGTTGAGCGGGTCGGCGAACAGCGCGTCGTCGGGAAAGCGTCGCTTGATCGTCTTGGCGATCTTGCGGGTGTTGCCGGTGTTGCTGCCGAAGAAGATGCCGATGCGGGCCATGGGGTGTCCTTTGTCTTGCGGGTGATGGTCATCTCACTAGTAGCAAGCGGCAGGCCACCTCGGCTTGGGCTGGCGTCGATGCGCGCTGGCTGGCGGAAACGGCCGGGCCACGGCCTGTGCCGGCTTGGTGCGGATCGCACCACTTTGCGCCGCATGGTCGGGGCGGCTGTCGCAAACCCGACAAGCGTTCGTGCAAGTGGGTTTCCACACACAGGGTTGGGCGTTTTGCCTCCAACAATCAATATATAAATCAATTATTTGCGTTTGCTCCGGCCTTTGGCACGGCCCTTGCGATTGTCAGACCGTAAGGCACTTTTCTTAGGAGAACGCGATGATCAACCTGACCCCCAAGGCCATTTCCGCCATCGACAAATTCATCAAGGGCAACGACACCCCGGTGGTCGGCCTGCGCCTCTCCATCTCGGGCGGCGGTTGCTCCGGTTTCCAGTACGGCATGAGCCTGGAGGCGAACAAGGCCGAGGACGACGTGGTGGTCGAGATCGGCGGCGTCACGCTGCTGGTCGACCCGTTCTCGGCGCCGATGCTGCAGGGCGTGACCGTGGATTTCGTCGACAGCCTGAACGGCAGCGGCTTCAAGTTCGAGAACCCCAACGCGACCAGCAGTTGCGCTTGCGGTTCTTCGTTTTCGGCTTGATGCCGTTCATGGCCATGAACGGTTCTTCCCTCTCCCCCAACCCCTCTCCCGCCTGCGGGCGAGGGGAGCATTAAAAGGAATACGGACATGTGGGACTACTCGGATAAGGTCAAGGAACACTTCTTCAGCCCGCGCAATTCAGGGGTGCTGAACGATGCCAACGCGGTGGGCGATGTCGGCTCCATCTCCTGCGGCGATGCCTTGCGCCTGATGCTCAAGGTGAACCCGGAAACCGAGGTGATCGAGGACGCCCACTTCCAGACCTTCGGTTGCGGCTCGGCCATCGCCTCGTCGTCGGCGCTGACCGAGATCATCAAGGGCATGAAGCTGGACGACGCGCTCAAGGTGTCCAACCAGGACATCGCCGATTACCTGGATGGCCTGCCGCCGGAGAAGATGCACTGCTCGGTGATGGGACGCGAGGCCCTGCAAGCGGCCATCGCCAACTACCGTGGCGAGGAGTGGAGCGACGACCACGAGGAAGGCGCCCTGATCTGCAAGTGCTTCGCCATCGACGCGGTGATGATCGAGGACACGGTGCGGGCCAACAAGCTGTCCACGGTCGAGGATGTGATCAACTACACCAAGGCCGGCGGCGGCTGCTCTTCCTGCCACGAGGGTATCGAGGAAATCTTGGTCAAGGTGCTGGCCGAGCGGGGCGAGACCTTCCAGGCCGGGCCGGTGAAGATGAAGGAAGAGAATGCCCAAAATGGTAAGGGCGGCAAGCTGAACAACCTGCAACGCATCCGCCGCATCGAGATGGTGCTGGAGTCGGTGCGTCCGCAGTTGCAGCGCGACCACGGCGACATCGAGCTGGTCGATGTCGACGGCAAGACGGTCTACGTCAACATGACTGGCGCTTGCGCCGGCTGCCAGATGGAGGCCCTGACCCTGCAAGGCATCCAGCAGAAGCTGATGGAAGAGTTGGGCGAGATGATCAAGATCGTGCCGACCAAGGCCGGTGCTTACGCCAGGGCGGCGAGCCAGGCGTAGGTGGTTTTGTCCCCTCCCCCGCAAGCGGGGGAGGGTTAGGGAGAGGGGGCGGTATCTCGCGCAATCGGCCCTCTCCCCCAGCCCCTCTGATGAAGCCGCTACCCTGCGGTATCCCGCTTGCGGGAGAGGGGAGATGAACGAAAGGATAGAAAATGGATGCGATCTACCTGGACAACAACGCCACCACGCGGGTCGACCCCGCGGTGGTCGAGATGATGCTGCCCTTCTTCACCGAGCAGTTCGGCAATGCCTCCAGCCTGCACAGCTTCGGCAACAAGGTCGGCCTGGCGATCAAGAAGGCGCGCATGCAGGTGCAGGAGCTGCTGGGCGCCGAGCACGAATCGGAGATCGTCTTCACCTCCTGCGGCACCGAGTCCGATTCCACCGCCATCCTTTCCGCCTTGAAGGCCCAGCCCGAGCGTCGCGAGATCATCACCACGGTGCTGGAGCACCCGGCCATCCTGGCCTTGTGCACGCAATTGGAGAAGGAAGGCTATACCGTCCACTACCTCAAGGTGGACGACAAGGGTCGGCTGGACTTGGACGAATACAAGCGGCTGCTTTCCGACAAGGTCGCCGTGGTCTCCGTCATGTGGGCCAACAACGAGACCGGCAGTTACTTCCCGGTGCTGGAGATGGCCGAGTTGGCCCACGCCGCCGGCGTGATGTTCCACACCGACGCGGTGCAGGCCGTGGGCAAGATTCCGATGGACCTGAAGAGCAGCAAGATCGACATGCTCTCGCTGTCCGGCCACAAGCTGCACGCGCCCAAGGGCATCGGCGTGCTCTACCTCAAGCGCGGCACCCGCTTCCGGCCGCTGCTGCGCGGCGGCCACCCGGAGCGCGGCCGTCGGGCCGGCACCGAGAACAGCGCGTCCATCGTCGGCCTGGGTAAGGCCTGCGAGATGGCCCTGGCGGCGATGGACTACGAGAACACCGAGGTCGCCCGCCTGCGCGACAAGCTGGAGGCCGGCATATTGGCCCGCGTACCGCGATCGTTCGCCACCGGCGACGTGAGCAACCGCTTGCCCAACACCAGCAACATCGCCTTCGAGTTCATCGAGGGCGAGGCCATCCTGCTGCTGCTCAACAAGTTCGGCATCGCCGCCAGTTCCGGCTCGGCCTGCACCTCGGGCAGCCTGGAGCCCAGCCACGTGATGCGCGCGATGGGCATCCCCTACACCGCCGCCCACGGCACGGTGCGCTTCTCGCTGTCGCGCTACACCACCGAGGCCGAGGTCGACCGGGTGATCCAGGTCGTGCCGGAGATCGTCGCGCAACTGCGCAAGCTGTCGCCCTACTGGGGCGAGACCGGCCCGGTCGAGGAACCGGACAAGGCCTTCGCGCCGACTTATGCCTGAGGTCTAGCCATGAAACCGGCCCGCACCATCACCATCGACGACACCACGCTGCGCGACGGCGAGCAGTCGGCCGGCGTCGCCTTCACCCTGGAGGAGAAGCTGGACATCGCCCGCCGCTTGGATGCGCTGGGCGTGCCGGAACTCGAGGTCGGCATTCCGGCCATGGGCGACGGCGAGTGCGAGGGCATCCGCGCGGTGGCCGCGCTTGGCATGCAAGCCAGGCTGGTGGTGTGGAGCCGCATGCACGGCGGCGACCTGGCGGCCTGCCGCAATATGCCGGTGGACATGGTCGACCTGTCCATCCCGGTGTCCGACATCCATATCGCCAAGAAGCTGAAGCGCGATCGCGCCTGGGTGCTGCGCACCATCCATGACATGGTGCCGCGCGCCTTGGATATGGGTCTGGAGGTGATCGTCGGCGGCGAGGACGCCTCGCGCGCCGATCCCGAATTCCTGTTGCGCGTGGCCGATGCCGCCCAGGCCGCCGGCGCCCGCCGGTTCCGCTATGCCGATACCTTGGGCGTGATGGAGCCGTTCGGCGTGGCCGAGGCGATCGCCACCTTGCGCGGCGTGGTCGATCTGGAGATCGAGATGCACGCCCACGACGACCTCGGCCTGGCCACGGCCAACACCCTGGCCGCCTGCCGTGCCGGCGCGAGCCATGTGAACACCACGGTGAACGGCCTGGGCGAGCGGGCCGGCAATGCCGCGTTGGAAGAGGTGGCGCTGGGCTTGAACAAGCTCTACGGCCTGGATACCGGCGTCGACCTGAGCGATTTCCCGGCGCTGTCCGAGCGGGTGGCTGCGGCCTCCGGCCGGCCGGTGCCGTGGCAGAAGAGCCTGGTCGGCGAGGGCGTCTTCACCCACGAGGCCGGCATCCACGTCGACGGCCTGCTCAAGGACCCGGAGACCTACCAGGGCTTCGACCCGCGCGAGGTGGGCCGCAGCCACAAGCTGGTGCTGGGCAAGCACTCCGGCTCGCGCGGCGTGATCGCGGCCTATGCCCGCATGGGCCTCAATCTGAGCCAGGCCGACGCGCGCGAACTGCTGCAGGACATCCGCGCCTTCGCCGAGAAGGCCAAGCGTTCGCCGGCCGAGCACGAGCTGCTGTTCATCTACCGGCGCCTGATCAGCCGCGGCATGCCGGAAGCGGTGCATTGAAGGAGGCGAAATGGACCAAGCCCTGACCGTTGCCGCCACGCCGTCGCCCGAGCCCGGCCTGTTCGCCTTGTTGCGCGAAGACATCGACTGCGTGTTCCAGCGCGACCCGGCCGCGCGTTCCCGCTTCGAGGTGATCACCACCTATCCCGGCGTGCACGCGATCCTGCTTTACCGCATCGCCCATCGCCTCTGGCGGCACGGCCTGCGCTACAGCGCGCGCTTTCTGGCCTATCTGGCCCGGCTGTTCACCAATGTCGATATCCACCCCGGTGCCCACATCGGCCGCCGCTTCTTCATCGACCACGGCGCCGGCGTGGTGATCGGCGAGACGGCCGAGATCGGCGACGACGTGACCCTGTATCACGGCGTCACCCTGGGCGGCACCACCTGGAACAAGGGTAAGCGCCACCCGACCCTGGGCGACGGCGTCGTGGTCGGGGCCGGCGCCAAGATACTCGGAGCGATCCTGATCGGCGAGCGGGTGCGGGTCGGCGCCAACTCGGTGGTGGTCAAGGACGTGCCGGCCGACCGCACCGTGGTCGGCATCCCCGGCAAGGTCGTGGTGCGCCTGGAGGCGGCGGGCGAGAACGCGCTGGGCATGAACCTGGACCATCACCTGATTCCCGACCCGGTCGGCAAGGCCATCGCCTGCCTGATGGAGCGGATCGAGGTGCTGGAGGCGCGACTGCGCGACAAAGGCGAGGCGGTCGACGGCCAGTGCGGCGTGTGCGAGGCCGACGACCTGTGCGGCAACGAGACTGCGCGCAAGATCAGAAAGGGCTGAGCGATGGACTTGATGGATTTCGATCAGGCGGGCCTGTACTTCGACGAGCCGGTCACGGCCGGGGTGGAGGCGTTGATCGCCGAGGCCGGCGCCGAATACGGCGAGGCGGCGGCCGAGGCCTTGCTGCACAAGGCCTATTTCCTGGCGCCGGAGTCGCTGATGGTGCTGGTCGCCCTGTACCGCTACTACTTCTACCAGCACCGCCTGGACGACGCCTTGCTCGTGGCCGCGCGGGCAATGGCCATCGTCGGCCGCCGCTTGGGTTTCCCCGACGACTGGCGGCAACTGCATACCGGTTTTCTCGGCCAGGGCGTGCTGCGCTCGATGGGCCTGCTGCGCTTCTACCTGCACGTGCTCAAGGCCGCCGGTTACATCAACCTGCGCCTGGGCCGCATCGCCGAGGGCCGGGCGATGCTGGAAAAACTGGTCGAGATGGACAGCCATGACCGCATGGGCGGCAAGGCACTGCTGGAGACGGTCGTCGCGGCCGTCGCGGCCCGTATCGAGGAAGCCGCCTGAATGCCGCGATATCGAGGCAAACCCCTTCAACCCGTTTAACCGGAGACATGAAATGGACGAACTGACCCTGGACGAAGCCCTGGAAGAGCTTTCCGCCGCCGAGGATTTCCTCGAATACTTCGGCGTCGCCTACGAGCCGAGCGTGGTGCATGTGAACCGCCTGCATATCCTGCAACGCTTTCACGATTACATGGCCCAGGCCAGCGAATTGTCCAAGGACGATGCGATGCGGCACGAGCTGTATGCCGGGCTGCTAAAGCGGGCCTACGAGGACTTCGTGCATTCCGATGCGCTGACCGAGAAGGTGTTCAAGGTCTTCCATATGCACGAACCGCAGACCGCCTTCGTGCCGCTGACCGCGATCGGCGTCGCAGCGCCGGCTGCTGCACCGGTGAGCGGCGGTTGTGGCTGTGGCAGCAGCGGCGGTTCCTGCGGCAGTTCGTCCATCGCCTCGCACTGAGCTTGGAATGCTGCCCCGCTTCGAATACGGCAAGGCCGTCCGGGTCACGCGCAACGTGCGCAACGACGGCACCTTTCCCGGCATGGCCACGGGCAAGCTGTTGGTGCGGCGCGGCAGCGTCGGCTATGTGATGAACGTCGGTACCTTCCTGCAGGACCAACTCATCTACACCGTGCATTTCGTCGACCAGGACCGCATCGTCGGCTGCCGCGAGGAGGAACTGATCGGTGCCGACGAGCCCTGGGTGCCGAGCCGGTTCGAGACCCGCGAGAAGGTGCTGGCAAAAATCGCGTTGTCGATTCGAGGCGAGGTGGTGGCGCCGGTCGGCGCCGTGGGCGAGGTGTTCAAGGTACTGCGCGATATGCCGGACGGCATGCACTACCACGTGCACTTCCCCGGCCATATGTTGCAGGTTCCGGAGAGCGTGCTCGAGGCGGCGGAACAGAAAGCGGAGGGCGAAGATGAGTGAGCCTAATGCAGTGGCTTATCTGGTGCTGAAGACCGCGCAAAACCTCTATAGCCGTAACCCACAAGAGCTCAAACCGGATGAGCATGAGCGCGTGATGCGCATGGTCGGCCGGCAATACGAGCTGGAAGAACGCATATTGGCCACGCCCGAGGCGCACGAGGTGGTGGTGCCGGAGGCCACCTTGCAGGCGGCATTGGCCGAGATTGCCGGGCGCTACCCCGATGAGGTGGACTTCTTCAACGACCTGAACGATAACGGGCTGTCGCGCGAGGGCTTCATCTCGGCGCTGGAGCGGGAGATAAAGGTCGATGCCATCCTGGAGAAGGTGGGTGCGCGCGCGGCCAAGGTCAGCGATATCGATGTCGATCTGTATTACCACTACCACCCGGAACAATTCCAGCGCCCGGAAACCCGGCGCGCCCGCCATATCCTGGTCACGGTCAACGACAGCATCGCCGACAATACCCGCGAGGCGGCGCTGGCGCGCATCGATGCCATCGCCCAGCGCCTGGCCAAGGAGCCCAAGCGTTTCGAGGAACAGGCGCTGAAGCACTCGGAATGCCCGACCGCCTTACACGGCGGCCTGCTGGGTGAAGTCAAGCGCGGGCAGCTCTACCCCGAGCTGGATGAGGCGCTGTTCGCAATGCAGCCAGGCCAAGTCAGCGGCGTGATCGAGTCGTCGCTCGGCTTCCATGTCTTGTTTTGCGAGGCGATTACGCCGGCCGGTACCCTGCCCATCGCCCTGGTGCGCGATGCGGTGCGCGCGAGGCTCGAATCCCGGCGCAAGAAAATATGCCAAAAGGTCTGGCTGGCCGGCTTGAGTTAGAGCCTACCCAATTCTTGGGCGCCAACTCGCCATGATCTTTTCCCGATCCAGCCAATATGCCGTCCAGGCCATGGTCTACCTGGCCAGCCAGCCACCGGGGCATTACGTCCTGGCGCGCAGCATGGCGTCCGACCTGGACATCCCCCGACCCTATCTGGCCAAGTTGCTGAATCGCCTGGTGCAGGCGGGCCTGGTGCATTCGGTGCGCGGGCGCTTGGGCGGGTTCCGTCTGGCGCGCCAGGCCGGCCGGATCGGCCTGTTGGAGATCGTCATGCAGGTCGAGGGGGTCGAGATGAAGCAGGATTGCCTGCTCGGCCTCAAGAAATGTTCGGACGAGACCGCGTGCGCGATGCATAAACGTTGGCGGCCGATCAAGGAACAGCTCTTCCGCATCTTGGAAGAACACAGCCTGGCAAAACTCGCCCAGGCCATCAACAGCGGGCGGGGCTGCCTGGGCGCCTTGTCCCTGGCGACACTATTGCCGCGTTAATCGTCGTCATCCTCGTCGCTCATCCGCCGGCGGGGCACGGTCTTGGGATCGGCCGTGATGCCGCTATAGATCTCGACCCGGTCGCCCGCTTGCAGCGGCGCATCCAGCTTGGCCAGCTTGCCGAAGATGCCGATCTTCTGCGCCGCCAGGTCGATCTGCGGGAACAGGTTCAGGATGCCGGAGCGCTCGATGGCCTGTTGCACGGTGCTGTCCTCGGGTACCTCGATGCGTAGCCAGACCTGCTGGCTCGGCTCGGAATAGGCGACGGCGATCTGCATGGTTCGACTCCTTCGTTCGTCCTATCAACCGGCCGTCGCTTGCGGCACCGCCGCCACGGTTTCGCGTTCGGCCAGTTTCTTGTCGATCAGGCGCTTGCCCGCCAGCAGGAAGCCGACGGCCAGGAAGCCGCCCGGCGGCAGGATCATCAGCAGGTAGCCCTTGTATTGCGGGATGACCGTGGTTTCGAGGAAGGCGAAGGCGGGACCCAAGAGTAGATGGGCGTTGGCGAACAGGGTGCCGCTGCCGAGCAGCTCGCGCACGCCGCCGATGACGACCAGGGCGGCGGTAAAGCCCAGGCCCATCATCAGGCCGTCGACGGCGGAGGCGGCCATGCCGTTCTTCGACGCGAACGCCTCTGCCCGGCCCAGGATCGCGCAGTTGACCACGATCAGCGCGATGAACAGGCCGAGCACCTTGTACAGCTCATGCACCCAGGCGTTCAGGCCCATGTCCACCAGCGTGACCAGCGTGGCGATGAACGCGATGTAGACCGGGATGCGCACCTCCGCGCTGACCAGATGCCGGATGCTGGAGATCAACACGTTGGAGGCGGTGAGCACGGCGGTGGTGGCCAGGCCCATGCCCAGGCCGTTGGTCGCGCTGCTGGTCACCGCCAGGGTCGGACATAGGGCCAGCATCTGGGCGAACACCACGTTGTTGCCCCACAGGCCGTCTCTCGCGATGCGTGCATAGCTCATGATTTCACCTCGTCCAGCAAACGGCCGCGCTCGTGCTCGAAGAACTCCAGGCCACCCTTGACCGCCTTCACCACGCCGCGCGGCGTGATGGTGGCGCCGGTGAACTGGTCGAACACGCCGCCGTCCTTCTTGACCGCCCATTGGTCGGCGGGCGGGTCGCCCAGGAAGCGGCGCTCGAAGCTGTGGATCCAGTCGGCCTTGGCCGGCTCGATCTTGTCGCCCAGGCCGGGGGTTTCCTTGTGCCTGAGCACGCGCACGCCCAACACGCGGCCGTCGCGGTCCACGCCCATGATGCAGGCGATGGGTCCGGCATAGCCGGGGCCGGCCACTTGGAACACCACCGCCTCGACACGGCCGGCGCGGCGGCCACGATAGACGGTGACCTCGCCGCCGGGGCCGGGCAGGGTCACGCTGTCGCTGAGCAGGTCGTTGTCGTACTGGCTGGGCAGTACTTGCGCCAGCGATTGCTTGAGGTCTTCCGCCGCAGCGGCCTCGATATCCGCCGAGGTGATATAGGCAGCCATGGCCAGGGCGCCGCTGGTCAGCAGCGCGCTACCGCCCAACAGCAACCCCTGGTACGAGAGCTTGCCGCGCAGGGCTTCCAGGTTCATGTCCGGGCCTCCTGCTCCGCCGGCAAGGCGCCGCCCTTGCGGTCGCGGCCGTAGATGCGCGGCTTCATATAGCGGTCGATCACCGGCGTGGCGGCGTTCATCAGCATCACCGCGAAGGCCACGCCCTCGGGGTAGCCGCCGAAGCTGCGGATCGCCCAGGTCAGCAGGCCGCAGCCCAGGCCGAACAGGAATTGGCCGGCGGCGGTGTTGGGCGAGGTGACCGGATCGGTGGCGATGAAGAAGGCACCGAGCATGAGCCCGCCCGACAGCAGGTGGGGCAAGGGGCCGAGGAAATGAGCCGGGTTGGCCCAGTTGGCGATCAGCGCCGGCACGGCCACGCCGAGCAGCATGGCGACCGGGGCGTGCCAGGTGAAGATGCGGCGCGCGATCAGGAAGATGCCGCCGGCCAGCAGCAGCAAGCTCGCGGTTTCGCCCAGGCTGCCGACGCGGCTGCCGGCCAGGCCGTCTTGCAAGGCATAGTGGCCGGGCAGGCTATGCAGCAGGTCGACGCCGCGCGTCAGTTCGGTCTTGGCATGGCCGAGCAGCGAGGCGCTGGTCATCGCGTCCCACGAGGCGCCGCCGAAGGTGATGGCCAAGGCCTCGGCAAAGCCCGGCGCGGGCGGCATCGTGGCCGTCCACAGCGTCATCTCCACCGGGAACGAGATCAGCAGCATCACCCGCGCCGCCATGGCCGGGTTGAACACGTTCTGGCCCAGGCCGCCGAACACGTGCTTGACGATGGCGATCGCGAACAGCGAGCCGAGGGCGGCGATCCACCACGGCGCGAACGGCGGCAAGGACAGGGCGAGCAGCCAGGCGGTGAGCAGGGCCGAGCCGTCGAACAGGGCGGGCCGGGCCGGGCGGCCTTGCAGGCGCAGGGCGACGGCCTCGGCCAGCAGGGCCGTGGCCAGCGCCACCGCCCAAAGAAAGACGGCCGGCCAGCCGTAGAGCCAAAAGCCGTACAAGGTGGCCGGCACCAAGGCCAGTATCACCGTGGCCATGATCCGGCCGACGCTGGTGATGGCATGGGCGTGCGGGGCGTGAACGGCTTGGCTCATGCGGTGGCCCCTGTCATCTTCTTGGCGGCTTCCGCCGCCTCTTTCGCGGCGCGCCGACGGGCCGCCGCTTCTTCGCGTTCGCGCGCGATGCGCTCCATGCGCGCCGTGCGTTCCGTGGCCAACTTCTTGGTCGCTTCCTGCTTGAGCTTGGCCTTTTCCTTGGCCGTCAGTTCGCCCTTGGCATGGTTGAAGTAATGCACCAGCGGGATATGGGCAGGGCAGACATAAGAGCAGGAACCGCAAGCGATGCAGTCCTTGAGCCCGATGTCGACCGCATCGGCCAGATCGCCGACGCGGATGCGCGCGGCCATCTCCAGCGGCAACAGGCCGACCGGGCAGGCGCGCACGCAACTGGAGCAGCGGATGCAAGGCGCCGGCTCGGGCTGGCCGATCTCGGCAGGGGTCAGCGCCAATACGCCGCTGGTGCCCTTGACGATGGGGATGCCGGTGATCGGCATCTCATGGCCCATCATCGGCCCGCCCATGACCAGCCGCGCCGGCATCTTGCCGAAGCCGCCGCAATGGTCGAACAAGGCCTGGGCCGGCGTGCCGATCGGAACCTCTAGGTTGCACGGCTCTTTCACCGCGCCGCCGCTCACGGTGACGATGCGCGAGACCAAGGGACGGCCCAGCGCGATGGCCTCGTACACGGCATAGGCGGTGGCGACGTTGTGTACCAGGACGCCGATGTCGGCCGAGCGGCCGCCGGCCGGCACCTCCTTGCCGATCAGCGCGCGGGTGAGCTGCTTGTCCCAGCCCATCGGGTACATCGCCGGCACCGCCACCACTTGAATGTCGGTGCCGAGCGCCGCAGCGCGCATGGCGGCGATGGCCGCCGGCTTGTTGTCCTCGATGCCGACCAGTACCTGCCGGCTGCCGACGGCGCGATGGATCAGGCGAATGCCGGCCACGACGCCCTCGGCCCGCTCGCACATCAACCTGTCGTCGCAGGTGAGGTACGGCTCGCATTCGCCGCCGTTGACGATCAGGGTGTCCACCCCGCTCTTGCGGCTGATGTTCAGTTTTACTGCCGACGGAAAGGCGGCGCCGCCCAGGCCGACGATGCCGGCGGCGGCGACGCGCGCGGCGATGTCCTCGGGCGCGAGCGCGAAGGGATCGTCCGGGATGTCCGCCGCTTGCCATCGATCTTCGCCGTCCGCTTCCAGCGTGAGCGTCGGCACCGGCAGGCCCGAGGGGTGCGGCGCCGGGTAGTCGCCCAGGGCGACAATGCGGCCCGAGGTCGGCGCATGCACCGGGGCCGAGATTGGCCCCTGGCCGCTGGCGATGAGCTGGCCCTTGAGCACCTTATCGCCCACCGCCACGATCGCTGTCGCGGCGGCGCCGACGTGCTGCTGCAAGGGCACGAACAAGCGCTCCGGCATCGGCAGCGCGCGGATGGGCCGCTCGGCCGAGAGCTCCTTGCGTCCGATCGGGTGGACGCCACCGCGCAATTTGAAGAGTTTCACGATGCCGTCCTCATGCCGCCAGGGCCGTGGACACCGGGTTCGAACCCGGCTTGGGCCAATACCAGGATTGCAGCGTCACCGGCACCGGCACCAGGCGGGTGGCCTCGGTCGGGCAGGCCTCGACGCATTTGCCGCAGGCGGTGCAGGCCTCGCGGAACACAGCATGGATATGCTTGGCCGCGCCCATGATCGCGTCGGTGGGGCAGACCTTGTAGCAGCGGGTGCAGCCGATGCAGATGTCCTCCTGCACCTCGGCCACCAGCGGGCCGCTGTCTTTCACGCCCGACAGGTCGGCCTCGATGCCCAGTTTGGCGGCCAGGGCCACGGCCAGGTCGCGCCCGCCCGGCGGGCACAGGGTGACCGGCGCGCTGCCTTCGGCCAGGGCGTTGGCGGCGCCGGCGCAGCCGGGAAAACCGCATTGGCCGCACTGCGAGCCGGGCATCATGGCCTCCAGTTCGGCGGCGAGTGGGTTGCCCTCGACCCGCAATTTGCGGGCGGCCACGCCCAGCATGAGTCCGAGCGAAGCGCCCAGGGCGGTGAGGCTGACGACGGCGGCGAGCATGGTTCGGCTCCTTCGATCGTTAATGGTTGGCCAGGCCGGCGAAGCCCATGAAGGCCAGCGACAGCAAGCCGGCCAAGATGAAGCCGGCCGGCGCGCCGTTCATGGTGGCGGGTACCTGGGCCAGGGCCAGGCGTTCGCGCAAGCCGGCGAACAACACCATCACCAGGGTGAAGCCGAGCGCCGAGCCGAAGCCGTAGAGCAGGCTTTCCACGAAGGCGTGCTTTTCCTGCACGTTGAGCAGCGCGAGCCCGAGCACCGCGCAATTGGTGGTGATCAGCGGCAGGTAGATGCCGAGTACCTGGTAGAGCGAGGGGCTGGCCTTGCGGATCGCCATCTCGGTGAACTGCACCACGGCCGCGATGACCAGGATGAAGGCGAGGATGCGCAGGTATTCGATGCCCAGCGGCGCCAGCAGCCAATGCTCCAGCATCCAGCTTGCGGCCGTGGCCAGGGTCAGCACGAAGGTGGTGGCCATGCCCATGCCCAGGGCGCTGTCCATTTTCTTGGACACGCCCATGAACGGGCACAGCCCCAGGAATTTCACCAGGACCACGTTGTTCACCAAGGCGGTGGACAGCAGCAGAAGAAGGTATTCGTTCACGATCAAGTCCTCCGCCCAACATTTCGCATGGATCGTGCCAACCGATGGCTATTTTTTATAGCGCGGAAAATCAGGCACTTGCGCTATATGGCACCCGAATGGTGCGTAGCGCGATGTGGGGCTTAGTGCAACTCCGCTTGCCCAATGTCGGGAAAACGACAGCGTAGTTGGGCGCGTTGCCCTTGTGAATCGATCTCCATTCCCTGGGCATGGTTGTTGCTTGACGAAGGATGCCCCTCATTTTTACGAGTCCGCCATGGAACATCCGGCCAGCCCCGACACATCGCCCGAGCCTCGGAAAGCAGAGCAAGGCACGGCCGCCGCCGGCGAGGCCTTGCCGGCCCGGGCCTTCCGCCTGGCGGTGGAACAAGCGGCCTTGGCGATCTCGATCACCGATGTCAACGCGCACATCCTCTATGCCAATCAGTCCTTCGAACGGGTGACCGGCTATCCGGCCGAGGAGGTGATCGGCCACAGCGAGGCCCTCCTGTCCTACAAGGTCACGCCCAAGCTGGTGTACGAGACCATGTGGGCGCAACTAATGCGCCAGCGTTCGTGGAACGGCCTGTTGGTGAACCGGCGCAAGGACGGAGGCCGCTATCTGGCCGACCTCACCATCACGCCGGTCATCGACGCGGCCGGGCGCACCACGCATTACCTCGGCATGCACCGCGACGTGACCGAGGTGCACCGGCTGGAGCGCCAGGTGCAGAACCAGAAGGCCTTGATCGAGTCGGTGGTGGATGCGGCGCCGGTCGCCATCGCGCTGCTCGACGAGGGCGAGCGCGTGATCCTGGACAACCAGGAATACAAGAAGCTGATCGGTGATCTCGGCCGCGAGCCGGCGGCGGACATGCTGGCGGCGGTGCGCGCCAATATGGGCAATCGTTACGACGAACTGCGGCGCGACAACAAGGGGTTCCAAGGGCAAGAGGTGCGCTTCGATCTGCCCCGGCACACTCGCTGGTTCGTCTGCGCCGGCACTTGGTTCGAGGAGCAGGACACCAGCGCCGACGCCTTCTATGAACCGGCGCGCAAACCCTATCTCTTGCTGACCATGCACGAGGTCAGCGCGCTCAAGCGCCAGGAAGAGGCGCTGCGCATGAACACGCTACGCGCCTTGCTGGCCGAGCAAGACCGCATCCAGAGCTTGCGCGAGACCTTGTCGGCGGCGGCTTATCAACTGGAAGGGCCGTTCAATATGGTCGCCGCTGCCGTATCCATGCTCGAGCGGCGTGGCGAGCATGCCGCCGATCCCTTGATCGACGGCTTGGCCGAGGCCTTGAAGTCGGGCCAGGCGGCACTGGAAACCTTGCGTGCTTGCGCGCCCGGCGGCACGGCCGAGGCGATGCAGCCGCTCAACCTGAATGCCTTGTTGCACGACGTGCTGCGCCTGTTTACCCAGCGCATGCTGGTCGACGGCGTGGTGGTGGAATGGCAGCCGACCGCCGAGTTGCCGGCCGTGCTCGGCCGGCCGGCCGAGCTGGCCACCCTGTTCAAGCACCTGCTGGAAAACGCGCTCGATGCGATCCACGAGTCGCGCCGGTCCGGCCGCGAAATCCATGTCCGCACCGCATTGCATGCCGATAGCGTGGAGATAGATATCGAGGACACCGGCCCCGGCATTCCGAGGGAATGGCAGTTGAAGGTGTTCGAGCCCTTTTTCACCACCAGGGGCGGCGATAGCCAGCACATGGGCATGGGCCTGGCCGTGGCGCAGGACATCGTATCGCGCCATGGCGGCGTGATCGCGATCGACCCCGAACACGCCGGCGGTTGCCGGGTGTGCGTGCAATTGCCGCTGATGAAGGAAGAGAAATGATGATGAGCGCGGCCAAACCCCGGGAATGGGACGATCTGCGGCAGGAACTGTTGCGCTCCGAGTTGGAGACGCTGTTCCAGGTCAGCCAGGTCTTGTCGCGCTCGCTCGACCTCAAGGCCACCTTGCGCGAATTGCTGCGCGTGCTGGACGAGGGGGTCGGCCTGGAGAAGGGCATGGTCAGCCTGATCGAGCCCGACACCGGTGGCCTGCTAGTCACCGCCGTGCACGGCGACGCCGTGCGCGGCGACGACATCCGCTACGGTCGTGGCGAGGGCGTGGTCGGCATGATCATGGAAGAGGGCGAGAAGCTGGTGCTGCACTGTATCGCCGACGAGCCGCGTTTTCTCGACCGCCTGGGCATCTACGACAAGGACCTGCCGCTGATCGGCGTGCCCATCCGCATCGCGCGCCAGGTGGTCGGCGTGCTGGTGGCCCAACCCATGGCCGGCGCCGAGTCGCTGCTCGACGAATACGCCTATTTCCTGGAGATGGTGGCCAATCTAGTCGGCCAGACCGTGCGTCTGGCGCGCGACATCGAGCGCGAGCGGCGCGCGCTGACCGAAGAGCGCGACAACCTACGCCGCACCGTGCGCGGCCAATACGGCTTCGACAACATCGTCGGCCACACCCAGCCCATGCGCCGGGTGTTCGAGCAGGTGCGCCAGGTGGCGAAGTGGAACACCACCGTGCTGATTCGCGGCGAGACCGGCACCGGCAAGGAACTCATCGCCAACGCCATCCACTACAATTCGCCGCGCGCGCGCGGCGAGTTCGTCAAGCTCAACTGCGCGGCCCTGCCGGAGAACCTGCTCGAATCCGAGCTGTTCGGCCACGAGAAGGGCGCCTTCACCGGCGCGGTGGCCAGCCGCAAGGGCCGCTTCGAGCAGGCCGACGGCGGCACCCTGTTCCTCGACGAGATCGGCGAGGTTTCGTCCGCATTCCAGGCCAAACTCTTGCGCGTGTTGCAGGAAGGCGAACTGGAGCGGGTGGGCGGCAGCCGCACGGTCAAGGTCGACGTGCGCGTGATCGCCGCCACCCACCGCGACCTGGAAGCCGAGGTCGCGGCCGGGCGCTTCCGCGAAGATTTGTACTACCGGCTCAACGTGATGCCGATCAACCTGCCACCGCTACGCGACCGGCCGGAAGACATCCCCGACATCGCCCGCTTCCTGGCGCAGAAGATCGGCCAGCACCAGGGCCGCGCGCTGGAACTAACCGACAGCGCCATCCGCGTGCTGATGCACCACGACTGGCCGGGCAACGTGCGCGAAATGGAGAACTGCCTGGAACGCGCGGCGGTGATGACCGAGGGCGACATCATCGACCGCGACGCCATCCTGCTTACCGGCATCGAAGATCAGGTCGGCGCCGGCACCGGCCGCGCCGCCGTGCCCGATGTCGACCTCGACAACCCCGACCTGGACGAGCGCGAGCGCGTCATCGCCGCGCTGGAGCGCACCGGCTGGGTGCAGGCCAAGGCCGCCCGCCTGCTCAATATGACGCCGCGCCAGATCGCCTATCGTATCCAAACCCTCAACATCAAGGTCAAGCACATATGAACGAGATGGCCGCCCTCGGCACTAGCCGCTGCTTCCTCACCTACACCGGCGTCAAACTGCCGTTCAAGCTGGTTACGCCGCTGAGCGACGGCGAGGTGGAAAACCGCAACACCTACTTTCGCGGCTACTTCGATGCCGATGAGCGCCTGCTCGGCTTCGACAAGATGGTCTATGGCGAGATCGAAATGGCCCACCGCTATGCCTATCACCCGAACGGCGCGCTGAAGCAAGTCGAGGTCGCCGACATCGACGGCGACCTCACGCGGCTCGACTTCGACGCGCAGGGCGAGCCGGCATGAAGCCCTTCACCCCCTGCCGAGGCAAGACCGCCTGCCGCGACGACGGCGTTGCTTGCTTGACCTGCGGCCGCGGCCTGCAAGAGGTCGAGGCCACCCGCCGCCTGATCGACGCCCTGGCCGAACTGGCAGTCCAATATGAATACGAAAACCCCGCCGAGTTCGTCGCCTATGTCGCGAGCAAGGTGGGGAAGAAAGTGCGGCATCGGCGGGAAGGGCAGGCCGGGGAGTGAGAACGCGCCTTCACTGCGGGCGGCACGGTGAACTCGAGATGACAGTAAACGGCCCCGACGAGTAGAATCCGCCGCTATTCTTGGGTTTTGCGGCCCGAGCAAAAACCGGCGACAAATCCAATCAGGAAGAGTGGCAGAGTGGTTGAATGCACTGGTCTTGGAGCCGCCAGGCTCTAGTGCAGGCTAACCTGCATAGCAGGTTAAGGCACGAAGTGCCGGCCGGAACTAAAACCGGCAAGCAGCATAAGTTGGAGGCGTGGCCGAGTGGTTTAAGGCACCGGTCTTGAAAACCGGCAACGGGAAACCGTTCGTGAGTTCGAATCTCACCGCCTCCGCCAAACAAAAACGGCCCATTGGGGGCCGTTTTGCATTTCTACGGCGCGTTCACCAGACGATGGGGAAATTCTTCAGGCGCAAGGGCCGGGTGTCGGTTATATCGATATCCTGTCAAAGACAAGGCCCGGCATGGCCGGGCCTGGCGAGCCGGAATGATAGTCCGGTTTACAGCGGGCGGGTGATGCTGATGGCGCCGCGGAACTGGTGGAGCTGGTAGCCCGTGGCCTGGTCGTTGGGGTATTCGGTCGCGAGCTTGGCCTTCACGGCATCGGATAGGCTGTCCTTGGGGCCGTGGCAGTTCATGCACAGCCCGCCGATGACCAGGCCCTTGGTGTAGCGGAAATAGGGTTTGCCGTCGCCGCCGGTGACGATGTCATAGTGCTCCAGCTTGGCCGGGTCGCCGCCCGAGGCGAGCTGCTTCTCCAGCGCGCGTAGCGCGTCGGCTTCCCAGGCGTCGGGCGTGCTGCGTTTCTCGTTGCGGTTCTTGAAGGTGACGCGCTTGATGCCGACGCCGTGTTTCTTGGCGATCTCGCCGGCGATCACGGGCGCCTTGTCCTTGCACACGCCGATGGCGCCATGGGCGCCGATCTTGGCGATGTCGTCGTTGAGTTCGCCGACGAGGCGTTTGATGAGTTCACCCGAGGCGGTGCGCGCTTCCGCCGCGTAGGCGGCCTTCTTGTCGGGGCTGGGGGTGCTGGCGCATGCGGCGAGAACGAAGGGCAATGCAGCGGCGAGTACGAAGCGATGCGTTTTCATATTGTCTCCTGCGTTGTTGAGTAGCGGTTCGAGCCCAGCCCCCGGCGCTGCCCGGCCAAACCATGCGGCCTTGACCAAGTCCACTCCAGGAATAGGGGATATGGGCCGCTAGTACTCTACTACTAGTTTTGGGGCGGGTGTTAGCGCTGGGCGCCGGCCGGGCCGATATTGAGCGGCGCCTGGTTGCGCATGTGGTCGGCGACCTTGACGAAGGCGGCGAACAGTTCCTGGCGCAGGGCCTCGTCGGCCACCGTGTCCTTCAGCGCCTTGTCCATGCAATACAGCCACTGGTCGCGTTCGGCGTCGCCGATGGGGAAGGGCAGATGGCGGGCGCGCAGCATCGGGTGGCCGTATTTCTCGACATACAACTGCGGGCCGCCCATCCAGCCGGAGAGGAATTCGTACAGCTTCTGCCGGGCGTTGCCGAGATCGGCCGCGTGCATCTTGCGAATGCCATAGGCCTCGGGCAGTTCGTCCATGTGATCGTAGAAACGGTCGACCAGGGCGCGGATCGGGGCGTCGCCGCCGATCTGTTCGTAGTGGGTGCGCATCATGTGGCTGAATATATTAGCGATAGCTAATTTTTTCGGAAGCCGCATTGTAGCGCGGCTTTTGGCCGACTAAAATCCTCGGTTATCGAATTATGCAGCCGGAGCCCTACATGTCTTCCCACGATCCCAAGCAGGTCATGCATTCCATCATCCAGCGCATCGCCACCGGCCCCGACTTGTCGAAGGACATCAGCCTGGACGAGGCGCGCATGGGCATGCAGGCCATCCTCGACAACGCCATCGACCCGGTGCAGGCCGGCATCTTCTTCATCGCCCTGCGCATGAAGCGCGAGACCATGGACGAGTTCAAGGGCATCCTCGACGCGATCCTGGACTCGACCGGCCGGGTGACCGCCGAGGTGGACGAGGTGGTCGATATCGCCGATCCCTACGACGGTTACAACCGCTGCCTGCCGGCCGCGCCGTTCCTGCCCGCGCTGCTGGCCGAACTGGGCGTGCCGGCGGTCAACCACGGCCTGGAGGCGGTCGGCCCCAAATACGGCGTCACCGCCCGCCACGTGCTGCGCGCGGCCGGGGCCGATGTCGATCTCACGCCGCAGGCGGCGGCCAAGCGCCTGGCCGACCCGGCCATCGGCTGGGCCTATGTCGACCAGGCCAAGTATTGCCCCAAGCTGCACGACATGATTCCGCTGCGCCAGCGCATGATCAAACGCCAGGCGGTGACCACGGTGGAGACCGAGGCCAAGCCCATCGTCGGCCGCAAGAAGACCCATCTGGTCACCGGTTTCGTGCACAAGCCCTACCCGCCGATCTACGCCCAGCTCGCCCGCCATGCCGGCTTCGATTCCGCCCTGATCGTGCGCGGCGTCGAGGGCGGCGTGATCCCGAGCCTGCGCCAGGTCGGCAAGGCCGTGGCCTACCAGGACAAGGGCGAAGAGGCCGAGTACGAGATCAACCCCGAGGCCATGGGTATCCAGCAGACCGCGCGCGCGGTGCCGCTGCCGGACGACCTGCCCAAGTCCGAACGCGACGACGAGGTGGCGATCATGGTCGACGTCAAGGCCACCGCCCAGGCGGCGGCCGAGGCCGGCATGGCCGCGCTGTGCGGCAACAAGGGCGCGACCTACGATTCGCTGGTGCTGGGCGCGGCGATGGTGTTGCATCATGTCGGCCGCGCCAAGACTCTGGCCGAGGCTGCCGATATGGCGCGCGCGGCGCTGGATTCGGGCAAGGCCGCCAAGCGGGTGAAATGATGACCTTCGTCGCGATCGCCCAGGCGGACGAACTCAAGCCGGCCCAGATGAAGCGCATCGAGGCCGGCGGCAAGCGCCTGCTGCTGTGCAATGCCGAGGGCGAGTATTTCTGCGTGGACGAGATGTGCAGCCACGAGGACTACTCGCTCTACTTCGGCTGCATCAAGGGCCGCTCGATCAAGTGCTCGCTGCATGGCAGCTACTTCAACCTGGTCAGCGGCCAGCCGGAGAACGAGCCGGCCGACTGCCCGCTGCGCACCTACCCGGTCAAGGTCGAGGCCGGTCAGGTCTGGGTCGATCCGACCTGATCAGTCCTTCGGGAAGTTCTTGCGTAGCGCTTCCAGTTCCTGCCGGTAGCGCTCGGCGTCGCCGTAGTCGAAGAATTTGGCGTAATGCGCGTGGTTACCGAGCAAGCGGCGGGCGTGCTTGATCGGGCACCAGTATTGCTCGGTGCGGGCAGCGATCTCGCGCGCATAGTTCATCAGGCCGTTGCCGTAGGAACAATAAATGCAGTTCACCCGCTCGATCCAGTTCAGATAAGCCAAAAGGCCGCGATCGTAGATGAAGTGGTCGGCGCGCCGAACGCGCGGGATGCCATAGACCGGAAAGCAGGTCCACTGATAAAGGGTGACGGCGAGGTCGAGCAGCAGCATGGGTAGCAGGACGCCATAGATGATGGGCGCGGTGAGCAAGAACGAGACGGGTGCTTGCAGGATGTAGCGCAAGGTGCCCGTGCGCAGTTTTCTATGTAGTTCGAGCACATCCTGTTCGAAACGGACCCGCCGGTTTTCCAAGTGGTAGCGGAAATCCGCCCGCTTCTGTTCGAGGTCCGCCTCCAGTTCCGTTTGCAGTTCGCGGATGCGGGCCATCAATTCGTCGATGCGGGCATTCATGGAGGCGTGCCTTGTATTGAGTGCCAGCATTAGGCGCGGTGCGGGTCTAGGCGTCAAGCCGGTAGAATGCCGGGCATGAACCCGCGCAGCATCCTCATCACCGGTTGTTCCTCCGGCATCGGCCACACCGTCGCCCACGGTCTCAAGGCGCGCGGTTGGCGGGTGTTCGCCACGGCGCGCAAGCCGGACGACGTGGCGCGCCTGAATGCCGAAGGCCTGGAAGGCCTTCAACTCGATCTCGACGATTCCACTTCGATTCGCGCGGCGGTCGATGAAGTTTTGCGCCGCACCGGCGGCAGCCTCGACGCGCTGTTCAACAACGGTGGTTTCGGCCAGGTCGGCGCGGTGGAGGACCTCACCCGAGAAGCCTTGCGCGAACAGTTCGAGACCAATCTGTTCGGCTGGGTCGAGCTGAGCAACCTGGTCATCCCGGCCATGCGTCGCCAAGGTCATGGCCGCATCGTGATGAACAGCTCGGTGCTCGGCTATGCCGCCTTCGCCTATCGCGGCGCCTACAACGCGGTGAAGTTCGCGCTCGAGGGCATCAGCGACACCCTGCGCCACGAGTTGCACGGCACCGGTATCCACGTGGTTTTGATCGAGCCGGGGCCGATCGTCAGCCGCTTCCGCGAGAACTGCCTGCCGCATTTCCAGCGGCACATCGATTGGCAGCACAGCGTGCACCGGGCGCAATACGAGAGTCAGATGGCCCGGCTGAACCAGCCCGGCCCGGCCGCGCCCTTCACCCTGCCGCCGGCGGCGGTCTTGGCCAAGGTGATCCATGCCCTGGAGAGCCGGCGGCCGCGTGCGCGCTATCCGGTCACCGTGCCGGCCGTGGCCTTTTGGTGGTTCAAGCGCTTCCTGCCCATACGTTGGATGGACTGGATGCTGATGCGGGCCTCGGGCGGC
Source organism: Betaproteobacteria bacterium (assembly GCA_016234655.1). GTDB lineage: Bacteria > Pseudomonadota > Gammaproteobacteria > Burkholderiales > Thiobacillaceae > Sulfuritortus. The sequence goes on from JACRAU010000023.1 coordinate 92,622, forward strand.
GGCAAGCGCTAACGGCCCTACTCCAGGCACGGTCTCTCCCGGGCGAGAGGCCGGTATACTTGCGCCCTGCAAGCAATCCTGAACTGATCCCCATGGCCGAAGACACCCCCGCCGGCAGCGCGCCGGCCTTCCCCAAGCTATTGCCGCTGCCCAAGATCGAGCGGCCCCTGAACCTGCCGGTGGACAAGCTGGCCGACGTGAAATCGGCACAGGACTTGCCCGATCGCTTGGTGTTCGGCGATCTCGTGGCCGGCAGCTTCAAGGTCCAGAAGAAGGGCTGGTCGGCCGAGTGGCGCGATGCCGACGGCCACCGGGCCAAGTTCCGCTATGCCGGCGGCCTGTCCTCGCTGGAGCTGAACTTCGAGGGCGAGGAGATGGTGACCTTGGTCAGCGCCGAGCGCTTCGCCGATCTCGACGGCACGGTGCAGAACCTGCAACCCGGCTCGTGGCTGGAAAAGCTCGGCGCCCGCCTGAGCGCGCGCCACAACCTCAAGGTCTTCGCCCACCGCGAGGACGATGCGGTGGCCGGCAACTTCGCCGACGGCCCGCTGCTGACCTTGGCGCTGCCGGTGCCGGCCGACCGATTGCTGGCGCTATATGAGTTGCACAAGCAGTGGCAAGGCGATGCCGCGATCGCGACCAACCTCGACGGCTATGCCCGGCTGCACTTCAGCGTGGTCAATTACCTGGAAGGCGTCAACCCGGCCATGCTCAACCACCCGGTCGGCCTGGTGTTGCACCACGTCAACGCGCTGGGCACGCCGGCCGGCGAGATGCCGGCGCGCGAGGAAGACGACGAGGGTTCGGCGGCCTGGACCTTGCGCCGCAGCCATTACCTCTATATCGCCCATTGCGCCATGCGCGACGCCGCGCGCCTGGTCGAACGCCTAGCCGATGTCGGTTTCATCGGCACGGCCGATGACCGCGAGGGCTATCCCAACGCCGCCGAATTCGGCGCCGCGCTGATGCCGTTCGGCTACGAATACGTGGTGAAGAACGTCTATTGGTTCGATGCCGCGCGTCGGCGCCGGGTGTTCTATCCTGATCTGGGTGACAGCGCCGACCGCAACGCGCTGGGCGCGCACAGCGGCGACATCTGGCTGAAGTCCTTGATCCGCGATGCGCAGAAGCTGGCCGAACAGTTCAAGGCCGATACCGCGCGGAGCTTCGCCGAGGGCATGGCGCAGGAGGGCGAGAACCCCGCCGGTCTACATTGATGATCGCTTGGAAGCCGTCTTAAAAATCACCGCCTTCCTGTAGGAGCCGTTGTTCGGGCCGAGGACGGCCCTCCTACAACACCCCCGGTAGGAGCGGCCTCCTGGCCGCGAACACAAGCTCTTAGGTCTGAAACTGGCTGAAGCCGTCGTTCATCTCATACACCAGCATGTCGATGTGACGGATGGTATGCAGGGTACGATGCACCGCCTCTTGGTTGTGCTCGGCCATTTGCGCGATGCGTTCCACATGGCGCGCGATGTCCTGGCTGGCCGCCTCCTGCTCCTTCACCGAATTCACGATATCGTTCACGCCGATGCCGGAAGTGCGGGCGGCGAGCTTGGTCTCGCTCAAGGCGGCGCGCACCTCGCTGAGCGACGCCACGCTGGCCTCGATGGCCCCGGTGCCGCTCTGGACGGCCTGGGTCACCTCGGTCGACTGGGTTTCGATCTGCTTGGTGACGGCATCGATGCGGCGGGCCGATAGGCTGGATTGCTCGGCCAGGCGGCGCACCTCGTCGGCGACGACGGCGAAGCCGCGGCCCTGCTCGCCGGCCCGTGCCGCCTCGATCGCCGCATTCAACGCGAGCAGGTTGGTCTGGTCGGCGATGTCTTGCACTTGTTTGGTCAGATCGTTGATCTCGGCGGTCTGGGTCAGGAAGCGGTGCGTGGTCGATTCGATGCCCTGGATCGCGGCATGCAGCCGTTCGATCTCCCATGACAGCGCCTCCAGCCGGCTATCGCTATGCTCGCTGCGTTCGATGCTCTCGTCCGACAGGCGGCGCACGTCGTCGGCCGCGCTGGCGACCGAGGCGATGGCCACCGTGAGTTCCTGTACCGCCGCGGCCACCGCGCCGGCCGCCTCGGCTTGATCGCGCGAGCCGCCGGTGACCTGTTCGGCCTCGATGGTGACCGACTGCACCTTGATCCCGACGTTATGCGCATTGTTCCGTGTTTGCACCACCAGCTTGTGCAGGCCTTCCATGAAGGTGTTGAAGGCCTGCGAGGCCTGGCCGACCTCGTCTTCGTCATGCACGGTCAGCCTGGCCTTCAAGTTGCCGACGCCGTTGGCCATTTGTTCCATCGAGCTGCGCAGCGAGTGCAGCGATTGATTGACCCGGCGCAAGACCATGATGGCGAACAAGATGCCCAGTACGATGGCCAATAGCGTCAGGCCGGCGCTGATGCGCAGGGCATTGCTGGTGTTGGCCTCGACCTCGGCCTGGGCCGCTTGCAATTTCCGGTTCTCGTCGGAGCGAAGCTTGAGCAAGGTCATGCTCACGTCGCGCCAGAGCGGGGCCTCTTCCCGCACGAAGCGTTCGCGCGCATCGCCCTGCACGCCGACGATCTGCACATACATGTCGCGCAGTCCGGACAGCGCATCCCATTTGGCGTCGATCAGCGCCAGCGTCTTGGCTTGTTCGCTCTCCGGCTTCGCCATCGCGATGGCCTGGTCCAGGGCCTTGCGGAAGGCGGCGGTGGATTGGTCGAGATTCGCCTGCGCCGTCGTGTCGGCCGAATCGAGCATCAAATTGCGAATGGCCTGTCCGCCCAACATGCCTTCGGTATACATATCTTCGTAGATTTGCATGCGGCCCAGATCGTGCGCCATGAAATCCTTCAGCCGGTCGTTGGTCGCATACAACTGATACAAGGCGATGCCCATCGCGAGCAGCGACAACAAAATGCCGGGAATCAGCGCGGCCAGGATCTTGGTCTGCACGCTGTTGATCGCCAAGGGCGGGATTTTGGGCAATTGGCGGGCGACGGGGAGGACGAGATTGGTTTGCATGGCGATGGACTCGATTGCTGCGCGGAGTCCGAGGCTAACAGCCCAGGATTAAGATTTTTTGACATGCTCGGCTAAACTATGACGACACATCGCCCTAACGAGATCGCGCCATGCACATCGGCACCCCCCTATCCCCATCGGCCACCAAGGTCATGCTGCTCGGCGCCGGCGAGCTCGGCAAGGAAGTCATCATCGCGCTGCAACGCCTGGGCGTGGAGGTGATCGCGGTCGACCGCTACGACAATGCGCCCGGCCATCAGGTGGCGCATCACGCCCATGCCATCGACATGAGCAACGGCAACGTGCTCGGCCGCCTGATCGACAGCGAACAGCCGCACCTGGTGGTGCCCGAGATCGAGGCCATCGCCACCGAGACCCTGGTCGAACTGGAACGAGCCGGAAAATGCCGGGTGATCCCGACCGCGCGCGCCGCCAACCTCACCATGAACCGCGAGGGCATCCGCCGGCTGGCGGCCGAGGCCTTGAAGCTGCCGACCTCGCCCTATGCCTTCGCCGACAGCTTCGACCAACTCAAGGCCGCCATAGCCGGCGGCATCGGCTATCCCTGCGTGATCAAGCCGGTGATGTCGTCCTCGGGCAAGGGCCAAAGCAAGGTGGACGGGCCGCAGGAGTTGAAGACCGCCTGGGACTACGCCAACGCCGGCGGCCGGGTGGCCAAGGGCCGGGTCATCGTCGAGGGCTTCGTCGACTTCGATTACGAAATCACCCAACTCACCGTGCGTGCCATGGGCGCCGACGGAAAAACCCACACCCATTTCTGCGAGCCCGTCGGCCATGTGCAAGTCAAGGGCGATTACGTCGAGAGCTGGCAGCCGCAGGCCATGAGCCCGGCCGCGCTGGAAAAGTCCCGCGCCATCGCCAAGGCGGTGACCGACGACCTGGGCGGCTTGGGGCTGTTCGGCGTCGAGTGCTTCGTCAAAGGCGACCAAGTCTGGTTCTCCGAGGTCAGCCCCCGGCCGCACGACACCGGCATGGTCACCATGATCACGCAAAGACAGAGCGAGTTCGAACTGCACGCCCGCGCCATCCTCGGCCTGCCGGTCGATACGACCTTGCGCAACCCCGGCGCCTCGGCCGTGATCTACGGCGGCATGGAGGCGAAGGGGATTCGTTACGAGGGCGTGGCCGAGGCCTTGGCCATCCCGGGTACCGACATCCGCCTGTTCGGCAAGCCGGTCGCCTTCGAACGCCGGCGCATGGGTGTGGCCCTGGCCGAGGGGCGCGACACCGACGAGGCGCGGCAGAAGGCGAAAGAAGCGGCGGGACGGGTGAAGCCGGTCGCTTAGCTGTCAGACAAAGCGGGCGACGAAGGCGCCCACGCTGTCCTCGGGCAATTTTAGCCAGGCGCGGTGACCGCTGCCGGGCACGACTGCAATTGCTTGGCCTTCGGCATCCTCGATCTCGTTCACGACAAACTCGCGTACGCCAGTCGGTTGAATCAGCTCGATCCGGCCGCCCGCGCTCAGTTTGTTCTTCGCGGTGAATTCCGCCATGTCGCGTGAAGCATCGAAGCCGACGATGTCGCCGACGTAGAGGCTGCGGCCGGATTCGGAGTGGCCGCGCAAGGTGTTCTGGTAGTCGGCCTCGTGATGACGCTGGTAGAAACCGTCGGTGTAGCCGCGATTGGCCAGGCCTTCGAGCTGGCCGAGCAGGGCGGGGTTCAGCGGCCGGCCGGCCACGGCATCGTCGATGGCCTGGCGGTAGGCTTGGCAGGCGCGGGCGACGTAATACGGCGATTTGGTGCGGCCCTCGATCTTGAGCGAATCGATGCCGATCTCGACCAGGCGCTGCACGTGCTCGATGGCGCGCAAATCTTTCGAATTGAGGATGTAGGTGCCGTGCTCGTCCTCCTCGATCGGCATGTAGCTGCCCTCGCGCCGCTCGCGCTCTTCCAGCAGCCAGACATCGCCGGCGGCGTCTTCTTTCGCGGGGTTGAGCTTGTAATCCCAGCGGCAGGAGTTGGTGCAGGTGCCTTGGTTGGGGTCGCGGCGGTTGAAGTAGCCGGAGAGCAGGCAGCGGCCCGAATAGGCCACGCACAGCGCGCCGTGGACGAACACCTCCAGTTCCATGTCCGGGCAGGCCTGGCGGATGTCGGCGATCTCGTCCAGCGATAGCTCGCGCGACAGGATGACGCGGGCGATGCCGGCCTGTTGCCAGAAGCGCACGGCAGCGCTGTTCACGGTGTTGGCCTGCACCGAGAGGTGGATGGGCATGTCGGGCCAGGTCTCGCGCACCAAGAGGATCAGGCCGGGGTCGGACATGATCAGCGCATCGGGTTTGAGCGCGATGGCCGGTGCCATGTCGTCGAGATAGGTCTTGAGCTTGGCGCCGTGCGGAAAGATGTTGGACACTAGATAGAAGGCGTGGCCCTGCGCGTGGGCGCGGCGGATACCTTCGGCCAGGACTTCGATGTCGCCGAAGTCGTTGTTGCGCACCCGCAGGGAATAGCGCGGCTGGCCGGCGTAGATGGCCGTGGCGCCGAAGGCGAAGGCGGTGTCGAGCATGGCCAGGGAGCCGGCCGGGGCGAGCAGTTCGGGGGTGCGGGGCATGATTTGCGAGAAAAGGCGTACAGTGTCAGGAAACGGGGGATAGCGCGACTAATCGAAGTATCGTGCGCTTGCGAGCGCAATGCTACTTGTAAAGCGGGAATAAACTAGGGAACCCGTTCAAGTCAATCTAGAGTTGGCATTCTGGCGGGCGTCTCTACCCGGCACAGGCTGAGGCTGGCAGATCGTTCGATAACAGTACATCGAGGGAGTGGGATATGCGCTGGGGAGTGGGTAACAAGATATTGCTGGGTTATGTGCTGGGCTTCGCCCTCATGCTTGGTTTTTCGGCCTTGACCTTGTTCAACGGCAGCACGGTGCGCGCCACTACGGTCGACGTGGCCGAGAAGGGCCTGCCTGGCCTGGTCGCCTCGTCGCGTCTGGTTGCGGCCATGGAGCGGCGGGTGATCGTTCTCTATGAGTTGTATGCGACGGCCGATGCGGCCCGTTACGATGCCTTGATCCAGGAGAACGACAAGGAGATCGAGGGACAAACCGGCGCGGTCAGGATGCTGGCCGGTTTTTCCTCGGTGGAGCAGAACTGGCAAGCCGTCTTGCAGCGCTTGTCCGGCATCGAAGCCCGTTTTCGCGGCGTGATGACCGCGAATTCGGTGGACTGGGACCTCGCCCGCGAGCTGTTGGGCCAATACCACGGCGCGGCGCGCGAGGCGGAAGATATGCTGTTCAAGATGGCGCAGGCGGCGACCGCGACGGCCCAGGCCGATGCCGACCGCGCGGCCTCGCTGACCACGACCTTGATGACGGTGAGCGTGATCATGAGTGCCCTCGTGCTCGGGGTATTTATCCTGGCGGCATGGTTCACGCGCAATACGGTGGTCATGCCGCTGCGCGAGATCAGCCGCAAGATCACCGAGATCGCGACCGGCCGGGACTTCACGGTCACGCTGGCCATCGGCCAGGACGATGAGATCGGCGAGATCGCCCGTTCGTTCAATCGCCTGGTCGAGCAGATTCGCCAGATGGCCCGGACCTTGGACCAGGCGGCCGGCGAGCTGGGCGGTGCGGTCGATACCCTGTCGGGGGTGGTGCAAGACAACCATGGCAGCATCGACCGGCAGTTGGCCGAGGCGGAGGCGATCCAGCAGAAGGTTCGGGCCTTGGCCGGCCAGGTCGGCGACATCGCGGCCCAGGCCGGCGATGCGGCCCAGGCGGCGCGCGATTCGGCGCGGGCCTCGGCCGAAGGCAGGCAGGTCGTGGCCGATAGCCGCGCCTCGATCAGCGCGCTATCGCAAGAGGTGGTGGCGACCTCCGGCGTCGTCGGCAAGTTGGAGGAGGATGCCCAGCAGGTCAGCGCGGTGCTGGTGCGAATTCGCGATATCGCCGAGCAGACCAACCTCTTGGCCCTCAACGCCGCGATCGAGGCGGCGCGCGCGGGCGAGGCCGGGCGCGGCTTTGCCGTGGTGGCGGACGAGGTGCGCAAGCTGGCGACCACGGCGGGCGATGCCACGACCGAGATCGACCGTATCATCGCCCACTTGAGCGAGGTCACGGCCATGGCCGCCAAGGCCATGCGCGATAGCCAGGACACGGCCGCGCGCAGCGTCGGCCAGGCGCAGGAGGCGGAAGCCAGGCTGCGGCGCATCGAGGCGGCCGCCGAGGGCATCGATAGCCGCAACAGCGCCATCGGCCTGGTCACTCAGGACCATCAGCGGCACGTCGGTTCGATCCAGTCGGCCGTCGAGAACGTCGGCTTGGCGGCCAGGGCGGTGAAGGATAAGAGTCTGACGCTCGAGTCGTCGGCGGATCGCCTAGGCCAATTGGCCGGCGGCCTGCGCCAGTTGATCGGCCAGTTGCGTTATTGATCCGGTCGGCCGAAGCGGCGGCTTCTTGGCGCCGTTGCGTGTCGGCTTACCGTTCGATTTCGATTTTCACGGCGCGCGACGATGGGGTAGGGGGGCGGGGCGACTTGGTGTATCTTCGGCGCTAGAGATCACTGGAGCCGTTTCGTGCCGTACAAGCGTTATTTGCCTTTCCTGTTCGCCTTCGTCTTGCCCATCGTGTTGGTCTATGCCTGGTGGGGCGGTTTCAATGCGGTCGATATCCGCACCGAGACGCGCGGGCCGTATACCTATGCCTATATCGAGTACACCGGCGACTATGCCAAGCTGCCGAGCAAGTTGGAGGAGGTGCGCCGGCAATTGAAGGCGCAGGGGATCGAGCCGGGCCTGCCGATCACCGTGCTGTATTCCGACCCGGCCGTCGTGGCCAAGTCCGAACGCCGCGCGCGCATCGGTTGCCTGGTGCCGCCGGGCACGGCGGTGAAGGCGCCGATGCGAATCGACGCCATTTCGTCGCGCCCCGTGCTGGTGGCCGAGGTCCGGGCCGGCATGCTGATCGCGCCGAGCCGCGCCTACCAAGCCCTGGGCAACCATCTCGCCGAGCAGGACAAGGCCATTCGCATGCCGACCGTGGAGCTCTACGCCGCCTCCGATAGCGTGTTGGAGATGGGGGTGTTGACGGTGGAGATGGAGGCGCCATGAGTTTTCTGATCTTGATCGCGGTGTTGGCCGTCGAGGAATACTGGTCGTCTTCGCGCTCCAAGCGCTTGATCGACCTGGCCGAGCGCTATGGCGATTGGCTCGGCCGGCGCTTCAACGGCGGCCAGCCGCATCAGGGCCTGTTCGCCTGGGGCATGGGAGCCTTGTTGCCGGCCATTGCCGTCGGCGTCATCGCCGGCTTGCTCGCTTGGCTGGCCGGCATCCTGGGCTGGTTGTGGGCGGGCGCGGCGGTCTACGTCTGCCTCGGTTTCAAGGCGGCTCACGGTCATGCAAACCGTATCGCGCTTGCCTTGCGTAGCGGCGACCTGGCGCTGGCCAAGGAAGAACTCAAGGCCATGCGGCCCGGTTCGGTCGAGGCGCTGGGCGAGAACGAGATCGCGAAGCTGGCCCTGGAAGAGATGCTGCGCGCCGGCTTCGCCCGCCTGCTCGGCGTGATGTTCTGGTTCGTCTTGCTCGGCCCCTTCGGCGCGGTGCTGTTCCGGCTGACCCATGTGCTGCACGATTACTGGCACGCCCATATCCCGGAACGCGGCGAGTTCCTGGGCCACGTCGACAGGCTGCGCCAATTGCTGGACTGGCTGCCGGTGCGGGCCACCGCCTTCAGTTTCGCCATCGCCGGCAACTTCCAGGGCGCGATGGAGTGCTGGCGCAACCAGGCCTGGCAGTGGTGGGAGCGCAACGAAGGCGTGCTGCTGGCCGCCGGTGCGGGGGCGATCGGCGTCAAGCTCGGCGGCGCGGTGCCGCTGCCGAACGGCAGCATCGAACGGGCCGAGCTAGGCGCCGGCGCGACGGCCGACGCCGATTACTTGGAAGGCGCGACGGCCTTGATCTGGCGGGTGACCCTGTTCTGGCTGGCGCTGCTGTTCCTGATGAAGCTGGGCGAGTTGGCTGCCTGAGGCCTAGGAATTAGGTCATATGCTCAACGCCATCTGGATCGGCTTTCTGCTGCTCGCCTGCGCGGGCGCCTTGTTCCAATTCTTCGTGCTCGGCCAGGGCGACATCTTCGCCTTGGTGATGCGCGCGGCCTTCGATTCGGCCAAGACCGGCTTCGAGGTGGCCTTGGGCCTCACCGGCGTGATGGCGCTGTGGCTCGGGGTGATGAAGATCGGCGAGCGCGCGGGTTTTCTCGATCTCTTGGCGCGGCTGCTGGCGCCGCTGTTTTCGCGTCTGTTCCCCGACGTGCCCAAGGGCCACCCGGCCCTGGGCTCGATCACGATGAACATGTCGGCCAATATGCTGGGCCTGGACAATGCCGCGACGCCGATGGGCCTCAAGGCCATGAAGGAATTGCACGAGCTGAACCCGGACAAGACCACTGCGAGCAATGCGCAAATCCTGTTCCTGGTGCTCAATGCCTCGTCGGTGACCATCCTGCCGGTCACCATCTTCACCTACCGCGCGCAACTGGGCGCGGCCGATCCGACCGATGTCTTCATCCCTATCCTGATGGCGACCTATTGTTCGACGCTGATGGGCCTGGTCGCGGTGTCGTTTTATCAGCGCCTGCGCCTGTTCGATCCGGTGGTGCTGGCCTGGCTGGGCGGCATCACCTTGCTGGTGGGCGGCATGGCCGCCTATTTCTCCGCGCTGCCGGCGGCGCTGATGGCCGGCCACTCGGCCGTGCTCAGCAATTTCCTGCTGCTGGCCGTGGTGGCGACCTTCCTGGTCGGCGCGGCGGTGAAGCGGGTCAACGCCTACGAGGCCTTCATCGAAGGGGCCAAGGACGGCTTTCACACGGCGGTCACCATCATCCCGTACCTTGTCGCGATGCTGGTCGCCATCGGCATGCTGCGGGCGAGCGGCGCCTTGCCGGCCTTCGTCGACCTGGCGAAGGCGGCGGTGTATGCCCTCGGCTTCGATGCGGCCTGGCTCGACGCCTTGCCGACCATGTTGGTCAAGCCCTTGTCGGGCAGCGGCGCGCGGGCGATGATGATCGAGACCATGCAATTGCACGGCGCCGATTCCTTCGCCGGCCGCCTGTCCAGCATCGTGCAAGGCAGCACCGAGACCACCTTCTACGTGCTGGCGGTCTATTTCGGCGCGGTCGGCATCCAGCGCGCGCGCCATGCCGTGGCCTGCGGCCTATTGGCCGATCTGGCGGGCTTTACCGCCGCGGTTTTCGTCGCCTATCTGTTTTTTGGCGCCCTCGTTTGATTTTGTGAATTGAGTCATGCAGGAATATCCAACACTAGCTGCAGTTGATCTCGGGTCGAACAGTTTTCATCTCCAAGTCGGCCGGGTCGAGGGCGAGCAGTTGTTCTATCTCGATGCACACAAGGAGTCGGTGCGCCTGGCCGCCGGGTTGAACGGCGACAAGTACTTGGATGCCGCCTCGCAAAAGCGGGCACTCGACTGCCTGGCCCGTTTCGGCGAGCGGCTGAATGGCATGCCGGCCGGCAGCGTGCGCGCGGTGGGCACCTCGGCCTTGCGCGTGGCGAAGAACTCGGTTGAGTTCATGGAGCAGGCCAAGGCCGCGCTCGGTTTCGACATCGAGGTGGTGTCCGGCCGCGAGGAGGCCCGGCTGATCTACCTGGGCGTCGCGCACAGCCTGCCGTTGAACAAGGAGCCGCGTCTGGTGGTCGACATCGGCGGCGGTTCGACCGAGTGCATCGTCGGCGTCGGCTACGAGCCGCAGGAACGCGAGAGCCTGCGCATGGGCTGCGTGGTATTCTCGGAGCGTTATTTTCCCGACGGCCGGGTCGACAAGGCTTCGATGAAGGCGGCCGTCACCGCCGCGCGCATGGAGACCTTGGAGGTGGCCAAGCAGTTCAAGCGTGGGCGTTGGGCCGAGGCGGTGGGTTCGTCCGGCACCGCGCGCGCCCTGAGCGAGCTGTGCTTTCAGATGGGCCTGTCGGACGGCGAGATCACCGCCGACGGCCTGAAGTGGCTGCGCGACAATATTGCCAAGGCGGGCGGCGTCGAGCAGGCCGACCTGCCGGGCCTGAAGCCGGATCGGCGGCCGGTCATCCTGGGCGGCATCGCGGTGATGTCGGCGATCTTCGAGGAATTGAAGATCGAGACCATGAAGGTGGCGCAGGGCGCCATGCGCGAAGGCATTCTGTGGGACTTGCTCGGCCGGGTGCACGACCACGACATGCGCGACGTGACCGTCGCCCAGTTCGTGCGGCGCTATCACGTCGACGCCCGGCAGGCCCAGCGCGTCGAGCGCCTGGTTTTGGATATGTTCGCGCCCTGGCGCGATGCCGGCCTGCCGGATGCCGCGCACTTCCTCGTTTGGGCGGCGCGGCTGCACGAGATCGGCATCTCCATCGCGCATTCCGGTTTCCATAAGCATGCCGCCTATATCCTGGAGAACGCCGACATGCCGGGCTTCTCGCGCCAGGATCAGGTGCGTTTGGCGGCGCTGGTGCGGGCCAGCCGGGGCGGTCTGGCCAAGCTGGACATCGCGCCGGACTATCCCGATTGGCCGCTGATCCTGTGCCTGCGCTTGGCGGTGTTGTTGCATCGGAATCGTTCGGATGCGGTCTTGCCCGATATGCGGCTCGATTGCGCCGAAGGCGAATGCGTGCTGCGTTTGCCGGAGCAGTGGCTGGCGGGCAATCCGCTCAGCCAGGCGGCGATAGAGAGCGAGATCAAGCAGTGGCGCGGTCTGCCGGCCGAGCCCAGGCTGGCCGGGCTGAGCGGGCGTTGATGCCGCTTTAGAGCCAACTGAAATAGGCTCTAAGAAGCTGTTTAAGAAAAGCCACCAAGCTCGGAAATGCCTTGTGGGAGCGGCCTCCTGGCCGCGATGCAGGCGATTTCGCGGCCAGGATACCCAAAGGGCATAAAGGCCGCTCTACAGGAAGGCGGGGATTCTTTAAAACAGCTTCTTAGGCCTGGGCCGTCAGCAAACCGATCAGATAGTCCTGGGCCTCGAAGGCCTTGCCGCGCCGACGCACGCGCTGGAACGAACCGTCCGGGTTCATCAGCCAGGCCTTCACGTTGTCGCGCAGGTAGGGCTTGAGGCCCTCGTTGATGACGCGCCGTTTGAGCTTGGGTTCCAGTAGCGGGAAGCAGGTCTCGATGCGGCGGAAGAAGTTGCGATCCATCCAGTCGGCGCTGGCCAGGTAGACGTTTTCCTTGCCGGCGTCGAGGAAATAGAAGATGCGGCTGTGTTCCAGGAACCGGCCGAGGATGGAGCGGACCCGGATGTTGTCCGACACGCCCTTGATGCCGGGACGCAAGGCGCACACGCCACGGATGATCAAGTCGATCTTTACGCCCGCCTGCGAGGCCTCATACAGCGCTTGGATGACCTCGGGCTCCAGCAGTGCGTTCATCTTGGCGATGATCGCGGCCGGTTTGCCTTGCTTGGCGTGCTTGGTCTCGTTGCGAATGGCGGCGACCAGCTTCGAGTGCAGCGTGAACGGGGCCTGGAACAAGTGGGTGTGGGAATGCGCGCGGCCGAGGCCGGTCAACTGCATGAACACTTCGTTCACGTCGCTGCATAGCTCCGGGTTGCAGGTCAGCAGGCCGAAGTCGGTGTAGAGCCGGGCGGTGCGGGCGTGGTAGTTGCCGGTGCCGAGGTGGGCGTAGCGCTTGAGCTGGCCCTTCTCGCGCCGCACCACCATGGCCAGCTTGGCGTGGGTCTTGTGGCCGACGATGCCGTAGACCACGTGCGCGCCGGCATCTTCCAGTTGCTTGGCCCAGTTGATGTTCGCCTCTTCGTCGAAGCGGGCGAACAGCTCGACCACGGCGGTGACTTCCTTGCCGCGCTGCGCGGCGGCGATCAGTTGCCGCATCAACTCCGAATCGGTGCCGGTGCGGTAGACGGTCTGCTTGATCGCCAGCACGTCCGGGTCTTCCGCCGCCTGGGCGATGAAGTCGATCACCGGCTGGAACGACTGGTAGGGATGGTGCAGCAGGATGTCGCCGGCGGTGATCGCCTTGAACAGCTCGGGCTGCCGGATGATCTGGCTCGGCATGCCCGGCGTGAAGGGCGGGAATTTGAGATCGGGCCGCTCGACCCGGTCCGGCACCGCCATCAGCCGCACCAGGTTGACCGGGCCGGCCACCTGGTACAGATCGTCGCGCGACAGGTTGAACTGGCGCAGCAGGAATTCGACGGTCGCCTCGCGGCACATGTCGGAGACTTCCAGGCGCACGGCATCGCCGAAGTGGCGGTGCGGCAGCTCGCCCTGCAACTGCTCGCGCAGGTTCTTGGTCTCTTCCTCGTCGACGAACAGGTCGGAGTTGCGGGTGATGCGGAATTGGTTGCAGCTCAATATCTCCATGCCGGAGAACAGCTCGCCGACGTGGGCATGCAGCATGGAAGACAGGAAGACGAAGCTGTATTCGCAGCCGGCCACCTCGCGCGGCAGCTGGATCACGCGCGGCAGCGAGCGCGGCGCCTGCACCACGGCCATGCCGGAATTGCGGCCGAAGGCGTCCTTGCCGGACAGTTCGACCACGAAGTTCAGGCTCTTGTTGAGCACGTTGGGGAAGGGGTGGGCCGGGTCGAGGCCGATCGGGGTCAGTACCGGCATCAGCTCGCTGAAGAAATATTCGCGGATCCATTGGGCCTGCTCCGGCGTCCACTGCGCGCGCTTGTGGAAGCGGATGCCGTCGTCCGATAGGGTGGGCAGCACATGCTCGTTCAACACCTGATACTGTCGCGCCACCAGGGCGTGGGCCTGCTTGGCGATCTCCTTCAAGGCTTGGCGCGCGGTGATGCCGTCCGAGCCGGCATGGTGCGGGTTGAGCCGCATCTGCTCCTTGAGGCCGGCGACGCGGATCTCGAAGAACTCGTCCATATTGCTGGAGAAGATGCACAGGAAGCGCAGCCGTTCGAGCGGCGGGGTATCGGGGTCCTCCGCCTGGGCCAGCACGCGGCGGTTGAATTCGAGCAAGCCCAGCTCGCGATTGATGAGGTGTTCGCTTTGGATCGAGGAGGTCATGGCCGTTATCGGAATATTGTCAGCTTGTGCGACGATGTTAACGTGAATAATGTGATCCGAACTACCTTTAGCACGGCATCGAAGAATGTTTGATGAAATCGAGTTGAAACTCGGCCTCTCTCCGGATGAAACCCCGCGCTTGCGGCATGCCGCCATGCTGCGAGGCCTGGGCGCGAGCCGCCGGCTTTTGCACAGCGTCTATTTCGATACGCCGGATTTCGCCTTGATGCGCCAGGGCGTGGCGCTACGCCTGCGCAAGGTCGGCCGCGCGTGGATACAGACGGTGAAGGCGGAAGCCAGGCAAGCGGGCGCGTTGAGCGTGCGGCCCGAGTGGGAGCTGCCGGTGCGCGGCGGCCGGCTCGATATCGCAAGCCTGCCGGTGCCGGCGCGGGCCTTTTTCCCGCCGGCCGTCGTCGCCGCGCTCGAGCCTTGCTTTAGTACCCGCTTTGAGCGGACGACCTGGCGGATCGAGCGTGGCGGCGACCTTTTGGAATTGGCGCTGGATCGCGGCGAGATTCGCGCCGGCCGCCGGCGCTTGCCGATCTCCGAGGTGGAACTCGAACTGCGCGCCGGCCAAGCGGGGTTTTTATTCGATGTCGCCGAACAGTTGTCCAAGGCCGTGGCTTTCCACGTGGAGCCGCGCAGCAAGGCCGAGCGCGGCTATGGCCTGGCCGGGGCCGTCGCAACGCGGCCGATCAAGGCCATCGTGCCGACGATCGAAATGGGCGCGGCGCCGGGCGCCGCCTGGCGGGCGATGGTCGGCGCCGCGCTGGCGCAATTGAGCGCCAATGTGCCGGGCGTGCTGGCCGAGGACGATCCGGAATATCTGCACCAGGCCAGGGTGGCGATCCGCCGTCTATTGGCCTTGGCCGGCCTGGCGCGGCTGGCCGGCTTGCCGCGGCCGGCCTGGCGCGGCGGCCTGCGCGCCTTGATGGCCAAGCTGGCGCCGGTGCGGGAATGGGATGTCTTCATCGCCGAGCTGCTGCCGGGCTTGCCGGGGCTCGCGCCCGGCGAGCGCCAGGCGGTTACCGTTGCGGCGACGCGTAAACAAGGGCTGGCGCGGCGGCGGGCACGTGCCGCGCTGCGCTCGGCCGAGTTCGCCGCGCTGATGCTGCATATCGGCCGCGATCTGGTGGGCGCGGCCGAAGGCGTCGGCTCGATCCGGCATTGGGTCGGGGCGGCGCTCGATAGCCGGCTTGCGGTCTTGCGGCGGCGCGGCCGGCGCTTCAAGCGGCTCGATGCGGCCGGGCGGCATCGCGTCCGCATCGCGGCCAAGAAGCTGCGTTACGTGGCCGATGCCTTCGCGCCGCTCCATGGCGCGGCGGCCGAGGCTTATTTGGAACGCCTGGCGGCCGTGCAGGACGAATTGGGCAGGGCCAACGATTTGCGCATGGCGCTGCAAATGCTGCCCGGCCTCGGGCTCGACGCGGTATTGGCCGGCCGTTTGCACGGCGCCTTGGCGCATGCCATGGACACGCAGGATAGCCGGGCCGGGGGCCGGGCCTCGGCTTGGCGGGCCTTGCGCGAGACGCGCCCGTTTTGGCGCGGATCGGACAAGCGCGCCTAGCGCGCGGCCTCGACCAGGCGGGCGCGATCCAATATTTCTATCTTGCGGCCATGCACCTCGATGATGCCGTCCTTGCCGAGTTGGCCGAGTACCCGTGACAGGGTTTCCGGGGCCAGGTTCAGGCGGGCCGCCAGGGTTTGCTTGCTGGAGCCGAGTTCGACCTGGCAAGGACCCGGTCCGGCGTTTCGGCACTCTTGCGCCAAATAGCCGGCGACCTTTTGCACGCTGGTGCGCAAGGCGCAGTTTTCGATGTCGCCCATCAGCTCGTGCAGGCGTATCGACAGGCTGGCCAGCATCTTGCGCGCGAGCCTGGGGTTTTCGTCGATGGCGTCGAGCAGCGACTGCTTGTCGATCAACAGCACGATGCTGTCTTGCGTGGCCTGGGCGCTGAGCGGGTAGGGCCGGTCCAGGAAGGTGACCGCCTCGCCGAAGGACTGGCCGGGGTTCACGATATGCATGACCTTTTCCCCGCCCTGGGGCGACGGGATGGCCAGCTTGATCTGGCCCATGACCACGAGGTGCATGCCCCGGGGCGACTCGCCTTTCTGGAAGATGATCTCGTTCTTCTGCACCCGGTATTCCCGCGTGGTTTGCGCGATCTGTTGCAACTCGGCCTCGCTGAGGCCGAAGAACAAGGGCTGGCGGGAAAGTATCTCGGCAACCGAGTGTCGGTTTTCTAGCAACATGGCGTCATCATATCGTTGTACTAGTATGAGTAACTCTTGATGGCCGACATCATCGCAAAAAACTGCCGCACGTCAAATAAGATAAAAGGACGTACTTGTCATAATAAAAACGGCGGTGTAAATATGTAAGCGAAAGGATGTGAACATGAATCTTTCCGGGATATTGGTAGTGAGCAAACCCGAGCGGACGGCCGAGGTCGTTGCGAGTCTGGCCGGCCTGCAAGGCATCGAAGTGCACCAAAGCGACCCGGCAAGCGGGCGCATCATCGTCGTGCAGGAGGCCGCCGACATCCACGCCGAGCTGGATGCCATCAAACGAATCAAGGTGTTGCCACACGTCGTCATGGCGGAGATGGTCTACCACTACATCGCCGAGGACGAGCAGGTCTACGAGGCCTTGCCGCCGGAGCTGCAAGCCGGGGGCGAGGCTTGTTTTGTACCGAAAGATTTGCAGGACTGAGCCATTGCACTGACAGGAGGATGAGATGGGACTGACGCGTCGTGATTTTCTGAAAACCAGCATCGCCGCCAGCACGGCGGCAACCGTGGGCATGCCCCTGTCGAAGAGCGCCGAGGCGGCGGTCAAGCAGGCCGAGGCCGGCTGGCAATGGGATAAAGCGGTCTGCCGCTTCTGCGGTACCGGCTGCGGCATCATGGTGGCCACCCAGGGCGGCAAGATCGTCGCCACCAAGGGCGACCCCGATGCCCCCGTCAACCGTGGCCTGAACTGCGTGAAGGGCTATTTCAACGGCAAGATCATGTACGGCGCCGACCGCCTGACCCAGCCGCTGCTGCGCATGACCGACGGCAAGTTCGACAAGAAGGGCAAGTTCGTGCCGGTTAGTTGGGGCCAGGCCCTGGACATCATGGTCGAGAAATTCATGGCTGCCTACAAGGAGAAGGGTCCGCACGGCATCGGCCTGTTCGGCTCGGGCCAGTGGACGGTGCCCGAGGGCTACGTAGCGGCCAAGCTGTGGAAGGCCGGTTTCCGTTCCAACAGCATCGACCCCAATGCCCGCCACTGCATGGCCTCGGCCGTGGCCGCCTTCATGCAGACCTTCGGCATCGACGAGCCGGCCGGTAACTACGACGACATCGAGCACACCGACACCGCCGTGCTCTGGGGCGCCAACATGGCCGAGATGCACCCCATCCTGTGGTCGCGCATCACCAACCGCCGGCTCACGCACAAGAACATGGTGGTGGTGAACCTGTCGACCTACGCCAACATGTCGTCCGATATCGCCGACATCGAGATCGTCTTCGCCCCCAGCGGCGACCTGGCCATCCAGAACTACATCGCGCGCGAGATCATCAAGCGCGGCGCGGTGAACAAGGCCTTCGTCGACAAGCATGCGGTGTTCGCCACCGGCCCCTACGATATCGGCTACGGCTTCCGTCCGGCCAAGGCCGACCAGTTCGCCTCGGCCAAGGAAATGGAAGTGGTGAAGAACGAGCAGGAGCACGTGATCGACAAGTGGGAGGCCATCGCCCAGCGCAAGAAGGAGGGCGAGGTGGTCAAGCAGACCAATATCCTCGGGCCTAAGCCGGCGGCCGACTGGGCGATCAGCTTCGAGGATTTCGCCCGCGCGCTGGAACCCTACGACGCCGACTTCACCACGGCCGTGGCCAAGGGCGACCCGGACGAATCCGACGCCTCGTTCAAGGCCAAGCTGCAAAAGCTGGCCGATCTGTACATCGACCCCAAACGCAAGGTGGTGTCCTACTGGACCATGGGCTTCAACCAGCACCAGCGCGGCACCTGGGTCAACGAGCAGTGCTATATGAACCACCTGCTGGTGGGCAAGCAGTCCATGCCCGGCAACGGCGCCTTCTCGCTGACCGGCCAGCCCTCCGCCTGCGGCACCGCGCGCGAGGTGGGCACCTTCGCCCACCGCCTGCCGGCCGACATGGTGGTCAACGTCAAGAAGCACCGGGACCTTTCGGAAAAAATCTGGAAGTTGCCGGAGAACACCCTGAACCCCCAGCTCGGCAGCCATTACGTCAAGATCATGCGCGATCTGGAGGACGGCAGCATCAAGTGGGCCATGGTCCAGGTGAACAACCCCTGGCAGAACACCGCCAACCTGAACCACTGGATCAAGGGCGCGCGCGAGATGGATAACTTCATCGTCTGCTGCGACGCCTACCCGACCGTGTCGGCCAAGGTGGCCGACCTGGTCCTGCCGGCGGCGATGATCTACGAGAAGTGGGGCTTCTACGGCAATGCCGAGCGCCGCACCCAGTGCTGGCGTCAGCAGGTGCCGCCCCCGGGCCAGGCCAAGGGCGATATGTGGATCCTGCTGGAGATGGCCAAGCGCATCAAGATCAAGGATGTCTGGGGTGAGCAGAAGATTCCGGGCCTGAAGGCCGAAGGCTTCGAGGACGGCAAGTTGCCCTCGGTGCTCGATGCCGGCAAGGCCATGGGCTACAACCCCGAGATGTCCTTGTACGAGGCCTTGTTCGCCACGAAGGAGAACAAGCAGGCCTTCAAATGGCCGGACGCGGTGGCCAAGGGCCATGGCAACCACATCGCCGAGACCCTGAAGGACGGCTGGTTCCCCGAGAAGGCGATGTTCGAGGAATACCGCAAGTTCGGCACCGGCAAGGCGCACGACCTGGCCCCGTTCGATCATTACTACGAAGACCATGTCCGCGGCCTGAAGTGGCCGGTGGTGCAGAAGGACGGCAAGTGGGTCGAGACCGGCTGGCGCTTCAACGAACAGTACGACCCGTATTGCAAGAAGGGTTCGGGCATCGACTTCTACGGCAACAACGGCAAGGCCATGGTCATGGGCGACCTGGACAAGCCGGGCGACGGCAGCAAGAAGGTCGACATCTCGGGCCGGGCCAAGATCTACTTCCGGCCCTATGCCAGCCCGGTCGAGCAGCCGGACAAGGAGTTCAATCTTTGGCTCTGTACCGGCCGGGTGCTGGAGCACTGGCACTCGGGCTCGATGACCCGGCGCGTGCCCGAGCTGCATCGCGCCGTGCCGGCCGCCGTGTGCTGGATGCATCCGAAGGATGCCGAATCGCGCGGCCTCAAGCGCAACGACCTGATCTGGGTGGAGTCGCGCCGGGGCAAGGTCAAGGTCCGGGTCGAGACCGGCGGCCGCAACAAGGTGCCACGCGGCCTGCTCTATGTGCCCTGGTTCGACGAGGGCGTGCTGATCAACAAGGTCACCCTGGACTCGACTTGCCCGATCTCGAAAGAGACCGACTTCAAGAAGTGCTCGGTCAAGGTCTACAAGGCCTGAGTCGTTACCGTCATTTTGGGGAGCGGCACGGTCGTGCCGCTGACCCGGCATCCGGGCCTTGCCCTGGATTCCCGCTTTCGCGGGAATGACGAGCGGAATCAACATGGCAGAAGTAAAAACATCCCGCCGCGATTTTCTGGTGAAGCTGGCCCAGGGCACGTCCCTGGCCGCGACCGGCGGTTTCCTGTGGGCGCATCTGCTGCGCCAGGAGGCGCGGGCGCAGCCCTATGCCTTGCGCCCGCCCGGTGCCCTGCCCGAAGTCGATTTCAATGCCGCCTGCATCAAGTGCGGCCAGTGCGTGACGGCCTGTCCTTATGACACGCTGAATCTGGCCCCGGCCGGCGGCGGCATCCCGATCGGCACCCCGCATTTCACGCCGCGCAAGGTGCCGTGCTATCTATGTCCGGACATCCCGTGCATGAAGGCCTGCCCGACCGGGGCGCTGTCGCCGGAGTTGAAGGACATCAACGAGTCGCGCATGGGTCTGGCGGTGATCGATGTCGAGAACTGCCTATCGTGGAAGGGCTTGCGCTGCGAGATATGCCACCGCGAGTGTCCGCTCAAGGGCAAGGCCATTACCCTGGAGACGCATCCGCGCCAGCTGTCCAAGCATGCGATGTTCGTGCCCTTGGTGCATTCCGACGCCTGCACCGGTTGCGGCATCTGCGAGCGGGCCTGCCCGACCCAGGAGGCGGCCATCCGCATCCTTCCGCACAATCTGGTGCAGGGCAAGATCGGCGAACACTACCGCCTGGGCTGGACCTTCGAGACCGAGATCACCCAGGACTTCAAACCCGCCGCGCCCGCGGCGCCCGTCACCCCGGCCGAGGCGCCCAAAGAGGCGCCCAAAGAGGCGCCCGGCGTGGACTACCTTAATCGGGGCCTGTGATGAGCGATCACGCCGATCATCCCACCCTTGGCCTTGGCGCCCGCCTGTGGTCGTGGCGTTATTTCGTGCTACGCCGGCTGAGCCAGTTCGGCATCCTGCTGCTGTTCTTCGGCAGCGCGCATTGGGGCTGGCAGGTGGCCAAGGACGTGCCCTTGCTCACCGGCAACCTCAGCGCCTCGGAATTCGCCGGTCTGTTGCCGATGGCCGACCCCTTCGCCGCCTTGCAGATATTTCTGGCCGGCCATGTCTTGCAACAAGAGGTGATCGTCGGTGCCCTGATCGTGCTGGGCTTCTATCTGTTGGTGGGCGGCCGGGTCTATTGCGCCTGGGTCTGCCCGGTGAACCTGGTGACCGATCTGGCCAACTGGCTGCGCAACCGCTTCGGTATCCAGGCGCAAATCTACTTCAGCCGCAATACCCGCTATTTCGTGCTGGCGGCCTCGCTGGTGCTCTCGATGTTGATGGGCGTGGCGGCCTTCGAGTGGGTCAGCCCGATCGGCATGGCCCATCGCGAGATCATCTTCGGCTTCGGTTTGGGTTTTCAGGCGCTGGCCGCCATTTTCCTATTCGATCTCTTGATCCTGAAGCACGGTTGGTGCGGCCACTTGTGTCCGCTCGGTGCCTTCTGGTCGGTGGTCGGGCGACGCACGGCGCAAGTCCGGGTGCGTTTCGATAAGACGAGCTGCACTCATTGCGGCGACTGCGCCAAGGTCTGCCCCGAACCGCAGGTGCTGAATCTGAAGCGCCTGGAAGAGGTGGGTTATGTCTATTCGGGCGAGTGCAGCAATTGCGGCCGCTGCACGCCGGTATGCCCGGAAGGGAGTTTGCGTTTCGATTTGAGGCCCATGATCCACCGCCACAACGCCAAGGCGCATGGCAAACAGGATGTATCTTGAACAGGTGTGCAAAGGAGGATGTGATGAAAAAGCTCGCGTTGATTGGAAGTCTGCTGTCGATGGCTGTCGCCGCGCAAATCGGCTTGGCCGCCGATAAGAAGGGCGTCGCCGACGACCAGATCGGCCTGTCCAAGACCAGTGTCGAGGCGGTGCCGGACCCGCAGGTGTTCGAGTACCGGGGCAATGCGCCGTTCAGCGGCCAGGTACTGCCTCGGGCCTATCAGGGCGCGCCGCCCCAGGTGCCGCACAACCTGGAGGGCTTCATCCCCATCACCCGCGACTCGAACGCTTGCATCGGCTGCCACCAACAGCCGGCCATGATCGGCAAGAAGAGCAAGGGCCAGCCGACGCCGATGCCGGTCAGCCACTATGTCGACGACAAGGCCAGCGCCATGAACATGGGGCGTTACAACTGCACCCAGTGCCATACGCCACAGGCCACGGTGAAGCCCTTGGTCGGCAACACCTTCAAAAAGTAAGCGCGCGCGGCAAGCTCCTCCTTGGGCCCCCGCTGGCGAAGCGGGGCGCCTGTCGTCGTTTGCGGCTAAAATGACGGTTTGCCGTATGGGCCGCCGTCGTGCCGTCTGCCGCATGCCAAATCCGAGTCTTGTTCTCCGAGCCCCTGAATCTGGGGCCGGGCAAGATTCGCTTATTGGAGGCGATCCACGAGGCCGGCTCCATTTCCGGCGCGGCGCGTAGCCTGCATATCTCGTACCGGCGGGCCTGGTTGATGGCGGATGCCTTGAATAAGGTCTTCCCCTCGCCCTTGATCGACACCTCGGCCGGTGGCGTGCGCGGCGGCGGCGCGCGCCTGACGGTGCTCGGCGAGGAAGTGCTGACGCGTTATCGGCAAATGGAAACCAAAGCGGCGCGGGCGGTCTCGAAGGAGATCGAGGCCATCCTGGCCCTGGGCCGCCAAGCCGGCGGAAAAACATCGAAACCGTAAGGAGAAACCCATGAAGCAATGGATGTCCGTTTGGGCGCTTGTGATCGGCATGTCGTGCGCCTTGCCGGCGGCGGTGGCCGCCGACGGCTTTGCCGTGGTCAAGAGCAAGAAGGCCAAGTTCGACGACGTGCGCGAGAACGCGGTGATGGCGATCGAGAACCGTGGCATGAAAATCGACCACGAAAGCTTTATCGCCGACATGCTGGCCCGTACCGGCCGCGATATCGGCCTGACCAAGGCCGTGTACCTGCGCGGCGACCAGATTCAGTTCTGCAAGGCCGACCTGTCGCGCGCGATGATGGAGGCCGACCCGCGCAACATGGTGTTCTGCCCCTTCATCGTCAACATCTATGTCACGCCGGACAAGCCGGATGTGGTCAACGTGGCCTATCGCAAGCCGCTGGCGCCCGGCGCCTCGGCCGCGAGCAAAAAGGCCCTGGCCGATGTCGAGCGGATGCTGGCCGACATCGTACGCGAGTCCTTGCAGTAGGCATGTCGGCCTTCCTGGCGGTGGGCCTGGGGGCGGCCATCGGCGCTTGGCTGCGCTGGGGCTTGGCCATTTGGCTAAATTCGCCCGCCGATCCGGTGCCTTACGGCACCTTGGCCGCCAACCTGATCGGCGGCTATCTGGTCGGCCTGGCCGTGGCCTATTTCGCCCAGCACGGCGAGTACTCGCCGGAACTCAAGTTGTTCCTGATCACCGGCTTCTTGGGCGGCTTGACCACTTTCTCGACCTTCTCGGTCGAGGTCTACGCCTTGCTGGCGCGTGCCCAATATGCCATGGGCCTGCTGGCCATGGCGGCGCATCTGGCCGGCTCGCTCGCGATGACCGGCCTCGGGGTGTGGAGCTTCCGCCTGCTCAAGGCCTGACGGGTTCAATTTGCCGCTCTTCGATCAGTTCGTCCTTTTTGCCGTTTCCCTGGTGGCCAATTGGTTTTCCGCCTTGTCCGGCGGCGGGGCGGGGCTGATCCAGTTCCCCATGCTGATCTTTCTGGGCCTGCCCTTCGGGGTGGCGCTGGCCACACACAAGGTGGCCAGCGTTTTTCTTGGGATCGGCGCCATCGCCCGGCATTGGCGGGAGAGCCAACTGGAGCGGCGTTTTTCCCTGATCATCCTGGGCGCTGGCCTGCCCGGTGTGGTCCTGGGGGCCTCGACCATCCTCCAGGTGCCGCCGCAGATCGCCACCTTCCTGCTGGGCCTGCTCACCGCCGGGCTTGGCCTCTATTCGGTGTTCAAACCGAGTTTGGGCCTGGATTACGCACCGCGCAACCAGAGTGGCGCCGGCCTGGCGCTGGGCGTGGTCGGTTTGTTCGTCGTGGGCTTTCTCAACGGCTCCATCACCTCGGGCACCGGGCTGTTTCTGACCATCTGGCTGATCCGCCACTTCGGCCTCGATTACAAGCGGGCCGTGGCTTACACCCTGATTGTTTGCGGTTTTTTCTGGAACGGCACCGGCGCCGTGGTGCTGGGCGTGCTCGGCACCGTGGCCTGGGGCTGGATGCCGGCGCTGCTGGCCGGTTCCATCCTGGGTGGCTATCTGGGCAGCCACTGGGCGATCAAGAAGGGCAACCTCTGGATCAAGCGGGCCTTCGAGGCCACCACCATCCTGATCGGGCTGAAGTTGATCTTCATCTGAGCCCTCAGCCTCGCGGTGGGGCGGGTTTTTTAGTAGAATCTCGCATCACCTCCACCGCCTATGTCATGACCCGATACGTATTTGTCACCGGTGGCGTGGTTTCTTCCCTGGGAAAGGGAATTGCCGCCGCCTCGCTTGCCGCGATCCTCGAATCGCGCGGCCTACGGGTCACCCTCCTCAAACTCGATCCCTACATCAACGTCGATCCGGGCACCATGAGCCCGTTCCAGCACGGCGAGGTATTCGTGACCGAGGATGGTGCCGAGACCGATCTGGACCTGGGCCACTACGAGCGCTTCAGCACGGCCAAGATGTCGAAGCGCAACAACTTCACCACCGGCCAGATTTACGAGTCGGTGATCAAGAAGGAGCGCCGGGGCGAATACCTGGGCAAGACCGTCCAGGTCATCCCGCACATCACCGACGAGATCAAGTTGCATGTCCGCCTAGGGGCGGGCGATGCCGACGTGGCCATCGTCGAGATCGGCGGCACGGTGGGCGACATCGAGTCGCTGCCCTTCCTGGAGGCCATCCGCCAGATGGGCATCGAGGAGGGGCGCGACCGCACCTGCTTCATCCACCTGACGCTGCTGCCTTACATCCCGACCGCCGGCGAGCTGAAGACCAAGCCGACCCAGCACTCGGTGAAGGACCTGCGCGAGATCGGCATCCAGCCCGACATCCTGCTCTGCCGCGCCGACCGGTCGATCCCGGCCGAGGAGCGGCGCAAGATCGCGCTGTTCACCAACGTCCAGCCGGAGGCGGTGATCGAGGCCCTGGATGCCGACAGCATCTACAAGATTCCCGGCATGCTGCATGAGCAGATGCTGGACGAGATCGTTTGCCACAAGCTGAACCTCCTGGCCAAGGCCGCCGACCTGTCGGTTTGGAATCGCCTGGTCGAGGCGTGGGAACACCCGCAATACCAGGCCGACATCGCCTTCGTCGGCAAATACGTCGACCTGACCGAGTCCTACAAGTCGCTGTCCGAGGCCTTGGTCCATGCCGCGATGCACACCCGTAGCAAGGTCAACATCCATTACATCGACTCCGAGCAGCTCGAAAAAGAAGGCACCCAAGCGCTGGAATGCATGGATGCCATCCTGGTGCCGGGCGGCTTCGGCAAGCGCGGGGTCGAGGGCAAGATCGCCGCGATTCGCTATGCCCGCGAGCACAAGGTGCCCTACCTCGGCATCTGTCTCGGTATGCAATTGGCCGTGGTCGAGTTCGCGCGCGATGTGGCCGGCATGGCGGGTGCCCATTCCACCGAATTCGAGCCCGAAACCCCGCATCCGGTCATCGGCCTGATCACCGAGTGGCTGGACCGCGCCGGCCAGGTCGAGCGGCGCGACCAGAACTCCGATCTGGGCGGCACCATGCGCCTGGGCGGCCAGGTCTGCAAGCTGGCCGAGGGTTCGCTCGCCCGCCAGGTCTATGCCCAGCCCGAGATTATCGAGCGCCACCGCCACCGCTACGAGGTCAACAACACCCTGCTGGCCCAACTGGAGGCCAAGGGGCTGCGTGTTTCAGGTCGAGCGCCGGGCACCGAGTTGTGCGAGATGGTGGAGTTGCGCCAAGAGGGTCCGGATGGCCACCCCTGGTTCGTCGGCTGCCAGTTCCACCCCGAGTTCACCTCCAACCCGCGCGACGGGCATCCCTTATTCAAGGCCTTCGTCGAGGCCGCCTTGGCCAATCGCCAGCGGCGCTTGGGCGAGGGCGCCCAGGGCCACGCCGAAAGAGAGCAAGCATGAAGCTGTGCGGTTTTGAAGCCGGCCTCGATCAACCCCTGTTTCTGATCGCCGGACCTTGCGTCATCGAGTCCAAGCAACTCGCCTTCGATACCGCCGGGCAGTTGAAGGAGCTCTGCGCCGAGCTGGGCGTGCCCTTCATCTACAAGTCGTCCTACGACAAGGCCAACCGCTCCTCCGGCGCTTCCTTCCGTGGCCTGGGTATGGATGAAGGCCTGAACATCCTGGCCGAGGTGAAAAAGCAGATCGGCGTGCCGGTGTTGACCGATATCCATGCCGAGTCCGAGATCGCGGCGGTGGCCGAGGTGGTCGACGTGCTACAGACCCCGGCCTTCCTTTGCCGGCAGACCGATTTCATCCAGGCCGTGGCCGCCACCGGCAAGCCGGTCAATATCAAGAAGGGCCAGTTCCTGGCGCCTTGGGACATGAAGAACGTGGTCGACAAGGCCAAGGCCGCCAACGGCGGGGCGGATACCATTTTAGTTTGCGAGCGCGGCGCCTCCTTCGGCTACAACACCCTGGTCTCCGACATGCGCGGCCTGGCCATCATGCGCGAGACCAACTGCCCGGTGGTGTTCGACGCCACCCATTCGGTGCAGCAGCCGGGCGGCCAGGGCACCTGCTCCGGCGGCCAGCGCGAATTCGTGCCGGTGCTGGCGCGGGCGGCGGTGGCGGTGGGCATCGCCGGCGTGTTCGCCGAGACCCATCCGGACCCGGCCCGCGCCCTGTCCGACGGACCCAATGCCTGGCCTCTGCCGATGATGCGCGAATTGTTGACCACGCTGAAAGAGATCGATGCGCTGGTCAAGCAGCGCGGTTTCGCCGAACAAAAATTGATGTGACAGCGGCGGTGTCGCCGCTGTCGATGTGTAAGAAAAAAAGGAAACGGAAAAGAAATGAGTGCCATTGTTGATGTGATCGCCCGCGAGATTCTGGATTCTCGCGGCAACCCCACCGTCGAAGCCGATGTCCTGCTGGAGTCCGGCGTCATGGGCCGCGCGGCCGTGCCGTCCGGCGCCTCCACCGGCAGCCGCGAGGCCATCGAGTTGCGCGACAACGATGCCAAGCGCTACGGCGGCAAGGGGGTGTTGAACGCGGTCGAGAACGTCAACACCGAGATCGCCGAGGCCTTGATCGGCCTGGATGTCGAGGAGCAGAGCTTCATCGACCAGACCCTGCTGGAACTGGACGGCACCGAGAACAAATCGCGCCTGGGCGCCAACGCCACCCTGGCGGTGTCGCTCGCCTGCGCCCGCGCCGCCGCCGAAGAGGCCGGCCTGCCGCTGTACCGCTACCTCGGTGGTGCCGGCCCGATGAGCCTGCCCACGCCGATGATGAACATCATCAACGGCGGCGCCCATGCCGACAACAGCATCGACATGCAGGAATTCATGATCATACCGGCCGGCCTACCCAGCTTCCGCGAGGCCCTGCGCTGCGGTGCCGAGATATTCCACCAATTGCGCAAGATACTGAACAAGGCCGGCCACATCACCACCGTCGGCGACGAGGGCGGCTTCGCGCCCAACTTCAAGTCGAACGAAGAGGCGCTCAAGGTCATCGTCGAGGCGATCTGCGCCGCCGGTTACCAGGCCGGCAGCGACGTGCTGATCGGCATCGACTGCGCCAGCTCCGAGTTCTACAAGGACGGCAAATACCGCCTGGAGTCCGAGGGCTTGGCCCTGAGTTCGGCCGAGTTCGCCGACTACCTGGCCGCCTGGGTCGACAAGTACCCCATCGTCACCATCGAAGACGGCATGGCCGAGGACGATTGGGCCGGTTGGGCGGTGCTGACCGAGAAGCTGGGCAAGCGCATCCAGTTGGTCGGCGACGACCTGTTCGTGACCAACGCCAAGACCCTGAAAGAGGGCATCCAGAAGGGCGTGGCCAACTCCATCCTGATCAAGGTCAACCAGATCGGCACCCTGTCCGAGACCTTCGACGCCATCGAGACCGCCAAGCGCGCCGGCTACACCTCGGTGATCTCGCACCGCTCGGGCGAGACCGAGGATTCTTTCATCGCCGATCTGGCCGTGGGCAGCAATGCGCTACAGATCAAGACCGGCTCGCTCTCCCGTTCCGACCGCATGGCCAAATACAACCAGCTGCTGCGCATCGAGGAAGAGCTGGGCGAGCGCGCTGCCTATGCCGGCCGGGAGGCTTTCTATCAGTTGAAGTGACATGCGCGGCCTAGGCCTACTGCTCGCGCTGTTGATCCTGTTGCTGCAATATCCTTTGTGGCTGGGCAAGGGCAGTTGGCTCAAGGTCTGGGACTTGGAGCGCCAGGTCGAGCAGCAAAAGACCGCGAACGAGGCCCTGGCCGTGCGCAACGCCAAGCTGGCGGCGGAAGTGAACGACTTGAAACAGGGCTTCGACGCCATCGAGGAGCGGGCCCGTTTCGAGCTGGGCATGACCAAACGCAATGAGGTATTTTTCCAGGTGATGGAACCGCCCGGTGGGGAGGCCTCGGTGAAAACAAACACGAATAACGGCGAGTCGGCCGCCGCAGCTCAGCCTGGGGCGAAGGGGGGGCGTCAGCCATGACGACCTTCCAACTCGTATTGATCGGCTTCGGCGTCGCCCTGGTATCGGGCGTGGTGCTCTACAACTGGTTGCAAGAGCGACGCTATCGGCAAGAGGTCAATCGCATCTTCACGCCGTTGGAAGGCGTGGCCGATATCGAGCGGCCGAGGCCCGCCGAACCGGAGGCCGAGCGTATCGAGCCGCGCATCCAATTGGACGCGGCCGATGCCGACATCCAGGCGTCCGAGCCGGTCGCGGCGCAGGACGAGCCCGTGCCCGCGGATATCGCCGAGTCTCGGCTGGAACCCAAGCTGTTTGCCGATGCCGCCGTAACGCCGAGCGCCGAGCCGGCCTCGGTCGTCGGCGCCGTCGAGTTCGAGCCGGAAAGCGCGCTCGACCGCAAAACCGAATATATCGCCCGGCTGCGTTTCAGCCAGCCGGCCATGGCTCCGGCCGCCACCCTGATCGAGACCATGCGCCGCATCGGCAAGCCGGTGCGCATCATGGGCCAGCGCGAAGACGGCGACTGGGAGCCGGTGGCCGGTCCCAGCCGCATCAGCTATGCCGCCTTGGAATTGGGGCTGCAACTGACCGATCGCTCGGGCGCCGTCACGTCGAGCCAGATCGAGAACTTCTGCCGAGCGCTCTACGATTTCGCGGCCGAGCAGGGCGGGGCCGTGTCTTGCCCCGACAAGTATGCCGCAATCGAACGGGCGGCCGAGCTGGATGGATTCTGCATCGAGGTCGACGTGCTGATCGGCCTCAACATCGTCGCGCCGGATGCCCGGCCCTTCCTGATGTCCGAGGTGCATCGTTGCGCCGGCGAGGCGGGGCTGAGCCTGCAGGCCGACGGCACCTACGCGTTGCGCAACGAGGCGGGGCGCGTGCTCTATGCCCTGGCCAACCAGGCGGCCGAACCGTTCCAGCCGAATGCGGTCGGCGCGAGCAGCCATGGCGTCACCCTGCTGTTCGACGTGCCCACCGTGCCCGAGGGCCTGGCCGTGTTCGACCGCATGGCCGACATCGCCATGCGCTTGTCGAAATCGCTGGGCGGCCGCCTGGTCGACGACAACGGCAAACTGGTCACGCAAGACAGCGTGCAGAAGATTCGCCAGCGCCTGGCCCAGGCCTATGCCAGCATGGATGCGCGCGGCATTCCCGCCGGCGGCGAGCGGGCCAGTCGGCTCTTT
Source organism: Betaproteobacteria bacterium (assembly GCA_016234655.1). GTDB lineage: Bacteria > Pseudomonadota > Gammaproteobacteria > Burkholderiales > Thiobacillaceae > Sulfuritortus. The sequence continues at coordinate 121,949 of JACRAU010000023.1, forward strand.
GTGTGAGGCATGTATACGTGAGGCGTGAGGCGTGAGGCGCGAGGCGGAACAGCGCGTCGCCGAGTTGCGCCGGCTGATCGAACACCACAACTACCGCTATTACGTCCTCGATAATCCAGAAATCCCCGACGCCGAATACGACCGGTTGATGCGCGAGCTCCAGCAACTGGAGGCCGCGCACCCGGAACTGGCGACGCCGGATTCGCCGAGCCAGCGCGTGGGTGGCCAGCCGCTACCGGAGTTCGCGCCGGTGCGGCACCGCGTGCCCATGTTGTCCATCCGCACCGAGACCGACACCACCGAGGCCGGCGCCATCGCCTTCGATGCCCGCGTGCGCAAGCAATTGGGGCTGGACGAAAATGCCCCGCCGGTGGAATACGCCGCCGAGCTGAAATTCGACGGCCTGGCCGTTTCCTTGCGCTATGAACACGGCGTGCTGGTGCAGGCCGCGACCCGCGGCGACGGCGAGACCGGCGAGGATGTGACGCAGAACGTGCGCACGGTCCACATCATTCCGCTGCGCTTGGATACCGAGCACCCGCCCGAGGTGCTGGAGGTGCGCGGCGAGGTCTATATGCGCCGCGACGATTTCGAGCGCTACAACGACAAGCAGCGCAAGCTGGGCCGGCCGACCTTGGTCAACCCGCGCAACGGCGCGGCGGGCAGCATCCGCCAACTGGACCCGGCGGTGGCGGCGCAGCGGCCCTTGTCCTTCTTCTGTTACGGCATCGGCGAGACGGCCGGTTGGGCGGTTCCCGCCACGCATGGGCAGCTGCTCGATGCCTTGGCCGAGTTGGGCCTGCCGGTCAGCACCGAGCGAGTTGTCGGGCCTGGTATCGCCACATTGTTGGCGTTTCATCAAAGCATTGCGGACAAGCGCGACAGCCTGCCGTTCGACATCGACGGCGTGGTGTACAAGGTCAACAGCGTCGAACTGCAACAACAACTCGGCTTCGTCGCACGCGAGCCGCGCTGGGCCGTGGCGCATAAATACCCGGCGCAAGAAGAGTTGACCGTGGTCGAGGCCATCGACGTCCAGGTCGGCCGCACCGGCGCGCTCACGCCGGTCGCGCGGCTGAAGCCGGTGTTCGTCGGCGGCGTCACCGTGACCAACGCCACCTTGCACAACGAGGACGAGGTGCGGCGCAAGGACGTGCGCATCGGCGATACCGTGATCGTACGCCGGGCCGGCGACGTGATCCCCGAGGTGGTGGCGATCCTGCCCGAGCGGCGGCCGATGCGCGACCTGGTTACGCCGCTCAATGAGGCGTTCGCGATGCCGACCCGCTGCCCCGAGTGCGATGCACCCGTGGTCAAACTCGAAGGCGAGGCCGCCGCCCGCTGCACCAACGGCCTCTCCTGCCCGGCCCAGCGCAAGCAGGCCCTCATCCACTTCGCCTCGCGCCGGGCCATGGACATCGAAGGACTGGGCGACAAGCTGGTCGAGCAGATGGTCGACAAGGGGCTGATCCGGACCCCGGCCGATTTGTACGGCTTGGCCGTCGAGCAGGTGGCCGGCCTGGAACGCATGGCGGAGAAGTCGGCGAACAACCTGATCGCCGCCATCGACCACAGCAAACGCAAAGACCTGGCCCGTTTCATTTTCGCCCTAGGCATTCGTAACGTCGGCGAGCAGACGGCCAAGGACCTGGCTCGCCATTTCGGCAAGCTCGACGCCTTGATGCAAGCCGACGAGGCGATGCTGATGCTGGTGCCCGATGTCGGCCCGGTGGTGGCCGAGTCCGTCCTGGCCTTCTTCGCCGAGCCGCACAACCGGGCGGTGATCGAACGCCTGCGCGCGGCCGAGGCCTGGCGGGACGGCGAGGCGCGGCCGATGGTGGCCGGCCATCTAGCCGGCAAGACCTTCGTGCTCACCGGCACCCTGCCCACGCTCGCGCGCGAGGTGGCCAAGGCCCGGATCGAGGCGGCGGGCGGCAAGGTGGCCGGCAGCGTGTCCAAGAAGACCGATTACGTCGTGGCCGGGGCCGAGCCCGGCTCGAAATTCACGAAGGCGCAGGAATTGGGCGTTACCATTCTGGACGAGGCGCAGTTGCTTCAGTTGTTAGAAGGGAGTGTAGGTTGAAGAAAATCACCAAGGCAGTATTCCCGGCCGCAGGCATGGGCACCCGCTTCCTGCCGGCGACCAAAGCCAGCCCCAAGGAGATGCTGCCCATTGTCGACAAGCCGCTGATCCAGTATGCGGCGGAGGAGGCCATCGCCGCCGGCATCACCGACCTGATCTTCATCATCGGCCGCACCAAGCGCGCCATCGCCGACCACTTCGACAAGGCCTACGAGTTGGAGGTGGAACTGGAGATGCGCGGCAAGAAGAAGGCGCTGGAGCAGCTGCGCGGCATGTTGCCGCTCAACGTCCACTACATCTTCATCCGCCAGGCCGAGGCCCTGGGCCTGGGCCACGCCGTGCTCTGCGCCGCGCCGGCCATCAACAACGAACCCTTCGCCGTGATCCTGGCCGACGACCTGATCGACGCCCAGCCCGGCGCCCTCAGCCAGATGACCGCGCTGTACGAGCAGCACCAGTGTTCGCTGGTCGGCGTGCAGAACGTCGAGCGCGAGGAAACCGGCTCCTACGGCATCGTCGCGAGCGAACCCCAGGCCGACCGGCTGCATCGCATCACCCGCATCGTCGAGAAGCCCAAGCCCGAGGTCGCGCCGTCGACCCTGGCCGTGGTCGGCCGTTACGTGCTGACCCCGCGCATCTTGCATCACCTGAGACACATCGAGCGCGGCGCCGGCGGCGAGATTCAGCTTACCGATGCGATCCAGGCGCTGCTCAATGATGAGCCGGTGTTGGCCTACGAGTTCGAGGGCAAACGCTATGACTGCGGCAGCAAGGCCGGCTATGTCGAGGCGACCGTGGAATTCGCCTTGAAGCATCCGGAAGTCGGCGAAGAGATCACGCGCTACCTCAAGGCCAAGTTCTGCAAATGATCTAGGTAGGGTGCGTGGAACGCACCCTACTTATCTGAAATGACGATCAGGCAGGTTTCAGCCGCTCGTTGAGCAGCTCGCGGGCGGCCCGCGCCACCTCGCTCGCGGTCAGGCCCACCGGTCCCGCGCCATCGGCCACCAGGCGATCCGCCGCCGCACCATGCAGGTGCACGCCATACACCGCAGCCTGAGCCAGACTGAGGCCTTGCGCCACCAAGGCGGCGATCATTCCGGCCAAGACATCGCCCATGCCGGCGCTGGCCAGCCCAGGGTTGCCGGTCGTATTGCGCCAGAGCCCGCCCGCCGGGGTCGCGATCAGGCTGCTCGCGCCCTTCAACACGATGTTGCAGCCGAAGCGCTCGGCCAATCGCTGCGCACAGTCGATCCGGTCGGTCTGCACCGCTTGGCTATCCAAGCCGAGCAGGCGACCGGCCTCGCCGGGGTGCGGCGTGAGCAGGCTGGGGGCTTGGCGCTGCCGGAGCAGGGCCTGCAACTCGGCATCCTTCGCCAGCAGATTCAGCCCGTCGGCATCGACCAGCAGCGGCAGCGCGCCGCGCAAGGCATCGGCCAGGCATTGCCGGGCGGTGCCGCTATGGCCGAGGCCGGGGCCGAGCACCAGGCAGGCCGGCGGCGCCAGGTCGAGCGCGCGCTCCGGCGCGACGACCATCAATTCCGGTACCATGGGGTCGAGCGCGATGCGGCCATCCAGCAGCCCGGCATAAACCCGGCCGGCCCCCAGCCACAGCGCGGCGCGGGCCGCGAGCAAGGCGGCGCCGGCCATGCCCGGCGCGCCGCCGACCACGCCGACGCTGCCGAAATCGCCCTTGTGGCTGTCGGCGGGCCTGGCTTCGAGCCAGCCGAGCAGGGTGTCGGGGCGGATGTCGATGGGAACGGCGGCGGTCATGCTGAGTCCATTGGATAAATAGGCTATAAATCCATTACACGTAGCATATGCAGGAGATCATTATGTGCCCAAATGAAGACAAACGTGAGCATGAACCGGCGGCCGAGGCCGTGCCGGTCAGCCCGGCCGGCGCGCCGGTGGTAGCGTGCAAGCTGGATGAGGCCTGCGTCCAGGTCGATTGCGAGCAATTGGCCGAAGACATGGCCGGGGTGATGGACGAAAGCCCGGAAGCACCGGAACTTTTGATGCACTATTGCGGCGTCGATTACCTCAAGCAATCGAGCGAAGCGGAAAATAAAGCAGAGGACGGCAAGACCGGGCACTAAGCACGGCGCGGTTCAAGCACGGGGCCGGGTGATCGGCCCCCCTTTTTTTGTGATGCTGGATGGATAGGATATGGATTCGGTTTCCACGTTCAAAGGCACGGCCGTGATCGTCGACGACGACGCGATGATGCGCAGCCTGCTGCGGGTGATCTTGCGCACCGAAGGCTGGGCCGTCACCGGCGAGGCCGCCAACGGCGAACAAGCCATCGAACAATGCAAGTCGCAGCGGCCCGATGTCGTCTGCCTGGACGTGATGATGCCCGGCATGTCCGGTCTGGCGGTGCTGGCGGTGCTGCGGCGGGAAGTGCCAGCCAGCCGGGTCGTGATGATCACCTCCGATGCCAGCATGAACACCGTGCGCGAAGCGCTCGGCAACGGCGCGTCGGGCTTTATCGTCAAGCCCTTCAACGCCAAGCGGGTGACCGATGCCTTGGAACAGGCGATGAAGCAAGAAAAGGCGGGTGAGGAGGATGCGGCGGGGTAGGGGCGCCGGGTGATTGGGGCAGTTCTGCAAAAGCCGTCATTCCAGAGCTTACTCCCCGATCAGGTCGTCCGCCGCCGCTCCTTGCACCTGGCGGCTTGTTTCTCGAAGCCGCCCTACTGCGCTTCACGGGAACCTCCTCGAACAAGATTACGAGAAAATTCCACTTCCGGCTCCTGCTAATTTATGGGGGGATTACCAGTTGGAAAGTGAATCCACCCTTGCTGCGAAGATATTTCCCGAAGGGCTCGGACTTCAAGAGCGTCACCGAGGAAGCGCTTGCGTCAGTTGTGAAAAAGCTGAATCATCGACCCCGCAAATGCCTCGGCTACCGGACTCCTCATGAGGCCTTTCAAGAAGCTAGGCGTGGTGCAGTTGGAAAGTGAATCCACCTTTTCACGTGACCCCGGCTTTTCAGGCTTTTCACACCCATTTTATTCGGCTTTTTGGTTCATGGCTTTTGCCAGTAGACCGCCAATACTCGCTATGACCATGGCGACTGGGACGAAAACGAGCATTGAAAATAAGTATCCAATCAATCCTTGTATCTTTATCCTGAAAGGGTTAGCCCAATCAAAGAAAATGATAACAATAATGCCTAGTACGGAGACGACTCCGATTATCGATGTTCCATATAAACATGCTGCCCATAAATTAGTAGCGTTGCGTCGTACCGCTTGATAGCCCACTGCAATAATTAAGGCAGCATTAACACCAAAATACATGTTCGAATCAGCCCACCCTTCTATTAAGAAAAGCAGGCCGTAATTTATAGCCGTTAGGAAATAAGGTATTCGTAAAAATTTCCAATGTCTCATTGAAGGCTCACGCCACAATTATCTGTGGCACATTTTCCTAAATCCACACATGAAACTACGGCCTGACTGCAGTTGATGGTCAGTGATTTTGGGTCCTTACTTTTTACACATGACACGATATCTAAACCAGTGCCCACAATCTTGCCACTCGTACACTGCAACAAACGGCCCTTGTTACAGAACGTTTTTACACTGAGATTTCCGCCAGGAATTCCACTACCGGGCAATGGTGTGAAATTCAAGGGCATGCTTGGATCATTTGGCAGTGAAACTGGACCAATATCACCAGGAAATTCCCCAAATAGACCTTTGGGGTCGCTCTTAATTAATGGCCCGTCCTCCACATACGCATAGGTGTTAATTCCACCTGCCAACCCAATCGGATCGGACTGAATGTAGCGGCCGGTGCTGGGGTCATAGTCTCGATAGTAGTTGTAATGTACCCCAGTCTCCTGATCGAAGTACTGCCCCGGGAACCGCAGATTCAACGCGAACTTGATCTTGTCCCCATCCGGGTCTTCATCGGGCAGGGCGGCCCCGAACGGCTCGCCCAATGGATCGTTCTGCCAGATCACCTTGTTCTTATCGTCCGTCACCAACCGAGGCGTGCCCAGATGGTCGGGGTGGATGTAGAACACCCCCTTCATCTGCGCCAGCACGATGACCGTGAGCGGAGGCGTGGTGGTGACGCCGCCCTTGTTGTCGGTGGCCTGGGCCGTGATCGCGTAGGTGCCCGCCGGCACGTTGCTCCAGTCGTAGACATAGGGCGCCTGGCTGGCGGTGCCGAGCAGGCTGCCGTCCTGATAGAACGCCACCTTCGTTACCTTGCCATCTGCATCGCTCGCATCGGCAGAGAGCCTGACCGTGGCCGGCGCGACGAAGGCCTGGCCGGCCTGGAGCGAGGTCAGCGTGACCTGCGGCGGCTGGTTGGGCACCACCGTCAGCGTTACCGCTGCCGAGGTGGTATGGATACCCAGGTTGTCGGTGGCCTTGGCGGTGAGGCTGTAGTCGCCCGGTGGCACCTGGTACCAGGCGAAGGCGTAGGGCGCTTGGCTGGCGGTGCCGAGCAGGGTTTGCCCTTGGTAGAAGGCCACCTTGGCGATCGTTCCGTCGCTGTCGGCCGCATCTGCGGTCAGCACGAGGTCGGTGGGTGCGGCCAGCACCGCCTGGTTCGCCGGGCTGGTGAGTGCCACCGTCGGCGTCGCGTTGACGATGATGGGTACCGCAGCCGAGGTGGTACTGGCGCCATGGTTGTCGGTGGCGACGGCGGTGAGGTTGTAGCTGCCGGCTGGGGCATTGGCCCAGGTAATGGCAAAGGGCGCTTGGGTGGCGGTGCCGAGCAGAGTGGTGCCTTGGTAGAACGCCACCTTGGCGATGGTGCCGTCGCTGTCGGCGGCGTCGGCCGAGATGGTAATGGTGGCCGGCGCGGTGACGATGGTGTTCGCGGCCGGCGCGGTGACGGCCACCGTGGGCGGCGCGTTGAGGATGATGTCGACCGGCGCGGAGCGGGCGTCGTGCTCGGGGTTGAGTTTGTACTCCTTGCCGTCCTTGTCTTTGCTGTCGTCATCGTTGCGGTTGCCATTGACGTCGTAGCCGACCTGCCCCAGGGCGTCGGCGCGAGAGACTACACGGCCTTCTGCGTTTGGGTGGGTAATGAAGATGTCATTCTCCCTCGTGTTCTTGCAGCCGGCGGCTTGCTTCTCGAAGCCGCCCTACCGCGCTGGGTTTGTTGGCTCGGCGCTTCGGTCTTTGCCGCATGGGCGGCAAGGGGCAGGGGAACCTCAGGGTCAGGCCTTGCATTGCAGCATCCGCGTTCGCCTTCCGTCGATTGAGAATGTGTCATTGCAAGACCTCGGCTTTCCCGCGGTAACGCACAGGCACAGCGTGCTATGGTGCGAAACCCTGTACACGCCAAATTATCTGCATGGCAAGCATCTGAACTGCCCACCATTGACCAACGAGCAACAAGAGTACTATGCTGAGTCTGAAAAGTCGGTTGCCTGCATTGGCAATAAAAAACACGCCAGAAATAACGATATGAAGAAATGCAAGCAGGCCAAGTGCAAACCAATATGTATCCCCCAATTGCCATAGCAATTTGTCGACCGCTATTGTGCATAGTGCAACGCTTGCGCAAGCTGTAAGGGCAACAAGTTTGTTATGGTGCATTTTCATTGTCCAAAGATAAGGATGGCACCTCTCAAGAACTGCTTTGTGTCACGTTCAGTGCCAGGCTTAGGGGGCATTGGCCATTTTCTGGGATCGTCAGGCAGAGATTGAAGCTCGCTGACTAATTTGGTGTTACATGATTTCTTCGATTCGCCAGAATCGAAACATTGGTCATGTCGCATATAGCATGCATCAGCGCTATCGAGTGGTGATGCATTTCCAGTGTGCCCACCAGTAATACCACCACTCAAATTACCGCCTCCCCAGTTTCCATTTCTTGGGCCATCTAAGATGGTTCTGCCTGGCCCCGGAGGCCACCAGATCGTTTTATCCAGGCCAAGAGGATCTGCGTAGGTGAGCGAATTTGAATTTACATACGCATACGCATTCAATCCCCCCGCCAACCCCACCGGATCACTCTGCCCATACCGCCCCAAATCCGGCAGATAATTGTCCCGATAGTAGTTGTAGTGCGCCCCCGTCTCCTGATCGTAATACTGCCCCGGGAACCTCAAATTCAGCGCGAACTTCACCCTATCCCCATCCGCATCCTCGTCCGCTGCACCGGCGCCGAACGGCTCGCCCAGCGGATCGTTCTTCCAGACCACCTTGTTCTTGTCGTCGGTCACGATGCGCGGCATGCCCAGGTGGTCGGGGTGGATATAGAACACCCCCTTCATCTGCGCCAGCACCGTTACGTTAAGCGGCGGCGAGACGGTGACGCCGCCCTTGTTGTCGGTCGCCTGGGCCGTGATCGCGTAGCTGCCGACCGGCACGTTGCTCCAGTCGTAGACATAGGGCGCCTGGCTGGCGGTGCCCAGCAGGTTGCCGTCCTGATAGAACGCCACCTTCGTTACCTTGCCGTCGGCGTCACTCGCATCGGCGGCGAGCTTGACCGTGGCCGGGGCGACGAAGGGCTGGTCGGCTTGCTGCGGCGAGGTCAGCGCGACTTGCGGCGGCTGGTTGGGCACTACCGTCACCGGCACAGCAGTCGAAACGGTCGAGATGCCCAGGTTGTCCGTGGCAATGGCGGTCAGGCTGTAGCTGCCCGGCATCACCTTGTCCCAGGTGAAGGCATAGGGTGTTTGGCTGACGCTGCCGAGCAGGACGTCGCCCTGGTAGAACGCCACCTTGGCGATGCTGCCGTCGCTGTCGGCGGCATCGGCCGTGAGGCTCAGCGTGGCCGGCGCGATCAGGTCGTCCACCGGTGTGGCGGCGAGGCGGACCGTGGGCGGGATGTCCGCCGTGGCGGTTATCGCGGCCGAGACGGCGCTGGCGCCGTAGTTATCGGTGGCGACGGCGGTGAGGCTGTAGGCCCCCGGCGCGGCGTTGGGCAAGGTAAAGCTGTATGGCGCCTGGGTGGCGCTGCCGAGCAGCACGCCGCCCTGGTAGAACTCGACCTTGGCGATGCTGCCGTCGCTGTCGGCTGCATCTGCGGTCAGCACGAGGTCGGTGGGCGCGGCCAGCACCGCCCGGTCGGCCGGGCTGGTGAGCACAACCGTGGGCGGGGCGTTGACGATGATGGGCACCGGGGCCGAGGTGGTGGCGGCGCCGTGGTTGTCGGTGGCGACGGCGGTCAGGCTGTAGCTGCCGGCCGGGGCGTCGGCCCAGGTGATGGCATAGGGCGCTTGGCTGGCCGTGCCGAGCAACACGCCGCCTTGGTAGAACGCCACCTGCGCGATCTGCCCATCGCTGTCGGCGGCGTCGGCCTCGAGCGCGATGCTGGCCGGCGCGGTGACGACGGTATTCGCGGCGGGTGCGGTGACCACCACCGTGGGCGGCGCATTGACGATGATCTCGACCGGCGCGGAGCGGGCGTCGTGCTCGGGGTTGAGCTTGTACCCTTTTCCGTCCTTGCCTTTGCTGTCGTCATTGTCATCTTTGCTGCGCTTGTCCTCCTTGTCGCCTTTGCCTTCCAGTTTCCGCCTGTCGTCTTCCTCCAGTTTGTTGTTGGAGGCAATGGCGGTCAGGCTGTATGTGCCGGCCGGCACCTGGCGCCAGGTGAGGCTGAACGGCGCCTGGGTGGCGATGCCGATCAGGGTTTTGCCTTGGAAGTAGGCCACCCAGCGGATGGGCTTGTTTTTCTGGCTGGACTGCGCATCGACTGTGAGCGCGATATCGGCCGGCGCGGTGACGACGGTGCCGGGCAGCGGGCCGGTGATGGCGACGCTGACCTTGGGTTTTTTGTCGTCGTCGCTGTCCTTGTCTTTCTCGGGTTCCTTGGTCTGCTGGCTTGGCTGGCTGGTCGTTTCGGTCTTCGCCGCCTGGGCGGCAAGGGGCAGCAGCGTGAAGGCCGCGATCAGGCCGGCGAGCAGGGCTTGAACGGGAGCGGTGGTTTTGGTCATTTTCTCTCTCCCCGTTCTTATTGGACGACGGCCAGCGGCAGGTCGCCGAGCCAAATGTAATCGCGGAAGCGGCTGCCGTCGGCGGCGGATTCGGCGATCAGCCGGCCTTGCAGGTCGTAATGGAACACGGTGTCGGTGTCGCCATTCCGTTTGCGCACGCGTTGGCCCAGCGCGTTCACCTCGTAGCCGGTGCTGGCCGCAGCCAGGATCGCGCGGGTCAGCCGGCCCCGGCTGTCGTAACTGAATTGCCGCTGGCCGTCGTTGGTGAGGCTGCCATTTGCGTCGTAGCTGTAGGCCTTGGCCGTGGCCCCGGCGGCGGACAGCACGCGGTTGCTGGCCGGGTCGATGGCGTAGCTGTTGGTCACGCTGCCGCGCGTGTCCTGGCTGCGGTTGCCGTTGGCGTCGTAGCCGTAGCCCAAGGTGGCGCCGGGCAGGGCCGCGCCGGTCAGCCGGTCGAGCGCGTCGTAGCCGTAGCTGGCGCTCGCCGCCGGGTTGCCGGTGTTGCTCTGCGCGGTGATGCGCGAGGCGGCGTCGAGCGTGAGCTGCCAGGTGTCGCCACCGAGGGTGACGGCCTGAATCCGGCCCTGGTTGTCGAAGCTGCGGTTCAGCGTGGCGCCGGCGCCGTTGGCGTAGCCGGCCACGGCGCCGAAGGGCTGGTAGCGCACGGCGCTCGCCAACACCTTGGTCTGGCCGTTGTCGGTGAGCCGCAGCTCATTGATGCGGCCGGCGGCGTCGAAGCCGTAGTCGATGCCGCGGCCCGAGGGGTAGTCGACGCCGACGAGCCGGCCCTGGGCATAGCGATAGCGGGTGGCGTAGTCGATGCCGGCCACGGTGCGCGTCTCGCCGGTGACGCGGCCCTGGGCGTCGTAGGCATAGCGGGTGACGCGGGCGAGCGTGCCGTCCGCCGCGCGTTCCTCGATGCCGGCAAGCCGGCCCACGCCGTTGCCGCCCTGGTCGTAGACGTAGCTCGTGCGGCTGCCGTCGGCATGGCTGGCCTGGGTCAGCCGGTTGAGGGCGTCGTAGCCGTAGCTCGTGGTCTGGCCTTTGGCGTCGGTGCGGCTGACCAGGTTGCCGGCGTCGTCGTAGGCGCTCTGGGTGGTGCCGCTGTCGGGCGAAGCCAGCCGGGTCACGTTGCCCAAGCCGTCTGTGGTCATCGCGGTGGTGAGTCCGCGCGGGTCGGTCACCGTGGCGAGTCGGCCCAGCGCGTCGTAGCCCAGGGCGGTGATGCCGCCGGCCGGGTCGGTGCTGCTCACCATGCGGTTCAAGGCGTCGTAGGCATAGCCGGTGGCCCGGCCCAGCGGGTCGATCATGCGGGTGCGGTTGCCGCCGGCGTCGTACTCGAACTGGGTGGCCGGGCCGACTATGGCGGCGAAGCGGTTGCCGCTGCGCCGGGTTATTTTGCGCTGGGGCGTCGCCTTCTTTTTTTCGGCTTCGGGTAAGGGCGCCTCGACCGCAGGCGCCGGGGCTGCGATGGCCGGTGCAGGCGCCGGGGCGAAGTTGATGGCATTGATCGTGTTGCTGCCGGCCGCTTGGCCAGACTCCTTGTTTTTTTCCTTGTCGCCGCCGGTTTGCGTGTTGTTATTGGGCCGTGGCGCGACGCGCACGAACTGGGTCACCAGGTCGCGGCCATCGAGCCGTTTCTGCACCGCCAGGGTGACGGCCTGGTCGCCCAGGTTTTGGCCGGGCCGCAGTTGGAAGCGCACGTCGCCGGCCGGCGTGGCGGCGGTGTCGAACAGGCTCAACACGCTGGCCGCTTGCGGCTCGATGCGCTGCACGTCTTCGATGGCAAGGTTGCCGGCGGCGCCGGCCTCGAAGGCCAGCGGCGCCCCGGCCGGCACATCGAGGTCGCGGTTGAATTCGGCCAGCGCGGTGGGCACCAGTTGCACCGGCTGCTTGAGTTGCTTGCCGCCGGGGCTGAGCCGCCAATCGAGCTGGAAGCTCAGGGCCTCGCCCAGGCGATAAGGCAGCGGCGTTTGCACCACGGCCACCGGGCCGCTGGGGCCGTTGGCCGATACATAGGGCAGGGCCGCCTGTTCCGGCCCGCCCTTGACGCCTTCGAGCTGAGCGTTGCCGGCCTGGGTGAGGGGCAGCACCGGCACGAGTTGTTCCGTGCCGGCGGTCACCGCCTGGCGTGCGCGCAGCGGGGCGGCGAGCGCGGCGGCCGGCACGATGGCGATGGCCTGGCGCCATTCGCGCGTCGCGCCGTCGGCCCCGGCGATGCGGGCGCGCAGCTCGGCCTTCACGTCGGCGAAGCGGTCGAGGTCGATGGCCGGGTGCAGGCGCAGTTGCAACTGGCCGTCGGTCGCGCGCGTCTGCTGGAAGCTAGCGAGCAGGCCGGTTTCTCGTCCGGCCTCGATCAAATTCAACTCGGCCAGACGCTCTTTCTCGGCAAGTGGCAGGGTGAAGGTCAGGTCGTCGGCGCCGTTGGGGTCGCCGTCGGTGACCACGCGGATATCGGCGGCGGCCGGCAAGGCGGCCAGCAGCAGGCAGGCGGCGAAAAGGCGGGTGCGCTTGTGCATGGTCGTCTCCTTATTCCGCAGCCGTGCCGGTGATGGCTTGTAGGCGGCCCAAGGCATCGTAGACGCGGTCGATGTGCCGGGCGAGCTGGCCCGATGGGTCGAAGCTGTCTTCGGCAATGCGATTGCCCAAGGCGTCGAGGGTGTAGGCGATGCGATTGCCGGCGCTGTCTTGGATTTGGGTCAACCTATGCGCGGCATCGTAGCTGTAGTTGAGGGCGGCGCCGTCCGGCAGCATCACGCCGGTCAACTGGCCGACAGCGTCGTAGCGATATTGCGTGGTCTCGCCCGCCGCGCTGCGGCTGATGAGCCGCTGCCGGTTGTCGTAGGCCAGCGTGGTCGTCACGCCGTTGGCATCGGTCACCTGGGTCGGTTGGCCGTGCGCGGTGTAGCCGCCGAGCCGGGTCGTCTGGCCCAGCGGGTTGGCGATGCTGGCGAGGTTTCCTTGCGCGTCGTAGCCATAAGTGGTGATGTCGGCCACGTCGCTGCGCGGGCCATCGGCGCTCGCTATCTGGCCGGCCGCGTTGTAGCTATAAGCCTGGCTGCGGCTGGCGCCGCTACCTTGTTCGGTCTTGGCCAGCAGATTGCCCTGGGCGTCGTAGCTGTAGTCGGTGGTCAGCAAGGGCGTGCCGCTCGCCGTGCCGCCGGCATATACCTTCACTTGCACCGGCAAGCGCAACGTGGCGTGCCACGTGGTCGTCGTCGTGCGCGCTTGCGGGGTGCCGGCCGCCTCGGTGCGGCTCGTCTCCAGATTGCGCGCGAGGTCGTAGCTGTAGGTGGTCTTCACCCCGTTGAAATCGGTACGCGACGCGACGTTGCCATTGGCGTCGTAATCGATCTGGCTTGCTGCCGGGCCGCAGCCGGCACCGGCCGGTTGGTCGAGGCCGGCGCTCTTGGCCACGCCGAGCACCGTCTTGAACCGATAGGTGCGAGTGGTGCCCAGGGCATCGGTCACACTGGTCGTGCCGTCGGCGTTGTAGGCGATTTGGGTATGGTCTGCACCGCCGGCATGCTCGGACAGCACGGCCCGGCCCTGGGCATCGTAGCCCCAAGTGGCGAAGCGGTTGCCGTTCTCGTCGGTGATGCCGGTCAGCACATGGGGCGAGGCGGCGACCTCGTAGTGATAGACGCGCGTGCCGCCACCCGGATAGGTCACCGAGGACAGGTTGTTGTTGGCGTCATAGCTGTAGGCAAACACCCCGCCGGCCGGGTCGGTCATGCCGGCGATGCGGCCGTTCGCGTCAAAGGTAAAGCTCAGCTTGCGGCCGTAGAGGTCGGTGATCGTGACAAGTTGGCCGGCGGCGTTGTAGGCGTAGGTCTGGCTCAGACCCTGGCGGTTGCTGGCTTGCTGCAGCTTGCCGCTCGCGTCGTAGGTCTCGACGCTGTCATCCGAGGCGGTATAACGCCAGCGGCCGTCGGCCAAGCGTTCGAGCCGGTCGGTGACGTCGGCGTCGGGTTTCCATAGGCCGTTGACGAGATTGAAGGCCAGTATCCGGCCGCTGGGCCGCTGGGCATTGAGGCTGCTACTGGTAATGCCGGTGAGCTTGGCGAAGGCGGTCCAATTGGCGCCGAGTTCGCCACTTAGGGTGCTTTGGCTGTTGTAATGGCGATTAAATTCAAGCGGGAAGGCGCCGCGTGCCTTGTAGTCGGTCTCGACTTGGTATTTGTTGGCGGTGCCGGCGTGGATGGGGTTGCCGATGCAGGCGTCAGCGTCGGGCGGACCCTGGGTCTTTGGTGATGTCCTATCCTCGATGCATTGATTTCCGGATTCTGTATGGCCGCTGTTACATGTGCATGTGCCATTCGTTAGTGTGGAATTGGTGGGGCATGTGGTCGTTGAGGTGATGGTGGCGATGCGTAGTGCATTGCTTCTACCTATGTCCCCGGTATTGCAGTTGATATGGTCTTCGTATGTGTAGCAGTTTGAGCCTGATACTAAGAAAGACTTGAGTTGTGCTCTGTATCCCGTGAAATTGCAGCCTGTAGTAATGCGCGAGTTTGCATAGTTTGCGCAGGCGGATAGCGCAGAATCGCCAATGGCAGAACCATTTGAACCAGTCACGGTGTAAATAGTGATCGCATGTGCGTTTAGGGTAATGAAGAATGTGATCACACCCAGAACCATGCGCAGCCCAAGACGCATACTCGTCTTATCGAGCGGAAAATTCATGAAAGCCTCCCACAGCTTATCGTTTATCGATTTTGCCCAAATCCTAGCAAACGACTTGGCCGTGCCTCAATAGACCCTTCGATATAGATGCCTGCCATCCCGCTTCCGCCCGCCCTGTCAACCCCGCCCGGCCGCCCGGCCATCGGGTAAAATCGCGCTTTTCCCCATCGCCGGATCAGTTATGGCCGAGGTTCTGTTTCTAAAGGGCGACGCTGCCCTTTCTTCTTTCCGTATCGACAAGCTGATGGCGCGGCTGTGGCCGCTGGGTTGCACCGGGGTCGAGGCGGAGTTCCGCTATTTCGTCGAGTTGAATGGGCCGCTGGCCGAGGCCGATGCGGCCTTTCTGGCCGAGTTGCTGGAGGCGCGGGCGCATGCGCCCGAGGCCCAGGCCATTCTGGTGGTGCCGCGCTTGGGCACGGTGTCGCCGTGGTCGTCCAAGGCGACGGACATCGCTCGCAATTGCGGCTTGCTGGCCATCGCCCGCATCGAGCGTGGTATTGCCTATCGCTTGAGCGGCGGCGATGCCGCCCAGGCCTTGCCGCACTTGCACGACCGCATGACCGAGAGCGTGTTGTTCGACGAGCGCGAGGCTGCGCGGTTGTTTTCGCACGTGGCGCCGCGTCCCCTGGTCAGCGTCGATCTGCTGGCGGGCGGCAAGGCCGCGCTGGAGCGGGCCAACGCCGAGTGGGGCCTGGCCCTGTCGCCGGACGAGATCGATTACCTGGTGGAGAATTTCACCAAGGCCGGGCGCAACCCGACCGATGTCGAGCTGATGATGTTCGCCCAGGCCAACTCCGAGCATTGCCGGCACAAGATTTTCAACGCGAGCTGGGTCGTCGACGGCCAGCCGCAGAGCGAGTCGCTGTTCGGCATGGTGCGCCACACCCATGCGGTGCGGCCGCAAGGCACGCTGTCGGCCTATTCCGACAACGCCTCGGTGATCGAGGGCGCGACCATAGCCCGCTTCTACCCGGGTGCCGACGGCGCCTATCGCTTCCACGAGGAGCCGACCCACATCCTGATGAAGGTGGAGACGCACAACCACCCGACCGCGATTGCACCCTTCCCCGGCGCGGCCACCGGTTCGGGCGGCGAGATTCGCGACGAGGGCGCGACCGGCACCGGCTCCAAGCCCAAGGCCGGCCTGTGCGGCTTTACCGTGTCCAACCTGAAGATTCCCGGTTACGAGCAGCCGTGGGAGCGCGAGTTCGGTAAGCCGGGCCGCATCGTGACGCCCTTGCAGATCATGATCGAAGGCCCCATCGGCGCCGCCGCCTTCAACAACGAATTCGGCCGGCCCAACCTGGCCGGCTATTTCCGCGCCTATGAGCAAGAGACGCCGGACGGCCAGGTGCGCGGCTATCACAAGCCGATCATGCTGGCCGGCGGCGTCGGCAATATCCGCGAGGACCATATCCACAAGCAGACCTTCGCGGCCGGCACGCTGTTGATCCAGCTCGGCGGCCCCGGCCTGCTCATCGGCATGGGCGGCGGCGCCGCGTCGAGCATGGGCGTGGGCGCCAACGTCGAGGCGCTGGATTTCGATTCGGTGCAGCGCGGCAACCCGGAGATTCAGCGCCGGGCGCAGGAGGTGATCGACCGCTGCTGGCAACTGGGCGCGGACAACCCCATCCTGTCGGTGCACGATGTCGGCGCCGGCGGCCTGTCCAATGCGATGCCCGAGCTGGCGCACGGCGCCGGCCTGGGCGCCAAGTTCGAGCTGCGCGCGGTGCCGAGCGAGGAGCCGGGCATGGCGCCGAAGGAAATTTGGTGCAACGAGTCGCAGGAGCGCTATGTCCTGGCCATCGCGCCGAAGGACCTGGACCGTTTCCGTGCCTTGTGCGAGCGCGAACGCTGCCCCTTCGCCGTGGTCGGCGTCGCCACCGACGACGGCCAGCTGAGTGTGACCGACCGCCACTTCGGCAACACCCCGGTCGATATGCCGATGGACGTGCTGCTGGGCAAGCCGCCGCGCATGACGCGCGATGTGGCGCATGTGCCGCCGACGCTGAAGCCCTTCGATACCCATGGCATCGAACTGAAGGACGCGGCCTACCGCGTGCTGCGCCACCCCACCGTGGCGAGCAAGAACTTCCTGATCACCATCGGCGATCGCACCGTCGGCGGCTTCACCGCGCGCGACCAGTTCGTCGGCCCGTGGCAGGTGCCGGTGGCCGATGTCGCGGTGACGGCCATGGGCTACGACACCAAGCTGGGCGAGGCCATGGCCATGGGCGAGCGCACGCCGCTGGCCTTGATCGACCCGGCCGCCTCGGGCCGCATGGCGGTGGCCGAGTCGGTGCTGAACCTGGCGGCGGCCTCGGTGGCCGACATCTCCGACATCCGGCTGTCGGCCAACTGGATGGCGGCCGCCGGCCATCCCGGCGAGGACGCCGCGCTGTTCGACACGGTGCAGGCCGTGGCCAAGGAGCTGTGCCCGGCGCTGGGCATCAGCATCCCGGTCGGCAAGGACTCGATGTCCATGCGCACAGCTTGGGAAGACGCCGGCCAGAAGAAGGCCGTGGTCTCGCCCCTGTCGCTGATCGTGACCGCCTTCGCGCCGGTGGCGGATGCGCGCCGCACCCTGACCCCGCAATTGCGCACCGACCTGGGCGAGACCGAGCTGATCCTGCTCGACCTGGGCGCCGGCCGGAACCGCCTGGGCGCCAGCGTGCTGGCCGAGACCTACAGCGCCCTGGGCGACCGCTGCCCGGACCTGGACGACGCCGCGCGGCTGAAGGCCTGCTTCGGCCTGATCCAGCGCTTCAACAGCGAAGGCAAGCTGATCGCCTATCACGACCGCTCGGACGGCGGCCTGTTCGCCGCGTTGTGCGAGATGGCCTTCGCCGGCCATGTCGGCGTCGATATCGAATTGGCCGAGGGCGACGCCTTCGCCGCGCTGTTCAGCGAGGAATTGGGCGCGGTGCTGCAAGTGCGCAAGTCCGATAGCGCCGCCGTGTTTGCCGCCGCCGAGGCGGCCGGCTTGGCGGCCCATGTGGCCGGCACGCTCAACACCGCTGACCGTGTGCGCGTGCGGCAAGCCGGCAAGGTGCTATTCGACGAGGCGCGCACCGACTTGATCGTGGCCTGGTCCGAGGCCAGCTATCGCATCCAGGCCCTGCGCGACAACCCGGACTGCGCGCGCCAGGAATTCGAGGCCTTGAAGAACGCGGCCGACCCCGGCCTGTCGGCCCGCTTGAGTTTCGATCTGAACGAGGATGTGGCCGCGCCGTATGTGAAGAAGGCGGCGGCCCGGCCGAAGATGGCGGTGCTGCGCGAGCAGGGCGTGAACGGCCAGGTCGAGATGGCGGCGGCCTTCGACAAGGCCGGCTTCGCCGCGGTCGACGTGCATATGAGCGACATCTTGAGCGGCCGCGTTTTGCTCAAGGACTACAAAGGCCTGGTCGCCTGCGGCGGCTTCAGCTACGGCGACGTGCTCGGCGCCGGCGGCGGTTGGGCCGCGTCTATCCTGCACAATGCCCGCGCCCGCGACGAGTTCGAAGGCTTCTTCCAACGCAGCGATACCTTTGCCTTGGGCGTTTGCAACGGTTGCCAGATGATGAGCCGGCTGAAGGCAATCATCCCCGGCGCCGAGGCCTGGCCGCGCTTCGAGCGCAACCTGTCGGAGCAGTTCGAGGCCCGCTTCGTCATGGTCGAGGTGCCGGAGTCGCCGTCGATCCTGCTGGCCGGCATGGCCGGCAGCCGCATGCCCATCGTGGTGGCGCACGGCGAGGGCAGGGCGGTGTTCACCGGCAACACGCAAGACCGCGCGCTGGCCGCGCTACGCTATGTCGACAACGGCGGTCGCGTGACCGAGGCCTACCCGTTTAACCCGAACGGCTCGCCGGCCGGTATCGCCGGCCTGACCACGGCCGACGGCCGGTTCACGGTGATGATGCCGCACCCGGAGCGGGTGCAGCGCGCGGTGCAGCACTCGTGGCGGCCGGACGATTGGCGCGAGGACGGGCCGTGGTTGCGGATGTTCAGGAACGCGCGGGTTTGGGTGGGTTAAGAAAACACACGGATTTATGCGACTCGCCAACAGCATTGGCGGCACTGTAGCGCCGACTTAAGGCGTGTAACCCGGAATCTTGCTCTCGTCGACTGTATCAATCTGCGCCGGGTCGAGGAAGGTCTCGGCGTAGGGCAGGTAGAGTTTGTTGCGGATGAACACGTCGAACAGTTCGGGGTCGATGTGGTTGTCCAACATCATCCTGCCCATGATGCCGATCGCCTCGGATAGCGTCTTGCCCCGCTTGTAGGGGCGGTCGGAGGCGGTCAGCGCCTCGAAGATGTCGGCCACCGCCAGGATGCGGGCCTGCACCGACATCTGCTCGCGCGTCAGCCCCCTCGGATAACCCTTGCCGTCCATGCGTTCGTGGTGGCCGCCGGCGTATTCCGGCACGTTCTTCAGGTGTTTGGGCCAGGGCAGCGCTTCCAGCATGCGGATGGTGACCACGATGTGGTTGTTGATGACCTGGCGCTCGGCGTCGTTCAAGGTGCCGCGAGCGATCTTCAGGTTGGAGGCCTCGTCCTCGCTCAGGAAGCGGCTCGCCTTGCCGTCCTTGTCCAAGATCGTATACGCCGCGATGCGGTCGACGTCGGCCTGGTCTTCCGGCTTCATGAACTCGCCGCCGAGGTTGGCCTTGTGCAGGAACTCGCGGTCGAGATCGAGCTGGGCCAGGGTCTCGTCATGGATGCGCTGGGCGCTTTCCACGCCTTGATGATTGTCGTTTTCCAGGGCCTGGATGCGCGCCTTGAGCAGGGCGATCTCGGCGTCGCGGCGCAGGGTGTCGAAGCGGGCATCGACCAAATGGATGCGATCGAACAGGGTCTCCAGCTTGGTCGCCTTGTCGACCACGTGCACTGGCGTGGTGATCTTGCCGCAGTCGTGCAGCATGGCGGCGATCTTCAATTCATAGCGGTCCTTCTCAGTCAACTGGAACTCGGCCAGCGAGCCGGTTTGGGTCTTAGAGGCGGCGTCGCCGATCATGCCCGCCAGGTCGGGGATGCGCCGGCAATGGCCGCCGGTATAGGGCGATTTTTCGTCGATGGCTTCGTTGATCAGGTCGATGAACGACTCGAACAGGGCCTCCAACTGCTGGATGAGCTGGCGGTTGGTTAGGGCCACCGCGGCTTGCGAAGCCAGCGATTCGACCAGGTGTTGGTCTTCATGGCTGAAGCTGCGAACGGCCTTGGTCTCTGGGGCGATGGCGTTGAGTAATTGCAGCACGCCGATGGTGTCGCCCTCGTGGTTGCGCATGGGCACGGTCAGGAAGGACTGTGAACGGTAGCCGGTGCGGGCGTCGAATTCGCGGGTGCCTTTGAAATCGAATCCTTCCTCGGTGTAGGCGTCCTCGATATTGACCGTCGCGCCGGTCACCGCCGCATGGGCGGCGACCATGCGGTGGTTGGCTTGGCCGTCGGCCAGGTAGAGCGGGATGTTGGGCAGGCGGATCGGGTTGCCGGTGGTGCCGCCCTGGGCGAACTTCAGCGTGTCGTTGCGCAGGATGCTGAATTGCAGCTCCTTGCCGTCGATCACTTGATACAGCGTGCCGGCATCGCAGCCGGTGATGTCCTTGGCGGCCAACAGGATCTTTTCCAGTAGCGCGTCGATATTCTTCTCGCCGGACAGGGCGACGCCGATCTGGTTGAGTTGCTCCAGCCGGCGGATGATCAAGGTGTTGGTATTATCCATTGTCGTCAAGCCTCCAAAGCCCCCTGAGGGCGTTCCCCATCCAATTAGGCGTTTATATTAAACGGCGTGCCGGGGCGAACATGGTAAAATCCGCCTTTTTTATTGGCCATTTTCCCCATGTCTCGCGCTCTTCGCAACATCGCCATCATCGCCCACGTCGACCATGGCAAGACCACCCTGGTGGACAAGCTCCTGCAACAGTCCGGCACCTTCGCCGCCCACCAGCAGCTCTCCGAGCGGATGATGGACTCCAACGACCTGGAAAAGGAGCGGGGCATCACCATCCTGGCCAAGAACACGGCCATCGACTATGAAGGCACCCGGGTCAACATCGTCGACACCCCCGGCCACGCCGACTTCGGCGGCGAGGTGGAGCGCGTGCTGGGCATGGTCGACGGCGTGGTGCTGCTGGTCGACGCGGTCGAAGGCCCGATGCCGCAGACCCGCTTCGTCACCAAGAAGGCGCTAGCCTTGGGTCTGCGCCCCATCGTGGTGATCAACAAGGTCGACCGCCCCGGCGCCCGGCCGGACTGGGTGGTCGACCAGACCTTCGACCTGTTCGACAAGCTCCATGCCACCAACGAGCAGCTCGATTTCCCGATCATCTACGCCTCGGGCCTCAACGGCTGGGCCTGCCACGACCTGAAAGACGCGCCCTCGCATGGCGGCGGCGCTTCCGACATGAAGGCCTTGTTCGAGACCGTGCTCAGCCACGTGCCGACCCCGCCCGGTGACCCCGATGCGCCGCTGCAATTGCAGATCGCCGCGCTGGATTACTCGACCTATACCGGCCGCCTCGGCGTCGGCCGCGTGCTCAACGGCCGGATCAAGCCCAATATGCAAGTCGCGGTGATGAACCACGAAGATCAGGTGGCCACCGGCAAGATCAACCAGGTGCTCGGCTTCAAGGGCCTGGAACGCATCCCGGTCGACGAGGCCGAGGCGGGCGACATCATCATCATCTCCGGCCTGGACGACATCGGTATCGGCGTCACCATTTGCGACAAGGACAACCCGGTCGGTCTGCCCATGTTGTCGGTCGACGAGCCGACGCTGACCATGGACTTCATGGTCAACTCCTCGCCGCTGGCCGGCACCGAAGGTAAGTTTGTCACCAGCCGCCAGATTCGCGATCGCTTGGCTAAAGAGTTGCTGACCAACGTCGCGCTACGCGTGGAAGAGACGGCCGATGCCGACATCTTCCGCGTCTCCGGCCGGGGCGAACTGCACCTGACCATTCTCTTGGAAAACATGCGGCGCGAGGGTTTCGAGCTGGCCGTGGCCAAGCCGCGCGTGGTCTACAAGGAGATCGACGGCGAGAAGTGCGAGCCGTACGAGAACCTGACCATCGACCTGGAGAACGAGCACCAGGGCGGGGTGATGGAAGAGATCGGTCGCCGTCGCGGTGAACTGACCAATATGGAAGCCGACCCCAACGGCCGCACCCGCCTGG
The DNA here is from genome assembly GCA_016234655.1 of Betaproteobacteria bacterium. GTDB lineage: Bacteria > Pseudomonadota > Gammaproteobacteria > Burkholderiales > Thiobacillaceae > Sulfuritortus. The sequence goes on from JACRAU010000023.1 coordinate 143,781, forward strand.
AATACCACATTCCGGCCCGCGGCCTGATCGGCTTCCAGTCCGACTTCATGACCATGACCCGCGGCACCGGCCTGATGAGCCATGTGTTCGACGACTACGGCCCGGTCAAGGCCGACCTGCCAAGTCGCCACAACGGCGTGCTGATCTCGCAGGAGAACGGCGAGGCGGTGGCCTATGCTTTGTGGAAGCTGGAAGATCGCGGCCGTATGTTCGTCAGCCCCGGCGACAAGCTGTACGAAGGCATGATCATCGGCATCCACTCGCGCGACAACGACCTGGTGGTCAACCCGGTCAAGGGTAAGCAGCTCACCAACGTTCGCGCCTCGGGCACCGACGAGGCCGTGCGCCTGACCCCGCCGATCAAGCTGACCCTGGAGTCCGCCGTCGAATTCATCGACGACGACGAACTGGTCGAGATCACGCCCAAGTCGATCCGCATCCGCAAGCGTTACCTGCTGGAACACGAGCGCAAGCGGGCTTCGCGCGACGCCTGAGTGTCGTCGGAGGCTAATATGTGCGCAGCACATGTTAAACCGCGTAGCGGTGGCCGTAGACAACACGCCCCGCGCATCGCGCGACGCCTGAGTGTCGTCGGAGGCTAATATGTGCGCAGCACATGTTAAGCCGCGCAGCGGTGGCCGTAGACAACACGCCTTTCGCGCTTCGCGCGAAAGCTAAGTTTATGCGGCGGCTCTGGGTCTGGCTTTTCGGCAGGGCAGAGCCGTTGGCGGTGAGCGAGGCCGACTGGCGGCAGGCCCTGAGCCTCCCCTTATTCGCCGGCCTTTCGATTGAAGAGCGTGAACGGTTGCGGGCCTTGGCCCAGAGTCTGCTTGCCGGCAAAACCCTGTCCGGTGCCGGTGGCTTGGAGCCGAACGGCCGGATCGGTGCGCTGATCGCCGTGCAAGCGGCCTTGCCGATCCTGAACCTGGATACGGCGCGGTACGGCCGCTGGAGCGAGATCATCGTCTACCCCGGCGAGTTCGTGCCCGAGCGCGAGGAGATGGACGAGGCCGGGGTGGTGCACCGCGTGCGCCAGCCGCTGAGCGGCGAGGCCTGGGAAGGCGGCCCTTTGGTGCTGTCGTGGTGCGATGTCGAGCAGTCGGGTCGTTGCGACGGCTACAACGTGGTGATCCACGAGTTTGCGCACAAGCTGGATATGATGAACGGCGAGGTGGACGGCCTGCCCTCGCTGCCGGCCGAGATGGGCCGACAGGCTTGGGCGGCGGCCTTCACGGCGGCCTATGCCGATTTCTGCCGGCGCGTGGATGCGGGCGAGGCGACCCGGATCGACCCCTACGCGTCCGAGAGCCCGGCCGAATTCTTCGCCGTGCTCAGCGAATACTTCTTCGAATGGCCGGAGCCCTTGCACGAGGCCTATCCGGCGGTGTACGAACAGATGCGACGCTTTTATCGCCAGGACACCCTGGCGCGTTTGAAAGGACAGGCCCATGACCTTGCAGCACCACGATAAAGCCCATGACAAGGCCGTCGCCGGCCAGATCATCTTCGATACCGACCTCGAGCATTTCGAGCGCGACGTGATCGAGGCCTCGAGGCGGCACCTGGTGCTGGTCGATCTCTGGGCCGACTGGTGCGGGCCTTGCCACTTCCTGTCGCCGGTGCTGAGCAAGGTGATTCCGGAATTCGACGGCAAGGTGACGCTGGCCAAGGTCGAAGTCGACGAGGGCGACAATATGAAGATCGCCGGCCAGCACGGTGCGCGCGGCTTCCCCACGGTGCTGCTGTACAAGAACGGCGAGATGGTCGATCGTTTCCATGGCGCCAAGCCCGAGCACTTCGTCCGTGACTTCATCGGCCAGCACCTGTGAGTGAGGGGTGAGGCGTGAGGAGTGAGGCGGAACGGCTAAAGGACATCGAGCCGTTCCGGGTCATGGCCATCCTGGCCCGTGCCCGCGCCTTGGAGGCCGAGGGGCGCGACATCATCCACCTGGAGGTGGGCGAGCCGGATTTCGCCACGCCCGAGCCCATCGTCCAGGCGGGCATCGCGGCCCTCCAGGCCGGGCACACCCACTACACCCCCGCCCTGGGCCTGCCCGTATTGCGCGAGGCCATCGCCCGCTATTACGGCGAGCGTTACGGCGTCGATCTGGCGGCGGAACGCATTGCCGTCACCCCCGGTGCTTCCGGCGGCCTGCTGCTGGCCATGGCGGCGCTGTTCAATCCGGGCGACGAGGTGTTGCTGGCCGATCCGGGCTATCCCTGCAATCGTCATTTCGCTCGCGTGCTTGAGGTCAAGGCCAAATCGATCCCGGTCGGCCCGGACACGGACTATCAATTCAATGCCGAACTCGTGGCAAAGAACTGGGGTTCAAACACGCGTGGCGTGTTGTTGGCCAACCCCGCCAATCCGACCGGCAGCGTGATCGACGCTACGACATTGCGCGGCATCCACCAGGCAGTACGCGAGCGCGGCGGCTGGCTGCTGGTCGACGAGATATACCACGAGCTGATCTACGACCGGGCCGAGCCGACGGCGCTGGGTCTGGGCGACGACGTCATCGTCATCAACAGTTTTTCCAAATATTTCCTGATGACCGGTTGGCGCCTGGGCTGGCTGGTGCTGCCGCAGGCGCTGGTGCCGGCGGTCGACAAGCTGGCGCAAAACCTGTTCCTGGCCGCGCCGACCCTGGCCCAGCATGCCGCTTTGGCCGCCCTGGCGCCGACGACCCGGCCGCTGCTGGAGGCGCGCAAGGCCGAATTGAAGGCGCGGCGCGACTATCTGCTGCCCGAGTTACGGCGTCTGGGTTTTGGCATGCCGGTTGAGCCGGCTGGGGCGTTCTACCTCTATGCCGATTGCAGCCGCTTCGGCGGCGATAGCGAGATATTCGTCGAGCGTTTGTTGCTGGAAACGGGGGTGGCGGTGACGCCGGGGACGGATTTCGCCATGGCCGATGGCCGGCGGCATGTGCGTTTTGCCTATACCGCCGAGCTGTCCCGTCTGCGGGAGGCGGTAGATCGGATGGAGGTCTGGCTGCGTTAAGCCAGGCGGTACAAATGAAAAAAGCCGGCACGAGGCCGGCTTTTTTCTTCGCTACGCCAGAATTACTTGGCGGGAGCGGCCGGAGCGGCAGCGTCGGCGGGAGCGGCCGGAGCGGCAGCGTCGGCAGGAGCGGCGGCCGGAGCAGCGGCGTCAGCCGGAGCAGCGGGAGCAGCAGCTTCGGGAGCCGGAGCGGGGGCAGCGGCTTCTTCTTTCTTGCCACAAGCGGTCAGGCCCAGGGCCAGCAGAGCGGCGAGCAGGACGGAATATTTCATTTGGAAGTTCCCTTAAATAAATAAACAAGAAAGTTGATCAACACTCTCAATAACCAACCGTTGCGTTTTCGCGCGTTACGACTGATCGTGAGGATTCTAACAAAACATATTGCGAATGCCAGGGGGGCGCAAAAAAAAACTATTTCATGCCAACCCTTGTGGCGTGGCAGTCACAGGGGGCGTGGGCAATTATCAAGGGCTTGGCTGGGGGTGCAGATAGCCCAGCCGGTACCACTCGTACAGGATGTCCGCGAGCCCGTCCGGCAGGGCCGTCGGGCCGATTTGGCGCAGGTCGGCCAGTTCGCGCAGCCTGGGGGCGGTTTCGGGGGCGGCGCGCAAGGTCTCGCCATTAAGGAAGAAACTAGAACCTTTGAATAGCAGCAAGGTGCGCGGATCGAGGCGCAGCCCGCGTTTCGCGGCCTGTTTGACGAAAGCGGCCCGACCGAGCGGCCGCGCCGGCGGGTCGAAAAAGACATGGGCCTTGGGTTCGCTCAGGTAACGGCCGACGAAATCCACGATGTCCGCGCGCTTCCAGCGGATCTTCGCGATCATCGATTCGACTTGTTCCAGCATGTCCGCGCCGATCTCGGCCGGGTGGCGAGGGCGCTTGAGTTTGGGGTCGGCATAGCGGCCTTCGAGCTGCAAGCGGTCTTGCAGGTAGACCAGGAACTGGGTCGCGATCTCCTGGCTGGACGGGGCGCGGAAACCGACCGAATAGGTCATGCAGTCGCCCAGCGCGATACCGTTGTGGGCGTATTTCGGCGGCAGATAGAGCATGTCGCCCGGCTCCAGCTCCCAGGATTGCTCGATCTCGAAACGCTTCAGGATGCGCAGCGGCGCGCCCTCGACCAGGTCCAGGTCGGCCTGGGCTCCGATCTCCCAGCGGCGCCGGCCCAGGCCCTGGATCAGGAACACGTCGTAGGAATCGAAGTGCGGCCCGACACCGCCGCCGTCCGGCGCGAAGCTGACCATCAGGTCGTCCAGGCGGGCATGGGGGGCGAAACTGAAGCTGTGCAGCAGTTGGTCCGCCGCCGGCAGGAAGTGATTGACCCCCTGCACCAGCAGGCTCCAGCCGCGCTTGGGCAGGGCCGCCAGGTCTTCCGGTTCGAACGGGCCATGGTCGAGCGACCAGCGGCCGCGGCCCGACCGGACCAGGCGCGATTCGGCATCGTCCCGGCAGGCGAGGTCGAACAATGCATCCCGGCCGAGCAGGCCTTGGAAGCCGGGGATCGCCTGGCGCACCAGCAAGGGTTTCTTCTGCCAGTATTCGGCGAGGAAGCGCTCGGGGCCGAGGCCGCCGAGCAGGGTCTTGAGCGGGTAGGGTGGGGGCGTCATGCGGCGATGATAGTCGTGCCCGGCTTTGCCGGCTAGGTGACCTTTGGCGCGACATGGCGGACAATAGCGCCATATTCCACGCCATATGGCCCCATCTATCGCCTTCAGGAGTCCGTGCCTTGCAGATCGAAAAGAACACCGTCGTCAGCCTCAGCTACCGTCTGAGCGATTCCCAAGGGGAAATCCTGGAAGAAGCCGGCGCCGATACCCCCGCTTTTTACCTGCATGGCGGCTATGACGGCATCTTTCCGGCCGTCGAGGCGGCGCTGGAAGGCAAGACCGTGGGCGCCACCCTCAGCTTGCTGCTGGAGCCGGAGGACGCCTTCGGCGATTACGACGAGAACCTGGTGCGGGTGGAAGAGCAGGGCGCGTTTCCGGGCAATGTCGAGGTCGGCATGCAGTTCGAGGGCAGCAGCGAGGATGGCCAGCATCAGCTGCTCTACACGGTGACCGACATCGCCGAGGGCAAGGTCGTGGTCGACGGCAACCACCCCTTGGCCGGGCAGTCCTTGCGTCTGGAGTGCGAGGTCCTCGGTGTGCGTGGCGCCACTGCCGAAGAGGTGAGCCATGGCCACGTGCACGGCCCGGACGGGCATCACCAGCACTGAGCGGATTCTTGCCCGTTTCCGGTAAAATCCCCCTTTTCCACAGAAGCCGACACCACGCATGAAGGTCACCTTTCTCGACTTCGAACAGCCCATCGCGGAACTTGAGGCCAAGATCGAAGAACTCGGTTCCATGCAGGGCGACGATTCGCTCGATATCTCCGAGGAAATCGGCCGCCTGAAGAAGAAGAGCGTCACGCTGACCAAGCAGCTCTACGGCAAGCTCAACGCTTGGCAGATTTCCCAAGTGGCGCGCCATCCGCAACGGCCCTATACGCTGGACTACCTGCAGGGCCTATTCACCGATTTCGAAGAACTGCACGGCGACCGCGCCTTCGCCGACGACCCCGCCATCGTCGGCGGCATCGCCCGGTTCGAGGGCGAGCCGGTGATGGTGATCGGCCACCAGAAGGGGCGCGACACCAAGGACCGGCAATACCGCAACTTCGGCATGCCGCGCCCGGAGGGCTATCGCAAGGCCATGCGCCTGATGCGCCTGGCCGAGAAATTCAAGCTGCCGATCTTCACCTTCATCGACACGCCCGGCGCCTATCCCGGCATCGGCGCCGAAGAGCGCGGCCAGAGCGAGGCGATCGCCCGCAACCTCTATGTCATGGCCGAATTGCGCACGCCCATCATTTGCACGGTGATCGGCGAGGGCGGTTCCGGCGGCGCGCTGGCCATCGGTGTCGGCGACCGCGTGCTGATGCTGCAATACTCGACCTACTCGGTCATTTCGCCCGAGGGTTGCGCCTCTATTCTGTGGAAGAGCGCCGACAAGGCCTCGACCGCAGCCGAGGCCTTGAACATCACCGCGCCCAAGCTCAAGGCCCTGGGTCTGGTCGATCAGGTCGTCAACGAGCCGATGGGCGCCGCCCATCGCGACCCCGAGGTCATGATGGAGAGCCTGCGCGAGGCCCTGGAAGGGGCGCTGAGCGAGGTTCGGGCGCGTCCGCTCAATACCCTGCTCAACGAGCGCTACGCCCGCCTGATGGGCTATGGAAAATTCAAGGAAGCCAAGGTCTAGCCCGGTTTCCGCCAGCCCGGTTTCCGCCGGCGCGGCGGGGCCGGATGCCATGCTCGGCCGTGTCCGCGAATTCCTCCAATCGCATCCCGTCGATGGCCGGCGTATCTGCGTCGGCCTGTCCGGCGGACTCGATTCGGTCGTCCTGCTGCATTTGCTCAAAGAACTGCGCGACGCGCTTGGCTTCTCCTTGTCGGCCGTGCATGTGCACCACGGCCTCAGCCCGAATGCCGAGATTTGGGCCGATTTTTGCGCGCGGCGCTGCGCCGAGTGGGGCGTGCCTCTAGCCTTGGCGCGCGTGCGGATCGCGCCCGGCGACCCGCGGGGCATCGAGGCGGCGGCGCGCGCGGCGCGTTACCAGGCCTATGCCCGGCAGGACTGCGATGCCATCGCCTTGGCGCATCATCGCGACGATCAGGCCGAGACCCTGGTGCTGCAATTGCTGCGCGGGGCGGGCAGCAAGGGCCTGGCGGCCATGCCGGCCGAGCGCGGCCTGGCCGACGGGGCCATCCGCCTGTTGCGCCCCTTGCTGGAATCCGATCGCGCGGAATTGCGGGCCTATGCCGAGGCCCATGGCCTGAGCCACATCGAAGACGAGAGCAATCGCCAGACGCGCCATGCGCGCAACTATTTGCGGCACGAGGTGTTGCCGGTAATCGAGCGGCATTTCCCGGCCTATCGCGATACCTTGTCGCGCGCCGCGCGCCATTTCGCCGATTGCGACCAAGTCATGCAGGACATGGCCGCCCTCGACGCGGCCGAGGCCATGGTCGACGGTTGCCTGCGGGTGCCTGCCTTGGCGGCCTTGAGCCCGCCGCGCGCGCGCAATCTGTTGCGGCATTTCCTGGCGCTGCATGCGTGGCCCATCCCGCCGGTACGATGGTTGGAAGAGGCCCTGAGCCAGCTATTGCGGGCCAGGCCGGATGCGGCGGTGCGGCTTGCCTTGGCCGGACGGGAACTGGCGCGCTATCGCGACCGGGTCTATGTGCTCGAACCCTTGCCCGCTTTGGCCGAGGCCGAATGGGCGTGGCATGGCGAACCCGTCCTCGCCTTGAACGGGTTGGGCAGCTTGGCGTTTACCGAGGTGCGCGGGGAGGGGCTTAGCGCCGCTTGCCTGGCGGATGCGGCCGTGGCCGTGCGGGCCTATCCGGGCGCCGGGCGACTGCGGCCGGATTGCCGGCGGCCGCGCCGTAGCGTGAAGAATTTGCTGCAAGAATCGGCGGTGCCGCCCTGGCGGCGCCAGCGGCTACCGGCCCTGTATCGCGGTCGGCAGCTGCTCTGGCTGGCCGGTATCGGTGTCGATTGCGACTGCCAAGCCGGCGCCGACGAGCCGGGTTGGCTTATTTTCTGGCACCCGCCTGGGGCGTCTGCGTCGTGATCGTGGGGTTCAGCCCGAGCTTGCGCATCTCCGCCTGAGCCTTTTCCGCCTCGGCGCGATTCAGGAACGGGCCGACCTGCACCCGCGTTTCCGTCTGTGTCTTGATGCCCAGCTTGGTCAGGCGTTCGACGAGTTCCTTGGCGTTATCCATATTGCCGAAGACGCCGAGTTGCACGACGAAATTACCGGTCGCGGCCGGGGCTTGGGCGGCGGGTGCGGCCGGCTTGGCCGGCGCGGGGCGGGTGCTGGGGATGGGTGCCGGCTTAGCCGGCGCGGCGGCGGGTTTAGCCGGCGCGGCCGGCTGCGGTTCCGGCGGCAGCTTGCCGACCTCTGGCGTCGGCGGCGCGGCGGGCGGCGTCGTTTCGGCGACTCCCTCCGGCGGCTGGGCATCCAGCGGCGCCAGCGCGCTGGGCGGGGCCGTGACGATGGGCTTGGGCGGCGGCGGGGTCTTGCTGGTGTCTTGCTTGCCGCTTTGATCCAACCACCATAATCCAGCCAACGCGGCGGAGGTGACTATCGCGGCGATGCCGAGGCGAATCAAGGCGCGTCGGCGAATGTCGTTACCGTCTTCCTGCAAGCTTTCTTCCGCCACGACCGGCTCTCCTCCAAGTGGGCTTTGTCCTTTATTTTAAAGGCGTTTCGTGCTATTTTGCTCGAGTTTTTTTGTCCATAAATTTCAATCAGTCGGAGTATGCAAAAGTGGCTATCGAACGCACCCTTTCCATCATCAAACCGGACGCCGTCGCTAAGAACGTGATCGGCAAAATCTATAGCCGTTTCGAGAGCAACGGCCTGAAGGTCATCGCCGCCAAGATGAAGCATCTGTCGCGCGTCGAGGCCGAAGGCTTCTATGCCGTGCACAAGGGCCGGCCGTTCTTCAACGACCTGGTCGAGTTCATGATCTCCGGCCCGGTCATGATCCAGGCGCTGGAAGGCGAGGGCGCCATCGCCAAGAACCGCGAGCTGATGGGCGCGACCGATCCGAAGAAGGCCGCACCGGGCACCATCCGCGCCGATTTCGCCGAGAGCATCGACGCCAACGCCGTGCATGGTTCCGACGCGCCGGAGACCGCGGCGGTCGAGATCGCCTACTTCTTCCCTGCCTCCGAGATTTATTCCCGCTGAGCCGTACTTGACCGTCAATCTGCTCGATTTCGATCTAAAGGGCCTCACCGACTACTTCCAAAGCATCGGTGAGAAGCCTTTTCGCGCCAAGCAAGTGCTGCGCTGGTTGCACCAATACGGCGCCGAGAATTTCGAGCAGATGACCGATCTGGCCAAGAGTCTGCGTGCCAAGCTGTCCGAAGTGGCCGAGATTCGGCCGCCCAAGCTGATCGCCGAGCAGGCCTCGGCGGACGGCACCCGCAAGTTCCTGCTGGAAGTCGGTCCGGGCAACCGGGTCGAAACCGTATTCATCCCGGAAGACACGCGCGGCACCTTGTGCGTGTCGACCCAGGTCGGCTGCGCGCTGGAATGCAGTTTCTGCTCCACCGGGCGCCAGGGTTTCAATCGTAATCTGTCGGTGGCCGAGATCATCGGCCAGCTTTGGTGGGCCAACAAGGCGCTCGGCCGCGACCCCAAGGGCGAGCGCATCATTTCCAACGTGGTGTTGATGGGCATGGGCGAGCCCCTGCTCAATTTCGACAACACGGTGACCGCCGTGTCCTTGATGCTGGACGACCATGCCTACGGCCTGTCGCGTCGCCGGGTCACGGTGTCCACCTCGGGCGTGGTGCCGGCCATGGATCGGCTGACGGCGCAGATGCCGGTGGCCTTGGCCTTGAGCCTGCACGCGTCGAACGATGCCTTGCGCGACGAATTGGTGCCGATCAATCGCAAATATCCGCTCGATGTCTTGCTGGCCGCTTGCCGGCGTTACCTGGAGGTGGCGCCGCGCGATTTCATCACCATGGAATACGTGATGCTTGACGGCGTGAACGATCGCCCGGAGCATGCGAAGCAACTGATCGAACTGGTGCGCGATGTGCCCTGCAAATTCAACCTGATTCCGTTCAACCCCTTCCCGAATTCCGGCTATCGCCGCTCGCCGCCCGAGGCGGTGCGCCGTTTCGCGGCACAACTGGCGGCGGCCGGCATCGTCACCACGACGCGCAAGACCCGCGGCGACGACATCGATGCCGCCTGCGGCCAATTGGCGGGCGAGGTCGACGACAAGACCCGGCGCACGCTCAAGCGCATCGACATCGGCCAGGAGGCCGCCTGATGCGTTTGTCGTCCGTGTTCGCGATGTCGTTGGCATCGGTCGTGCTATGGGCTTGCGCCCAGGCGCCGGCACCCTCGTCGTCGACCGCGCCCGAGCTTGGCGGCAACGTCAGCCAAGGCGCCCGAATCCATACCGAATTGGCCGCGTTGTATTTCACGCGCGGGCAGCACGCCGTGGCCTTGCGGGAGTTGCGCATCGCCTTGGCCGACGATTCGCGCCATGCGCCGGCCTACAACATGCTGGGCCTGGTGCATACCGAACTGCGCGAGTTCGCCGAGGCCGAGGCCAATTTCCGCCGGGCGATCGAGTTGGTGCCCAATTATTCGGAGGGCCATAACAACTTCGGTTTCTTCCTGTGCCAGCGTGGCCGCCATGACGAGGGCTTGATGCACCTCGACGCGGCCATGAAAAATCCCTTGTATGCCTCGCCGGAAATCGCCCTGGCCAACGCGGCCTTGTGCGGCCTGGAAAAGGGCGATCTGGCACGGGCGGAAGAGTATTTGCAACGCGTCTTCGTCCGCGCGCCCGATCAAGCTATCGCCTTGCGCGTGGCGGCCGAGGTGCATCTCCAGCGCGGTCGCTTGCAGGATGCACGCACTGCCTTGATGAAGCTCGCCGAGACCACCGAGCTGGATGCGGCGGTGTTGTGGCTGGGCGTGCGTATCGAGCGCAAGTTGGGCGATCGGGCGGCGGAGGCGAGCTTCGGCGCGCAGTTGCGCCGCCGCTTCCCCAACGCGCCGCAGACTAATCTATTGATGAATGAAATCTACGAAGGGGACGGAAGATGAGCAGCGAGGCCTTGCAGGGGATCGGACCGAAACTGGCCGCCACGCGTGCGGCCAAGGGCCTATCCACCGCCGAGGTGGCGGCCAAGCTCAGGCTGGGGGTGCGTCAAGTCGAGGCCCTGGAGGCCGATGCCTTCGAGCAGTTGCCGGGCGAGGTGTTCGTGCGCGGCTTCGTGCGCAACTATGCGCGCTTCCTGGAACTGGACCCGGAAGAGCTGCTGCCCAGCCAAGAGGTGGCCGTGGCCGAGCAACTGACCGTGCCATCGACCAATGTGCGTTTTCAGCCCTCGCCGCTGCAACGCTGGCTGCTGCTGCCGCTCGGCAGCGCCGTGCTTTTCTTCGCGCTGGTCGCCTTGCTCTATGCCTGGTTGAGCAGCGGGGAGCAGGCCGTGCTCGAACAACCCGCCCTGGAAGAGCATCAGGCGCTGCAACAGCCGGTGCCGGTTTCGCCCATTGTCGAGTCCTCGGCCGATGCCGCGCCGGTGGTCGCTGGCGGCGAGCCGTCGGCCCAACAGCCGGCCACCGCCGTCCCACAGGCCACGGAGGCGCCAGCCGCCAGCCTGGGCAACGCGACCACCCCGGCGAACCGGCCTTCGGTGGTGGATGTCGCCAAGCCGGTCATGCCGCCTTTGGCCGCCAGCGCGCCGGCTTCGGCGAATACGCCGCCGCTTGCCGCCATGCCCTCGGCTCCGGCCAAGACCTTGCCGGAGGCGGCCAAGCCCGCCGCGCCGGCCTTGGCCAAGCCGGCCGCTCCCATCGCAGCGAAATTTCCCGCCGCGCCGGCAGCCGCCACGGCCCCGGTCGCCGTGCCTGTCGCCAAACCCGCGCCGGCGCCGCTCGGTCCGGCGGTGGCCGAACCGGCCAAGCCGGCGGGGACGCATAAGCTGGTGTTCCAGCCGGCCGAGGATTCCTGGGTACAGGTGATCGATGGCGGTGGCCAGCGCTACTCCAAACTGATCCGCGCCGGCAGCAGCGAATCGCTGAACGGCACGCCGCCGTTCCGCATGGTGATCGGCAATGCCGCGACCATGCGCTTGAGCCATGACGGCAAGACGGTGGACCTGAGGCCCTTCATCGGCGAGAAGGTCGCCCGCCTGAAACTATCGGACGAGGGCGCCAGCAAGATGGCGCCGCCGGCCGGCCAGAATCCATGAGCCATCCTTCCCCGATCATCCGGCGCCCCAGCCGGCGCGTATCCATTGGCGGCGTCGCCGTCGGCGGCGGTGCGCCGGTGGTGGTGCAGTCGATGACCAATACCGATACCGTCGACATCGAGGCCACGGTGCGCCAGGTGGCCGAATTGTGGCGCGCCGGTTCGGAACTGGTCCGGCTGACGGTCAATACCGAAGAGGCCGCGCGCGCCGTGCCGGCGATTCGCGAGCGGCTGGATGCCCAGGCTTGCCCGGTGCCGCTGATCGGCGATTTCCATTTCAACGGCCACAAGCTGCTCACGGCGGTGCCCGAGTGCGCCCAGGCCCTGGCCAAGCTGCGCATCAATCCCGGCAATGTCGGCCGTGGCGCCAAGCGCGACGAGCAGTTCGCCACCCTGATCGAATTCGCCTGCAAGTACGACAAACCCGTCCGCATCGGCGTGAACTGGGGCAGCCTGGACCAGGAATTGCTGGCGCGCATGATGGACGACAACCATCAGCGGCCCAAGCCCTTGGAACCGGAAGAGGTGATGCGCCACGCCTTGATCGCCTCGGCCCTGGAGTCGGCCGCCCGCGCCGAGGAGCTGGGCCTGGGCCGCGACAAGATCATCCTGTCGTGCAAGCTGTCCGGCGTGCAGGACCTGATCCAGGTCTATCGCGACCTCGCGTCGCGTTGCGACTACCCGCTGCATTTGGGGCTGACCGAGGCGGGCTTGGGCAGCAAGGGCATCGTCGCCTCGGCCGCCGCGCTGTCGGTGCTGTTGCAGGAGGGCATCGGCGACACCATCCGGGTATCGCTGACGCCCCAGCCGGGCGAGCCGCGCAGCCTGGAGGTGCAGGTCGCGCAAGAGATATTGCAGACCATGGGCATTCGTTCCTTCACGCCCTTGGTCACCGCCTGCCCCGGCTGCGGCCGCACCACCAGCACCTATTTCCAGGAACTGGCGCAGAAGATCCAGGTCTGGCTGCGCACGCAGATGCCGATCTGGCGCGCGCAATATCCCGGCGTCGAGACCATGAACGTGGCGGTAATGGGTTGCGTGGTCAACGGCCCGGGCGAGAGCCGCCACGCCAATGTCGGCATCTCCTTGCCGGGCACCAACGAGACCCCGGTCGCGCCGGTCTATGTCGACGGCGAGAAGTTCGTCACCCTGAAGGGCGACCGTATCGCCGAAGAATTCCAGGCCATCGTCGACGAATACGTGCAACGCAAATACGGGTCGCAGCCGCACGGCTGAGGACTTATTGGAACAGAGATCATGAGCAACACCTTGCGTGCCGTGCGCGGCATGAACGATATGCTCCCGGCCGATGCCGGGCTTTGGGGCCGGTTCGAGGCGACCGTGCGCGCCTGGCTCGCGGCCTATGGCTATCAGGAACTGCGCACGCCCATCCTGGAACACACCGCGCTGTTCAAACGCGCCATCGGCGAGGTCACCGACATCGTCGAGAAGGAGATGTACACCTTCGAGGATGCGCTCAACGGCGAGAGCCTGACCTTGCGCCCGGAAGGCACCGCCTCTTGCGTGCGGGCGGTGGTCGAGAACAACCTGTTGTACGACGGCGGCAAACGGCTGTGGTACATGGGGCCGATGTTTCGCCACGAGCGGCCGCAGAAGGGGCGCTACCGCCAGTTCCATCAGGTCGGCATCGAGGCCCTGGGCTATGCCGGCCCCGATCTGGACATCGAGCACCTGTTGATGGGCGCCCGGCTGTGGCGGCAACTGGGGTTGGCCGAGTTCGTGACCCTGGAGATCAACAGCCTCGGTGGCGCCGAATCGCGCGCCCGGCATCGGCAGAAGCTGATCGAGTACTTCGAGGCGCACAAAGCGCAACTGGACGAGGACGCCCAGCGCCGGCTGTATGCCAACCCGCTGCGCATCCTCGATACCAAGAATCCGGCCATGCAAGAGTTGGTGGCCGCCGCGCCCAAGTTGATGGACGAACTGGACGACGAGGCACGCCGGCATTTCGCCGAGGTGCAGCAGGGCCTGAACGATGCCGGCATCCCGTTCAAGGTCAACCCGCGCCTGGTGCGCGGCCTCGACTACTACAACTACACCGTCTATGAGTGGGTGACCGACAAGCTCGGTGCCCAGGGCACGGTCTGTGCCGGTGGCCGCTACGACGGCCTGATCGCTCAACTCGGCGGCAAGCCGGCCCCGGCCTGCGGTTTCGCCATGGGCGTCGAGCGTCTGTTGGCCTTGATGCAGGAGGCCGGCACGCCGCTGGCCAGCGAGCCGCTGGATGGCTATGTGGTCAACGTCGGCGAGGCGGCGGTCCGCTTCGCCGTGCGCGCGGCCGAGCGCTTGCGCGATGCCGGGTTCAAGGTCGCCTTGCATGGCGGCGGCGGCGGCTTCAAGTCGCAAATGAAAAAGGCCGATGCCAGCGGTGCCCGGTTCGCGCTTATCATTGGCGACGACGAGGCCCAGGCCGGCGAGGTCAGCGTCAAGCCGCTGCGCGTCGAGGGCGAGCAGCAACGGGTCAAATTGGATAACGTCGCGGAATTGATTAAGGAATAAGCATGGCACTCGATCTCGAAGAACAGGAACAACTGGACGAATTCAAGGCCTGGTGGCGGCAGAACGGCAAATGGGTGATCGCCGGCGCGCTGGCCTTCCTGGCCGTGGCCGGCGGTGTGCGCGGCTGGCAGTACTGGACGGCCAAGCAAGCCACCGAGGCCTCGCAGTTGTTCGAACAGACGATGCAAGCGATGGCGGGCAACGACATCAAGGCGGTGAAGGAGATCACCGGCCAGCTCATGGAGAACTACCCGCGCACCGCCTACAGCGCCCCGGCCGCCTGGCTGGCGGGCCGACTCAACTACGAGGCGGGCGATTTCAAGAGCGCCAAGGCGCAGTTCCAATATGCGCTCGACCACGCGCGGGATGGCGGGGTCGAGCAATTGGCGCGCCTGCGCTTGGCGGCGGTGCTATTCGACGAGAAGGATTACGACGGCGCGCTGAAGCACTTGGCCGCGAAGCACGACGAGGCCTATGCCGGGCTGTATGCCCAGTTGAAGGGCGATGTGCTGGTGGCCCAAGGCAAGAGCGACGAGGCGCGCGCGGCCTATGGCGTGGCCTTGCAAAAGCTGGACGACAAGAGTCCCTTGAAACCCTTGGTCGAGGTCAAGCTCGACGGCCTGGGAGGCTGACATGGACGCGAGGCGATGGATACTTGCCGGCGTCGCCCTCGGTTTGCTTGGCGGCTGCGCTAGCGTGGACAAGATGGGCGGCTGGGTCGGCGGCTGGTTCAGCGGCGCGCCAAAGGCCAAGCCGGCCGAGTTGAGCGACATCAAGCAGACCGCGAGCCTGAGCCGCGCCTGGGAGGCCAATGCCGGCGCGGGCGCGCCCTATGGCTTCAGCCCGGCCAGCGACGGCCAGGCGATCTACGCCGCCGGCAAGGAAGGGCGCTTGCTGAAGATCGACATCACCTCCGGCCGTGAGTTGGCCAGGGCCGAGATCGGCAAACCGATTTCGGCCGGGGTCGGCGTCGGCGATGGCTTGGTGCTGGTCGGCACCGCCAAGGGCGAGGTGCTGGCCTTCCACGGCAAGGACTTGCAGCCGGCCTGGAGCGCCAAGTTGGCGGGCGAGATTCTCGTCGCGCCGACGGCGGCTCATGGCGTGGTCGCGGTGCGTTCGAACAACGGCAGCATCAGCTTGCTCGAATCCGCCAGCGGCAAGCCGCGCTGGTCGCAAGGTTTCAGCCTGCCGGCCTTGACCCTGCGCGAGGCAGGCAGTCTGGCACTGACTCGGCAGGCGCTCTATGCCGGCCAGCCCGGCGGCAAATTGATGGCATTGTCCTTGGCCAACGGCGCGCCCGTGTGGGAGGCCAACGTCGGCCAGCCGCGCGGCGCCACCGAACTGGAGCGCATCGCCGACATCACCGGCGCGCTCGCGGTCGACGAGCGCATGGTTTGCGCCGCCGCCTACCAAGGCCGCGTGGCTTGCTTCGATGCGCGCGATGGCCGCCCCTTGTGGTCGCGCGAGCTGTCCGGCTTCAACGGCGTGGAGATGGATAGCCGCCAAGTCTATGCGGCCGACGAGCATGCCGGCGTGTATGCCTACGACAAGGAGCGCGGCATCAATCTGTGGAAGCAGACCGCCTTGCGCGATCGCCAGCTTTCGACGCCCTTGGCCCAGGGGGCCTGGGTGCTCGTGGGCGATTATCAGGGCTATATCCATGCCCTCAGCCGCGACGACGGCTCGTTCGTCGCGCGCGTCGGCACCGATGGCAGCCGCATCCGCGGCCCAATGCTTGCTTTGGATCGCGGCTTCGTCGTGCAGACCGCCAATGGCGGCGTGTACGCCTTCAAGATTCAATAAGGCAAGGGGCGAGAGGTGAGAGGCAAGGGACAAACCATGATCGGTGCAGGTGCGCTTGAGTACCTCGTTTTTGAGCCACTTGCCTCTAGCCGCTCGCCACTGGCCAAAATATGAAACCCACTGTTGTCCTGGTCGGCCGGCCCAATGTCGGCAAATCCACCTTGTTCAATCGGCTGACCAAGTCGCGCGCCGCGCTGGTGCACGACCAGCCCGGCCTGACCCGCGACCGCCATTACGGCCACGGCCGGGTCGGCGACAAACCCTTCCTGGTGGTCGATACCGGCGGTTTCGAGCCGGTGGCCGATACCGGCATCCTGGCCGAGATGGCCAAGCAGACCTTGCAGGCGGTGGACGAGGGCGATGTCATCGTCTTCATCGTCGATGGCCGCTCCGGCTTGACGCCGCAGGACAAGATCATCGCCGACCGCCTGCGCCGCACCGGCCGGCCGGTGCTGCTGGCGGTGAACAAGGCCGAGGGCATGCCGCGCGACCAAGTGGTCGCCGAGTTTCACGAACTGGGCCTGGGCGAGCCGGTGGCGATCTCCGGCGCCCACGGCGAGGGCGTGCGCGAACTGATCGAACTGGCCTTGGAGTCCTTCCCGGCCGAGGCGGAAGAGGCCGGCGACGACCACCCGAAAATCGCGATCATCGGCCGGCCCAACGTCGGCAAGTCGACCTTGGTCAACACCCTGGTCGGCGAAGAGCGGGTGATCGCCTTCGACCAGCCGGGTACCACGCGCGACTCGATCTACGTCGATTTCGAGCGGGCCGGGCGCAAATACACCCTGATCGATACCGCCGGCGTGCGGCGCAAGGGCCGGGTGATCGAGGCGGTCGAGAAGTTCTCGGTGATCAAAACCTTGCAGGCGATCGAGGATGCCAACGTCGCGGTGCTGGTGCTGGACGCGCAGCAGGACGTGGCCGACCAGGACGCGCATCTGGCCGGTTTCATCCTGGAGGCGGGGCGGGCGCTGGTGGTTGCGATCAACAAATGGGACGGCGTCGATTCCTACCGGCGCGACTGGGTCAAGCGCGACATCGCGCGTAAGCTGGGCTTCCTCGATTTCGCCAAGTTCCACTACATCTCGGCCCTGCACGGCAGCGGAGTCGGCGATCTGCTGAAGTCGGTGAACGAGGCCTATGCCGCGGCCATGGTCAAGCTGGCCACGCCCAAGCTGACCCGGGTGCTGCAAGAGGCGGTGGCGCAGCACGCGCCGCCCAAGTCCGGCCTGTTCCGGCCCAAACCGCGCTACGCCCACCAGGGCGGCAGCAATCCGCCGGTGATCGTGGTTCACGGCAATGCCTTGGAGCATACGCCGGACAGCTATAAGCGCTACCTGGAAAACGTCTTCCGCGAGGCCTTCAAGCTGCAAGGCACGCCGCTGCGGGTCGACTTCAAGGCCAACCCGAACCCGTTCGAGGGCAAGAAGCCCAAGCCTCTGACCGAGGCCGAGGCAAAACGCGCGCATCGCCAGCGCATCATCCGGCGCAAGCACTACGGTTAAGAGCCTACTGGAATAGACTCTAAATAAGCCGGCTCAATGGCAGGATAAAAACACGCGCTTTGCCTTGCCCGGGCGCACATCCGAGAATGGCCGCTCTATTGGAAAGGGCCGCGCCGTGGCAGAGCATCCCGTCGAAGAGCAGACCGCGCAGGACGTGCGCGAGATACGCATCAATCCCATCGTGCCGGCCGAGAACGTGCTGGTCGCCACGGCCCGCTCCATGCGGCCGAAGAAGGCGGAAGAATTGGCCCCGCGCGATACCCGCAAGCATGTCGAGACCTGCCCGTTCTGCCGGGGCAACGAGGCCAAGACGCCGCCCGAGCTGCTGCGCCTACCCGAGGGCAGCGCCGAGTGGCAGTTGCGCCTGGTGCCCAACCTCTACCCGGTGCTGGGCGACGACCGCCAGGACGCCAACTTCGCCTTCGGCCTGCAACAGACCATCGACGGCTACGGCCGGCACGAGGTGTTCGTCGACCACCCGGAGCACGGCGCGGCCATCCACGAATGGAGCGAGTCGCACCTGGCCCTGGTCTTCGGTGCCTATCGCGACCGCATGCGGGCCTTGTATGCCTCCGACCCGCGCTTGAAATACGTGCTGGTGTTCAAGAACTTCGGCCCGGCCGCCGGCGCCTCCATCCCGCACACCCACAGCCAGGTCATCGCCATGCCGGTGGTGCCGGAGAACGTGGCGGCCGAGGTGCACAACAGCGCGGTGCATTACGGCAAGCACCATTACTGCATCTTCTGCTCGCTGATCGACGAGGCGCTGACCTTCGAGGCCACCATCTACGACCGGGCCTCGGGCCATGTCCGGCGCAAGATCAACGTCGGCCAGTACGTCATCGAGCGGGGCGAGCACTTCATCGCGGTGAAGCCCTTCGCCAGCCGCTACGAGTGGGAGGTGCACATCTTGCCGCTCAAGCACGAGAGCGATTACCTCAATGTCACCGACGAGCAACTGGCCGATTTCGCCCGGGTGATGCAGCGGACCATGGCGCGGCTGGATGCGGTGATCGGCGGCGCCCAGTACAACTACTTCCTGCATTCGGTGCCGCACGACGCCCAGCGCGAGCAGCACGCGGCCAGCTATCACTGGCACCTGGAGATATGCCCGCGTACCTCGATCCCGACCGGCTTCGAGCTGGGCTCGGGCCTGTTCGTCAACACCATCAGCCCGGAACTGGCGGCGGAACGCCTACGCAACGTCATGCTGGAATAGCGTTCTTTTTCTGGCTGGGCGAGCTAACATAGAAACACTTGTTCTAAGGAATCCGGCCATGCCCGCTATTCGGCAATCCGCGGCGCAACCCGCGAGCATGCCTCCCCAACGCAATGCCGACAGGCATATCGAGCGGATGAAGCGGCTGGGCCATATCGTCGCGGCGCGCGACCTGAGCGAGGACGACCGCATCGAGGCCTTGCTGGCCTTCGCGGCATCCAGCCTGGGGGCGGATGTCGCCGCGCTGGGCGACTTCTCCGATGTCTACACCGCCCGCTATGCCTACGATCCGAGCGGGACCTTCGTGAAGGGCACGGTGGTGCCCGTCAGCGATACCTTCTGCCATGCGGTCTACCTCGCGCGCGCGCTGTTGATGGTCGAGGACCTGTTGGCGCATCCCGATTTTGCCGATAGCCATCTGCCCAGCAAGACCGGCATGCGCATGTATGTCGGGGTGCCGGTCTGGGTGGATGAGGGCATGAAGTCCGTCCTGGGCTTCATGGGGCGCGAGCCATCTCGGCAACCGTTCGACGAGGCCGATGTCGCGTTCATGGAGCTGCTGGCCGCTTGGTTGGGCAGTTACCTGCGCCAGAAGCAGCAGCGCGACATGCTGGAACACCTAGCCCTGACCGACGAATTGACCGGCCTGCTCAACCGCAGGGCGGCCGAGCGGCGGCTCACCGAGGAGTTCGCCCACGCCAAGCGGCACGACGAGGGCTTTGTCGTCGCACTGATCGACCTGGACCATTTCAAGTCGATCAACGACCGCTATGGCCATGCCGTGGGCGACGAGGTGCTGCAAGCGGTGGCAAGGCTGCTGGAAGACAGCCTACGCACCGAGGATTGGCTGGCCCGCTGGGGCGGCGAGGAGTTCCTGGTCTTTTTGCGCGGCGTCGACGAGAACCGGGCCTTGTTCATCATGGAACGCATCGGCCAGAAGCTGCGGGAGACGCCGATTCGGACCCATGTCGGGGAGTTGCGCGTCACCATCAGTACCGGCCTGGGCTATCCCGGCCAGGACGATAGCGATATCGGCGTTGTGTTGGCCGAGGCCGACTCCAGCCTATACCGGGCCAAGCAGCAGGGGCGCGACCGGGTGGAGTTGCGCGCGCAATCCAGCGGCATCATCTGGCTGGCGCAAACGGTCAAGCATGCCGTGCGCGAGGGCAGGGTGCGCATGGCCACGCAGAACATCGTCGACCTGGCGACCGGCGAGGTCGTGGCCGACGAGTCCTTGGCGCGGATACAGGCCCCGGACGGCCACATGCTGCCCGCCGGCGAGTTCATCGATGCCGCCGAGGGCATGGGCTTGATGGTGGACATCGACCGTCAGGTCGTAAGCCAGGCGATGGCGCGCTGCACGGAACAGGTGGTCGCCGGCAATAAGCGCCCCGGCTTCGCCCATTTCGTCAACCTGTCGCCGCAATTCCTGGCCCGGAAAGAGCTGGTGCTGGAGACCCTGGCGACGGCGCAGACCTATTGCACGCAATGCCAGGTGAGTCTCGGTCCGGTCAAGCCCATCGTGTTCGAGATCACCGAGCGCCAGTTCCTGAACAATCTGGACAGCCTGGAGGCCGACCTCAAGCCCTTGTTGGACTTCGGTTTTCGCCTGGCCTTGGACGATTTCGGCAGCGGCTACTCCTCGTTTCTCTATTTGGCGCGCCTACCGATCAGTTTCCTCAAGATCGAGGGCTGGATGGTGGCCAATATGCGCCAGGACAAGAAGATATCGGGGATTATCGAGAACCTGGCCAACTTTGCCCGCAGCCAGGGCATCATCACCATCGCCGAGTGGATTGAAGATGCCGAAACCGCCCGCATCTTGCGCGATATGGGCATCGATTGGGGGCAGGGTTGGTATTTCGGCCGGCCCGAATTGGCTTAGTCCATAAATATGGCTACCATGCCGCTTGGCAAGTGCGATAGAATTTTTCGGACTAATTAGAAAATGGCTTTATTAAAGGCAAGAATAGAATGAGCAAAGGGATGCAACTACAAGACCCCTTCCTGAATGCCTTGCGCAAGGAAGAGGTTCAAGTGTCCGTCTACCTGGTCAATGGCATCAAGCTACAAGGTCAGATCGAAAGCTATGACCAATACGTGGTGCTGTTGAAGAACGCGATCACCCAGATGATCTATAAGCACGCCATTTCCACCGTGGTGCCGGCCCGCCCGGTCACCCTGGGGCCGCAGCAAGACACCCCCGCCTGATGTTCGAACGCCCTGAGGCGGGCGGGACGGTCGTCCTGGTCAGCCTCGATTTCGGCAGATCCGATTACCAAGATAGCCTGAGCGAATTGGTGTTGCTGGCGCAAAGCGCCGGCCTCCAGGTCGCGCGCATCGTCGAGGGTCGGCGCCAAAAGCCCGACGCCGCTTTGTTCGCCGGTTCCGGCAAGGTCGAAGAGGTTGCCGCCGCCGTGCAGGAAACCGGCGCCAGCCTGGTCATCTTCAACAACGAACTGTCGCCGATCCAGGAACGCAACCTGGAACGTGCCCTGCAATGCCGGGTGCTCGACCGTACCGCTCTGATCCTGGAAATCTTCTCCCAGCGTGCCCGTTCGGGCGAGGGCAAGCTGCAAGTCGAGTTGGCCCAGCTCAAACACTATGCCACCCGCCTGGTGCGCGGCTGGACCCACTTGGAGCGGCAACGCGGCGGTATCGGCGTGCGCGGCGGCCCGGGCGAGAAGCAGATCGAATTGGACCGGCGCATGCTGGCCAACCGCATCCGCACCATCGAGGCCAAGCTGGAAAAGCTGGGCAAGAGCCGCGCCATCCAGCGCCGGGCCCGCAGCCGGGGCGGGGTGTTGTCGGTGTCGCTGGTCGGCTATACCAATGCCGGCAAGTCGACCTTGTTCAACCGCCTGACCCATGCCGGGGCCTACGCCGCCGACCAGCTGTTCGCCACCTTGGACACCACCTCGCGCAAGCTCTGGCTGCCGGAGGCGGGTTCGGTCGTGTTGTCCGACACCGTGGGCTTTATCACCCAGTTGCCGCATGGGCTGGTGGCGGCTTTCCATGCCACCTTGGAGGAGACCGCGCAGGCCGATCTGCTCTTGCATGTGGTCGATTCGGCCAGCCCCAATCGCGAGCGCCAGATCGAGGAGGTGAACAAGGTGCTGGCGGAGATCGGTGCCCAGGCCGTGCCGCAGATATTGGTCTACAACAAGATCGATTTGACCGGTGCCGCGCCCGATGTGGTGCGGGACGAATATGGTAAGATGGCCGCGCTCCGTCTGAGCGCCCGGACGGGCGAGGGCGTCGAGCTGCTCAAGCAGGCGCTGACGGAATTCGCGCAAGCGCAGCATCCCAAATTACGAACGGAAACCGTGACCGATGGCATGGAATGACCCCCAATGGGGCAAAGACGACAAACCCCGGGGTGGCCGGGGTGATTCCGGTCCGCCCGACCTGGACGAGCTGTGGCGCAACTTCAACCAACGTTTAAACGGTTTGTTCAAGCGGCGCGGCGGGGCGGGTGGCGGCGGTGGCGGCAGGGCCGCGCCTAACTTCCAGTTGCCGGGCGTGGGCCTGATCGTCGCGGTCATCGCCATCCTTTGGCTCTCCAGCGGTTTTTACATCGTCGATGCCGGCCAGCGCGGCGTGGTGCTGCGTTTCGGCAAATACGTCGAAACCACCATGCCCGGTCCGCGCTGGCACCTGCCTTACCCGGCCGAGGCGGTCGAAAAGGTCAACGTCGACCAGGTGCGCACGGTCGAGGTCGGTTACCGCAACAACGTCAAATCCAAGGTGCAGTCGGAGTCGCTGATGTTGACCGACGACGAGAACATCATCGATCTCCAGTTTTCCGTGCAGTACACCATCAAGGACCCGGAAGATTATCTGTTCATGAACCGCGAGCCGGACGAGGCGGTGATGCAGGCGGCCGAGACGGCGATGCGCGAGATCGTCGGCAAGAGCAAGATGGACTTCGTGCTCTACGAGGGCCGGGCCGACATCGCGGTGCGCGCGACCAAACTGATGCAAGACATCCTCGATCGCTACAAAACGGGTATCAGCGTGAGCAAACTGAACATGCAAAATGCCCAGCCGCCCGAGCAGGTGCAGGCCTCGTTCGACGATGCGGTCAAGGCCGGCCAGGACCGCGAGCGCCTGAAGAACGAGGGCCAGGCCTACGCCAACGATGTGATCCCCAAGGCACGCGGTATTGCCTCGCGCCTGACCGAAGAGGCCGAGGGCTATAAGCAGCGCGTCGTGGCCAACGCCCAGGGTGATGCCGCTCGTTTCAGCCAGATACTGGTCGAATATAGCCGGGCGCCGCAGGTTACCCGCGAGCGTCTCTACCAGGATGCCATGCAGCAAGTCCTGTCGAGCACGACCAAGGTGTTGGTCGACGACAAGAGCGGCGGCAACCTGCTCTATCTGCCGCTGGATAAGCTGATGAATATGGCCACGCCGGGGGTGCCTGCCGCAGTAGACCCCATGGCGGCCATGCCGGCCGCGCCCACCGCGACCCCGGCGACCGCACCGCAGGAAAATCTGTTCCGCTCGCGCGATGCCTTCCGCACCCGCGACCGGGAGGAGCGGCCATGAAACCCGCCAATTCCATTATCGCCGTCGTCGGCGGCTTGTTGTTGCTGTCGCTGTCCATCTACACCGTGGATCAGCGCCAGGCGGCCATGGTTTTCCAGTTGGGCGAGATCGTCGGCATCAAGAAAGACCCCGGCCTTTATCTCAAGCTGCCGCTGGTGCAGAACATCCGTTATTTCGATACCCGCATCCTGACCCTGGACGCGGCCGACCCCGAGCGCTTCATCACCTCGGAGAAGAAGAACGTGCTGGTCGACTACTTCGTGAAGTGGCGGATACAGGATGTGAACAAGTTCTACGTCAGCTTCGCCGGCGACGAGCGTCGCGGCGTCAATCGCTTGGCGCAGACGGTCAACGACGGCATGCGCGCCGAGTTCGGCAAGCGCACCGTGCACGACGTGGTTTCCGGCGAGCGTGACGACATCATGGAAGTTCTGCGCAAATCGGCCGACCAGGACGCCCGCCGTTACGGCGTGCAGGTGATGGACGTGCGCATCAAGCGGGTCGACCTGCCGAACGAGGTGAGCGACTCGGTCTATCGCCGCATGGAGGCCGAGCGCAAGCGGGTGGCCAACGAGTTGCGCTCCACCGGCTCGGCCGAGGCCGAGAAGATACGGGCCGATGCCGACAAGCAGCGCGAGGTGATCATCGCCGAGGCCTATCGCGATGCCCAGAAGAACAAGGGCGAGGGCGATGCCAAGGCGGCTGCCGTCTATGGCGCGGCCTATGGCAAGAACCCCGAGTTCTATGCCTTCTACCGCAGCATGGAGTCGTACAAGGCCAGCTTCAAGGGCAAGCAGGACGTGATGGTCCTGCAACCGAATTCGGACTTCTTCCGCTATATGAAGTCGCCCCGTGGTAGTGGCAAGTAATCGCGATGACGGCCGGCGAGCGGGTGGGGGCTCCTGTGAACTTCGGTGACGTGCTAGTGCCCGCCCTGGCATTGATGCTGGTGATCGAAGGCCTGTTGCCCTTTCTGTCGCCGACCGTCTGGCGCGACGCCTTCACTCGCATGACCCGACTCAACGACGGCCAGATCCGGTTCATGGGCCTGATCTCCATGCTGGCCGGTCTGTTGCTTCTGTTCCTGCTCCGATGAAAAACGCCTGGCTCTTGCCCGAATATGTCGAAGATGTGTTGCCGCCTTACGCGCTGGCGATGGAGGGCCTGCGCCGTCGCCTGCTCGACCTGTTCGCCGGTTACGGCTACGACCTGGTGCAGCCGCCGCTGATCGAGTACCTCGACTCGCTGCTGACCGGCGCCGCGCAAGACCTCGACCTCAAGACCTTCAAGGTGCTCGACAGCCTGTCCGGCAAATTGCTCGGGGTGCGGGCCGACATCACGCCGCAGTCCGCGCGCATCGACGCCCACCTGCTCAATCGCCAAGGGGTGGCCCGGCTTTGCTATGCCGGTGCGGTGCTGCACACCCGGCCCTCGGCCATGCTCAATTCGCGCGAGCCGTTCCAGGTCGGCGCCGAGTTGTTCGGCCATGCCGGCATCGAGGCCGACCGCGAGAGCCTGCAACTGCTCACCGCCGCGCTCAAGGCGGCGGGCCTGGATTCGGCCCGGATCAGCATCGGCCATGTCGGCCTATTCCGTTCCTTGACCCAGGCCGCCGGCATCAGTGGCGAGATGGAAGCCGAGCTGTTCGCCGCCTTGCAGCGCAAGGATGCGCCGCAGATCGCGGCGCTGACCGGCGCGCTCGATGCCAAGTTGGCCACGGCCTTCCGCCGCCTGCCCGAACTGTATGGCGGAGCGGAGACGGTGGAGGCCGCCCGGCGCGAATTGCCGGCCCTGCCCGGTGTTGCCGCCGCATTGGACGACCTGGCCGCCTTGCTCGCCAGCCAGGACGGCATCGCCCTGTCGGTCGACCTGGCCGATCTGCGCGGTTACGGTTATCACAACGGCGTGGTGTTCGCCGCCTATGTCGGCGGCCAGGCCAGCGCCATCGCCCAGGGCGGCCGCTATGACGGCGCCGGCGCCATCTTCGGTCGCAAGCGGCCGGCCACGGGCTTTAGTTTGGACTTGCGCCAGATCATCGGCAGTCTGCCGGAACCGGCCATGCGGCCGGCGATCCTGGCGCCCTACGGCCGGGATGCCGGTCTACAATCGGCCATTGCCGATCTGCGCGCCGCCGGCGAGCGGGTGGTGGTCGAACTGCCGGGCCAGCAGGCGCATCGCGCCGAGGCCGGCTGCGACCGGCAACTGGCGCGGCAAAGCGGTGCCTGGAAAATCATTCCCTTGTAACAACCTTATTGAAAAGCGGATAGCGACATGAAGAACGTAGTGGTCATCGGCACGCAGTGGGGCGACGAAGGTAAGGGCAAGATCGTCGACTGGTTGACCGACCGCGCCCAGGGCGTGGTGCGCTTCCAGGGCGGCCACAATGCCGGCCATACCCTGGTCATCGGCGGCAAGAAGACCGTGCTGCACCTGATCCCGTCCGGCATCCTGCGCGAGAACGTGCGTTGCTACATCGGCAACGGCGTGGTCTGCTCGCCCGAGGCGTTGATCGAAGAAGTGGAGATGCTGGAGAAGAACGGCATCGACGTCGCCAGCCGGCTGATCATCTCCGAGGCCTGCCCGCTGATCCTGCCGCATCACGTGGCGCTCGACCATGCCCGCGAAGCGGCCAAGGGCGCCGGCAAGATCGGCACCACCGGCCGCGGTATCGGCCCGGCCTACGAGGACAAGATCGCCCGCCGCGCCATCCGCATGCAGGACCTGTTCCACCGCGAGCGCTTCGCCGCCAAGCTGGGCGAGGTGCTGGACTATCACAACTACGTGCTCAAGCATTACTTCCAGTGGGAGCCGGTCAGCTTCCAGAAGACCCTGGACGACACTATGGCCCTGGCCGAGCGGATCAAGCCCATGATCGGCGACGTGCCGCGCCAGCTGTACGAGGCCAACAAGCGGGGCGAGAACCTGCTGTTCGAGGGCGCTCAGGGCACCCTGCTCGATATCGACCACGGCACCTACCCGTTCGTGACTTCGTCCAACTGCACGGCTGGCGGCGCCGCCACCGGCACCGGCATGGGTCCGAACAACATGCATTACATCCTGGGCATCACCAAGGCCTATACCACGCGGGTCGGTTCCGGCCCGTTCCCGACCGAGCTGTTCGACGACAACGGCCGTTGGCTGGCCGAGAAGGGCCACGAGTTCGGCGCCACCACCGGCCGTCCGCGTCGTTGCGGCTGGTTCGATGCCGCCGCCTTGAAGCGCGCGATCCAGATCAACGGCGTGTCCGGCCTGTGCGTGACCAAGCTCGACGTGCTGGACGGCATGGAGACGGTGCGCATCTGTACCGGCTACAAGATCGACGGCGAGTTGTGCGACATTCTGCCGGTCGGCGCCGAGACCATCGCCGATTGCCAGCCGGTCTACGAGGACTGGTCGGGTTGGAGCGACAGCACCGTCGGCGTGAAGCACTTCGACGATCTGCCGGCGAAGGCTCAGGCCTATCTGAACCGCATGGAAGAACTGTGCGGCGTGCCCATCGACATCATCTCCACCGGTCCCGACCGGGAAGAGACCATCGTCAAGCGGCATCCGTTCGAGTGAGAAGTCTCCCGCATCAATCCCATCGACAAGGCTGGCATGCCGGCCGTGATGGGGTTGTTGTCGCAATTTGCGGGAGAATGGATGCAGAAAAAGAAAAAGCCGGCTTGCGCCGGCTTTTGTCTTTACCATTTGGTGCCCAGAAGAGGACTCGAACCTCCACACCGTTGCCGGCGCTAGGACCTGAACCTAGTGCGTCTACCAATTCCGCCATCTGGGCAAAGAGGCGCGAATTCTAAGATTGGACTGAACACTTGTCAACGAAAAAAACCGGAAACAAACCTCGCGGCGGCGGCAATAAGGCCCTGCGCTGGCAGGACCCCTTCCTCAAGCGGGAGCAGGAGAAATACGGTCAGCCCTTGCCTAGCCGCGAATTCATTTTGCAATTGGTGCAAGAGGCGGGCGAGCCGGTGCCGATGGACGACTTGGCCTTCGACCTTGGTCTGGAGACCGAGGAATACGATGCCTTCCGCAACCGCCTGGGCGCCATGCAACGCGATGCGCAATTGGTTATCAACCGGCGCGGCGCGATCTGCCTGCCGGACAAGATCGAGCTCAAGGCCGGCCGGGTCGAGGGTCATACCGATGGCTACGGCTTTTTCGTGCCGGACGACCGCTCGGGCGACATGTTCCTGTCCGAGCGCGAGATGCACCAGGTGCTGCACGGCGACCGGGTGATGGTGCGCGAATCGGGCACCGACCGGCGCGGGCGCAAGGAAGGCAAGATCGTCGAGGTGCTGCAGCGGGCCAATGTCCACGTGGTCGGCCGTTTCTATCGCGAGCACGGCCACCAGTGGGTGATCGCGGAGAATCCCAAGGTCAACCAGGACATCGTGGTCTTCGCCGGCGAGGAGATGCAGGCCAAGCAGGGCCAGGTGGTGACCATCGAGGTGGTCGAACAGCCGACCAAGCACACCCCGCCCATGGGCCGTATTACCGAGATTCTGGGTAACTATGCCGACCCCGGCATGGAGATCGAGATCGCGCTGCGCAAGCATGAGCTGCCCTTCGAGTTTTCCAAGGCGGTGCTGGCCCAGGCGCGCAAGCTGCCCAAGGGCGTGGTGCAGACCGATCTCGGCGCCGGGCGCGAGGACGTGCGCCACCTGCCGCTGGTCACCATCGACGGCGAGGACGCGCGCGACTTCGACGACGCGGTTTATTGCGAGAACCTGGGTCGCGGCGGCTACAAGCTTTATGTCGCCATCGCCGATGTCTCCCACTATGTGAAGCCGGGCGAGCCGCTCGACCGCGATGCTTACGAGCGCGGCACCTCGGTCTATTTCCCGCGCCGGGTGATCCCCATGCTGCCGGAGGAACTGTCCAACGGGCTGTGCTCGCTCAACCCCCAGGTCGACCGTCTGTGCATGATGTGCGAGATGGAGATTTCCAGTGCCGGCAAGATCAAGCAATACCGCTTCTACCCGGCGGTGATGCATTCCAAGGCGCGGTTGACCTACAACCTGGTCTGGAGCTGGCTGTCGAATGAGGCCAAGCCGGGCCAGGAGCAGGAATGGCTGTTGCCGCATCTGCAAGACCTGTACAAGCTGTTCAAGACCCTGCTCAAGGCGCGCTGGGTGCGCGGCGCCATCGACTTCGAGACGGTCGAGACCAAGATGGTGTTCGACGAACAAGGCAAGATCGCCAACATCGTGCCGACCGCGCGCAACGATGCCCACCGGGTGATCGAGGAGTGCATGTTGGCGGCCAACGTCTGCGCCTCCGACTTCCTGCAATCGCGCAAGCACCCGGCGCTCTACCGCGTGCACGAGGGGCCGACGCCGGAGAAGCTGAAGGCCTTGCACGAGTTCATGGGCGAGTTCGGTTTCTACCTCGGCGGCGGCGACGAACCGCATGCCAAGGACTATGCCGAGCTGCTCAATCGGATCAAGGGTCGGCCCGACGAGCAGTTGTTGCAGACGGTGATGCTGCGTTCGCTGAAACAGGCGATGTACAGCCCGGACAACGTCGGCCATTTCGGCTTGGCCTACGAGTCCTACACCCATTTCACCTCGCCCATCCGCCGCTATCCCGATCTCTTGGTGCATAGGGCGATCAAGGCCTGTCTGAACGACGAGCACTACCAGCCGGGCAACTGGGAGACGATCGGTCTGCACTGCTCGACCACCGAGCGCCGGGCCGACGAGGCCAGCCGCGACGTGGTGAATTGGCTCAAGTGCTATTACATGCAGGATCGCATCGGTGAGGAATACGACGGCGTGATCTCCGGCGTCACCGGTTTCGGCATCTTCGTCGCCTTGAACGACGTGTTCGTCGAGGGCCTGGTGCATGTGTCCGACCTGGGCCAGGACTACTTCCATTTCGATCAGGCCCGCCACCAGATGCTGGGCGAGCGCACCAGCAAGCGTTACCGCTTGGGCGATGCCGTGCGCATCCGCGTGATCCGTGTCGATCTGGACTCGGCCAAGATCGACTTTACCCTGGCCGAGGATTCGCGCCAGGCCAAGCCGGGCGCTGCCCTGCGGGCTACCGAAGCCCAGCCGGCGAAGGCAGGCAAGCCGCCTGCCGCCAAGGCCAAGCAGCCGGCCAAGGCGTCGGCCGCGAAAAAGCCCGCGGCCAGCAAGAAAACGGGTAAGGCGAAATGAGCGGTCGCACCCGGATTTATGGCTTT
This sequence comes from Betaproteobacteria bacterium, assembly GCA_016234655.1. Classification (GTDB taxonomy): domain Bacteria; phylum Pseudomonadota; class Gammaproteobacteria; order Burkholderiales; family Thiobacillaceae; genus Sulfuritortus. The sequence goes on from JACRAU010000023.1 coordinate 173,343, forward strand.
AGCTCCGGCCGCGCGCAATGCGCGCTTAACCTGCAAAGCAGGTTCACCCTAAAGGGCACAAGAGCCTGCACTGAAACCGCAGTCATCGGTTATCAAAGGGATGTGTCACGATGAGTGGTCGGACCCATATCTACGGTTTTCATTCCATTCTTGCGCGCCTGCGCCACCACCCGGAAGGCATCCACGTCATCTACCTGGACCAGAACCGCCGCGACAAGCGGGCGCGCGATCTGATCAAGGCGGCGGAGGAGCGTAACGTCAAATTGCTCCAGGTCGAGGGCGCGCGGGTGGAAGAGATGGCCAAGGGCGGCCGCGCCCAGGGCGTGGTGGCCCAGGTCGATCCGGTCAAACTGGCTACCCACCTGGACGACGTGCTGGAAGATATGGCCGAGCCGGCCCTGCTGCTGGTGCTCGACGGCGTCACCGACCCGCACAACCTGGGTGCCTGCCTGCGCTCGGCCGCCGCCTTCGGCGTGCATGCGGTCATCGCGCCGAAAGACCGCGCCGCCGGCCTCAACGCCACGGCGGTCAAGGCGGCGAGCGGGGCGGCCGAGAGCGTGCCCTACCTCACCGTGACCAACCTGGCCCGCACCCTGCGCGAGTTGAAGGAGCGCGACATCCTGGTGGTCGGCGCCGATGCCGAGGGCGCGGCCGCCATCGACGAGATCGACTGCAAGGGCTCGATGGCCTTGGTGTTGGGGGCGGAGGGCGAAGGCTTGCGCCGGCTCACGCGCGAGACCTGCGATGTGCTGGTACGCATCCCCATGTTCGGCCAGGTCGAAAGCCTCAACGTCTCGGTCTCGGCCGGCGTCTGCCTCTACGAGGCCCGCCGGCAAAGAGGGTAATGCGGTGGATACCCACGAGGCCTGGTCCCTGATCAACGGCGCCGATCTGCTGCATGGCCGGACCGAGATCGAGCTCACCCTGGATCGCCTGGCCGGCCAGATCACTGCGGCCCTGGCCGACGAGTGCCCCCTGGTACTCTGCATCATGGGCGGCGGCGTGGTCTTCGCCGGCGAGTTGCTGCCGCGCCTGGGCTTTCCCTTGGAGTTCGATTATCTGCATGCCACTCGTTATCGCGGCGGCCTGCGCGGCGGCGAGATCGAGTGGGCGGTGCTGCCGCGCACCCCGGTCGCGGGCAGGGTGGTGCTGGTGCTGGACGACATCCTGGACGAGGGCCATACCCTGGCCGCGACCAAGGCCAAGTTGTTGGAGATGGGCGCGGCGCGGGTGGAAATCGCCGTGCTGACCGAGAAAGTGCTGGGTCACGACAAGCCGGTGGCGCCGGATTATGTCGGCCTGCGTCTGCCCAACCGTTTCGTGTTCGGCATGGGCATGGATGTGCACGGCATGTGGCGTAATCTGCCGGCCATCTATGCCATGAAGGAGAATAAGTAATGCTCGCAATCATCGGTGGCACCGGCTTGACCAAGCTACCCGGTTTGAATATCAATCATCGCCAGGTGATCCGCACGCCTTATGGCGAGCCGTCCGGGGCGTTGACTTTCGGCGACCTCGACGGCCACAAGCTGGTCTTCCTGGCCCGCCATGGCTACGGTCATACCATCCCGCCGCATCTGGTGAATTACCGGGCCAATCTCTGGGCCTTGCATTCGCAAGGCGTGAGCCACGTGGTCTCGGTGGCGACCGTCGGCGGGATACATGCCGACATGTATCCTGGCCGCTTGGCGGTGCCGGACCAGATCATCGACTACACCCACGGCCGCGAGACCACCTTTTTCGTGCCGGGCGAGCAGCAGGTGACCCATATCGATTTCACCTGGCCCTACTGCCGGGAGATGCGCGAGCGCTGCATGGCCGCGCTGAAACGGGCGCATGAGGACTTCAGGGATGGCGGCACCTACGGCGCCGTACAGGGGCCGCGCCTGGAGACCAAGGCCGAGATCGACCGCTTGCAGCGCGACGGCGCCGATATGGTCGGCATGACCGGTATGCCCGAGGCCGCCTTGGCCCGGGAGATCGGCCTGTGCTATGCGGCCATCGCCGTGTCGGCCAATTGGGCGGCCGGCCGGGGCGACAGTGCCACGGGCATTACCTCGGAGATGATCGAGGCCAACTTGGCGGCGGTGATGGGCCGGGTGCGGGCCGTGCTCAAGAACCTGGCCTGCATGGACTATGGCGGCGAGCCGGTGCCGCCGGTGCCGGGCGGGGCTTGTTCCGTTTGAGTTTAAACAAGCCATTGATTATTATTGGTTTAATGCTGCTTTTCCGGTTTTGTGGCCGGCGCTTGATTTGGTCCTAAAGTTTCTTCGGGGCGGCCCGATATCCATAGCGAGGACAGGCCAGTCGCCTAGCTCATCGTAGGAAGGATTCCTGCGATTTCCTAACCCAGAAGGAGATTGATCATGGCTGCATCCATTGCCCTAAGTAGTGCCCTCCGGCAGAACCTGGTTTCCCTGCAACAATCCGAGACCCTGCTGGGTAGCACGCAAAACCGCCTGGCAACCGGCAAGCGCGTCAATACCGCTCTTGATAGCCCCGCCAACTTCTTCGCGGCCGCCGGCCATAACCAGCGCGCGGACTTGTTGACCGGCCTGAAAGACGGCATCGGCGAGGCCATCCAGACGGTGAAAGAGGCCGACAAGGGCGTGTCGTCCGTCAAGGACCTGATCGAAGGTATTCGCGGTCAGATCACCCAGGCTCGTTCCGCCCTGAACGACACCACCAACAGCGTCTCGCTGCTGGCCGGTGTGGCGACCAACTACAACTCGTTGGTTCAGCAGTTGAACAACACCGGTATCGATTCCTCCTACAAGGGCATCAACTTCCTGTCGGGCGGTTCGCTGGCGGTGAACTTCAACGAGAATGCCACCACCAGCCTGACGGTCACCGGCTTCAACGCTTCGGCCAGCGGTTTGGCGATTGCCTCGGGCACGGCGACCGGTGCCGCGACGACCACTTCGGCAAGTTTCGACTCTACAGCCGAACTCAATGCGGCGGAAGCGACGCTGAACGCCGCGCTGGCTACCCTGCAGACCCAGTCGTCCAACCTGGCGTCCAACCTGACTATTCTGTCTTCTCGGAGTACCTTCCTGACCGACACGGTGAATACCCTGCGTGAAGGTGCCACGAAGCTGACCGAGGCCGATCAGAACGAAGAGGGCGCCAACCTGCTGACCTTGCAGACCCGGCAGCAATTGGGCGTGACTGCGTTGAGCATCTCGTCGCAGGCCGCTCAGGGTATCCTGAGGCTGTTCTAATCCCGCTAAGGCGGGGGGTGCGGATTAAGCGGTACCGCTCCCCCGTCGGGGAGAAGGCAAAATGGCGAACGAAGCGATCAATCTACAGTCTGGCAGTCCGGTTTATGACCGGAACGTCCAGGCTGGCTTCGCTTCCGGGGCGGTGGCGCAATCCGCGCCGCCGCTTCCTTCTACCGGAGGCCCGTCTGCCGTAGCGGATGTTGCGCAGTTGAGCGCCCTATCCAGGCAAGCCGATAGTCAATCGCATTACAAGCAAATTGGCGCGATATTGCGCTACACGAATCAAACGCTCGGCGAGGTGCAAACGCGCCTCGGCGAGATGCGTGATGCCTTGGAAGGTATCACCAAAAAGCTCTATCCCCCCTATCCGCTCAATAGCCCCGAGCGCATTGCCTTGCTCAACAAGGTGAGTTCCCTGCGTCATCAAATCGATGCCTTGACTTATCCGCCCGAGGATAAATGGCTGGCGCAATTGGTCGGCGATCCGGCGAAGCTGCCGGGCGCGGGCGACATTGTGCTGCCTGTCGTGCAGGGCGAGTCGCCGCCGGTCGTCCAGGCGCGGCCCGCCTATTCCGGCATCGGGGGCTTGAACCTGCCTGAGTTGCCGGTGCAAGCAAGCGACGCGACCGTGGCGGATGGCTTGGCTCGCGTCGAGCACGCGCAACTTTACGTGAAAGATGCGCGGGCCGCCCTTTATCAAGAGACGGCCAAACTCTTCGGTCGTGCGAACGAAGACCGGGCCGTCGAGGCCAGCCAGACCGGGCGTGCGCTTTTGGCAGGCGAGCGGCTTGGCCTGGCCAATAGCAGTGGCGCGCAATCGGCACTTGTGGCATTGTCCTAGCATTACAACCCTCCTCTTGCACTAGATGCCGCTGCGCATTGAACTAAAGCCTGGCGAAAAGGTTTTCATAGGCGGCGCCGTCATCGAAAACGGCTCCGGCCGAACGCATCTGACCGTATTAAACGAAGTGCCGGTGCTTAGGGAACGCGACATCCTTACCGAAACATCCGCCGATACCCCCTGTAAACGTATCTATCTGGCCGTCCAGCTTATGTACATGGACGAACAACATTTGCCCCAACACCACCAAAGCTATTGGCAATTGGTCAAGCAGGTGCTGGAGGCGGCGCCAAGCACATTGGAGTTGTTGGATCGCATGAGTGGATATATCCTGAACCGTCAGTATTACCAGGCGCTCAAGGGCGCCAAAGAGCTCATCTCTTATGAACAGGATTTGCTGAAACATGCCGAATAACCCGATCAATGCCTATCAAACCGTCGATAAAGCAACGGCTTCCGGCCGCGAGGTCGAGGCGGCGGCGCTGACCAAGGGGGCGTTGCTGTTGGCCGAGGCCCAGCAGAAATGGGCCGAGCCGGAAAGAGACCAACTACTGGAGACGGCGCTGACTTATAACCAACGCCTGTGGAGCTTGCTCCAGACCGAGCTGGCCGACCCGAGCAATCCCCTGCCCGAAGAGATCAAAACCAATTTGTTGGTGCTGAGCGCCTTGGTGGATAAGCGTGTCTTCGAGGTGATGGCCTATCCTGCGCCGGAAAAGCTCAACTTGATCATCAGCGTCAATCGAAATATTGCGGCGGGGCTGCGCGGGGATCCGGGCTAGCCGCTACGGGAATGCCATTCAAGTCTGAAGATGATGCCGTGGTGAATCTGTAGGACATTTTGTACTGGGGAAAATCAGCGTGTTCGACGGAAAATCCATACTCATCACGGGCGGCACCGGTTCTTTCGGCCGGGCATTCATCAAACAGCTTCTGGTGCGCCATCAGCCCAAGCGGGTGGTGGTCTATTCGCGCGACGAACTCAAACAGTTCGAAATGCAGCAGGAATTCAACGCCCCCGCGATGCGCTATTTCATCGGCGACGTGCGCGACCGCGATCGCTTGATGCAGGCGATGAGCGGCATCGACTATGTCATTCATGCCGCCGCATTGAAACAGGTGCCCGCAGCGGAATACAACCCGATGGAATGCATCAAGACCAACATCCACGGGGCGGAGAACGTCATCCAGGCGGCCTTGGCCAATGGCGTCGGCAAGGTGATCGCGCTGTCGACCGACAAGGCGGCCAATCCGGTCAACCTCTATGGGGCGACCAAGCTGGCCTCGGACAAGCTATTCGTGGCCGCCAACAATATGGCGGGTGGCTCGCCGACACGTTTTTCCGTCGTGCGCTACGGCAATGTCGTGGGCTCGCGCGGTTCGGTCGTGCCATTCTTCAAGAAATTGATCGCCGATGGCGCGGATAGCTTGCCGATCACCGACCCGCGCATGACCCGTTTCTGGATCACGCTGCCGCAGTCGGTCGAGTTCGTGTTCAAGAACTTCGCGCGCATGCAGGGCGGCGAAATCTTCGTGCCCAAGATTCCCTCGGTGCGCATCACCGATCTGGCCGAATCGATGGCCCCCGGGTTGCCGCAAAAGGTCATCGGCATTCGGCCGGGCGAGAAACTGCACGAGATCATGTGTCCTGAGGACGATTCGCACCTGACGCTGGAATTTCACGACCACTACGTCATCAGGCCTAGTATCAGCTTTATCGTCTCGGTCGATTACTCCAGCAATGCCATCGGTGAACAAGGTTCGCCGGTGCCGCAAGGGTTCGCGTACAACTCGGGTAACAATACCCATTTCTTGGGTGTTCAAGAAATACGCGAGATGGACCCGGATACCGGTAAACGCCTGGCATGAAGGTCGTAATCATCGACCAGGCGCGTATGACCTCGACGCGTCTGCCGGGCAAGGTGCTCAAAGAAGTGGCCTGCCGGCCGTTGTTGGAATATCAGATCGAACGCCTAAGGCGTGTGCAAAATGCCCATGAAGTGGTGATCGCGACAACAAAGAATGCCACCGACGATCCGATAATCGGTTTATGTGAGCGTCTGGGTGTCAGTACTTATCGCGGTTCCGAAGAAGATGTACTGCAACGCTATTATGAGGCCGCCCGGGCGCATGGCGCGGATGTGGTAGTGCGGGTCACCTCGGACTGCCCGGTCATCGATCCTGCCGTTGTCGATGCGGCGATTGCCATGTTCTTGGCCCCGCCCATGCTTTACGACTACGTCTCGAATACCCAGGCGCGTTCCTACCCGCGCGGCTTGGATGTCGAGGTTTTTTCCTTCGCGGCCCTTGCGGCCGCCCAGACCGAAGGGCGGCTGGAGTATGAGCGGGAACATGTCACGCCCTACCTCTACCAGCATCCGGAGCGCTTCCGCATTGGCCAGTTGGTGGCCGGCGAAGATCATAGTCAACACCGCTGGACGGTGGATACGGCCGAAGATTTTGAATTGATCGGCCGTATCATCGCGACGCTCTATCCGGTGAACCCGGAGTTTGATTTGGCGGCCATGCTCGATCTGCTAAGACGGCACCCCGATTGGTCCGAGATCAACGCCCAGGTGATGCAGAAGCAACTGGGGCAATGAGCGATACGATCCTGGTTTTCGGCGCGACAGGAATGCTCGGCCAGGCTTTGTTGGCGGAAGGCAGGCGGCGCGGCTTGAAACTAGTGGGGGTGGCGCGCAGCGGTGCGGATGTCGCCCTGGATATGACGGATGCGCCGGCTTTGGCCGGCCTCGTGGCCGAGGTGCGTCCGTCGGTCGTGGTGAATGCGGCGGCGCTGACCAGCTTGGATGCATGCGAGAAAGACCCGTGTCTGGCCTATCGGGTCAATGCCCGAGCGGTGGCCATGCTGGCGGAGGCCACTGCCGATGCCTATTTCATCCAGATATCCACGGATCACTACTACAGCGGCGATGGCGCGGCCCTGCACGACGAGGATTCGCCGATCCGTCTTGTCAACGAATATGCCCGCAGCAAATATGCCGGCGAGGCTTATGCGCTGACGCATGCCAATGCCTTGGTACTGCGCACCAACATCGTCGGCTTTCGAAATCGCGGTGCCTCGACCTTTGTCGAATGGGCGCTCGATTCCTTGTGTGGCGGCCAGGCCATGACGCTGTTGGAGGATTACTTCACCTCCAGCATCGACGTGGCCAGTTTCTCCAAGGGCCTGCTTGACCTATTGCCGCTGCGGCCGACGGGGCGGCTGAACTTGGCGGCGCGCGAAGTGGCCAGCAAGGCCCGGTTCATCGAGGCCCTGGCCGAGGCCGCAGGTTACGGTACGTCTCATTGCCGATCCGGCAGCATTCTTGAGCTTGAAGGGCCGCGCAGGGCGGAGAGCCTGGGGCTGGACGTGGCGCGCGCCGAACGGCTGCTGGGCTATAGGTTGCCAACGTTCTCCGAGGTCATCGATAATCTTCTTCGACATCGAGGAATGAACGCCTAGCATGCGATACGACAGCGCGATCCACATCAATGGCCGGGAAATCTCCATTACCGAGCCGACCTATTTCATTGCCGATGTCGCATCCAATCATGACGGCGATATCGGGCGCGCCAAGGCGCTCATCCACTTGGCCGCCGAGGCGGGTGCCGACGCGGTCAAGTTCCAGCATTTCAAGGCGGAAAAGATCGTCAGCGATTTCGGTTTCAGCAATCTGGGCGGCCAATTTAGCCATCAGGCCCAATGGGGCAAGCCGATCTTCGATGTCTATCGCCAGTACGAATGCAATCGGGACTGGAACGAGGTGCTGGCGGAAACCGCGCGCGTGGCCGGCGTCGATTTCATGACCACGCCATACGATGCAGAGGCGGTCGAGCAACTCGACCCTTACCTGCCGGCCTACAAAATCGGTTCCGGCGATATCACCTGGCCGGCCTTTATCGAGTTGATCGCGCAGCGCGGCAAACCGGTCATGTTGGCGAGCGGCGCCTCCACCATGGAGGATGTCATGCGGGCGGTCGAAGCGGTGCTGGCGCACAATCGCCGGTTCGTGCTCATGCAATGCAATACCAACTACACCGGCGATCTGGAGAACTTCCGCCATATCAATTTGCGCGTCCTGCAAAGTTTCGCGCTGGCCTACCCCGGCATGCTGCTTGGCTTGTCCGATCACACCCCAGGTCATGCCACCGTGCTGGGCGCGGTCGCGCTCGGCGCGCGGGTCGTCGAAAAGCACTTTACCGACGACAATGCTCGCACCGGCCCGGATCACGCCTTCTCCATGAATCCCGACAGTTGGCGCGATATGGTCTTGCGATGCCGCGAGTTGGAATATGCCTTGGGCGATGGCTGCAAGCGCGTCGAGGGCAATGAAATGGATACGGTAGTGCTGCAGCGGCGCTGCGTGCGCCTGGTCGGGCCGAAAAAGGCGGGCGAACGCCTCGATGCGGGCGATCTCGAATGTCTGCGCCCGGCGCCGCGTGGCGCATTGCCGCCGTATCGGCTGAATGAAGCGCTGGGCCGCACGCTCGCGGTCGACAAGCTGGCAGGTGACTGTTTGTATCCTGGGGAGGTGACGTAAGGATGCTCAAAGGGGATATCGTCGGCCTACGGGCAATAGAACGCAACGACTTGGATCAGCTGCTGGCTTGGCGCAACCGGCCGGGGTATCGGCGTTATTTCCGCGAGCATCGCGAGTTGAATCGCGATCAGCAACAGCGCTGGTACGAGGCCGTGGTCAATGGCGATCCGGCCACGCGCATGTTCTCTGTCGTCGAGCTGGGCAACGATCGGCTGCTTGGCGCGTGTGGCCTGTGTTACATCAATTGGGTGGATCGCAATGCCGATTTTTCCCTTTATATCGGCGCCGACAATCTATACATCGACGACAAATTCGCACCCGATGCAGCCCAGGTGCTGATTCGTTATGGCTTCGACGAGCTCAATCTTCATCGTCTATGGAGCGAGATTTACGACTTTGATCATTCTAAACGGGGGCTATTCGATCGCTTGGGCTTTTGTCTCGATGGTCGCCACAGGCAAACCCACTGGAGCGAGGGCGGCTGGCACGATTCGCTTTTCTATGGTTTGTTAAACGATGGGATGAGAGCGGTCAATGAATGATACCTGGCCGCTGATCGAGCGTTACAGCAAGCCGTTCGGCCAGCTTGCGGGATTCAAGAAGAATCTTTTCGATGGCAATGATGCGCAGCTTAAGCGAAGCCTGGATTTGGCCAGCCGGTATCTGGCGCAGCCACGCAGATCGAACTGCAAAATCTGCCCTGCTGGGTTGCCGTCTGCCCCGGACTTTACCAAACATGGTGTGCCCTACGTTTTCTGTCCAGGCTGTGGTCACCTAAATGGCTGCCACCAAGATACGGAGGACTACGCCAGGCAGGTATATATCGATGCCGATTATGGTGCCGGCTATCACTCAAGCGATCTAGCGACGTATTCGGCTCGAGTTGATGCGATCTACCTTCCCAAGGTGGAATTCCTGGTCGAGATATTGAGTGCTTTGGGCGAGCAGCCTGATGCCTTGAGTTATGTCGATCTGGGTGCAGGGAGTGGCCATTTCGTCGCAGCGCTGTCTAAGCGTGGATTTGATGCATCCGGTGCCGAGTTGTCGAAAAGCCAAGTTGCCCACGGCAATGCGATCATGATTGATCTTGGCTATGCGTCGAATAAGGCTCGTTCCGAGCGGCTTGTTCATGTTGAGCTTGATGAGTTGCAGGGTTTCGCCGCTGCGTGTCCGGCCGATGTCGTTAGCCTGGTCGGAGTTCTGGAGCACCTGCTCGACCCCCATGCATTATTGCAAGCCTTGCGTGGAAACCCGCGCGTGCGTTACGTCTTCTTGTCGTTGCCACTATATTCGCTGAGTGTATTGATCGAGGCGGCATTCCCGAATGTCGCACCCCGGCTTCTGGAAGGTGGGCATACCCACCTATTTTGCGATCGTTCGTTGGAGGCATTGGAGACACGTCATCAGCTCACGCGGCTGGCCGCGTGGTGGTTTGGGTCGGATAGCATGGACCTGTTCCGGGCGTTGCGCCTAACTCTTGCAGAGAACTCGGATACTGCTGCCCTAAGCGATGAAATGGCGGCGCGGATGGCGCCGATGCTCGACGAATTGCAGGGCGTGGTGGATCGGGCGCGATTCTGTTCCGAAGTGCACCTGCTTTATGCCTTGCGGCGATGATGCCGGCAGTATTTATTCTTCTGAGGTGACCTGGAAATGATTGCCAAGGCAATAATCGAGGCGCGCATGACCTCTACACGTCTGCCTGGGAAAGTCGTCATGCCCATTCTCGGCCGGCCTACGCTGGAATTGCTGATCGAGCGGTTGCAAAGAGCGCAATGCCTGGATGGCATCGTGGTCGCGACGACGACCAATGCCACCGACGATGTATTGGAGGCGCTTGCGGCAAAGTTGGGGGTCGAGTGCTTCAGGGGCAGCGAGGACGATGTCCTTAGTCGTGTGCTGGGTGCGGCGCAGGCCAGTAATACCGAATTGATAGTTGAAATTACCGGTGATTGCCCCTTAGTCGATCCGGCCATCGTCGACCAGTTGATTGGGATTTATCGTGCCAACAGCTATGACTATGTCAGCAATACGCTGAAACGGACATACCCACGAGGGCTCGATGTACAGGTTTTCTCAGCTTCAACGCTGGGTGAGGTAGCCAGGCTGACCGACGATCCGGTCGATCATGAGCATGTCTCGCTATACATCTATGAGCATCCGGAGCGTTTTCGTCTATACAACCTTGAGAGCGGGCTGTCGGAAAAGTACTGGGATCTCCGCTTGACGGTCGATACACCGGAAGACTTTGCGCTGATACGTGATATCTACGAGAGGCTTTATCCGGTTAATCCTACGTTTGCCATGAAAGATGTATTGCTGTTGCTCGATCAGCAGCCCGATCTGCTCGATCTCAATCGGCATATTCGCCAAAAAGCGGTGCGTTGATGCTGCGGGCAGCCTTAATCGGATGCGGCAAGATCGGCAGTGAATTTGCCGACGACCCCCTCGTTCAGGGTGTGCTGACCCATGCCGGGGCCTATGCGGCCTGCGAAGCCACCGAGTTGGTTGCCGTTTGCGATGCCAATCAAGAAAAGGTGGAGCGTTGTGGCGAGCGATGGGGGGTGAAGGCCAGGTATACCGATGTGGCCGCGCTGTTGGCAGAGCAACGGCCGGACATCGTCAGCATTTGTACCCCGGATGAAACGCATGCCGGCATGATCGCCCTTGCCCTGGCATCGCCTGGGGTCAAGGCCATCTTGACGGAAAAGCCGTTGGCCATGACCTTGGCCGAGGCATATCGGATCGAAGGCGATGCCCGTGAACAAGGCGTGTTGTTGGCGATCAACTATTCGCGCCGCTATTCCACAGGTCACATGCGCCTGCGCGAACAGATCCGGGCGGGTAGGCTTGGCTCCATACAGGCAGTGAGCGGCTTCTATACCAAGGGGGCGCTGCATAACGGGACGCATTGGTACGATCTGGCCCGATTCCTGGTGGGAGACATCGTCGAGGTATGGGCCAGGGATGTCCTCGGTGAGTCGGCCGACGACCCCACGCTGGACGCCTACTTCCGTTTCGATAATGGGGCGGCAGGTTTTTTGCATGCCTTGGACAAGGAAGCCTTCAGCCTGTTCGAGATGGATGTCGTGGGCACGCTGGGGCGGGCGCGGATCGTCGATTCCGGGCACTGGTTCGAAATCTCGACGGCCGGGGAAAGCCCTTATTACTCGGGCTATCGCGCCTTGCTCGCGCCGGAGCGGGAGGCCGGGCATCTGGAAGACGTCACGCTTCACGCCGTGCAGGACTTGGTACGTTGTCTAACGGATGGCGGCGTGCCGAGGTGCTCGGTGGCGGATGCTATTGCGGCATTGGAGGTGGGCTTTGCCATGCGCGAATCCGTGCGCTCGGGTCAGGCCATGACCTTGCCGATGCGATGAGCGGCATGACCGCTGCGGCTCGGGTTTTCGTGATAGCCGGCGATCCGGGCGGGGCGAGTGCGCTGGCCGGCGTGATCGAATGGCTCAGGCAGGAAGGTCAAGCCGAAGTGGCAGCCTTTGCCTATCGCCAAGCGGCCTCCATCTGGAAAAGTCGTGGCCTGGCTTTTGACTTGGTGCCCGATGATATTTTCAGGCAGCAGTCCAAAGATTTGCTGGCGGCATCCCGGGCGGCACTGCTTTTGCTCGGCACCTCGGTCAATGGCCTCGATCTGGAGAAGCTTTTCCTCGAGTCGGCCGGCGAATTGGGCATCCGGTCATTGGCCGTGCTGGATTACTGGTCGAATTATCGGTTTCGCTTCGCACAAAAGGATGGGGAGCTCCTGTTGCCCGACAAAATCGCGGTCATGGATGCCAGGGCTTGCCGTGAGATGGTCGCGGAGGGCTTCCCCGAGGAGCGTTTGGTCGTGACCGGCCAACCCGCCTTCGATCGGCTGCGGGCTCTCCGCGATGCCTTTTCGGATGCAGGTGAGATACGACGGCGCGTTGGTGCCGCGCCCGATGCCAAGTTGGTGGTCTTTGCCTCGCAACCGATAGGCGAGGTCTACGGGCGTGATGAGACTGCGCCAGGCTGGCTGGGCTATGTCGAGAGTGATGTCCTTGATCTCTTGGTCGCCAGCTTGGACCGGATCGCGGAGCACCAGAACGTGCCGATTGTTTTGGTGATCCGCCCACACCCACGGGAAGATGCGGCCAAATTTTCTTCGGTACGGGCAAGACGAATTCGGATTGTCCTTGAGCAGGATGTCGATGCCTATCAGCTTGCGATGGCGAGTGACCTGCTTGTTGGGATGAACTCTATCCTTTTGCTAGAGGCCTGCTATCTCGGCGTAATTGCATTAAGCTTGCAGCCAGGCTTGGTCAAGGCGGATTGTTTGCCCACCAAATCTGTAGGGCAGACCCAGGCCGTGTATCGTCGGAATGAGGCCGAGACCGCCATCGAGTCCTTGCTTTTTGACGAGGAACGACGCCAGCGGCAGCGAGCGGAACTGCTTGGTTTCGCTGTCGATGGCTTGGCATCGCGGCGGGTTGCCGAATTAATATATGGGATGTTGCAGTCGACCAAATAGGGTATGTGATGGAACAGCTTGCATGGCTCGGCGGAGAACCCACAAGGCGGCAGCCATTCCCGGTCTATACCACGCTGGGTGACGAGGAGAAAAAGGCTGTCATCGAGGTACTGGACAGCGGCGAATTGTCGCGCTTTCTGGGTACCTGGTCGCCGGATTTCTACGGCGGTACCCGGGTGCAAGCGCTAGAGCGCGACTGGGAGGCCTATTTCGGCATTCGCCATGCGGTCAGCATGAATTCCGCGACATCCGGTTTGTATGCGGCCGTGGGGGCAGCCGGTATCTCGCCGGGGGACGAGGTTATCGTTTCGCCTTATACCATGACGGCCTCGGCGACTGCGGCCCTGATCTATGGCGGTATTCCGGTATTTGCCGATATCGACCCCCAAAACTTTTGCATTTCGCCGGATTCCATCCGGCAGCGTTTGTCCGAGCGCACGCGCGCGATCATCGCCGTCGATTTGTTTGGTCACCCGGCGGCCATGGCCGAGATTATGGCCATGGCCGAAGAACACAATCTGGTCGTGATCGAGGATGCCGCACAGGCGCCGGGCGCCAGCCTGCATGGCCGTCCAGCGGGCACGTTGGCGCATATGGGGGTGTACAGCCTGAACTACCATAAGACCATCCAGTGCGGCGAGGGTGGCGTCGTGGTGACGAACGACAGCGCTCTGGCCGAGCGATTGCAGCTGATTCGCAATCATGGCGAGGTGGTAGTGAAGGCCAAAGGCACCGAGGACATCGTCAACATGGTCGGCTTCAATTACCGGATGACGGAGATCGAGGCGGCCATCGCTAGAGAGCAATTGAAGAAGCTAGAGCGCCTAGCGAAGGCGCGGCGGGATGCGGCCGACTACCTCACCGAGCGACTGATGAACATGCCGGGCTTGACGCCGCCCTACGTCGGCCCGGGGGTGCAGCATGGCTATTACCTCTATGCCATGCGCTACGACGAAATGGAGGCCGGCATGCCTCGTGCCGATTTCGTCGAGGCCGTGCGCGCGGAAGGAATTCCGATGAGCGCTGGTTATGTGGAACCGATTTATTTGCAGCCGCTCTATCAGCAGCGCATCGCATTCGGTGCTGCCGGCTACCCGTTCACCATGTTGCCTTTCCCCGAGGCGGTGAGTTACGCGCGGGGTTTGTGTCCGGTAACTGAACGCATGCACTTCAAGGAGCTGGTATACGCGAGCGTATGCCATGCCAATGTCACGCGAGCCGATCTGGACGATGTAGTCAAGGCGATAGGTAAGGTCCTGGGTTATGCCAAAGTCGCGAAAAGGGGAAATGGTGTCGCATAACTATCCTTTTCTTGTGGGTGAAAGGCTTTACCTGAGAGGTTTGGCCGAGAGCGATGTGGAAGGGCCGTACCCCGCATGGCTGAACGATCAGGAAACCTGCGCCGGCAATTCGCACGCAGTATTTCCTTATGGGACGTTTCAGGCTGCCGCGTATATACGGGAAGTGCAGACGAACCGGGATGCCCTGGTCTTGGCGATTGTCGCTTCGGCGGGCGATCGCCATATCGGCAATATCGCCTTGCAGAACATACATCCGATTCACCGTAGCGCCGATCTGGCGATCTTGCTCGGCGAGCGCGAATATTGGGGCCAAGGCTATGGCCTGGAAGCCGCGCGTCTGCTTTGCCGGCATGGTTTCGCGGCGCTCAATTTGCATCGCATACAATGCGGGACCTATGAATCGAATGGCGCCATGCAGAAACTGGCCCTTGCGCTGGGCATGTGCCAGGAAGGGGTGAGGCGACAGGCTGCCTATAAATCCGGCGATTATGTGAATGTCGTCGAGTATGGCTTGCTACGCAATGAATTGATTGTTGGGTAGCCACTTAACAGTGGGCGTTGGGCAACATGCCAGGTTGCGCTGATCGATTGCGCATCATCCATGGGAAGCGGCTGGAAAAGGAATTGTCATGAGTTGGGAGAAAGACCTAATCGCCTGGAAAACGCGGGCATGGACGGATCCTGGAATGGTGGCTTGGTATCACCAGCGCATGGAGGAAGGCCAGGGCAATAGACGGCTGAAGAATCGGGTCGAGGTCGATTTGATGGCAAAGTACGCCACCGGCAAACGGCTGTTGGATGTCGGGGCGGGAACCGGCCGGGCATCGCTGCCGCTGGTCCAGGCGGGCTATGCCGTCATGGCCATTGACAGCTCCCAGGCCATGCTGGACCAATACCGGGCTAATGCGGGCACCACGCCGGTCGAGTTGAAGGTCGGCGACGTCACCGCCTTGCCCTGCGGCGACGGTGAGTTCGATACGGTGATGAGTCTGAATGTCATGGTGCATTTCCCGCATTGGCAGGACATCCTGAAAGAATGGAAACGTGCCACACGGGCGGGCGGGCGGATCGTGTTCGACGTGCATTCGCGGGATCACTTCAAGGCGGCTGCACGGGTAAAGCCTCGGCTTGCCGATGAGCAACAGAATCAGGGGTTCGAGGGTTATTCCACCCGAGTCGGCTCGGACGAACTGGTGGTTGCCGCAGACGAGTTGGGCCTTGCCGTGGTCGACCTGGTTCCCTACGCCGGGGTTTTGGGCTGCGGTAATCCGAACCACTGGTTGACCGGATCCTTGGCCAGCAAGTCATCTTGGGATCGTCTCTTGTCCTGGATGTCCTTGGATAGCCGGTTGTTCGATTTCGCGCTGTTTCTCGAACAGCAGTGCTTTGCCAAACTCAGCCCCACGGCTGCTTCTCTGATGATGGTGGTATTGGAAAACCGCCCCGACAAGGCTGGCAATGCGGTCTGGTTGTCGCGGCGAAAGGCGCTGGATGCGATGTTGGCACAATCCATTTCCTTGCCGGCTATGGCGTCTATGATCCCAGAGTGGGACGCTGCATGGCAGCAGCGTTTGAACGCGCATCTTGCTTGGCCGCGCAATCGGGTCATGGCCTATTTCTTATGGTCGGCCTTCTGGGATTATCCGGGCAGTTTCGATCTGTCGAGCTTTCTCGATGAAACGCACTCGGCGGTTTTGGGACGTTGGCGCGAAGAGTGGCAGATGGATGCCTTGACTACGCATCTGTTGCGTGCGATGGCGCAAGAGCCAGAGTTCCAGGCCATGTTCACCTACCGTGGCGTTCCGCTTGGACATGGACTCGAATACGATCTGACCCGCGACGTATTGACCCATTATTTCGAGGCATTCAAAGCATGAAAGAACGCGCCATCATTTCGTTCTTATGGCCGAAGAACCGCCATGTTTTACAAAACTATCTGCTTGATCGCCCCAGTTCCGTTCTCACGCTTGCAGGATACGCCTCCGTCGAGTTTCGCCAGGTTCTGGCGGCCACGGTAAAGGCCAAGGTCTATGCATTGGAAGGGTTGCTAAGCGATGCGCAACAGGCACAGGCCCAGAATATTGCCCAGCAGATGGCTGGCGCCCACCAGCAGTACCTCGCATCGCCGGCATGGCAGAATTTTTGCGAGCAGCGCGGGCTGCAGGCCGATCGTTTCGGTGGCTTGGTTGGCAGCCATCTCGCGGAACGTCTCTATGATCAGATTTTTCTGGTCGAGGCCTTGGAGACGGCCTATGAGCGCTTCGATATCGAATTGGTAGTGCTGAGCGAGGATTTGACGCTTCATAGCCGCACTTTGGTCGAATGGGCCGTCAGCAAGGGCATTCCAAGTTTGCACTTGATCCACGGTGCGGCGCTGATAAACCCTTATACCGTGCACAAGGCACTGAATGCCGACGTGCTGGCCGTGTTTGGCGCCCGCGGCGGGCAAGCCTATATGGATCAAGGTGTGCCGGCAGAGCGTATACGGCTCACGGGCAATCCGGCCTGGGATGTCTATCCCGCCGGCATGCTGGAGAAGCGTGAAGAGTTGCGGCTCGGCTTGGCGGCCAAGCATGGCTGGGATCGAACGGCTCCGCTGGTGGTATTTGCCACCACCTGGGCCGCGTTTCTCAATGCATCGTCGCGGGCGGATATCTACGAGGATACTTTGCGCGCTTTCTTGGTGGCAGGAAAGGTGCTGCGCGATAAGGGAGAAAAACCGGTGTTGGTCGTCAAGGATCGTCCGCCCAACGCTGCCTTCGGCTTGGAAACGACGAATCGCCTGGCGGCCGAGATTGGGCTAAACCCGGGCGAGTATTTCCATATCACCGAGGATACCGAGGCATTGGTCGTTGCGGCCGACGCCCTGGTCGCTGTGGATTCGAATCTCCTGGTCGAGGCCATGATTGCGGGTACACCCGCCATCAACCTGCTCAATGAGTTAGGTCTGCGCATGGGGCCGTGCTTCGATGCGGACGCGGGCATCCTGGAAGTGCCGCCCGAGGAACTGGCCGAGACCTTGTCTGCCGTGCTTGGCGATGCCGCATTGCGGCAAGCCCTGCGTGAGCGCATGGCCGAGAATGTCAGGCATTACAACACCGGCATAGACGGCAAGGCTGGCGAACGGGTAGCCCAGCTCATGCTGGAGATGGTAGGCAAGCAAGAAGCCGTAGAAGCCGCGCCAGCAGCCGTGTCGCCGCGTCCCTGGCGGCGCCTGCACGATATCAGCAGCGAGGCGCTTCAGGGGATGTACCACGACAGCCGGCGCAAGGAGATAACGGCCATGCTGGCCCGGCCGCCGCGCCGGGTGTTGGACATCGGTTGCGCCACCGGCTCGGCCGGTATGATGATCAAGGAGCAGTGGCCCGGCACCTTCGTCGTCGGTATCGAACTCAACCAACTCGCGGCAGAGAAGGCGCGGGAGCGGCTGGATCTGGTTATCTCGGATAAGCTCGAAGATACCGACCTGGAAGCGCAAGGCATCGCGCGAGGTAGCATCGACACGGTGATCCTGGCCGATGTGCTCGAGCATATGTACGACCCCTGGTCGACGCTGCTGCGCTTGCATCCCTACCTCAGCGACGATGCCCAAGTTCTGGCGAGCATTCCCAACATCCGCGATCTATGGTTGTTGAATGAGATCGCCAATGGGCGATTCAGCTATGCCATGGACGGCTTGCTGGATATTACCCATATCCGTTTCTTCACCTTGAGCGAGATGGAGAAGATGCTCAAGGAGACCGGCTATGAAGTGGTCAATTTGGGCCGGACCCTCGATGCGCGGACAGGGTTACAGGGCCACGATCCGAAATCGACGGTGATTGAAACGAATAAGCTGGTGATCAAGGATGTCACCGAGCAAGACGTTGTGGAACTCGGTACCTTGCAGTTTCTGTTGCTCGCCCGCCCGATGCGGCCGTTGCCGGAGGAAATTCGGAAAGAGGTAGAGGCGCGTATCAATATCGTGCCTGCCAAACCTGCGCAGCCGGTTTGGCGAAAGCGTAGATTGGCGGTGTATTCCAGCGATGCCCCAATTTGGGCGTGCGCCAGGCTGCGTGTGCTGGAGCCATTCTCTCTGCTCGATCACGAATGGGAAGTGGTCTGGGGCGTGGATTGGGATAATGAAAAAGCGGTTGTGAACGAGCAAGCCTGGCAGGGTGCCGATGCCATTCTCATCCACCGCTTCTTTTCCGGTCCCGGGACGGCCCATGTCGTCGACAAGCTATTCTCCCTGAATGTGCCCATCATTTACGACACCGACGATGCGCCATTCGATGCGCCGGAATCGAGGGTTACCCGCAAAGATTTAGTAGAGCTTCAGCCGTATTCTCAGGCGGTTCTGGCTCGCGCCGACAAAGTGTTCGTGTCGACCGAGCCCTTGCGTGAGGCATTGTCCGACAAGGCTCGGGATGTCCAGGTCCTGCCCAATTATGTGGACCTGCGTCTGTTTGCCGCGCCCGTCTTGCCGCCGAGTTCGCTTACCCGGATCGGTGTTTTCGGAACCGTCACCCATGAGGGCGATTTTGCGTTGATCGACGGTGTCTTGCGGCAGGTCCTGGACAAATATCAGGGAAAAGTCGAAGTCATTATCATGGGGATGCAGAAATCCCGCGGCCTATCTCACCCTGCGATCCGATATCTCGACTTTGTCGGCGATTACGAAACCTATGCCAATCAACTACGAAATCTTGGCCTGCATTTCGCACTTGTGCCCTTGCAGGACAATGCCTTCAATCGCAGCAAGAGCAATATCAAGTGGTTGGAATATTCGGCTTGCGGCATGGCCGGTATCTATAGCAAGGCACCGGCCTACCATTGCATCCGCCACGGCGAAACCGGCTTGCTGGTCGACAACACCGAGCCGGCTTGGCTGGAGGCGATCGAGTCCTTGATCGAGCAGCCGGCGCGGCGGATGGCCTTGGCTCAGGCTGCGCAGCGCGAGGTATTCGATCGGTACAGCCTGCAAACGCAGGTCGGCGTTTATGCCGAGGCTTATCGTTCAGCCGTGGAGCGGGGGCCGCAGGCTTCTGTCAATACGCGATCAGTTGCGGAACAGACCCAGCAAGTTCCTTCCGATACGCCAGATACCGAGACAAGGCGCGAAGGCGAAGCTCAGACAGAAAAGAAAGAGGCGCCAAACAACGAAGAACTCTATGCGCTATGGCGTGCCTTGCATGTTTGGCGGGATAGGGATGCCATATGGATGGCAGAGCGCATGGCGCAGTGGACCGTGCAGCCGGTTTTCCACTTGGCCGTGATTCTTCCCCCTGGCGCGGAAGCACGCTTGCTGGCCACGATCAAATCCATGGGCTATCAGCTATACAAGGGCTGGCGGCTGTCCATTATTGCCGATTGCGAGGCGCCGGACGGTATCGGCGGGGATGGGGTTATACATTGGGTGCGCGCGGAGTCGAATGCCATGTTGGCCGCCGCTAACAAACAGCTGATCGAGGTGGATGCCAACTGGGTGGGCATGTGCGAGGTCGGTGACGAATTGGCGATCCATGCCTTGTGGAGTTTCAGCGATGCGATCAATCGCTATCCATCCCGGCGCGCGATGTATTCAGATGAGGATAGCGTGGACAGTGAAGGCAATCACTCCAACGCCTTCTTCAAACCCGACTTCGATCTGGATTGGCTGCGCAGCGCGCCCTATTCGCTGGGTGGGCTATTTGTCGTAGAACGTGGACTGTTTACCGAACTAGGCGGTTTCCGATCGGAGATGGAGGGCGTCGAGTATTGGGATATTGCCTTGCGCACCTGGGAGCAGGCCGGCACCGAAGGCATTGGCCATGTCTCCGATGTGCTCTATCACCGCTTTATCGAGGGCGGCCATTGTCGACGCGATGCGGAAGCGGTCGATACGGCGCGCGTGCAAGTATTGGAGGAGCATTTACAACGCAGTGGTCTCAAGGCGGAACTCTACGAGGGCGCCTTGCCTGGTACCTTCCGTATCAAATATCTGCACGATGCGAAGCCCTTGGTCTCCATCATCATTCCGACCAAGAATCTGGTCGAAATGCTGCATCGTTGCATCGGCTCGCTGTTGGAGAATACCGCTTGGCCCAACTTTGAAATCCTGGTGGTGGACAACGGTTCCAACGAACGGGAGACCCTGGATTTCCTGGCCCAGTTGCGCGCGGACGATTCCGGTCGCATTCGTGTGTTGGAATATAACAAGCCGTTCAATTTCTCCGCGATGAACAATCTGGCGGCGCGCGAGGCGCGGGGCGAATACCTGCTGCAGCTCAACAACGACACGGCGGCATTGGACCCGGAATGGCTGGACGAGATGATGGGCTATGCCCAACGGCCAGATGTCGGCATCGTCGGCGCGCGCTTGATCCTGGCGGACGGCCGCTTGCAGCATGTCGGCGTTTATCTGGGCATCGCCGGGGAGCCGGCCGGACACATGTTCACCCATCATGCAGGTAGCGACCCTTGCTATTTCGGCCGGGCGATGTCGCCGCAGAACCTCAGCGCGGTGACCGCCGCTTGCTTGCTGATCCGCAAAGACCTGTACGAAGCGGTCGGCGGCATGGACGAAAAGGACTTCGCCGTTTCCTACAACGACGTCGACCTGTGCCTGAAGGTACGCGACAAGGGCAAGCTCGTGGTGTACACGCCGTATGCCACGCTCTTGCACGACGAATCGGTCAGTCAGGTCGGCACGGTCGAGGGCAAGACCATGGCTGAGAAGGCGGCGCGTTATGGCAAGGAGCGCGCCGCGATCTTCCACAAATGGGGCAAGCGCCTGGCCTTCGACCCGGCCTACAACCGCAATCTGAGCTTTGCCGACCGTGAGTGCCGGATAGAGATATCCCACCCGCTTTGTCTGGATCCGGACTGGCGGCCTCGCTCGCGCATCGTGGCCCATCCGGCCGATCGACAGGGCTGCGGCGAATACCGGGTGGTTGCGCCGATGCGGGCATTGAACGATGCCGGCAGCGTGCAGGGCTGGGAAACCCCGAATTATCTGGCCACATCGGAGTTGTACCGCTTCGAGCCGGATTCCATCATATTGCAGCGCCAAGTGGAGTGGGAGCAGATCGAGCATCTTGAGCGTTATAAGCAGTTCAGCAAGGCCTTCCGGGTGTTTGAGCTAGACGATCTGCTGACCAATGTGCCGATCAAGAGCCATCAAAAAAAGGTCTTTGTCGAGATGAAAGACCTGCACAAGCGCTTCCGCAAGGCGGCGGGCCTGTGCCACCGCTTCGTGGTGTCCACGGACTATCTGGCCGAAGAGTACAAGGGCTATGCGGACGAGGTGATGGCCGTGCCGAACTATGTCGAACGGGCCAGATGGGGTGGCTTGAAATCCTTGCGCCGCCAAGGCAAGAAGCCGCGTGTGGGCTGGGCCGGCGGTATCACCCATGGCGGAGATCTGGCCATCATCGTCGACGTGGTCAAGGCCACGGCCGACGAGGTGGATTGGATATTCTTCGGCATGGTCCTGCCGGAATTGAAGCCCTACCTCAAGGAATTCCATCTCCCCGTGGTGCTGGACGAATATCCGGCCAAGCTGGCCAGCCTGAACCTGGACCTGGCTGTCGCACCGCTCGAAGACGTGCCGTTCAACCACGGCAAGAGCCATTTGCGCCTGCTGGAATACGGCATCCTGGGTCTCCCGGTGATCTGCACCGACATCACGCCTTACAAGGGTGACTATCCGGTGACCCGCGTGGCCAGTCGCTACAAAGACTGGGTCGAGGCCATCCGCAGCCATGTGGCGGATATGGATGCCCTGGCCGAGAAGGGCGACGAGCTCAAGCGCTATATCGAAGCGAACTGGATACTCGAAGACCATCTGGATGTGTGGCTGCAAGCCTGGCTGCCTGGAGACATGAAGCGTGCTTGAACCGGTTGCCAATGCCAGGCGAATAGGCCGCCGATGACAGCCGCAGCCCAGCGCATCCTCCTGGTTGCCCACGATTTCCCGCCGCAGAACTGGGCGGGGGTGGAGTTGTACACCCTGGCCCTGGCTCGTGCCCTGATCGCACAGGGGGTCGACGCGGCCGTGCTCTATCCGGCCAAGCCGGGAGATACCGCGATGCGGATCGAGGCGGATCGCTTCGAGGGCGTGCCGGTCTTCCGTTTCGTCCATCCCTTCGACGCTTGCGCCTTTGTCTTCCAGCAAGCCGAGCTCGAGGCGGCCTTTGCCGAGCTGCTGCGCCGGGAATCCTTCACCACGGTGCACTTCCAGCATCTGCAAGGCTTTCCGGTCAGTTTCCCGGCAGTGGCCAAGAGTCAGGGTTGCCAAGTGGCCATGACCCTGCACGACTACTGGCCGCTCTGTCTGTTGTGCCACATGCTGAAGGCAGGACAAGTCCGCTGCCCGGGGCCCGTAGACCTGGCCGAATGCATCCGCTGCATCCAGCCGGATATGGACGAAGCGACGCGCCGGGCCCAGGCCCAGCATCCGCACAATCCGATCCGCCAGCGCCTGGCGGCGATGGCGCTGGCGCTCGATGCGGTGGATATCCTGCTGGCCTCTTCGGGCTACGTGCTCAAGACCTATCGCAACTTCGGCATGGCGAGCAAGGCCATTCTGGCGCCCATCGGCATCGAGCCGATCCCAGTCAGGCGCGTCGAACAGCCCGGCGTGACGCGCGTGGTCTACGTCGGTGCCTTGCATCCGCTCAAGAACCCATTGAGCTTGGTGGCCGCCTTCATGATGACGCCGGGTCATCTCAGCCTTGAACTGCGCGGCCGTGCCCAAGTGCCCGGCTATGCCCAGCAAGTGCTGGCCGCGGCCGAACGCGACCCGCGCATCCGCTATGGCGGTCCGTTCGAGAGCGATGAGTTGGCCGACATCTTGGGCCGGGCGGATGTGCTGGTGGTGCCGTCCTTCTACGAGAGCTACTCCTCGGTCGCCCGCGAGGCCCTGTCGGCCGGCGTGCCGGTGTTCGCGGCCGATGTCGGGGGCATGCCCGAGATCGTCCAGTCCGAGGTCAACGGCATGTTGTTCGACCCGTATGATCTCGATGCCCTCGCGCACTTGCTGGCCCGTGCCGCCGTCGAGCCGGCTTGGCTGGCCGGCTTGGTCCGGGGCATCCGGCCGCCGCGGGTCATGGCGATGGATGCCGCCGACTTGCTTGCCCGGCTTGAGGGGCGGCGCATCGATGGATAGGATGGCAGGATGAATATCGACGGCAAAAAGGTATTGGTCACCGGGGCGGGCGGCTTCATCGGTAGCCACCTGGCGGAGGCGCTGCTGGCACGGGGCTGCGAGGTGCGCGCCTTCGTCCATTACAACGCCTTCAATAGCTGGGGCTGGCTGGATACGCTGCCCGAGACGCAACGCCGCAATCTCGATGTCTTCGCCGGCGATATCCGCGACCCGCATGGCGTGGCCCAGGCGGTGGCGGGTTGCGAAGTGGTGTTCCACCTGGCGGCGCTGATCGGCATTCCCTATTCCTATCATTCGCCCGACACCTATGTGGATACCAATATCAAGGGCACCCTCAATGCCTTGCAGGCTGCCCGCCAGCACGGCACCGGCCGCTTGGTGGTGACCTCCACCTCGGAGGTCTACGGCACCGCTCGTTACGTGCCGATCGACGAGGCCCATCCGATGCAGGGCCAGTCGCCCTACAGCGCCAGCAAGATCGGCGCCGACCGCCTGGCCGAGTCCTTCCACAAGTCCTTCGATCTGCCGGTGATCATCGCCCGGCCGTTCAACACCTATGGCCCGCGCCAATCGGCCCGGGCCGTCATCCCGACGGTGATCAGCCAATTGCTGGCCGGCCAGACCGAGTTGAAGCTGGGCAACCTGAGCCCGACCCGCGACTTCAATTTCGTCCGCGACGTGGCGGCGGCCTTCATCGCGCTGGCCGAGGCGGACGCGGCAGTGGGGCAGGAGGTGAATATCGCCGGCGGCCGGGAATACGCCATCGACGAGGTGGTGGACCGGTTGATCGCGGCGATCGACCCGGCTGCCCGGGTGGTGACCGACGAGGAACGCCTGCGCCCCGATGCCTCCGAGGTCTACCGCCTGCTGGGCGACAACCGCAAGCTGTTCGAGCTGACATCGTGGCGGCCGAGCGTCGACCTGGATGCGGGCTTGGCCGAAACCATCGCCTGGTTCCGCGCGGCGGACAATCTCGCCCGCTACAAGGCCTGGCGTTACAACCTATGAGGGGCATGCGATGCGAGCCGTGATCATGGCCGGCGGCAAGGGGACTCGCCTGCGGCCCTATACCACCCTGATCCCCAAACCGCTGGTGCCGCTGGGCGGCAAGTACTCGATCCTGGAGATCGTGATCGGCCAGTTGGCACGACAGGGCTTCACCCATATCACCCTGGCCGTGAGCCACATGGCCCAATTGGTGATGGCCTATTTCGGCGATGGCCGGCGCTTCGGCGTGCGGCTGGATTACTCGCTGGAAGAAGAGGAGCTGAGTACCATCGGCCCGCTGACCTTGCTGGACGACCTGCCGGAGCACTTCCTGGTGATGAACGGCGACATCCTGTGCGACATCGACTACGGCGCCTTTCTCCAGCGCCACATTGCTGCCTCTGGCCCGGCCACCGTCTCCGTCTGTCGGCGGCAGCAGAAGATCGACTTCGGCGTGCTGGGCTACAACGAGGCCAACGAGCTGACGAGCTTCCAGGAAAAACCCGTGCGCGAGTATGACGTCAGCATGGGCATCTTCTGCCTGCGCCGGGACGTGGTGGCGGCCCTGCCGCGCGGCCGGCGCTATGGCTTCGACAACCTCATGCTCGATGGGCTCGCCTCGGGGCTGGCGATCAAAGTCGCGCCGTTCGACGGTTTCTGGCTCGATATCGGCCGCCCCGACGACTACCAGTACGCGGATGAACACTTCCCGGAGATCGCCGCCCGTCTGGGGATCGCGGATTGACGCGAATCCTGGTCACCGGGGCATCCGGGGCCTTGGGCCGGGCGGTTGTGGCTCGACTGAAAACGCTCGGTGAGCAGCAGCTCGTCACCCTCGGTCGCCGCGACGAATCCGGCCTCGACCTGTGTGACCGCGCGGCCCTGCTCGCTGCCTTGGATGCCCACGGCCCCGATCTGATCTTGCACCTCGCGGCCCGTTTCCAGGGCGAGCTCGAAGACCTCTATCCGATCAACGTCGGGGTCGCCAAGACCCTGCTCGACTGGGCGGTGGGGCGCGAAGTCCGCGTCGTGCTGGTCGGCTCCGCCGCCGAATACGGCATCGTCGCGGCGGCCGACAATCCTATCGCCGAAGACCGCGTCCTGGCGCCGGTTTCGGTGTACGGCTTGAGCAAGGCCTGGCAAACCCAACTTATGGGCGTGTATGCCGCACGCGGCGTGGACGTGGTCTGCGCCCGGGTATTCAACCTGATCGGGCCGGGCATCTCATCCCAGCTCTTCGCCGGCCGCCTGGAAGACGGCATTCGGGCCGTACTGGTCGGCGAGGCGACGGAGATACGGGTCGGCGACTTGTCGGCCATTCGCGATTATCTCTCCACCGACGAGGCCGCCCGGCAATTGCTGCGCATCGCCGGGCGGGGGAGGGCGGGCGAGATCCACCATGTCGCCAGCGGCGTGCCGGTGAGCATGCGCGAGCTGGCCCGCAAGCGTCTGGCGGCTGCCGGTTTGCCCATGGGTGTCCTGCGCGAATCGCCGAGCTATTCCAACCATGTGGGCTACGACGTGCCCGCCATCCATGCGGACATGCGGAAAACGCAGCGCTTGCCGGACCAGCCGGCCAAGCATTGCCTGAAGGGCTTGGCCGAGATGAACGAGGGGATGGCATGAGTGTCATTGCCACCAAGAATATCGAGGGCGGTAAATGACTGAACCCTTGGCGGCCATGAACGGCGGCCGCCCAAGCCATCTGGAGGGTGATGTCGGGCTCTTCAGCGCTTACATCATGGGCGAGGCACGGTTTGGCCCGGTTTTGCTCGATCGTCTTGGCCTGGACAAGCATCCCTTGGGGCCAAGCGTTTTGTTTGCTTTGGATGCCGTGCGCCAGGAGGACTTCGAGAGCGCCGGCACAATATTCAGGCACCTTGCGACCGATGCGCAGTTGCTGCCCGCGCTGGATCGCACCCTGCAATACCTGTGCAAAGTCACGACAGCATTCGCTTATGCCAAGCTTCTGGAAGCCTGTAGCCAGGCCGTGGTCGAGGTCATCGGTCGGCATTTGGCGACCGATGCCGGCCAACGGCTGGTGCTGGAATTTTTCCTCTATTTCGGCAAATTCAAAGAAGCCGAGCAAGTCCTCGCCGCCTTGCCGGCCACGGCCGTGCCGGATTACCGTGCCGAGCTGCAACGGGCGCGTTTGCGCTTGGAACTGTTTACCCCACGCAAGCGCTTCAGCTTCTGCCTGCTCACCTGGAACCGCGCCGATCTGTTGGATCGCTGCCTGACCGATCTCAAGGCCAAGGTGGCGGGCCAGGATTACGAGATCGTCGTCGGCGTCAACGCCTCGACCGACCACACCGCGCAAGTGCTGGCCAAGCACGGCATCCAGAACGTGTTATGGAACTCGCGCAACGATTCCATCGACTACTATCGCGCAGTGTTCGACGCGGCGGCTGGCGAATACATCGTCGAGATCGACGACAACGTGGTGGAATTCCCCATCGGTTTCGACCGCTTATTGGAAGACCACCTCCAGGCCTTTCCAGACTTCGGCTACATCGGCATCCAGCCCACGCGTTTGTTCTTGAGCACCGGCCAGGAAGAGAGCATGGTGATCGCCGACTACGGCGAGCTACGTGCTGGCGATCTCACCATGTACCTCGGCCCGGTTTGGGGCTGCTGCGCGATCCTGCGCAATCGCGATTACCGCCGGATCAACGGTTTCTACGGAATCCGCATGTCCAAGGAGATCGGCGAAGAGCCGCAACTCATGCGCAAGCTGCTGATGCACGGCAAGAGAAGCGGCCAGATTATCGGGCCGAGGCTGGTGAAGGCCTTTCCCTAAGCCAACGATCGTGCCGAGCAAATAAAAACGGGGCCTCACTCACGCGAGGCCCCGCTCAAAACAGCCTAAGCCGTTAAAGCCTTACCTACCCAAGGTAAAACTCCCCTGGGAAAGCTGACCGATCCAGTTAAAGGCATTGGTCACGCTCTTACCCGTCAGCACCGGGATCGCATAGAAAGTATAAGTA
>JACRAU010000025.1 GCA_016234655.1 Betaproteobacteria bacterium
CCCCGACTTTTCGAGCCGGTAAATTGCCGAGTCGGAAAGTGGGATTAGACGGAGTAGTTCTTCGCGTCTGATCAAGCGCTTGACCTGTATTGGTTTGCTCATTGTCGATTCCTGACTATTCAGTACTATCGACAATTACAGCTTGCCGCGGGTTGGCTGTGTTTTCGAAATCGATCCAAAAAGGGCGCATTTCGGAATTCTCTCGCGGGAAGTTTTGAGGTTGGTGGTGCATTGGGTTCTTCTTACTGGTTCTCGTTTCCATTCGGATGCGGTATGATGATAGGCAGATGCGCACCTTTATCGTCATTCTCCTGTCGGTTGTTTTTTCGCTAAACGCGGCTTTTGCCGCTGTGGCGGGCGTATGCGATGCCATCGATCATCTCCCGCAGGGGGGGGCTGAGCAGCACCTCCATATAGACCATCACAGTCACAGCGTTTCGGATGCGGCGGCCGATGAGGACGCGAACGGCGATCAAGATACACCGCAAGGCAAGAAGTCAGTGGGCGGTCATTGTCATGCGCATAGCCCAACGGCAAGCGCTGTAACTGCATCTAATGTGGTTTCATCACCAAACGTTGGCCACCACGTTTTGATAGCGCTTTCCGCATCCCCGTTTATCTCCTTCATCCCGGCCGGGCTTGATCGTCCGCCGCGAGATTTCCTCGCCTGATCCGGCGGGGCGCTTTCCCTAAACATTCGTTTTTCCATCCCACCCGTAGTTCGGGTTGTGGTGGCGTCCCGTCGAAATCCCTTGCTTTCAACCTTCGTTGAGGATTTCGATGTTTACCCTATATCCCAGTTTCTGGCGCACAACAGTCTTGGCCATGGCCATTGGACTGCTATCACCTTTGGCCAGTCTGGCTGCCCCGTTGGCCGAGAACGATGCCGTTCGTCTTGGCCTTGCCCGCCCCGAACTCGCCGATTTGGCCCGCGCCCGGATCGCCGAAGCGGATGCGGATGTCGTCGCGGCGGGCACCTGGGCGAACCCTGCGCTGGAGATTTCGCGCGATAAAACCGGGGCCACGCGCGAATCCACCTGGCGCATCGCCCAACCGCTTGATGTCTCCGGCCGCCGAGGATTGCGGCAGGACGCCGCGCGCCTTCGACTCGATGCGACGGAAGCCGAAACCCGGGCTTGGCGCGAGGAACGGACGGCTGAGTTGCGCCACAGCTTTCATGAAGTGCTCCGGCAGCAGTTGGCTTTGCGTGTCATCGACGCTTGGGTGGCGCGATTCGCGGTCATCAGTAGCGTGGTCGACAAACTGGCGCGCGCCGGGGATGCCTCGGGCTATGACCGGCGCCGTCTCGCACGCGAGCAGCAGGCGGCCGAAGTCAAAGCAGCCGAAGCGCGCGCCGGACTCGAGCGTAGCCGAGCGCGTCTGGCCGCGTTGATCGGGCAGCCGGCCACGGATCAAGGCGTCGTCGGGACGTTGCTGCCCACGCTGCCAGCCGGGCTACCCGAATTGCAGGCGCGTCTCGCGCAGCGCCCCGACCTAACAGCACTCGCGGCCCGCGCGGATGCAGCGAACGCGGACAACGCCGCAGCGCAACGCAATTTCCCTGAACTGACCATCGGCGTGGGTGGCAAGCGTACCGACGACGGCGCGCTTCGAGAAAACGGCACCCTGCTTTCGGTATCGATTCCTTTGCCGATCTTTGACCGACAGCAGGGCGCTGAGCGCCGCACTACCGCTCAGGCGATGGCGGCGCGAGCCGAATATGCCTTGGCCAAACAGAAGGCCGACGGCGACTTGATTGGCCTGCATCGCCAGCTAGTGCAGTTGATCGCCGCCGCCGAACGCTACCGCCGCGAGGCGGTTGCTCCCTCCGCCGACCTAGTGCGTATCGCCGAAGCTGCCTACCGTGCTGGCGAATCCACAGTACTCGAACTGCTCGATGCCTACAAAGGCGCGCTGGAGGCCGAAACCATGGCCCTCGATCTCGAAGGCAAAGCCCGCGACGCCCGCATTGAACTTGACCAATTGACCGGAAGCCATCCCGAATGAAGACTTCATCTATCACCTCACCGGCAGCACTGATGGCGAGCCTTGTCGCCATGTCCCTGCTCCTGGCTGCGTGCGGCGACAAATCTACCGCCAAAGACGAGCACGGCAGCAAGCCAGCGGCCGCCGCTCAAGCCCACGACGAGCCGGAAACTCTGACCCAATTCACCGACAAGACGGAGCTTTTTCTGGAGTTCCCGTCCCTGGTCGTCGGCCAACCGGCAACGCTGGCGGCGCATCTGACGCGACTCGCCGACTTCAAACCCATCGCGCAAGGCAAGCTGACTATCGTGCTCGCCGGGGGGAAGGGCGCCGACGAGCGTTTTGTCGTCGAGGCCCCGGCAGTGCCCGGCATCTTCCGGGCGACGGCGACCCCCGTTGTGGCCGGCGAGCGCGAACTGAGCGTGATCCTTGAATCGGATCTCGGCACGCTGACGCATGACCTCGGCCCGGTGACCGTCTTTGCCGACGTTAGCGCCGCCAAGTCTGGGCATGGCGGCCATGCGCATGAGGAGGAAGGCATCGCCTTCAGCAAGGAGCAGCAGTGGAAAATCGATTTCGCCACGGCGGAAGCGGTCAAGGGCCTGGCGCGCACCGCGATTGCCGCCACCGGCACGATCCGGGCACCGGCGGGCAGCGAGGCGCAACTGGTGGCGCCGGCCGCTGGCGTGCTGCGCGCGACCAATGGCTTCCCGCGCATCGGGCAGGCGGTCAAAAAAGGGCAGGTGATGGCGGTGCTCGGCCCGCGTCTCGGTGGCGATAGCGACCAGGCCAGCCTCGACGCGGCGGCCGGCAAGGCGCAGGTGACGCTCGAACAGGCCCGGCGCGAACGCGAGCGCATGGAGCTGCTGTTCAAGGAAGAGGCGGTCGCCGAGAAACGCCTGCTCGATGCCCGCGCCAATGAGCGCATGGCTCACGCTGAAATGCAGGCGGCCACGGCACGGGCGCAGCAGCTCGGCGGCGGCGGTGGCATTGCGCTCAAGGCACCGATGGATGGCATCGTCGCCGAGGTGACGGCCGCCGCCGGGGCCTTCGTCAACGAAGGCGCGCCGCTGCTGCATATCGCCAACACCGGCAAGCTCTGGCTGGAAGCCCGGATTCCCGAAAGCGACATCGGCCGCGTCGGCAAGCCGAGCGGCGCCGCGTTCACGGTGGATGGCTACGATCAGGGTTTCGCCATCGACATCGGCCGCAATGGTTCGCTGATCGCCGTCGGCGGTGTGGTCGATGCGCAAACCCGCACGGTGCCGGTGATTTTCGAGTTTGCCAATCCCGAGCGCGCGCTGCGGCTGGGGCTCACGGCGCGCATTCAGGTCTTTGCCGGCAGTGGGCAAGAAGCGGTGTTGATCCCGGCCAGCGCGGTACAAGATGAGAACGGCGCCCAGGTGGTCTATGTGCAGATCAGTGGCGCACGTTTCGAGCGCCGCATGGTGCAGACCGGGGCGCGCGATGGTGACCGGATTGCGGTGGTCTCCGGACTGGAAGCGGGTCAGCGGGTGGTGAGCAAGGGCGCCTATCTGGTGCGCTTGTCGACCAGCAAGGCCGCTGCCGCCGGCCACGCGCACTAAGGGCCACGGACATGATCGGTCAAATCATTCAGTGGTCGCTGCGCAATCGCCTGTTCGTCGTTCTCGGCGGTTTGATGCTGCTGGCCTGGGGCGGTTACCAGACCACGCGCACGCCGGTGGACGTGTTTCCCGACCTGACCGCGCCGACGGTGACGGTGGTCACCGAAGCGCACGGCATGGCGCCGCTCGACATGGAAAGCCTGGTCACCTTTCCGATCGAAACGGCATTGAATGGGGCGCCTGGCGTTCGCCGGGTGCGCTCGGCGACCAAGGTTGGCTTGTCGACCATCACGGTCGAATTCGCCTGGGGCACCGATGCCTATCTGGCGCGCCAGGTGGTGGCGGAGAAACTGCAACTGGCGAAGGCTTCGCTACCGCCCGGCATCGAGGCGCCGGTGATGGCGCCGGCGGCGTCGATCATGGGCGAAATCATGTTCATCGCCCTGACCTGGGACGACCCCGCAAAAGTCGGCGCTGGCGGGACGGTGGTACTCAAGAACACGGCCGATTATGTACTGCGCAAACGCCTGCTGGCGGTGCCCGGCGTGGCCGAGGTATTGCCCATCGGTGGGGATTTGCAGCAGTTCCAGGTGACGCTGAAACCGGAACGGCTGGCGGCCTACGGTTTGACCATCGATGAGGCGATCAAGGCCGTCGAGGGTGCCAACAGCAACGCGGCGGCGGGCTACTACGCCGAGAACGGGCAGGAATACCTGATCCAGGGCATCGGCCGCATTACCCGGACGAAAGATATTGCGGAAGCGGTGGTGGCGATCAAGCACGGCCAGCCGGTGTTGATCCGCCACATTGCCGAGGTGGCGCTGGGCACAGCGCCGGTGCGCGGCGTCGGCTCGACGCGCGGCAAGCCGGCGGTGGTGCTCGGCATCCAGCGCCAGCCGGCGGCCAACACGCTGGAGCTGACGCGGCGGCTGGATGCCACCCTGGCCGACATTCAGAAGTCATTGCCGGCGGGGATGAAGATCGAAACGCGGCTGTTCCGCCAGGCCGACTTTATCGAAATCTCGATTGCCAACCTGATGGCGGCGCTGCGCGACGGGGCGATCCTGATCGTGGCGATTGTCTTCGCCTTCCTGCTTTCGGTGCGCTCGACGGCCATTACCCTGGTAGCGCTGCCGCTGTCGCTGGTGGCCACCGTGTTGTCGCTCAAGCTGCTCGGCGCCACCATCAACACCATGACCCTGGGCGGTATCGCGATTGCCCTGGGCGCGCTGGTCGATGATGCCATCATCGTGGTCGAGAACGTGGTTCGGCGCTTGCGCGAGAACCACCTTAAGGACACCGGAAAACGCGAATCGACCATGCACGTGGTGTTTCTGGCGACCAAGGAAATTCAGGGTTCCATCGTCTTCGCCACGCTGATCATCATGCTGGTGTTCGTGCCGCTGTTCTTTCTCTCGGGGATCGAAGGGCGCTTGATGGTGCCGCTCGGGCTGGCCTATGTCATTTCCTTGTTCGCCTCGCTGCTGGTGTCGATCACGGTGACGCCGGTGCTGGCTTCGATGTTCCTCGGGGCCGCCAAGGAAATCACCGCGCCGCACGAACCGCGTTTCGTGCACTGGCTGCGCGCGGCCTATCGCGGGGTTCTGGACCGGACCGTGACCCGCTGGAAAGCGATTGCCGCCGGCAGCGCGGCCTTGCTGGTGGTGGCGCTGGCGGTGCTGGGCATAGCCGGACAGGCCTTTTTGCCGGACTTCAACGAGGGCACGCTGACGGTGGGCGTCGAGACCCTGCCCGGCACCGCGCTGGCGGAATCGGCCCGGCTCGGGCAGTTGGTCGAGGAAGTGTTGCTGACGCATCCCGAAGTGGTCGCCACGGCGCGGCGGACCGGGCGCTCGCCGCTCGATCCGCATGCGCTCGATGTGCACCAGTCGGAACTCGAAGTCAGCCTGAAAATGGGAGAGCGTAGCAAGGAGCAATTCCTTGGCGCCCTGCGCGAGGATTTTGCCAAACTGCCCGGCGTCCAGGTGGTGGTCGGCCAGCCGATTTCGCATCGCATCGACCATATGCTGTCAGGCAGCCGGGCGAATATCGCGGTGAAGATATTCGGCAACGATCTGGCCGAGTTGCGCACCCTGGCGCAACAGGTCAAGGGGGTGATGGAAAAGGTCGAGGGGGCGGTTGACGTCCAACCCGAACAGCAGACCGAAATTCCGTTCCTGACCGTCAAGTACCGGCGCGAGGCGCTGGCGCAGCACGGGCTTTCGGCGAAAGAGCTGTCCGAGAATATCGAGGTGGCGTTCAATGGCCTGGCGGTGGCCAAGGTGGTGCAGGGACAGGCCAGCTTTGACCTGGTGGTGCGCTATGACCCGGCGGCGCGTGACAACCTCGACACAATCCGCGCGACGCTGATCACCACGCCGAGCGGGGCGCGTCTGCCGCTCTCGGCGCTGGCCGAGATTCGCAATGATCGCGGGCCGTATTTCATCAACCGCGAAAACGTGCAACGCAAGATCGTAGTCATGGCCAACGTCGCCGGGCGCGATCTGAAGAGCGTGGTCGAAGAGATGCAGGCCAGCGTGGCCAGGGACGTGAAACTGCCGGCCGGTTATCACATCGAGTTCGGCGGTCAGTTCGAGTCGGCGGCGGAGGCCTCGCGCGTGCTGCTGTTGCTCGGCTCGGCGGTGGTGGTGGGCATTTTCCTGCTGCTGTTTGTCGCCTTCCATTCGGCGCGCGATGCCTTCCTGGTGATGCTCAATCTGCCGCTGTCCATCATCGGCGGCGTGGTCGGCGTGTATCTGGCCGGCGGGGTGGTGACGATTGCCTCGATCATCGGTTTTATCACCTTGTTCGGCATCGCCACCCGCAACGGGGTGATGATGATTTCGCATATTCACCACCTGATCGAACACGATCAGGCCAAGACCGTGCTGGAAGCGGTGACGCGCGGCGCCGAGGAACGCCTGATTCCGATCCTGATGACGGCGCTGGCCGCCGGCCTGGCGCTGGTGCCCTTGGCGCTGTCGGGCGGGCAGCCGGGTTCCGAAATTCAGGCGCCCATGGCGGTGGTGATTCTGTGCGGGCTGATTTCGTCCACGGTGCTGAACATGATTGTGGTGCCGGCACTTTATTTACGGTTTGGCACGGTGCGGCGTGCGCTGGAATCCGGGGATGTTGTACGCCGTCGCTCAACCGATCTAGAGGAGAATTAATATGCGCAAGACATTGTTGTCCGCTCTGCTCGTTGCAGGTCTTTCTGGCTGTGCCGCTTCACCTGATTTGCCTTCATCGTATGCGCTGGATTCCAATAAACCAGAGGGATTGGCCATCGCCTCGTTGACGCTGAGCGGCAAGCCGCTGGAGAAGGTCTCGGGCTACGAATATCGGATCAGGGAAGCATTGCCGCGCGGGGAAGCCTATGCCGTGGTTTCGCAACATTATGCGTCGGCGCGACAGCACGCGCGGGCGGTGCAGGACGAAGGTAAAGAGCGCCCATTCACGCATTCGGTGGTGGTCAAGGGACCGAACAACAGCGATGCGCTCGACATTCAGGACGCTGGCAAGACAACAGGGCGATTAGCTGCGCTTCGCTTGTCACCGGGAGACTATGAATTCCATTCGTGGCAAGTGCGCGAACCAAGCCCCTATGGAGAAACCGAGTACAAGCCGGCTCGTGAATTTGTTTATCGCTTCAGCATCAAGCCCGGCGAGGCGACCTATATCGGCCGCCTGAATCTCCATCTGGGCCAGGCAAATAACCAGCGGGTCGCCATCGAAGACCGCCAGGCGGAAGACATGAATCTGCTCGGCCAAAAATACCCGGCGCTGCGCGCGGCAAGAGTCACGGCTTCAGTTGGAACCCTTCAGCCCTGAGACGTCGTTGAAACTGACGTTGGTCGCAGGTCATCAATTTATTGTTAGGAGAATGCACTATGTTCAAGTCACTTGTGTTCGTCGCTGGCGCTTCGCTGATTCTCGGGGGGTGTGCCTCCCATTCGCATTCACTGGCGGAGGGGGCTGCACCTGGTTTGTTGAAAGGGGAGTTGGTGCATCTTCAGCCAAGTCGCCTTGTTCTTGAGTCTGGGGAACGGAAATATGTCGCGGAAGGATTCGAGGTCCAGCGTCATAAGAACTTGGCTGAACTTCACAAGCGTTATCGAATGAGCGAACCCAAGCACTGGGATCGTATTACTTCCGGTCTCGACAAAGACCATGAAAGCTATTCGGCAGTGGCGAATCCCAAGGCTCAGGACGGCAGCGAGTTGACTTGCCGGTTGGCATGGCGGGCCGTCCAGACCCCCCAAGGCATCTGTCAGGACAAGGCCGGCAAGGAATATGTTCTTAAATTTGACTGATCAGACAAAAAGGGAGATACCCATGTTCTACAAGTTTATTGCCCCGGCCGTTACCTGCCTCGCGCTTGGCATCGCATCAATCGCAACGGCGGCCGACAAGCACGGCCACGATCACGACAAGCCGTTGCATGGCGGCATCATCGCCGAGGCGGCCGGTTTGGACTTTGAACTGGTGGCGAAGGCCGACAGCCTGACGCTCTATGTCGTCGATGATGGCAAGCCGGTGGCGACCGCCGGCGCCAGGGGAACGGCGACGGTGGTTGCCGGCAGCGAGAAGATTGCGGCCACGTTCGAGCCGGCGGGAGAAAACAAGCTGGTGGCCAAGGGCAGTTTCAAGGCGGGCGTCGGCGTGCGCGTGGCGGTCGCCGTCACGCTGGCCGGCAAGCCAGAGGCGAAGCTGAATTTCCGGCTGAAATAACCGGACTAATTACCCGCCAACACCGATTGTTTTGAACTAAATCGGTTACAGGTATTCCGCTGCAGTGGTAGCAGCGGAATATAGGAGAGCATTACTTTTCAAACGAGAGATAGAACAGAATGCCGTTGTCTTTTCTCGACGGACCTACACCAATCGGGAAACTCACCCCGGAAATCATTTGCCAGCCTGAGCACGGAATGGGTGTACCGCGACAGCCGAATGGCTTCAGGAATCCGCCGCAGATCGTCGTTCATGATCACGATGTCGGCGGCCTCCATCGCGGTATCGGTTCCCGCCGCGCCCATCGCCACGCCGATGTCGGCGCGGGCCAGAGCCGGCGCGTCGTTGATGCCGTCGCCGGTCATGGC
>JACRAU010000026.1 GCA_016234655.1 Betaproteobacteria bacterium
ATACCAAGGCATGGATCGCTTCGCCGCGCGCAAGCAGATCTGCGCCGACCTCGAAGCCGCCGGCCTGTTCATCAAGGCCGACAAGCACAAACTGAAAGTGCCGCGCGGCGACCGCACCGGCGTGGTGATCGAGCCGATGCTGACCGACCAATGGTTCGTCGCCATGAGCAAGGCGGGCCCCGAAGGTAAATCCATCACCGAGCAAGCGCTGGAATGCGTGAGCTCCGGTGAGATCAGGTTCCACCCCGAGAACTGGGTCAATACCTACAACCAGTGGCTGAACAACATCCAGGACTGGTGCATCTCGCGTCAACTGTGGTGGGGTCACCAGATTCCCGCGTGGTACGGCGTGAACGGCGAAGTGTTCGTCGCGCGCGACGAAGCCGAAGCGCGCAAGCTCGCCGACAAGGCCGGTTACGCTGGTCAGCTCGACCGCGACAACGACGTACTCGACACCTGGTTCTCCTCCGCGCTGTGGCCGTTCTCCACGCTCGACTGGGAGATGGGCAAGCCCTTCGATGCGCAGAACCAGTTCGTGCAGCAATACCTGCCCTCCTCCGTGCTGGTCACCGGCTTCGACATCATCTTCTTCTGGGTCGCCCGCATGGTGATGATGTCGCTGCACTTCACCGGCAAGGTGCCCTTCCGCGAGGTCTACGTCACCGGCCTGGTGCGCGATGCGCACGGCAACAAGATGTCCAAGTCCAAGGGCAACGTGCTCGACCCCATCGACCTGATCGACGGCATTGCGTTGGGCGATCTGGTCGCCAAGCGCACCACCGGCCTGATGAACCCCAAGGACGCGAGCAAGATCGAGAAGGCCACGCGCAAGGAATTCGTCGAGGGCATTCCCAGCTTCGGCACCGATGCCCTGCGCTTCACCTTCGCCAGCCTCGCCACCCACGGCCGCGACATCAAGTTCGACCTCGCACGCTGCGAGGGTTATCGCAACTTCTGCAACAAGCTGTGGAACGCCACCCGCTTCGTGCTGATGAACTGCGAAGGCCAGGATGTCGGCCAGGATGAAGCGTTACCTCTCGAATACAGCTTCGTCGACCGCTGGATCATCGGTCGCCTGCAAGAGGCCGAGGCCGCCGTGCGCGAGGGCTTCGACCACTATCGTTTCGACATGGCCGCCCGCGCCATCTACGAATTCGTCTGGGACGAGTATTGCGATTGGTACCTGGAACTGGCCAAGGTGCAGATCGCCAACGGCTCGGAGGCCGCCCAACGTGCTACCCGCCGCACCCTGGTGCGGGTGCTCGAGGTGGTGCTGCGCCTGGCCCACCCGATCATCCCCTTCATCACCGAGGAGCTGTGGCAGACCGTGGCGCCGCTGGCCAATCAAAAGGGCACGAGCATCATGCTCGCCGCCTATCCGGCGCCCGATGCCGGCAAGGTCGACGCCGCGGCCAAGGCCGAGATGGCCACGCTCAAGGCCCTGATCAACGCCTGCCGCAACCTGCGCGGCGAGATGGGCCTGTCGCCGGCGCAGAAGGTGCCGCTGATCGTCGAGGGCGATGCCGAGCGCGTGGTCGTCTACGCGCCCTACATGCAGCTGCTCGCCCGGGTATCCGAGGTGCAGGCCGTGGCCACGCTGCCCGACAGCGATGCCCCGGTGGCGATCGAGGGCGATTGGCGCCTGATGCTCAAGGTCGAGATCGACCGTGGCGCCGAGATCGCGCGCCTGGACAAGGAGATCGCCCGCCTCTCCGGCGAGATCGCCAAGGCCAATGCTAAACTGGCCAACAGCAGCTTCGTCGACAAGGCCCCGGCCGCGGTGGTGGAACAAGAGAAAAAACGCTCGGCCGATTTCGTGGCTACTTTGGAGAAGGTGCAGGCGCAGCGAACGCGCCTAGGCTAGGGAGGTAAATGGATATGCGCTGGTGGCGGGATATTCGGAAAGCCTTGGGCGACCGCCACTTCTGGGCGCTGTTCGGTTGGAGCCTGCTGGTCGTATGCGCCTTCGTCTATCTATTCTGGTTGGCGATACGTACGGCGGGAAAATTCTCCTTCGCCACTCCCGTGTTGTGCGGTGCCTCCGAAACCGAAGTCCGGATCATGGTGATGCTCTTGCTGGGGCCTTTCTTCGCCGTCAGCGTGTTGTCCGCCATCGGCGAGTTGTGGAATACCCTCAACCTGAGACGGCGTGGCCGGCAGGTCCGCTATACCGGCTTTATCGGCTATGCCGTGCTGAGCTTTTTCTTGGGCAATGCCATTTTGTTGGCCTTGAGTTGTTAAGGCGAACCCCCGGGTTGGTATGCCCGTACTAGGCCAATTGACCGAGTTCTATAACTAAAGTGATAATCGGTCACCCTTTCCTGGGATATGCCGAATGCGCCTCATGGCGGACATCCGTTTCAGTGCCAGAATGTATTTGGCGCCTTTGTTGAGCGGCTAGTTATTCCCCGTTTCATTTCATGATCCTCGACATCCTCTCGGTTGGTCTAGTCTTGGTCGGAGGTACCTGCCTGGCCTTCGCCTTGCCGCTCGCCAATGAGATTCGTACCGATCAGTTGGCCCAGCCCGGGCGCACCTGGGCCTTGCTGGCGCTGATGGTGGCCGGATTCATCGCCGGCTACATCGCCT
Organism: Betaproteobacteria bacterium; assembly: GCA_016234655.1. Classification (GTDB taxonomy): domain Bacteria; phylum Pseudomonadota; class Gammaproteobacteria; order Burkholderiales; family Thiobacillaceae; genus Sulfuritortus. The sequence goes on from JACRAU010000026.1 coordinate 2,590, forward strand.
TTGCCCTCATTCTTCTGCTCAGGCCGACATCCGGCACCGATGTCTTGCTGTCGATGATCCTGGCCGCCGGCGGTGCCTTCGTGTTGATCGTCATGCGCAAGAGCGCGTCGACCGTGGGCGAGATCAAGCGTATCGCGGCGCTGGAACGGCACCGGGCCATGCATGACGATCTGACCGACCTGCCGAACCGGGTGTCGATTCGCGACCACATCCGCAAGGCTGTGCAGCAGGCGGGCATGGCGGAGCAGCAGGTCGCCGTGCTGGTCATGGATGTCGATCGCTTCAAGGAGATCAACGACACCCTCGGCCATCACATCGGCGATGTGGTGCTCAAGCAAATGGCCGAGCGCCTGCGTGCCACGCTGGGCGAGAAAGACGTGATCGCGCGCCAGGGCGGCGACGAATTCGTCGTCGTGCTGTCCGGCATGGGGCAGGGCGCGGCGGTATCGCTCTGCCAGCGCATCTTGCCGCGGATGGAGCCGGCGTTTCACGTCGATGGCCACAATCTGGTCGTGGGGCTCAGCATCGGCATCGCGGTCTACCCCGAGCACGGCAGCGATGCCGAGACCCTGTTGCAGCGAGCCGATGTCGCCATGTACGTCGCCAAGCGCAGCAATGGCGGCTATGCCGTCTACGACCCGAAACAGGACACCTACACGCTGAGCCGCCTGACCATGGGCGCGCAAATGCGCGATGCGATCAAAAACGGCGAGATGGTCCTGCACTATCAACCCAAGATAGACATCCCAACCGGCCAGGTCATCTCGGTCGAGGCGCTGGTGCGCTGGAACCGGCCGGGGCACGGCTTGGTATCGCCGGAGGAATTCATCCCGCTGGCCGAGGAGACCGGCCTGATCCGACCGCTGACGACGCACGTGTTGAATGCCGCACTGTGCCAGGCCGAGGACTGGCGCAACGAGGGCGTCGATATCGAGATGGCGGTGAACATCTCGACCAAGAGTTTCTGGGACGACGACTTCGTCGACATGGTGCAGCAGACCTTGCTGCGCACGCATACCCCGCCCTCGCGCCTTACCTTGGAGATCACCGAGAGCAGCCTGATGGAAGACCCGGTGCGCGCCTACGAGATCATCTCCGAGCTCAGCACGCTGGGCGTGCAATTCTCCATCGACGATTTCGGCACCGGCTATTCCTCGCTGGCCTATCTGAAGCAATTGCCGGCGGGCAAGATCAAGATCGACAAGTCTTTCGTGATGGACATGACCACCGACGAAAACGACGCGGTCATCGTGCGCGCGATCATCGACCTCGCGCACAACATGGGCCGCGAGGTCGTGGCCGAGGGGGTCGAGTCGAAAGACGCCTACGACCTGTTGGAGATACTGGGCTGCAACTTCGGCCAGGGCTTCCACATCTGCCGGCCGCTGCCCGCCGCCGACATCGGCACCTGGCTCAAAGAAGGCTGGTGCCCGGTTTCACGCTAGCCTTTGTTTTGCCAACGCGCGGCCGCCGCATCGTCCGATTCCCGCGCTTCCACCCAGCGCTCGCCGTCCGGCGTGGCCTCTTTCTTCCAGAACGGCGCCCGGGTTTTCAAATAATCCATGATGAACTCGCAGGCGGCGAAGGCGTCCTGCCGATGGCCTGAGGCCACGGCCACCAGCACGATGGGCTCGGTCGGCTTCATCTCGCCGACGCGGTGGATCACCGTGCAGTCGAGCATGTCCCAACGGCCCTTGGCCTCGTCGACGATTTTGGCCAGCGCCCTCTCGGTCATGCCGGGGTAGTGCTCCAGCGTCAGCGTGGCGATGCCATCGCCTTCGTTCACGTCGCGCACCAGGCCGAGGAATGCCGCCACCGCCCCGACCTTGGGGTTGGCGGCGTAAAGCGCGGCGACCTCGGCGTTGAGGTCGAAGGGGGCGGTCTGGACTTGTATCTTCATCGACTTGCGCTTCCGTGTAGGGTGCGCTGTGCGCACCAGTCAATTGGAATATTTGGATGGTGCGCACAGCGCACCCTACGGCTAGCCTCCTGTCACCGGCGGAAAAATCGCCACTTCGTCGCCGTCGTTCAACACGGCTTCCGGGCCGACCATGTCCTGATTCACCGCCAGGCGAAAGGCACGGCCCTCGGCTAGCTCGCTGGCCCAGTTGCCGCCGCGCGCGCGCAGCCAGGCAAGCAGGTCGTTCAGCGTTTTCACTTCGCTCGGCAGCGCGGCCGACTCCGAGCCGGTGCCGAATTGTTCGCGCAGGCGGGCGAAATAGAGCAGGGTAACTCGCATCATTTCAGCAGCTCCGAAAGCGGCCAAAAGCGCACATCGTCGCCCTCGTGCACGCTGTGGCCGGCCTCGATGTCGACCAGGCCGTCGGCCCAAGCGGCCGAGGTGAGCACGCCCGAACTCTGGTTGGGGTAGAGCACGGCGCGGCCGCCTTCGATCTTGCCGCGCAGAAACTCGCGCCGTTGGCCCGGCCGCTTCCAGTCGAACGCCGCCGGTACGCTGAAGCTCAGTGCATCGGTGTTCGCCGCGCCCATGCGCGCGAGCAAGAAGGGCCGCACGAACAGGCAGAACACCACGAAGGCCGACACCGGGTTGCCCGGCAGGCCGAGGAAGTCACTGTCCGCCCCAGGAATTTTATTCAGGCGGCCGTAGACCAGCGGTTTGCCCGGCTTCATCGCCACCTTCCACATCTCGATGCGGCCCAGCTTTTCCACCGCCGCCTTGACGTGATCCTCCTCGCCGACCGAGACGCCGCCGCTGGTGAGCACCACGTCGGCGTGGCGGGTGGCCTGTTCCAGCGCGTTCACCGTGGCGTCGAATTTGTCGGCCACGATGCCGAGGTCCCGCACCTCGCAGCCCAGGCCTTGCAGCAGGGCGAGCAGCATGGCGCGGTTGGAGTTGTAGATCTGGCCGGCTTTCAGCGGATGGCCGGGCAGCACGATTTCATCCCCGGTGAAGAACAGCGCCACCCTCAGCCGGCGATGCACGGTGAGTTCGGTCGCGCCGACCGAGGCGGCGACGCCGAGCCGGGCTGCGGTGAGCCGCTCGCCGGCATGCAGCACGGTCTGGCCATCGGCGATGTCCTCGCCAGCGCGGCGGATGTTCGCGCCCAGCTTGGGTGCCGTGGCGATGCGCACGCGGTCGTCGCGGGTCTCGCAGTCTTCCTGCATCACCACGGTGTCGGCGCCTTCGGGGATGGGCGCGCCGGTGAAGATGCGGGCGGCGGTGCCGAGGGTCAGCGGCTGGCCGACTTGACCGGCCGGGATGCGCTGGGCTACGTGCAGCCATTTGTCCGCCGCCCAGTCGGCCATGCGCAGGGCGTAGCCGTCCATGGCGCTGTTGTCGAGCGGCGGCACCGTCACCTCGGCGATCAGCGGCTCGGCCAGCACGCGGTTCAGCGCCGCGTCGGCGGCGATAGCCTCGGTCTCGATCAGCGGGCGGGCGTGCTCCAAGAGCTTGGCCCGCGCCTCGTCTACGCTCAGCATGTCGGTTTTCCTTCTATCTGCAATGTATCCAGGATGAAGCGGCCGATGGCCGCGACATCGTTCAAGTCGATATGGCGAATGCTCGCCGGCGCCACGTCCGAGGCCACGGCCAGGATGTGCGGGTCTTCCGCATGCAGCCAGGGCTTGGCATTGGCGCTGCGCCAGACCTCCAGCTTGGGCAGCTCGGCCCGCTTGAAGCCCTCCACCAGCACCAGGTCGCAAGGCGACAGCCGGGCGATGTGGTCGGCGAGGCTGGGTTCCGCCGCGCCGCGCAGCTCGTGCATCACCGCCCAGCGATAGGGCGAGCTGATCAGCACCTCATAGGCCCCGGCCTCGCGGTGGCGCCAGCTGTCCTTGCCCGGCACGTCCAGCTCGAAGTCGTGGTGGCTCTGCTTGATCACCGCCACCTTCAGGCCCTGAGCCGCAAACCAGGGCAATAGCCGCTCGATCAGCGTGGTCTTGCCGCTGCCGCTATAGCCGACGATGCCAAAGGCGCGCATGAGCATTTTATTTACGACTTCCTTGTCTTGAATACTGGGGTGTTATATTCTGTCAGATATAACGCTCAATTTCTACGCACATGAGTGAACTGATCGACCCCTTCGGCCGGCGCATCGAATACCTCCGCATCTCGGTGACGGATCGTTGCGACCTGCGCTGCAAATACTGCATCCCGGAGGGCTTCACCGACTTCGAAGAACCCGACAACTGGCTCTCCTTCGACGAGATGGAACGCCTGGTGCGCCTGTTCGCCCGGCTCGGCCTCAAGCGCGTGCGCCTCACCGGCGGCGAGCCGCTCTTGCGCCGCAACGTCAGCGAGCTGGCCGGCCGCATCGCCGCCGTGCCCGGCATCGAAGACCTGTCGCTGTCGACCAATGCCACCCAATTGGAAAAACACGCGGTCGCGCTCAAGGCCGCGGGCGTCAGCCGGCTCAACGTTAGCCTGGATTCGCTGCGGCCCGAGCGCGTCGAGCGCATCAACGGCCGGCCGGTGCTGGACAAGATTCTGGCCGGCATTGCGGCGGCCAAGGAAGCCGGCTTCGCCCCGATCAAGATCAACATGGTCGCGCTCGAAGGCGACAACGACGACGAGATCGACGCCATGGTCGCCTGGTGCATGGAGCAAGGTTTCATCCTGCGCCTGATCGAAAACATGCCCATGGGCGACACCGGCCGCAAGGTGCGCTATCTCGATTTGCAGCCGGTAAAAGAGCAAATCCGCCAGCGCTTCGGCCTGGTCGAAACCGTGCTGCCCGGCGGCGGCCCGGCCCGCTACCTGGGCACGCCGGACGGCCGCTTCACCGTCGGCTTCATCACCCCCATCTCCCAGCACTTCTGCGCCACCTGCAACCGCGTGCGGCTCACTGTCGACGGCGTGCTGCACCTGTGCCTGGGCCAGGAAGACCGCTTCGACCTGCGCTCGCTATTGCGCAGCGGCGCGACCGACGACGACATCGTCCGGACGATTTTGAATGCGGTGGCCAAGAAACCCGAACGCCACGAATTCCGCGAACAGCCGCAAAAGCTGGTGCGGTTCATGAGCATGACCGGCGGCTGAACTGCCGTGGGGAGAAGGCCGGGCGCGAACGCGCCCGGCCGATGGCTTACTGGGCGTGGCCCAGCAAGAAGCTGAAGTTGGCGTTCTGCTTGGCGGTGGTTTGCGCGAAGCCGTGACAGCCGATGCAACTGCCGACCTTGTTCACCTGGAGATAGGTTTCCATCGTGGTGTTCGACAGATAGGTCGGGATGTTCGGGGTCACCGGCGGGAAGGTCTCGCTCGGCGCTTGCCACTGGGTGCTGACCAGCATGTAGTTGGCCCACACCGATCCGGCCAGTTTTTGTTGCCAGGCCGCATTCAGTTGCGCGGTGGTGCCGTAGATGTCCCAGCAGCGCACGACCTGGGTGCCGTATTTGCCGCCGTTGGCATATTTGGCGGCATAGGGCGGCTTGCCGGCCCAGGTGTAGTTCTGCTGTCCCTTTTGCTTGGCCGGCCCTTGGTTGCTGGTACAAGTGGTGCAGGCCGGATTGTAGAAGGCATAGCGGTCGTCTTTCACCGCCGGGGCCTTGCAAATCCACTTATCCGGGTTGGCCGGCAACTGGGTCTGCGTCGGCGGCAGCGCATTGCCGGCGATGGGCGCGTTGTCCACGTGCTCGAAGGTGCCCCATATCCAGGCCGTGCCGTCCGTCGTCGTGCGCTCCATGATGTGCATGCCGACCAGGCCCAGCTTGGCCGGGATGCACATGGCCTGGCCGGTGTCGCTGTGCTCGGCGTCCACCGCGATCATGCCGTCGATCGTGTAGTAACGCTGTTGCGCCTTCGGGTCGCCGTCGACGATGCGCCAGGCCGTCTTCAACTCGATCGCGCCGACGCTGCCGCCGCTACGCGTGGCGGGGTCTTTGTAATAGCCCTGCGGGAAGCCGACGGTCTTCTTCGCGGCGGCGAACACCTGCTGGCCGGCCTTTGTTTGCAGGCCGTTGCCGACGATGTAGGACTGCTCCAGCGGATTGAGGCGCACGTCGTAGACCACGAAGTTCAGGTTGCGGTCGATCAGCGGCATGTCGGTGAACGGCTCCAGGAACTCGCCGATGGACTTGCCGGCCGCCTTCTTGATCTTCGAGGTCATGGCGAACACCGGCAGGCCCTTGCTGTTGGGACAGGCCGCCGTGCCGCCGCCGAACACTTGGCCCGGCGTGCTATAGGCGCTCCAAACCCGGGGCGCGCCCTGCGTGCTCTTGTCGGTGATCGAGTTGCTCAGCGGCTTGCCGCCCGCGCCGGCCGGCCAGTTCAGCGCGACGAAGGCCTGCCAGGAGAAGTTGTCGAACGGCGGCTGCCCGGTCGGGATCAGGCCCTTGTAGCCATTACCCGGAAAATCCTTGGGCAGGCTGATGTCGTTGGGCAAGGTCGAACAGAGCTGGCCGGCATTGCCGCTGGCGCAAAATATCGGCGTTGGCGCCGGTATCGGCTTGGGCGCGTCGGCCGCCATGCTCGGTTGATAGATCAAGCCGGCGGCGAGAACGCCGGCGGCGAAGTAGGCATGGCGGTGCTTGGACAGTGACATAACTTATCCCCCTATAGGTGTGCTGGTTTGAGTGCGTATTGTTAATCCGGCGCGGCCGCTCCGGCTGCGCCACCTTGGCGTGCATGGCGCCAATTTGTTATGGGCCTCGCCGGGGGCGAAGCCGCGCCGTGCTGTCGCGGCAAGGCGTGTCGTGGATTGAACACCGATTCAACCCGGGTGGCAAGAAAGGCAGACGAAAATGGCGGGGCTGGCTGCCGACCGCCACTGAGCGGTTCGTGTGTTGTATCGCCGTTTGGGTAGCGAGTAGCGAGAGCCGGATGCCCTGGATTCCGCTTCGCTGCATCCAGGCTACGCTTGCTGGTTACATGCTTGAATATGCAATTAACATGCCACCGAGCAGAGCGCGTGGGTGGCTTCACGTCGCAGCCCCCTGCCTTGCTGGATCGGCTGTCGTCGATCAACCGCCGCAGTTCACTTGAGGGGCACGCTGCTATCCCCTGCCAGCAGCATCTGTGGCACCTGGGTGAACCTCATGTACTTGCCGTTCTTCACCTGGTCGAGCACCAGCACCATGTCGTAGCGGTCGTCCAGCCAGGGCTTGGTTGGCAGGTTTTCCAGCGACGACTGGGTCTGCGCGACGATCTCGGCGACGATGCAGTCGTCGCCCGCCGCTTTCGCCAGGATGTCCTGGTGTTGCCAGCTGATCAGCACCACATCCTTCGTCTTGCTCATGCCTAGCACTTCACTGACCATGTCCTTGAAGTCCTCGCCCTTGTATTTGGTGTCGACCGTAATGCCGAGCTTGCTCGCCAGCGCGGAGACCGTCTGGAAGGGGCGCTGGCTGGGTTCCTTCTTGGTGGCGATGGGGTCGGAGGCATAGATGGCGGTGGGCGGTTCCAGCAGCGACGAGGCCGTGGCCTGCAAGGGTTTGTTGGGCGCGAACAGAGAGGCGAGGCCGCCCGCCCTTTGCCAACCCAGCGTGACCAGCGATTTCTCGTCCGCGCTGCCGTTTTGGTCCACGCCAAAGTAGACCGCGTTCTTGTCACCGTAGGGGCCGGGCTTCTCCGCGTGCCTGACGATCATGATCTTGCCGGGGATGCCCTTGCTTGCCTTGTTACTCATGGTCGCTCCTTTGTGTAAGGGTGTTTCAGCTTTTGAAATTCGGCCCGATCAACTTTCTCAGGAATGCCGGTGAGGCCCAGTTGTTCGGGCTCTGGTAACGGTCGATGAACTCTTGCCCCGCGCCGATCTTGAGCCGCGATGGGTCGTCGGTCCATTGCGGCGTGAGTATGGTCGCCAATAGGGCATACTCGACATCCACCGGCAGCACCAGCGCCTTCCAGCTGCCGCCGGGGATCATCAGCACCGGCCGTTCGCCTTTGAGCACGTCCCGGCCGACCAAGTGATGAAGGGTCTGGGGCTTGCCGTCCACCTCGCGGAATTCGTAGTAATGCACCGGCCCGCCGTCGAGCAGGATGTGCGTGTCGTCCGGCGCCAGCCAGTGCAGGTAGTTGATCGGCCGCTCACGGTTCAGCAGGTAGTAAATCGAATCGTTGGCGAACAGCTTTTGCCCGTCCTGTTCGACTACTACGCTCGATGTCGCGATGTAACCGATGTAGCCGGATTCGCCTTCGAGGGGCACCAGCCCCAGTTCTTCGATCATCTTGCGGGAATGCTCCATATCCTTGGCCGGTTCGCTCATCTGGTTTTCCCCTTCTTAAGTGCCTTGAAGAAACCTGTTTGAAAATACAAGCGCCGTTCCCTCACCCTGCCCTCTCCCGGAGGGAGAGGGTTCGGCACCCTTCCCCCGCCGGGGGAAGGGCTGGGGACGAGGGAGCGGCATCGGATTTCAAGACGGTTTCTTCGATCCGCTTATTTCGCGCCGACCGGAAAGGCCGGGCAGGTGCTGGGTAGCGAGTTGCTGTCGATGCCCTCGCAGCTATTGCTGAAGGTGAGGTCGCCGTGCTCGTCGGTTTCGAGTTTCCAGACGGTATCGTAGTCGGTGAAGGACCAGTTCGGGAGTTGTTGGACGGAGGCCGGGGCCTTGTATAGGGTGCCGATCAGGTACTGCACGGCCAGTTCGATGTGCTCGTGTTCCCAGGCGACCAGCGTGAGCGATTTGTCGAAGGCCTCGCTGGAATAGGGTGTGTTTCGGGTGAACAGGCTGGCCGCCAGGGTGGGTGCGTCGTTCCATTGGAAACCGGCCAGCATCAGGTTCTGGTCGTGCTGGATCGCGAACGGCGCGATGGTGAGCGCGGGGCGGATGTAGGAGCAGGTGCCGGCGCAGCCGATGATGTTGGCCGGGTTGGTGGTGAAGATGTTCTTGGGTTTGCCGCCCATCATCTTGCGCAGGATGTCGTTCGCGCCGATGGCGCGCCACGCGCCCTGGCACACGAAGTTGCCGTTCTCGAAAGTGGAGTTGGGGTGGGCCTCGACGTGCCGCACGAAGTATACGGTCTGCTTGGTGTTGAACTGGAACTGCGATGCCTTCGGCTTCTTCACGGTGAATTTGACCGGCTGCTCGGGGCAGGCATATTTCGGGGTGTGCTTCACGTTCAAGTCCGGGTAGCGGTCATCCGGCTTAAGGCCGTCATCGTAGACGACGGCGGACATCCTGCCGTTCGCCAGGGCCAGCACGACATATTGCTTGTAGTTGCCGGGCGTGACGCCGCCGGTGGGCGCGTTCGGGCCGAGCAGGTTGGCGAGGGTGTCGTTGATCATCGCGGCCGGCATGGCGATGACGTAGGTGCCGCGCGGCTGGTCGCTAAGGATGCCGTTGATGATGTAGGCGGCGGTGCCATATTGGGTGATGTCGCCGCTGCCCACCAGCTTATGCGTTACCGCGCGGTTGTTGAGCACGGCAAAGGGCTCGATGCTTTGCAGCGTGGTCATGTCCTGCGCGTTGGAATTCGGGCTGAAGGAATAAATGCCCTGGATGTCGGCGATCTTGCCGGCGGTGACGGAGTTGAGCAACTGCCCGAACAGCAGTGCGTGATTGAAGCCCTTGGCCGACAGGTTGTTGGTGTTCGCGTTGGCCTCGAAGCTTTGCACGAAAACGATGTTCCATGCGTTGCCGTTGAGCGGCGGGATGTCGGCGAATGCCGCGAGCGGCAGGGCCAGCAGGCAGAGGGCCAGGAAGCGGGTCAGTGTTTTCATTTGGGTTCCTCGATTGTCCGTGTCGGTTCAGGATAGGGCGGGTTCTTTGAATCCATGTGCCCCTGAACGGCTTTTTGGATTTGCGATTGCCGTTCCCTCACCCCAGCCCCTCTCCCGGGGGGAGAGGGGTCTGCTCCCTCACCCGCAAGCGGGGGATACCGAAGGGTAGGGGCTTCATCAGGGTCGGGGAGAGGGCTGCGGCATCAACGGTTTTTACTCGGCCCGTAATAAGGTCGCCGGATGATGTATTGCTGGTGCTGCGGGAACATGGCCATGTAGAACTCGCTCCAGCCACCCTGGCGTACCCGGACGAGGTCGTATTTCTCCGGCAGCGTCTGGGCTTGGGCGTAGGTCTCCGGGTCGGCGGTGGTGACGGTGAGCAGGTTGGAGCCGATCTTGCCGGCGGCGAACTGGCGGATCACTTCCTTCAACGTGTCGAGCGGGAAGTCTTCGCGGACGTTCACGTCCACCGGCGCGGCGTTGGACAGGCCGATGTTGATGGCGGGCACGTTCCAGTCTTTCAGCGCCTTGAAGATGTCGGCCGGTTCGGCGCCGGGCGGCTGGTCGCACGGGCTGGGCGCGGCGCTGAAGTCGTCGGCGATGGTCTCGCCCGACAGCCGGCCGTCGGCCGAGGCGCCCATGCCCGCGCCCAGGCCGAGGTTGTCTTCGAAGGTGCCCACGCCGGGGGCGACGACGAAGGCGAACGGCCGGCCTTTGATGCCGTACTTCTTCTTGAGGGCTTCATAGCCCTTGGCGATGCCGGGCAGCGGCTTGTCGATGCCGTCGCGGATGATCTGCACGCACCGGCCGACCACCTCGGCGCCGAAGGCCTTCAGCTCCGGGCTGTCGCCCCGGCCGAACTTGGGCAGCGACAGCGCCACCTGGCGCAGCGCCTTGTATTGGGCGGCGACGTCCTCGGCCCGCGCCGGGCCGGCCAGCGTGTTCTGGAACGGCTCTTGCATGGTCTCGCCCCAGTTGTTCCACAAGGCCTGCAACAGCACGGGCAGGGTGGTCACCGCCGTTTCCGGGTCGTACACCATCTTCTTGATCGCGTAGAGCGCGTTGATGGCGTTGGTGATGCCGCACATCATCGGCGCCACGATGTGGTACTCGGCGCCGCCGTCGGTCATGTCGCGCCCGCTTTCCATGCAGCCGTCGACCATGGACGAGAACAGCGGGCTCGGGCAAACGCTGCCCAGCGCGCCGTAGTTGTTCATCAGCGCGTTGTAGAAGCCGCTGATCTGCCACGTGTACTGGGTGTAGAAGATGTCCATGAACTGCTCGAAGGAGCGGATATGCTCGGGCGGCGGCGAATTCCAGCCTTGCTTCAGGCCGCGCAGGTTGACCCAGCCCGCGCCCTCGATGGTGGCGCCCTGGTTCATGGCCATGCCGACCACGGGCAGGATGGGCACATAGCTGAAGGCCCACTCGGTCTTGCCGCCGATGATCGGCTCGAAACAGCCGTCGCAGGTGTAGTCGCGCGAATCGGCCAGCGACATCGGGCCGCTCTTGCGCAGGCCCTCGGACAGCTTGTCGTCGTTGATCAGGATGGGGTGCGCGCCGCCGGACAGGATGGCCTTGGCCGCTTCTTCGACGATCTGTTTGTGGATGGGCTTGTCCATCTTGCCGTGCACCCGCAAGGACAGGCAGGGCGCATTCAGCGGCAGGCGGCGCGACGCGCGCAGGCACATGAGGGTAACGGCGTTGCAAGCGTCTTGCGGCACCTTGTCGTCGGTGGGCAGGTAGCCCCCCACCGTGACCTGCTGTACCCATTGGTTCAGCGCCGAGCCCTGCGGAAAGCCGTACGGCGAGTTCGCATAGAACACCGCGCCGGTGCCGTAGGTCAGGTAGTCCTGCATGTGCTGCCGGTTGTACAGCACCGTCTCGTCCATCTTCAGCCAGAAGGCGTCGATGATCTCCTGCGCCCCCGCCTGCGTCAGCCGCTTGGCCTTGATGTCGGCCTCGTAGGCCTCGATCAGGTATTGATCCAGCCGGCCGATGGACATGGGCTCGCCGAGCTGGTGCAAGGCGCAATTGACGATGAAGATGAGTTGGGCCGATTCGAGCAGGCCCTCCGGCTTGCCGGTCGCCAGCTTCTTCATGCGCTTGGCGATGTCGGCCTCCGGCGTTTCGTCGTGCAGCCGGCTGGCGAGCCGGCTGTATTGCAAAACGAATTCCTGCAAGCCCTCCACCGCCCAGACCACGGACTGGTAGAAGTCGCGGTTGTCGTCGGTGGCCTTCTTCAGCTTGCCGTTGGCCTCGTCCAGCAGGCCCTTGATGCCGATCCGCAAAGCCTTCTTGTAGTTCGGCACGTTATGGCCGGTGGACGAATATTCGTTCAGCATGCCGGAGACGAAGAAACCGATCTTCTCGTCCTGCGACAGGTATTCCATCACCTGGGTGCCGCTGCCCAGCGTGAAGGGCGGCATGTTGCCGACGATGATCTCCTTGGGCTTGATGTTGAACAGATTGGCCTGCTCGCGGAACGGCTCGCGCAGCAGCACGTCAGACAGGCTGATCTTGGTGGCCAGGCCCTTGCGTAGCGCGGTCGAGGCCTTGGCCACCCACTTGAAGCCCTTCCAGCGCGGCTCGGCCAGGTATTGCTGCAAGTGGCCGAGCGGCGGCATCACCACCGCCTTTTGCCAGGTGTCGTTCCAGGTATCGAAGGTCTCGCCCAGCAGCGCCACGATGCGGTCGCTGATTTCCAGGTCTTCGCGGCCGGCGCGCAACTGGTTGAGGTAATCGCGGTTGTTGTAGAACATCAGGCCGTTCTTGCTGCGCACCTCGAAGTATTCGTTGACCGGCACGGCCACCTCGCCCTTCGGGCCGGCCAGCCCGGCCTCCTTCGCGGAGGGGATGAACCAGTAGTTGCCCAGGATCGAACGGGTGTTGTTCAGCATCTTGTCGCGGATGTAGCCCTCGTCGGGGCCGCAAATGCCGTCGATCAAGTCGTTGAAGATATCGCCGCTCTTGCCGTAGGCGACGAAGTACACCCCTTCCTCGTTGCCCTTGGCCGTCGGCGAATGGCCGTAAGGCAGGGCCTGGCGCAGAATATCCAGCGTCATCCGCTCGCCGTTCTGGCGGCGCACGCATTTGATGTGGCTGCGGTCGTCCTGCTCGGGAATGATCGCGTCGTTCTCGTTGCGGCCGATCATGTCCTCCTTCTCGATGGCGTTCATGTCGTTCAGGCGATCCCAGTTGTGCTGGAACTTTTGTTGCAGCACATAGGCCGCGCCGCGGTTGGGCGGGTCTTCCTCGCCCACGATGATGCGCGTGGACAGGTTCACCCTATCCACCGGGTTGATCATGCCGTCGATGAAGCGGCCGCCGAACACCTTGCCGCCGTGCATCTTGCTGGCGGGGGTGGCGTCGACGTTCTTGGCGATCGGCGCCAGTTCCGCCTTGATCGCATCGAGTATCTTCTGGCAGGCCCGCTCGGAATCGCCCTTGATGTGGAACCACAGATCGCCCGGGCTGCGTTTAAACGGCGCGCGCGTCAACTTCTCGTGGCCGGTCAGGCCCTTGGGCAGCGGCATGCCGTTGGCCTTGCACCATTGCGACCAGAGCGCAAAATCCACGCCCCGGACGCACACGGTCTGGTATTTGTCCTTGGCGCAAAGCCGGTCGGTCGCCTTCGCCGTTTTCAGCCATTGCTTATAGGCCGCCTTCTTGTCCCCCTTGAGCGTGACGGTGGTGAAAACCGCATAGTGTGGATAGTCCGCGATGCCCGGCTGCCCAAAGTTGATATTCAAATCGTTATCGGCCATGACTGTCTCCGTCGTTGGTTTTTTAGGAAATGGCATTGAACGTAGAAGGTAACCGCCCGTTTTGTTTTTTTGTGTGGTGCTGGCCGTCACGGATTCATTTTGCGCAAAGCCGAGCGTGAGTCTACCCCAATCGCCGCGATGCGGCGCCATGCCGGGGCGAGCTGTCGATGCGATGCGCTTTTCGCCAGGGCCTCGAAAAGGTTTTGCCGCTCTGGCTCAACCCTTGAGCAGGTGGGCGAATTCCTCGATGACCTTCTCGACGCGCTCTGGCCGCAGTTTGCGCCGGCGCAAGAATGCGATCAGGTGAATCTCTTCCGGGCTGTAGGCCGCATAGCTGGCGGTGGTTTGGCGCGTGGCGCCGAGCTCCACGGTGAGGATGTCGGCGGCGGACAGGCCGAGGACGGGGGCGAGTTTTTTGGCCTCGTCCACCCCGATCATGCGCAGCCCGGTTTCCCAATTGGATAGGCGGCTGACCGTCAGCCCGGGCACTTGGTCGCACACCGCCTTCAGCGTGTAGCCCCGTGCCTCGCGGGCTTGTTTGATGCGGCGCCCAGCCTCTTTTTTAGTATCCATGCGCAGAGCGTATAAGCCCAGGCCGGGTCGGTCATTCAACGAATGGTGGATATTCTACTTGATAAAAGACACGTATCGTGTAAATTAAGGACTGTCATTTACCTCCCTCCACCGCGATGGTGGTTTACGCCCGGTCCCCACCGGGCATTTTTTTGTCTTGGCGGCGTGGCGGCGCCAAAGAAAATGGCGGCTTGCGCCGCCATGAGTTCGTTTGCTCGCGTGGCCCGGCCGGGCCACGGCAAGCCTCGGATGCGATTATTTGACGGTGATGCCCGAGTAATTGATGCGCGCGTCGGGGAAGACCATTTCGGCCAGGAGCGAGCCGGTGCCGTTGTATTTGCGCAGACGGTTGCCGGCCGAGAGGTAGATATTGTTGCTCGAATCGAGCGCGATGCCGCTGGCGTTGATGCCGGTATCGAAGTACGAGAACTGATTCAAGGTGTTCGCATCGCGTGTGGTCACGCCCTGTTGCGAGCCGGTATACGAGGCATAGACCTTGTCGCCGCTGACGGCGATGCCGGTGTAGTTGATGCCTGCGTCGGGAAAGACCATCTCGACCAGCAGCGTGCCGCCGGAGTTGTATTTGCGCAGGCGGTTACCGGCCGAGAGGTAGATGTTGTTGCTTGAATCGACCGCGATGCCGCTGGCGTTGATGCCGGTATTGAAGTAGGAGAGCTGATTCAAGGTGTTCGCATCGCGGATGGTCACGCCCTGTTGCGAGCCGGTGTACGAGGCATAGACCTTGTTGCCGCTGACCGCCACGTCCGTGTAGTTGATGCTGGAGATGGGGAAGGTCATCTTGACCAGCAGGGAACCGCTCAGGCTGTATTTGCGGATCTGATTGCCGGCGGGCAGGTAGATGTTGTTGCCTGAATCGACATTGATGCCGCTGGCATTGATGCCGGTGTTGAACCAAACATACTGGTTCAAGGTGTTGACATCGCGAATGGTCACACCCTGTTGCGAACCGGTATAGCTGGCATAGACGGCATCCGCGCCGGCTTGGCCCGCCACGCCCATGAATAAAGCCAAACCGGTGACAAAGGCTAAAAAGCAATTTTGTTTCATTTTGCTGCTCCCTATGAGGTTGGTCTTGCTGATTTTTCTTACTGAGATAAATGAGGCCAAAGACGCAATGGGACCTCGATAGACGCCATGCCGGGCCATGCTGCGGGCCGCAGTCACGGAGCTATCCCGTTCCGACCGATCCTTGGAACCCCCTTTTTTTGTTGCCTTGCCGGGCCACGGAGCGGCGACGAATCGCCGCCACACGCAGACCCGGCCCAAGGTTTATAGCAGAGCAATGTGACAGAAAAAAGCGTCGAACCTGACGCCCTGTCCGTAATCGTGAGCGCCGACGATAGGCCGTGGGAGAAGGGTGGCCGCGAAGGCGTGGCCATGTCATGGCGGCACCGTTAAGAGGCGCGCGCCTTGTCTTGGTGCAAGGCGCGCCGGGCATGCCGCGCGAGGCGCTGCCTGCACGGGCCTCGGCGGTTGGCACGCAACTTGCCATGCTCGGTACATGAGCCAAGCGATGACACTTCCGATTTCTCCAGAACCGGACGGGGCCGCCTCGAACGCGGCGGGCCTGCGTCTGTTTTCTTGTTGGCGCGATGTGGCGAACGATGCCATGCCGCTACCGCTGGCCGCGCTGGCCGGCGGCTTGGCCGGCGCTGGCTTGCCTTGGGCGGCCTGGTCTGCCGTGCCCGCCATGCTCAGCCTGCTATGGATATGGCGGCGGCGCCGGCGGGCCAGACAGGCGCGCGTGGAGCTGCTGCAATTCGCCGCCGCGGTCGAGGCCGGCGACCTGACCGCGCGCATGCGTCCCGGCGGCACGAACGACGTCGCCTTGATCGAGGGCATGAACAGCATGGCGCGGGCCTATGTGCGGCTGCTGGGGAACCTGGCGCGTTCGGCCCGCGAGCTGGCCAGCTCCGCCAGCGAGAGCAGCGCCAACGCCAGCCACGGCAATGCCGGCGTGCATGCGCAGCGCGAGGTCACGCTGGCCTCGGCGGCGACCTTGGAACAATTGTCGGTCAGTTTGTCGTCTACCTCGGACAACGCGGTCGAGGCCGCGCGCCTGGCCGATGCGGCCAACCGGGCGGCATGCCAAGGCAGCGACAACGGCGCGGCGTTGGCCCGGCGCATGGGCTCGATCGGCGCCGGCATGGACGAGACCAGCCGCATGGCCAAGCAGCTCAACGCGCGCTCGGTCGAGATCGGCGGCATCGTCGAAACCATCGCCGCCATCGCGGCGCAGACCAATCTACTCGCGCTCAACGCCGCCATCGAGGCGGCGAGGGCCGGCGAGGCCGGGCGCGGCTTCGCCGTGGTGGCCGACGAGGTGCGCCGGCTGGCCGAACGGACCAAGACCGCCACCGACGAAATCCAGGCCCTGATCGAAGGCCTGCAAGGCGATGTGGGCTCGGTGTTCGGCGCGATCGACCAGGCCGGCGTCGAAGTGACGCACGGCCAGGCCGAGGCGGGGCAGGTGCTATCCATGCTCGCGCAAATCGCCCGGCAGATCGAACAAACCCAAGTCGCGGTCAGGGAGATCGCCGATGCCAGCACCGAGCAGAGCCGCGCCAGCCAGAGCCTGGCGGCCGATGTCGAGCAGGTCGCCGGCCTGGCCGAACGCAACGAGGCCCTGGTGCACGACAACCAGGAACTGGCGCGTTATCTGGAACAGATGTCGCATCAATTGGGCGAGCTACTCCAATCCTATCGTTACGAGTGAGGTGAATCATGACCATCGCCATGGCAATCGCCGCCGCCGTGCTGTTGTGGGCCTACCTGCGTCTGCGCAATGCGGCGCGCAAGGACGGGCGGCGTCTGGACACGGCCAGGCAGGCCTTGGCGGGCTGCGAGCACTTGCTCGGATTGCTGCGCGCCCTGCAACAGCACCGGGGCCTGAGCAGCGGCTGGCTGGCCGGCGAGCGGCAGTTCGAGGCGCGCATGCACGCGCGCCGGCAAGAGCTGGAGCGCGAGTTGAAGGCCCTGGCCGCCAGCGCCGAGGCCGAGTTGACCCAGCCGCGCCCTTGCCTGACCCCGCACGACCTGAGCCTGTTCCGTTTTCGCTGGCAAACCCTGGTCGAGGAGTTGCCCGGCCTGTCCATCGAGCAGGGCATCGCCCGGCATAGCCAGATGATCACCTACGTTCTCGATTGGCTGGCCGCCCTGGGCGAGGCGCGCATCGAATTGCCGATGGCCGACCGCGTCGATGCCGACGCTGCGCGCAACCATGCCAACCGCTTGCCGCTCTTGGCCGAATACTTAGGCCAAGCCCGCGCCGTCGGCAGCGGTGTCGCCGCGCGCGGCACCTGCACGCCGGTGGCGCGCGTGCGCCTGATGTTCCTCGCCAGTCGTTCCGAATCGCTGATCAAGCAGGCCATGCAAGTGGCCGGCGACCGAGAGGCTCTGGCCGCCGCCCAGGCGGTCAAAACCCTGACCGACACGGTGCGGCAAAAACTCCTGGCCGAACGCACCGTGGTTGTCGGTGCCGAGGCCTATTTCGCCACGGCCACCGAGGCCATCGACGCGGTGTTCGGCTGGATCGAGAGCTGCGGCGCGGGGATTCGGCGTGAACTGGATGCGGGCGGGCCGGGCGAAGTGGCCGATCTACCCGGGCAGGGGGTCAAGTTGTCCTCAACCTAGCAAGTCACGTGGAACAGGCCGATGGCCTTGCCTTTGGCCTGGTTCCAGTAGTCGATCGCCTCGGGCGTCGGCAGCAGGGTTGCCTTGCAGTGGTGCTGCTTGAAAAAGGCGGACGCCTCGTCCGATAGCTGCACCATGCCTTCCTGCCCGGTGCCGACGATCAATTGCTCCGCCTTGTCCTTGAAGATGTGCTCGGCCTCGTCCAGCGAGACGGTGTGCGAGGTGCCGTAGATCGCCTTCGAGAGCTGCTTCTTGCGTTTTTTCACCGTGCCGTCGGGCCGAATCAACACGTCGTGGTCGAAGGTCTCGCCCTCGATGGTGATCGAGCCGAATTCGGTGCCGTCGATTTTGGGTTTCATGGGATTCGTCCGTGCATACAGGTTTAGTCGGTTCGACAGAAAGTCAGGCGGGCCGGATGCAGGCAGCAGCCTAGAATTCTGTATTATGTCGATACAACCCTATAGTCCACCTGATTGCATCGGAAGCCTTCTAAAAATTTCGGGTGCTTGAGCAAGGCCGGTATCTTCGGCGCGATGCAGCTGGTGAGCCATTCAGCCGATCCTTTATGCGGCGGCCCGCATGTCGAACGCGGAGCGGCATAGGTCGGGCACAAATGCGCCTTCGTCGATCTTTGAAAAGTACAGGTCGAAGCCGCCTCCGGTTATTTCGACATCGTTCAGGTCGGCATCCGGCGACAGGCCGAGCAGGTTCGGTGTGACCGAAAGTTCGGCGCCGGTCGAAAGCTCGATGACCAGGGGCTTTCGGTCGGCATCGTATTTTGCCGCGATGGCGCGTGGCTCGTATTTTTTCCAAGACATGGCCGCGCTCGATGGCGGCCTCTATGGCTTGCTCAAGTTGTTCCATGGATGCGCTCCCAACTTTCACAAAATTCCCGTGTCTTCTCTGCCGCCACGGCCATGAGCTAGCGCATGGTCTGCTTGTCGATGCCACGAACGTCGACAGGGGCCGGCGGCCTGGCCGTAGATGCGCAGAATTAAGCGGATGTGGCGTGCTACCGAACCAGGGTATATTTCGCATCACATAACAATAACCCCGTGCGTCATCCATGACGGGGAAATCCGATACGCCGATCTGCATTCTTGGAAAAGGGGAAGTGCCATGTTCTTGTCGCTGATGGGCCGTATTGCCGGCCTGGGTGCAATCTTGTTCGCCGCGGGACTGATCTTGTCGGCGCCAAGCCAGGCCGGGGCTTTGACCGTCACCGATGCCTATGCGGCCGATCTTCCGGTGCGGGTGAAATGCCCGAGCGGACAGATCAAAAAGATCGTCGGCAGCCAGCCGGTGTTCTGCACGGTGCAGGCGGGCAATGTCGTGATGCTGACCAACAAGGCGAAGGTGTCGTGCATGGCGCGCATCGGCGCCGGCGGCGTGGTGGACAAGCGAAAGAGCACCTGCGTTTCCGGCAGTTACGCGCCGGGGACGCTGGCGTTGACGGCCACGCAAGGGGTTTACCCCGGCGTGCTGTGGACCTTCATCGACGGTTATTCGGGGGACTGGGGCCATGGCGGCGTCGCGGTCGCGTGCCCGAACGGCGTGGCCCGCGCGATCGCTTCGGCGAGCCCCGTTCTCTGCGCGGTCCCGGCCAATGGCCAGGTGACTTTCAGCGTCGGCGGCAAGCTGGCTTGCACCGCGAAGTTCGACGCGGGTTCGAACTATCTGCCTGCCGCGAGTAGCTGTCAGCCGGCTTCTTCCGCTGGAAATACCTTGGCCTTTTCGGCGAGCCAGGGGGTCGTGCCGCCGACCGCGCCGAACCAGATTGTCGGTATCGCTTTCGCCGGCGGCGGGGTGAGCGTGTCGTGCGCAAGCGGGACATGCGGCACGGTCTCGAATCAGCAGGTCGTGTTGAGCGCGCCGCTGAACCAGAATGGAGCGATGACCTTGGGTTTTTCCACCGGCAGCGGCACGGCAAAGGTTTCGTGCAACGTCGGTTTCTATGACAACTTCATCGACGACCGTCAGACGACCTGCCAAGGCGTCACCTTGACGGCGCCGAGCGGCCCGGGCACGACATATCAACTGACCTTCCCGTCGACGACGGTGGGCAAAAACACGGCGGGCGCCTTGGTGGTCTACCCGACGCCGCCGGCATCGGTCCCGACCGGTACTCAGGTCGGCAGCCGGACGCTGACCTTCGTCAACCAATGCAGCCAGCCGGTGTGGTACAGCCTGGTGTCGGGAACCGTCGGGCCGAAGGCCGAACACGGCAACGGCAAGGTCAGCGGTAATCTGTGCGCGGGTCCGGCCGGTGGCAATTACATCACCTGTCCCTATGGCACCAGTTGCCGCTATGTGGACGCCACGCAGGCCTATTGTTTCTACAACCCGGCCGATCCGGCCATGCCGGCCAGCGGCAATCCCTTGCAGCAGTACATGCTGGCCGCCGCGTCCAACTCCAATCCGACGAGCGGTTCGGTGACGATCCCGATCTATCAGGAAAACGCGGTGGTCTTCAGCGGCGGCGCCTCGGCCCGCTTGGGCTGCCAGGATGCCGCCGGCAATTTCGTCCAGTGCAAGGTGGGCAATTGCAACGACGACAAGAACGCGCTGGGCTGCGGCTACACCAACGGCACCGGCAACGGCGCGACCATCGCCGAGTTCACCCTCCAGGCGCAGGGGATCGATTACTACGACATCAGCCTCATCAACGGCGCGCACGTGCCGATGAGCATGGCGCCGACCGCCGGCCAGACGCCCGATTCGACGCAAAAGGGCGGCACGGTCGGTTATTACTGGTGCGGGGCGCCCGGCGCCTCCTCGGCGGGGACGACCGGCCAGCCGGCGTGTAGCTGGAATCTCGGCACGAACCTTACCGGTTCCCATGTGAAGTATTTCGTCAACGTAACGGCGCCCGCAGTCACGCTGCCCATCGATGTGACCAAGTTGAACTACTGCACGAAAGACAGCGATTGCACCGGTAAGCAACAGTCCTGCGGCCTGTCGCTCGATTTGCTGACGCAAATCCCCGAGGCTTCGCGCGCCACGCTCTTCTCGGCGACGGGGGCCAATAAAGTGACAGGGCCTTATACCTGCGGCAAGAAGCTGGGCTACAGCACGCCGGTCGATATCTGCGCGCTGGTCACCTCGGGCGAGGATGGCTTCCTGAACTGCAACAAGGCGCTCACGCAAACCGCGCCGGGGTCGGTGACGGTGAAGGTCGGCAAGAAGGTGAAGAAAGTGCATAAGACGGTGTCGCTGAGCTATGCCAATCTGTATAGCTGCAACGGCTCGACCGACAACTGCATCAAGCCGAAGTCCGATTACACCAATAGCGTTTGTTGCGGTTGTTCTACCTGGCAAAAGATTACCGGCGTGGTATCGGGCATGGCTACCGCCTGTACCTTCAATGGCTCCGGCACCAATACCAATACGGCCTGGGATGGCAGCGGCACGGGGCCGGACGTCAAGGGCAAGATCGGCTTCCTCAAGCAGGCTTGTCCGACGGCCTATGCCTACCAGTTCGACGATGCGACCTCGACCTTCAACTGCTATGTCGATGGCACGGGAACTGCGGCAGCGTATAACGCGACGAACTACACCATCACCTTCTGCCCGGGCGGCACCGCGCTTCAGTAGCGGTAGTTCAAATGGGGACGGCGCCGGCCAGCGCCGCCCCCTTCAAGCCCACATCCTCGTCCAGTACCACGTTCACCGGCACCTTGCGGGTCCACTCCGCGAAGCGGCCCTTGGCGTGGAAACCCTCTAAAAATTCCGGGTGCTTGAGCAGGGCTAGTATCTTCGGCGCGATGCCGCCGGCGACGTAGACACCGCCCAGCGCCTGCGCGAGCAAGGCGAGGTCGCCGGCGGCCTGGCCGTAGATGCGGCAGAACAGGCGCATGGCCTCCACGGCCTGGGGGTCGCTTTGGTTCAGCGCGGCCTGGGTGATGGCGGCGGCCGGCAGCTTGTCGTTTAACAGCTTGTCGGTGTCGTGTGCGCGTCCGGCTTCGCTTAGGCCGAAGCGGTAGAGCGCGACGATGCCTCGGCCGGACAGAATGCGGTCGAGCGACACGCGTTTGTGTTCGGCGCGCAGGAAGTTAAGCAGCGCGACCTGCTCGTCGTCCATCGGGGCGAAGCCGATGTGGCCACCTTCGGACGGCAGCGGCACATGGCGGTGGCCGTTCCACACGCAGAGCGTAACGCCGAGGCCGGTGCCGGCGCCAAGGATTGCGCGCGATGCTTGCTCGATAGCATGACCGGCCTGCAGCACGGCGAGGTGCTGGGCATCGATGGCGTCGATGCCATGGCCGACCGCGAGAAAGTCGTTGACCAGGCGGACCCGTGGCAGCTTGAACCGGGCCGCGATGCGGTCGGCGTCGATCTCCCAGGCGAGGTTGGTCAGGTGCACATGGCGGCCGCCGGTCGGGCCGGCCACGGCGAAGCAGGCGGACTCGGGCGCGGGCAGGTGGGCGAGGAAGGCCTGTAGGTGGTCTTCCAGGCCCTTGGCCTCGGCGTTGAGGTAGTGCGCACGGTGCAGCAGGTACACCGTGTTGTCCTCGACCTCGCAGAATGCGAGCCGGGTGTTGGTGCCGCCGATGTCGCCCGCGATGACGCGCATGGCTCGCGCTTCAGTTGGCGTGGATCGCGATGGCGCGGTCGGCGCGCGATTGCGCGCAGGCGGCCTGGCCGGCGCTCATCACGCGGTCGAGGGTCTCCCAGTTGGGCGGGATGTGGACGACGCCCATGCTGATGTCGACCGGGTATTCGTCCTTGCCCCAATGCAGCTTGTGCTGGCTCAGGCTGTCGTGCAGCGTGCGCGCGATGCGCTCGGCGATGTCGTTCGGACAGGCGGCGAGGGTGATGCCGATTTGCGCCTCGTCGAGCCGGCCGATGGAGTCGGTGTCGCGCAGCCGGTTTTGCAGCAGGCGCACGACCTGGATCAGCAGCTCGTTGCCGGCCGATTGGCCCTCGCGGCCGCGCACCGCGTCGTAGCTGTCGACGCCGACCACGATCAGGGTCATCGGATATTCGCTGGCGCGCTTGCTGTTGACGACGCGGGCGAGGCGGTCTTCGAAGGCCTTGCGGTTCATGGCGCCGGTGAGGGCGTCGTGCTCGGCCAGCCAGGCCTGCTTGCGTTGTTGCTCGCGCGCCTCGGTCACGTCGCGCATGACCAGCACGCCCTCGACGGCGCGGCCGTCGGCGGCGAAGATCGGCGCGGCCTGGCCTTCCACTTCCAGCTCCAGGCCTTCTTGGGTGACCAGGCAGGCCTGCTCGCCCAGGCCGGCCAGATTGCCTTGGCGCAGGTCTTGCAGCAAGTCGGGCAACAGCGGCGAGCGGTCTTCGTGCGCGATCACTTGCAGGATGTCGGCCAAGGGCTGGGCGATGGCGCCGCCTTGGCCGATGCCGAGCATGCGTTCGGCGGCCGGGTTGAGCAGATTGATCCGGCCGTCCAGGCTAAAGCGCAGCACCGCGCTGGGCAGCGCGTTCAGGGTGGTCTCGGCGGCGCTGGCTTGCGCGGCGCTATCGATGTCGGGCCGGCTGTCGCTGCCCATGTTCGCCTCCTGTCGCTTGGTGTTCGCGGCCCATCCGGGCGATAAGCCCCGATACTGAACAAAAACCCTCAGTCGAGCAACTCCAGCAGGAGCAATTCGTTGCCCAGCGCCAGGCGGTCCGGGCTGAGTACGTGGATCAGGTAATTGCCGCGGCTGAGTTTGGTGGCGCGGCCGTGGGCGTCGGCCTGGATGGTCGGGTGCTTGGCGGCTTCGAGCACCAGGGTGGGAGGCTCGTCCAGGACCTCGACGATGGCGCAGTCGTCGCCGAGATAGCGCACCTTGAGGCCGATCAGCGCGCGCAGGTGCGGCAGGTCGATGGGCTCGTCAGCCACGCAGGCCTCGAATCCAGTGGCCGTAGAGCCGGTCGGCGACCCCGGTCAGTTGCCCGAGGTGGCGCGGCGTGAGTTCGAGGATGGTGGCCGACTGTTGCACGGCCGGGCTGTCCGATTGCGCGATCTCGGCCGCGCCGTTGTCGCACCAAACGCGGATCATCGCCTCGGTCATTTCGACATGGCACTGCATGCCCAGGTGCTTGCCCAGGGCAAAGGCCTGGTTCGCGCAATAGGGGCTTTCCAGGATGCGCACCGCGCCGTCGGGGATGCTGAAGGTCTCGCCGTGCCAGTGGAACGACTCGAACTCGGTCACGTCGCCGAACCAGGCACGCGCTTCGGTGTTGTCGAGTACCCGCACCGCGCCCCAGCCGATCTCCTTGATCGGGTTGCGCGACACCGCGCCGCCCAGGGCCTTGGCCATGAGTTGACCGCCCAGGCAGTGGCCGAGCACGGGGATGTCCTGCTCGACCGCTTGGCGGATCAGGGCGAGGCTGTGCGGAATCCACGGCAGCTCGTCGTTGACGCTCATCGGCCCGCCCATGAAGACCAGGCCGGCATAGGCGTCCGGGGATGCGGGCACGGCATCGCCGGCATCGACGCGGATCAGGGTGAACGGGATGCGGTGCCGGTCGAGGAAGGCGGCGATATGGCCGGGGCCTTCGCTCTCGGTGTGGCGGAAGATGGCGACGGGTTTCATGGCGTAGTCAGGTTAATGCGGCTCAGGCATTAGCCTACACCGAAATGCCTCAAGTATCGTGCCGATTGGGCCAGCTAAGACACTCTGTTTTCCCTCACCCGCGCCGCCACGCCCCCCCTCTCGCCGGGATACCGAAGGGTAGGGGCTCCATCAGAGGGGCTGGGGGTGAGGGGCTGCTTGATGTGCTAGCCCGGTAGGGTGCGTTTCACGCACCATTCGACGGTGCATGGAATGCACCCTACGGCTTAGCTGGCCTTCTTGTTGCGCTCGATCAACGCATAAGCCGAGTGGTTATGAATCGATTCGAAGTTCTAGCTCCGGCCGGGCTTCGCCCTTAACGTCGGCCATGCCGACGTTAGCCTTCACTGAAACTTTGAACAATTCACTGTTTTGTTTTGTGGCTACGGCGCGCTACGCTTAACGTTCGCTTTGCTCACGTTAGCCTACACCGCAAGCTACGCTTTGCTTCGCTTGTCGCGCTCTATGAGCGCATATGCAGAGTGATTGTGAATTGATTCAAAGTTTTCCGACTCGACCACATAGGCGTCGATGCGCTCGTCGGCGTTCAAGGTGGCGGCCACGTCGCGCACGATGTCCTCGACGAACTTCGGGTTGTCGTAGGCGCGCTCGGTGACGTACTTCTCGTCCGGCCGCTTGAGCAGGCCGTAGAGCTCGCAGGAGGCGTTGTCCTCGGCCATGCGCACGATGTCCTCGATCCAGACGAAGGTGTTGGTGCGGGCGGCGATGGTGATGTGCGAGCGCTGGTTGTGGGCGCCGTACTCGGAGATCTTTTTCGAGCAGGGGCACAGGCTGGTCACCGGCACCACCACCTTGGTGGTTTGGATGTAGGCGCCGTCCTTGATCTCGCCGATGAAGGTCACGTCGTAGTCGATCATGCTCTCGACGCCGGACACCGGGGCCTTCTTGTTGATGAAGTAGGGGAAGTTCATCTCGACATGGCCGGACTCGGCCTCCAGCCGCAACACGATCTGGCGCAGCATGTCCTCGAACGATTCCACCGATATCTCGCGCTCGTAGCTGTTGAGTATCTCGACGAAACGCGACATGTGCGTGCCCTTGAAGTGGTGCGGCAGGTAGACGTACATGTTGAAGTTGGCGATGGTGTGCTGCACGCCGCCGTTTTTGTCGGCCACGCGAACCGGGTGGCGGATGGACTTGATGCCGACCTTGTCGATGGCGAGCTTGCGCGCGTCCGGGTAGTTCTGGACATCGGCGATGGTTTCCTTGCTCGGGCAAGGGGCCGTGGTGTTGCACACGGCGTCGCAGGTGCTCATGGCTGTATTCCTAGAAATCAGTGGCTCAAGTATAAGCCAGCCAAATAGTTGAGTAAACTACTCAGCTAATGCCTTTTTGATGGCGGTTTCAATTCCGGCGGCATCCAGCCCCACCCGGGCCAGCAGCACGGCCGGCTCGCCTTGTTCGACGAAGCGGTCGGGCAGGCCTAGATGGATGATCGCTTTGTTCAGGCCCAGCTCGGCCAGGGCCTCGGCCACGGCCTCGCCGGCACCGCCGGCCACGGCGTTTTCTTCCACGGTGACCAAGAGCTCGTGGGTCTGGGCCAGGGTCTGGATCATGTCGCGGTCCAGCGGTTTGACGAAGCGCATATCGGCCACGCTGGCATCTAGGCCTTCTGCCGCGGCCAGGGCGGCCTGCACCGGCGCGCCGAAGGCGAGGATCGCGACCTTGCTGCCTTCGCGCCGGAGTGTGCCCTTACCGATGGCCAGGGTTTCCAGGTCGGTGCCGGTTTCGGCGCCCGGCCCGGTGCCGCGCGGGTAGCGCACGGCGCTGGGGCCGTCGTGGCGGTAGGCGGTGCTGAGCAACTTTCGACATTCCGCCTCGTCCGACGGCGCGGCGATCAGCAGGTTCGGCACGCAGCGCAGGAAAGACAGGTCGAAGGCCCCGGCATGGGTGGGCCCGTCGGCGCCGACCAGGCCGGCACGGTCGATGGCCAGCATGACCGGCAGGTTCTGTAGGGCGATGTCGTGGATGAGCTGGTCGTAAGCGCGTTGCAGGAAGGTGGAGTAGATCGCCACCACCGGTTTCAGGCCCTCGCAGGCCATGCCGGCGGCGAAGGTGAGGGCGTGCTGTTCGGCGATGCCGACATCGTGATAGCGCTCGGGAAAGGCCTCGGCGAAGCGGGTGAGGCCCGAGCCCTCGCACATCGCGGGCGTGATGCCGACCAGCTTGTCGTCGGCCCTTGCCATGTCGACCAGCCAGTCGCCGAAGACCTGCGTATAGCTCGGCTTGCCGCCGCACTTGGCGCCGATGCCCAGGTCCGGGTCGAACTGGCCGACGCCGTGGTAGCCGAGCGGGTTGACCTCGGCCGGTTCATAGCCCTTGCCCTTGCGGGTGATGACATGCAGGAACTGCGGGCCGGTCAGTTTTTTCAGGTTGCTCAGCGTCGCGATCAAGGCGTCGAGGTCGTGGCCGTCGATCGGGCCGAGGTAGTTGAAGCCGAACTCCTCGAACAGCGTGCCGGGCATGACCATGCCCTTCATGTGTTCTTCGGCCTTCTTGGCCAGTTCGTGGATGGCCGGCAGGTTGGACAGCAGCTTCTCGCCTTGGCGGCGCATGCTGTTGTAGAAACGGCCGGACAGCAGGCGGGTGAGGTAGGACGACAGCGCGCCGACGTTGGGCGAGATCGACATCTCGTTGTCGTTCAGGATGACCAGCAGGTTGGCGTCCATCGCGCCGGCGTTGTTCAGGGCCTCGAAGGCCATGCCGGCGCTCATTGCGCCGTCGCCGATCACCGCGATGCAACGGCGGTCATTGCCCTTGAGCTTGGCTGCCGCAGCCATGCCCAGCGCGGCCGAGATCGAGGTGCTGGAGTGGCCGGCGATGAAGGCGTCGTACTCGCTCTCTTCGCGCTTGGTGAAGCCGGACAGGCCGTCGGTCTGGCGCAGCGTGGCCATGCGCCCGCGCCGGCCGGTGAGTATCTTGTGGACATAGGTCTGGTGGCCGACATCCCAGACGATGCGGTCGTTCGGCGTGTCGTAGACCGCGTGCAGGGCCAGGGTCAGCTCGACCACGCCGAGGTTGGAGGCGAGGTGGCCGCCGGTCTTGGACACCGAGTCGATCATGAAGCCGCGTATTTCGCCGGCCAGTTCTTTCAGTTCGGTGCGCGACAGGTCTTTAAGGTCGGCCGGCGAGTGGATGTGTTCGAGCAGGCTCAATACGATCTCTCTACGATGAAGCGGGCGATGTCGGCCAGGCGCGCCCCGCGCGCGCCGAAGTGGCCGGCGGCGGCGAGGGCGTCGTCGACCAGTTCCTGGGCATAGGCGCGGGCGTCCTTGGCCGGCATCAAGGTGAGGTAGGTGGCCTTGCCCTGGGCGGCGTCCGTGCCGGCGGTCTTGCCCAGGGTGGCGGTGCTGGCCTCGGCGTCGAGCACGTCGTCCATCACCTGGAAGGCGAGGCCGATGCATTTTGAATAGCGTTCCAGCTTGGCTCGCGCGCCGGCATCGAGCCGACCGGCCGAGAGCGCGCCGAGCAACACGGCCGCGCGGATCAAGGCGCCGGTCTTGTGGATGTGCATGAACTCCAGCTCGGCCAGCTCCAACTGCTTGCCGGTGCTGGCCAGGTCGACCGCCTGGCCGCCGCACATGCCGCGCGAGCCGGCGGCGTGCGCGAGCAGGTGCAGCATTTCGACCCGGGCGGCCGGGTCGGTGTGGCTGCCGGGCGCGGCCAAGACCTCGAACGCCAGGCTTTGCAGGGCATCGCCCACCAGCAGGGCGATGGCCTGGTCGTAATGCACGTGGCAGGTCGGCTTGCCCCGGCGCAGCGCGTCGTCGTCCATGCACGGCAGGTCGTCATGGGTGAGCGAATAGACATGGATCAGCTCGACCGCGCAGGCGGCCGGCTCGGTGCGTTCGATGTCGGCGCCCACCGCCTCGCCGGCGGCGAAGGCCAGCATGGGCCGGATGCGCTTGCCGCCGCCCAGGCTGACATAGCGCATGGCCTCGTGCAGCCGCTCGGGCGCGATGCCGGTGGCCGGCAGATAGCGGGCCAGGGCGGCCTCGGTGCGTTCCTGGGCGCTCTTGGCCCAGGCGGCAAAGCTAGTCATCGTTGCCGCTCTCTGGCTGGAAGTCTTTCAGCTTGCCGCCTTCGAGCACCTTCACCTGCTGCTCGGCCGCGCTGAGCTTCTGTTGGCAGAAGGCGGTGAGCTCGACCCCGCGCTTGTAGGCGGCGAGCGATGCCTCCAACGGCAGTTGGCCGGACTCCAGGCGCTCGACCAAACCTTCCAGTTCGGCCAGGGCGCTTTCGAAATCTTTAGGCGGGGCGGTCTTGCCGGTCTTGCTCATCGGCGGCCTATCCATCTTGAACGGGGGAAACGGCAGATATTAGCCGAACGGCGGGGCCGGCTTCAAATCGGGCATGGGCTGGAGAGCCGATGTTGGCCGCGAGCCCGTTTGCAATTATGACAATCCAATCAATCCATTGGCTTGCCCCAGTGGGGGAGGGGGGGCATAATCCCCTCCCCTTTTGATCAATGAATTCCTGTTTGGGAATGGGCCATGTCCGATCTGACTAGCGCTTCTGTTCTCACGAATACCAGCCCGGCCCTGTCCGTGGATTGGTATTTCGACCCCAAAATCCACGAATTGGAGATGCAACTGCTGTTCCAGCAGGGGCCGGGCTATGTCGGCCACGCGCTGATGGTGCCGGGCCTGGGCGACTATCAAGTGCTCGACTGGCTGAACGGCGGCGGCAAGATGCTGGTGCGCAACGACGGCGGGGTCGAGCTGCTGTCCAACGTCTGCCGCCATCGCCAGGCGCTGATGCTCAAGGGCCGCGGCAATGCGCAGAACATCGTCTGCCCCTTCCACCGCTGGACCTACGACCTGGGCGGCCAGCTCAAGGGCGCGCCGCATTTCCCGAACAACCCCTGTCTGCATCTAAACAAGAGCCAGTTGCAGTCCTGGCACGGCCTGCTGTTCAACGGTCGGCGCGACGTGCTGAAAGACTTGGCCGGCATGGCCACCGCCGCCAACCTCGACTTCTCCGGCTTCGTCTATCACAGCACGATGGTCACGCCGTACAACTTCAACTGGAAGACCTTCATCGAGGTCTATCTCGAGGACTACCACGTCGTGCCCTATCACCCCGGTCTAGGCAACTTCGTCAACTGCGACGACCTCAAGTGGGAATACGGCGAGTGGTTTTCGGTGCAGACCGTGGGCGTGAACAACCACCTGGCCAAGCCGGGCAGCGCCACCTATGGCCAGTGGCACGAGCAGGTGAAGCGCTATTACGGCGACAAGGCGCCGGCGCACGGCGCGATCTGGCTGACCTATTACCCGAACATCATGGTCGAGTGGTATCCGCACACCCTGGTGGTGTCGCATATCGTGCCGACCGGCATCGAGTCCTGCCTCAACGTGGTCGAGTACTACTACCCCGAGGACATCGCCCTGTTCGAGCCCGAGTTCGTCGCGGCCGAACAGGCGGCCTATCGCGAGACCGCGATCGAAGACGACGACATCTGCTACGGCATGCACAACGGGCGCCGCGCCCTGTACGAGCAGGGCATCAGCCAAGCCGGGCCGTACCAGTCGCCGATGGAAGACGGCATGGTCCACTTCCACGAATTCCTACGGCAAAAGATCGGGCCGCATCGGTAAAGCCCCCCGGTTTCTGGGCCATCCATTTGCGGGTGCCGCCGTATCCTTGATCCCATGCCTTCGCGTGATAACTTAGGCCTCGGCCGGCCTGGCGGCCAACGGCGGCGTCCAGGCCCTGACCGCCACCGTGGCGCCGCGTAGCGACGACGTGGGCGCGGCAGGCCAGCTCTATGTCGCCGCCTTGCTCGCCGACGGCAGCCTGTATTTCAAGACGCCGGGCGGCTGGGCGGCCTGGAAGTCCGGCAGCATCCCAGTCTATTCGGTGGTGCCGGCGCTGGCGGCCAGCAACCCCGTGGACATCGGCAGCTACGACCTGGCGGGCCTGGCCGGCGCGTCTATCTATGTCGGCTACGGCTACGGCTACGGCTACGGCTACGGCTACGGCTACGGCTACGGCTACGGCTACGGCTACGGCTACGGCTACGGCTACGGCTACGGCTACGGCTACGGCTACGGCACGGGTAGCGCCGCCGAGGCCGATCTGATCACCGGCAAGTTCGCCGGCTGGCCGATCAAATAACATTTGTGCAGTGGTTCCATTATTGATACCATGAGCCATGGCTGACCTGAGCAATATCCTCGACCAGATGAGGAATGAACCGGCCAACGTCCGGTTCAATGACCTCAAGAAGGTATGTGAGAGTTTTTTCGGGAAGCCTCGGCAACATGGCACCAGTCATGCTGTATTCAAGACGCCCTGGCCTGGCGATCCTCGGGTGAACATCCAGGAGGACAAAGGCAAGGCCAAGGCGTACCAGGTACGACAGGTACTGGTTGCGATTGAAAAACTCAAGGATGGAAAGAAATGAGCGCCAATCACTACACCTATCGGGTAACGTGGTCGCCGGAGGATAGCGAATATGTCGGCCTGTGCGCCGAGTTTCCTTCGCTGTCCTGGCTCGCAAAAAGCCCGGAGAAAGCCCTGGCCGGCATCCGAAAAGTGGTGGCCGATGTCGTCCGTGATCTCCAGGCTTCGGGCGAGAAAGTGCCGGAAGCGTTGGCGGAAAAACGCTACAGCGGCGAATTCCGGGTGCGGATTCCGCCCGAGCTGCATCGAGCCCTAACAATCGAAGCGGCAGAACAGAAGGTCAGCCTCAATCGATTGGCCAGCGCGAAGCTAGCGGCTTAATCCGCTCCCCCTTCCCCTGTCTGCGCAACAAAAGGCCCTCACCGAGGGCCTTTTGCCTTTCTGCTGCCGCTGCTTGGTTCAGGCATTGCCCCGTCTGCCAATGGCAGATCGGGCCCGTAATGGTTGGTGCTCCAGGTAAAGCGCAGGCCGTAGAAGTAGGGCGTGTAGCTGCTGCCGTCCACCTTGCCGCCGTTGACCGGGTAGGTCTGGTCCGCGCAGCTCACGGTCGGGTTGCCCAGCCCATCGACGCCGGTGGTGCAGCTCGGCACCGTCACCGTCGCGCTGCCGGCGCGCAGATTGTGGTCGCCGTCGAGCAAGGTCAGCGGCATGCTGGCCCGCAGGTCTTGCTTTTGCGCTACGTGGGCTGCGATTAGAATGGCCCGCATGCGTTCCGTTCTTTCCTTCCTCTTATTGATCTGCTTGGCCGCGCCGGCACGGGCGGTGGACGAACCCGATATGGCCGCGCGCCTGGTCGGCGCCGGGGCGCCAGATCTGGCCATGCAGTTGGCCCGCGCCGCCTTGCAGAACAAAGAGGCCGATGCGGCTTGGCGCGATGTGTATTGGTCGGCTGCGGGCAAGAGCCGGCAGCGGCCGGATATGAAGCTGCCGCCGCCGCGCGAGCGGGCCGAGCCGGCGGCCTGGGCCGGCTATTACCTGGCCCAGGCCGACCAGGCGGCCGCTCGAAAAAACTGGCCCGAGGCGCGGGCGTATTGGGCGCGGGCGTTGTGGCGCGAAGGCGTGGAGCCGGCGGCCGTCCGGCGCGCCCAGGCGGGCGTCGTCCAAAGCTGGCTGGCGGCCGGGCAGATCGCGCGCGGGGCCGAGTTCGTCAATCCGCTCATGCTGCGCCTGCCGCCCGAGGCGGCGAGGCTGGCACCGTCGGCCGAACAGGCGGCCCTGAACCTGCTCGATGCCCGTCAGCCGAAACCCGCCTTGGACTTGCTCGAGGCACAGGCGGCGCAAAGCCCGCTGCGTGCCCTGGCGGCCTATCGCTTGGAGCGGCTGGCGCCGGAACAGGCCGAGGCGCAATTGCGCGGCCAGGCCCAGGGCGCGGCGGCGGCCATGGCCTGGCAAGGCCTGCGCCGCCTGGCCGACGACAGGGGCGACGCGGCGCTGCTGGTGGAGAGCCTGGAGCGCCTGGTGGGCCTGGAGCCGGCTTGGTCGCGTCATGCCGTCGATCTGTGGCGGGCCTATTTTGTCTTGGCCGAGGCGACGGCCAACCGCCAGCATTGGCTGGTGGGCATGGACGCGCTGTGGTTGAGCCAGGCGAAGGCGCGCCTGGCGAAGTCGCCGCACGAGGCGCGGGCCTTGTTGGCCTGGCTGGCGCATCGCGGCGGCGACGCCAAACTGCGCGCGCAGGCGACGGAGGCCTTGGCGGATAGCCTGGGCAATTGGGCGCCGCGCGTGTTGGGCGATGCGCCGTTCGCGCTGCCGCGTCTGGCCGAGACGCTGCGTTATCGTCTGGGCAAGCAAGCGCGGGCCACGGGCGATATCGCCTTGGCGGCCGGCTGGTGGGAAGGCGTGGCGGCGGCCGTCGCGGCCTTGCCGCCACGGGTTTGGTATTTGCAGCAGGCCGAGATCAATGTCCAGGTCCGCCACGATGCGCGCGCGCTCGAATGGCTGAACCTGGCGCTGGCCTTGCGCGAGCCCTTGACCGAGGCGGAGACCGTGTCGGTATTGGCCCAAGCCGATGCGCTGTTGCGTCGGGGCCGGGTCGACGAGATCGAACCGATCGCGCGCCAGGTCTTCGTTTACGCCTTTCCCGCGCGACTGCGCGGCGTCTGGCAATTGCGCGGCGCGGTGGCCGAGCGGCGCGGCCGTTGGGCCGAGGCGGCCGCGCATTATCTGTTGGCGGCGGCCGATGCCTCGGACGAGCAGGCCCTGCACGCGCGCCGGCATGCCGCCCAGGACCTGGAGCGCGCCGGCCTGATCGACGATGTGGTGCGGCAGGATTCCTTGCTCAAGCCGGCCCAGGACGGCGGCAATGCGGGCCCCGGCAATGCAAGTTCGGCGCGCTGATTTCGATGCCTGCCTGAGCTTGCCGTTCACGGTATTGGGCGTGCGCATCCGCGATCACGCACTGACTCATCTCGAATTCCTGCCGCTCGGCACGCCGAGCCGCGCGTCCGGCGATGTCCTGGTGGCGGACCTGGCCGCGCAGTTGCGGGCCTACCTGGCCGATCCGGCCTATCGTTTCGATTTGCCCTTCGAGTTGCACGGCACGCCGTTCCGGCAACGGGTATGGCAAGCGCTGATGCAGATACCGGTCGGCGAGACCCGCGCCTACGGCGACATCGCGCGCCAGCTCGATTCGAGCCCGCGTGCGGTCGGCCAGGCCTTGGGCGACAACCCCTTGCCTATCGTGGTGCCCTGCCACCGGGTGGTGTCGAGCGCGGGTCTGGGCGGCTTCAATCATCACGCGTCGGGCGCCGCCGTCGAGATCAAGCGCTGGCTGCTCCGGCATGAGCGTGCGATCTAAGCCAGCGGCGCGAAGCGCCTCGATGGCCCTCTCCCCCGCAAGCGGGGGAGAGTTAGGAGAGAGGGCGCAGTCCTTGCTCGACGGTTTCTGCGATGCGCTGTGGTTGGAAGACGGCCTGTCGCCACGCACCCTGGAGAGCTACCGGCGCGACCTCGCGCAATTCTTCGCCTGGCTGGCCGAGCGCGGCGGCGAGCCGCTCGCCGCCGGCAAGGCCGACATCGAACAGTTCCTCGCCCACCGCACCCTGGGTCAGGGTGTCGCGGCCCGTAGCCTGGCGCGCCAGCTCTCGGCCATGAAGCGTTTCTATCGCCACTGCCTGCGCGAGGGGCGCAGGGCCGACGACCCCACGCTGATCATCGAGCCGCCGCGCCTGCCTCGCGCTTTGCCCAAGAGCCTGACCGAGGCCGATGTCGAGGCCCTGCTCGATGCGCCGGCCACCGAAACGGCCCTGGGCCTGCGCGACCGCGCGATGCTTGAGCTGCTGTATGCCGCCGGCTTTCGCGTGTCGGAACTGGTGCAGTTGCCGATGGCGGCGGTGAGCCTGGACATGGGCGTGGTTCGCATCTTCGGCAAGGGCTCGAAGGAGCGCCTGGTGCCGGTGGGCGAGCTGGCCTTGGATTGGCTCAGGCGTTATCTGAAGGTCGCACGGCCTGAACTGCTCGGCCCGCGCGCGAGCGAGGCCCTGTTCGTCACCGCGCGCGGCGGTGCGATGACCCGCCAGGCCTTCTGGTATCTGATCAAGCGTTATGCCTCGCAGGCCGGCATCGGTGTGCCGTTATCGCCGCACACCTTGCGCCACGCCTTCGCCACGCACCTGCTCAACCACGGCGCCGACCTGCGCGTGGTGCAGATGTTGCTCGGCCACGCCGACATCTCGACCACGCAGATATATACCCATGTCGCGCGCGAGCGGCTGAAGCAGTTGCACGCCGCGCATCATCCGCGCGGCTGAGCAACAAGGGCTTATCTCGCACGGCTTCGTCGGCGATCGAGGCCGGGCATTCCCGGCCGCGCCTTGTATACTGGCTCGGCCCACGGCGAGATGTCCGCCGTTTTGTTAACGAAAAGCTATAACGACACAATCAACCATGCGAGGAGCGGCTGGACGTGGAGTTCCAGAACTCGTTTGCCGGCCTGTTGCGCAAAGCGGTGGTATCGGTTTTGATCGCGGGCACGCTAGTCCTGGTCGCCTATGGCGGCTATAGCCGGCAGCGTGAAGAATTGGAGGTGCGCGAGAACCTCGGCATCTTGTCCAGCTTTCTCGCCTCCGCCTCTCAATCGTTCTTCGACAATATCGGCAACGGCATGGGGCCGTTGGGCCGCCTGCTCGAACAGCGGGATGTCCTGCATCACCCCGAGAGGGTACGGCCGCATCTGCTGGAGTTCCGGGAACGCTACCCGGAAGTGACGGCGATGGCGGTGTTCGAGCCGGATGGCAGGATGCTGGTCAACACCGCGGTGAAAACGGGCGGCGCGCTTCCCGATTTCAGGAAAGACCCGCCGTATCTGAGCCAGTTGCTGCGAGACATGGCGAACCCCGGTGCTTATGTGGTTTCACCGCCGGAGTTCGGCAAGGCGATTCAACGTTGGCGCTTCACGATCCGTCATGTCGTCAGGGATCGGCAAGGCCATCCTTTGTTTCTGGTGCAGGCGGCGATTCCGCTCGAACGCGACGGCACCTTTCTGCACCGCCTGCCCGTGCCGGCGAGCAGCCACATCGGCTTGCTGCGCGGCGACGGCCACGAACAGGCACGTTGGCCGGTGGCGGACGCCAATGCAGTCTATGGCCGGGCCGCCGGGAACCCCATGGCCCGGACGATCCGGGCCAAGCCGGGCCAGGAGTCCGGTTTCCTCGATGGCGGCGCGATGTGGTTCTCGAATGCCGACGACCGTATCGGCGCTTTCACGCGGCTGGCCGGACTCGATATGTACGCCTATGTATCGGTGCCGGGCGATTATGTTTGGCAGCGCTGGTGGCGGCAGAACACGCCCGTCTATTCGGCCTTCGCGATCTTTTTCGGCATCTTTTCCGTCATTGCCTTTTGGGTGGGCCGGCGCGAACGATCACACAGCTTGGAATTGGTCAGCCAGGCCCGGCGCGATTCGCTGACCGGCCTGCCGAATCGCTTGGCGGCGGAAGAGACGCTGGCATGGTGTATCCGCATGGCGCGGGCCATGCGTCAGCGCTGCGCGGTCCTGTTCGTGGACATCGACCGTTTCAAGGATGTCAACGATTCCTACGGCCACGATGTGGGCGACCTGCTGCTGAAAGAGGTCGCCAAGGTGATCCAGGGCGGCCTGCGCGAGGGTAGTTTCCTGAGCCGGCTGGGCGGCGACGAATTCCTCGCCATCCTGCCGGCTTGCGACCAGGACACGGCCGCATTGATCAGCCAGCGGCTGTTGGACCTGTTCCAGGGGTCCTTGCACGTCGGCGAGCGCCAGCTCGCCGTGACCCCCTCCATCGGTGTCGCCATCTTCCCCGAGCATGGCGAGGATATCGGTACCCTGCTCAAGCATGCCGATACCGCCATGTATGAAGCCAAGCGCCAAGGCCGCAACGCATTCTCGCTCTATATGGACCAGCTTGGCGAACGGGTTAGGCACCGTGTCCATATGGAGCAAGAGCTGCGCGAGGCGATCAAGCAGGGCTCGTTCATCCTGGACTATCAGCCGGTGGTCGATATGGGCACGGGGAAACCCGTGGGCGGCGAGGCCTTGGTTCGCTGGGTCGACCGGGACGGCAGGGTGATCCCGCCTAGCGAGTTCATCGATATCGCCGAGGATTCCGGTTTGATCTGCCAGCTGGGCGAGTGGGTGTTGCGCAGCTTGTGCGCGCAATTGGCGGACTGGAAAAAGGCGGCGCCCGATCTGTGGATCGCGATGAATGTATCGCCGCGCCAGTTCCAGGATCGGAAGTTCATCGCCAATATCGAAGATATCCTGCGGGAAACGGGCACGGATGCGAGCCGGCTCGTGGTCGAGATCACCGAGACGACCGCGATGGAAAACCCGGAGATGAGCCTGGCCACGATGGAGCGCTTGAGGGCGATGGGTATCCGGATCGCCATCGACGATTTCGGCACGGGCTATTCTTCCTTGAGTTACTTGAAGCGCATTCCGTCGGACAAGATCAAGATCGATAAATCGTTCGTGAGCGGAATCGACATCAATGCCCACGATACCGGCATCGTCCAAACCATCCTGGCCATGACGGCGATGCTGCAAAAGGCGGCCGTGGCGGAAGGCATCGAAACCGAGGCGCAGTTCAATGCCTTGCGGGAGTTGGGCTGCGAATATGGCCAGGGCTATTGGATCGGCCGGCCCGTTCCACCGGACCGGTTTTTGTCGCTGGTCACGCGAAACGAGCCGTTGGTTGCTTGCGTGCCGGCCCGGTCGTCGGCCGTCGGGTGAGTAGCGGGCCGCTGGCGGCGGGATGGCGCGGAAAGCAAGATTGGACAAGTAACAAACCGGACCCTCCGGGCCGTGGGATCGGGCTCCGGCGCGAAACTATTCTCTTGATGGAATATTCCATATAGGTTATAAAAAACTATGAAATGGGAGATCGAGTACACCGACGAATTCGGGGCGTGGTGGGATGGGCTCACCGAGGCCGAGCAAGAATCGTAAGGGCAAGCGTGAAATTGCTTGGGGATTTTGGGCCGGGGCTGCGGTTTCCCCACGGCAGCGGCATCAACGGCTCGCGGCACGACCACATGCGCGAGCTACGCGTCCAACATGCCGGCCTTATCGAGTGTTGTATGCGTTCGATCCCCGGCGCTGCGCGATTCTGTTGATCGGCGGCGACAAGACCGGCAACGATCGCTGGTATGAAGAGAATGTGCCGTTGGCGGATCGCTTGTACGACGAACACTTGGCGGCACTACGGAAGGAAGGACTGAACGATGGCTAAGAAATTTTCTGAACTGGAAGCGAAGATGTCGCTGGAGTCACGCGAGCGTTCCGATGCGCTTTA
Source organism: Betaproteobacteria bacterium (assembly GCA_016234655.1). Lineage (GTDB taxonomy): Bacteria > Pseudomonadota > Gammaproteobacteria > Burkholderiales > Thiobacillaceae > Sulfuritortus. The sequence continues at coordinate 39,954 of JACRAU010000026.1, forward strand.
CCGCAAACTGCTGGCCGAAATGCCGCTCAATGAATTGCGGCAGGCCAGAGCCTTGTCTCAAGTGAAACTGGCCGAGACCCTGCACGTCAACCAGGCGGCCGTTTCCAAGATCGAGCGGCGCACCGACATGTACATCAGTACACTACGCGCCTATATCCGCGCCATGGGCGGCGACTTGGAGATCGTCGCCAAGTTTCCCGATGGCGAGGTGAAAATCGCGAATTTTGCAGAATAGTTGCTGATATCCGCCTCTAACGATGGATCGAGTAACCCCAACGCAGCGATCCCGCATGATGGCGGCGGTGGGTCCAAAAAACACGGCGCCGGAACTCTTCGTACGCCGCCGCCTTCATGCTGCCGGTTATCGGTATCGGCTGCACGTGGAGATGCTTCCTGGTAAACCCGATATCGTTCTGCATCGCTTCCGATTGGCAATCTTCGTGAACGGTTGCTTTTGGCATGGACACAATTGCCAACGTGGAAAGCGCCCGGCATCAAACGCTAGTTTCTGGAATGCCAAGCTCGACAAGAACATAAAACGCGACCGCCGCATCAAAAGAGAACTGCACGCATTGGGCTGGTCGTACATAACTATCAGGGAATGTCGACTCGCCGAGGGTACCTCATTCCGATGCTGGGTTACGAACACGCACTCCACCTCGCCCAAGAACGCAACGGTGCGGTCAGCGAGTACGCCGGCGAGATTCGCAGACGTGGCAGCACGTGGGGCCGCATCTACGGTGCTTGCCCTTGCCGAAAATCTGCCCAAGATAGTCGATAGCTCTTCCGTTTCTGATGATGCGGAATAAGTCGAAGCATATGATTGATCTTGGGGCCGGGGCAAAGGAATATTTTATTGGAATAATTTTCACTGCTGGAGCGTCTTTATCTGCAGCAGGGCGTTTTGTGTTTCTGCGACGATAAACCCTAATTCAGGAGACTTTATATGAAACGAGTATTGCGTGCGGCGATGGTGGCGGTAAGCGCCTTGGTTTGTATCGGTCTGATCCAGCCGGTCGAGGCGGCGCAGAAGGCGGCCAAGCAAAAGGCCCAGGACGATATGGCCAAGGTTGTCATCCAGGTCAGCGACAACGATCCGGCCAAGTGGGCCTTGGCGCTCAACAACGCCAAGAACGTGCAGGAGGATTTGGGCAAGGACAAGGTCAAGATCGAGATCGTGGCCTATGGCCCGGGCCTGGGTATGGTCAAACTCGATTCCGCCGTGGCGCCCCGCGTCGCCGAGGCGGTGGCCGATGGCGTCGCGGTGGTGGCGTGCGAAAACACCATGCGCAAGCAGAAGCTGAGCCAGGCCGACATGCTGCCCAATCTCGGTTATGCGAAGGCCGGCGTGGTTGAGCTCATGCAAAAACAAAAAGAAGGCTACGCCTACATTCGTCCGTAAGTGGGGTGGGGGCGCAATGCCCCCAGTCGGCCCAGTATTCCCAGCGTCCCCGATCGACTTAGTGCCAAGCCTTCCAGAGCAGCGAGCCGCCGCTCAATAACAGCAAGGCGCCGATGATTCGGGCCATCTGGGCATTGGAAAGGCCGACATGCACCTTGCTGCCGAGCCAGAGGCCGAGCGCCAGGAGGGGCAGGCCGCCGAGGTAGGCAAGCACCAATTCCTTTTGCAGCAACAGACCGGTGATGGCGAAGACGACGCCGCGCAGCCCGCCTTCCATGAGAAAGAGCAAGGAGGTGGTGGCGCGGAATGCGCTTTTGTCGCGGATGCGATGGGTCAGATAGATCACATAAGGCGGACCGCCCGTGCCGAACAGGGCGCTGACCGTGCCGCCGATCAGCGAGGCGGGCCAGGCCCAGAGCGTGGAGATGGGCTTGTCGCCATGTAGATAAAGCAGACTGCGCAGGGCGAAGGCGAGCACGAACAGGCCCAGCGTGGTCAGCAAGGCCGACTGGTCAAGATTGAGCAATAGGGTAGCCCCGGCGACGACGCCGATGATGCTGCCCGGGATGAGCGGTTTGAGTTCGGCCCAGTTCACCAATTGCCGGTTGCTGTGGCCCAGCGTGGCCGAGGCGGTGAAGTCCATGAGCAACATGAGCGGGACCACGAAGGTCAGCGGCAGGAACAGGGCCAGCAGCGGCACCGCGATCAGCCCGGAGCCGAAACCCGTGATGCCGCGAATGAAATACGCCAGCAACAGGATGCTGGCGGCGGCGAGCGCGAGGAGCGAGGTGTGAGGCGTGAGGAGCAGTTCGGCTGACGTGATGTTTTTCTCCTTACGCCTCACGGTCTTCAGATACGGCTGCCGCGCTCGATGATGATGCCGAGTTCCTTGACGTTTCTCAGGATGGCCTGTTTGCGCACGGCGATGCGCACCCAGGGCGCGCCGAATTCGCCGCGCACGATCTCGGCGATGTGCTCGCCCAGGGCCTCGACCAGTTGGAACTCCTTGGCCGCGATGCTCTCCTGGATGCGCGCCGCGACTTGGGCGTAGTCGATGGTGTCGGCCACGTTGTCGGTGTGGCCCGCCTTGTGGTCGTACAGGCCGATCTCCAGGTCGAGGATCACCGGCTGCGGCGCTTTACGCTCCCATTCGTAAAGGCCGATAATCATTTCCAAGCGGAAGTCCCGCAGAAACAGAATGTCCATTACAACTTCCAGTCTGGCAAAGGCCGCCATTTTACGCACATGACCGAACTCGCGCTGCTTCTCCTTGCTGCATACCTCATTGGCTCCATCTCCTTCGCCGTCGTCGTCAGCCGGTTTTATGGCCTGCCCGACCCGCGCGGCCACGGCTCGGGCAACCCCGGCGCCACCAACGTGTTGCGCACCGGCCGGAAATCGGCGGCGGCCCTGACCCTGTTGGGCGATGCCATCAAGGGCGTGGTCGCGGTGCTGCTGGCCAAATGGGTGGCCGAGGTATGGGGCCTGCCGGGCTATGTCCCTTATCTGGCCGCCTTGGCGGTGTTTCTCGGCCACCTGTTTCCGGTTTTCTTCGGCTTCAAGGGCGGCAAGGGCGTGGCCACCGCCCTGGGTGTGCTGCTGGCGCTCAACCTCTGGGTCGGCTTGGCCTGTGCGGCGACCTGGCTGGTGATGTTCGCCATCACCCGGGTGTCCTCGCTTTCGGCCCTGGTGGCGGCCGCGCTGGCGCCGCTGTATGGTTACTGGCTGGTGGGCGGCGCGGCCGAGGTTGCGGCGTTGCTGTTGCTCAGTGCGATCATCCTTGCACGCCATCATGCCAACATCCGTCGCTTGCTGCGAGGCGAGGAGACCCTTTTCGAGAAGCGAGTCTGATATGGCCTGGTTCGAGAAAGAAATGGACTATGCGCGGGAGAGTCTGACCCAGGTGTCCGGGGCGGCCATCGACCGCGCCGGCGACAAACTGGGCGAGGTGATGCGCGTGGGCGTCAAGAACGCCGGCGACGAGTTGAAAGAGGTGATCCAGGGCGCCAGCCAGGAGATCGACGCCAAGCTCGACAAGATATCGGCCGAGTTGCACAACCAGCGCCAGTTCACCAAGGACGATGTCAAGGAACTGGTCGACTATGCGGCGGACAAGTTGTCCTTCGTGCTCGACGACCGCATTCAGGTGATGAAACGCGAGATATCCGATCTGGTGCAGGAGCGGACCGAGTACTTCAAGCAGGAGGTCGACAATTTCTTCATCCAGCGCCAGCAGGACCTGGCCCGCGAGCGGCGCCGGCTGGCGATCAACATCGCCCTGGCCTTCGCCGCCTCGGTGGCGGTGGGCGCCGTGTCGATCTTCTACAAGCGGCTGGACCAGGCGCCGCTCGACATGCTCACGGTGTTCCGCATCGTGCTAGGCTCGCTGGCCGGCGGCTATGGGGTGTATTTGGTCGCCAGCCTGTTGCGACGCTGGCTGGCCATGACCGAACACAGGAAGGACATGTTGTTCCTGGCGGCCCGCTATTGGGGCTGGCTGCGGCCATCCAGTATCTTTGCCACTTTCCTGACCTTGGTGATCCTGGTGATTTTGAGCCTGATCCTGATGTTCCCGCTGGAGACCTTGAAGCTGATCGGCCGGCCCGAGTGGGTGCCGATGGTGATGCCGGGACGTTGAGTCTTAGAGGCTGTCTTAAGAAATCCACTAAGCCTGGAACTGCCTTGTAGATACTGTTATCCATGTCAAGCGGCATGAAGTGTTGGATCGAAGGGTTTACCCGATTTCAGCACGCCGTAGGCGACATGCACCAACTTACGCATCATGGCGCCGATGATCAC
>JACRAU010000027.1 GCA_016234655.1 Betaproteobacteria bacterium
CTTCAGAACCGTGTCCGACGAACTGCTTGCATCCGCTGTCAAAAAACTCAATCATAGACCGCGCAAATGCCTCGGCTACCGAACCCCTCATGAGGTCTTTCAGGAAGCTAAGCGTGGTGCACTTGGAATGTGAATCCACCACATACCCCGCGCCGGTTGCCTGCGGGATACAGTGCAAGGCGCGGGGGGCGAAGTGTAGTCATTCTCCACGAGCCACCCGTAACGCGGCAATGTACCCGCAGGCAACCGGCCCTTCGGGTTGAGACCGGGATCGGCGTCTGCAGCGTTACGCCGCTTGTCGATGGAATGACCATCGACCGCGCGACGCGCCTTGCATCCATCCGATCTTGGTCTCAACGCGGGGTATGTTTCCTACTGAAATAGGCTCTAAACGTCACGAACGGCCGGTAAAAAGGCGTTGACAGTATCGGGAGGTAATACCTAAACTGGATTCAGGATTTAGAATTAATCTAAAGACCTGCACCCGCAGCCCGGCTCGGGGAGTGCGCCGGGCGATTTCCTTAAAGGAGCAAGACCATGCAACTGAAAGGTTCCAAGACCGAAGATCACCTGAAGGCTGCCTTTGCCGGCGAGTCCCAGGCCAATCGCCGTTATCTGTATTTCGCAGCCAAGGCCGACGTCGAGGGCTACAACGATGTCGCCGCCGTCTTCCGCTCCACCGCTGAAGGCGAAACCGGCCACGCCCACGGCCACCTCGAATATCTGGAAGCCTGTGGTGACCCGGCCACCGGCCTGCCGATCGGCGGCACCTCCGACAACCTGAAGGCCGCCATCGCCGGCGAGACCCACGAGTACACCGACATGTACCCGGGCATGGCCAAGGATGCCCGCGGCGAAGGATTCGACGAGATCGCCGACTGGTTCGAAACCCTGGCCAAGGCGGAGCGTTCGCACGCCAACCGCTTCCAGAAGGCCCTGGACACCCTCGGTCAGTAATTGCTGTATCGGCGGGCGGCCTTGGCGGCCCGCCTTTTCGTTTCAAACCCAGAATTCCGAGGAGATGCGGCATGGCCCAACGCGAAGGCAGCCTGGAAGCCCCGACCCGTCATGCCCTCGATTGGAAGAACCCCAAGTTCTACGACGAGGCCGACCTGTTCCATGAGCTGGAACGGGTCTATGACATCTGTCATGGTTGCCGCCGCTGCGTGAGCCTGTGCACCGCCTTCCCCACGCTGTTCGGTCTGGTCGACGAGTCGGAGACCATGGAGGTCGACGGCGTCAAGAAAGCCGACTACTGGAAGGTGGTCGACCAGTGCTATCTCTGCGACCTGTGCTTCATGACCAAGTGCCCCTACGTGCCGCCGCACGAATGGACCCTGGATTTCCCGCACCTGATGTTGCGGGCCAAGGCGCTCAAGTACAAGAAGGGCGAGGTCAGCTTCCGCGACAAGCTCTTGTCCAGCACCGATGCCCTGGGCAAGCTGGCCTCGATTCCTGTGGTCACCCAAGTCACCAACTTCGCCATCCACAACGGCGCCGCCCGTTCGGTGATGGACGGCATGCTGGCTATCCACAAGGCGCGCAAGCTGCCCGAATACGCCGGCCGCACCTTCCGTTCCAGCGCGAAACCGCGCAACGATTTCCCGGCCAAACCGGGCGAGCGCACGCCGGGCAAGGTGGCGATCTATGCCACTTGCTACGTGAATTACAACGAGCCCGGCATTGGCCACGACCTGATTAAGCTGCTCGAGCACAACGAGATTCCGAGCATAGTGGTCGAGAAGGAGGCATGCTGCGGCATGCCCAAGCTGGAGCTGGGCGATCTGGAGACGGTGGCCAAGCACAAGGCGATCAACATCCCGGTGCTGGCCAAGCTGGCGCGCGAGGGCTATGCCATCCTCACCGCCGTGCCGTCCTGCACCCTGATGTTCAAGCAGGAATTGCCGCTGATGTTCCCGGACGATGCGGACGTAAAAGCGGTGCGGGAGGCGATGTTCGACCCCTTCGAGTATCTGATGCTGCGCCATGCCGACGGCCTGTTGAAGACCGATTTCAAAGAGCCTCTGGGCAACGTTTCCTACCACGTGCCCTGCCACCTACGGGTGCAGAATATGGGCAACAAGACGCGCGATGCGCTGAAGTTGGCCGGGGCCGAGGTCAACCTGGTCGAGCGCTGTTCCGGCCACGACGGCACCTGGGGCGTGAAGAAGGAATATTTCGGCAATTCGATGAAGATCGGCAAACCGGTGTTCAAGCAGATGGGCGACAAGGCGCCCAAGTGGATCAGTTCCGACTGCGCCATCGCCGGCCGCCACATCCAGCAAGGCATGGGCGAGGCCGGTGAACAGGCGAAAAAAGAACATCCGCTGACCCTGCTGCGCATCGCCTACGGACTATAAGAGGACGCCATGCCAAAGATCACCCGAGACAGCCTGATGACGCTCGAGGCCTACGCCAAGGCCAGGCCCGAATACCGTGCCCGGATCATGGCGCACAAAAAGAACCGCATCGTGCCGCTGGGCGCGCACATCACCCTGTATTTCGAGGACGAGTTGACCATGCGCTACCAGGTGCAGGAGATGCTGCGCGCCGAGCGCATCTTCGAGGAAGAGGGCATCCAGGAAGAGCTCGACGCCTACAACCCGCTGGTGCCGGACGGCAGCAACTGGAAGGCGACGCTGATGATCGAGTACCCGGATGTCGAGGAGCGCAAAGTCAAGCTGACCCAGCTCAAGGGCGTGGAGAACCGGGTCTGGGTGCGGGTGGCCGGCTTCGAACCGGTCCATGCCATCGCCGACGAAGACCTGGAGCGCGAGACCGAGGAGAAGACCTCGTCGGTGCACTTCATGCGCTTCGAGTTGACGCCGGCCATGGCCGCCGCGGCCAAGGCGGGAGCGGCCATCGGCGCTGGGGTCGACCACCCGGCCTATATGGAAGCGCTCGACCCGCTGCCGGCCAATGTGCGCGATGCCCTAGCGGGCGATCTGGCGGCATGATCCGGGCAGAAGGGTATGGTTTATATCGTTGTGGGGTCGGAGGGGTAGACTATAAATAAAGCCCGATGCGCGGCAGGCCTGCCGTGCAATCGTTTGGCCATAACAAGCAGTGTTGTCTCTAGGTTGTCGGTATGGAGGTGGGACCATGCTACGAGATCTATTGCTCAAACAGTTTCAGGAACGGCTGCGGGGCCTGCCGCTGCGCGTGCAAACCTGGCGCGGCGACGTGCTCGAAGGGGTCGGCGCCAAGGTGCATCTGTCCTTGCACAACCCCAAGGCCTTGCAGGTCCTGGCCAGCCCGACCCTGGGCGGCTTGGCCAGAGCCTATGTCGACGGCCTGATCGATTTGAAGGGGCATGCCGAGGACATCCTGCAATTCGGCCAGGCGCTGTGCCGGGCCGATGCCTGCCGCGACGCCAAGGGCTCGGATGCCTGGAAGTGGTGGCGCCACACCCGGCACAAGGACCGCAAGAACATCGCCTATCACTACGATGTCTCCAACGATTTCTACGGCCTTTGGCTCGACAAGAACCGCGTTTACTCCTGCGCCTATTTCGAGACGGCCGATGACGATCTCGATAGCGCGCAAGAGAAAAAACTCGATCTCATTTGCCGCAAGCTGATGCTGAAGCCCGGCGAGCGCCTGCTCGACATCGGCTGCGGCTGGGGCGGCTTGATCCTGCGCGCGGCCGAGCGCCACGGCGTGCATGCCACCGGCATCACCCTGAGCCAGGAGCAGCACGACTACGTGCGCGAGCAGATTCGGCGGCGCGGGCTGGAAGGCCATGTCGACGTGCGCCTGATGGACTATCGCGAGGTGCCGGAGGCGGGCATGTTCGACAAGATCGCCAGCGTCGGTATGTTCGAGCACGTCGGCCGCCGTAACCTGCCGGCGTATTTCCGGAAGATCGCCGCCTTGCTGCGGCCGGGCGGCCTGGTGCTGAACCACGGTATCACCTCGGTCGCCCTGAGCGGCGGCGGCCTGGGCAGCGGCATCTCCGAGTTCATCGACGATTACGTCTTCCCCGGCGGCGAGCTGGTGCATGCCGCCGCCGTGCTGGAGGCGATGGCCGCCGCCGGGCTCGAACCGCTGGATGCCGAGAACTTGCGGCCGCATTACGGCAAGACCCTGTGGCAATGGGTGCAACGGCTGGAGGCGAACGAGGCCGAGGCGATCCGCCTGATCGGCCAGAAGAAATACCGCATCTGGCGCATCTACATGGCCGGCTCCGCCTTCGCCTTCGACCGCAACTGGCTGGCGCTATTCCAGATATTGGGCGGCAAGCCGGGCGCGGACGGGCGGCAGGACTACCCGTTCAACCGGCGCCACGTCTACAACGCCTAAGGCGCTATCATTCGGCATCGTCAGCCGGAGCCGGATCCATGCGTCGTCTCGCCAGTTTTTTGTTTGCCCTCGGCCTAAGCTTGCCCGCCCTGGCGGCCAGCCTCACCTGGGGCGACGGCAAATCCGATCTCGACGAGGAACGACAGCCCTGGGAAGAGATTCAGGCCAGCTTGCCGCCGGCGCCCAAGGCCGAGGCCTTGCGGCCATTCAGCGTCGACGCGGTGCCGGGCAACCGCTATTTCATCGACGAGGCCTCGCTCTCGGTCGGCGAGGATGGCGTGATCCGCTACACCGTGTCGATCCGTTCCCAGGCCGGGGCCGAGACCGTCAATTACGAGGGCATGCGCTGCGCGACCGGCGAGCGCAAGATTTACGCCTTCGGCCGGCCCGACGGCAGCTGGTCGCCCAATCGCCATGCCCGCTGGGAGCGATTCTCGAAAAACCTGCAAACCGGTTACCACCGCGAACTGTTCTATGGCTATTTCTGCGCCGATGGCGGCGGCGTGCCGAGCATCGAGCGCATCCGCCATTGGCTCAAGGCCGGCGGTTACCGCTGAGCCCTCCCGTATTGACCGCTATCAAGCAAAATTCATCGGCGGCTTTCCCCGCTTGGCCATGCCGGCCTATAATCCTTCCCGCTTCAGGTGCCCGCGCATCGAGAAATTGTCTCTCGGTGCGCGGGTGAAACTGGGAAACAGGTGCAATGCCTGTGCTGCCCCCGCAACGGTAAGCAAGTGTGGGTGGGTCATGAAGGCCACTGGGTAACCCCGGGAAGGCGACCCGTCATGTTCTTGCAAGCCCGGAGACCGGCCGGAAGCCAATAGCCCGCCCATTGTGGCGGGCCTTAAGCAACGGGTGCGGGGATGCAGCCGGCGACGCAGACCCCTGCGCCTTCTTCTCCATCCTTCCGTGCCCGTCTTCGTGCAACCTTGATCCTCGCGGGGTAGCGGGGATACGGAAGGAAATCTCAATGCGTCTCAAACCTCTCGCCGTGGCCCTGGCCGGCCTCGCCGCCAGTACTTCGTTCGCCGCCGATTCCGAAAACACCCTCGGCGAAATCGTCGTGACCGCCACGCGCACCGCGCGCACCGCCGACGACAGCCTGGCCTCGGTCAGCGTCATCACCCGCCAAGACATCGAACGCAGTCAGGCCCAATCGGTGCAAGACCTGCTGCGCGGCCTGCCGGGCGTGGACATCGCCAACAACGGCGGCGCCGGCAAGCTGACCGCGCTGTTCCTGCGCGGCACCGAGTCCGATCACGTGCTGGTGCTGATCGACGGCGTCAAGGTCGGCTCGGCCACCTCCGGCCAGGCCGCGTTCCAGGACATTCCCATCGACCAGATCGAGCGGATCGAGGTCGTGCGCGGCCCGCGCTCCAGCCTATACGGCTCCGAGGCCATCGGCGGCGTGATCCAAATCTTCACCCGCAAGGGCGGCGGCGCGGCCGTGCCGCGCTTCAGCATCGGCGGCGGCAGCCATGGCAGCTTCGCCACCTCGGCCGGCGTCAGCGGCGGCGGCGCGAACAGTTGGTACAACCTCGGCGTCAGCCACAGCCAGACCGGTGGCATCGACGCCTGCCGCGGCAAGCCCTCGCCCGGCGGCGCCGGTTGCTTCACCTACGAGCCCGACCGCGACGGCTATCGCAACGACGCTGTCGTCTTGCGCGCGGGCCATCGCTTCGGCCCCGGTGTTTTCGGCACAGGTGCCGAGGTCGATGCCCACTTCATCCAGGCCGACAGCGAGAACGAATTCGACGGCAGCTTCAGCAACCAGGCCAAGGGCGTGCAACGGATCGTCGGCGCGCGCGCGACCCTACGCCCGTTCGAGGCCTGGCGTATGCAGCTCGCGGCCGGCCAGGTCCAGGACAAATCGAACGGCTACAAGAACCACGTGTTCTACAGCCGCTTCGACACCGAACGCGACATGCTGTCCTGGCAGAACGACCTCAGCCTCGGCGCGCACCACCTGCTCACCTTCGGCCTTGACTACCAGGACGACCGCGTCGTCAGCAGCACCGCCTATGCCCTGCGCGCGCGCGACAACACCGGCGCTTTCGCCCAATACCAGGGCGACTTCGGCGCGCACGACCTGCAAGCCAGCCTGCGCCGCGACGACAACGCCCAGTTCGGCGGCAAGAACACCGGCGGCCTGGCCTGGGGCTATGCCTTCGGCGCCGGCCTGCGCCTGTTCGCCAGCTACGGCAGCGCGTTCAAGGCGCCCACCTTCAACGAGCTGTATTACCCCGGCTACGGCAACGCCAATCTCAAGCCCGAGCAATCGCGTAGCGTCGAGCTGGGCCTGGCCGGCCGCGCATCGGCCATGCGCTGGTCGGTCAGCGCCTACCGCACGCAGATCGACAATCTGATCGCCTACGACTCGGCGATCTTCGCGCCGAACAACATCGACCGGGCGCGCATCCTGGGCTTGGAGGCCAGCGCCGGCACGCGCCTGGCCGATTGGGACGCCAACCTTGCCTTGACCCTGCTCGACCCCGAGCAGCAAGGCGGCAGGTACGACGGCAAGCTGCTGCCGCGCCGCGCCGAACATTCGGCCCGGCTCGACCTGGACCGCGCCATCGGCGCCTATCGTATCGGCGCCAGCGTGCTGGCCGCCGGCCGGCGCTACGACGACCTGGCCAACACCCGCCGGCTCGGCGCCTACGCGACCGTCGACCTGCGCGCAGAATACCGGCCGGCCAAGGATTGGCGCTTGCAGGCCCGCCTGGAAAACCTGTTCGACGCAGACTACGAGACGGCCTATCTCTACAACCAGCCCGGTCGGGGGCTGTACCTGACCTTGCGCTACGAGCCGAAATGACCCGTCTCGCTCTTGGCGATCAGGGCAGGTAAGCCGATGCCGACCCGCCGCCGCGCCTTCGCCGTGCTCGTCCTGCTGGGCGTGGCGGCCTTGGCCAGCCTGGCTTGGGCCTTGGCGGCGGGCAGCCTGGCGTTGTCCTTGGCTGCGGTGTGGCAGGCCCTGCTCGGCCAAGGCGACGGCCTGGCGCAAGAAGTGGTGCGCGGCCTGCGCCTGCCGCGCGCCTTGGCCGCCTTCGCCTGCGGCGGCCTGCTCGCGCTGGCCGGCGCCTTGATGCAGGTGCTGCTGCGCAACCCCTTGGCCGACCCCTATGTGCTCGGCATCTCGGGCGGCGCGGCGGTCGGCGCGCTGGCCGCCATGCTGCTCGGCGTGGGCATGAGCCTCGGCATCGAGGCCATGGCCTTTGCCGGCGCGCTCGGCGCGATGCTGCTGGTCTTCGGCCTGGCCCACGGCGACGGCAGTTGGAGCCAGGCGCGCTTGCTGCTCACCGGCGTCATCGTCGCCGCCGGCTGCGGCGCGGCCGTGGCCCTGATGCTGTCCCTCGCGCCCGAACACAAACTGCGCGGCATGCTGTTCTGGCTGATGGGCGACGCCAGCCATGCCCCGGCGCCGTGGTCCGCGCTGTGGCTACTGCTCGGCGGCCTGGTCACTGCCCTGTTCTTCGCGCGCGAACTCAACCTGCTCGCGCGCGGCGCGCCGGTGGCGGCCACGCTCGGCGTGAACGTCGCGCGCCTGCGCGGGGTGCTGTATTTCCTCGCCTCCCTGCTCACCGCCACCGCCGTCACCCATATCGGCAGCGTCGGCTTCGTCGGCCTGATCGTGCCGCACCTGGTGCGGCTCGCGCTCGGCAACGACCAGCGCCTGCTGCTGCCGGCGGCGGCCCTGGCCGGCGGCATCCTGCTCACGCTGGCCGATACCCTGGCGCGCACGGTGATCGCGCCGCAGCAACTGCCGGTCGGCGTGCTCACCGCGCTGATCGGCGTGCCGGTGTTTTTGTTTTTGCTCGCGCGCGCGCCGCGCATGGAGCGGGCATGACCGCGCCGCTGCTTTCAGCCAAGGGCCTCGCCGTCAGCATCGCCGGCAAGCCGGTGGTGCATGGGCTAGACCTGGTCTTGCGGCCGGGCGACTGTCTCGCCATCCTCGGCCGCAACGGCGCCGGCAAGACCACCTTGCTGCACACCCTGGCCGGCCTGCGCGCGCCGGAGGCCGGCACGCTGACGCTGGACGGCGCGAGCTATGCCGAGCAAGGCCCGCGCCGCGCCGCGCGAGCACGCGGGCTGCTGTTGCAGCACCAGGGCGACGCCTTTCCCGCCAGCGTGCTGGAGACCGTGCTGATCGGCCGCCACCCGCACCTGTCGCGCTTCGCCTGGGAAGACGAGGCCGACGGCCGCATCGCGCGCGAGGCCCTGGCCGCCGTCGACCTGGCCGAGCTGGCGCAACGCGAGGTGCACACCCTGTCCGGCGGCGAGCGCCAGCGCGTCGCGCTGGCGGCCCTGCTCGCGCAGCAGCCCAAACTCTATCTGCTGGACGAGCCGTTGGCCCATCTCGACCTGAACCATCAGCTCGCCATGCTCGACCTGTTCGCGCGCCTGGCCCAAGATCGAGGCGTCGCCGTGGCGATGGTGCTGCACGACCCCAACCTCGCGCTGCGCTTTTGCAACCGCGCCTTGCTGCTCCACGGCGACGGCACGCACGCGCTGGGCGACAGCGCCGAGCAGCTCGACGCCGCCCGCTTGTCGAAATTGTACGGCCACCCGCTGCGCATGCTGCAAGACGGCGCGCGCCGCTGGTTCATCCCGGAATAAAGGAGAAGGCAATGGAAGACCGCGATCAACGCCACACCGTCCGCATGCAACGCAAGAAGTCCGTGGTCGATGCCGGCATCGCCGCCGCGCAAGCAGAGCGCGGCCTGCTGCTCATCCACACCGGCAACGGCAAGGGCAAGTCCTCGGCCGCCTTCGGCCTGGTCGCGCGCGCGCTCGGCCACGGCATGCGGGTGGCCGTGGTGCAGTTCGTCAAATCGCGCACCGACACCGGCGAGGAGGGCTTCTTCCGCAAGCAGCCCAACGTCGACTGGCACGTAATGGGCGAGGGCTTCACCTGGGAGACGCAAGACCGCGAACGCGACGCCGCCGCCGCCCGCGCCGCCTGGGACGTGGCCCGCCGTTATCTAAGCGACTCGGATTTTGGCTTGGTGGTGCTGGACGAGATGACCTATGCCTTCAGCTACGGCTGGCTGCAACTGGACGAGGTGCTCGCCGCGCTACGCGCGCGCCCGGCCATGCAGCACGTCGTCATCACCGGCCGCGCCGCACCATCCGGCCTGATCGACGCGGCCGACACCGTGACCGACATGACGATGGTCAAGCACGCCTACAAGGCGGGGGTGAAGGCGATGCCCGGCGTGGAGTTTTGATGCGCTCTTGCCGCGCCCTGCTGGTCAGCGCCCCCGCCTCCGGCCAGGGCAAGACCACCGCCACCGCCGCGCTGGCGCGCCATTTTCGCAAGCAGGGCCAACGCGTGCGCGTGTTCAAGACCGGCCCCGATTTCATCGACCCGATGATCCACGAGCGCGCCTCCGGCCAGCCGGTGTATCAACTGGACTTGTGGATGACCGGCGAGGCCGATTGCGAGCGCCTGCTGTATGAAGCGGCGAGCGAGGCGGATGTGATCCTGGTGGAAGGCGTGATGGGCCTGTTCGATGGCGAGCCCAGCAGCGCCGATCTCGCGCAGCATTTCAAGCTGCCGGTGATGGCGGTGATCCAGGCCGGCGCCATGGCGCAGACTTTCGGCGCGCTGGCCCTGGGGCTGGCGCAGTATCGGCCCAATTTGCATTTCCACGGCGTGCTCGCCAACGGCGTGGCCAGCGCCAACCACGGCAAAATGCTGCGCGAGAGCCTGCCCGAGGGCATCGCCTGGCTCGGCGGCCTGCCGAAAGACCCGGCCATCGCCCTGCCGGAGCGGCATCTGGGTTTGTTCCTGGCGAGCGAGGTGGCCGACATCGAAGCGCGCCTGGAGCGCGCGGCCGATGCGCTGCAAGGCCTGGCGCTGGATGCGCTGCCGGTGGTCGAGTTCCCCCAGCCGGTTGCGAACGAAGTCCCGCGCAGCCTGGCGGGCACCACTATCGCCATCGCGCGCGATGCGGCCTTCACCTTCATTTACCAAGCTAATCTTGATCTGTTGCAGGCCATGGGTGCGGCGCTGCGTTTCTTTTCACCGCTAAGCGACAGCGCCGTGCCCGAGGCGGACGCGCTCTACCTGCCAGGCGGTTATCCCGAACTGCATCTGCCTGCGCTGGAAAACAACCGCGCCATGCTCGATGCGCTGCGCGCCTTTCATGCCAGTGGAAAACCCATCCACGCCGAATGCGGCGGCATGATGGTCTTGTTCGAGTCGATCACCGACAAAGCGGGCGAGCGCGGGACGATGGCCGGTCTCTTGCCGGGCCATGTCGCCATGCAGCCGCGTCTGGCCGGCCTTGGCTTGCAAGCCGTCGTGTTGCCTGAGGGCGAACTGCGCGGCCACACCTTCCACTACTCGCGCACCGAGGCAGCACTGGAGCCGATTGCCTTCGGCGTGCCGCATCGTCACGGAAGTACTGGCGAAGCGGTGTATCGCAGCGGCGGATTGAGCGCCTCGTACCTGCATCTCTATTTCCCATCCAACCCGCAGGCAGCCGCCGCGCTGTTCAGGCCATGAGCGAAGACGCATCGAGTTTCAGCGCCGATGAGCGCGCTGCCATCTATCGCGTCATCGCCGAGCGGCGCGACATGCGGCACTTCACGCCGGAGCCGGTCGACCCGGCGATATTGAAGCGCCTGCTCTGGGCCGCGCACCATGCGCCGTCGGTCGGTTACATGCAGCCTTGGCGTTTCATTCGCATCACCGATGTGGCGCTGCGCAAAGCCATGCACGCGCTGGTGGAGGCGGAGCGCACCGCCACGGCCCATGCCTTGGGCGAACGGGAAGCGGAATTCATGCGGCTCAAGGTCGAGGGCGTGCTCGATAGCGCCGAGCTATGGGTGGCCGCTTTGATGGATGGCCGTGAGCGCCATGTCTTCGGCCGTCGCACCCTGCCGGAGATGGACCTGGCCTCGGTCGCCTGCGCCATCCAGAACATGTGGCTGGCGGCCAGGGCGGAAGGCATAGGCCTAGGCTGGGTGTCGATCTTCGACCCCGAGAAGCTGGCCGGCTTGCTCGCCATGCCAGCCGGCGCGCGGCCGGTGGCGATACTCTGCATCGGCCATGTGGTCGAGTTCTATCCGCGCCCCATGCTGGAGTCGGAAGGCTGGGGCGAGCGCTTGCCGATGGACCGAATCCTGTTCGAGAACCGATGGCCCGCCGACGCGGAATCTACTCCCGCCGCCTACTGAGCGGGGCGCTTCGCGCGCGCCGCATCCAGATGCCGGCACAGCGCTTCGGCGCCGTCGAGCATGCGCGGGGTCGGCCGTTGCAGCAGGTCGGACGGCACGTAGAACAAATTGCCGTGCGCGACCGCCCTCAATTTCGGCCAGGCGCGCCAGGCCTCCAGCGCAACCGGGGTGTCGCGGCCCATGCCGCTGGCGACGATGGCCTCGGGGTCGGCGGCGAGCACGGCCTCGACCGAGACCGCCGGTGCCTTGGTGCCGAGGTGGGCGAACACGTTGTCGCCGCCGCACAGGCGGATCACGTCGCCGATGATCTGGTCGCCGCCCACGGTGAGCAGCGGCTTGGGCCACACCTGGTAGAACACCGGCACGCGGCCGCGTTTGGCATAGGTCTTGTGCAGCGCGGCCAGGCGCTGGCGCAGTTGTTCGGCGGCGCGTCGGGCCGTGGCCTCGGTGCCGGCCAGGCGGCCGAGGCGCTCGATGTTGGCGGCGATGTCTTCCAGGCGGTCGGGCTGGCTTTGGTACACGGGCAGGCCGAGCGCTTGCAGCTTGGCGACGGCGGCGGCGGAGTTGCCGCTCTGCCAGGCGATGACGAGGTCGGGCTTGAGCGCGACGATGGCCTCGAGGTCGAGCCGCGAATAGCCGCCCACGCGCGGCAGGGCCTTGGCCGGCTCCGGGTGGTCGCTGTATTCCACCGCGCCGACGATGCGCGCGCCGGCACCGGCGGCATAGAGATTCTCGGTGACGTGCGGCGCCAGGCTGACGATGCGGCGGGCGGGTGCCGGCAGCCGGATGGTCGCGCCGGTGTCGTCCCGCACGACGATCTCGGCATGGGCGGGAACGGCCAGCAGACAGACCAAGGCGAGCAAGAAGGAAAGCGGCTGCATGGGATAATCCGTGCGATCGGGAATGAAGGATTCTATGCGATGAAGGACGTTCGGCGACATGAAGATCGCGCGGGAGGGCGGCCATGAGCCTCGCGCTGGCGGCCCTGCTCGGCGTGGCCTTGGATCGTGCCTTGGGCGAGCCGCGTCGTTGGCACCCGCTGGCCGGCTTCGGCCGCTATGCCCTGGGCGTCGAGCGGGCGTTGCGCGCTGTCGCAGTGTCCGCCCTTGGGCAGCGCCTGAGCGGCGTGCTGGCCGTGCTCGCCGCCGTGTCGCCCTTCGTCGTCTTGGCGGCGCTCGCGCATGGCCTGCCTTATGGCCTTGTCGTCGACGCCGTGCTGCTCTATTTCGCCTTGGGTTGGCGCAGCCTGGGCGAACATGCGCGGGCGGTGGGCGCCGCGCTGGCGAACGACGACCTGGCCGAGGCGCGGCGTCGCGTCGGCTTCATGGTCAGTCGCGATACCGCCGCCATGCAAGCCGGCGAGGTGAGCAAGGCCACGGTGGAATCGGTCTTGGAGAACGGCAACGATGCGGTGTTCGGCGCCTTGTTCTGGTTCGCAGTGGCCGGCGCGCCGGGGGCGGTGGCCTATCGCCTGGTCAATACGCTGGATGCGATGTGGGGTTACAAGAACGCGCGCTATCGGCATTTCGGTTGGGCGGCGGCGCGGCTCGACGACGCGATGAACTTCATCCCGGCGCGCTTGACCGCGCTGAGTTATGCCGTGTTCGCCACGATATCCGTACCCTCTCCCCAACCCCTGATGAAGCCCCTACCCTTCGGTATCTCCCGCTTGCGGGAGAGGGGCTTTACCAGAGCGCTGGCCTGCTGGCGGCGGCAGGCCCCGGCCTGGGACAGCCCGAACGCCGGCCCGGTCATGGCGGCGGGCGCGGGGGCCTTGGGCCTCGCGCTCGGCGGCGAGGCCTGTTACGAGGGCGTGGTGACCGAGAGGCCGCCCTTGGGCGAGGGCGCGCCGGCCGGCGCGGCCGACATCGAACGCGCGCTGCGTCTGGTGCGCCACGGCGTGTTGCTATGGTTGGCGTTGATGTTGTTGTGGGAAGGGCTGCGTCATGCTTGAACACGGCGGCCGTCTGCTGCACGCCGCGCACCGATACGGCATCCCGGTGGCCGACTGGCTCGACTTGTCCACCGGCATCAATCCTCGGGGCTGGCCGGTGCCGGCCTTGCCGGCCGCCGCGTGGTCGCGCCTGCCGGACGAGGCCGACGGCCTGGCGGCGGCGGCGCGCGACTATTACGGCGCGGCCCATATCTTGCCGGTGGCCGGCTCGCAGGCCGCCATCCAGGCCTTGCCTTACTTACGGCCACGCGGCCGGGTCGGCGTGCCCGGCCCCGGCTATGCCGAGCATGGCCATGCCTGGCGTCAGGCCGGGCACAGCGTGGTGCCGATGAACCCCGACGCGCTGGGGCGCGAACTCGGGCCCTTCGATGTGGTCGTGCTGATCCAACCCAACAATCCGACCGGCACCCGCCATGCCAAAGAGGCCGTGCTCGACTGGCACGCCGCGCTGGCCGCGCGCGGCGGCTGGCTGGTGGTGGACGAGGCCTTCATCGACGCGACGCCGGAGCATAGCCTGGCGCCGTTTTGCGAGCGGCCGGGACTGATCGTGCTGCGCAGCCTGGGCAAGTTCTTCGGCCTGGCCGGCGCGCGCGTCGGCTTCGCGCTGGCCCAGCCCGATCTGCTGCAAGGCCTGGCCGAACGCCTGGGGCCGTGGGCGGTGGCGGGGCCGGCGCGCCAGGTCGCGGAACGGGCCTTGCGCGATGCAGCCTGGCAGGCGTCGGCGCGCGCGCAATTGCAAGCGGCCGGCCAAGGCCTGGCCGAGTTGCTGCGCCGGCACGGCCTCGCGCCCGACGGCGGTTGCGCCCTGTTCCAGTGGCTGCGCCACGATGCGGCGGCCGAGCTGCACCGGCATCTGGCGCGGCGCGGCATTCTGACCCGCTTGTTCGACGAGCCGGCGAGTATCCGTTTCGGCCTGCCCGGCAGCGAAGCCGATTGGGCGCGGCTGGACGCGGCCTTGGCGGCGTGGCGGGCATGAGCGCGACCACGCTGATGGTGCAAGGCACCACCTCGGATGCCGGCAAGAGCCTGCTGGTCGCCGCGCTGTGCCGCTGGCTCGCGCGGCAGGGCATCGCGGTCGCGCCGTTCAAGCCGCAGAACATGGCGCTCAACAGCGCGGTCACCCGCGACGGCGGCGAGATCGGCCGCGCCCAGGCGGTGCAGGCCCAGGCCTGCAACGTGGAGCCGCACACCGACATGAATCCGGTGCTGCTCAAACCCAATACCGATGTCGGCGCCCAGGTCATCATCCAGGGCCGCGCCATCGGCAATATGGACGCGCAGGACTATCACGACTACAAGCGCCGGGCGCGCGCGGCGGTGATGCAATCGCACGCGCGCTTGGCCGGGCAATATCAAGTCGTCGTGGTCGAGGGCGCCGGCTCGCCGGCCGAGATCAACCTGCGCGCGAACGACATCGCCAATATGGGCTTCGCCGAGGCGGTGGATTGCCCGGTGATCCTGATCGCCGACATCGATCGCGGCGGCGTGTTCGCCCACATCGTCGGCACGCTGGCGCTGTTGTCCGAGAGCGAGCGGGCGCGCGTCGCCGGCTTCGTCATCAACCGCTTTCGCGGCGACCTCGCGCTGTTGCAGTCCGGCCTGGATTGGCTGGAGCGCGAGACCGGCAAACCGGTGCTCGGCGTGCTGCCGTATCTGATGGGCCTGCATCTGGAGGCGGAAGATGCGCTTCCCTCTCCCCCGGCCCCTCTCCCGCATGCGGGAGAGGGGAGAATTCGCGTCATCGTGCCGGCCCTGCCGCGCATCAGCAACCACACCGACTTCGATCCGCTGCGCCTGCATCCGCAAGTCGATTTCCGTTTCGTCGGGCCGCACGAGACGCCGCCGCCGGCCGACCTGATCGCGCTGCCCGGTTCCAAGTCGGTGCGCGCCGATCTGGCCTGGCTGCGCGCCCAGGGTTGGGATGCGGCCATCGCCCGCCACTTGCGTTACGGCGGCAAGCTCATCGGCATCTGCGGCGGTTTCCAGATGCTGGGCGAGGCGATCCACGACCCGCACGGCATCGAGGGCGAGCCGGGCAGCAGCGCGGGCTTGGGCTACCTCGCCATGCACACCACGCTCGAAAAAGAAAAGCAGTTGCGCAATGTGCGCGGCCGGCTCTGCCTGAACGATGCCGAGGTGCATGGCTATGAAATCCATGCCGGGGTCAGCGAGGGGCCGGGTCTGGCGCGTGCCGTCGCGCAACTCGAACACGGACCCGACGGCGCGATCGGCGAAGACGGCCAGGTGCTCGGCAGTTATCTGCACGGCCTGTTCGAAGCGCCCGCCGCTTGCGCCGCCTTGCTGGGCTGGGCCGGGCTACACGATGCCGAGACGACGGACTACCACGGCCTGCGCGAGCAGGCCATCGAGCGCCTGGCCGATGCCGTGGCCGAGCATCTGGATACCAAGCGGCTGAGCGAGTTGTGCGGCATCGCGGCGCGAAAGGAGATACCGGCATGAGCCTGACCTTGATCGTCGGCGGCGCGCGCTCCGGCAAGAGCGCCTATGCGCAGAGATTGGCGCAGGAGACGCGCCTGCCGGTGACGGTGATCGCCACCGCCCAGGCGCGCGACGGCGAGATGCTCGAACGTATCGCCCGTCATCGCGCCGAGCGGCCGGCCGACTGGCGCACGGTGGAAGAGCCGCTGCGCCTGGCCGAGGCGCTGGCGCGCGAGGCCGGCGCAGGCAAATGCCTGGTGGTCGATTGCCTCACGCTTTGGCTCAACAACCGGCTGGACGAATCGCACGTCCGGTACTACCCCGAGGCACGCCGGCAATTGCTCGACGTGCTGCCCATGCTGCCGGGCGAGATCATCCTGGTGGCCAACGAGGTCGGCCTCGGCGTCGTCCCGCTCGGCGAACTCAGCCGGCGTTTCGTCGACGAGGCCGGCTGGTTGAACCAGGCCATCGGCCAGGCGGCCGACGATGTCGTGTTCGTCGCCGCCGGCCTTCCCCTCAAATTGAAAGCGACCCCACGTCATGACGACGACAGCAACTATTGAACATGCCTGGTGGCAACAAGCGGCCAAGCCCATGGACCATGCGGCCGGCGAGGCCGCCGTGCGGCGGCAGGCGCAACTGACCAAGCCGCCGGGCGCGCTGGGACGGCTGGAGGCCGTCGCCATCCAATTGGCCGCGCTGCAAGGCGTCGAGCGGCCGTCGCTGGAGCGGGTGCGGATCGCGGTGTTCGCCGGCGACCACGGGGTGGTCGAAGAAGGCGTGTCGGCCTTTCCGCAGGCGGTGACTGGCGAGATGGTGAAGAATTTCGCGCGCGGCGGCGCGGCGATCAGCGTGTTGGCGCGCGAGCTCGGCGCCGTGCTGGAGGTGGTCGATCTCGGCACGGTGAACGATCCCGGCCCGCTCGACGGCGTATTGCGGGCAAGGCTCGGCACCAGCACGGCCAATTTCATCTGCGAGCCGGCCATGACCGCCGAACAATTGGAACAGGCGCTGGCCACGGGCCGGGCGGCGGTGGAGCGGGCGCTGGCCGCCGGCACGCAACTGTTCATCGCCGGCGAGATGGGTATCGGCAACACCACGGCGGCCTCCGCGCTCACTTGTGCCTTGCTCGGCCTGTCGGGGGGGGCCATGGCCGGGCCGGGCACCGGCATCGATGCGAGCGGCGTGGCGCGCAAGGCGGCGGTGATCGACCGCGCCTTGGCCTTGCATGCTGAACGATTGTCTAACCCGGTCGAGGCCCTGCGTTGTCTCGGCGGCTTTGAACTCGCGGCCATCGCCGGCGCCGCCATCGCCTGCGCGCAACGCGGCCTGCCGTTCTTGGTCGACGGCTTCATCGCCACGGCCTCGGCCTTGGCGGCGGTGCGCATGCAGCCCGGCGTGCGCGGCTGGTTGCTGTTCTCGCACGCCTCGGCCGAGCCGGGCCATGCGCGCTTGATGCAGGCCTTGGATGCGCAGGCCTTGATCGATCTCGGCCTACGCCTGGGCGAGGGCAGCGGCGCCGCCGTGGCCTTGCCCTTGTTGCGCCTGGCCTGCGCGCTGCACAACGATATGGCCACCTTCGCCGAGGCGGGCGTGAGCGAAAAACAGTGAGGGGTAAGGCGTGAGGCGTGAGGCGACGCTGGTGACGGTGCTGCGCCACGGCGAGGTGGCCGGGCCGGCCCATGTCTTTCGCGGCCGTGGCGACGATCCGCCGAGCGCGCGCGGCATCGAGCAGATGCGCGGCGTCGTCGCGGCGATGCGGCCGCGTTTCGATGCCGTGGCCACCTCGCCGCTGCAACGCTGCCGCGGTTTTGCCGAGGCCTTCGCGGCGGAGCGGGGCGTGGCATGCCGAATCCTGGACGACATGCGCGAGATGGATTTCGGCGCTTGGGAAGGCCTGACCAGTGCGCAGGCGGCCGAGCGCGATGCGGCGGCCTATGACCGGTTTTGCGCGCGCGCCGATTCGGCGGCCGCGCCCGGCGGCGAGACGCTCGGCGATTTCCGCCGGCGGGTGTTGGCCGCTTGGGCCGACTGGCTGGCCGGCGCCGAGGGCGGCCATCGCCTGCTGGTCACCCATGCCGGCGCGATGCGCGTGCTGTTGCAGCAGGTGCTCGACCTGCCGGCATCCGCGCTCTATCGTGTGGCCCTGCCCGAGGCCGCGCACTTCCAGGTGTCGCTGTTGGCCGGCGAGGCGCCGGTACTGTTGAACTTGAACGGGCCTGGCGTTATTTGATGATGGTTAATTGCGCGATGTCCGTTGCCCTCTCCCCCAGCCCCTCCCCCGCATGCGGGGGAGGGGTGCGCGGCAGCGCGGGAGAGGGAAGAAGTTCCAACTATATCTGGTCGGATCAAGAATGCGTCGCGATGCGACGACTGGATTAATGTATGCGCGGATTCTTTCTAGCCCTGCAATTCCTTACCCGCTTGCCGGCGCCGGCCGTGCGCGATTTCCAGGCCGACGATCTGGCCCGTTCGGCCGCCTGGTTTCCGGCGGTGGGCCTCTTGCTCGGTGCTCTGCTGGCCCTGGTCGCAAGCGCAGCGCTGCGGTTCGATCCATGGTTGGCGGCGCTGTTGGTGCTGCTTGCCTGGGTCTGGCTCACCGGCGGCCTGCACCTCGACGGCCTGGCCGATACCTTCGATGCCCTGGGCGCCGCGCACCGCGACCGCGAACGATTCTTGCAGGTGCTGTCCGATCCGCACGTCGGCAGCTACGGCGTCATCGCGCTGGCGCTGCAATTGGCGGCCAAGCTGGTCTTGCTTGGCGTGGCCTTCAGCCACGGTGTGTCGCTGTTCGCTTTGCTGCTGATTCCGGCCTGGGCGCGGCTGGGGGCCTTGTGGTGGTCGCAATCTCTGCCGTCGCTCAAGCCGGGGCTGGGCGAGCAGTTTAAATGGCGGGTCGGGGCTTGGCTGCCGCTTGCCTGGCTGTGGCTGTTGCTGGCGGCGAGCCTGCCCTTCGCCGGCCTGTGGCTGGCGCCGCTGGTGTTGTGGTTCTGGCGGCGTTTTCTCTTATACAAGGTCGGCGGCATGACCGGCGATTGCCTGGGCGCCGGGGTCGAGGTGAGCGAGGCCTTGTTGCTGCTGGCGGTTGTTTTGGCAGCCGCACTTCCGCTATAAGGTGTCTCATGACTGATTTTTACGCCGTCGTCCCCGCCCGTTTCGCCTCCACCCGCTTGCCCGGCAAGCCCCTGCTCGACATCGCCGGCCGGCCCATGGTGGTCTGGGTGGCGGAACGGGCCCGCGCCGGCGGCGCGAAAGAGGTCTGGGTGGCGACCGACCACGACGAGGTGGCGCGGGTGGTCAAGCAGCACGGCTTCGAGGTGTGCATGACCTCGATCGATTGCGCCTCGGGCACCGACCGGCTGGCCGAGGTGGCGGCGCAGCTCAACTGGCCGGACGACGCGGTGGTGGTGAACGTGCAGGGCGACGAGCCCCTGATCGAGCCGGAGCTGATCCGCGCCACGGCCGAGACCCTGGCCCGCCACCCCGATGCGGCGATGGCGACGGTCTGCCACCCCTTGCATAGCATCGACGAGGTGATGAGCCCGAACGTGGTCAAGGTGGTGTTGGACAAGGCCGGCTATGCCCTCTATTTCAGCCGGGCGCCCATCCCCTATGCCCGCGATGCCTGGGCCCAGCCGCCGCTTGCCTCCAGCCCCTCGCCCCTTGCCGGGTTGCCCGCAGGGCTGCCCGTATTTCGCCATGTCGGGCTGTATGCCTACCGGGTCGGCTTTCTGCATGCCTACCCCAAGCTCGCGCGCCCGGCGATGGAGGTCTTCGAGTCGCTGGAGCAGTTGCGCGCCTTGTGGCACGGCTACAAGATCGCGGTGCTGACCACCGCGCAGCCCTCGCCGCCGGGGGTGGACACGGCCGAGGACTTGGCCAAGGTGCGGGCCCTGTTCGGAGGCGGCTAGGGCCTAAAGATCGGTTGGTTTTGGTCGATAAAGTGACTATAAATTGAGCAGGTATCTGGGCTGAACTGAATCATGGGTCTTTTAGACGATGTAGTGGTTTCCGGTCTCTTTTCCGTATCGGCGGAGCTTGGCGCCAAGCGGGAGGGTATTGCCCAGAACGCCCTGAGAGGCGCAGTGGATGCCTTTCAGAAGAAAAATTACGACGAGGCACTGGCGAAATTCAAGCAGGCAGCCACGATTGCCCCCCGTTCGGCGGCAACGGTCACAGCATATAACTTTATGTCGCAGATATACCAGACCAAGGGCGATCTCGAGTCTGCCATCGATGTGACCAAGAAGGCGCTGGAGATCGACAACAAGAATCTCGATACCCATATCGCCTTGGGAAAACTCTATATCCTGAACAAGCAGCCGGAAGAAGCGCGGGCGGTTTATGAGAAGGCGCTGCAGATCGATGCCGGCGCCTCCACGCGCTACTACCTCGGCCAGGCCTATATGCAATCGGGCGATTACAACAATGCCGAGTTGCAATTCAACAAGATCAAGGCATTGCAGCCGGACAGCCCTTATGGCGACTTCGGTCTGGGGCAAACCTATGCCAAGGCCGGCCGCCATGCGGATGCGATCAAGGCCTTCGAGGCGGCGATCAGCCGGAAACCGGACTACTGGGATGCCTATGCCGAGATGGGCTATGTCTATGCCGATATGGGCGACTTCGATCAGGCGAACAAGATCGCCACCCAACTGAGCAATCAATACAAGCAGGATGCGCTATCGCTGACCTTGAGCGTGTATATCGCGCAGAAGACGCCGCCGAAGATGGACGCGCGCCTGTCCACCGGCACCTTCCTCGCCTCGCTCGGACCGGGTACCGCCCTGTCCGTGCTGGGCACTTCGCTCGCCACGCCCAATTCCCAGCAACTGGCCAGTATCGTGTTCGCCTTCAGCGGGTCCATGGATGCCAAGTCCGTGGAAAACGTGGCGAATTGGGACATCAGCCGCGCCATCGGCACCAACCTGGCCAACACCTACAACTACGGCTGGGCGCCGCCCTCGACCGAGGCGCTGCTGCCCAATACGCCGGTGGCGGTGCAATACGACAAGATCAATAAGACCGCGACCGTGTATTTCAACATCTACCAAAACGCCACGGGCAACGGCACTATCGATCCGTCCCATATCCAGTTCAGTTTCAAGGGCGTGAGTGTCGACGGCGTGGCCATGGACCCGACGGCCGACGAGTTCACCGGCTTCTCCGGCTTCTTCTAGCCGATGCCATTGCCCGGCGCGCGGGCGCTTGGCTGCATTGCATAATCTCCGCTTATAAGACAATCGAAAAAATTAACTGTCCACTTCGGGGCAGCTTGAATACCCTCCCTTCGATTGTGCGTTCCCGCTAGTCCTTTCCGTTTCAACCAAAATCATTGGAGACTGTTTCATGCGACTGATTCTTCTGGGCGGCCCCGGCGCCGGCAAAGGCACGCAAGCCAACTACATCAAGGAAAAATACGGCATTCCCCAGATTTCCACCGGCGACATGCTGCGCGCCCACGTCAAGGCGGGTAGCGAGCTGGGCGTGGCGGCCAAGAAGATCATGGATGCCGGCGGCCTGGTGTCCGACGACATCATCATCGGCATGGTGAAAGAGCGCCTGACCCAGGACGACTGCAAGTCCGGCTACCTGTTCGACGGCTTCCCGCGCACCATCCCCCAGGCCGAGGCGATGAAGGCCGCCGGCGTGCCGATCGATGCCGTGGTCGAGATCGACGTGCCCGACGAGGAAATCATCAAGCGCATGTCCGGCCGCCGCGTGCACGTGGCCTCCGGCCGCACCTACCACGTGGTGTTCAACCCGCCCAAGGTCGCCGGCAAGGACGACGCGACCGGCGAGGACTTGATCCAGCGCGACGACGACAAGGAAGAGACCGTGAAGAAGCGCCTGGATGTCTATCATGCCCAGACCGAGCCGCTGGTGCAGTTCTACGGCGACTGGGGCAAGACCGGCGAGGCCGGCGCGCCCAAGTACATCAAGGTCTCCGGTGTCGGTTCGGTCGATAGCATCACCAGCGCCGTGTTCGCCGGCCTGGATTCCGTGAAGAAATGAGCGAAGCCTCTGCCTTCAGTGACGCCGATTGGGCCCTGGTGCAATCGGCGCTGCGCGAGCGCTACGGCCGGCAGGTGAACGTGGATGAGGTGGAGACCGAAATCCGCCTCAACCCGGCCGATCGCGAGCTGACGGTGTGCCCCGCGTTGTACTGGGTGGAGAGCGGCTGTAACTTCGTCGTGTCCAAGACCGGCGACAACCAGTTCCGCAGCATGTTCTTCTGGTCGGTCAAGGATCGCTTCTCCACCGGCAAGGAGGAGTATGACAACCTCGGCGACTGCATGGTGACCACCTTGAAAATGCAGGAAGAGGCCGCTCGGCACCGCAGCGCGGAGACGGCGGGCGGTTGAGAAATAGCGAAACGCGAACCGGGTGTTCGCGTTTTTTTTGCCTTGAATATCGAGTGATGTGAGGAGAAAAACCATGGCGAAGAAAAACGCCTTCTATGCCCAGTCGGGCGGTGTCACCGCAGTGATCAACGCTTCCGCCTGCGGCGTCATCGAGACCGCGCGCAAGCACAAGGACAAGATCGGCAAGGTCTATGCCGGCCGCAACGGCATCATCGGCGCGCTGACCGAAGACCTGATCGACACCAGCAAGGAATCGGTCGCCGCCATCGCCGCGCTGCGCAGCACGCCGTCGGGCGGTTTCGGTTCCTGCCGCTTCAAGCTGAAGTCGCTGGAGCAGAACAAGCGCGAATACGAGCGCCTGATCGAGGTGTTCAAGGCCCACAACATCGGCTACTTCTTCTACAACGGCGGCGGCGACTCGGCCGACACCTGCTACAAGGTCTCGCAGCTGTCCGAGGCCATGGGCTATCCCATCCAGGCCATCCACGTGCCCAAGACCGTGGACAACGACCTGCCGATCACCGATTGCTGCCCCGGCTTCGGCTCGGTCGCCAAGTACATCGCCGTGTCCGCGCTGGAGGCCTCGTTCGACGTGCGCTCCATGGCCAAGACCTCGACCAAGGTCTTCGTGCTCGAGGTGATGGGCCGGCACGCCGGCTGGATCGCCGCCGCCGGCGGCCTGATCGAGGACCAGGGCATCCCCGTGGTCATCCTGTTCCCCGAGATCGAATTCGACCAGAAAGCCTTCCTGGCCAAGGTCGATGCCAACGTGAAGAAGTTCGGCTACTGCACCGTCGTGGTGTCCGAGGGCTGCCACTATCCCGACGGCCGCTTCTTGGCCGAGCAAGGCACGCGCGATGCCTTCGGCCATGCCCAATTGGGCGGCGCCGCCCCGGTGGTGGCCAACATGATCAAGGATGCGCTCGGCCACAAGTTCCACTGGGCCGTGGCCGACTACCTGCAACGCGCCGCGCGCCACATCGCGTCCAAGACCGACGTCAAGCAGGCCTACGAGTTGGGCCAGAAGGCGGTCGAGCTGGCGGTGAAGGGCCACAACTCGGTGATG
Organism: Betaproteobacteria bacterium; assembly: GCA_016234655.1. Taxonomy (GTDB): domain Bacteria; phylum Pseudomonadota; class Gammaproteobacteria; order Burkholderiales; family Thiobacillaceae; genus Sulfuritortus. Next base: position 23,315 of record JACRAU010000027.1, read on the forward strand.
CCCACGGTCGACCGCATCTCCGACGCGCCCTACAAGTACAAGATCGGCATGGCCCCGCTGTCCAAGGTGGCCAACGTCGAGAAGTTCATGCCGCGCGACTTCATCACCAAGGACGGCTTCGGCATCACGCCCAAGTGCAAGCGCTACCTGACGCCGCTGATCCAGGGCGAGGACTATCCGAAGTACAAGGATGGCTTGCCGCAGTATGTGACGCTGAAGAATGTCGGCGTGGCGAAGAAGTTGGCGACGTTCAAGGTTTGAGCCGAGCGCGATGACCGGGCTTGTAGGAGCGGCCTCCCGGCCGCGAAAGATTCGGCCCGAGGATTTATGCCCTTTAGGGTACGGGCCTCCTGCACGCTGCCGTGGCATGGAATGACCCTCGATCGCGCCCGTCAGTTGTTAAAGGTGCAGGCCGACTTCGGCGGTTTCTACAACGCCAACTCGGCCAAGCTGATCCTGTCCGAGGTGCAGAAGGAACACGGCCAGGCGGCCGTCGACGGTCTGATCCGAGAGCTGGCGCTCGATGCCATCTTCGGCTTCGAGCCCGGCACCCGCTTCGAGGGCGGGCTGTCCATTGGAAAACCTTAAGGCGGGATTGTTTTTTTGATGTGACAAATAGGATCAGAAAATCCTAATGTACTAATGTGGATGTGCTGAGATAATCCAAACGTACCAAATTTGGTGGGCAGCAATGATTCGGAAGGTTTCGATGTAGCAAGGTTAGCGCCGGCCGTTGCCATGGGGGCGGCGGCTCGGTGCCTCGCATAGATAAGGAGACGAAGCATGAGTGACGGTCTGTTGTTCGCCCTCGTGGCGGCGGGATTGGCCCTGGTATACGGGGTCTTGTCGATCCGATGGATATTGGCCTTGCCTACCGGCAATGACCGCATGCGGGAAATCTCCGCTGCGGTTCAAGAAGGCGCGCAGGCCTACCTGAATCGGCAATACACCACCATCGGCATCGTCGGCGTGGTGCTGTTGATCGCCATTTTCTTCGCATTGGGTTGGCAGACTGCCGTCGGTTTTGCCCTGGGCGCGGTCCTCTCGGGCTTCACCGGTTTCATCGGCATGAACGTCTCCGTGCGCGCCAATGTGCGTACCGCCGAGGCGGCCAAGAATGGCCTCAACGCGGCCTTGAACGTCGCCTTCAAGGGCGGCGCCATCACCGGCCTCTTGGTGGTGGGCCTGGGCCTGCTTGGCGTCGCCGGCTACTACGCCGTGCTGATCGGCATGGGCGTCGAGTCGAAGGAAGCCACCCACGCGCTGGTCGGCCTGGCCTTCGGTTCCTCGCTGATCTCCATCTTCGCCCGTCTGGGCGGTGGCATCTTCACCAAGGGCGCGGACGTCGGCGCCGACTTGGTGGGCAAGGTCGAAGCCGGCATTCCCGAGGACGATCCGCGCAACCCGGCGGTGATCGCCGACAACGTGGGTGACAACGTCGGTGACTGCGCCGGCATGGCCGCCGACCTGTTCGAGACCTACGCCGTGACCATCATCGCCACCATGGTACTGGGTGGCCTGATGATTACCGGTTCGCCCGAGGCAGTGGTTTATCCGCTGGTCCTGGGCGGCGTGTCGATCATCGCGTCGATCATCGGTACCTACTTCGTCAAGACTCGCGAAGGCGGCAAGATCATGAACGCCCTGTACCGCGGCCTGATCGTCTCCGGCGTGATCGCTGTCGCGGCCTTCTACCCGGTGACTACCTGGATCCTCGGTGAAGGCGTGATGATCGGCGACACCCTGGTGTCCTCGATGAACCTCTACCTGGCTTCGCTGATCGGCTTGGTGCTGACCGCCGCCATGGTGTGGATTACCGAGTACTACACCGCCACCGAGTTCAGCCCGGTGCGTCATATCGCCGAGGCCTCCACCACCGGTCATGGCACCAACGTCATCGCGGGCCTGGGCGTGTCGATGAAGTCCACCGCCGCTCCGGTGTTGGCCGTGTGTGCCGCGATCTACGGTGCCTATGCCCTGGGTGGCCTGTATGGTATTGCCATCGCCGCGACCTCCATGCTGTCGATGGCCGGCATCATCGTGGCCCTGGACGCCTACGGTCCGATCACCGACAACGCCGGCGGCATTGCCGAAATGGCTGAACTGCCGGATGAAATCCGCAACATCACCGACCCGCTCGACGCCGTGGGTAATACCACCAAGGCCGTGACCAAAGGCTACGCCATCGGCTCCGCCGGTCTGGCCGCGCTGGTGCTGTTTGCCGACTACACCCATGCCCTCACGGCGGGCGGCCAGCACCTGACCTTCGACCTGTCCAACCACGAAGTCATCATCGGCCTGTTCATCGGCGGCATGGTGCCCTATCTGTTCGGTGCCATGGGCATGGAAGCGGTCGGTCGTGCCGCCGGTTCCATCGTGGTGGAAGTGCGTCGCCAGTTCCGCGAAATCGCCGGCATCATGGAAGGCAAGGCCAAGCCGGAATACGGCACCTGCGTCGACATGCTGACCAAGGCCGCGATCAAGGAAATGATCATCCCATCGCTGCTCCCCGTTGCCGTGCCGCTCATCGTCGGCCTCACCCTGGGTGCACAGGCCCTCGGCGGCGTGCTGATCGGCACCATCATCACCGGCATCTTCGTGGCTATCTCCATGACAACCGGCGGCGGCGCCTGGGACAACGCCAAGAAGTACATCGAGGAAGGCAACTACGGCGGCAAGGGCAGCGAGGCCCACAAAGCCGCAGTGACCGGCGATACCGTGGGCGACCCCTACAAGGACACCGCCGGCCCGGCCGTGAACCCCTTGATCAAGATCATCAACATCGTCGCCTTGTTGATCGTGCCGCTGCTGTAATTCGCGGTGGATGAAAGACAAACGGGCCGGAGCGATCTGGCCCGTTTTGCATTTAGCGCGGGCATAGGACAATACGCGGCAGACAAGCGTATCCGCCATGCCAGAGCCCATTCCCCTCATTCACGCCGACGACACCCTGCTGGTGTTCGACAAGCCCAGCGGCCTGCTCGCGGTGCCAGGTCGGGGGCCGGACAAGCAGGACTGCCTGAGCGCGCGGGCGCAGGCGAGCTACCCCGATGCCCTCATCGTGCATCGCTTGGACATGGCCACCTCGGGCCTGATGCTGTTGGCGCGCGGCGCCGAGATGCGGCGGCGACTGAGCATGATGTTCGCCGCGCGCGAGGTGAGCAAACGCTATGTCGCCGTGGTGGCTGGACGGCTACAAGCGCCGAATGAGGAATGGGGCACGATCGATCTGCCCATCGCCGTCGATTGGCCCAAGCGGCCGCTGCGCATCGTCGATCGCGAGCGGGGCAAACCCAGCGTCAGCCGCTGGCGGGTGCTGGCCTTCGACGCGGCCAGGCAAACCACGCGGGTCGAGTTGGAGCCGATTACCGGCCGCTCGCACCAATTGCGTGTCCACATGCAGGCCTTGGGCCACCCGATCCTGGGCGATGCACTGTATGCGCCGGCCGAGGTGCAGGCCATGGCCGACAGGCTGTTGCTGCATGCCTGCGCCCTGCGCTTCCGGCACCCGCTGACGGGAGAAGAAGTGGCGTTCGAGAGCGCGCCGGGGTTTTGAAAGGCCCCCGTACCTTGTGGGCTAGCCGAGAAAGCGGCCTTCGAGTTCCGTGAGGTTCAGTTCTTGCAAAATTTGCTGTAGGCGTTCGCGCGCGTTGCGGCGCGGGGCGCCGGTGCGGCTGGCGACGATCAGCTCGTTCTTCATCGAGTGCTCCCAGCCGACCAGCTCGGTCACCGTGAGCTGGTAGCCGTGCGCCTCCAGTTGCAGGCAGCGCAGCACGTTGGTCAGCTGGCTGCCGAACTCGCGGCTGTGGATGGGGTGGCGCCAGATCTCCGACAGCGGGGTTTTGCCGAAGGATTCGTTCTTGTGCTTGCGCAACACCGCCGCCACCTCGGCCTGGCAGCAGGGCACCAGCACGATGTGGCGGGCCTGCTTGGCCAGCGCGAACTGGATGGCGTCGTCGGTCGCCGTATTGCAAGCGTGCAGGGCGGTGACGATGTCGATGGTCGCCGGCAACTGCGCGGACTGGGTGGACTCCGCCACCGTCACATTGAGGAAGGACATCCGCTCGAAGCCCAGCCTAGAGGCCAGCTCGCGCGACTTGGCCACCAGCTCGTCGCGGGTCTCGATGCCGTAGATGTGCGCGCCCGGCCGTTCTTTCAAAAACAGGTCGTAGAGGATGAAGCCCAGGTAAGACTTGCCGGCGCCGTGGTCGGCCAGGGTCAGCGTCTCCTGCTTGTCCAACACCTCGTTCAGCAGCGGCTCGATGAAATTGCACAGGTGGTACACCTGCTTCAGCTTGCGCCGGCTGTCCTGGTTGAGCTTGCCGTCGCGCGTCAGGATATGCAGCTCCTTCAGCAGCTCGATCGACTGGCCGGGGCGCAGGATTTCGGCCAGAGGGTCGGTGTAGGTTTTGGGGGCGGCGGGTTTGGCGGTGGGGCGTTTCATATTGGAAGCGTATGGGTTCTTTCCGGCCTTGGAGAAGTCATATTCCTTGCGCATGATGCCGCTGTTGCCCCGATCAAGGGGCACGCCGTTTGTCGGCGCGGCTGCCTCGGCGGGGCGTTTCGGCCTGGGCATCGACATAGGCATCGAGCAGGCGGCGGATCATCCGCTGGTATTGCGTGTGATGCTTCGACGCCTCGGACTTGAAGAACTCGATGCTCTTCTTGCTCAGGGCCAAGGTGACCTTGACGCCTTCTTCGCGAAAGGCCAACTCGGCCGGCGACGGCAGAAAGTCGGGGACGACCTGGACCTCGCCCAAGGGCTCGTCGGTGTATTTGACCTTGGCGGAACTCGCCTTAGCCGTTTTCGCGCTCATAAATCGCCTTTCCTTTGCGCCAATAACCGGCGCCGATGATTCGAACCTGAGACCCCTTTAGTTTGGGCATGTTAAAAATGTGTGAGGCGCTCTTCGAGTTGCTGGACGAGCGAATCAATTGGACCTCTGCGGTGATGGTTTAGACTGTTTAGTCCATTCATCAAAGCCGCATTTGCGACAACCAGTTTTACTTGTCGTTCCAATGATGATGACCATGGGACCCCTTGATCTTGAAAGTTGTCACGAACTCGATCAGACCACTGCTTTTTATTCGATGACATGAACTTAGGATTTAGACTGACACCGAAGGTGGATTTGATTGCATTTTCATATGTGTCTTGGACCAATAAGTCCTCTAGTTCGGAGTTTTCCATTCCGCGGCAGACCGTTGCACGGTACTCTACTTTCTCGATCACACCGGCTGCAAGGGCGGCGTCTATCGATTTGCGCCCCGCAACATCATTGTCAATTAATGCGTGTACTCGACAAAGGTGCGTTTTATGAAGGCCGGCCTTGTAGCGAAGATTTGTTGCCCCGTTCAGGGTATCAATTGCCAAGTTTCCAGTAGTAATCGCCTTGGCTAATTTCGTCGATAACTTGGGTAGCCATGCCTGTATTAGCAAGCGGTCTTCCTCTCCTTCGACTAATAGCACGAGTGTTGCCGACGCAAGATTGTCAGAAAGTTCTACGCCAAGTGCATCACGCACCTCGCGGATGTGCTTGGCGGGTACAGCGCGACCATCTTTTACGATGATATTTCGACGAGTTTCTTGTCGATCGACAAGTACCGGTGAGTGTGTTGTAACAATGACTTGATTTGTGGCTGCGATTTCTTGTAAGACATTACGTAGACCATGAATCGCACGTGGGTGAAGGTGAGATTCAGGTTCTTCAATCGCAAATATCAACGATCTATTACCTAACGATTTCTGGCTTGTGTGACGAAGTAAGGCTATTGCAGTTAGACTTTTTACGCCGTCCCCTTTGCGCCCAAGTTCGGTTTCATTCCCGTCGTCAACAAGGACGTGGGAAGAGTTACGAAGAGCACGACGAAGGCCGCTCCCGGTTTGAATGCGAACGGTCTTTACCTCTGGTATGAAACTTGCCACGGTTTTTGTCAGTTCTTTGCCTAGTGCTTGCAGTATTGGTTTTTGGATTGCCTCCAACCTTACTAATAGTTCTCTATATTCTGGGTTCTCCTCTAGTTGGGATAGTTCTCTAGCTAGAAGATCATCAACAACGCTTTCTGCCAAGGCGGATGGTCTGATCGCAGGAATGTATTGGATGTCCAATTTCTCTCCGACGAAGCGCGCAACTTGCTCAAGATCAGGCCCAACCTTTTGCTTTGCTTTCCCTTGGAGCAATAATTCCAGCTTTGCGTCTTCACGCCCCAACGATAGTTTGAGCTTAAGATTTGTGGCGAGATTTATTTTTGTCGCTGCTTTGAAGTCCCTTTTCTCTATGCCATTCAGCTCGAATTCGAGTACAAATTCAGATCGTCCGTCTGGCTGCGCAGATTGAAGAGCAAGAGGAAAATCGCGGTCCCAGCGGTAAGTTACATCATCCTCATCACCATAGCGGTATCGAACTTGTCTCTGGCTCTTGAAATATCTGGATCGTGAGAGTAGGCCAAGCGCAATCGCAATTGCCTTAAGAACATTGGACTTGCCTTCGTTATTGGGGCCAACCAGCACTGCAAAGTCCCTTAGGGGTAGCTTATATGCGTCAGTGATTGACCGAAAATTTCTTGCTGTGAAGGAGGCTATGCGCATGGAATTAGATTCCGTCCAAAGTTAATTCAACGGTACGATTACTGCCGAATATGGTTGGGCTTGCCTTGAATAAGGTTAGCGGCAGATGGTTCATTGCTTGGTCGCGAAAGATGCCATCAGTTTCGGCGGTCAGAATGTAGTGCTTGAGTGGCAAGTCTTGCCTCCCTTTAATTGTTTTTTGAATGCTAGTCCGCAGCGAATGCTGGTGGCAACTCGGTGGCTTCATTTTGGCTTCGGCCGCTCGCTTCGCGAGCTTAACGCCGGCTTCGCCGGCATTAGCCTACGCCGAAATGAGGTGGGGGAGGCTACTTGATGCGAATGAGCGCACTCTGCCAGTCAGGATTGAGTGAATCCTTACCGACTGGCGAGTAACGCCCCACCTCATTTTCATACCACCCCCGATCATGCTGGTTCGGTTCGGCTTCGAAGGCCCACCAGGCGCCGTCGGCGTCTTGCGCCAGCCACTCGGCCCAGTCGGGCAGGGAGCCGAAGCGGCTGAGGTCCATCGAATCAGCGGCGGTGTTCGAAGCGGAAGACGGCGAGGCTGCCCAGAAGATTAGGCAGCAGGGTGACCGGCCGGCCGTGGGTGAGCACGGCCCGCTCCAGGATCTCGAGGTCGTGCTGGGCGCAGAGGTCTTCGAAGTCGCGCACGGTGCACAGGTGGATGTTGGGCGTGTCGTACCACTGGTAGGGCATGTCGGCCGAGCGGGGCATGCGGCCCTGCCAGACCTGGACGCGGTTTTTCCAGTAGCCGAAGTTGGGGAAGGTGACGATGCCCTGGCGGCCGACGCGCAGCATCTCTTTCAGGATGCCTTCGGTGTGGCGCATGGTTTGCAGGGTGCGCGAGAGGATGACGTAGTCGAAGGCGTTGTCCTCGAAACCGGACAGGCCTTGTTCCAGGTCGCCCTGAATGACGTTCACGCCCTTCTGCACGCAGGCCAGGATGCTGGCGTCGTCGATCTCGACGCCGTAGCCGGTGACCTGGCGGGTATTCATGAGTTCGCGCAGCAGTTCGCCGTCGCCGCAGCCGAGGTCGAGCACGCGGCTGCCGGGTGCGATCCACTGGCCGATGAGGGCGTAGTCTTTGCGCGCGATGCCGTTGCCGGTCATGGCTTGATCTTCTCCATATAGGCCCGCACCACGCCGTGGTAATAGGGGTCGACCATGAGGAAGGCGTCGTGGCCGTGGCCGTGGGTGATCTCGGCGTAGCTGACGTTGCGCTTGTTGTGCAGCAGGGCCTCGACGATCTCGCGCGAACGCTCGGGCGCGAAGCGCCAGTCGGTGGTGAAGGCGACTACCAGGAAGTCGGCTTGGGCCGGGCGCAGGGCCTCGGCCAGGCCGCCGCCCATGTCTTGCGCCGGGTCGAAGTAGTCGAGCGCCTTGGTCATCAACAGATAGGTGTTGGCGTCGAAGCTCTCGGCGAATTTGTCGCCCTGGTAGCGCAGGTAGGACTCGATCTCGAACTCGACCTCGTAGCCGAACTGGTAGCTGCCGCTCTTCAAGGCGCGGCCGAACTTGCTGCCCATCACATCGTCGGACAAATAGGTGATGTGGCCGAGCATGCGGGCCAGGCGCAGGCCGCGCCGGGGGCCGGGGCCGCCGTAATACTGGCCGCCGTTGAAGTCGGGGTCGGTCAGGATGGCCTGGCGCGCCACGTCGTTAAAGGCGATGTTCTGCGCGGTGAGCTTGGGCGCGGCGGCGATGACCAGGCAGTGGTCGAGCCAGTCGGGATATTGGATGCTCCATTGCAGGGCCTGCATGCCGCCCAGGCTGCCGCCGACCACGGCGGCGAAGCGTTCGACGCCCAGGTGTTCGGCCAGCCGGGCCTGGGCGGTGACCCAGTCTTCCACGGTGACCAGCGGGAAGTCGGCGCCAAAAGGCTTGCCGGTGTCCGGGTTGATGCTGGAAGGGCCGGTGCTGCCGTGGCAGCCGCCCAGGTTGTTCAGGCCGATGACGAAGAAGCGCTCGGTGTCGATGGGCTTGCCCGGGCCGATCATGTTGTCCCACCAGCCCGGCTTTTTCTCCTGCTCGCCGTGGTAGCCGGCGACATGGTGGTTGCCGGACAGGGCATGGCAGATCAGCACCGCGTTGCTACGGCTGGCATTGAGCTGGCCGTAGGTCTCGTAGACCAGTTCGTAGCCGTTGAGCACCGCGCCCGATTGCAGTACGAGCGGCTCGGTGAAGCGCGCGGTCTGCGGCGCGACGATCCAGCGGTGGGTGGGTTCGTGATGGGTCATTAAGGCCGGCAATCGACTTTCGGATTGCGTATATTATCTCCCGGTTCGGCGATTATATCGTCGATTTCGCCCTGGCTTATGGGGTGAGGCGGGGATTTATGGGGCGATGCAGGGATTTTATCCCGCGATAAATAAAGCCTGGCAGCGCGAAGGCCGCGCTGCCGGTAAAGTACGCGTTTTGTCGTTTCGAGAAATTCAGGAGAACGGTCATGGCAACACGGGAAACCCTGGCGGCGCGCGCCGCCCAGGCGGGCAGCGCGGAAGACATCTACAACCTGGCGCGCGAGGCGCTCGATGCGCCGGCCGATTTCGCTTATGCCAAGGAATTGCTGTCCGGCCCGGCCTTCACCGGTGCGGCCGATGCCAAGGCCTTCCTCGACGACACCGCCGGCGGCGCGATGTTCACCAAGGATTTCGTCGCCCTGGCCATCGGTTTCAAGGCCCTGGGCGATACCGGCCAAGCCGATGCGATGCTGGGCCAAGGCGCGGACTTCGCGATGGCCGGCGACGAGAAGATGGCGGTCGGCATGGGCCAGCTGCTGGTGACCGGCGATGCGGCCGGCGCGGTCAAGTCGCTGGGCGGCGCGCTGAAAGAGATTTCCGCGACCGACGAGTTGTATGCCCTGGCCCAGGCGGTGGGTGGCGAGATCAAAGAGGCGGCCGCCGGCCTGCTCGGCGATATCTACGACAAGATCAAGGCCAAGGCCGGCCGCGCCGGCGATTTCGTTCGTCTGGCCAAGAGCATTGCCGAGGACTTGGGCGACAAGGTCAAGGCCGCCGCCGTGGTGCAAGAGGGCGCCGCCAAGTTCAGCAGCCCGTCCGACCTGATTTCGCTCTCGGGCGTGCTGGGCGAGATCGACGCCTCGGCAGCCGGCGCGCTGTATAACAAGGCCTTGGAAACGGCCAAGGACTTCGTCGCGGTTAAACAAGTCTTGGATGCCGCCAAGGACAACGCCGAATTCACCAAGGCGGTGCTGGCCAAGGGCGCCGAGATCGCCAGCGCCGTGCCAGAGTTTCTGGAGCTGGTCGCGGTCAGCGCCGCCATCGGCGATGCCGCCGGCGCCGCCGCCTTGCTGACCCGGGCCGAGGATGTGATCGCCAACCTGGACGAGATGCGCCGGGTGGTCGAGGCGGCCGAGAAATTCGCCGCCGACGACGCCGAGCGCGTGGCGCGGCTGAAAGACCGGCTGGCCAAGCGCGAGGCCAACCAGGCCAAGTATGTCGAGATACAGAACGAGGAGGCCAAGGTCACCACGACCAAGGCCTTGATCGCGCTGGCCGACCGGGTGGTGGCCGAACTACAGGACAACGCCTATGCCGCCAAGCTGTTGAGCACGGCCGAGGACAAGCTGCGCGAGAGCGGCTTCCACTTCAGCCGGTTCAAGGCCTTGATCCTGGCGGTGGACCGCCTGGGCGACAAGACCTGGCTGGGCAAGCTGCTGGACGAGAGCATCGCCTCGGCCAGCGACTTCGTCTGGTTCCGCGAGGTGGTGCTGACCGCCGCGCGCGAACTGAAGGACGCCGAGTTCGGCCGGGCCAAGGCCAAGGAATACCTGGCCGCCCGTGCCGGCCAGACCAGCGACAATCCCTACGACTTCACCAAGCTGGCCGAGACCGTGCGCGACGCGATGGGCGATGCGCCTTGGGCGGCCCAGATTCTGGGCGAGGCCGCCGGCCGGGCCAAGGATCACTATGCCCTGGCCTATATCGGCAAGCTCTATCGCGACCTGGGCGATGCGGCCAATGCCAAGGCCCAGTTCGACAAGGCCGTGGCCGCCTGCGCCAGCGGCGAGGCCTGCGTGCAGTTGGCCGGCCGCTTGAAGAGCGACGGCATGGCTGCCGCCGATATTGCCGCCTTGATGGATAGCTGCGGCGCCAAGCTCGGTTCGGCCAGCGACAAGCTGCGTTGGGCCGAGGGTGTGGCCGACCTGCTTTTGGATGCCGATTGGGCGGCCAAGGCCTATGCCGGCATCGCCCCGGCCTTCACCGACGAGGTGGGCAAAAAGCGGCTCGCGCGCAGCCAGCAGATGCGCCTGGGCTACCGCTTCTTCGGCCCCGGCGTGCAGGCGCACTAAGCTAGTACCCGCTTACGCGCAAACGGCCCAGGCAAGCGCCTGGGCCGTTTGTTTTTTGGCCGGGCTGGGGCCGGTTTCCCGTGCTAAACTCCCCCGAATATTTTTATAAGCAGCACCTAGGTTAGGGGCTGAAAACGGATGGCGGAAGACAGCGACCTCGAACGGACGGAAGCGGCGACAGGCCGCAAGATCGAGCAGGCGCGCGAGCAAGGCAATGTGCCGCACTCGCGGGAGCTATCCACCTTCGCCATCCTGATGACCGGCGTCGTCACCATCGCCTTGATGGGGACGTATTTCTATCAGGCCATGTACGACATGATGCTGAACGTCTTCACCTTCGGCCGGGCCGAGGCGATGGATAGCAGCCTGATGGGACTGACCCTGTTCACCGCGGCGCGCGACATGTTGATCGCCTTCGCGCCCTTCGCCCTGGCCATGATCGTGGCCACCATTGCCGCCAATCTGTTGATCTCCGGCTGGAACTTTTCCACCGAGGCGCTCGTTTTCAATGCGAGCCGCATCAACCCGATCCAGGGTATCGCCCGGCTGTTTTCCACGCAGTCCGCCGTCGAGCTGCTCAAGGCCGTCCTGAAGAGCGCCTTGATCGGCGGTGTGTCGGCCTGGATGCTGTGGCGGCTCAGCGGCGATCTGCTGAGCCTGGCCTCGCAGCCCTTGGAGTCGGCCATGGCCCATACCGGCTGGATCGCCTTGCAGATATTCCTGGCGGCGGCCGGCGCCTTCGCCTTGATCGCGGTCATCGACGTGCCGTTCCAGCTTTGGCATTACCACTTCAAGCTGCGCATGACCAAGCAGGAGGTCATCGACGAGAACAAGCAGACCCAGGGCGACCCGCAGATTCGCAGCCGCATCCGCCGCATGCAGCGCGAGATGGCGCGCCGCCGGATGATGGCCGAGGTGCCCAAGGCCGAGGTGGTGGTGACCAACCCGATCCACTACGCGGTGGCCTTGAAATACGACAACAAGCGGATGAACGCGCCGCGGGTGGTGGCCAAGGGCAGCCAACTGGTGGCGGCGCGGATCAAGGAGATCGCGCGCGAGCACGGCGTGCCCGTCGTCGAGGCGCCGCCGCTGGCGCGCGCCTTGCACGGCCATGTCGAGATCGGCGACACCATTCCGAACGCCCTGTTCACCGCCGTGGCCCAGGTGCTGGCCTATGTCTATCAGATCAAGCAGCCGGGCATGACGCCGGCGCTGCCGAACGACTGGCTGGTGCCGGCCGAACTGGACCCGGAAGGGCAGGCGGCGTAAATGGCCGAAGCGGCGACCATGACCGGTATGCAGTGGCAGCGCCTGGCGGCGCCGATCCTGGTCATGATGATCCTGGGCATGATGATCCTGCCCTTGCCGCCGTTCCTGCTCGACATGCTGTTCACCTTCAACATCGCGCTGTCGATGATCGTGTTGTTGATCGCGCTCTATACGCTGAAGCCGCTGGAGTTCTCGATCTTCCCGACGGTGCTGCTGATGACGACCTTGTTGCGCCTGTCGCTCAACGTCGCGTCCACCCGCATCGTGCTGCTGGAGGGCCACACCGGGCCGGATGCGGCGGGCAAGGTGATCGAGGCCTTCGGCCACTTCCTGGTCGGCGGCAACTACACCGTGGGCCTGATCGTGTTCATCATCCTGGTGCTGATCAATTTCATGGTGATCACCAAGGGCGCCGGCCGCATCGCCGAGGTGGCGGCCCGCTTCACCTTGGACGCGATGCCCGGCAAGCAGATGGCGATCGACGCCGATCTCAACGCCGGCCTGATCGGCGAGGACGAAGCGCGCAAGCGCCGCAGCGAGGTATCGCAGGAGGCCGACTTCTACGGCTCGATGGACGGTGCCTCGAAGTTCGTGCGCGGCGACGCGGTGGCCGGCATCATCATCATGCTGATCAACGTGATCGGCGGCCTGTTGATCGGCGTGATCCAGCACGATCTCAGCCTGGCGACGGCGGCCAACAACTACACCCTGCTGACCATCGGCGACGGCCTGGTCGCCCAGGTGCCGGCGCTGATCATCTCGACCGCCGCCGGCATCGTGGTGACCCGCGTGTCGACCGAGCACGATCTGAACCAGCAGATGCTGAGCCAGGTCTTCGGCAAACCGCAGGCGATCTTCCTCACCGCCGGTATCCTGTCCTTGCTCGGCCTGATCCCCGGCATGCCGCACGTGGCCTTTCTGCTGATGGGCGCCGTGCTGGGCGGCATCGGTTATACGTTGGACCAGCGGAAGAAAGCCGAGGCGACGGCCGCGCGGGTGGTGGCCGAGGCGCCGCCGCCGACGGAAGAGGCGGTGGAGATCGGCTGGCGCGACGTGCAGAGCGTCGACCAACTGGGGCTGGAGGTCGGTTATCGCCTGGTGCCGCTGGTCGATCGCGCGCAAGACGGCGAGCTGCTGCGGCGCATTCGCGGCATCCGCAAGAAGATCGCGCAGGATGTCGGCTATCTGGTGCCGGCCGTGCATATCCGCGACAACCTGCAATTGCGGCCGAATGCCTATCGCATCCTGCTCAAGGGCGTGGGCGTGGCCGAGGGCGAGGCCGTGGTCGGCAAGCTGCTGGCGATCAACCCGGGCCGGGTGTTCGGCGTGGTCGAGGGCCAGGCCGCGTCGGATCCGGCCTATGGCCTGCCGGCGGTATGGATCGAGCAGGCCATGCGCGAGCAGGCCCTGAGCTACGGCTATACCGTGGTCGACGCCAGCACGGTGGTGGCCACGCATCTGTCGAAGATCATCAACGAACACGCGCCGGAGCTCTTGGGCCGCGAGGAGACGCAACAACTGCTCGATCATTTCGCCCAGCAGGCGCCCAAGCTGGTCGAGGAACTGACGCCCAAGTTGTTGCCGGTGTCCAGCGTGCAACGGGTGTTGCAGAACCTGCTGGACGAGGGCGTACACATCCGCGACCTGCGCAGCATCCTGGAGGCCCTGGCCGAACACGGCGCCCGCAGCCAGGATGTCGACGACTTGACCTCGGCGGTTCGTGCCTCGCTCGGCCGTGCTATCATCCACGACATCTATGGAGCCGCTCAGGAACTGCAAGTGATTGCGCTCGAGCCAGGTCTAGAACAGATTCTGATGCAGGCCGTGTCCAGCCAGGGAGAGGCGGGCGCGGGATTGGAGCCGGGATTGGCGGAAACGATGGTCAAGGACACGCAAAGGGCCGTCCAACAGCAATTGGAGGCCGACATGCCCGCCGTGCTTCTGGTGCCGCCGCTGCTTCGGTCCATGTTGTCGCGTTTCCTGCGCCGCAGTTCCCCCGATCTGAAGGTCATCTCCCACGCCGAAGTGCCCGACGGCAAATCGATCCGCGTCACCGCCATGGTGGGTAGCGGCGCATGATCAAGAAATTCTACGCCGGCACCACGCGCGAGGCGCTGCGCCAAGTGCGCGATGCCCTGGGCGCCGATGCCATCATCCTGTCGAACCGCCGCATCGAGGGCGGGGTCGAGATCATCGCGGTGGCCGATCTCGACATGGCGGCCCTGTCCCAGCGGGCCGAGCCCGTGGTCTCGGCGCGGCCGGCCCGGCCCAAGCCGGCGCCCGAGCCGGCCGCGCCCAAGAAACCGGCCGCCGCCCCGATGTTCGACGAAGTAGCCATCACCACCCTGACCGAGTATCTGTCGCAGCGCGAGGTCGTGCAGTCGGCCCCGGCCGCCAAGCCGGTGCCGGCCGCGAGCCCCGACCCCGCGCCGGCGGAGCCCGCCGCATCCGTCGTGCCGGCGCTGAATGTGGCCGCCGCCGTCGACGAGGCGGTATCGCCCTTGGTGCAAGAGCTGGCGCGCGAGGTGCGCTTGCTGCGCGGTCTGGTCGAGGGCCAGTTGGCCGGCTTCGCCTGGTCCGACTTGACGCGGCGCGAGCCGATGCGGGCCGAATTGATGAAGCTGCTGATCGGCGCCGGTTTCGGCACGGTCTTGAGCAACCATCTGGTCGAGCAGTTGCCTCGGGGATATGACCTCGAGCGGGCGCTGAAATGGCTGAAATCGGCCCTGATGCACAACATCAAGGTGGCCGGGGCCGAACACGACATCGTCAGCCGGGGCGGGGTCTATGCCCTGGTCGGCCCGACCGGCGTGGGCAAGACCACGACGGTGGCCAAGCTGGCGGCCCGCGCCGTGCTGAAATACGGCGCCAGCCAGGTGGCCCTGATCACCACCGACACCTACCGGATCGGCGCGCAGGACCAATTGCGCATCTATGGCCGCATCCTGGGCACGCCGGTCTACGCGGTGCGCGACGGCAAGGAACTGGATTCGACCCTGGCCGACCTGGCCGGCAAACGCCTGGTGCTGATCGACACCGTGGGCATGGGCCAGCGCGACAAGCGCGTCGCCGAGCAGGTGGACCTGTTGTCCGGCAGCGGCCGGGGCATCAAGCGACTGTTGCTGCTGAGCGCGCAATCCCAGGGCATGACCCTGGAAGAAGTGGTGCGCGCCTACAGCGGCGAGGGCCTGGTCGGCTGCATCCTGACCAAGATCGACGAGGCGCTGACCTACGGTCCGGTGCTGGACGTGACCTTGCGCCACCAGATCGAGGTGCATTACGTCACCAACGGCCAGCGGGTGCCGGAGGACCTGCACCTGGTCAGCCTGCTGTATCTGGTCGACCGGGCCTTCAAATTGCAGCAGCAAGATTCGCCGTTCGCCTTGGACGAGGCGGACATCCCGGTGCTGGTGGCCGCCGAGCGTTCGGCCGCCAGCGAGGCCAATGCATCCGATCGAGGGGCGGTGAGTGCCGTCGGTTGAGGTGCTCGACCAGGCCAGCGGCCTGCGGCGCCTGCTCGGCCGGCAGGCGCCGTTCCATGCCTGTGCCGTGTTCGGCACCGAGCCGTCGTTGAAGGCGATGGCCTTGGCCAGCCTGGCCTATGCCTTGGCCCGGCGCGGCGAGTCGGTGGCGGTGCTGGACGAGATGGAATCGCCGCACAACGTCGCGACGCAATACGGCCTGGCACCGCGCCATCGCTTGGCCGACGTGTTGCAGGGCCGCTCCATGCTGGACCGCGCCGTGGTCGATGCGCCGGCCGACGTGCGCCTGCTGTTGACCGGCCCCTTGTCCTCGGTCTTGAACGCCATGTCGGACGTGGCCTGGGACCGGCGCCTGGACGACCTGATCCACGCCATCGGCAACCAAGGTTGGCTGATGGTCAATGCCCAGATGAGCGCCAAGCCCTCGGCCTTGGCCGCGAGTTGCGGCCATCACTTGCTGGTGTTGCCGGACCAGCGCTCGGCCATCACCGAGGCCTATGCGCTGTTGAAGACCGCGCACAAGCTGCGGCCTGACGGCCGTTGGCACGTGTTGGTCATGGACGAGCGCGAGCCGGGCAGCTCGGAGGCGGTATTTACGAATTTGGCCAATACCGCACAGCGTTTCCTGGGCGTGCACCTGGAGTGGTTCGGCGCCGTGCCACGGGACGAAAAGCTGGCGCAGTCGGTACGGCTGATGCGGCCCCTGCTCGAGGTGGCGCCGGATTGCGCGGGTTCGCTGGCCTTCAAGGCCCTGGCCGAGCGCGCGGGTGCTTGGACCGGTGGCCATGCCATGGGCGCCCGGGAGTTTTGGCAGAGAACCTATTTGCTGGGCCGGATCGTTTCCGGCGCGGCCAGCTTGAAGTCGCGCGATGCGGAACTCGACTGGCAATACGGCTAGGGACGAGCTTGTCCAGCAATATGCGCCGCTCGTCAAACGCATCGCTTATCATCTGATGGCGAGGTTGCCGGCCTCGGTCGAGGTCGACGACCTGATCCAAGCCGGCCTGATGGCCCTGCTCGGTGCGGTGGATCGCTACGACGAGGCACAGGGCGCGAACTTCGAGACCTTCGCCACGCAGCGCATCCGCGGCGCCATGCTGGACGAGCTACGCGACGCGGACTGGGCCTCGCGCAATATGCGCAAGTCTGCGCGCCTGATCGAGGCGGTCATCCATGCCTTGCAGCAGCGTTTGAGCCGGCAGCCGTCCGAGCAGGAGATCGCCGGCGAGCTTAAACTCGGCATCGAGGCTTATTATGAGCTTTTGAACGAGGCTCGCGGCGCGCAACTGGTCTATTACGAAGATTTGCAGGAGCAGGGCGGCGATGAGTTTCTGTCCCGTTTCGCCGACGAGGCCATGCCCGCCCCGTTCGATGTTCTGGCCGGGCAGCGATTCCGGCAGGCCTTGGTCCAGGCGATCCGCGAGTTGCCGGAGCGCGAAAAGTTGTTGATGGGCATGTATTACGAGCAGGACTTGAATTTCAAGGAGATCGGGGCTGTGTTGGGCGTGACCGAATCTCGTGTGTGCCAGTTGCATACCCAGGCCGTTGCCCGCTTGCGGGGTCGGCTGAAGGACTGGATACCGTCGTCGGAGTGATTTATGGATTTGATTAGCATCATCGGCTTGTTGCTGGGCCTGTCCGCCATCCTGCTCGGCCAGGCCTTGGAGGGCGGCCACATCGGTTCCCTGCTTCAGGTGACGGCCTTCATCATCGTGGTCGGCGGCACCGCCGGTGCCGTGATGCTGCAAAGCACGTCGCACGTTTTTCTAGACGGCCTGAGCATGTTGAAGTGGGTCTTCATGCCGCCCAAGCATTCGGCCGCGGCCGTGCTCGAGATGCTGTTGCAGTGGAGCCAGACGGCGCGGCGCGGCGGCCTGCTGGCGCTGGAACCCTTCATCGACGAGCAGGTCGAGCTGTTTCATCGGCGCGGCCTGCAAATGCTGGTCGACGGCGCCGAACCCGAGGTCTTGCGCGACACCCTGGAACGCGAGCTGGCGGCCTACGAGCACGGCCGCCTGGAGGCCTCCAAGATTTGGATGGCCGCCGGCGGCTATTCGCCGACCATCGGCATCCTGGGCGCGGTGATGGGCTTGATCCATGTGATGGAAAACTTGTCCGACCCGTCCAAGCTGGGCGCCGGCATCGCGGTCGCGTTCGTCGCCACGATATACGGCGTGGGCGCCGCCAACCTGATCTTCCTGCCCGTCGCCAACAAGCTGAAATATCACGTCAACAAAATGGCGAGCGAGCGCGAGCTGTTCATCGAAGGTCTAATCTGCATCGCGAATGGTGAAAACCCCCGCATCATCGAAGCGAAGATGCAAGGATACTTGTCGTAATGGAGTTGATTGGTGAAGCCAAAGCATTGCGGGGGTTTCGGCGAAGGCTCACTTGCCGCAGGCAAGTTAAGCCGCGAAGCGGCGGCCGTAGCCAAAATCCCTACCGCATCATCGAAGCGAAGATGCAAGGATACTTGTCGTGATGGTTTGAGCCGCCAAAAGGAAGTGAAATGGCCAGAAAGAAACCCGAAGAAGAGCACGAGAACCTGGAGCGCTGGCTGGTCTCCTATGCGGACTTCATCACGCTGCTGTTCGCCTTCTTCGTGGTCATGTACGCGCTGTCCTCGCTCAACGAGGGCAAGTACCGGGTGATGGCGGATTCCATCGTCCAGGCCTTCCAGAACAATCAGCAGACCGACACCATGATCCATCTCGGCAAGAAATATTCCGAGATTTTGGACGGCAAGGGCCAGCCCATCGGCGTTGGTCAGCCCAAGCGCGAGGATGAGGCCAAGAAGGCGGCCGTGCGCGAGAAGATGAAGAACATCGCCAGCAACGTGATGGATGCGATGGCGCCGCTGGTGCGCAGCGGCCAGGTCAAGGTGACGCAGTCGAGCAAGGGCATCACGCTCGAGATCAACGCCAGCGTGCTGTTCTCCAGCGGCGATGCCAGGCTACAGCCCAGCTCGTTCCAATTGCTGTCGGCCGTGGCGAAGGAGTTGGCCAAGATCGACAACCCGATCCAGGTCGAGGGCCACACCGACAACATCCCGATCAAGAGCGAGTTCTTTCCGTCCAACTGGGAATTGTCCAGCTCGCGCGCGGGCAGCGTGGTGCGGCTGTTCGTCGAGCAGGGCGTGGCGCCGGCGCGGCTGGAGGCGATCGGCTTCGCCGACAACAAGCCCATCGACACCAACGTGACGGCGGAAGGGCGTGCCCGCAACCGGCGAGTGAACGTGATGATCCTCGATTCCAAGGGGACCGACGCGCGCGAGATCGGCAAGCTCGAAGTCAGCGACTGACCGGCTTCGTATCCGCCGATATGGGCGCTTATTCCGCCGCGGGCCGAACCCGGAATATCTCCGACTCGGCATCCCCTTCCAATCGCTGAACCAGCAAGACGCTTTGTCCGCCGTCGCCGACCGTGAGCGGCGTGCCGGCCCGCGCCGTGCCGGCGGGCAAGGCCAGGCAGTCGATCTTGCCGCCGGAGATGTAAGTCAGGAAACCACGGATCGGTTCGCCGCCATCCGCCGGTATCGCGTCGATCGGCTCGGCCCGGTGGCCGAGCAATTGCAAACCGAACAGCAGCTTGTCGGCCTGGGCCTGCTTGAACCAGCGGACGACGCCGAGGCGCCATTTTTCCGAGCCGGCCTGCTTGAGCCCGATGATCCCGCCGACCTTGATCCGCATCGGGAATTCGCCCTCGTGCATCAGCGCCAGGCCGCCCGCGCTGTCGTTGATCGGCGAAGCCAGGGCGCCTTGCATGGGGGGGTGGGCGCACAGATTATCCAAGCCGAGCGTGATTTCGTAGGGCCGATCTTGCAGCGGTTTGCGCCGCTGGATCATGCGGTGCTTGGAGGCGCCCCAGCGCAGCTTGAGTTTGTTCAGCAAGACCGAATAGGCCGGCCAGTCCGATTCGGGCGGCAGCGTCAGGCCCTCCTTGATCCGCTGCGTCCGAATCGCGTTGCCCAGCATGGCCAATTGCTTGGCGATGCCGGAGGTCTCGAAAAACAGGCTGTACTGTGCATTTGCGTAGTGACGCGTCGAGGGCTGTGGCGGATTATCCATGTCGGCCTGGAGGCAGAACGGCGCGAGGGATTTGCCCGCCGCATCCACCTGGCCGAGGCTGGCCATGCCGGCGTTTTTTCGTGCCAGGTCTTGGGTCCAGTCCAGTTCCTGCGCGGTGAATTGATAGGGGTCGGCCAGCGCGAGCAAGAGGACGGCCTTGTAGCCGTCCGCCAGGGCGCCGGCCTCGATGCCGAGGTGCCGGGCGCACAGCAGGCTCTGGTGCAGATCGAGCCAGAGCCCGGCAGGCAAGGCCGTGTGACAGCGATAGCAGATCGTCATCAGCAGGTCGGCGCAGTCCAGCAGGTCGGACAGCAGCCTGCCGACGGTGTCGTTGTCCTGCTTGCGCGCCAGGGCGTCGAGGATCAGCCGCTTTTGCGTGGTGGCGAGTTCGCCGAGCAGGGTCTGGCCGAGTTCGAGCACGCGATGCCGAGCTTTCGGCAGGGGCAGCGGCAGTTCGCCCAGGCCTTGCATCAATGCGTCGGCATGATGATGTACGCTGGTTTTGAGCAGGCCGGCCAGGCGCTCGCGATGGCTGGCCGGCAGCTCGATGCGGTTGAAGGCGTTCAAGAAGCGGCCCAGCTTTTCGGCGGCCTCGACGGGGCTGGAAAGGGGCAGTTTGGCGAGCCAGGACCCAACTTGATCGGGGCTGAAGTCCAGGTTTATAGTGCTTGCCGCCTTGGATCTTGGCGGTAGTTGATATCGGGGCAGCATCGTCGAGGCGTTCTCCCTGCCGTTCGCGGCATTCTAACGGATTTTCGGCCTTCGGGACGGCGCCGCCCGGTATCATGGACCTTAACTAAGGAAAGACAACGATGTTGAAGCGCGTATGGGTTTTGTTGCTGTTGAGTGTCCTGGCCACGGCGGCGCAGGCGTTCAATTTGACCGACAGCAATGGCAAGGTGCACCGCCTGGCCGACTACAAGGGCAAGTGGGTTCTGGTGAATTTCTGGGCGACATGGTGCCCGCCTTGCCTGGAAGAAATCCCCGACCTGGTCGCCTTGCACGAGGACAAGAAAAACAAGGTGGCCGTGATCGGCATCGCGATGGAATATAAAGACTCGAAATACGTGCTCGATTTCGCCGACCAGCAGATGATCAGCTACCCCATCGTCTTGGGCAACAATGCCTTGGCCAAGCAGGTCGGCCCGGTGCGCGGCCTGCCGACCACCTATCTGTTCAACCCGCAGGGCAAGGTGGTGGCCTACAACGTCGGCGCCCTGTCGCGCGCCGATGTCGAGAAATATATTTCGACGAATAAATAAGGGGGCTTGGATGGGCATGCGATGGTTGTGGTTGGCCTTGGCCTTGTTCACCTTGCCGGCGTCGGCCGAGGTGCGCGATCCGCATGCCCATTTCTTCCAGCCCAAGCTGGGCGACTTCAAGGGCGAGCTGGACGCGGCCAAGCAGGAAGGCAAGGCCGGCATCCTGCTGATGTTCGAACTGGACGACTGCCCCTATTGCCACCGGATGAAGGCGACCATCCTCAACCAGTCCGAGGTGCAGGACTGGTATCGCCAACATTTCCTGATCTACGCCATCGACGCCAAGGGCGACACGGCCATGACCGACTTCACCGGCAAGCAGACCACGGAGAAGGCCTTCGCGCTCGACCAGCGAGTGCGCGCCACGCCGGTGTTCCAGTTCTACGATCTCGCGGGCAAGCCGACCGCCCGCTTCACCGGCGCCACCCAGAGCAAGGAAGAATTTCTGCTGTTGGGCCGCTATGCGGCCGAGGGCGCCTACAAGACCATGCCGTTCAACGTCTACAAGCGGCAGGCCGGCCAGTGATGCGCGGCTGGTCGGCGCTGCTGGTTTTGTGCCTGGCCTGGCCGGCGCCGGCCATCGGCAAGCCGCTCACGCTGGACCAGGTATTGGCTGCCGCCGATGCCGCCCACCCCGATCTGGATATCGCCAGCGCCCAGCGCGAGCTGGCCGAGGCCGAGCAGGCCCTGGCCGAGAGCCTGAACGACGCGCGCCTGAACCTCGAAGGCAGCTTGCGCTCGGGCCGCAACCCGGCCACCCGCGATCGCTTCGGCGCCGACAACAACTTGCGGCTCAATCTGCGCAAGACCCTGATCGACAGCGGCCGCAACCGGGCGGCCGTATCCGCCGCCCGTCTGGAGGCGCAGGCGCGCGGCCTGCAATGGCTGGATGCCAAGGCCCAGCGCCGCATCGCGCTGATGAACCGCTTCTTCGACGTGTTGTTGGCCGACCTGCGCTACACGGCGGACAACGAGTTCATGACCGTGGCCTATCTGCGCTGGGACGACGACAAGCAGCGCCAGGAATTGGGCATGCGTTCGGCGGTCGAGGTCGCCGCCATGGAGGCGACCTTCCAGGAGACGCGCATCGTGCGCAACGAGGCCGAGCGCAAGATGCGCGAGAAGCGCCTGGCCCTGGCCGCCGCGATGAATCGCATCGCCGAGATGCCGAACGAGCTGGACGACCCGAAATTGGCCGGCAACGACCGGCCGCTGCCCGAGTTCGAGGCCCTGCTCGCCCGCAGCCAGGCGGAAAACCCGCGGCTCGCCGCGCACAAGCAATTGCTCGACGCCGCGCAGCACCGGCTGGCCGCCATTCGCGCCGAGGACCGGCCGGTCCTGGAGTTCGAGGCCGAGGCCGCGACCTGGAGCCGCGAGGCCCTGACCCGCGACGAACTGCGCGCCGGGGTCAACCTGGTCTGGCCGCTCTACCAAGGCAAGCGGGTGGATGCCCGCATCGCCAAGGAGCAGGCCCAGTTCCACCTCTTGCAGGCGCAATACGAAGGCATGCAGCTCGACCTGCGGCAGGCCTTGTATGCCGCCTGGCAGGACATACAGCAACTGCGCGAGACCGAGCGCAACGCGGCGGCGGTGGTTGCCGGTCACCGCGACATCGCCCTGGACCAAGCCCGTGCCGTCTATGAATTGGAATTACAGACCAAGCTGGGCACGGCCATGGCGGAGACCCAGGCCGCGCTCTGGCACAAGCGCGCGGTCGAATATCGTCTGGCCTTGGCTTGGGCGCGACTGGAGGCCTTGGTCGGCGGTCCGATCGAGACGGCAATGGAGAAGGGCAAATGAAAAAATTACTGGCTTTGGGCGTGCTCGCCGCGAACGTCGCCTGGGCGGCCGATTACCCCGCCGTGCTGCACTGGTCGCAACGCGTCGGCATGTCCACCGGCTCGGCCGGCGTCGTCGAACGCGTGCTGGTGCAGGCCGGGCAGCAGGTGCGCCAGGGCGAATTGCTGCTGGCCCTGGATCAGGCGCGTTACCAGGCGCAGGTGATGGAGGCGCGGGCCGATGTCGAACGCCTGCTCGAAGAAGAGGCCGAGGCCAAGCGCAACTTCGACCGCGAAAAAGAACTGTTCGACCGAACCGTGACCGCCACCACCGTGCTCGATGCCGCCAAGCTGCGCCTGGCCCAAGCCAAGTCGGCCAGCCAAGTGGGCCAGGCCAGGCTGGAGCGCGCGCGCCGCGTCTTGGCCGAGAGCGAACTGCACGCGCCGTTCCCGGCCGTGGTCGTCGACCGCCCGGCCGAGCCGGGCATGGCGGTGGCGCAATGCCAGCCGCCGGTATTGCTCACCCTCGCTCGCAGCGACGAAATCCTGGCGCGCGCCACGCTCACGCCGGCCCAGGCCGCCGGCATCGCGCTCGGCGCCGCCGCCACCGTGCAAATCGGCGACAAGGCCCAGGCCGGCAAGGTCAAGGCCATGCGCTTCGTCGACGGCGACAAGCCGGCCTATCTGCTCGAAGTCGCGATCCCGCGCGCGGCGCGCTGGATGGCGGGGCAGGCGGCGACGATCAAGCTGCCTTAGGCGCTTGGGCAACGCCAAGAAAACCATCGAGGATGGCAACTACGGCGGCAAGGGTAGCGAAGCACACAAGGCTGCGGTTACCGGCGACCCCTACAAGGACATCGCCGGCCCGGCGGTGAACCCCTGGATCAAGATCATCAATATCGTTGCCTTGCTGATCGGGGCAATATTTGGACGGCTTGGCTTCGAACTTTAAGACTCATCCGGAAAGCCCTCCAGCTCCTCCTCGAAGAAGCCCACCCGCTGCCAGGAGTTCTCGTTCAACTGCACCTCGTATTTGGCCCAGCGGGCGAATTCGTCCAGGGTGCAGATGCCGGTCTTGCGCCGGCAGGTGCCGGCCAGGCCCTTGAAGGAGACGGTCTCTTCGCCGCTCTCGTCGTCGAGTGAAAGTTCCAGCACCTGGCGCACGCCCCAGGTGCGGCCGTAGGCGCCGTTGCTGTAGTGCTTGCCGGGCTGGATGGCGTCGGGGGCGATGGGCATGGCGGACTTGGGCATTCGAAAACGGTGATTTTAGCGGAATAGGGTGCTCAGACCGGCCATGCCCCCATGCCTGACAAGGCAATTCAGGTGGTGAGGCGGCGGTAGATGTCGGCCACCTTCATCGGCAGCAGGCGCACCTCGTCGAGGATGACGTAGCGGGCGGCGCCGTACATGTGGGGCAGGTAGTCGCGCGCCTCTTTGTCGATGGTGATGCAGAAGGGGTGGATGCCGCTGCGCCGCGCCTCGACCAGGGCCATGCGGGTGTCTTCGATGCCGTAGGGGCCGCGGTAGCCGTCGAAGTAGTCGTCGGGCTTGCCGTCGGACAGGGTGATCAGCACGCGGGTCTTGGCCTGCACCGTGTTCAACAGTTTGCTTAGGTGGCGGATGGCGAAGCCCATGCGGGTGTAGTCCTGCGCCTCGATGCCGGCGATGCGGGCGCGCACCGCGTCGGAATACGGTTCGTCGAAGGTCTTGATGCGGAATAGCTCGCAACGCTTGCGGGTTTGGCCGGAGAAGCCGTAGATGGCGTAGCGGTCGCCCAGGCGCTCCAGCGATTCGGCCAGCAGGATGAGGGCCTCGCGTTCGGCCTCGTTGATCCAGCCCCGCGTGCTGCCGGACATGTCGACCATGAAGGCCACGGCGATGTTGCGCTCGGCCCGGTGCAGGCGGGTGAACAGGCGGTCGCTCATCTCGCGGCCGTCGGCGGCGTCGGCGATGGCCTCGATCAGCGCGTCGAAGTCGACCTCGTCGCCTTGGGTTTGCCGCTTGTCCAGCCGGTCTTCGTCGCGCAGGGCCTCGAAGCTCTTGCGCAGGCCGCGCAAGAGGCCGGCGTATTTGTTCAGGGTGGCGCGGTGGAAGGCGGGGTCGCCCGGCTTCACTTCTTTCTCGCGCATGACGCACCAGTTCTTGCGGTAGTGCTGGCGCTTGTAGTCCCACTCGGGATAGAACAGCGCGCCCTCCTCGTGGTAGGTGCCCTGCCAGACGGCGTCGGGGTCGGTGGCGCGGTCGGTGAGCAGGCTGGGGTCGTAGTCGCCCGGCCCGGCCGGCACCAGGTATTCGTCCGGGATTTCGCCCAGGTCGAGCTGGATGGAGGTGAGCAGGTCTTTCACCTGCTGGGGCGGGGCGACCGGGGCGCCGTCTAGGGTGAGTTCCATGACGTCGAGGCGCTCCTCGTCTTCGTTCTGGCTGACCTCGAACTGGGGCGCTTGTGCTTCTTCACTACCGGTCGCGGCGGCTTCCTGGCGCTGGTGTTCTTCGGCCAGCTCCGCTAGCTTCACCCGCAGCAGCATCTTCTCTTTTTCCACCCGGGTGGCCAGGCAGGCGGCCACGGCCTCGGGCCGCAGTTCGCCGCCGAAGCAGAAGCGGGGCGGGTCGTTCAATGCGTAGGCTTGGGGCAAGAGGCGCAGGCTGTCGGCCAGCGTGGCCTCGCGTGCCAGCAGTGGCGCACTGAGTGCCTGCCATTCGGGTGACAAGGCTTCTTCCTGTTGCGCCTTGAGTTGTTGCATCACCCGGTGCAGGCCGGGCAGCTCGCGGCCCAGGCAGGCCTCGATGCGGATGTTCTCCAGCGCTTGCAGCTGAGCGAGGGCTCGCTCGGGCTCGGCAAAACCGGCGCAGGCGGCGGCCAGATCGGCCCGGAAGCTGCCATAGCGGGTCTGGCCCCAGAGCAGGGCGACCGTGGCCTTGGCCAGGCGGAAGTTGTCGTCCAGCGTGGCCATCTGCGCGATGACGGCGGGCAGGAAGATGCGCTCGCTATCGGTGTAGGCGGCCTCGCCTTGTTCCAGCCGCAGGCGGCGGCCGGACAGGCCGCGCAGGAAGTTGGCCAGCACCGGGGCGATGTCCTCGAACAGGGCGCCGGCCGCGTGCTCGTGGCGGATATGCACGAAGTTGTGCACCTGTTCGATCACCTGCAAGGCGGCGCGCAGGCCTTGGCGGTCGTAGGCGTCGCAGGCGTGCACGGCCCAGGCCTCGATCAGCCGGCGGTCCATCTGTTGCAGCAACTCGGGTGCGCGCAGGGCGAACTGGTGGGCGAGGGTGAGGTGGGTGCTGGCGATGCGCCGCACCCAGTCGAGGGTGAAGCGCAGCTCTTCCTGCGGCAGGGTGACCAGTTGCGCGGCCAACTCGTCGGCGTGGATGAAGCTGAACTCGACGTCGAGGCTGACGTTGAGCTCGGCCTCGATCTCCGCGGCGCTCAGCGCGGCGCTCAGCGCGGCCTGCGCCATTGGTAGGGTGCCCCCGCCATGCGAGGATAAACACTTCGTGCACCGGGTTGAATGTGGTGCGTGGAACGCACCCTACGAGGGTGGTTACGCAGTCCAGCCATCAGAAGATCGAGGAGGAAAGTTCTTCGACCGCCGCCAGCATGTCGGCGTCGTCGGTGATGGCCTGGGCCACGGCGGCGCGGCAGGCGGAGACCGGCTCGACCCCGCTGGCGATCAACTTGCCGGCGTGGACCAGCAGGCGGGTGGAGGCGCCTTCCTCCAGGCCGGCGCCCTTGAGGTTGCGGGTGAGCTGGGCGAACTTGACCAGCTTTTCGGCCAGGGCGGCATCGACCCGGGCCTCGTTGGCGATGATCTTGCGCTCCAGTTCCGGCGTCGGGTAGTCGAACTCCATGGCGACGAAGCGCTGGCGGGTGGACTGCTTGAGGTCCTTCAACACGCTCTGGTAGCCGGGGTTGTAGGAGATGGCCAGGCAGAAATCCGTCGGCGCTTCCAAGAGCTGGCCGAGCTTTTCCATGGGCAGGGCGCGGCGGTCGTCGGCCAGCGGGTGGATGACGACCATGGTGTCCTTGCGCGCCTCGACGATTTCGTCCAGGTAGCAGATGCCGCCGACCCGCACGGCGCGGGTGAGCGGGCCGTCGACCCAGACCGTCTCGCCGCCCTTGACCAGGAAGCGGCCGACCAGGTCGGAGGCGGTGAGGTCGTCGTGGCAGGACACGGTGATCAGCGGGCGCTTGAGCCGCCAGGCCATGTACTCCATGAACCGGGTCTTGCCGCAGCCGGTGGGGCCTTTGAGCAGTACCGGCAGCCGGTTTTGGTAGGCCGCCTCGAAGATGGCGATCTCGTCGCCCAACGCCTCGTAATAGGGCTGTTCGCGGATGTAGTGCTCTTCCGGGGCGAGGCTGTGGGCGTCCATGGGTGTGGCTTCGTTTTCGCGGCGAGGATTTATACCCTTCGGGCGCGCCGCTCCTACCGGATCAGTCGTTGCCGCCGCAGCTAAGGTCGCCGGGCTTGCACTCGCCGGAGTACTTCTCGTCTTCCAGCTTGTCGCGGTTGGCTTCGAACTCGGCGCGGATCTGCTCGGCCTTGGCCTTGAGCCGTTCCGCACGGGCCTCGAAGACGCCTTCGCGCTCGGTCAGCGATTGCTCGTTGAACAGCACGTGCTTGAGGAAGGTGTAGCCGAACTCCAGCAGCTTTTCGTCGTCGGCCACCAGTTCGGCCATCTGTTCGACCGGGATGTCATAGGTCTGGTTGAAGGGCTCGCTGATGACGAAGGCGCGGAAGCGGTCGAGGTCGTAGCTGGCCATGAAGAACATCTGGTTGGAGATGATGGGCGGCTTGCCGATGGCGGGGCCGGCCGATTTCTTCTTCAGGATCAGTTGGCGCCAGCCGCGACCCTTCTCGTCGTAGTCGTCGACGCCTTGTTCCTGGCGGTACTGGTCGATGGTGAGCTTGCGGTCTTCCTTGTGGCCCAGGCAGGTGGGTTCGGTGACCAGGGCGTAGGCCTGGCGGTCGACGAATTCGTCGGAGCGGCGGATGGAGAGCAGGGCGACCGGATAGTAGCGGCAGGCGGTGGGCCGATTCTCATAGACGCT
This sequence comes from Betaproteobacteria bacterium, assembly GCA_016234655.1. Lineage (GTDB taxonomy): Bacteria > Pseudomonadota > Gammaproteobacteria > Burkholderiales > Thiobacillaceae > Sulfuritortus. Next base: position 51,121 of record JACRAU010000027.1, read on the forward strand.
GCAACCTTCCTCGACCATGAACTGGCAGGCGGTACCGCCCTCGACCGCGCGCAGCTTGACGCCGGGGGTGCCGTCTTTGTCGATCTCGTAGGGCACGGTGTGCTTTTGCAGGAACTCGCCGGACGACAGGCCGAAGTGGTTCTTCAGGCGCAGGATGTCGTAGGGGGTGAGGCTGATGTCGATGTTGCCGCAGCAGACGTTCCAGCATTTCACGCCGCGATGGCAGCGGAACTGGATCTCGGCATCGCCCTCAAGCATGTTGGGCATGACCGGGCTTTGGTCGAAGGGGGCGTCCTTGGCCAAGTTCTTGAATTGATCGTCGTAGTCTTGCATGGCGGTGCCTCGTTGAATGCTGCCGTTTCTCATTGACCCGGCAGGGATGGGTCGGTTCGAAACGAAAAGACGGAAAGGCGCGAATTTTACCGGAGATCACGCCCTGGCGTCTTTACGCTAAAGCCATGACGCAAATGCGTTTTTGCATCGTGCAGAAGAAAAAACCGGGCGCCTTGTGGGCGCCCGGCTTCTTTAGTGCCGTGCCTGCTGCTTAGTGGGCGGCGGGCTTGAACAGCTTGGACTTGTCCACCAGGTCGACGTGCTTGCGCTTGAAGCAGGTCCACTTTGCGGTGGTCTTGTCGTAGACGGAGTTCACGAAGCAGTGCCAGTTCTCCTCGTCGACGAAGTTCTTGTCGGCGCGGTAGTAGAAGCCGGGGTAACGGCTTTCCTGGCGGAACATGATGTGCTGCATGTGGGCTTCGGCGGTCAGGATGCGGTGGTAGTTCTCCCAAGCGCGCAGCAGCTCGTGCAGGTCCTTGGCACGCATCTTCTGGGCGTCTTCCTTCAGCATGTCCAGCTTCTCGGAGGCCACGTTCAGCATGTGCTCGTTGGTGATGTAGTAGGTGGCGACGCCGGCCACATACTCGTCCATGATCTTCTGCAGGCGGAACTGCAGCATCTTGGGCGTGATGTAGTTGGGGTTGACGTCGATCGCGGTGGAGAAGTCCTTGAACTCCATGTAGTTGCGCACCGGCTTGTAGATCTCTTCGACCAACTGATCCACGGAGGTGTCGAGCTCGGGTTTCCAGTCTTTGTTGTCCAAGCAGAACTTGACCATGGCCTTGGCGGCCAGACGGCCCTCGGCATGGGAGCCGGAGGAGAACTTGTGGCCGGAAGCACCCACGCCGTCACCGGCGGTGAACAGGCCCTTGACGGTGGTCATGGAGCGGTAGCCCCAGTTCCAGCCGGCGGGCAGGTGGTCGGGCACGCCAGGCAGTTCCTCGGTGGTCGGCGCGCCGATATCATCGGGACCGGACACCCAGATGCCGCAGCAGCCGGAGTGCGAGCCGAGCAGGTAGGGCTCGGTCGGCATCAGCTCGGAGTTTTTCTTCTCGGGCTCGATGTTCTCGCCAACCCAGATGCCGCATTGGCCGATACACATGTCCAGGAAGTCTTCCCAGGCTTCGGCTTCCAGGTGCTTCACCTCGCGCGGGGTCAGGGTCTCGCGCAGCTTGCCGAGGGCGGTCACGGTGTCCATGTAGATGGGGCCGCGGCCTTCCTTCATTTCCTTGAGCATCAGGTGGTTGCGCAGGCAGGAAGCGGGAACGGCAGCCTGGCCGTACGGGGGGTAGTCGTTCAGCAGTTCCTTGTTCTTCTGCATGTAGACTTCGCCGAAGGCGTTGACGGCCTGGGACTTGAACAGCAGGAACCAGGCGCCGACCGGGCCGTAGCCGTCCTTGAAGCGGGCGGGCACGAAGCGGTTTTCCATCATGGTCAGCTCGGCGCCGGCTTCGGCGGCCATGGCGTAGGTGGAGCCGGAGTTCCACACCGGGTACCAGGCGCGGCCGGTACCTTCACCGACGGAACGCGGACGGAAAATGTTCACGCAACCGCCGGCGGCCAGCAGGCAGGCCTTGAATTTGTAGACGTAGACCTTGTGGTCGCGGGTGGAGAAGCCGACGGCACCGGCCACGCGACGGGGATCGTTCTTGTCGTTGACCAGCTTGACGATGAACACGCGCTCCTGGATGCGGTCCAGGCCCAGGGCCTTCTTGGAGGCCTCGGCCACGATCCACTTGTAGGATTCGCCGTTGATCATGATCTGCCACTTGCCGGAACGCACGGGCTTGCCGCCGTCCTTCAGCGGGGTCATGCCCTGGGAGCCGTCGTGACGCTCGCCGTTCTCGTCCAGCTTCCAAATCGGCAGGCCCCACTCTTCGAACAGGTGCACCGACTCGTCGACGTGGCGGCCGAGGTCGTAGGCCAGGTCGTCGCGGGTGATGCCCATCAGGTCGTTGGAGACCATGCGGGCGTAATCGGCGGGATCCTGCTCCGGACCGATGTAGGTGTTGATCGCGGACAGGCCCTGCGCCACGGCGCCGGAGCGGTCCATGGCGGCCTTGTCGACCAGCTTGATCTTCAGGTCGACGCCGGTCGCGGCCTTGGCGGCCTCGGCCCAGCGCATCATCTCGTAAGAGGCGCCGCAGCAAGCCATGCCGCCGCCGATCAGGAGAATGTCGACTTCTTCCTGAACAACTTCGGGATTTCCAAATTCACCAGCCATTTTTATTTCCTTTCGAATTACTTGCGAATCAGCTCGGCGGGGTTGCCGGCACGGTAACCGTTCATCTCCATGTGGTTGAAGAAGCCGGCACCGGCGATCTTCGACATGTCGGCTTGCGGCTTGCCGCCGTACGGGTCAATGGAACCCTCGGGGGTGGTGCGGATCGGGAACTTGAAGCGCTTCAGGGTGCCGTTGCGGAACTTGATGGTCCACATGATGGAATCGGAACCGCGCAGCGGCTGCACGGAACCGCCCAACGGCACGATGTCGGCGTAGTGGCGGCATTCGATGGCCTGCTGCGGGCAAATCTTCACGCAGGAATAGCATTCCCAGCACTGCTCGGGTTCCTGGTTGAAGGCGCGCATGGCGTGGCCGGTCTCGGAACCGTCCTTGTCCAGCTTCATCAGGTCGTGCGGGCAAATATACATACAAGCGGTCTTGTCCTGACCCTTGCAGCCGTCGCACTTGTCGGTACGCACGTAGGTTGGCATGTAACTCTCCTTGTTAGCTAACAATCCGCATTCTGGATGCGGTCCATTCAGACAACCGAACCTCACCTTGGCCGGGGCGTATCGCGAATCCGCTTCCGGCGGGCACGGCAGTTCCAAATCTCAACCTGGCGCGAGGCTTGGGGCCGGGAGGGGGCGCCTCTCGCCTCGGGCCGCATGCCCCTTGCCTGCCGCTCAGGCGGCCGAGTGGCCTTTCAGCTCGATCTTCACGTTCTGCTCGGCCGACAGGCCGGCGTAGTATTTCTGCAGCACCTTGGCCACCTCCGGCCGGCTGAACTCGACCGGCAGGTCTTGGCCCTCGGACAGCATGGCGCGCACCTTGGTGCCGGACAGCAGGATGCGGTCGTCCTTGGTGTGCGGGCAGGTGCGCTGCGAGGCCATGCCGCCGCACTTCTTGCACCAGAAGGTCCAGTCGATGTTCATGTTCACGGTTTCGAGCGAGCCCTTGGGAATCTCGTCGAAGATCTTCTGGGCGTCGAAGGGGCCGTAGTAATCACCCACGCCGGCGTGGTCGCGGCCGACGATCAGGTGCGAGCAGCCGTAGTTCTGGCGGAACAGGGCGTGCAACAGGGCCTCGCGCGGGCCGGCATAGCGCATGTCCAGCGGATAGCCGGCCTGGATCACGGTGTTGGGCGCGAAGTAGTTGTCGACCAGCACGCTGATGGCTTCGGAGCGCACCTCGGCCGGGATGTCGCCCGGCTTGAGGGCGCCGAGCAGGGAGTGGACCAGCACGCCGTCCATGGTCTCGATGGCGATCTTGGCCAGGTACTCGTGCGAGCGGTGCATCGGGTTGCGGGTCTGGAAGGCGGCAACCTTGGACCAGCCCATTGCCTCGAACTTGGCGCGGGTCTCGGCCGGGGTCATGAACTGCTCGCCGTATTCTTCCTTGAAGGTGCCGGTGGACAGCACCTTGACCGGACCGGCCAGGTTGTACTTGCCCTGGGCCATGACCATCTTGACGCCGGGGTGCTCCAGGTCGGTGGTCTTGTAGACCTGCATGCACTCGTGGGCCTTGTCGATGCCATATTTGTCGGTCACCTTCATGGTGCCCATGATGGCGCCGGTCTCGCCGTCGACCAGGGCGAGGTCGTCGCCGTCCTTGATGTCCTCGTCGTCGGTGGACAGGGTGATGGGGATGGGCCAGAACAGGCCGTTGGCCATCTTGTAGCCGTCGCACACGCCCTGCCAGTCGGCCTTGGTCATGAAGCCGTCGAGCGGGGTGAAGCCGCCGATGCCCAGCATGATCAGGTCGCCGGTCTCGCGCGAGGACATTTTGAGTTGTTTCATGGACTTGGCGCGGGCAAGTTCTTCTTGTTGTGCGGCGCCGGAGAGCAAAAGAGGCTTCAGTTCACCCCCACCATGGGGTTTGACGAGTCGGGACATCGTGGCTCCTAAGTTTGGATTGCCCTACAGGGAATGGCGAGGGAGGGTAGCACTTAGGGGGATGTAGCTCTAATCCAAGATATTTATTTGGAAATAAACTTTTTAGATAATTTAGATAAATCTATCCACTTTTCATGCGGCATCTAGCCGCCAGCCGGCGACGGGGGCCACTATAGCCGATAAGAGCCTATTGAAATAGGCGCTAAATGCTGGGGTTGGCCCGGTGTCTCTGCTATTGTCGGTGGCACGACATGCCGAGATCGAGCGGAGGCCTGGGCGAATGAGGAGATGGGGTGCGGGGATCGTGGCGCTGTTGCTGCTCGCTGCATGCAGCCAGCCGATCAAGCGCAAGGATGGCGCCAGCACGGTACGCGATTTCTCGGTGGGCCATCTGGTCAAGGCCGAGGGCGACATGCTGGCCGAGATCAACCAGCGCGAGGTGCTGAAGAGCCTGCGCGTCTTGACGGAAAAGCTATACCGGCGTAATCCCCGTGAGTACCGCAAGGCCGGCATCGATTCGGCCGAGGCCGCGACGGCGCGGCTGTTCGCGGAGTTGGAGCGCTGGCCGCAGTCGAATTTGGCCAAAACGAATTGGCAACACGGTTTTCGTTCGAGTTTCGACGAGGGCTTTCAGGGCGATCGCGTGCAGGCCTTCATGGGGGCCTGCCTGGTCATGATCATGGCCTCTTATGGCGACAAGGCCGAGTTCTACTTGCTCGACGAACTCGACGCGCAAAAACTCTACAACAGCGCGCGCAATATCGAGACGGTGGTGTGGAAGCTGTCGAGTGCCCGGCAAGCGAATGGCGCGCCCTTCCTGCTCAGCAACGGCATCGAGGGCGATATCCAGAACCTGAGCTTCGAGCGTGAGTTCGCCAAGGTCATCGCCTGGCAGGATTTGATGGCCTTGTTCGTCGAGGACAGGAGCAACCGCTCGATCACCCGTGCGGCGCAGAGCGCCGCCTCTTTTGTTTTATTGCCGATTTAGCGGGCTTAACCGGCCTGTAGCCCTTCGCATATAAGCTATCCCATGGCATTCATTCAACAACAGGCAGAGATAACGATGGATTTGATACTTTGGCGGCATGCCGATGCGCAGGACGGCATGCCGGACATGGATCGCGCCTTGACCGACCGTGGCCGCAAGCAGGCCGAAAAGGTGGCGCGTTGGCTGAACGAAAGATTGCCGGCGGATAGCTTGATCCTGGTCAGCCCGGCGGTTCGGGCGCAGCAGACGGCCGCCGCGCTGGGCAAACCGTATAAGACGGTGAAATCGATCGCGCCGGGCGCCGATGCCGCCTATGTGCTGACGGCGGCGGGTTGGCCTCAGGCAAGCGGCACGGTGCTGGTGGTCGGCCATCAGCCCACATTGGGCTATGTGGCCAGCATGGTTCTGTGTGGCAAGGAAAGCGATTTCAGCCTCAAGAAAGGCGCGCTGGTCTGGCTGACCAATCGGGTGCGCGGCGAGGAACAGCAACCGGTGCTCAAGGCGGCGATCACGCCGGAACTGGTCTGAGCACCTCGCCCCGGCGGGGCGTCAGCTATCGATGCCGAGCTGCTCGACCCAGGCCAGGGCCTGGAGGTGGGCGGTGTTGACCTGCTGGGGGCTGAGCACCAGGTTCTCCGCCAGTTGGGCCGTGCGCTTGGCGTCGCGGGCCTCGCAGGACTCGACCAGGGCGAGTATCGGGCCGTAGGTGCCTTTGCGGCCAATCAGCGCATCGGCCACCGGTTCGGGGATGATGACTCGATCGAGGATGGTGTCCATCGGGGCCTCCATCATCGCATCGAGTAGCGAGAACACGCCGGTGATGAACATGTTGTCCTGCTCGTCGCGGCCCATGTGGTAGGCGCTGAGCAGTTCGCAGAATCGGCCGCGCGTGATGGCGGTGCGGGTCAGCGTCGGCGCGGTGGGATTGGCGCTGGCGGTGGCCAAGAGCAGGCTCAGCCAGCGATACAAGGGTTGCAGGCCGAGGATGGATACCGCGTGGCGGATAGACTGCACTTCGACGTTGAGGCCGAAACCCGCCGAGTTGATGTAGCGCAGTAGTTTGAAGGTCAGCGCGACATCGCGCTTGAACAGGTCCTCGATCTTGCGTATGTCCTCGCCGGCGCGCACCTTGTCCATCAATTCCACGACGATGGTCTGCGACGGGTTCAGCGACTTGTTGCCCTGCTTCACGACGGGCTTGGTGAAGTAATAGCCCTGGAAATAGTCGATGCCGGCATCCTTGCACTGCTGGAACAAGGCGAGGTCATCGATGTTTTCGGCGATCAGCTTGGTGCTGGGGTTTTTCCTGAGTTTGCGCAATTGCGCGGCAAAGTCGGCCTCGGCGCTGGTCTTGCCGTCGACCTTGATGTAATTGGCCAAGGGCTGCACCGCTTCATATTCCGGCTCGGCCACGAAGGCATTGAAGGCGAAGCGGTAGCCTTGCTGCTTGAGCGATTGGATGCGGCTGATCAGTTCCGGCGAGAAGTGCATCGAGTCGAGGATTTCGTACACCGTCTTGTCGGCGGGTAGCAGCGTGGCCACCTCGCCGAGCAAGGTCGAGGCGTCGATATTGGTGAAGGCCAGTTTGGCCTTGAGCGGCCACTCGGCGCCGAGATCGCAGAGGATATCGTCGATCAGCGCGACGCCCGCGCTCGCATCGTCGCCGATGCCGTCGGAATCCACGAACAGCAGTTCATAGGCAAGAAGCTGGTGGCGCGCATCGACAATAGGCTGGCGCGCCAGAAAGGCATTGGTATCCATTGTTTTCTACGATCTCCCGAAAACGCGCGAATCGGCGTTAGGCGGTCCTCGTGAACAGGCTGTTCGGAGTGTCGCTCGGGATGGATGTTAGCAGTTCTTCCATATCCAGGACGAGGACGATGCAACCGTCGCCGGATAGGGTGGCGCCCGCGATGCCCTTGGGTTTGATGTCGGCCAAGGGCTTGATGACCACGTCGTCGCGGCCGACGAAGCCGTCCACCGCCAGGATGAAGGTCGAGCCGGCGGCATGCATCAACACGCCGTAGGCCGGGACATTGCGGGGTTCCCAGGCGATCAGGCTGGACAAGGCGCGGATCGGCAATACCTCGTCGCGCACGATCATGGTGGCGCGGCCCGAGACGCGCTGCACCTCGGTTTGCCTCATCGGGATGATCTCGCGCACCATGGACAGCGGCACGGCGAAGGACTGATCGTTCAGGCGCACCACCAGCACCGGCAGGATAGCCAGGGTCAAGGGCAGCGAGATGGTGAAGGTCGACCCCTGGCCCGGTACCGAGATCACATCGATCTTGCCGTTGAGCTTGGTGATGTTGGTCTTCACCACGTCCATGCCGACGCCGCGGCCGGAGACGTTGGAAATCTGGTCCTTGGTCGAGAAGCCGGGCAGGAAGATGAGTTGCAAGCTCTGGCGGTCGTCCAGGGTATTGGCGGTCTCCGCGTCGATGATGCCCTTTTCGACGGCCTTGGCGCGGATGATGTCGGGCCGCATGCCCTTGCCGTCGTCGGAAATCTCGATATAAATGTGATCGCCCATCTGGCTGGCCGAGAGCGAGACGATGGCCTTTTCGGGCTTGTGGGCGGCCTGGCGTTCTTCCGGTGACTCGATGCCATGATCGACCGCATTGCGCACCAAGTGCACCAAGGGGTCGTTGAGGTCCTCGATCATGGTTTTGTCGAGTTCGGTCTCTTCGCCGGACAGCACCAGTTCGACATCCTTGCCCAGTTGGCGCGCCAGGTCGCGCGCCAAGCGGGGATATTTCTGGAACAGGCGGCCGATGGGCTGCATACGCGTCTTCATCACGGCGTTTTGCAGATCGGATACCAGCAGGTCGAGCTGGTTGACCGCCATGTCGAGCGCCTTGAGCGTCTCGCTGTCGTTGCGGCCATGCAGGATGTGGGTCTTGAGGTTGGAGATGCGGTTCTTGGTCAGGCCGATCTCGCCGGAGAGGTTGAGCACCTGGTCCAGACGAACGGTGTCGACTCGGATCGTGGTCTCTTTCTGCAGGCTCTGCTGTGGGGCGGCGCCTCCGGTCGCGGGGGCGCGGCTGGGTGTGGGCAGGTCGGCGGGCGCGGGCGCCGCCGGGGCGCGGGCCTCGGCGGGCTTGGCCTCCGCCGCCGGGGCGGGTGCCGCCGCGGCCTGCGGGACGGGGGCGCCGGTCAGCACGGCATGCAGGGCAGCCCAATTGATGTCGTCGCCAGGGGCAGCGCCGGGTGCGGCGCTGGGGGCCTCGGGCGCGGCGCTTTCGATCGCGGCGGCGTTGTCCGTGGGGGCGCTGCTCGGCGCGGGTGCGCTCGGTTCGGGCAGCGATTCACCGGCCAAGGCGGCCTCCAGGTTGGCGATGATGGTAGGGTCGGCGGCTTGCGGCTGCACGTGGCTGGATAGTTCGTTGAACATCTCGCGCACCGTGGCGGTGGCGGCCAGGATGGTGTCCATCAAGCCGGGCGTGAGGCCGAGTTCGTTATTGCGCAACTTGTCGAACAGGTTTTCGTTGCGATGGCAGAGCGATACCAGGTTGTCGACGTTCAGGAAACCCGCGCCACCCTTGATGGTATGGAAACCGCGAAAGATGTCGTTGAGCAGATTGGTGTCGTCCGGCCGTTTTTCCAATTCGACCAGTTTGTTGTCGACCTGGGACAGCAGTTCCCCGGCCTCCAGCAAGAAATCTTGCAGCAGTTCTTCCATGCCGGCGAAATCGCTCATGATCGCCTCCTCGCTTTCCTATCGGCCTAGGCGAAGGCCTAGGTCAGAATCCTAAACTTTCTAGGAGCTCGTCCACCTGCTCCTGGCTGGATACGACATCGTCGCGCCCGCTCGCGTTCACGATGGGGCCTTCCAGCAGGCCTGGCCTTACCGCGTCGCGTTTTTCCTGCGGCGTGGTTTCGACCAGTAATGTGATGAGCTGCTTTTCCAGGGCCTGCGCCGCTTCCAGCACCTTCTTGATCACTTGCCCGGTCAGGTCCTGGAAGTCCTGCGCCATGATGATGTCCATCAGGTGCGCATTGGTGGTGTCGGCCTGCTGCGGAACGTGGTGCAGATAGGCCTGGGTATCCTGCACCAAGGCCCTGAACTCCTCCACGCCCAACTGCTTGCTGAATAGGCGATCCCACTTGCCGGCCAAGTCGCGCGCCGTGTTGCCCAGCTTATCCTGGATCGGCTGGGCCGCTTCGGCGGCGTTCAGCGTACGCTCGGCCGCTTGCGCGGTCATGGTGGCAATATAGTTCAAACGATCGCGGCTGTCGGGTAGGTCGGCGGCGGCTTTCTCGATGCTCTTGTCCAGGCCCAGTTCCCGCAACAGGTCGTGCAGGCTGCGGGTCATGTGGCCGAGTTGGGAGAAGACGTGCGCGGGGCAGGCGCTCTCGTCCGTCGCTTGTTCGCTGCCGTCGCGGGTGATGGCCTGGGCGATGCTGTCGAGCAGGGTCTCGACTTCGGGTGTCGCCACGGTCGGGGCCGGGGCCTTGGACTCGGCCATGCTTACCGTCGCGATGCTGTCGAACAAGGCCTCCAGGTCGGGGCTGTCGCCGGTATCGGACCCGCTGGCGACCGGGACCGCCGGGGCCGGCGCCGGCTGAACGATGCTGTCGAAGAGGGCTTCAAGTTCTGGAGAGTCGCTGCTCATCCGTATCTCCTTGGGTCAATGGCCGCCGCGATGCGGCTCAATGTCGACCGCACTCGCGATGGCCTTCACTAGAGGGGTGAACAGCTTGAAGGGAAGAGGGCGGCGACGGTCGTGCGTCATGGTCACATCCCATACTTCTCGAAAATCTTGTTCATCTTTTCTTCCAGCACCGCCGCCGTGAACGGTTTGACGATGTAACCGGAAGCGCCGCTCTGCGCGGCCTCGACGATATTTTCCTTTTTCGCTTCGGCGGTGATCATCAGCACCGGCAGGTGCTTGAGCGACTCGTCGGCGCGGATGGCCTTCAGTAGCTCGATGCCGGTCATGTTCGGCATGTTCCAGTCGCTGACGACGAACTGAAAAGTCCCCACGTTTTTGAGTTTCTGCAAGGCTACCGCGCCGTCTTCGGCTTCGTCGACGTTGGTAAAGCCGAGTTCCTTCAGCAGGTTGCGCACGATGCGGCGCATCGTGGAGAAGTCATCCACCACTAGAAATTTTAGATTCTTGTCGGCCATGTTTTCCCTTTAATTGCCAGGACTGCCCATATTCTACCTAGCGTTTGATGAATGCCAGTAGGGTATCCGCCAAGACGGCCGGGTCGAACTTGGCGACGTAGGCATCGACGCCCACGCGTTGCCCCATGGTGCGGTTTGCCTCCGACGAGAGCGATGAGTGCATGATGATCGGGATGCCGGCGAAACGGCTGTCTGTCTTGATGTTCTTGGTCAATACATAGCCATCCATCTCGGGCATTTCCGCATCGACCAGGATCAGCTGAATCTGGTCGCGCATGAGCTTGCCTTCCGGGCTGGCGCGATTGGCCATGTTTTGCAGTTTTTCCCAGGCCTCCAGGCCGTCGTTCGCCTGGATGTGCTTCGCGCCCAGCTTGTCCAGCACCATGATGATCTCCTTGCGGGCGACGGTGGAATCGTCGGCGAAGAACACCGTGGTTTCTTGCTTGGTTTCGAGCTTGGGCAGGGTCGGCATGGGTTTCTCGCCCAGTACCTCGGCCAGGATGCGCTCGACATCGAGAATGGAAACCAGCCGGCCGTCGTCGAGTTCGGTGATGGCGGTGATCAGGCCATCTTGGCCGGCGATCATGTTCTCGGGCGGTTTGACCTTATCCCAATCGACCCGAATGATGCGATCCACCTCGTCGACCAGGAAGCCTTGGGTGTGGCGGGAGAACTCGGTGACGATCATGGTCTGGCCCAGCCCTTCCGGGACGTTCTCCAGCTTGATGAACTTGGCCAGGGTGATGACCGGGATGATGCTGCCGCGCAGGGAGATCACGCCCTCGACGCCGTAGGGCATGTTCGGCGTCAGGGTGATCGGCGGGGTGGGCGACACCTCGCGCACCTTGAATACGTTGATGCCGAAGGTCTCGTGCGTTCCCAGCGAGAACAGCAGCAATTCCATCTTGTTGGAGCCCGCCAGTTTGGTGCGGGCGTCCACGGCATCGATCAGCTTGGCCTGTTCCAACTCGTTCATTGAGGGTTCCTTACTTCAGCATCCGGCTGAGCACCTCAGCCAGGCGATGGGGCTCGAACTTCGGCACGTATTCGTCCACGCCGACGGAAATGCCGAGGTTCTTGTTGGCATCGGAGGACAGGGAGGAGTGCATGAGCACGGGAATGCCCTTGAATCGCGGGTCCGATTTGATGTTCTTGGTCAGTACGTAACCGTCCATTTCCGGCATCTCGACGTCGGTCAGCACCAATTGTACATAGTCGGTAACGGCGCGGCCCGCCATATCGGCCTGGGCGGCGATCTTTTGCAGCTCTTCCCAAGCCTGCTTGCCGTTGATGGCGGCGATACCCTTGACCCCGATGGCCTCCAGGGTGCGCGCGACCTGGTTGCGGGCGACCGAGGAATCGTCGGCATAAAACACCGTACGGTCCGGCGTGCCGATCGGCTCCAGCACCTCGAACAGATGGCTGTCGTCGATATTGGTGGTGTCGGACAGTATCTTCTCCACGTCCAGCATCATCACCAGGCGGCCGTCGCGCAATTCGCTGACGGCGGTGACCAGGCCACCCATCTGGGCGGTCAGCATGGCCGGCGGCACCTTCATCTCGGACCAGTCGATGCGCAGGATGGTATCGACCTCGCCGACCAGGAAGCCTTGGGTCTGGCCGTTGTATTCGGTCACGATCATGATCGACGGCGGAGCGTCGGTCGAGACGCCGATGTACTTGGCCAGGTCGATTACCGGCACCAGCACGCCGCGCAGGCTGACCATGCCCTCGACCGAGGAGGGCATTTCCGGCGCTCGGGTGATCTGCGGAATGCGCATGACTTCGCGCACTTTGAACACGTTGATGCCGAAGGTCTCTTTCCTGCCGGTCATCTGGTCGGTGCCCAGCGTGAACAGCAGTATCTCTAGTTTATTCGCCCCGGCAAGCTTGGTTCGGGCATCTATGCGCTTCAGTAGGTCGGACATCGCATTTCCTGTGCGTGCTAACTTGTTAATCTAAAACGGCTGACTGCGTCTTTCAAGCGTCCCGACAGGCTAGTCAGACCCTGCGCGGCCTGGGTCGAGCTTTCGGCGGCGCCTCTATTCTTCTGGGCCATGTCCAGAATATCGTCAACCCGTTGGGCGATCGCTTGGCTAGCGGCGTCCTGTTCCCGACGTATGCGGTCTATATTGTGGATTAGGTTTGTGACATTGGCTACTGCGCCGTTGATTTCGGCGATCGCCTGGCCGGCTTGCACGGCCATTTCCACACCCTGGGCGACCTCCTGGCTACCTTGCTCGATGGCGGTGACCGCCTTGCCGGTCTCGGTCTGGATGGTTTCGATGGTGCTGGATATCTCGGCGGTGGCCTTGGTGGTGCGCTCGGCCAGCTTGCGCACCTCATCCGCCACCACGGCAAAGCCCCGCCCCTGTTCGCCGGCCCGGGCCGCCTCGATCGCGGCATTTAGGGCGAGCAGGTTGGTCTGGTCGGCAATGTCCTTGATCACGTTGACGATGCGGCCGATCTCGTCGGAGTGGCGGCCCAGGGCCAGCACGACATCGGACGAGCGGCTGACGGATTCCGAAATGGCCTGGATGCCGGCGGCGGCCTTGTTGACCACTTCCTCGCCATGCCGTGCCAACTGGCTGGCCTGATCGGCCACCGAGACCATGCTTTCGATGTTCTCGCCCACCCGGGCGACAGTGGTCGACAGATTGTGCGCGGCCTCGGCGGTGTCGTTGGCGACCGATTCTTGTCGGCTCGAGGCCTCGGCTACGGCGCTGCTGTCCTCTGCCGTGCTGCTGGCCGCCTGGCTGACCTCCTCGGCCGAACGGCGAATCTCGCCGATCAGGTTGGCGAATTCGCCGCTCATGCGATTGAAGGCGGCCGCGACCCGGGACAGCTCGTCCTTGCCGACCACGTTGGCCATGCCGGTCAAGTCGCCCTTGGCCAGCTTGCCGGCGGCCTGCTCCAGGCCCATCGCGCAGTGGACGATGCTGTGGCGGATGGCCAGGCTGAGAAAGATGGAAAGAATGAGGCCGGCGGCCATGGTGGTGATGGCCGCGCCGAGCAGGGCGTTGGAAAGCGTGGCGATCTTGTCGCGCGAGGATTGCGCGGCTTGGAGCTGGAAGTTGATTAGCGCATCGGTATCGTCCGACACCACGGCAAAGGACGGATTGACGAAGGTCTTGTAGTGCTGGTCGGCGCCCTGCCAGTTTTCCGCGCTGTAGAGGTCGCGCAGTTTCATCAGGCCCTCTTGGCCGAATTTCATCCGCGAGGCGGCGTATTTGTCGAACAAGGCCCGCTCTTCCGCCGACATGTCATGCTGGCCATAGGCGTTGACGGTTTCGGTGATGGTGCGAATCTCCTTGTCGATCTCATCGAACTTTTCTTGCGCCAGAAAGGCGTCGGCCCCCATGCGGGCCTCCAGCGCCAGGTTGCGGATGCGCATCTGCTTGTGGCGGACCAATTGCATGTCGTTGATCGCCGTGACGTTCTGGTCGTAGATGCTGGAGATCGCCTGGGTGGCTTGGCGGATGCCCCAAATGCCACTCAGGCCGGTGGCCAGCATCATGATCGAAAGAAACAGGGTCAGGCCCAGCAGGCGGGTGCCGATGGTGTAGCGGTTCAATAATTGAACAAGTTTTGCCAATGGGGGTTGCGGCATCATGTTCTTTCTCCATCCAGTCCAGAGTCGTGTTATTGGAGGCTAAGCCCCAAGACCATTCGGTCTTTAAGACTAGTCCATTAAGTTATGGGCACAAATCGTGCCACCGCTTTGATACTATGCGGTAACTCATCTTAATGACCATGGCATGTCTGTTCCAGTCGAGGACGTTCCGCCTGATGAACTGAAAGAGGCCTTTGCCCTTTTTAGCGAAACCTCGGCCAAGTTGTCCGAGGCCTATCAGGAATTGCAGAACCAGGTCGCGCACTTGTCGGCCGAGTTGGCGACCGCCAACGGCGAACTGGCGCGGCGCGAGCGTTTGTCGGCGCTGGGCGAGATGGCCGCGCAACTGGCCCACCAGTTGCGCACCCCATTGGCGGCGGCGCTGCTTTACGTGGGGCATTTGGCCCGTCCCGGCCTGGCGGAAGCGGATCGCCTGCGTTTTGCCGAAAAGACCCTTTCGCGCTTGCGGTATCTGGAGCGGCTGGTACAGGACATGCTGTCCTTCGTCAGGGGGCAGCAAGGCACGCCGACGGCCGTGGCGGTGCGGGGCCTGCTGGAGGAATTGGAGCAGGTCATGGAACCGCAGGCGAGCTTGCAAGGCGTGGCCCTGCATATCGACGAGGCGGCGCCCCTGGTGGTTTCGGCCGATCGGCCGGCCATCCTGGGGGCACTGATCAATCTGGTGGAGAATGCCTTGCAGGCCAGCCCCCCCGGCAGCACGATCCGTCTGGAGGCCGGTAGCCACGGCAGCCCGTTCGCGGCCTTTCGGGTCGAGGATCAAGGCCCCGGCATTGCCGACGACATCAAGGCCCGTCTGTTTGAGCCGTTCTTTACCACGCGCGGCGAGGGCAGCGGCCTGGGTTTGGCCATCGTGAAACAAACGGCGGAGGCCCATGGCGGTTGGGTCGAGGTGGAGTCGGCGCCGGACAAGGGGAGCCGGTTCACCCTCTTCCTGCCGTTGCAAAAAGGAAGCGGGGCGGCATGAGCGCGGGGCAAGCTGGAATCCTGGTGGTCGAGGACGACGCCGCTTTGAACGAGGCCTTGGTCGATACCTTGGTCCTGGCCGGTTATCGGGTCGATTCGGCGCCTAGCGCCGAGGCGGCGCTGGCCGCATTGCGCCGCGAGTTGCCCGGCCTGGTCTTATCCGACGTGCAAATGCCGGGCATGGATGGCCACGCCCTCCTGCGCTCGATCAAAGCGGTCAGTCCGGGCCTGCCCGTGGTGTTGATGACGGCCTATGGCCAGATCGAAAAGGCGGTCGAGGCCATGCGCGACGGCGCCTCGGACTACCTGCCCAAGCCGTTCGAGCCGGATCGGCTGTTGGCGGTGGTGGCCCGCTATATGCGCTTTACCCAAGACACGGCCGCCAGCGCCATGATCGCCGAAGACCCGGCCAGCAAGGCGGTATTGGACCTGGCGCTACGGGTGGCGGCCACCGACGCCACCGTGCTGCTCACGGGCGAGTCGGGGGTGGGCAAGGAGGTTTATGCCCGCTTCCTGCACCAGCATTCCAATCGGGCCAAGGGCCCCTTCGTCGCGGTCAATTGCGCCGCCATTCCGGAAAATCTCTTGGAGGCGACCCTGTTCGGCCACGAGAAGGGGGCCTTTACCGGCGCGGCCAGTAGCCAGCCGGGCAAGTTCGAGCAGGCCCAGGGCAGCACCATCCTGCTCGACGAGGTCACCGAGGTGCCGCTGCACTTGCAGGCCAAGTTGTTGCGGGTGTTGCAAGAGCGCGAGGCCGAACGGGTCGGCGGGCGCAGCCCGATCCGGCTCGATGTCCGGGTGATCGCGGCCAGCAACCGGGACTTGGCCGAGGCCGTCCGCCAAGGCCGTTTCCGCGACGATCTGTATTACCGGCTCAATGTTTTTCCCTTGGAAATCCCGCCGCTGCGCAACCGGCCGAAGGACATCCTGCCCTTGGCGCGGCATTTTCTGGCGCGTTTCGCCAGTTCGGTGGGCAGATATGAACTGCGCTTCAGTTCCGCCGCCGAGGCTGAATTGACGCGCTATGACTGGCCCGGTAACATCCGCGAGCTAGGCAATGTCGTGCAAAGGGCCATGATATTGGCGCCCGGCACCGAGATCGCGCCCGAGCATTTGATGCTGCCCCGGGTACCCGTCAAGGCCGAGGCCGGCGTGGAGGGCAAGGCGATCAAGGATGTCGAGCGGGACATGATTTTGCAGACCTTGGAGCGCTGCGGCGGTTCGCGCAAGCAGGCGGCCGAGGAACTCGGCATCAGCGAGCGGACTCTACGCTACAAGCTGCAACGCTACAGAGCCGAAGGCGACGAGATTGTTTAGCGCGAAAGCGCTGGATGGAATTGAGGGTGACCTCCTATAATGGGCCTTGATGGAGGTGGAGCGATGAACAATCCTGGCATCGAGCAAATGGTCAGCCAACTACGGGCAGTAGCCGCCCAGGCCGGCCAACCGTCCGCGCCGGCCGCGGCCGAGGGCATGGGGCAGGATTTCGGCGCCCTGCTCAAGGCGGCCCTGGATCAAGTCAATACCGCCCAACAAGACGCCAAGCAACTCGGCCAGCAATTCGAGCTGGGCGATCCGAACGCCAATCTTCAAGACGTCGTGCTTTCCCTGCAGAAGGCCAGCGTTTCCTTCCAGACCATGGTTCAGGTGCGCAATAAACTGGTTTCCGCCTACCAGGAAATCATGAATATGCAGGTTTGATAAGGCATGGCCGATACGCCTGAGCAATCGTTCGCTAGCATTGCCCAGCGCTTCAACGAGCTTCCCAACCCCCGAAAATTTGCTGTTCTGGTCAGTTTGGCGGCTGCCGTTGCGCTGGTGGTGGGCCTTTTCCTTTGGGCGCGCACGCCGGACTATCGGGTTTTGTTTTCCAACCTGTCCGAACGCGATGGCGGGGCGGTCGTCACCGCCTTGCAACAGATGAACGTGCCATACAAGATGGCCGAGGGCAGCGGCGCGATCCTGGTGCCCTCGGAGCAGGTCTACGACCTGCGCTTCCGTTTGGCCTCGCAGGGTCTGCCACGCGGTGGCGCGGTCGGCTTCGAGCTGATGGACAACGCCAAGATCGGCATGACCCAGTTCCAGGAGCAGGTCACCTATCAGCGGGCCTTGGAGGGCGAGTTGGCCCGCACCATCCAGGCCTTGTCCCCGGTCGATTCGGCCCGGGTGCATCTGGCCATCCCCAAGCCTTCGGTCTTCATCCGCGACAAGCAAGAGCCGTCCGCCTCGGTCTTCGTCAATCTCTATGCGGGCCGGGCGCTCGATGTCGCCCAGGTCAATTCCATCGTCCATCTGGTGTCCAGCAGCGTGCCGGAACTGACGCCCGAGCACGTCACCGTGGTGGACCAGGCCGGCCGCTTGCTGACCGGCAAGAACGACGCCGGCAGCCTGCGCGGCCTGAATGCCGGCCAGCTCGATTATCTGCGCGAGGTCGAGTCCTATTACGCCAAGCGGGTCGAATCCATCGTGTCGCCCATCGTCGGCGACGGCAACGTCCGGGCCGAGGTGCGGGCCGACCTCGATTTTTCCGAGATCGAGTCGACCAGCGAGAGCTATAAACCCAATCCGGCGGCGGAGCAGCAGGCGGTGCGCAGCCGCCAGTCGGTGTTGGATATCAATGGCGCGGGCAACCAGGCGGCCGGCATTCCGGGCGCCTTGTCCAATCAGCCGCCCGGTCCGGCCACGGCGCCGTTGACCGCGCAGGGCGGGGCGGCGAACGCGGCGACGGCCCAGACGGCCAGCGGTTCGCGCCGGGAAGAGAACACGATCAATTTCGAGATCGACCGCACGATCCGCCACACCAAGGAATCCATGGGCCGGATCAAGCGGCTCTCGGTCGCGGTGGTGGTGAACTACCGGCAGCAGGCGGGGCAGGCGGCCAAGCCCTTGGCGCCGGACGAGATGCAGCAGGTCACCAACCTGGTGCGCGAGGCGATGGGCTTTAGCCAGGAGCGCGGCGACACCGTCAACGTGGTCAACGCGGCCTTCAGCGAGACCAAGGTGGAGCCGGCCGACATCCCCTTGTGGAAAGACCCGAGCAACGTGGCCTTCGCGAAAGAGTCGCTGAAGAACCTGCTGGTGATCGGCCTGGCCTTCTACCTGGTATTCGGCGTCTTGCGCCCCTTGCTCAAGGATTGGCTGAAACCGAAGCCGGTGGAGATCGGGAAAGAGACCGAGGATATCTTGGCCGCCTTCGATGCCAAATTGGCCCAAAAGGAACTGACGGGCTACGATGCGCATCTGGCGTCGGTGCGTGACTTCGCCAAGCAGAACCCCAAGGCGGCGGCCGACATCATTAAAGAGTGGATATCCAAGGAATGAGCGACGAGGGTCTACATCGCAGCGCGATCCTGATGCTGAGCCTCGGCCATGAAGAGGCCTCGGAGGTGTTCAAGCATCTGGGGCCGCGCGAGGTGCAGAAGCTCGGCACGCACATGGCCAAGCTGGAAAACGTCGGCCGCGAGGAGATCGAGAAGGTTCTCGAAGACTTTCGCATGGACACGGTGGGCCGAGTCAGCCTGGCGGACTCCGACGAATACCTGCGCACCGTGCTGCGCAAGGCCCTGGGCGACGACAAGGCCAATAGCGTCATCGAACGCATCCTGCAGGGCCAGGACAATACCGGTATCGAGGGCCTGAAGTGGATGGACGCGGCCTCGGTGGCGGAGATGATCCGCAACGAGCACCCGCAGATCATCGCGACCATCCTCGTGCATCTGGACCGCGACCATGCCAGCGAGGTCATGCAGTTCTTCGTCGAGCGCCTGCGCAACGACGTGATGATGCGCATCGCCACGCTGGAAGGCGTGCAACCGTCCGCCTTGCGCGAATTGAACGACGTGTTGTCGCAACTGCTGTCGGGCGGCGACCGCACCAAGAAGAGTTCGGTCGGCGGCGTGCAGGCGGCGGCCGATATCCTCAACTACATGGCGGGCACCCAGGAGGCCTCGGTCCTGGCCAGCATCCGCGAGCAGGACCCGGAACTGGCGCAGGCCATCCAGGACAAGATGTTCACCTTCGACAACTTGATGGATATGGACGACCGCTCGATCCAATTGCTGCTGCGCGAGGTGCAGTCGGAGAGCCTGATCGTCGCGCTCAAGGGCACCAACCAAGACCTCAAGGAAAAGATATTCAAGAACATGTCGAGCCGCGCTTCCGAGGCGCTCAAGGAGGACTTGGAGGCCAAGGGCGCGGTACGGCTCTCCGAGGTCGAGGCCGAACAAAAGGAAATCCTCAAGATCGTGCGGCGCTTGGCCGACGAAGGCCAGATCGTGCTCGGCGGCAAGGGCGGCGAAGAAAGCCTGGTCGAGTAACAATTCATGTCCCGCATCATTTCCAAGGAAGAGCTCACCGCTTACCAGCGCTGGGAGTTGGGCGTCTTCGAGCAGGAGCGGCACGGCGAGGGCGAAGAAGCTCGGCCGGAGGCCGAGGCCGAAGAAGTGCGGCTGCCGACGGCGGAGGATGTCGAGCGCATCCACCAGGAGGCCTGGCAGGAAGGCTACCAATTGGGCCTGGCGGAAGGCCGGCAGGCCGGCGAGGCCTATAGCCGGCAGGTCGAGGCGCTGTTCCAGGCGCTGGATCAGGAGAAACTCCAGCAAGACCAGGTGTTGGCCGAGGAGGTGCTGCAACTGGCCATCGCCATCGCCCAGCAAGTGGTCGGTGCCGCGCTGCAACTCGATCCGAGGCTCATGCTGAAGACCGTGCAACAAGCTTTGGCGCAACTGCCGACCTTGAGCGGCCACCCGAAGCTGGTCGTGCATCCGAGCGATGTCGACATCGTCAAGGGCTGGCTGGCGCACGAGCATGGCCACCTCAACTGGCGGGTCGTCGAGGACGAGGGCATGAGCCCAGGCGGTTTCCGTATCGAGAGCGGGCAGGGCGAGTTGGAGTCGACCTTGCCCACGCGCTGGCGGGAAACCGTGGCCGCCTTGGGGGCCGATCCAGAGTGGCTGAAGAAATAAGCCGGGGCGACGCGCTCAAGGCCTATCTGCGCAATTGCCGCGATGCCGTGGCGCATGCCGAGTCCTGGCGGGTCGGCGGCCGGCTGACGCGGGTGGCGGGCCTGGTCATGGAGGCGGTCGGCCTCAAGTTGGCGACCGGCGTCGGTTGCCGGGTCTCCATGCCCGGCGGCGCGCAGGTCGAGGCGGAAGTGGTCGGCTTTTCCGGCGAGCGCCTGTTCCTGATGCCGACCGCCGATGTCCACGGCCTGATGCCAGGCGCCACCGTCGAGCCCTATACCGGCGGGCGCATCGATCCGCCCAAGCTATACGCTCCCTATCATCCACGCAATCGCGGGGAAGACCGCATCCGCCAAGTCGTCGTCGGCCCGGAACTGCTGGGCCGCGTGATCGACGGCGCCGGCCGGCCCTTGGATAGGCTCGGCTCGGTCACCGCGAACCGGCTGGGCCCGTTATATAGCCGGCCGGTCAACCCGATGGAACGGGAGCCCATCCGCGAGGTGCTGGATGTCGGCGTGCGCGCGATCAACGCCTTGCTCACCGTCGGCCGGGGCCAGCGTATGGGCTTGTTCGCCGGCAGCGGCGTCGGCAAGTCCATGTTGCTCGGCATGATGGCGCGCTACACCTCGGCCGATGTCGTCGTGGTCGGGCTGATCGGCGAACGCGGGCGGGAGGTGAAGGAATTCATCGAGAACATCTTGGCCGAAGAGGGCCTGCGCCGGGCGGTGGTCGTCGCCTCGCCGGCCGACTCGCCGCCCTTGCTGCGCTTGCACGGCGCCGCCTATGCCACGGCGGTGGCGGAATACTTCCGCGACCAGGGCCAGCATGTGCTACTGATCATGGATTCGCTCACCCGCTACGCCCAGGCCCAGCGCGAGATCGCCCTGGCGGTGGGCGAGCCGCCGGCGACCAAGGGCTATCCGCCCTCGGTCTTCGCCAAGCTGCCGCAATTGGTCGAACGGGCCGGCAACAGCCACGATGGCGGCGGCTCCATCACCGCCTTCTACACCGTGCTGACCGAGGGCGACGACCAGCAAGACCCGATCGCCGATGCCGCGCGGGCCATCCTCGACGGCCATATCGTGCTGTCGCGGCACCTGGCCGATCAAGGCCACTACCCGGCGATCGATATCGAGGCCTCGATCTCGCGGGTGGCCACCGAGTTGCTGAGCCGCAATGAGCTGGATACGGTGCGCCGGTTCAAGGGGCTGTATGCCCGCTACCAGCGCAGCCGCGACCTCATCACCATCGGTGCCTACACGCGCGGCAACGATGCGCAACTGGACGAGGCGATCGCGCGTTATCCGCGGATGGAGGCCTTTCTGGCCCAGGACTTTCTGGACAAGGAAGACTATGCCGCCAGCCGCCTCCAGTTGGAGGCGCTGTTCGACAATATGAACCTGGCGGTCTGATTACTGTTTTTCTTGTGCGTACTTCGACAAGCGGTACCAGAGGAACAGCCCCATCCCGACGATGAAGCTCAGGGTGAACAAGGCCAGCAGGCCGATATCGGTGGTGAACAGCTCCTTCATCACGGCATCCATATCCCAGTCTCCTCATGGTGTTTGCTACACACTGCTAGTTCAATCACGGTCGCAAGGCCAAGCGCTCCGTGAAAGGGCTGCGCCACTCCCCGGTCAGGCGCCAACTGCGGTCGCTCGGCTCCAGCACGATTTGCCGCATGCCGTCCGGCAAGGTGGGCAATATGGCGTGATAGATGCCGTCCGGCCCGGATTGTAGGTTCAGGGTTTTGTCCTGTTCGGCCCGGGTCGGATGGATGAGATGGAGTGTCAAGGCTGGCGGCAAGGCATCCAGACGGCCGGCCAGCCTGGCCTGGAGTTGCGTGCCCTGTGCGCTCAGGTCGGCGCCGATATCCAGCGCCTTGGCCTTGGCGTCCCGATCCAATACCTGGCGGATCGCCAGGCCTTCCTTGTAATAGTCGTCGCTGACCAGGCTGTCGGCATCCCGGGTCGCCAACCAGATGGTGACGATGCCGCCGACGACGGCCGCCATCGGCAAGGCCATTAGGAACCAGGGCCAGGGTTGGCGCCACCAGGGGCTGATGTCTTCGTTGTCGGCCGGCATGTGTCTTCTATCTCAGGAAACTGGACTTCGCTTCGCGCGCGATTTGCGCGGCGTCTTCCGCGCGCACCTCAAAGCGGATCGGCGTGCTGGGGTGATCGAGCCGGATCGGCGACGCGCGCAGGCTGACGCTGATATTGGCGGTACCCAGCCCGGGAATGGCGATGCTGTCGCCCTCGCCGACCTTCAGGCCGTCGATGCCGCTGGCGGAGATGACATAACGGTGCGCGCGCTGATCCATATTGATGATTTGCAGGCGATAGAGGTTTTCGATCTGGCCGTCCGCGGTCTCGCGCGACAGCGTGCGGCGGTCGCGGATGACATCCACCCGCAACGGGATGCGCTCGGCCAATGTGTAGAAGAAGACGCCGACGATGCCGGCCAGCAGCAGGGCATAGACCAGGGTGCGTGGCCGCAGGCTATGGCGCCAGATGTCGCTATCGGCATATTTGCCCTCGATGGCGTTCTCGGTGGAATAGCGGATCAGGCCCTTGGGCTGCCCCACCTTTTCCATGACCCGGTCGCAGGCGTCGATGCAAGCGGCGCAGCCTATGCACATGTATTGCAGCCCGTTGCGGATGTCGATGCCGGTGGGGCAGACCTGCACGCAGATGTTGCAGTCGACGCAACTGCCCAGGCCGGTCGCCTCAAGCCCTTTCTTGCGCGCGCCGCGCGGTTCGCCGCGCTTGTAATCGTAGGTGATGACCAGGGTGTCGGGATCGAACATCACGCTCTGGAAGCGCGCGTAAGGGCACATGTATTTGCAGACCTGCTCGCGCATGAAACCGGCGAAGCCCCAGGTGGAGAAGCCGTAGAACAAAATCCAGAAGGTCTCCCACGGCCCGAGTTGCCATTGCGCCACTTCGGCCGCCAAGGTCTCGATCGGCGTGAAATAGCCGACGAAGGTGAAGCCGGTCCACAAGGCCAGCGCGGCCCAGAGCAGGTGCTTGCCGCCACGGCGCAAGAGCTTTTGCGCGTTCCATGGCATGGTCTCCAGCTTCTTGCGCTGGATATGGTTGCCCTCGCAGGCCTGCTCGATCCACATGAAAAGTTCGGTGTAGACCGTCTGCGGGCAGGCATAGCCGCACCACAGGCGGCCGGCCACCGCGGTGAACAGGAAGAGGCCCAGTGCCGAGATGATGAGCAGACCGGCCAGCCAGATGAAGTCTTGCGGCCACAGCACCAGATCGAACAGGTAGAACTTGCGATGGACCAGGTCGAACAGCACGGCTTGGCGTTCGCGCCACTCCAGCCAGGGCAGGCCGTAGTAGAGCAGTTGCGTGATCAGTACCAGGGCGATGCGCCAGTTGGCGAACCAGCCGCTCACCGAGCGGGGGTGTATCTTCTCCCGCACCTCATAGAGCTTCTGTTCCATCTCGTGCTTGGGGGCGGTGTCGTCCGGACCTGGCGCCTGTGCCATCTACTGGGTTTCCTCTATATCGGTGGCTGGTGGCCAGCTCTTCGAATGAACGCAAGGCGGGAAGTGGGTGCGTGGCCGGCCAATGCCGGCCACGCCACGCGTTTACCGGTTTCCTTGCGACAGCGACAGGACGTAGGCGGCCAGCAGGTGCACCTTGGCCTCGCCCAGGTATTCGAGCTGCGCCGGCATGCTGCCTTTGCGGCCCTTCATGACGGCCTCCATGATGCCGGCCTCGGTACCGCTATAGAGCCAGGCCTTGTCGGTCAGGTCGGGCGCCGAGATCGCCAGGTTGCCCTTGCCGTTCTCGCCGTGGCAGCCGGCGCAGGCCGCCCATTTCGTCTGGCCCTCGGCGGCCAGGCCGGCGTTGTGCGGTAGGCCGCTCAGGGACAACACATAGTTGGCCAGCGCCTTGGCCCCGGCCTCGCCGCCGACGGCATCCTTCATCGCCGGCATCTCGCCGACGCGGCCATAGGCGATGCTGGACTTGATCGCATCGGGCTCGCCGTTGCCGAACAGCCATTCCTTGTCGGTCAGGTCGGGGAATAGGCGCGAGCCCTTGGCGCCCTTGCCGTCGGTACCGTGGCAGGTCGAGCAATAAGACAGGAACAGGCGTTGGCCGGTCTCGCGGATCTGGGGGTCGGCTGCGACCACGCGCAGGTCCTTCGCCAGCAGGGGCTGGAATTGCGCGTTGAACTGGGCGTCGACGCGCGCCTTCTCCTGGCTGTAGGCATCGGCCGAGGACCAGTTCCAGGTGCCCTCGAATTTACCCAGGCCCGGATAGAGCACCAGATAGGCGATGCTGAAGAAGATCAGGAGATAGAACAGATATAGCCACCAGCGCGGCAGCGGGTTGTTCAGTTCCTTGAGATCGCCGTCCCAGGTCGGCTCCATGAGTTCCGCTTGTTCGCCGGTGCCGAGCCTGCGCGTGGTCTGGCTTTTCAGAAACCAGATCATGCCGATGATGGCAACGACGGTGGCGGCGGCAATGTAGTAATGCCAGAAGCCGCCGATGAAATCAGCCATGCCGTAGTTCATTGCAATTTCTCCTCAGAATGGGCCTGGTCGCCGCGTCCGTCCTCCTCGAACGGCAGGCGGGCCGCCGCGTCGTACTTCGCGCGGTTGTCCTTGTGGTAGGCCCACCAGACAATGCCGACGAAGAGCAGGAAAAAGAGGACGGTCACGACGGAACCGATCAGGCCCGAGTCCATGTTCAGTTGGCCTTGGGTGCGTGGATGCCGAGCGACTGCAAGTACGCGATCAGCGCATCCATCTCGGTCTTGCCTTTCAGCATCTCCGGCGCTTGGGCGATCTCGTCATCCGTATAGGGATGCCCGGCCCAGTCCTTGAGCACGCGCATCTTCTTCTGGATGGTGCCGTCGTCCGCCGGCGATTCGGCCAGCCAAGGGTAGGACGGCATGTTCGATTCCGGCACCACATCGCGCGGGTTCAAGAGGTGCACGTAATGCCATTCGTCGGAATAGCGGCCGCCCACGCGATGCAGATCCGGGCCGGTGCGCTTGGAACCCCACATGAAGGGCCGGTCGTAGATGAACTCGCCCGCCACCGAATAGTGGCCGTAGCGCTCGGTCTCGGCGCGGAACGGCCGGATCATCTGCGAATGGCAGGTGTGGCAGCCATCGCGGATGTAGATGTCGCGGCCGGTGAGCTCCAGGGCGCTATACGGCTTGAGCCCCGGCACCGCCTCGGTGGTGGATTTCTGGAAATACAAGGGCACGATCTGGATCAGGCCGCCGACGCTGATCAGCAGCAAGGTCATGACGATGATCAAGCCGATGTTCTTCTCGATAGTCTTGTGCGCAATCATTTCGCGTGTCTCCTTATGCCTGAACCGCTTCGGGGATGCGGGCATCGTTGACCGCCTTGCCGGCGCTCACTGTCTTCCACACGTTCCAGGCCATCAGCAACATGCCCGTGAAGAACATGAGGCCCCCCAACAGACGGATGTAGTAGAAGGGGTACATGGTCACCACCGATTGGACGAAGCTGTAGGTCAAGGTGCCGTCGTCGTTGGTCGCGCGCCACATCAGGCCTTGCGCCACGCCGGCAATCCACATCGAGGCGATATAGAGCACGACGCCGATGGTGGAGATCCAGAAGTGGGTGTTGATCAGCTTCACGCTGTGCATTTCCTCGCGGCCGAACAGGCGCGGAATCAGGTAATACATGCAGCCGATGGTGATCATCGCCACCCAGCCGAGCGAGCCGGAGTGCACGTGCGCGATGTTCCACTCGGTGTAATGGGACAGGGCGTTTACCGTCTTCACCGACATCATCGGGCCCTCGAAGGTCGACATGCCGTAGAACGACAGGGCGGTGACCATGAACTTCAGGATCGGGTCGGTGCGCAGCTTATGCCAGGCGCCGGACAGGGTCATGATGCCGTTGATCATGCCGCCCCAGGAGGGCGCGATCAGCATGACCGAGAAGATCATGCCCAGGCTTTGGGCCCAATCGGGCAGGGCGGTATAGAGCAGATGGTGCGGACCGGCCCACATGTATAGGAAGGACAGCGACCAGAAGTGCACGATCGACAAGCGGTAGGAGTAGATCGGGCGGCCGGCCTGCTTGGGGATGAAGTAATACATCATGCCGAGGAAGGCCGTGGTCAGGAAGAAGCCCACCGCGTTGTGGGCATACCACCACTGAACCATGGCATCCTGCACGCCGGCATAGGCCGAGTAGGACTTGGTCAGGGTGATCGGCAGCTCGATGCTGTTGGTGATGTGCAGCACCGCGATGGTGACGATGTAGGCGCCGAAGAACCAGTTCGACACATAGATGTGCTGGGTCTTGCGCTTCATCACCGTGCCGAAGAACAGGATGGCATAGGCCACCCAGACCACCGCGATCAGGATGTCGATCGGCCATTCCAGTTCGGCGTATTCCTTCGCGCTGGTCAGGCCCATGGGCAGGGTGAGCGCCGCCAGCACGATGACCAACTGCCAGGCCCAGAACACGAAGCTGGCCAGGCCGTCGGACAGCAGCCGGGTCTGGCAGGTGCGCTGCACGATGAACAGCGAGGCGGCGAACAGGGCCGAGCCGCCGAAGGCGAAGATCACCGCGTTGGTGTGCAGCGGGCGGATGCGGCCGTAGGAGAGGTAGGGGGCGAGCGGCCCGAGCGAATCGGTGAGATTGGGCCAGATCAACTGAGCCGAAAGAATGACGCCGACCAACATCCCGACAATGCCCCAGACCACGGTCATGATGGCGAATTGTCGGACGACCTTATAGTTGTATGTTGCTGCTTCCATACAGGCCTCCTTCGCGAGTGCTGTTAATTACGACATGCGAATCCTAATATTCTGTATTTGGGGTGTCAACGGGGCGAATTGCCCATATCCGGCGGCGGCATGTCGTCGTCGTCCATCAGGATGCGATGGGCGGGGCCCTCCATATCCTCGAATTGCCCGCTTTTTACCGCCCAAATCAGGCCGACGGCGATGACGCCGGCAAAGACCAGGCTAAGGGGGATCAGCAGATAAAGGATGTCCATGTGTTGCAGCAGATTAGTACGTTGCGCCTGCCCGCGCCACCGATAATTTCAGCGCAGCCGGTTCAAGCGCATGGCGTTGAGCACGACCAGCAAGGAACTGGCCGACATGCCGATGCCGGCCAGCCAGGGCGTGACATGGCCCAGGGCGGCGGCCGGGATGGCGACGAAGTTGTACAGCGCCGACCAGGCCAGGTTCTGCCGGATGATCACCCGCGTCTTGCGCGCCAGGCGCACGCCGTCGGCCAGCCGCGCCAGCTCGCTCGACAGCAGCACCATGTCGGCGGCGGCCTGGGCCGCCTCGGCGCCCTGGTCGATCGCGATCGAGACCTGGGCCTGGGCCAGCACCGGCGCGTCGTTCACGCCGTCGCCGGTCATCGCGACGATGGCGCCTTGCCGCTGCATCGCGCGCACCGCCTCCAGCTTGTCGGCCGGCAACATGCCGCCGCGCGCATCGGCGATGCCGAGCAGTTGCCCCATGCGGGCCACGTTCTCCGGCCGGTCGCCGGAATAGATATGCAGGCGGATACCCAAGGCGTCGAGTTGCGCGATCAACTCGCGCGCTTGCGGGCGCAGCTCGTCGCCCAGTTCGAACCAGGCCAGCACGCCCTCTGCATCGGCCAGTGCGATCAGCGTGCCGTTGCCGGCAGGCGGTTCGGCGCCCGGCGCGGCGAAAGCGGGCGCGCCGAGCCGGTAGTGTTGGCCGGCGACGCGGCCTTGGATGCCTTGCCCCGCAGTGTAGACAATCGCCTCCGCCTGTTTTGCATGCGCACCCGCCGCCGCGCGGATCGCATGCGCAACGGGGTGGGTGGCGCCTTGTTCCAAGGCGGCGGCGATGGCCAAGGCCTCGGCCGCGTCGCCGCGCAGCGGGTGCGTCGCCAGCAGCCGGAAGCGGCCGGTGGTGAGCGTGCCGGTCTTGTCGAACACGAAGTCGGTGGCGCGGGCCAGGGTCTCCAGCGCATGGCCGCGCGTGGATAGCAGCCCCAGGCGGGTGAGCCGGCCCAGGGCCACGGTCAGCGCGGCCGGGGTGGCCAGGGCCAAGGCGCAGGGGCAGGTGATGACCAGGATCGACACCGTGATCCAGAACGCGCGGCCGGGGTCGACGACATACCAGGCGGCGGCCACGCCCACCGAGATGAGCAATATCGCTAGCACGAACCAATGCGCCACCCGGTCGGCGGCCAGGGCCAGCCTGGGTTTCTCGGCCAAGGCGCGGTCGAGCAGGCGCACGATGCCGGAGAGCACGGTATCGGCGCCGACCTTGTCGACCTGCACGACCAGGGGGCTGTCCAAGTTGAGGCTGCCGCCGATCACCGAGGCCCCGGCCTGTTTCGGCAAGGGCGTCGATTCGCCGGTGAGCAGCGCTTCATCCACGCTGGAGGCGCCTTCCGCCACCCGGCCATCGGCCGGGAAGCTCTCGCCCGGGCCGACCAGCACATGGTCGCCGGGGCTCAGCTTGGCGGCGGCCACCGTCTCCTCGGCGCGGTCGGCCGGATACGCCGGCAGCCGGCGCGCGGCGGCCGGGATCAACTTGATCAGGGTCTCGGCCGCCTCGGCCGATTTCTTGCGCGCGCTCATCTCCAGGAAGCGGCCGGTCAGCAGGAAGAACACGAACATCGTGACCGAATCGAAATAGACCTCGCCCGAGCGGCTCAGCACGGCCCAGACGCTGGCGAAGTAGGCCGAACCGATGCCCAGCGCGACCGGCACGTCCATGCCCAGGCGCCTGAGCCTGAGGTCGCGCATGGCGGCCTGGAAGAAGGGCCAGGCCGAATAGAACATCACCGGCGTGGTCAGCAGCAGGCCGGCGAAGCGCATCAATTGCCGAATGTCGTCGGTCATCGTGTTGGCATCGGCCAGATAGACCGGGATCGCATACATCATCACCTGCATCATGCCCAGGCCGGCGATGGCCAGGCGGCGGATCGCGAGATTGCGCTCCTTGCGGTACAGCTCTTCCTGGCGGGCGGTGTCGAAGGGGTGGGCGAGATAGCCGATCTCCCGCACCGCATGCAGGATTTGCGACAGCTTCACCCGGCTGTCGTCCCAGCGCACCCGCGCCCGGTGGGTCGAGAAATTGATGTCGGCCGACAGCACGCCGGGCAGTTGCCGCAGGTGGCGCTCGTTCAGCCAGATGCAGGCGGCGCAGACGATGCCCTCCAAAATCAGGCTGGCCTCGCGCGCCTCGCCGTCTTCCTTGACGAAACTCGCCTGCACCTCGGGCAGGTCGTAGAGCGCGAGCTTCTTCGCTTCCTCCATCGCCGCCGTCGCGGTGGGCGGATATTCGGTGCGCAGCCGGTAATAATCGGCTTGGCCGGCGTCGACGATGGTTTGGGCCACGGCCTGGCAGCCCCGGCAACAGGCGGGGTGGGGGCGACCGTCCAGCCGGATGGGGTAGTCGAAGCCGGCGGGCACGGCCTCGCCGCAATGGAAGCAGCGGGACGGGTCGGCGAGGGTGGGGGTGGCGGCGTTCATGGAAGGCGGCCATTCTACCGGATGCCACTCGTTACAATATCGGCATGATCCCCTGGATTGCCGGCGCCACGCCGTTCCCGCCCGTCGAGGCCGCCTTGCGCGAGCCGGACGGCCTGCTCGCCGCCGGCGGCGACCTGTCGCTCGAACGACTGCTCGATGCCTATGGCCATGGCATCTTCCCCTGGTTCGGCCCGGGCGAGCCCATCCTGTGGTGGTCGCCCGACCCGCGCATGGTGCTGCTGCCCGAGCAATTCAAGATTTCCCATTCCCTGGCGAAAAGATTGAAGCGGCCGGATTACGAGATTCGGGTGGACACCGCCTTCGCCGAGGTCATGCGCCTGTGCGCCGAGCCGCGAGAAGGCCAGGCCGGCAGCTGGATCGTGCCGGCCATGCAGGCCGCGTATCGGCGGCTGTACGAGGCGGGCCATGCCCATTCGGTGGAGACCTGGCAGGACGGCAAACTGGTCGGCGGCCTCTATGGCGTGGCCTTGGGCCAGGCCTTCTTCGGCGAGTCGATGTTCACGCGGGTGGCCGACGGCTCGAAGCTGGCCCTGGCGCACCTGGTGCGGCAGTTGCAGCGCTGGGGCTTCGGCCTGATCGATTGCCAGATGGTGACCGCGCATCTGGCCTCGCTTGGCGCGCGGCCGCTGCCGCGCGCCGAATTTCAGGCTAGGCTGAATACATTGTCGGCTCGGCCCGGCCGCATCGGAAAATGGGATTTCGATCATGACCTCTTTGCGCGAACTGCCCATCCATAGCCTTCAGCTCTATCTGACCGCGCCCTATCCTTGTAGCTATCTGCCGGGGCGCGAGGCGCGCTCGCAGGTGGCCACGCCGCACAGCCTGATCGACACCACCGTCTACTCGGAATTGGTCTGGCGCGGCTTTCGCCGTAGCGGCCAGTTCGTCTACCGGCCGCGTTGCAATAGCTGCCGGGCCTGCGTGCCGGCGCGGGTGCCGGTCGCCGATTTCCGGCCGAACCGAAGCCAACGCCGTTGCGCCGGGCGCAACGGCGACCTCGAATTGGTGCTCAAGCCGCTGGCCTTCGACGAGGCGCACTACCGGCTGTATCGCCGCTACCAGTTCGCGCGCCACGGCGGCGGCGGCATGGACAACGACGACCGCGAGCAATATCGCGGCTTCCTGCTGCAAAGCCGGGTCGACAGCGTGCTGGCCGAGTTCAGCTTGGGCGAAGAGGTGGTCATGGTCGCGCTGATCGACCGGCTGCTCGACGGCCTGTCGGCGGTCTACACCTTTTTCGAGCCGGCCCTGGCCAAGCGCGGCCTGGGTGTCTATGGCGTGCTGTCGCAGATAGAATTGGCCCGTCGGCTCGGCCTATCCTATGTCTATTTGGGCTACTGGATCGCGCAGAGCCAGAAGATGGCCTACAAGAGCGGCTACCGGCCGATCGAAATGCTGCAAGACGGCGCCTGGCGCCGCCAAGAACAAGGAAACGAATGATGGCGTTGTTGATGCCCGCCGCCGAACAAATCCTGCAAGCCCATGCCCAGTTTCTGCACGCGGTGGTGCAGGCGATATTGAACCCGGCGCTGCGGCCCGAACTGCAAGCCTCGCTGCAAGCGGCCGAGGCGCAAGGCTGGGGCCGCCTGGTGGCGACCATCCGCCAGATCGTCGACGGCAAGCGCGACCGGTCGATCTTGCTGGGCCTGGACGACGAAGACCGGGTGCTGGCCGAGGCCATCCTGGCCGGCATCGACAACCCGGCCAGCCTGCCCGAGATCAAGGCGCCCGACCCGGCCACGGCCGCGCCGGGCCTGGCCGCCATGATCGCGGCGGCGGCGAGCGGCGACGCGCAGGCGCTGACGGCGCTCGCCAATATGGCCGAGCAGATGGTCAAGGCCGGCGGCGACATGGCCCGCTTGGGCGCGAATCTGCGGCGCCTGATCGACGGCGAGCGCGATGCCGAACAACTGACGCGCGGCATGGGCGGCTTAGGCCGATCCCTGGTTTTGGATATACTCGACCAGTTGGCAAGACAGAATAAGCATTGAACACAGGTGAATCGCGAATGGATGCGTTGAAGATGCAAGGCCGAAGGGAAATTCGATGGCTGATGTGAAAACCATGGTTCGACTGCGCGAGACCGACATCGTGATCGGCAAGCCGATGGCTTGGGCGGCCTATGACTCGCAAGGCCGGCTGTTGCTCAATCGCGGCGTCATGGTGCGCGACATCAA
This sequence comes from Betaproteobacteria bacterium, assembly GCA_016234655.1. Taxonomy (GTDB): domain Bacteria; phylum Pseudomonadota; class Gammaproteobacteria; order Burkholderiales; family Thiobacillaceae; genus Sulfuritortus. Next base: position 82,936 of record JACRAU010000027.1, read on the forward strand.
CCAGGTGCGCGGCCTGATCCAGCGCGGCCTGTTCCGCGAGGCGCACGACCGCGAGCGCGGCGATGCGCCCGAGACGGTAGAGGACGAATCGCGCAAGGCGGCGGCGGAGCTGCTGCCGTTCGAGAACCTGAAACTCATGCCCGGCGAGGCCATGCAGGTCCAGCACCTGGCGGCCACGACCAAGGAGACCTACAACGTCCGGCTGCTCGGCTATGCCAAGGGCCGTAGCGTCATGACCACCCTGCCGGAGGCGGGCGGCAAATTGCTGCACGTCACCGACGGCCAGATATTCGCGGTGCGCGCCTTTTCCGGCCTGGTCATCGGCACCTTCAGCGCCAAGGTGCTCAAGGTGCAGCACATGCCCTTTCCCTACATGCACCTGGCCTACCCGGCGAACGGCGTGCAGACCATGCGCCTGCGCAAGGCCATGCGCGCGACCGTGGAATTGGAGACGAGCGTGTTCGACAAGGAAAGCGGCAATGTGGTGGCCACCGGCATCATCGACGACATCAGCGTCGGCGGCGCGCGCATGATCATCTCCAAGCCGGTGGGGCGCAAGGGCCAGATCATCAACATCGGCTTCAAGGTGCAGCTGGGCGAGATCGAGGAGTGGCTGAAGACCGAGGCGACCGTGCGCGCCGTGCAGGCGGAGACCGGCGACGACGGCATGCCGCACAACACCTACGGCCTGCAATTCGAACACCTGACGCGCGAGCAGCACCTGTTGATCATGAATCTGGTCTACAAGCTGACCTACAAGGACACGCTCTGATGCGGCAATACCTCGACCTGCTGCAACACGTGCTCGACCACGGCATCGAAAAATCCGACCGCACCGGCACCGGCACCGTCTCGGTGTTCGGCCACCAGCTGCGCTTCGACCTGGGCCAGGGCTTTCCGTTGCTGACCACCAAGAAGGTGCACCTCAAATCCATCGTCCACGAGCTGTTGTGGTTCTTGCAGGGCGACACCAACATCAAATACCTGAAAGACAACGGCGTCAGCATCTGGGACGAATGGGCCGACGCCGAAGGCAACCTCGGCCCGGTCTACGGCTCGCAGTGGCGCTCGTGGCCGGCCGCCGACGGCCGCCACATCGACCAGATCACGCAGGTGGTCGAGCAGATCAAGCGCAACCCCGATTCGCGCCGCCTCATCGTCTCGGCCTGGAACGTGGGCGAGATCGACAAGATGAAGCTGCCGCCCTGCCACGCCTTCTTCCAGTTCTATGTCGCCGACGGCCGGCTGTCGTGCCAGTTGTATCAGCGCAGCGCCGACATCTTCCTCGGCGTGCCGTTCAACATCGCCAGCTATGCCTTGCTGACCATGATGATGGCCCAGGTTTGCGGGCTAAAGCCGGGCGACTTCGTGCACACCCTGGGCGACGCCCACATCTACCTGAACCACATGGAGCAGGTGAACACCCAACTCGCGCGCGCGCCGCGCGCCCTGCCGCAGATGCGCATCAACCCGGCGGTGACCGACATCTTCGCCTTCAAGTACGAAGACTTCACGCTGGAGAACTACGACCCGCACCCGGGCATCAAGGCGCCGGTGGCGGTCTGACATGGCGGTGCGCATCAACGTCATCGCCGCCATGGCGCAAAACCGCACCATCGGCATCAAGAACACGCTGCCCTGGCACCTGCCGGAAGACCTCAAGCACTTCAAGGCGCTGACCATGGGTCACCACATCGTCATGGGCCGCAAGACCTACGAGTCCATCGGCCGGCCGCTGCCGGGGCGCACCACCGTCATCGTCAGCCGCGACCCGAACTACCGGGTCGAGGGCTGCATCACCGCGCCGTCCATCGACGCCGCCATCGCCGCCTGCGGCGACGACCCCGAGGTCTTCTTCGTCGGCGGCGCCAACCTCTACGGCCAGGTGCTGCCGCGCGCCGACCGCTTGTACCTCACCGAGATACAAGCCGACTATGAAGGCGACGCCCATTTCCCCGCCTTCGATAAACAGGCTTGGCGCGAAACCGCGCGCGACGCGCAGGTCAGCGCGGCCGGGCTGGGCTATCACTTCGTCACCTACGACCGGGCCTGAGCGGTCATGAAACGAGGCGCGGCGTTGCTCTGCTTGTTCGCCGCGTTGCCGACCGTCGCGGCCGAACCCCAGGTCATCGAAAACTCGCTCGGCATGCAATTCGTGCGCGTGCCGGCCGGCGAATTCCTCATGGGTAGCGACGAATCGCCCGAGTCATTGGCGAAGGCCTACCCGCAATACGACCCCGCGCGTTTTAGCCTGCTGGCCGACGAAGCGCCGGTGCACAAGGTGCGCATCACCCGGCCGTTCTATCTGGGCCGGCACGAGGTCACCGTCGGCCAGTTCCGCCGCTTCCTGCAAGCCTCCGGCTACGTGCCCGAATCGGTGGCCGACGGCACCGGCGGCTATGGCTACAACCCGCAATATGACCCGGCCAAATCCGAACGCGGCGACGCCTTCGAAGGGCGCGACCCGAAGTATTCCTGGCAAGACCCCGGCTTCGCCCAGGGCGACGACCACCCCGTGGTCAACGTCACCTGGCACGACGCCGTGGCCCTGGCCAAGTGGCTGAGCAAAAAGGAAGGCAAACGCTACCGCCTGCCGACCGAGGCCGAGTGGGAATACGCCTGCCGCGCCGGCACGCGAAGCCGCTATTCCAGCGGCGACGAGCCGCAGTCGCTATTGAGCGTGGCCAACCTGTTCGACGCCGATGCCGCCGGCAATTGGCGACACTGGGCGCAATACGCGTTGCCCGGCCGCGACGGCCACCCCTTCACCGCCCCGGTCGGCCGCTTCGCGCCCAACGCCTTCGGCCTGTACGACATGCACGGCAACGTCTGGGAATGGACCGCCGATTACCACGACGACCACTACTACGCGCACTCGCCATTGAACGACCCCCAAGGCCCCGCCGCCGGCAGCGTCCGCGTGCGCCGCGGCGGCTCGTGGCACACCTGGGCCTTCTATGCCCGTTGCTCGTACCGCAATTGGAATACGCCGCAGACGCGTTATACGCTGGTGGGCATGCGCCTGGTGCGGGAGGCCGATGTGCAGCGTTGAGTGACAGGGGTTCTGCCATACCGGCCGCTGGCCTTAATCTGATAGCTAAGGGGGTGAGCATAGCGAAGCCCATTTGGCCAGGGTGGCCAATCCTTAGCGTATAGACTCGATAGTGAATTTCTTGTACATGATCTGAGGCGTGAGCACTGCGTAGCCTTGGTGCTGCCAATGCACAATTTCAGCGGGCGCTGAGGGCACCGCCTGGACAAAGTCCTGCATATCCGAGAGAGAGTAGCCGTAATCACTCATGGCCAGCTGACAAACCTTGAACTCCACGCCCAAGTCTGCGTAATAGCGCATGCGATCAACAACTTCCTTGTATTTCTCCTCATTCTTCTTCGCCACGGTAACCAGTTCAGTGCCATGGATCACCACCTTGATGGTTTCCGGGTTGAATTCGTAGGGCGGCGTGGACAGCGACAAAGCCAGAGAACGCAACCAATACAATGCCGCCCCCATCTTGGCTGGATCATCCAGGAAGAAATCGAATACCACTCTGGGGGGCGCGTATGGTGTCTGTACAAACGTGGCCTCTGCCCGTGCCGAAATACTGAGGACAAGGCAAGCGACGAAGACAAACAAGGCGTGCATGGCAACCACTAAGTATGGCCTTCAGTACTGATCGGCCATCCATTCGTCGAGTGGTGAACAGGCATCCTTACGCGGCTTGCCAGTGTCATCGAGCATGGGTATGAGACATAGATATTCGTCCCCGGCGCCATCCTTCAGGTTGCGTAGTGGCAGGTTGCGCACGGTTTCAAAGCCCCCGCTCTCCATCACGATGAACTCGAAATCGTCACCCACGTGGATATCCATCTGGCCGCCATTACCCTGACCATACTTGGACCACCAGGAGTCTTCATCCGCGCCTGCAAAGCCGGGCGAAAAGGCATGGGTGCTGTGTTGGCGCCAGGAAACGATGGTGGGCTGTCTCATATTGCTAGCCCGTGCCTGTGTCAGGGCCATCGCGCTTGCCATACTGAAATCAAGGTTCTTGCCAGAATAGTCGACATGTAGGTTGATCATGGTTACGTCTCCTCGGATTCGGTCTGGTTGACCGGGTTAAACGGATCCCCCTGCTGGGGAACAGAAACACCTGCGCCATGGCATTGACCAGCTACACGCATACAGGCCCAGCCCTTGGCAAACGGTGGTAGGCGATGGGACCAGTCACGCCGTCACTCCCTTGCGCCTGCCCTCCAACTCCTTCGCCTTGGCGAGCATGGCATGGATGCCCTTGCTGTCCTTGCACTTGTGGCCGCCGCCCACGGCCTCCAGCGGATTCATCCGCTTGGCCTTGAGAAGGCCGAGGCCGATGGACTGCATTTGAAAGAGCTTCTTGATGCCGGCGACGATGCCGTCCTTGAAGTAGAGCCTTTGGGTCAGATTCAACTCATTGACCCGACCGGTCTTGGTGCAGTTGTCCCAGAAGGTCTTGGATAGATGCTGGGTCGGCTGGAACTTCGGCGATCGCCCGATTCGATAGGCGTACTCTGCGATGCCGTGCATCACATGGGTAACGGGTATCTTGCGTGGGCAGCCGACATAGCAGTTGTAGCAGGAGGTGCACATCCACATAGACTTGGACTCCAGCACCTCATCCCGCTTGCCGGCGCGAATCATCATGAAGATTTCCTGCGGGGGGTGGTCCCAGCCGTCTTGGAAATGGGTCGGGCATGAGCCGGAACAGAGCCCGCACTGCATACACATCTTCACCCACTCGCCCATCTCGGCTTGTTCCTCGATTTCCTTGAGTAAATTGTTCTTGTAGCGAGCCTCCATCTCTTGATTCAAACCGCTCATTTCTGTGCCTCACGTCAGCAACCGATTGAAGGACGCAGCTGGCGATGCCATCCAGCCATGTTGTGGGGAGTGGCATTGAACGCCGGGTGGATACCGTTGGCCTACAATAGATTCAACATAGACAAATATCCGACTATTACAATCAGGTATTTGTCTATGTGAGGTTTCGCCCCCTTAGGGTGGTCAGACGGGGCATTCCTGCGACTACCCAGTAAGGCCGAATAGCACGCAGCCATACAGTCCCCAAGTGCAACAAAAAAGCGGGCCGCAGCCCGCTTTCTCTTGTCCGCTATTAACCCGCTTACAAGCTCATGATCCACTTCGCCAGCGCGGCGGCGTCGCCTTCGGCCTTGGGCTGGGGCGGCATGGGGATGGCGCCGAATTTGCCTTTGCTGCCTTTGGCGATGCTTTCGGTCAGCGTCTTTTCGGCCTCTTTGTTGCCCTTGTATTTGGCGGCGATGTCCTTGAACGATGGGCCCATCAGTTTCTTGTCGATGGCATGGCAGTTCATGCACATGTTCTTCTTGGCCAGGGCTTCGTCGGCCATGACGGGGCCGGCGATGAGCAGGCCGGCGGTGACGAGGGCGAGGGGGATGAATCTCATTGCGCTTCCTTTCGTGCGGTTGTGTCGAATCGGCGGGGAAATTTCAATGCCATTATGGTCGAGGGAGACGGTTTGTCATTGATCGCGGTCAACTCGCTCAGTCGAGCTTGAAGCCTTTTACCGCCGCGTCGAGGTCGATGGCTTGGGCGCTTAGGCGGGTGGCGGTGCTGACGCCTTGTTCGCTGTTGCTGACGGTTTGCGTGTTCAGCGCTTCGATGTGTTCGATGTTGTCGAGCACGCTCTGCACCGCGTCTTTTTGCCGCTCGGTGGCCTGCGCGATTTCTTGCACGGTGCCGAGCACTTGGTCGAAGTGCGTGGTGATTTGTTCCAGGGCTTCGCCGGCCTGGCGGGCGCTGGTGACGCCGGTTTGGGCTTCGCTCATGCCGCTGGCGATGGCGTCGATGGCTTGGCCGGTTTCTTCTTGGATGCTGTGGATCATGGTGCCGATTTCGCTAGTGGCCTGGGTGGTCTTTTCGGCCAGTTTGCGCACTTCGTCGGCCACCACGGCGAAGCCTCGGCCCTGTTCGCCGGCGCGCGCGGCCTCGATGGCGGCATTGAGCGCGAGCAGGTTGGTCTGGTCGGCGATTTCCTTGATGGCGGCGACGATGGCGCCGATCTGCTGCGAGCTTTCGCCGAGCTTGGCCACGCGCTCGGTGGCGCTGCTGACCGAGGCGTGGATGCGCTCCATGCCTTGGATGCTTTCCCGTGCCTTGGCGATGCCCTGGTTGGCGACCTCGCCGGCCTCTTTGGCCTGGTTCGACGCGGTGGACGATTGATGCGCGATGCCGCCGATGGTGGAGGCGAGGTTTTGCATGGCGTTGTTGATCTGGCCGGTGCGTTCGGCCTGTTCGTCGACGTGGCCGTGGATTTCTTCGACCTGGCCCCGGATCGTGTCGCTGGCCTGGCGCACTTGATGGCTCAGGCCCACGGTGTGGCTGATCAGGTCGCGCAGGGTGGCGGCCATGTTGTTGAAGCTGGTGATGATCTCGCCGATGGTGTCGTCGCTACGCATGCCGCAGGTGAAGGTGAGGTCCTTGCGGGCGATGGCGCCGGCCACTTCGGAGATGCGGCGCAGCTTGGAGACGAGCACGACGTTCATCATCCAGTAGTTGGCGACGCCGATGAACAGGCCGGCGATGAAGCAGCCGACCACGAACCAGGGCAGCATGCCCGGTTTCCACTCGACGAAGATGTTGGCGTAGAACGGGAAGACGCCGGCGACGAATACGCCGAAGCCCAGGAACGAGAGCAAGACGCGACGGAGAATGCTGTTTTTCATATGGAGCGGCCCGTGTCTAGTACGAATGGCCCGGATTATAGCCAGCTCGGGGCGATTGCAAGAGCCCCGGGCCTGGTTTTTACCACTTCACGACATGGACGTTGTTGAGCGAACGGCCGAGGAAGCGCTCGCCGATGGTCTGGAAGCGCAAAGGCACGTCGGTGACGTGGAAGTGGTAGTCGGCCGGCGCCCGCGACGGGGTGTGCAGATTCAGGTCGGTGAGCAGGGCGGCGGTGCGCTCGGCCATGGCCTCGGCCGAATCGACCAGGGTGGTTTGCGGCCCGGCCACCTCGGCCAGCAGCGGTTTGAGCAGCGGGTAGTGGGTGCAGCCGAGCACCAGGGTATCGACCTTTTCGGCCAGCACCGGTTTCAAGTATTCCTGCGCGGTCAGCCGGGTGACCGGGTGATCGAGCCAGCCTTCCTCGACCAGCGGCACGAACAGCGCGCAGGCCTGGGACACCACGCGGGCATCGGGCTCCACCTCGTGGATGGCGCGGGCATAGGCGTTGCTGTTGATGGTGGTCGGCGTGCCGATCACGCCGATGCGCCGAGTCTCGGTGGCGGCCAGGGCCGACAGCGCGCCGGCCTCGATCACGTCCAGCACCGGCACCGGCGACAGGTCGCGCACCACCTGGGCCGAGACCGAGGCCATGGTGTTGCAGGCGATGATCAGCAGCTTAACCTCGCGCTCCAGCAAAAACTGGGCGATCTGCGTGGTGTAGTGGGCGATGGTTTCGACCGACTTCACGCCGTAAGGTACGCGCGCGGTGTCGCCGAAGTATTCGATGTGCTCGAACGGCAGGCGTTCCATCAGCGCGCGCACCACGGTCAGGCCGCCGACGCCGGAATCGAAGACACCGATGGGACTGTTCGGGTTAAAATGCATAGTTAATCAGCAATACCAATTCAAATAAAACATACGGATATTGTATGCCTTGTTCGTGGACTCCATGGCCGCGAACTGGATATTAGGAGAGAGGGGCATGTGGCAGCGCTTGGGTAATACGTTCTTGCATTGGGCTCAAAATCTGCTGCACGAGTTGCAGCACGGCGAGTTGGTCTGGTTGTTGAGCCCGGCCCAGCATATGACCTTGCTGGCCAACCGGCGCGCGGCCATGATCATCTCGCGCGTGCGCTTGTGGGCCACGTTGTTCGCGATTCTCACCCCGCTCTGGATCGTGGTCGACCTGATGGTGTTCAAGTGGCCGATGTGGGGCGTCCTGGCCGGCTCGCGCCTGCTCGCCAGCCTAGCCTTCGCCGCCTTGGCGTTGATGGTCAAGCGCGACGGCAATATGCGCCACGCCTATCTGGCCCTGGTCTTGTTGTTCGCCATCCCGACGGTATTTTTCATCGTCACCTATCCCATGGTCGCGCCGTTCCGGCTGCAAGGCCTCGCCAGCTCGGTGGCGCTGGGCTATACCTTCCTGCCCTTCCTGGTGCTGGCCGGCCTGGGCATCTTTCCGTTGACCTTGCTCGAAGGCATGGTGTTCAGCCTGCCGGCCCTGGCCGGCACCTGGATGGCGACGGTGTGGCTGTGCAACTGCGCCGATCAATACAACCTGCTCGGCATGTATTGGCTGCTGATCCTGATCGCCGGCGTCGCCACCATCTCGGGCATGAGCCAATTGGGTTTCACCATCGCGCTGGTGCGCCAAGCGGTGCGCGACGTGTTGACCAACGCCTTCACCCGCGCCAGCGGCGGCGAGTTGCTCGACATCCAATACATCCTGTCCGTGCGCAACGGTTCGCCGCTGACCGTGGCCTTCGTCGACCTGGACAACTTCAAGCAGATCAACGACCAGCATGGCCACGAGGCGGGCGACGAGGCGCTGCGCCAGGCCACGAACCAGATTCGCGCCCATGCCCGCATGGGCGACATGCTGGTGCGTTGGGGCGGCGAGGAGTTCCTGCTGGTGTTTCCCAATACCGACATCGCCAGCGCCCGTCTGGCCCTGGAGCGGCTGCGCGAGGCCGGACTCGGCCTGCGGCCGAACGGCGAGCCGCTGACCGCGAGCATCGGCCTGGCCGAGCGGCTGAAGGATGGCCAGGAGGACTGGCAAGGCCTGATCGCCCTGGCCGACCGCCGCATGTACGAGGCCAAGCGCACCGGCAAGAACCGCGTGGTCTATTCGGGCGAGGGGCTGCTGGCCAAGCCCCAGCCGGCCTAAGAAGCTGTTTTAAAAGATCGCTGCTCCTGCAATTTGGCCGTAGGGAGCGCCATGCGCACCAACGAATGATCGAGATGGTGCGCAGGCGCACCCTACGACCACGTTGAGGCATAGACATGTGGGAGTGGCCTCCTGGCCGCGAAATCGCCTGATAAAGGGCATAAAGGCCGCTCTACAGGGCAGTTCCGGGCTTCAATCGATCCAAGGCCCAGGCCACGTGCTCGCGCACCAGCGCGGAGGGGTGGTCCCGGCGCGTTTGTAGCGCCGCCAGCGCGGCGGTGGCGACCGGCCCGTTGCCGAGCGCGACCGCGATGTTGCGTAGCCAGCGTTCATGGCCGATGCGGCGGATCGGCGAACCGGCCAGCCGCGCGTCGAACTCCGCTTCCGTCCAGCCGAACAACGCCACCAGCGTGGCCGTATCCAGGCCGTTGCGCGGCGCGAAGTCCGCCTCGCGCGTGGCCCGGGCGAAGCGGTTCCACGGGCAGGCCAATTGGCAGTCGTCGCAGCCGTAGATGCGGTTGCCCATGAGCGGCCGCAGCTCGATGGGGATGCTGCCCGGCAATTCGATGGTGAGATAGGAGATGCAGCGCCGGGCATCGACCTCGTGCGGCGCGACGATGGCCTGGGTCGGGCAGATATCGAGGCAGGCTTGGCAGGTGCCGCAATGGTTGGCCTTGGGCGGGTCGGGCGCCAGGTCGAGGTCGCAGTAGATCTCGCCGAGAAAGAACCAGGAACCGGCGTGGCGGTCGATCAGCAGCGTGTGCTTGCCGCGCCAGCCCAGGCCGGATTGGGCCGCGAGATCGACCTCCATGACCGGCGCGCTGTCGGTGAACACCCGGTAATCGAACGCGCCGGTCTCGACCGCGATGCGCTCGGCCAGCTTTTGCAGCCGGTTGCGCATGACCTTGTGGTAGTCGCGGCCCAGCGCATAGCGCGAGACATAGGCCCGTTCGGCATCGCGCAAGATGGCATCGGCCGCGTGGCCGGCCGGCAGGTAGTCGAGCCGCGCCGTGATCACCGTGCGCGTGCCGGGCAGCAGCTCGGCCGGGCGGGCGCGCTTGCCGCCGTGCCGGGCCATATAATCCATGTCGCCGTGATAGCCCTTGGCCAGCCAATCGGCCAGCCGCGCCTCGGCCGCGCCGAGTTCGATGCCGGCGAAGCCGATGGCGTCGAAGCCGAGTTCCCGGCCCCAGGCGCGGATCGCGGCCTTGAGTTGTTCCGTCTCGTGAGGAGAAATGGCATGTCCCATGCCGCCGATGATAGCCTGAGCTTGGCCCTGCCCGACGAAGCGGCGACGCTGGCCCTGGGCGCGCGCCTGGCCGGCGTATTGCGGCCGGGCATGACGGTTTACCTGTCCGGCGACCTGGGCGCGGGCAAGACGACGCTGACCCGCGGGTTGCTTAGAAGCCTCGGTTACGCGGGGCGGGTGAAGAGTCCGACCTATACTTTGGTTGAACTTTATGAAATTCCGAGATTAAACTTATATCACTTTGATTTATATCGTTTCGCCGATCCGGCCGAGTGGGCAGAGGCGGGGTTTCGCGAATACTTCAATGCGGACTCCGTCTGTCTGGTCGAATGGCCGGAAAAAGCGGCGGGGCTCTTGCCCGAACCGGACCTGACGGTCCGCTTGGAAATCTTGGACGAAGGCCGCGCGGTCAGCGTGGCGGCCGCTACGGAGGCGGGAAGACGTTGTATCGAGGCGCTCAAATCCTCTTCAAATACGTGATGCTCGCGCTGCTGGCCTGGGCCGGCTTGGCTCAGGCCGCCGTGGGCGTGAAGGGCGTGCGTCTGTGGCCGTCGGCCGACTATAGCCGCATCACCGTCGAACTGAATGCGGAGATCGGTTTCAAGCAGTTCCAGCTCAAGAACCCCGACCGCATCGTGCTCGACCTCGAAGGCGTCGAGCCCCAGCCGGCCTTGCTCGAAATCACCGGCAAGATCGCGGCGCAAGACCCTTACATCGCCGCCGTGCGCGTCGCGCTCAATCGGCCCGGCGTTACCCGCATGGTGATCGACCTCAAGCAGGAAAGCCGACCGCAGATATTCACCTTGAAGCCTTATGGCGAATACGGCCATCGCCTGGTGCTCGATGTCTATCCGGCGGCGGCGCCGCCGACCTTGGACAAACAGGTGGAAAGCGCCATCGCCCAGGCCGAGCAGACGAACAAGCCGGCCGACAAGGGCGCGGCGCCCGCCAAGGCCGGCAAGAGCGAGATGATGCGTCTGCTTACCGTGGCCATCGACGCCGGCCACGGTGGCGAAGACCCGGGGGCCTTGGGTGCCAACGGTTCGCACGAAAAAAACGTCACCCTGGCCGTCGCTCGCCGGCTCAAGGCGCAGATCGACCGTCAACCGAATATGCGCGCCTATCTCACCCGCGACGGCGACTACTTCATCCCGCTGCACGACCGGGTGAACAAGGCGCGGCGGGCGCAGGCCGACCTGTTCGTGTCCATCCACGCCGATGCCTTCGTCCGTCCGGATGCGCGCGGCTCCTCGGTGTTCGCGTTGTCGGAAAAGGGCGCCACCTCGGCGGCGGCGCGCTGGCTGGCCAAGCGCGAGAACGACGCCGACCTGATCGGCGGCGTCAACATCGACGTGAAGGATGTCTACCTCAAGCAGACCCTGCTCGACCTGTCGCAGACCGCGACCATCTCCGACAGCCTGAAGCTGGGCCGCGCCGTGCTCGACGAACTGGGCGAGGTCAACACCTTGCATAAGCCGCATGTCGAGCAGGCCGGCTTTGCCGTGCTGAAGGCGCCGGACATCCCGTCCATCCTGGTAGAGACCGCCTTTATCTCCAACCCGGACGAGGAGCGCCGGCTGACCGACGACGCCTACCAGGATAAATTGGCCGCCGCCATCGTCACCGGCATCAAGCGCTATTTCGACAAGAACCCGCCGCTGGCTCGGTCGCGCGTGGCCCAAAGCTTTTGACCTATAGGTACCCTACGGGTACTATGCCTCTCCCCCGGTAATCGCATCGTTTCCCCCGCCCGTGGCCCAACAGGACGTCACCGTTTCCCCTTTGCAGCGCATGGACCCCATGCCGCCCGCGTCTGTCGCCGTATCGTCGGCCAATCAGGCGGCGGCCCTGGAGGTGCTGGCCGAGATCGCCGCCAGCATGAGCGGCGAGAGCAACGTCGAGCAGATGCTCATGCGCTTCCTGCAAATCATGGTGCGCCTGGCCGGCGCGCGCGCCGGCGTGGTGCGCGTGCTGACCGCCGACGGCGGCCACCTGCGCCTGGTCGGCGCCATCGGCCTGCCCGAGGCGGTGGTGGAAAAGGAACGCTACATGCCGCTCGAATGCGGCATCTGCGGCCAGGCCACGATGACCCAAGACGCGCAGGTCGGCCAGGTGCTGACGGTGTGCCAGAAGCAGGTGCGCCACATGTACGTCGCCAACCAGTGCCGCACCATCTTCGCGGTGCCGATGCGGCACAAGGGCAAGGTGCTCGGCGTCTACAATCTGTTCATGGACGACGAGCACCAGTTGCCGAACGACGTGCGCTACCTGTTCAACTCGATCAGCGAACACCTTGGCATGGCGCTGGAGAACACCCGGCTGACGCGCGAGAACGTGCGCATCTCGCTGATGAACGAGCGCACCATGCTGGCCAACCAGATCCACGACTCGGTCGCGCAGACCCTGGCTTATGCCAAGATGCGCCTGACCGTGCTGACCGAGGCCATGGCCGACGGCGAGCTGGAGCGCGCCAACGGCTACATCGCCGACGTGGAGGAGGCGGTGGACGTGGCCTACGCCGAGATTCGCAACCTGATCACCCAGTTCCGCGACCGCATCGACCCGCGCGGCCTGGTGCCGGCCTTGCAGGAGATGGTGGAGAGCTTCCGCAAGAAGGCCAACGCCGATGTCGACTTCCTTAACGTCGCGCAAGACGTGATGCTGACGCCGGAAGAAGAGGTGCAGGTCTTCCACATCATCCAAGAGGCGCTGTACAACATCAGCAAGCACGCCCGCGCGCGGCACGTCATCGTCACCCTCGACCTGCACGAGGGCAACTACATCGTCAACGTCGCCGACGACGGCGTCGGCCTGCACGGCGGCAGCGCGTCGCACGTCGGCAAGAGCTTCGGCCTCACCATCATGCGCGAGCGCGCGGCCAAGCTGAACGGTAAACTCACCATCGAAAGCCGGCCGGCCGGCGGCACCCTGGTGCGGCTCACCTTCCCGGCGCGGCAACCGGAGTCGGCGGTATGAGCAAGCCCACCCGCATTATCCTGGTCGACGATCACACCCTGTTCCGCAAGGGCCTGGCCGAACTGCTGGAACGCGAGGGCGACATCGAGATCGCCAACATCACCGGCAACCCGGCCGAGGTGGCCGAGCTGCTGCGCGCGCACAGCCCCGACGTGCTGTTGCTCGATCTCAATATCGGCGGCACCGACGGCATCAACGTGATGCAGGAGTTACGCGCCGACGGTTTCACCTTGCCGGTATTGATGCTGACCGTAAGCGAGGCCGAGGACGACCTCGCGCGCGCGCTACGCTCGGGCGCCAACGGCTATCTGTTGAAGAGCATGGAGCCGGACGAGGTGGTCGACGCGATCCAGCGCGCGCAGAAGGGCGAGACCGTGGTCGCCCCGGCCATGACCGCCAAGCTGGTCAGCCTGCTCGACCAGAAGAGCAGCGCCGCCACCTCGCTGCTCGACTCGTTGACCCAGCGCGAACGGGAGATACTCACCCACCTCGCGCGCGGCGAGAGCAACAAGGCCATCGCCCGCCAGCTCGACATCAGCTACGACACGGTCAAGCTGCATGTGCGCCACATCTTGGCCAAGCTCAACCTGTCGTCAAGGGTCGAGGCGGCGGTCTACGCGGTCGAGCACAAGTTGGCGCCGGGGCTGGACAGCAAGAAGCCATAGGGTGCGCGAAGCGCACCCTGCATCCCCGAATTGTTTAAAGTCCTGCCAGCACCTTGATATGCGCCGACGCGCTGCGGCTCAGCGCGTCCAAGTCATAGCCGCCTTCCAGAAGCGACACCACCCGGCCTTGAGCATGGCGCTTGGCGACGGCCATCACTTGTTCGGTGATCCAGGCATAGTCGGCTTCGACCAGATTGAAGCCGGCCAGCGGGTCGTCGCGGTGGCCGTCGAAGCCGGCGGAACAGAACACGAACTCCGGTTTGAATCGTTCCAGCGCGGGTAGCACCCCGGCCTCGAAGGCGGCCCGGTATTGCGGGCCGGCGGGGCCGTGCGGCAGCGGCACGGGAACGATGTGATCGCTCACGGCGTCGGCGCCGCTGTAGGGGTAGTGCGGGTGCTGAAAGGTGGAGCAAAGCAACACGCGCGGCTCGTCGGCGAAGATGTCCTCGCTGCCGTTGCCGTGGTGCACGTCGAAGTCGACGATGGCGACGCGTTGCAGGCTATGCACGGCCAAGGCATGGGCGGCGGCGATGGCGATGTTGTTGAAGATACAGAAACCCATGGCCCGGTGCCGCATGGCATGGTGGCCGGGCGGGCGCACGGCGCAGAAGGCGTTGTCGATCTCGCCGGCCATGACCTGATCGACCGCCAGGATGCCGGCGCCGGCGGCGCGCCGGGCGGCCTCCAGGCTGTGCGGGTTCATCGCGGTGTCGGGGTCGAGCTCGACCATGCCGTGTTCCGGCGCGTTGGCCTCGACGGCCGCGACATAGGCGGCATCGTGCACGCGCAGGATGGCCATAGGCTCGGCGCGCGGGGCTTCGAGATGCCGGAGCCGATCCCACAAGCACTCATTACGCAAGGCCGCCTCGATGGCGGCCAGGCGCGCGGGACATTCCGGGTGGCCGCCGCCCATGTCGTGCAGGCGGCAGGCGGGGTGGGTGATGTAGGCGGTGGTCATAGTGAGGCGGGGCAAGCGCTCTCACTATAGGTCTACATGCTCAAATGCGCGGGCTTGTCCAGCGGGGTGACGGTGGCATGGCCCTCGGGTTTGAACCAGGCCAGCTTTTCGTGCAGCTTGACCACGTGGCCGACGATGATCAGCGTGGGCGGTTTGAGCTGCGCGGTTTCCGCCGCTTGCGGCAGGGTGGCCAGGGTGGCGGTGACCACGCGCTGGTTGGGCGTGGTGCCCTGCTGCACGATGGCGGCCGGGGTGTCGGCGGCCATGCCGCGCTCGATCATGCCCCGGCACAGCGAGGCCAGGCCCTTGAGACCCATGTAGATGACCACGGTCTGGTTCGGCCGGCCGATGGAGTCCCAGTCGAGGTTGACCGTGTTGTTCTTCAGGTGGCCGGTGACGAAGGCGACCGACTGCGCATAGTCGCGGTGGGTGAGCGGAATGCCGGCATAGGAGGCGACGCCCGAGGCGGCGGTGATGCCGGGCACCACCTGGAACGGCACGCCGTGCTCGGTCAGGGTCTCGATCTCCTCGCCGCCGCGGCCGAAGATGAAGGGGTCGCCGCCCTTCAGCCGCAGCACGCGTTTGCCCTCCTTGGCCAGGCGCACCAGCAGCAGGTTGATCTGATCCTGCGGCACGGCGTGGTTGTCGCGCTCCTTGCCGACGTAGATGCGGTCGGCATCGCGCCGGCACATGTCGAGGATGGGCGGGGTGACCAGGCGATCATAGACCACCACGTCGGCCTGCTGCATCAGGCGCAGGGCGCGGAAGGTGAGCAGGTCCGGGTTGCCCGGGCCGGCACCGACCAGATAGACCTCGCCGGTCGGCAAGTCGGCCGACTCGCTGTCGAGCAATTGCTTGAGCGCGATCTCGGCATCCTGCTCGCGGCTGGCGAACACCATCTCGGCCACCGGCGACAGGAACACCCGTTCCCAAAACTTGCGCCGTTCGGCCGTGCTGGGGAAACGCTCGCGCACCTTGTCGCGGAAGCGGCCGGCCAGGTGGGCCAGGCGGCCGTAGGCGGAGGGGATCAGGGTCTCCAGCCGGGCACGCAGCAGGCGCGACAGTACCGGCGCCTCGCCGCCGCTGGCAATGGCGACCAGGATAGGCGAACGGTCGATGATCGAGGGCATGATGAAGCTGCACTGCTCGGGGGTGTCGACCACGTTGACCGGGACGTGCCGGGCGCGGGCGGCCTCGAAGACTTGCCGGTTCAACGCGTCGTCTTCGGTCGCCGCATAGACGAGGTCGAAGCCTTCGAGTTGCTCCGGGCCGAAGGCGACCTGCCGGTGATGCAGGCGTTCGGCGCCGTGCAACTGGGCAAAGGCCGGCGCCAGCGGCGTGGCGCTGAGCACGGTCACCTCCGCGCCGGCGTTGAGCATCAGCGAGGCCTTGCGCGCGGCCACGTCGCTGTCGCCGACCACCAGGCCCTTGCGGCCGCGGACATCCAAGAATATCGGTAAGTAATCCATCTTCGCGTGAGGAGTGAGGAGTTAGGTGTGAGGAGTGAAGGGGGTTACGCCTCGCTCCTGATCAATTAATGGCTGCCGCAGCCGCCGGAACCGCAACCGCCGGAACCGCAGCCACCGCCGCTAGAAGCGCCGCTGGAGCCGCAGCCGCCGCCTTGCGGTTCGGGCATGCTGAACATGAAGCCGGTCTGGCCCGGCGAGACCTCGCCGAAGTCCAGGGTCACTTCGTTCAGGTAGGGCGCGCTCTGGGCATTGACCAGGACGGTCACGCCCCATTGGTCGCTGACCGAGTCGTTGGCGCGTTCTTGGTCGAAGCCCATGCCGATCTCCAGCATGCCTTCGTCGTTGACCTTGGCGGCGATGCGCAGGCCCAGGTTTTCCGATTCATTCTGCGTGGCGGCCTGGCGAATCTGCTCGGCGGCTTCCTTGGTTACGGTAATCATGTTTCGGTCCTTCTGAAGTTAGGCCGCGTGGGCAGCCGGGTTATTGCGGGCGATTCGACGCGCATGTTCGACGAAGCGCTTGATCCACCCGTTCGGGCCTGCCCCTCGAAAGTGGCAGTAGGAAGCCAGCACGTTCTTGTAGACGATGCCGTCGTGCCGGCCGTCGATGCCGTGTCCGCGCGTGACATCGTAGGCGTAGATGGGGACGGGGGCGATGTCTTCCAAGTGCGAATAGTGAAATTCATGCGCCGGCAGCAGGCTGTCGGCGGCCGGCGCGAACGGGCCTTGGCCGGTGCCGCGCACCTCGGCATAGCCGCGGCCGACCGGGCGATCGCCCATGACGGCCACGCCCGGCAGCAGGCCGACCATTTCGGCGCTATGGCCTTGCCAGCGTACGGCTTGGGCCAGATACATCAGGCCGCCGCATTCGGCGTAGATCGGCAGACCGGCCTCGGCCGCGCGGCGGATGTCGCCACGCAGGCCGGCGTTCGCGCTCAGTTCGTCGAGGAACACCTCGGGGAAACCGCCGCCGATGATCAGGCCGGCCACCTCGGGCAAGCGCTTGTCGTGCAAGGCGTCGATGGTCACCAACTCGACGTTTTCCGCCGCCAAGGCGTCAAGGTCTTCTTGATAATAAAAACCGAAGGCACGGTCGCGCAGGATGCCAATACGAATCGGGGTGGCCTGGCTGTGCGGGGTGGCGGCCGGGGCCGTCGGGGCCGAGGCCTGCCGCGCGATGGCCTCGAAGGCGTCGAGGTCGACATGCTCCGCGACTTGCGCGGCGATGGCCTCGATCTTGGCCTCGGCCTCGTGCGCCTCGTTGCCGGGGATCAGGCCGAGATGGCGCTCGACGATCTCCAATTCGCGCTGGCGCGGCAGGCTGCCGATGATCTTGAGATCGGTATAGCGCTCGATGGAGCCGCGCAACTTGTCCTCGTGGCGCGGGCCGGCCACCTTGTTCAGGATCACGCCGGCGAAATTCACTTCGGGGTCGAAGGCCTGATAGCCCATGAGCAGCGGGGCGATGCCGCGCGTGGTGCCCTGGCAGTCGAGCACCAGCACCACCGGCGCCTTCAGTTGCTTGGCCAGGGCGGCGTTGCTGTCGCTGCCTTCGAGGTCCATGCCGTCGTATAGGCCCTTGTTGCCTTCGATCAGGCTGATGTCGGCGCCGCTGGCGTGACGGGCGAACAGTTGGTCGATCTCCGCGTGCTGCATCAAGCGGAAATCGAGGTTGTAGCAGGGGCGGCCCGAGGCCTGGGCGTGCCAGATCGGGTCGATATAGTCCGGCCCCTTCTTGAACACCTGGACGCTATGGCCGCGCTGCTTCAAGGCGCGGGCAAGGCCGAGGGTCAGCGTGGTCTTGCCTGAGGATTTGTGGGCGGCGGAGAGGTAGACGTACGGCATGGGAATATTTTACGCCAGAGAACGAAAAAGCCGACCGCAAAGGTCGGCTTTTCGATTCGGCTGCGGCCGGGCTCGCCGAGCCCGGTCCTCGCTTCAGCCCTCCTTGGCTTCCAGCTCGATTTCCTTGAAATCGTCCTGGGGCAGGAACTTGAGCACGCGCACGGCCACCGTGGTGATCAAGAAGGCGGTGGCGATGCCGCCCAGGCCCAGCATCATTTCCCAGATGGAGGGGGTGTAGCTGTGCATGACGCCGTCGAAGAAGCTGCTGGTTTCGGCATAGCCCGGGAACAGGTCGAGCGGGAAGGCCTGGCCGCCGACGATGGTGACATACATCTGGGCATGGCCGCCGACGAGGACCAGCAGGGCCGCCAGGAACACGATGGCCGGGTTCTTCGACGCATTCGAGTTGAACAGCATCAGCAGCGGGACGATGCCGCCGACCACGACCTGGCCGAGCCAGAACAGCGTGGTGTAGACGTTGTCGCCGGCCAGCAGGAAGCGTTCGAATTCCCACTGCTTGGCGAAGTACAGATTGGTCAGGTGCAGCACGGCGGTGAAGTACAGGCCGGCGGCGACGAACACCGCGAGCAGGTTCTTCATGCGGGCGAGGATGCGCTCGTCCACGGCGATGTTGTTCCACTTGTACATCACGGATTGCACCACCAGGAAGGCGGCCAGGCCGTAGGCGAACGAGTAGATGATGAACATCGGCGCGTACAGGGCCGAGTTGTAGCCGGCGCGGGCGACCAGGAAGCCGAAGATCGAACCGGTCGCGGTGGTCAACGCCAGGCGCCAGAGGAAGGCGAGCAGGCCGACCGGCTTGGACCAGGGCTTCAACTTGTGATCCATCAAGGTGATCAGGTACAGACCGACAATGGCGAAGAAGCCGTTGTAGAAGATCATGTTCCAGGCGAAGATCGACTTGAAGTTGTAGTAGGTCATCGCCACGATCAGGCGGTCGGGCCGGCCCAGGTCGAGCACCAGCACGGCCAAGCCGCCGGCCAGCATGGCCAGGGCCAGCATGCCGGACAAGGGCGCGCGCGCCTTGTACATTTTCTTGCCGAACACCGAGCCGATCGACGCGACGTTGAGCACGCCGGAGGCGGCCACGATCAGGAACACGGCGAACACGTGCGGCAGGCCCCAGACGATCTGGTTGTTCATGCCGGTTTCGATGTGGCCGTGGTGCTCGAGGTAGAAGAACGCCGACAAGGTGCCCAGCATGACCAGGCCGCCGAGTGCCAATAGCGTCCAGAACTGGGAGTGCTTGCCGCATGCGCGGTCGAGACAGACATTGTTCGCCATGGCTTATATCCCCTGGTAGCGTACGCCGGTGTTCAGTCGCAGGTCGCCGCGCACCTCGGTGCTGGCGTGGGCCTTGACGGCCTTGGCGACATCGCTTTCCGGATTGTTCAGATCGCCGAAGACCAAGGCCTTGTGGCCGGCCTTGTCGCAGGCCTCGACGCAGGCGGGCTTTTCGTCGCGATCGACGCGCTGCACGCAGAAGGTGCAGGATTCGACGCAACCCTTGCCGCGCGGCACCTCGGGGTTCTGCTCGGTCAGGGGCTCGTGCACGAAGGAACGCGCCTTGTACGGGCAGGCCATCATGCAATAGCGGCAACCGATGCAGATGTGGCGGTCGACCAGCACGATGCCGTCGGCCCGCTTCATCGAGGCGCCGGTCGGGCACACGTCCACGCACGGCGGGTTTTCGCAGTGCTGGCACATCATCGGCAGGCTGTTTTGGGCGCCGGTTTGCAGGTTCTTGATCTCGACCTTGCGTATCCACTGGGAATCCTGCGGGCCGGTCTTGCCGGACAGGGCATTCTCGGTATTGCAGGCGGTCACGCAGTCGGTGCAGCCGCTATTGCACTTGGTCGTATCGACCAGCATGCCCCAGCGGGTCTTGTCGGTCACGGCCTCGTCGGCGGGCTTGGCCTGGGCGATGCCGTAGAGCATCACGCCGGGGGCGATGGCGCTACCGGCCACGGCGGCGCCGGCCACCATGAACGTGCGGCGGCCGCCGTTTTCGGGGTTCGATTCAGGACGATTGGGCTCGCTCATGGCTTCGCGCCTCCGTTCCGGCTGTTGGGCATCAAGGGCGAGGCCTTGCTCTCGGCCTTGGCTTCGGCCTGGCCGGGTTTCTTGGCCATGGGCTTGGTGGCATGGCAGTCCCAGCAATCCAGCTTGACGCCGGCGTAGCTGTGGCAGGCCATGCAGAAGTCTTCCTTGCTCGCGGCGACGCTGCCGGACTTCTCGCCGGCATGGCACTCCACGCACTGCTTCAGGCTGTGCTTGGTGGTGCGAATGCCCTTGTGCATCGTCTCGTCGCGCTGATGCTTCAAGAGGTCCATGTGGTTGCGGCGCATGAACTCGGTGTCTTCGACACACTTGTCACCCTTGCCGCGCGTCAATGTCGGCTTGTCCGCGCCTGCCGCCGCCTCAAAAGACGGGGCGGCCAGAACGGCCGCCGCGCCAATCAGGGCGGCGAGGCGGAGCCAGCTGCTCAGTCTCGCCATGCCTGCCATGCTCCTATTAGTCGCCCATGCCCATGACGATGTAGCCGGTCGGGCAGACATCGGCACAGATGTGGCAGCCGATGCACTTGGCATAGTCGGTGTCCACGTAACGGCCGGTGGTGGGGTTGTCCTTCTTCTTGACCTTGAATACGGCGGTCTGCGGGCAGTAGATCACGCAGTTGTCGCACTCGAAGCACAGGCCGCAGGACATGCAGCGCTTGGCCTCGTCCACGGCCTGCTTCTCGTCCAGCTGGCCCAGGCGGTCCTGGAAGTTGCCCAGGGCGCTGTCCTTGTCCAGATGGATCACGTCGCGCTTGTTGCGCGGCGCGTTGGCGAAGTGGCCGAGGAACAGCTCGGTCGACGGGATCACGTAGCGGCTGGAGCGATCCTCGAAGTTGTGCAGCAGGTCCTTCTTCTCGTTGGTGCCCCACTCCTGGCCGTGATGCTCCTTGTACTCGTGGCCGGTCTCGACCCAGCGGCGAACCATGTCCCAGTGGGCGACGTCGACCTTGGGCCGGCGATCCAGGTCATGGCCGGCCAGGAAGGCCTCGATGCCGTCGACGCAGATGCGGGCATGGCCGATGGCGGTGGTCAACAGGTGCGGACGGATCACGTCGCCGGCGACGAACACGTTCGCCTTGCCGGGGAAGCGGTAGTTCTTGTCGGTCTTGATCAGGCCGTTGTTGTTGTTGTAGCCCTCGAGGCCGGTGAAATCCACGGCCTGGCCGATAGCGGAGACGATCAGGGAAGCGGAGATGTCGCGCTCGCTGCCTGCCTTGACCTTCATTTCCTTGCCGACCATCTCGAACTCGGCCACGCGCAGGGCGGTGGCACGGCCTGAGGCATCCTTGACCACGCCGACCGGGGTGACGCCGCCGACGATCTCGATGCCCTCGGACTGGGCCTGCTCGATCTCGTGCTTGTTGGCGGCCATCTTGTCGACGGTGGCGCGGGAGATCAGCACCACTTCGACGCCCTGGCGGGCGGCGATGGAGGCCACGTCGTGCGCGGTCTGGCCGGCCAGCACGTTCTCCGGCAGGTCCTTGTCGGAGATGTTGGTGATCTTGCCCAGGCGGCGGGCAACGGTGGCCACGTCGATGGAGGTGTCGCCACCGCCGATGACCACGACCTTGTCGCCCACGTGCTGCAAGCGGCCTTCGTTGAAGGCGCGCAGGAAGGACATGGCGGTCACGCAGTTGGGGGCGTCGGCGCCGTCGACCGGCAGGGCACGGCCGGCCTGGGCACCCAGGCCCATGATCACGGCGTCGTAGTCCTTCTCGATCTGCTCCATGGCGATGTCGGTACCGATGCGGGTATTCAGCTTGGTCTCGACGCCCATGTCCAGGATGCGCTGGATCTCGCCGTCCAGCACCTCACGCGGGGTACGGAAACCGGGGATGCCGTAGCGCATCATGCCGCCGAGTTCGGCGTGGTCGTCGAAAATGGTGCAGCCGTGGCCCTTCAGGCGCAGCTGATAGGCGGCAGCCAGGCCGGCGGGGCCGCCGCCGATGATGGCGACCTTCTTGCCGGTCTCTTTCGCGGGCTTGGCGAAGGCCAGCTTGTTCTCGAGCGCCCAGTTGCCCAGGTAGTGCTCGACCGAGTTGATGCCGACGTTCTCTTCCACCTGGTTGCGGTTGCAACCGGATTCGCACGGGGCGGGGCAGACGCGGCCCATGACGGCGGGGAAGGGGTTGGCCTCGGTCAGTCGACGCCAGGCATATTCCTGCCAGCTCATGGTCGGCTTGCCGTCGGCGCCGACCGGCGGCTTCTCGATGCCGCGCACGATGTTCAGGTAGGAACGGATGTCCTCGCCGGCCGGGCAGGAACCCTGGCAGGGCGGGGTGGAAAGCATGTACTCGGGGCACTTGTGGGTCCAACCGGCCTGGAAAATGATTTCCTGCTTGTCGTGCCAATCGGCCTCGGATTCGCCATCCTTGTACCGGCGCCAGGTCTTGCCTTCAGTCTTCAAATCTTTGGAAGTGACCGACATCTTCGCTCTCCTATCGTTAAATCTCGCGGTTGACCCGCATTAATCCAATTTGATGGCCGCGCTGACGAGCTGGTGCACGCCGCCGACCATGCTGCGATCGAAACCGTAGTATGGGAGTACCTTGGTGAACTGCGCCTTGCAGATGGCGCAGATGGTGGCCATGAAGTTGACCTTCTCTTCCTGGACCACGTTGTTCAAAGCATTCATCCGCGGGTAGGCGCCCTTGACCCGTAATTCGATCAGGTCGTCGGTCAGCACGCCGCCGCCGCCGCCGCAGCAGAAGGTGCCTTCGCCGATGGTCTCCGCCGCCATGTCGTGGTAGTTGTTGGCCACGGCCCTGACGATGTTGCGCGGGATGGTGAACTGGCCGCCCGGCTCGTCGCCCATGCGCGAACCGCGCGCGACGTTGCAGGAATCGTGGTAGGTGATGATCTTGTCGTCGTTGGCCGACGGGTCGAGCTTGAGCGCGCCGTTCTGGATCAGGTCCCAGGTGTACTCGCAGATGTGCATCGGCTGCGGGTAGCGGTGATCCAACTGCTGTTGCAACTCGATCGAGAACGGGTCCTTGCCGTCGAAGCCCAGGCCGGTCAGGGTGTTCCAGAAGCTGTAGGCGACGCGCCAGGCATGGCCGCACTCGCCGACGATGATGCGCTTGACGCCCAGTTCCAGCGCGGCGTCGCGGATGCGCATGGCGACCTTGCGCATGGTCTCGTAGTTGCCGTTGAACAGGCCGAAGTTGCCGGCCTCGGACGCGTGCGAGGACAGGGTCCAGGACGCGCCGGCGGCATGGAACACCTTGGCGTAGCCGATCAGCGACTCGACGTGCGGCTCGGAGAAGAAGTCGGCCGACGGGGTGACCAGCAGAATCTCGGCGCCCTGCACGTCGAGCGGCATCTTGACCGGCACGCCGGTGTCGGCCTCGATGTCCTCTTCCAGGCCGGCCAGGGTGTCTTCCAGCGCCGGGCCGGGCAGGCCGAGATTGTTGCCGATCTTCTGGACCTTGCCCAGGATCTCGTTCGAATACTTCTGGCCCATGCCGGCGTAGTTGAGGATTTCGCGGCCGGCCATGGTGATCTCGGCGGTGTCGATGCCGTAGGGGCAATAGACCGAGCAACGGCGGCACTCGGAACACTGGTGGTAATAGCTGTACCAGTCTTCCAGGACTTCCTTGGTCAAGTCCTCGGCGCCGACCAGCCACGGGGCGATCTTGCCGGGCAGGGTGAAGTAGCGGCGGTAGACCTTGCGCATCAGCTCCTGGCGGGCGACCGGCATGTTCTTCGGGTCGGCCGAGCCCAGGTAGTAGTGGCACTTGTCGGTGCAGGCGCCGCAATGCACGCAGGCGTCCATGAACACGCGCAGGCTGCGGTATTTACCGAGCAGGTCGCCCATCTTGAACAGGGCGCGCTCTTTCCAATCCTCGTTCAGCTCCCAGGGATAGCCCAGGAATTCCTGGGTCGGCTGGGGCGCGATGAAGGACTTGATGTGGGCCATCGAGCCTTCCTGGATATTGGGGATTTCCAGATGTTCTTTGAACTTGGGAACTTCGAATTCGGGGGCAGCCACTTTCGCTCCTTAAACGCTATCTCGGTCCGGCTTGCTTAACCGTTTTTCCGGTCCAGTGCGGCAGCCCAGTTCGCGATATGACGATGCTCGCGCGGGTTGTCGGCCTGGTTGCGGGTCGGGCTGAAGAAGATGCCGGGGGCATGCAACAGCTTGCTGATCGGGAAGATGATCATCAGCAAGGCCACCAGGGTCAGGTGCGCCAGCAGGATCGTGTCGGTCGGCAAGGGCTGGAAGTCGAAGGTCATCAGGCCGAGCATGAAGGCCTTGAGCGCCACGATGTCGGTGTGCGCGACGAAGGACATCATCATGCCGGACAGGCCGATGCCGATCAGCAGGGCCAACATCAGGTGATCGGACGGCGTGGAGATATAGCGCACGCGGTCGACCAGGAAGCGGCGCGCCCACAGGCCGGCCAAGCCGGCGACCATGGCGAAGCTGGCGTACTTGCCGAACGGCTGCACGAACTCGACCACGAACCAGAGCGGCTCCTGGAAGTAGCGGACATGGCGGAACAGCACCAAGGCCAGGCCGACGTGGAACAGCCAGCCGAACAGCCAGATCCACTTGTTGGACTTGAACAGGCTTTCGAACAGCACGACCTCGCGCGCCATGCGATAGGCGACGCCGGCGTTGGTGGTCGGCGCCGGGGTGGTCGGAATCTTGAGCGGAGCCGGGGTGCGGCTGTACTCATAGATACGGTAGGCGAGGCCAGCGATCAAGATCAGCGTGGCGGCGTAGAACAGACCCGTGTAAAAAACGGTCAGAGAAGTCATGCGTTCCTCTTACCAACAGTCGAGAGTAGAGAGTTGAGAGCCGAGACTCGCCCCAGAGGATTCACTGGGGGCGTGTGCTCTCGACTCTCGACTCTCGGCTATACAGCAACAGCCGAGAATTCCAACAACCGGGGCGAACCCCGGGTTGGATGCCTTAGATACAGCCGGTCGGCTTGGGCAGGCCAGCGATCTTACAAGCCTGCTTGGCGGGACCGTAGGGGAACAGCTCGTACAGGTACTTGTTGTTGCCCTTGTCCGGACCCAGCTTCTTGGCGATGGCCTTGGTCAGCACGCGGATGGCCGGAGCGATCTGGTACTCGTTGTAGTACTCACGCAGGAAGTTCACGACTTCCCAGTGGCTCTCGGACATTTCGACCTTTTCTTCCTGGGCCAGATAGGCGGCGACGTCTTCGTTCCAGTCGGCCAGGTTGGTCAGGTAGCCTTCCTCATCCACATCAACGTCTTTACCGGCGATATTTACGATGGACATGCTCAAACTCCTTAATTTAAAAATTACAACCAGGACTGGCAGTTGTTGTGTTCCGCAACCAGGTCGACGAACCCGCTGTAGTCCACAAGATTGACACCTTCCATGACGCGCCCGGCCACGCCGCGCGCTTCCATGTCGGGGGCAAGGGCGTAAACCTTCAGGTTGGCCATGGCCGCCTGAACTTTCGCCGAAACCGCGCTGCCCTTGGTTGCCGCATACACGGCATCTTCGATCAGCAGAACGGCAGAACCCTTGGTTGCCAGACGCAGACAGGTGTCCACGGCGTTACGCTCCAAGGGCGACTTGTTGACGATATGTAGCATGTTCGTCTCTCCTTAGAAGCTGATGACGACGTTCTGCTCGGCCATCACGGCGGCCAAAGCAGCGCTGTCCAATACCTGAACGTCGACCAGCAGGTCTTCCTCGCTCAGGCCGCGGGCCTCGAGGGAATCCTTGTCCACGTAGAGCTTCTCGATATCGTAGCCTTCGAGGGCACGATAGGTGGGCGAGAAGTTCTTCTGATCGATACCCTTGGTGTGTTGGCCCTTCACGATCTGGTAGACACCGTCGTCGACGAAGGCCAGGCTTACGTCCTGATCGAAGGCCGCGGAGATCAGCACGACCTCCAGCGATTCCAGCGCATAGATGGTGCCGTAGGGCGCTTTGCGGTTCAGGAACATGAACTTCTTGACTACGCCTTCGGTTTCGTCATCCATATCAATTCCGCCAGTCACGTCACTCACAATACAACTCCTTAATCACCGAACGTCACGAGGCGGTCGCACTGGATGCCCGCTTCGACCAGCTGGCCGAGGCCAGAGATACGGAAGCCGGGGGCAAGCACCTCGTCCTTGATACCGCGGCGCAGGCCGGCGGCAACGCAAACAACCAGATCGACCTTGTGCTCTTCGGCCAGCTTGGACCAGCGAGCGACGATGTTGCGATCATCCTGCGGCGGCTCGGTCAGGCGGGTCGAGTTGTACACGCCGTCGTGATAGAAGAACACGCGGGGAACCGCATGACCCTTTTCGATGGCCGCTTTGGCGAATTGGTAGGCCGAATCAGTCGCCTGATGGTTGTACGGCCCTTCGTTAACCAAAATACCGAATTTCATTTAACTATCCCTAACTCCAATAATCCGAATGTTTTCAAGCCTCCGGGCGTTGCCGCCCGGGGCGGCTCGATTAGAAGCGGATGTGTGCCGAAGCGTTCAGGCTGGCACGGGAACCACGCCAGTTGTCGATGTGGTACTTCGTGAACGGCAGGCCGGTCTTCTCGAAGAAGGCGGGCCAACCGATACGGTCGATCCAGTCGTTCATGCGCTCCCACGGACGGCCGTCGGCCTTGTAGGTCGCCAGGATGTTCTTGACCGCTTCGCTGACCTCGGGCCAGCGCGGGGCGTTGTTCGGCAGGCCGGAAGCGACCAGCTTGTGGAAGGTCGGGCGGGAACGGGCGTTGGAGTTCTTGCCGCCAACCCAGATCGCGATCTTGGAATGCTCGGGATCGTTGATCTGCATCGGGGGGCAGGGCGGGAAGCAAGCGCCGCAGCAGATGCACTTCTTCTCGTCCACTTCCAGCGAGGGCTTGCCGTTCACCAGGGCGGGACGGATCGCGGCCACCGGGCAGCGGGCGACGACGGACGGGCGCTCGCAGACGTTGGCGACCAGATCGTGGTTGATCTTGGGCGGCTTGGTGTGCTGAACGATGATGGCGATGTCGGCCTGGCCGCCGCAGTTGATCTCGCAGCAGGAGGTGGACAACTTGACGCGGTTGGGCATCTCGCACTTGACGAAGTCGTCGTACAGCTCGTCCATCAGGGCCTTGACCACGCCGGAGGCATCGGTGCCGGGGATGTCGCAGTGCAGCCAACCCTGGGTGTGAGCGATCATGGACACCGAGTTGGCGGTGCCGCCGACGGGGAAACCGTTGTCGTTCAGGGCCTTGATCAGCGGCTCGACCTTCTTCTCGTCGGTGACCATGTACTCGATGTTGGAACGGGCGGTGAAGCGCACGAAGCCGTCGGCGAACTGGTCGGCCAGGTCGGCCAGCTTGCGCACGGTGTAGTGGTCCATCTGACGCTGGGTACCGGCCTTGACGGTCCAGATTTGATCGCCGTTCTCGGCGCGGTGATAGAGGACACCCGGTTTCGGATGGCTGTGGAAAGTCCACTTGCCATAGTTCTTCTTCATCACGGGGTGCATGTACGGCATCGGGTCCGGTGCGCCGGATTCGATGGTCTCATGGGTTCTTTCGGCCATGCTTCTCTCCAAACTTAGTGAGATCGGAAAATCTTTAATTGCCAAAAGTACCGACGCCGTGGCGTCGGTACCGAGGGGTCACATCATCAAGCGGCGGACTGCTTGCGCTCGAACCACTTCGCGGCTTCCTCGTCCCAGCCGTCGGTGCGGACGTAGGGGTTGCTGCGCGGGTGGACGATCATCGAAGGATCGATGTCGATGTCCAGGCCTTCCAGGAAATTGACCAGGCCGATACGCTCGATCATCTCGCCGGTACGCTCGTGCTCCAGCGCGTTTTCGGCGAAGAAGTCCAGGATGTTGCGGGACAGCTCGTTCAGCTTCTCGAAGTCCTCGTCGGACTCGAGCTTCATGAACGGGATCACCACGGTACCCATGGAGGCGCCGATCTTCAGCACGCCCTTGCCGCCGACCAGGATGGTCACGCCCTTGTCCTTGCCGGGCAGCAGGGCGCCGGGCATGACGTTCAGGCAGTGCATGCAGCGCACGCAGTTGTGGTTGTCGATCTCGATGCAGTTGGCGTCGGACACGGCGACCTTGGTCACGCCTTCGCCGGCGGCCTTGCCGTCGTTCTTGGTCAGCTGGATGGCCTTGGTCGGGCAGTGGTTGACGACCATGTTGATCAGGTCTTCCATGCTGTGAGCGGCCATCCAGTCGCGGGCCAGCTTCTCGTCGGCACGGATGCTGTCGCGCCAGGTGCCGATGGTGGCCATGTCGGAACGCTGAATGGCGTTCATGCAATCGTTCGGGCAGCCGGAGAACTTGAACTTGAACTTGTACGGCAGCGACGGCCGGTGCATGTCGTCCAGGTTGTTGTTGATGACGATGCGCAGGGCGCGGGCCTCGTCGTAGCAGGACATCTCGCAGCGAGCGGCACCGACGCAGGACATCGAGGTGCGCAGGGCGGGGCCGGCGCCACCGAGGTCGAAGCCCATCTCGTTGAACTTGTCGAAGGAGCGCTGCACGTCCTCGGTCTTGATGCCCTGGAACATGATGTCGCCGGACTGGCCGTGGAAGGCGATCAGGCCGGAACCCCCGGTCTCCAGCCAGGCGTCGCACATCTGGCGCAGCAGGTCGGAGGAGTAGTGCATGCCGGCGGGCGGCTGGATGCGCAGGGTGTGGAACTCGGCAGCCTCGGGGAAGATCGGCTTGTGGTTCTCGTCCTTCAGTTCGGTGAAGCGGGGGATCACGCCGCCGCCGTAGCCGACCACGCCCACGGTACCGCCCTTCCAGTAGCCGAAGCGGGTTTTGTAGGAGGTTTCCAGCTGACCCATCAGGTCAACCATCATGTCGTTGTCTTTGGCCAGGCGCTTCAAGCCGGTAACAAAGCTGGGCCACGGGCCTTTCTCGAGTTCGTCGAGATTCGGCGTATCGATCATTTTCTTAGCCATCTGAGTTTCTCCTAAAGTCTTTGACCATCACAGGTTTTGCAACCTAGTAGCATTGCCCGTCGGCATATTGCTTACACATGACGAGTGGGCGAATGGTAAGGAAGTGCGAAGGGGGGAACCATCATTCCGATGGGGTAAGAGGGGGGTCCTTGGGGGTAGTTTGATACTACCCGATCGGGTAGGTATGGCTATACCCGCATACGGTTAGTGCAAATACCCGATGAAAAATGTCAAATTCAGTCCCCGTCACTTGGGACGCATTGTACCCGACCATGGATCAGATCACCTCGCTGTTGAAATTCCGCAATCCCTACGGCAACCAGGAAATCGAGTTGCAGCAGGTCGACTATGCGGCGGGCGGCACCCCGATGATGCGGCTGCGTATCAAGGAGCGCGGCGCGCGCTTCACCATCTTCGACATCGACCCGGTCACCGCCAAGAGCTGGGCCGAGGCCATGTCGGCCTGGGCCGAGCCGCTGGCCGACCGGGCCGTGCCGCCGCCGAGCGAGGCCGGCGAATTATGAGGATGTACAATCCCGAGTGGGAAGCGATCAAAGACTTCGACTACCCGGCCACGATGGCCGAGGCGCAGTTCGACCTGGCCGGCTTGGAAATTCCCGAAGACCATGGCTATGCCCTATTTCAGGAGCTGTGTCGGCATTTGCCCTGGTTGGCGCAGACGCCGGAAGCAGCCGTGCAGTCCGTGCACGGCGCGCCATCCGGACGCAACGCCAATCTGGTGATCAACCGCCGGGTCAAGTTGCTGCTGCGCATTCCGGTCGGTCGGGCGAAGGATGTCGAGCCGCTGGTCGGCAAGACCATCGATGCCGGGGCCGGGCCGATTGTCATCGGGGCCTTGAAAGTTCGGCAGCTGATGCCATCTCAGACGCTGTACGCCCACTTTGCCGACATGGGCACCGAGGACGAGGCCGAGTTCCTGGCCCGGGCCAAGGCGGAGCTGGAGGCCATGGGCATCCAGTGCGGTCTGATGTGTGGCAAGCGGCGCCGGTTGACCACGCCCGAGGGGCAGGTGGTCGGTTACAGCCTGATGCTGCACGACCTCACCCTGCTGCAATCGATGCAGGTGATCGAGCGGGGGCTGGGGCGGCACCGTATATATGGCTGCGGCATCTTCGTGCCGCACAAATCGATTAAGGAAGTCGCGGCCAGTTAGTCGAATGGCCGCCTATTTTTAGCAACTTGTAACGTGTAAGGAGATAGACCATGGGTTACGTTCTGAATGGCGAAGAACTGGAAGTCGATGACGAGGATTTTCTGGTCGAGCCCAACTTCAGCGACGAGATCGTACCGATCATTGCCGAGGCCGAAGGCCTCAAGTTGACCGACGACCACTGGACCGTCATTCGCTTCATGCGCGAGCGCTACCAGGAAGACGGCCACACCCCGAACTTCCGCAACATGGTGGCCATGCTCGACGAGCAGGACGACAGCATCGACTGGAAGAAGAAGCTGTACGAGCTGTTCCCGAACCAGCCGAACCGCCAGTCTGCCAAGGTGGCCGGTATGCCCAAGCCCTACGGCA
The DNA here is from genome assembly GCA_016234655.1 of Betaproteobacteria bacterium. Classification (GTDB taxonomy): domain Bacteria; phylum Pseudomonadota; class Gammaproteobacteria; order Burkholderiales; family Thiobacillaceae; genus Sulfuritortus. Next base: position 113,527 of record JACRAU010000027.1, read on the forward strand.
AGGGCGGCTACTAAGCCAGTGAGGCGTGAGGCGTCAGGCGTGAGGAGTAGAACCTCCTCCGCTCGTCGCCTTGCGCTTTGCTCCTCACGCCTCATCCCTCATTCCTCACGATGTATTCCAATACCCTCGTTTCCACCGAAGAACTCGCGCAGCATCTGGGCGATCCGCACTGGGTCGTGTTCGATTGCCGCTTTACCCTGACCGATCCCGAGGGCGGCCGTCGGGCTTATGCCGCCGGCCATATCCCCGGCGCGCGCTACATCCATTTGGACGACGACCTGTCGGCACCGGTCGTGCCGGGCAAGACCGGGCGTCACCCCCTGCCCGATGCGCAAGCCCTGGCGCAGAGGCTGGCCGAGTCCGGCGTCGGCGTGAACAAACAGGTCGTGGTCTACGACGACAGCTATGGCGCCATGGCCGTGCGCCTGTGGTGGCTGCTGCGCTGGCTCGGCCATCCGGCTGTCGCCTTGCTCGACGGCGGCTACCCGAAGTGGACGCGCGAGAAGCGCCTGGTGACCCAGGCCGAGCCCGAGCTGAACAAGGGCAGCATCGCCTGTCTGCCCGAGCGTAGCCAATGGGTCGATGCCGGGCAGGTGCAACAGGCACTGAGCGCCGGCGACCTGTTGATCGACGCCCGGCCCGACCGCCGTTTCAGCGGCGAATACGAGCCGCTCGACCCGGTGGCCGGCCACATCCCCGGCAGCATCAATTGGTCGTTCGAGGAGAACCTCGACATCGACGGCACCCTGCTGCCGCCCGAGGCCCTGCGCGAAAATTATCAAGCCCTGCTCAAGGGCCGCGCGCCGCATCAGGTCATCCATACCTGCGGCTCCGGCGTGACCGCTTGCCACAATCTGTTGGCGATGGAAGTGGCCGGGCTGGCCGGTTCGCGGCTGTATCCCGGCTCCTGGAGCGAGTGGATCACCGATCCGTCGCGGCCTGTGGCCACAGGAGAGTGATCGATAAACCCCATATCCACAGATGACGCAGATGGAAACATCGGATCAAGAGGGTCGACCGAAAGCCTCGCTTGCTTGCGGTGAGGCCCGAGCAATCAGTCGATGACGGCTTTCTACATCTGTGTAAATCTGTGTCCATCTGCGGATAACCGCTTTTCATAGGATCACGCATGGCCGCTCCAACCCGGGTCAAGACCATCTGGTTCAAGAAGGACGGCGTCCAGCGCGGCGCCGACGAGGTGGCCAGCGCCCTGGCCACCACCATCTGGCGCATGGCCGATCGTGCCATCGACAACCTGTCCAAGGCCGACTACGACATCATTACGCCGCAGCGCGGCTTTAAGATCATCGGCGAGTTGACTGCCTTCGCCGTGCATTACGTCGATCGCTTGGTCTATCCGCGCCTGAACCAAGAGGACCGTGCCGCCTTGGTCGGCGAGCTGGGCATCCGCCTGGCCGAGATCATGGAAGGCAACATCCTCGACTTCACCGGCGGCCAGAAAGACCCGGACTACGATTACCGGGCCGGCTACATCGACATGCTGAACCGGCGCATGGCCGATTACAGCGAGTTCGAGTTCCCGATCGACAAGGCCAGCTTCCAGGCCCTGCGCTTCCTGTCGCTGCAAATCCGCGAGGACATGGAAAAGTCCGACCAGAGCTGGATCCAGGATCAGTTGATGGATATCGAAGTGCCCGAGATCATGGGCACGGTGAAGAAGCAGGTCGACGGTTTCTATCCTGACGGCGGGCAAGCGGCGAGTGGCAAGGGGCAAGGGGCCTAGTGCTCCGCACCTGGTTTCTACATCATCTGCCCCTAGTCCCTAGCCGTGATTCCTACCGACAGCCCCTTTCATCCCGACAACGAGGCCGGCTATCAAGCTTGGCGCGCGCAGAAACTGGCGGGCTATCCGCAACGGGCGGAAGAGCTTATCGTCGATGTACGCGACCCCTCGCAACTGAGCGACGCTGAATACCAAGCGCTCTGGCAACGCCTAGCCAAGACCGGCATGGCGATCTATGCCACGAATCGTGGCGAGGCCGAGAACAAGAGCATTCCGCGCGACATCGCGACGCAGTTCGGCCTGACTCATCTCGACGCCAACTGGCTTGCCGACGAAGACGGTATCTCCAGCCTGACGCCGCAGGACGAAGGCGGCCAGAAGCGCGGCGAGTATATCCCCTATACCCACCACCGCATCCGCTGGCATACCGACGGCTATTACAACCCGCCGGAGCGGCGCATCTTTGCCATGACCCTGCACTGTGTGCGTGCGGCCGACGAGGGTGGCGAGAACGAGTTGATGGATCACGAGCTCGCCTATCTTTATCTACGCGATGCCGATCCGAACCATATCCGCGCCTTGATGGCGGAGGATGCCATGACTATCCCGGCCCGTACCGATGAGGCCGGTACCGCGCGGCCGGACGAGGTGGGGCCGGCGCTATTGGTCGATGCCGGTCGGCTGCATCTGCGCTATACCGCGAGAACCAAGAGCATTGCCTGGAAACAAGATGCCGCCACGCTGGCTGCCGTGAAGGCGCTGGAAGATTTGTTGGCGAGCGAACCCGTGGGCGTGTTCAAACTCAAGCTGCTGCCGGGCATGGGCCTGCTTTGTAACAACGTCTTGCATACCCGTTCGGGTTTTAGCGATAGACCGGAACATCGGCGCCTGCTCTACCGCGCGCGCTATCACGACCACATCCGCGATCTGCGAGGCGGATAGCCCCTATCTTTCCGAGACAAATAAAAAAACCGCCCGGCAAGCGGGCGGTTCAAGGCATTGGCTAATGCCGAGGAGACTGCGCTGATCGATCAGGCCGCTTCGGCTTGCAAAGCCTGGATCGGCCGGGTTTCCCGCTTGCCGATGGTCATCAGGTCCCAGGCCAGCAGCACGAAGCCGGCGGCGAAGACCCAGCCGAATATCTGGCGCCAGACCATGCCTTGCACGAACCACGGATGGCCCTGCGCGGCGAAGTAGCCCATCCAGGTCGAGCCCTCGATCGCGCGCTCGATCTGCGACTGCTCGTAGCCGGAGATGAGCAGGGCCACGGTCATGCCGACCATGCCGACATGCAGCAGGCCGAGCGCCCATTTCCACTTCCAGCCGTTATCGACCAGGCCGCCGCTCATCCAGACATTGCCGCGCCACTTTTGCAGCGCCAGGTAGATGAAGGCGATGACGATGGTGGCGTAGGCGCCGAAGAAGGCAAGGTGGCCGTGCGAGGCGGACCACTGGGTGCCGTGGGTGTACAGGTTGATTTGCGGCAGGGTGTGCATGAAGCCCCAGACGCCGGCGCCGAAGAAGTTGCCGAAGGCATGGGCGATCAGCCAGGCCAGGGCCGGATGGTTGCTGTTTTTCATCTTGTGCACGCCGGAATCGAACACCGAATGCACGACCATGGCTACTAGGGGAATGGGTTCCAGCGCGGAGAAGAAGCCGCCGATGGTGAACCAGTACTCGGGGGTGCCGATCCAGAAGTAGTGGTGACCCAGGCCCAGGATGCCGGAGCCGAACATCAGGGCGACTTCGATATACAGCCAGGTCTCCACGATCTTGCGCCGCACGCCCAGGGTCTGGATCAGGCCATAGGCCATGATGCAGCCGACCAGCACTTCCCAGGTGGCCTCGACCCACAGGTGGATCACCCACCACCACCAGTATTGGTCGACCGAGATGTTGGGCGTGTAGAACATGCCGGCGAGATACAAACCGGCCAGCGCGATCAGGTCCAGCACCAGCACGCCGCCGATGCCGGTGTACTTGCCCTTGGCGAAGGTCGCCGCCACGTTGTAGAAGAACACCAGGACGCAGACCACGATGCCGATGTCGGCCCAGCGCGGCGCCTCGATGTACTCGCGGCCCTCGTTGATGAACCAGATCGACATGTCGTTGCCGGGGCCGATCTGCACGAACAGATAGACCACGACCACGACCGCCACGGCCAGGGTGAATACCCAGAAGATCAGGTTACCCAAGCCCAGTCCGACGACCGAGTGTTGGGATTCGTCCTCCAGCAACCAATAGGACGAGCCGATGAAGCCGAACAGCAGCCAGACCACCATGGCGTTGATATGCACCATGCGGTTGACGCTGAAATCCAGCACACCGTAGAGGAAGTCGGGCTTCAAGTACTGGAGGCCGGCCAGCAGGCCGAACAAGACTTGGGCGCCGAACAAGGCGACGGCGACGGTGAAGTACTTCACCGCCAGTTTTTGGCCACCATTGAGGTTGGCGCTATCGAGCATTCCAAGAGCTGCCATTTCGAGCCTCCTTAGTTTTGAGCCGGGGTGCCGGTCGCTTCGGGCGCGGCTGCTGTAGCGGGTGCAGCAGGTGCCGGATCGGACTGGTCGATCGGTTTAAAGTTGTAGGGGAAGCCGTTGGTGTCGATGGAGCTCATCCATTTCAGGAAGGCCACCACGCCGCGCGCCTCTTCCCGGGTGATGCCGAGATTGGGCATGCGCCGGCCGAGCGCGTTATGCAGCTTGTCGCTGGGGTCCATCAGGAAATCCACCATGAGCTGCTCGCGCGCCTCTTTCGAGCCCCAAGCCGGGTCGAGCCAGGCCTTGGTCAAGTCGGGTGCGTAGTAGGAGCCGTTGCCGAGCAGGGTGTGGCAGTCCATGCAGTTCTTCGCCTGGGTGGTCTTCTTGCCCAGGCTGACCAGGGCCTCGGCCTCTTGCTCGGTGAGTTTCTTGCCGAACAGCGGCTCTTCCTGGCCGATGACCGGCACCTGGAAGTTGCGCTTTTCGTCGAACTTGTAGTCGATGCGCTGGTTGATCACCGAATAGGCCGGCACGCGTTTGGAGCCGGCGGTGATCTGCGACACGCTGTCGAAGGTCAGCAAGATCAAGATGACGAAAGAAATGCCTGTGACCCATATGGCGGTTTTTCGCCAGTAGGACTCAGACGCCCACCAGGGTGCGCTAGTCATGGTGCTCTCCTCTCTTAGGATGAACGGCGGTCGAAAAAACGGGCTTGGCCGGCATGTCGGCCATCTCGGCGTGTTCCAGTGCATGGGTGTCCACGCACAGGCGCCAGATCGCATGGGGGGCGACGAGATAGCCGACCAGCATCAGCAGGACGATACTGGTCCAAAACGGGTCGTTGAGATGGGCGGCGCGGGCGAGCACCAGCACCGATACGAATAGGCCGACATAGGAGAGATAGGCCAGCGGCATCAGCTTGGCCGCCTGCTTGACCCGCGCATAGGCGAACAGCAAGGCGTAGAGCGCGCCGAACAGGATGACCAGGGCGGCGGAAAAGAACACGGTGAAGAAATCGGCGAGATGAACAGGCTGGATCATTGGGTTCTCTCTTGTTCTTTTCGATGGTGGCCGAATCCTATGCCCCATCATCAGGAAACAGGTTTGACTTTGATCAAGCTATTGCCAATAGCTTTATAACAAAAGAAAAAATTGCCATAAGTCAAGGAAAAACAGAGGGGGGTAGGCGCATTGTTCTCCGCATTCGTCCAAGACGCCGTTTCACGGCAGCCGTTCATTTCACAAGGAGAGACAGTGATGAAAACGAGATATTTAAGCAGTTTGTTCATGCTGGCGGCGTTACCCCTGGCCGTGGCGACGGCCTGGGCGGCGGATGCGAAGGGCCACAAGGAAGGCCCCGGCGCGGGCTATGAAGCGGGCGCGGGCGGCCCGTCCGGACTGGCCGGCGTCGAGATGTATCAATCCACCGACCCCAAGGCGCCGCCGATGAGCAAGGCCGAGTTCGACCAGGCACGGCAGATTTACTTCGACCGTTGCGCCGGCTGCCACGGCGTGCTGCGCAAGGGGGCGACCGGGAAGGCGCTGCTGCCCGATCTGATGCAGAAATTGGGCAGCGATAGCCTGAAGGTGTTCATGACTTACGGCACGGCGGGCGGCATGCCGGGTTTCGGCACCTCCAACGAGATGAGCGAGAAAGAAATCGACCTGATGGCGCGCTATATCCAGCACCCGGCACCCACGCCGCCGGAATGGGGCATGAAGGAAATGAAGGCTTCGTGGAAGCTGCTGGTGCCGGTGGACAAGCGGCCGACCAAGAAGATGAACAAGCTCAATCTGGACAACATCTTCTCGGTGACCCTGCGCGACAGCGGCGAGCTGGCCCTGGTCGACGGCGACAGCAAGAAGATCGTAACCATCCTGAAGACCGGCTTCGCGGTGCACATCTCTCGCCTGTCCAAGTCCGGCCGCTATCTCTACACCACCGGCCGCGACGGCCTGATCAACCTGATCGACCTGTGGATGGAGACACCGCAAACCGTGGCCACCATCCGCACCGGCTCGGATGCGCGTTCCATCGACACCTCCAAGTACAAGGGCTTCGAGGACAAGATCGCCATCGCCGGTTCCTACTGGCCGCCGGCCTATGTGCTGATGGACGGCTTCACGCTGGAGCCGAAGAAGATCATGTCGACCCGGGGTTACACCTACGACGAGCAGGAGTTCCACCCCGAGCCGCGCGTGGCCTCCATCGTGTCCTCCCACATCAAGCCCGAATTCGTGGTCAACGTGAAGGAGACCGGCAAGGTGCTGCTGGTGGACTACTCCGATCTCAAGAACCTGAAGACCACCGAGATCGAGGCCGAGCGCTTCCTGCATGACGGCGGCTGGGATTCGTCCAAGCGCTACTTCCTGGTGGCGGCCAATATGCGCAACACCGTGTCGGTGGTCGATACCAAGGAAGGCAAGCTCGCCGCCAACGTCAAGGTCGGCAGCAAGCCGCACCCGGGCCGTGGCGCCAACTGGAACGACGGCAAATATGGCCCGGTTTGGGCGACCGGCCACTTGGGCGACGACAGCATCGCGGTGATCGGCACCGACCCCGCCAAGCACAAGCAGAACGCCTGGAAGGTGGTGCGTAGCCTGAAGAACCACGGCAATGGCTCGCTGTTCATCAAGACCCATCCGAAGTCGGCCAATCTTTGGGTCGATGCCGCTTTGAGCCCGGATGCGGGCCAGCGCCAGTCCATTTCGGTGTTCGATCTGAAGAACTTGGACAAGCCCGCCCAGGTGATCAACGTCGCCAAGCTGGCCGGCATCAGCGAGGGTCGCGTCACCCACCCCGAATACAACAAGGCGGGCGACGAGGTCTGGCTCTCGGTCTGGGGTCCGAAGAACGGCGAGTCGGCCCTGGTGGTCATGGACGACAAGACGCGCAAGGTGAAAGCCGTGATCAAGGACAAGCGCCTGGTCACGCCGACCGGCAAGTTCAACGTCTACAACACCGTGAACGACGTTTATTGATCGTCGTCGCCGGCCTCCCCGCGCGGGAGGCCGGGTTTGCCCGGCGCCTGGTCGCGGGTGCCGCGCAAACCCGAACGGATAGGAAGCATGCGTACGAAACCGGCGATCCACCTCATGCTCTGCCTGCTTTCCGGTAGTGTGCTTGCCGCCGATTCGGCGCCGGACATCGATAGGCAAGGCGAACTCGTCCGCTTCGTGCGCCAGGAATGCGGTTTTTGCCACGGCCTGCGTCTGACCGGCGGTTTGGGTGGTGCGCTGACGGCCGAGGCCTTGCGGGATAAAGACTTCGACGGACTGGTCAATACCACGCTCTTGGGGCGGCCAGGCACCGCGATGCCGGGTTGGCGGCCTTTCCTCAGCGAATCCGATGCGCGCTGGATCGTGCGCCACTTGCAGAAAGGCTTCCCCCAATGACTCGGCGCAAGGCTTTTCTAGGCGGCCTGTTTTTGTGCGCGATGCTAGGGACGGCGGCCCAGGCCGCCGAGTTGCGCGGCACCGGCGATCTCGGGATCGCGGTGGAACGGGCCAAGGGATCGCTGCAACTGCTCGACACCAGTCGCAAGACCGCGCTCGGCCGTATCGAAGGCCTGGGCGACCTATCCCATGCCTCCGCAGTGTTCTCCCGCGATGCCCGTTATGCCTATGTCTTCGGCCGCGACGGCGGCCTGACCAAGGTCGATCTGCTGACCGGCAGTATCGCCAAGCGCATCATCCAGTCCGGCAACTCCATCGGCGGCGCCATCTCCCAGGATGGTCGCTACATCGCCGCCGCCAACTACACGCCGGGCGGCGTCAAGATATTCGATGCCGAGACGCTTGATCTGGTGGTCGACATCCCGGCCTATTCCGACGAGACCAAGACCTTGTCCCGCGTAGTCGGCCTGGAAGACACCACGAACAACCAGTTCGTCTTCAGCCTGTTCGATGCCGGCGAAATATGGCTGGCCGACCTCTCGGACAACCCGAAGCAACCCAAGATCACCAAGTTCAAGGGTATCGGCCGCGAACCTTATGACGCGCTGGTCACGCCGGATGGCCGCTGGTATGTCGCCGGCCTGTTCGGCGAGGACGGCATCGCCGTGCTCGATCTATGGAACCCGGACAAGGGCGTGGTGCGCGCCTTACCCGATTACGGCAAGGGCGAGGAAAAATTGCCGGTCTACAAGATGCCGCACCTCGAAACCTGGGCCGTGTCAGGCAACCTGGCCTTCATCCCCGGCGTTGGCCGGCACGAGGTGGTCATCGTCGATATCGAGACCTGGCAGAAGGCCGGCACCATCCCGGTCGCGGGCCAGCCGGTGTTCGTCATGGCCCGGCCGGATGGCCGCCAACTCTGGGTGAATTTCGCCTTTCCCCATTACGACACGGTGCAGGTGATCGATGTGCCCAGCCGGCAGATCGTGCATACGATGCGGCCGGGGAAAGCGGTCTTGCATATGGAGTTCACCCCGCGCGGCGAGCAGATATGGCTTTCGGTGCGCGACGCCAATCGTATCGAAATCTACGGTACCCGAAAGTTCGCGCGCATCGGTGAGATCGCCGCCGACAGCCCGAGCGGGATATTTTTCACCTCACGTGCACATAGGTTCGGACTATGAACTTAAGCGACATTGAGTTTCAACTGCTCAACGACTGGCAGCGCGCCTTTCCGCTGTTCGAGCGGCCCTATGCCGAGTTGGCGCGGACGCTGGCGACCAGCGAAGAGACGGTGATCGAGTGCCTTTCCGGACTCAAGTCGCGCGGTCACTTTTCTCGCATCGGCGCGGTGTTCCGGCCGCACGTGTTGGGATGGAGTACCTTGGCCGCGGTCGCGGCACCGTCGGCCCAGCTGGAGCGAATCGCGCAATTGATCTGCGACTTCCAAGAGGTCAACCACAACTATCAGCGGGAACACATTTATAACCTGTGGTTCGTCGTGACCGCGCCGAGCGCGCGACGCGTGGCCGAGGTGCTGGCCGAGATACGTCGGCGCACCGGCCTCAAGCCGCTGGACTTGCCGATGCTGGAGGACTATCACATCGACCTCGGTTTCGACCTGGCCGGCCCGCGCACGGGGCACCACCGCACGGCCCGTTCGGCCGATGCGGTCGAGGCCATGCGTGCCGCGCTGGAGTCGCCGGACTATTGCCTGGCTGCTGCACTGGAGTCTGGCCTTGCGCTGGTGCCGCATCCCTACGCCCAATTGGGCCAGGCCTGCGGCCTGAGCGAGACGGAGGCGCTACGGCGCATCGAGCGTTTGCAAGACCTGGACATCATCCGCCGCTTCGGCGTGGTCGTGTGCCATCGGGAATTGGGTTATCGCGCCAATGCGATGGTGGTGTGGGACGTGCATGACGATCTGGTGGCCGACACCGGCCGCCGGCTTGGCGCCGAGGCCGCCGTCACCCTTTGCTATCGGCGGCCGCGCCGCCTGCCGGCCTGGCCCTACAACCTGTTTTCCATGGTGCACGGCCAGGACCGGGAATCGGTCTTGCGGGCTATCGCGGAGATGCGCGAACGTTTGGGGCTGGAGGCGGTGCCGTACGAGGTACTGTTTTCTCTGCGCCGATTCAAGCAGTGCGGGGCGCGTTATGCCAGCCTGGCGAGGGCGGCCTGATGGATGAAATCGACCAGCGCATCGTCAACGCCTTGCAAGGCGGCTTCCCGGTCTGCGAGCGGCCGTTCCAGGCCGCCGCCGAGGAGTTGTGGATGAACGAGGCCGAACTCATCGCCCGCATCGAACGCATGCTGGCCGATGGCATGCTGACCCGCTTCGGCCCGCTCTACAACGCCGACCGCATGGGCGGCGGCAATGTGCTGGCGGCTATGGCGGTGCCCGAGGCGCGCTACGAGGAAGTAACCGAGACGGTCAACGCCCAGCCCGAGATCGCCCACAATTACCGGCGCGAACATGAACTCAATATGTGGTTCGTCGGCGCATCGGATAGTCCCGAGGCCATCGAGGCGGCCTTCCGGCGCATCGAAGAAGAGACCGGCCTGCCGGTCTATCGCTTTCCCAAGGAGCGCGAGTTTTTCGTGGAATTCAAGGTGGCCATATGAACGCACACGAAACCTTCGTCGATGCCATCGACAAGCAGATCGTCCGGGCGACCCAGGCGGGTCTGCCGCTGGTGGCGCAACCCTACTGTCGGCTGGCCGAACAACTCGGCTTGGCCGCCGATGAGGTGATGGCCCGTATCGAGCGCATGCAGCAGGCCGGCATCATCCGCCGCATCGGTTTGGTGCCCAATCACTATGCGCTCGGCTACGTCGCCAACGGCATGAGCGTTTGGGATGTGGCCGACGAACAAGTCGATGTGCTGGGTGAGCGTATCGGGAAACTGCACTTCGTCAGCCACTGCTATCGCCGGCCGCGTCGGCTGCCGCTGTGGCCCTACAACCTGTTCGCGATGGTGCATGGCCGTGGCCGCGACGAAGTGGCGTCGCTGGTTTCGGTGGTCGAAGAATTGCTGGGAACAAGCTGCCGCGGATACGACATTCTTTACAGCAGCCGCATCTTGAAAAAGACCGGTTTACGCATCGGAGGCTGAATGTTCCGTGTCACCCAATTCATGCAGGAAATCCTCGACCCTAAGCCCATGGGGCCTAAGCGTAACCCGCCCGGGCCGGTGGTGATCTGGAATCTAGTGCGCCGCTGCAATCTCACCTGCAAGCATTGTTATTCCATCTCGGCCGACAAGGACTTCCCGGGCGAACTGTCCACCACGGAGATATTCCAGACGATGGACGACCTCAAGCGCTTCGGCGTGCCGGTGCTCATCTTGTCCGGCGGCGAGCCCTTGTTGCACCCCGACCTATTCGACATCGCGCGGCGGGCGAAGTCGATGGGGTTTTACGTCGGCCTGTCGAGCAACGGCACCCTGGTCGACGCACGCAATGTCGAGAAGATAGCGGCGGTCGGTTTCGATTACGTCGGTGTGAGTCTGGATGGCCTGCAAGCGGTGCACGACCGTTTTCGGCGTAAGGAGGGCAGCTTCGCGGCCGCGCTGGGCGGCATCCGCCTCTGTCGCGACGCCGGCGCCAAGGTAGGCCTGCGCTTTACGCTCACCCAGGATAATGCGCAAGACCTGCCCGGCCTGCTCGATCTGATGGACGCGGAGGGCATCGCCAAATTCTATCTATCGCACCTCAACTACGCCGGACGCGGCAATCGCAATCGTAAGGACGACGCCCATTTTCTCAGCACGCGCCAGGCCATGGATCGGTTCTTCCACTGTTGCTGGCGGCATATCTGGGCGAGCGATTCCAAGGAATTCGTCACCGGCAACAATGATGCCGACGGGGCCTATCTATCGGCTTGGGTGCAGGAGTTCTTCCCGGAGCGGGCCGAGCACGTTCGCCGCAAGCTCATGCAGTGGGGCGGCAACGCCTCGGGCGTGAACGTCGCCAACATCGACAACCTGGGCAACGTGCATCCCGACACCATGTGGTGGAACTACTGCCTGGGCAATGTGCGCGAGCGGCCGTTCTCCGATATCTGGCGGGATGTCTCCGACCCGCTCATGGCCGGTCTCAAGCGGAGCCCACGCCCGGTCGAGGGCCGTTGTGCCGAATGCCGGCATCTTGCCATCTGTAACGGCAACACCCGGGTGCGCGCCTGGCAGACCACGGGGAATTTCTGGGCGGAAGACCCCGGTTGCTACTTGAGCGACGAGGAGATCGGGCTGACGCAAACCGAATCGATGACCGTGAGGGGCTGAATGCGAAACAAGTTCTCTCTCCCCCAAGCCCTGATGAAGCCCCTGCCCTTCGGTATATCCCGCTTGCGGGAGGGGGGAGGCGCGCTGCTGGCCGGCCTCATGCTGGTTGTGGGCCTGGCTCAGGCCGGGGCGGCGCCGAATCCGGAGAAACTCTACGAGACCTGGTGCCAGGGTTGCCACGGCGCCGGCCGCCTGGGCGGTACCGGCCCCGTGCTATTGCCCGACAGCTTGTCGCGGCTGAAGCAGGCCGACGCCATCAAGGCCATCGCCGATGGCCTGCCGGCGACCCAGATGCCCGGTTTCAAGGGGGCGCTCGACAGCGAGGGCATCCAGGCCTTGGCCGCCTGGATTTATACCGAACCGGCGGCAAAGCCGGCATGGGAAGCCAAGGACATCGAGGCCTCGCGCATCGTGCACAAAGACGCCATGGACCTGCCGGCTAAGCCGGTATTCAAGGCCGACCCGAGCAACATCACCCTGGTGGTCGAGCACGGCGACCACAGCATTACCGTGCTCGACGGCGACCGGATGGCGCCGATCCACCGCTTCGCCACGCGCTATGCCTTGCACGGCGGGCCGAAGTTCACCCCGGACGGCCGCTTCGTGTATTGGTCCACGCGCGACGGTTGGGTGACCAAATACGATCTGTGGCATCTCAAGGTCGTGGCCGAGGTGCGTGCCGGCTTGAATACCCGCAACGTCGCGGTCTCCTCCGACGGCCGCTACGTGATGGCGGCCAACTACCTGCCGCACACCCTGGTGGCCTTGGACGCGCGCGACCTGGCCCTGGTCAAGGTCATCCCGGTGCAGGGTAAGAACGGCAAGACCTCGCGCGTGTCCGCTGTCTACGACGCGCGGCCGCGCGCGAGCTTCATCGCCGCGCTACGCGACATCCCCGAGGTGTGGGAGATCCCCTACGCCGGCTTGAACCCCGAGCAACCCCGACCGGTGCGGGCCGTCGAGCTGACGGATTACCTCGACGATTTCTTCTTCGACCAGGACTACCGGCTCATCCTCGGTGCCTCGCGCGCCAGCCCCAAGGGCCAAGTGGTGCAGCTCGACGCCGGACGCAAGATCGCCGACCTGGACATGCCCGGCATGCCGCACCTGGGTTCGGGCATCACCTGGGAATACCAGGGCCGCCCGGTCATGGCCAGCCCCAATCTCAAGGAGGGGCTGGTCTCGGTGATCGACATGCGGACCTGGCGGACGATCAAGCAGATCAAGACGCTAGGCCCCGGCTTCTTCCTGCGCAGCCACGAGAACACGCCCTATGCCTGGGCCGATGTGTTCAGCGGCCCGGACAAGGACGCGATGCAGGTCATCGACAAGCGCAGCCTGGAGATCGTCGCCACGCTGCGGCCCGAGCCGGACAAGACCTCGACCCACGTCGAGTTCGACCGCTACGGCAAATACGCGCTGGTTTCGATCTGGGAGCAGGACGGCGCGCTCGTCGTCTACGACGCCGCCACGCTGGAGGAGGTCAAGCGCTTGCCGATGAAGCGGCCGGTGGGCAAGTACAACGTCTGGAACAAGACCCGGCTGTCGGCCGGCACCAGCCACTGAGCCCGGTCAAACCGGGTTAGCATGAAACTCGCGTAGCGAGCCTGTGTCCCTTTTATCCTCGCGAAGCGGGGACTCTCCCTCTGGGAGAGAGCAAGGAGAGAGGGAAACGGGCATGGCTGACTGGCGTTTCATATTCTGGGACGGCTGGCAGCCATGTCCGTTAGGGGCGCACTCTTGGCGGATCGTGGCTAGCCGTTGGGCGGTGTTCGTCGGTTTGCCTGAGCAGATGTCGCAACAAGCTGCGCAGTCGATAGCGCGAGATGCCCAAGCCGATGAGTTTGCCGGCCAGGCCGCAAAAAAAGAAGGCCATGGCGCCCAAACCGATGTGTTCCCATGGGGTATAGGCCTCGCCCCAAACGAGTTGGCTGGCCGCCATGGCATAGATGCCGGCGGCGGCGATCGCGGTCGCCGCGCCGGCCCCGCAGCCACAGGCAACGAGCAAGCGGTTGCATCGCCGGCCTAGCCGTTCGTTCTCTTCGCCGGAGAGCTGCGGCAAGGCGAAGCGCACCTTGGGCGCCGGGTCGGCTGGGCTGCCCGGCCATCGCGCCGCCAAGGCAGCCAGGGCCTCGCGGCTATCGACGATGCGGGGCGCGGCCACCGGTCAAAGATAGAGGTGGTTGTCGGAGAGCTCCGCCAGCTCCTGGCGCAGCCCCTTGAGCAGCGGCCCCATGAGCGGGTCCTGCTCCGCCTCGCGCAGCCACACCCTCAGCTCGGCGCCGGGTGAACCCTTCTCGCCGAATTGCCATACCACGATGGCTTCGTCCGGGATGCCCGGCCGCGAGGGGAACTGGCGTCCCCAGTCGAGTTGGCTGGCCTTCAGCAGCAGGTCGACTGGGTCGTGGCGCTTGAGCGTGCCGGTGAAGTGGCTAGGCATTTGTTTGACGGTTTCCGCCGTGTCCTTGAGCTGGCCAAGCCATTCCGCGGTGACGTTGCCATCGCCGGCCAGGGTCATTCTTGTCAAGCCATGCCTGGACAGCATATCGCCGATCGCGATGGTGATTTGGTAGTGCTCGGGGTGTGCCTTGTCAAAGCTCGGTCTTTGGTTAGCCATGATGGGTCTCCTGAATTAACTGGCCTGATAGGTGCAGCAGGTGCGGTTGGACAGCCAGTTGGCGAAGCTCGCATAGTGCCGGACGAGGACAGCCCCGGTAATATGATTCTCCATGATGCTGCCGTCGCTGGTAACGGTACGGCCGGAGCAGTTGGAATCGGCGTATTCGTCGACATTGCCGAACATGTGGCCGGCCTCGTGGGCGGCCGCTTCGCCAATGGTGTTGACGTACCAATTGGTCATGTCTTCGCGCCCGGAGCCGGGATGCACGGTCACCGTATGGTGCTCGTTGCTGTTCACGAATTGCACATCCACGTTCACGGTGTACTGTTCGCAGGTGCAGGAGCCGTCGGTCATCCGCAAGGGAAACTGGCCGGACCAGGCGGCCTCGATGGCCGGTTCCCATATGGCCTGCCCTGCCGTAAGGTCGGCGGCACTGACCCCTTCGTCCGCGACCAGGCGGATGCGCAGGGTGATGTTGAGCCGGCAGTTCTCGGTGTCGATCTCCGCTCGATAGGCGCTGGTCCAGCCGTAGATGCATTCGCTTTTGAGTTGCGAGAACTCCGTGGGTGCGAATAGCCGGCGCAGGCTACAGTAGAACAGGCACCAGCTATCGAGCACGAAGACCCAGGTTCGGCAGACCAGGGTGGTAACGATCACCCACAGGGTGCAGACCAAGGTGGTGACCAAGGTCCAAACCCGGCAGACGGTGGTCGAGACCCAAGTCCAGACATCGCAGACCGTTTTGGTCACCCACGACCAGGCTCGGCAGACCGTGGTGGTGACCCAGGTCCAGGCTAGGCAGAGCCAACGGAAGATGACGATCCAGTCCGAACACTCCTGGGTGCGTTCCGTTTCCCAGCGGTCGCAGGCGCGCTCCTGTTCGGTATGCGATTGGGTGCAGCGTTGTTCGCTCGTGGTTTCCCAGTCGTCGCAGCGCCGGGTCTGCTCGGTGCGCCAGTTGCGGCACTCGCGCCGTTGCTGGGCCTCCCATTCCAGGCAGCGCCTTCTAGCCCCGCCAGCGGTGTCTTTACAGGCCATGGTTTACCTCCCTTGTGTTCATTGTCATGAAGACCGGGACTGACCGCATCGGCACGGCCGCTTGCGCGCGATCGGGCCGATGGAATCGCTCCCTTCCCGTGCCCAGTCGGTCTGGGTTCTATGCCGTTTGCCGGCCTATGCGAATATCGGGTGTTGCCAAATGGGAGTGGAGCCGTGGTTACTGGCTGGCATCGTTGGCGCGGGGCCAAAAATCGGTGACGGTCTCCCAACTCGTTGCGGCTTCATCGAGGGGCGGCCGCAATCTGCTGCTTTTATAACCGTTTGGGGGGGCGCTGTGAAGGAATTTTTTATTCCCGACCGGAAAGGTCGGGAATAGCTGCCGGTAATGGAAGGGATCAATCCGGCAGGGCGACCTTGCCGTCCTTGCTGAACTGGTAGTCCTTGAAGATGTGCTCGGCCGTGAGCAGTTGGTAGCTGCCGTCGGCCAGTTGGCGCGTGGTGTCCTTCAGCCGATAAGTGTAGTGGCCGCAGGTCCAGCAGTCGAAGTTGCGCATGTGGGTGCACAGGCAGGTCTTGTCGTAGACGTGCAGGTCTTTCACGCCCGGGTGCGCCGCCACCTCGCGGTAGTAGGCGTCGATGTAGGCGCAATGGCCGTTGGCGTCGAGCAGGTAGCCGAAGGCCTCGCAGTTCGGCCGGATGCCCGAGCCGATGGCCGGGCAGTGCTTGAGCATGCGCATCGGATAGCCGGTCGGCGACACGCCGTTGACCTCGATGTCGTCCTCCTTGGCCTTGAAGTATTCCTGCTGCACCTTCTCCGGCAGGCCGCATTCCTGGGCCACGGTGAAGCGGGTGGCGACCTGCACGGCGGCGGCACCTTTCTCCAAATAAAGGGTCGCGTCGCTGCCGGTGAAGATGCCGCCGGCCGGGATGATCGGGATATCGAGTTGTTCTTGTTTCAAGTAGGCGCCGATCTCGGCGGTGATGGTGGCGAGGTCGTACTTCCACCAATCGTCCAGGCCGAAGCCCAGGTGACCGCCGGCCAGCGGGCCTTCGACCACGACGTAATCGGGCAGGCGGTTCAAGCGCGCGTTTTTGCGCAGGAACAATTGCAGCGCGCGGAGCGAGGACACGATGATGCCGAGCTTGGCGTCGCGAAAGCGCGGGTGATGCTCGATCAGCGCGAACGAACCCAGGTGCAGGCCGGCCGCCAAGGTGATGCCGTCGATGCCGGCATCCAGCGCCGCCTCCAGGCGGACCTTCAAGGTCTCGCGCGGGGCGTTCATGGTCAGCTTTTCCATGCAGTTGATGAAGACCATGCCTTCGCCGCGTTTGGCCTCCATGGTCTTGCCGACGTGCATGCGGGTCGCTTCCTCGACCTGGCCGAGGCTGAACTTGATCTCGGACTTGTCGATGTTGGCGACGTTGTACTTGTATTGCTTCTGCTTTTCCTTGACGAAACCGGTCTTGAACCGGCGGTCCGATACGGTCGGTACCATCGCGTCGGAGATATGGCCGACGCCGCCCAGGCGGGCGGCCTCCAGGGCCAGTTCGGCCGTGGAGATGTCCACGCCCATGCCGCCGATCATGATCGGCACCAGTTCTCGCCGGCCGAAGCGCAAGCGGAAGTCATCCACGCATTTCATCAAATCGTTCCAGAACAGTGGGTTCGGTCACGGCCTGCCGGGCCGGCCGTAAAAAAACCGACATCATACAGGACGGCGAGCCCTCGCACCGGACGGTGCGTGGGGTCCGTCAGCCGGGTTTGCCGTCGGCCCGTGGCCGCCAGTAGAGCGGGGCATAGCGCCAGGCCCAGCCGCCGAAGGCCGCGAGCCAGATCGCGGCGGCGAGCGAGGCCAGGCGATAGGGCGCGATGCCGGGCAGCAAGTCGGGCAGCAAGCGCACGAGCGCGGCGAGCTGCAATAGCCAGAATAGCAGCCAGGTCAGGCCATCGGCCTCCAGCTTGTGGCCCGAGTGGCCCAGGCTCACGCGCGAGGCCATCGCGATCAGCATCGCGCCGAAAAAGCCGATGCCCAGCGCATGCAAGGGCGCGTAGCCGCCGCTCCAGGGCCAGCCCAGCAGCAGGCCGAGCGAGCCGGCGGCGGAGAGCGCGAAGGCCAGCGCGGCCCAGACGAAGGCGATGTGCAGCATCGCGAGCAGGCGTACCTTGAAGCTGTGCAGGATGCCCCAGCGCGCGGTGAAATACAGCGCGACGGCGGCCAGGGGCAGGTCGGCCAGCCAGGTATAGGCCGCTTGGCCGCTGGCCTCCAGCAGGCCATGGCCAAGGCTGGCGATCAGCATCAGCCAGAGCAGCGGGTAGGGCCGGACCATTTCATAGTCGGCCAGTACCCGGCTGGTGAACCACGGGATCATGCGGTGGCAGACGGTGAGGAAGATCGGCGTGAGGCAGCCCCAGACCGCGAGTGCCGAGCCGAAGGTGAACAGGCGCGGGGTGCCGGCGTGCAGCCAGCCGAGAAAGCACAGTTCGCCGGCGAGGCCGGCCAATAAGGCGAGCCATATCGCCCAGGCGTGGCGCTTGTCGGCGGCGCTCGATCCGATCAGGCCGGGCAGCAGGCCGGCCAGGCCGACGACCAAGCCCGCCGCATGCAGCAAGACGGCCGGCGCGGCGAGGCCGGGCCAATAGATGCCGGCGTAGAACAACAGCGCGCCGGCGGAGAGCAATAGCGCGCTGCCGATGTAGGCGCC
Source organism: Betaproteobacteria bacterium (assembly GCA_016234655.1). Classification (GTDB taxonomy): domain Bacteria; phylum Pseudomonadota; class Gammaproteobacteria; order Burkholderiales; family Thiobacillaceae; genus Sulfuritortus. The sequence goes on from JACRAU010000027.1 coordinate 131,755, forward strand.
GGGTTTGACCTTGGGGCCATCCAGCCAGTTCGGCACGGCGGTGAAGGCGAAGCCGAAGATGAAGAACGGAAAGAGGCCATGGAGCATCAGCCAGCCATGGGCCGCGCCCGGCAGCAGCGCGGACGGCGGCAAGGCCAGGGTGCCCAGGCCGGATTCCAGCTCCAGCAGCCACCAAGTGGCGGCGAACAGCGCCTGTAACGCGCCGAGCAGAAACAGCGCGCGGTGCGGCGCGGCGCCGAGGGTCTTCCAGAACATGTTCGATCTCCCTCTCATCGTCGTCGATAGGGCGTAAGGGCTTGTTAACGAGCCCTAAGGTAATCGGCCACGGCGTGGGCGGCATTGATGGGGGTCAAACCGCGCACCAAGCATACCCCGGCTTTGCTCTGGCGATGGATTTTATGCGACGGCTTCCAAGAAGCTGTCTTAAAGAATCCACCAAGCCTGGAAATGCCCTTGTAGGAACGGCCTCCTGGCCGCGATGCAGGCTGTTTCGCGGCCAGGAGGCCGCTCCTACGGGAAGGCGGTGATTTTTTAAGTCGGCTTCTAAGTCGATGCGGCATGTTCTATGCTGATCGCTGGTTCACAGGAAATCCCGCCGCCGTGTCCGAAATCGACCAACACCTTAAATTTCGCAGCCAGCCCGATGTCGGCAAGCCGCAATTGATGCTGGGCGAGACGGTCAATCTGCTGTATCGCCAATCCCGGACCAGCCTGTTCGCGCATGCCGTTTTGTTGCCGCTGATGGCCTATATCTACCTCCACGGCGTGCCCGTGGCCTGGGTGGCGGCATGGGCCGGCGCGCTGGTGCTGGCGGTGACGTGGCGCTTGAGCGTGGTGCGGCGCTATTTCTCCAGTCCCATCCTCGCCGAGGACATACCGAAGTGGGAGCGGCGCTTCGTCGCCAGCCTGGCTTTGGTCGGCCTGCTGTGGGGCTTGCCCGGCGGCCTGTTCACGCGCTATCTGGGCCAGACCGATTTGATCGTGTCGATCCTGGTGCTGGTCGGCCTGAGCGCCGGCGGCCTGAGCGCCTTCGGCCACCATCGGCCGTCGCATGCCGCGTTCAGTTGGCCCTTGTTGTTGCCCTTCGCGCTGTATTGGCTGCTCGGCGCGACGCACGAGGGCGCGGTGATCGGCGCGTCGCTGCTGCTCTATCTGGCGCTGACCACACGCGTGGTCACGAATTTTCAGGATGGCCTGCGCGAGGTCATGGCCACCAGCTACGACCAGATGACCAGCATCGGCGAATTGACGCACCTGACGCGGCAGTTGGCCGGCGCGAATCAGGCCTTGAACGAGCACGAGGAGTATTTGAAGGCCGTGCTGAACGCGATGAGCGACGGCCTATGCGTGATCGACGCCGAGGGCGAGATCATCGGCGTGACACCGTCGCTGTGCGCGATGTTCGGCTATGCCGAGGCCGACCTGCTGGGCCGCGATGTCAGCCTATTGGTCGGCGGCGAGCACAGGTTGCGCCATGCCGGATATATCCGCGCGCATCGCGAACGGCCGATGAAGACATTGGTGCGGCGGATCGTCGAAGGCGATGGCTTGCACTACGATGGCACGACCTTCCCGGTCGAGGTCTCGGTGACCGAAACCTTGTCCGGCGGAAAACCGATATACGTCGGCTTGGTGCGGAACATAACAGAGCGTCGGGCGATGATCGCGAAGCTGGAACAGACGTTGGCCGATCTGCGCCAGGAAAAGGAGAAGGTGCAGGCGGCGAACGAGGAACTGTCCTTCCTGTCCACGCACGATGCGCTGACCGGCTTGCCGAACCGGCGTTATTTCGACGATTTCTCCGGCCGCATGTGGCGCCATGCCCAGCGGCGCCACGAGACCATGTCCATCCTGCTGCTCGACATCGACCACTTCAAGCAATACAACGACCATTTCGGCCATCTGGCGGGCGATGCCTGCCTGGTGCGCATCGCCGAGACGCTGGCCCGGCAGATCAACCGGGCCGGCGATCTGGCCGCTCGCTATGGCGGCGAGGAATTCATCGTGTTCCTGAGCAATACCGATGTCGATGGCGCCCGGCACATCGCCGAGGGCATACGGCGCGAGGTGCAGTCGATCGCCATCCCGCACCCGACCTCGGCCAGCGGCGCGGTGACGGTCAGCGCCGGCATCGCGGCCTGTTCGCCGGTCAAGGGTTCGCGCATCGACCAACTGGTCAGCCGGGCCGACTCGGCCCTGTATGCGGCCAAGGCGGCCGGCCGTAACCGGGTCGAGGTCTTCGCGGCGGCCGGACCCGAGGACTGCCGGCCCGCGTGACTCAGGGCTGGCGCGCTTTCTTTTTTTCGACCGCCCACACCGCCGCCTCCACCCGCGAGCGCAGGTTGAGTTTGCGCAGCAGGTGCTTGACGTGGACCTTGACCGTGCCCTCGGCGATGTCGAGTTCGCGCGCGATCAGCTTGTTGCTCATGCCCAGCGCGATCAGATCCAGGATGCGCCGCTCCTGATCGGTCAGGCCGGCCTCGTCCGGTTCGCGCGGCGGGCTGTCGGTGCGCAGCGAGCGCGCCAATTGCTGGGCCAGGCGTTCGGTAATGCTGACTTGGCCGGCGCCCACCTCCCGTAGCTTGACCAGCAGCTCCTCCGGCTCCGTCTCCTTGAGTAGATAGCCGTCGGCCCCGGCGCGCAAGGCGGCGACCAGGTCCTCGGCCTGGTCCGACACGGTGAGCATGACCACGCGCGCCTCCAGGCCGGCGGCCTTGACCACCTTGAGCATGTCCACCCCGCTCATGTCCTTCATGTTCAGGTCGAGCAGGATGATGTCCGGCGCCAGTTTGTAGGCCAGCTCGATGCCTTGTTCGCCGGACGAGGCCTCGCCGACCACCTCGAATTCTGGCAGCAGCGCGATCAATTGCATCACGCCCTTGCGGAACAGCGGGTGGTCGTCGACGATAAGCAGGCGTTGCGTGCTGGTTGGGCTCAAGATGTCGTTCCTAGCGAGATGGAATGGCCGAGTTTTTTGCTGGGCCGGAAATCCAGGCTGACGCGGGTGCCGCCTTCCGGCCTGGGCTCGTGCCGGAGATGGCCGTGCAGCGAGCGGGCGCGCTCTTCCATGATGGTCATGCCGTAATGGTGGGCGTCGGCGCCCTTGCTGATGCCCTTGCCGTCGTCGTCGATGCGGACGCGAACCGCGTCGCCGTCGTCGCATTGTATGGCGATCCAGGCATGCCCGGCCTGGGCGTGCTGTAGCACATTGGATAGCGCCTCGCGCACGATGTGCAGCACGTGGATCTCCTCGTTCGGGCTCAAGGCGCAGGGGTCCAGCCGAACCGAATAATCGATCGCGATGTCGCCGCGCTCGGTGAATTCCTCGACGGTGCGGGCCAGGGCGGCATCCAGGCTGCCGCCCTCTATCTTCAGGCGGAAGGTCGATAGCAGTTCGCGCAATTGCCGGTAGGCGCTGTTCAGCCCCTCGCGCAATTCCTGCATGACCGCTTCGCTCTCGGCGGCCTTGTTCGGGTCGGCGCGGACGGCTTGCAGGCGGCTGACCTGGATCTTCATGTAGGCGAGCGATTGCGCCAGCGAGTCGTGCAGTTCGCGCGCGATCACCGCGCGTTCTTCCAGCAGCGCCAGACGCCGCTCTTGCTCGATGCGCCGCTCGGCGCCGATCGCGATGCCGATGTGGCGGGATAGGGCCTCGAGCAATTGCACGCGCCAGGCCTCGGGCATGAGGCCCTCCGGCACCTCCAGGATCATCACGCCATATTGCCGTTCCGAATCCGACAGCGGCAAGGTCAGGATGTGGCGGTTGTCGTCGGTGATGCTGAAGCGCGTGCCGGTCGTGCCGTGGCAGTTGTGGCAATCCGCGGCGCGGCAAGGATCGATGTCGCCCGCTTGCAAGGTGCTGGCGACGACCTGGCCGCGCCGGCCGCCGGCCTCGCCCAGGCAGACCATGCCGTGTCCGAGGCCCAATTGTTGTTCGATGTCGCGCAGCACCGCGAGATAGGCCGCGCGCTTGGGCGGCATGCCGTGCAGGCGAGCGATGGAGTGATACAGCAGCTCCAGCGACTGGTTGCTGCGGGTGAGTTCGGCGGTCTTTTGCGCGACGCGTTCCTCGAGGTTTTGGTAGAGCTTTTGCAGGTCCTCGGCCATCAGGTTGAACGAGCGGCCGAGTTGGCCGATCTCGTCCTTGCCGGTATAGGGCGTGCGCACCGTCAAATCGCCTTGGCCGGCCCGGCCCGCCAGCGCGAGTAGCTCGCGCATCGGCTGGATGAAGGTGATGTGGATCAGGTAGACGGTGAGCAGGATCACGATGCCGCTGACGAGCAGCGCGACGCCGAGCACGATGCGCATTACCCGGATCTTCGCCTCGGTCGATTCCTCCATGTGCTTGACCAACACGTTGATCAGCGACACGAAGCGGTCGACGCGGGCGCGCAGCAAGGCGTGCATCTCCGATGCGGCCGGCGCGGGTTCGCCCCGGGCCAGCGCGAGGAACAGCGGCCGCATTTGGTTCTGCCATTCGCCGCGCACCAGGCCCAGGCTTTCCGGAACCTGATCGTGCCCCTTCTGCCCGGCGAGCAGATCGATGGGGGCGGCGGCCAGGGTGGCGTCGAAGGTGTCGATGGCGCGCAGCAGCTCGCCCCGCGCCCGCGCGTCGCCTTGCGCGGCCGCCAGGGCGTGGCTGACCATGCGCCAGCTCTGCATGCGCAGGCTGCCGGCGAGATTGATCGCCTCGCCGCTGCCTTGCGTGGTCTCCGCCACCGTCCAGGAGACCGACATGCCCAGCAGCGCCATCATCGCGATGGCGGCGATCGCGCCGCCCATGCGCAGCAGCAAGGAACTATTCAAGGTGCTCAGCGAAATCTTCAAGGCGGCTTCCTGGTGATACCCCTATCGCGCCAGGGGTAGGGTGTTTCCCGGCGGCGGCTCATGCCGGACCAACGATAACAATAACTTAGTCATAGTCCATCTACCTCTTTGGTGGTAGGGCGCGGGCGATTGCGCATTTTTGCCCATCTGGCGCGGTTTCGCGGGATATCTAAACTCCATCTCAAGCGTTTGGCAATCAAGTTCATGTTGTGTGGTGGAGATGGAAATGGCCCCGCGTACCCAGCAGCAAATTTCGGTGCTCGTCATGAGCACCCTGGCCTTCACGGTATGTTTCGCCGTGTGGATGATGTTCGCCGTGATCGGCATTCCGATCAAGAACGAATTGCAGCTCAACGAGACCCAGTTCGGCCTGCTGGTCGCCACCCCGGTCCTGACCGGTTCCCTGGTGCGCCTGCCGCTCGGCATGTGGACCGACAAGTTCGGCGGCCGCCTCGTCTATTTCGCCTTGATGTTGTCCACGGTCATTCCGATCTACCTGATCGCCTATGCCACGCAGTTCTGGCATTTCCTGGTCATCGGCCTATTCGTCGGTCTGGCCGGCGGTTCCTTCTCGGTCGGCATCGCCTATTGCGCGCGTTGGTTCTCCAAGGCCAAGCAAGGCACTGCGATGGGCATCTTCGGTGCCGGCAACTCCGGCGCCGCGCTGACCAAGTTCGTCGCGCCGGCCATCGTGCTGGCCTATGGCTGGGCCATGGTGCCCAAGGTCTATGCCGTCGCGATGCTGGTCACCGCCTTGCTGTTCTGGTTCTTCACCTACGACGACCCGGGGCACAAGGTGCCGGCCCATGTCACCGTGCGCGACCAGCTCGAGGCCTTGAAGGACCCGGCCGTCTGGAAGTACTGCCAGTACTACTCCATCGTGTTCGGCGGCTATGTCGCGCTGGCCTTGTGGATGACCAAATACTACGTCAGCGAATACGGCTTCGACCTGAAATCGGCCGCTCTGCTGGCCGCCGCATTCTCCCTGCCGGGCGGCGTATTGCGCGCGGTCGGCGGTTGGATGTCGGACAAGTGGGGCGCCCATCGGGTGACCTGGTGGGTGCTGTGGGTGTCGTGGATATGCCTGTTCATCATGTCCTACCCGCAGACCGAGTTCACCGTGCGCACCGTGACCGGACCGCAGACCTATCACATCTACCTGAGCCCGACCGTGTTCACCATCCTGCTGTTCACGGTGGGCGTGGCCTTCGCCTTCGGCAAGGCCTCGGTGTTCAAGTACATCTCCGACGAGTATCCGCACAACATCGGCGTCGTCTCCGGCATCGTCGGCCTGATCGGCGGCCTCGGCGGTTTCCTGCTGCCGGTCATGTTCGGCGCGCTGGTCGATCTCACCGGCGTCCGCTCCTCGGCCTTCATGCTGATGTACGGCGTGATTTGGGTGTCGCTGATCTGGATGTACACCACGGAAGTTCGCAAGCTGGATTGGATCAAGAAAAAGAAGCCGGCGCCGGCCGACGTCTTGGAATGAAACCCCGCCTTCAACGCGCATAACGGAGACATCGACATGAGCACGAACATCAAAGATTGGGACGTGGAGGACCAGAAGTTCTGGGAATCCACCGGCAAGGGCATCGCCTACCGCAACCTGTGGATATCGGTGCCCAGCCTGTTGCTCGGCTTCGCCGTCTGGTTGATGTGGGGCATCATCACCGTGCAGATGTCCAACCTGGGCTTCCCGTTCAAGCAGGACGAGTTGTTCACGCTCACCGCGATCGCCGGCCTGGCCGGCGCGACACTGCGCATCCCGTCCTCTTTCTTCATCCGCTTGGCGGGCGGCCGCAACACCATCTTCCTGACCACGGCCCTGCTGATGATCCCGGCTATCGGCACCGGGATTGCCTTGATGGATAAGAGCACGCCGTTGCTCACCTTCCAGCTTCTCGCCCTGCTGTCCGGCATCGGCGGCGGTAACTTCGCCTGCTCGATGTCCAATATCAGCACCTTCTTCCCCAAGCGCCTGCAAGGCACCGCGCTGGGCATCAACGCCGGCCTGGGTAACTTCGGCGTGACCACCATGCAGATATTGATCCCGCTGGTGATGACCGCCGGCGTCTTCGGCGCGCTGGCCGGCGCGCCGATGGAGCTGGTCAAGGACTCGGGTTGGATCTTCGGCAAGATCGTCGCCGGCACGCCGACCTGGATTCAGAACGCCGGTTTTGTTTGGTTGGTTCTCTTGGTGCCGCTCGCCTTCCTCGGCTTTTTCGGCATGAACAACCTGCTGCCGATCTCGCCCAATATCGGCGGCACCCTGGCGGCCTTCATCAAGGTGCTCTGGCTTTATGGTCTGGCCTTCGCCACCGCCGGCCTTGGCCTGTATCTCTACCTGCCCGCGCCGACCGGACTGGGACTGCTCAATATGTGGGTGGCCCTGCCGCTGATCATGCTGGGCACCCTGTTCGTGATGAAGCTGGCCGCCTTCGGCGAGATGAAGGGCAATATCGCGAAGCAATTCGAGATATTCAAGAACAAGCACACCTGGTCCATGACCGTGCTGTACGTGCTGACCTTCGGCTCGTTCATCGGCTTCTCCATGGCCTTGCCCTTGTCGATCAAGGTGATCTTCGGCGACCAGCACATCTTCGACGCGGCCACGCAGACCTGGAGCCACATCAAGAATCCCGCCGCGCCGTCCGCGTTGACCTATGCCTGGATCGGCCCCTTCGTCGGTGCGTTGATTCGCCCGGTGGGCGGCTGGATATCCGATAAGGTCGGCGGCTCCATCGTCACCCAGGCGATCTCGGCGGTCATGGTCGTGGCGTCGGCCTATGCCGGCTACATCATGATGCAGGCCTATCACTCGGCCACGCCCGAGGTCTTCTTCATGCAGTTCCTGGTGGTGTTCGTGATCTTGTTCGCGGCCTCGGGCATCGGCAACGGTTCCACCTTCCGCACCGTCGGCGTGATCTTCGACCGCGCCCAAGCCGGCCCGGTATTGGGCTGGACCTCGGCGGTGGCGGCCTACGGCTCCTTCATCGCGCCCGAGGTCATCAAAGGCCAGATCAAGGCCGGCACGCCGGAGAACGCGATGTATGGCTTCGCGATCTTTTATGCCGTGTGCCTCGCGATCAACTGGTGGTTCTACCTGCGCAAGAGTTCCGAGATTCGGAACCCGTGATGAATTCAGGCGAGCGGCATGGGGCGAGCGGCAATGGGCAACCAAAACCTCCTCTCGCCTCGGGCCTCTAGCCTCTAGCCAAGGAGTATTGTTATGAGTCACTTTCTCGACCGCCTGACCTTCTTCACCCGACCGACCGAGTCGTTCTCCAACGGCCACGGCGTGGTGACCATCGAGGACCGCAAGTGGGAAGACGCCTATCGGAATAGGTGGCGGCACGACAAGGTGGTGCGCTCCACCCACGGCGTCAACTGCACCGGCGGCTGTTCCTGGAAGATATTCGTCAAGAACGGCCTGGTCTCGTTCGAGATGCAGCAGACCGATTACCCGCGCACCCGCGACGATCTGCCCAACCACGAGCCGCGCGGCTGCCAGCGCGGGGCCTCGTTCTCCTGGTACCTGTATTCGCCGCACCGGATCAAGCACCCGATGATCCGCGGCCGGCTGCTCGACCTGTACCGGGCCGAGCGCAAGGCGGGCAAGGACCCGGTCGAGGCCTGGGCCGCCATCCAGGCCGATAGCGCCAAGCGCGACAAGTACGTCAAGGTGCGCGGCCTGGGCGGCTTCGTGCGCACCAACTGGGACGAGGTGCTGGAGATCATCGCCGCCGCCAACATCCACACCATCAACAAGTGGGGCCCGGACCGCATCTACGGCTTCTCGCCGATCCCGGCCATGTCCATGATCTCCTACGCCGCCGGTTCCCGTTATCTCAGCCTGATCGGCGGCGCCTGCGGCTCCTTCTACGACTGGTACTGCGACCTGCCCATCGGCAGTCCGCAGACCTGGGGCGAGCAGACCGACGTGCCCGAGGCAGCCGACTGGTACAACTCGACCTATCTCATCATCACCGGCGCCAACCTGCCGATGACCCGCACGCCGGATGCCCACTTCGCCATCGAGACCCGCTACAAGGGCACCAAGATCGTGTCCATGGCGCCGGACTACGCCGAATACGTGAAGTTCGCCGACCTGTGGATGCCGGTGAAGCAGGGCACCGACTCGGCCGCCTTCATGGCCATGGGCCACGTGGCGATCAAGGAGTTCTATATCAAGCAACAGACGCCGTATTTCCAGGAATACGCACGCAAATACACCGATCTACCGATGCAGGTCATGCTGCGCCAGCACGAGAACGGCTATGTCAGCGACCGCAACCTGCGCGCCTCCGACTTCGCCGGCAGCCTGAACGAGAGCAACAACGCCGAGTGGAAAACCATCGCCTACGACGAGGGTAGCGGCCAGTTCGTCGCGCCCAACGGTTCCATCGGCTTCCGCTGGGGAGAAGAGGGCAAGTGGAACCTGCTGGAGCAATCCGCCGGCAAGGAGACCAAGCTGGAACTTTCCTGCCAGGGCAAGGACGGCGTCGAGGTCGTCTCGGTCGGCTTCCCCCACTTCACCCCCGACGAACCCGACCTGCTCTATCGCAACGTGCCGGCACGCCGGATCAAGCTGGCCGACGGCAGCGAGGCCCTGGTCACTTCCGTGTTTGATCTCCTGGTGGCGCAGTATGGTGTCGACCGTGGCCTGGGCGGCGACAACGTGGCGAGCGACTACGACAACGCCGACGTGGCCTACACCCCGGCCTGGGCCGAGAAGGTCACCGGCGTGAAGCGCGCCGACCTGGAGCGCACCGGCCGCGAGTTCGCCGACAATGCGGCCAAGACCCACGGCAAGTCCATGGTCATCCTGGGCGCGGCGATCAACCACTGGTATCACCACGACCAGTCCTACCGCGCCATCATGAACCTGCTGCACTTGTGCGGCTGCGTCGGCCAGAGCGGCGGCGGCTGGGCGCATTACGTCGGCCAGGAGAAGCTGCGGCCCCAGGCTGGCTGGGCGCCCATCGCTTTCGCGCTCGACTGGCACCGGCCGCCCCGGCACCAGAACTCTACCTCCTACTGGTATTTCCACACCGACCAGTGGCGCTACGAGACGGTGAAGCCGGACGATCTGTTGTCGCCCGCCGGCAAGAACCGCAACAAGGGTTACTCGCTGGCCGATTACAACGTGGTCTCCACCCGCCTGGGCTGGCTGCCGTCGGCCCCGCATTTCAACAAGAACCCGCTGGAACTGGCGGCCGACGCGGCCAAGGCCGGCGCCACCGACGAGGCGGGCGCGGCCAAGTACGTGGCCGAGCAGTTGAAGTCCGGCGCGCTCGACGTGGCCTATGCCGACCCGGACAACCCGGTGAACTGGCCGCGCAATCTGATCGTCTGGCGCGGCAACCTGATCGGCACCTCGGCCAAGGGCCACGAGTATTTCCTGAAGCACTTGCTGGGCGCGCAGAACGGCGTGCTGCAAGAAGGCGGCGCCGGCAACGACTGCAAGGAAGTGGTGTGGCGCGACGAGGCCCCGGCCGGCAAGCTGGACCTGATGGTGGACATCAACTTCCGCCTGAACTCGACCGGCGCCTACGCCGACATCATCCTGCCGACCGCCACCTGGTACGAGAAGCACGACCTCAACACCACGGACATGCACCCCTTCATCCATCCGCTGGCCGAGGCGGTGAGCCCCGGCTGGGAGTCGAAGTCCGACTGGCAGATATTCAAGGCCCTGGCCAAGAAGTTTTCCAGCCTTGCCGGCAAGCACCTGGGCGTGAAGCAGGACCTGGTCGCCATGCCCATGCAGCACGATTCCCCGTTCGAGCTGGCCCAGCCCCTGGGCGAGGTGAAGGACTGGAAGAAGGGCGATTGCGAACCCATCCCGGGCAAGACCATGCCCCTGATCAAGCTGGTCGAGCGCGACTACGCCAGCACCTACAACAAGTTCATCGCGCTCGGGCCGCTCATGGTCAAGGTCGGCAACGGCGTGAAGGGCCTGGAGTGGAACACCGAGCAGGAATACAAGGAGCTGGCCTCGCATAACCGCACCGTGACCGAGCCGGGCGTCTCCCTCGGCATGCCCTCGCTGGAAGAAGACATCGGCGCCTGCGATGCGGTGATGCGCATGGCGCCGGAGACCAACGGCGAGGTCGCGCACAAGTCGTGGGCGGCGCTGTCTAAGAAGACCGGCATCGACCATCACCACCTCTATGCCGGCCGGCACGACGACAAGTTCACCTTCCGCGACATCCAGGCCCAGCCGCGCAAGATCATCACCGCGCCGACCTGGTCCGGGGTCGAGTCGGAACACGTGTCCTATACGGCCGGCTATACCAACATCCACGAGCACATCCCGTTCCGCACCCTGACCGGCCGCGCCCACTTCTACCAGGACCACGAGTGGATGCTGGACTTCGGCGAGGGCTTTTGCTGCTTCCGTCCGCCGGTGGACATGCAGGAGCACAAGAAGGTGCCGGCCAGCGTGACCCAGGGTCCGCACTTGGTGCTGTCCTGGATCACGCCGCACTCCAAGTGGGGCATCCACTCCACCTATCAGGACAATCTGCGCATGCTCAACCTGTTCCGCGGCGGCCCCTACTTCTGGATCTCGGAAGAGGACGCCAAGAGCGTCGGCATCCAGGACAACGACTGGGTCGAGGCGGTCAACGCAAACGGCGCCACGGTGGCGCGGGCGGTGGTGTCGCAGCGGGTGCCGCGCGGCATGGCGCTGATGTACCACGCGCAGGAGAAGAACGTGAACGTGCCCGGCAGCCCCACCACCGGCAAGCGCGGCGGCATCCTGAATTCGGTCACCCGGGTGGTGGTGAAGCCCACCCACATGATCGGCGGCTACGCCCAACTGGCCTACAGCTTCAACTACTACGGCCCGGTCGGCAGCAACCGCGACGAGATCGTGGTGGTGCGCAAGATCGCCGACCAGGATGTGGATTGGCTGGAGCGGCCGCTGACACCGGAGCGCGAGCAGCAACGCAACCCCGCAGGCGTCGGCCCCCGTTGATGCATCGCCAGGAATTAGGAGAACAGAAATGAAAGTCAGAGCGCAATTCGCCTTCGTCTTCAACCTGGACAAGTGCATCGGCTGCCACACCTGCTCGGTCACCTGCAAGAACGTGTGGACCAACCGCAAGGGCGTCGAGTACGTCTGGTTCAACAACGTGGAAAGCAAGCCGGGCATCGGCTATCCCAAGCAGTGGGAGAACCAGGATGTCTGGCGCGGCGGCTGGGAACTGAAGGACGGCAAGCTGCAACTCAAGGCCGGCTCCAAGCTCAATCGGCTGGCCAATATCTTCGCCAACCCGGACCTGCCCGAGATCGACGACTACTACGAGCCGTTCACCTTCGACTATGCCCGGTTGCAAAACGCGCCGCTGTCCGAGGCGGCGCCGACCGCCCGCCCGGTGTCGCAGATCACCGGCGAGAAAATGGAGAAGATCCACTGGGGCCCGAACTGGGAAGACGATCTGGCCGGCGAATTCGACAAGCGGGCCAAGGACCGCAACATGCACAACCTCGAAAAGGACATCTACCGCCAGTTCGAGAACACCTTCCACATGTACCTGCCGCGCATCTGCAACCACTGCATCAACCCGGCCTGCGTCGCGGCCTGCCCGTCCGGCTCGCTGTACAAACGCGAGGAAGACGGCATCGTGCTGGTCGACCAGGACAAGTGCCGGGGCTGGCGCATGTGCGTGTCGTCCTGTCCGTACAAGAAGGTGTTCTACAACTGGGAATCGGGCAAGGCCGAGAAGTGCATCGGCTGCTACCCGCGGGTGGAGTCGGGCATGCCGACGGTGTGCTCCGAGTCCTGCGTCGGCCGCATCCGCTACAACGGCATCATGCTGTACGACGCCGACAAGATCGAGCAGCTCGCCTCGACGCCCGACGTGCAGGACCTGTACCAGGCCCAACTCGACATCTTCCTCGACCCGAACGACCCGGCGGTGATCGAGCAGGCCCGCAAGGACGGCATCCCCGAGGACTGGATCGAGGCCGCGCGCAAATCGCCGATCTACAAGATGGCGGTGGACTGGAAGATCGCCTTCCCGATGCACCCCGAGTTCCGCACCCTGCCCATGGTCTGGTACGTGCCGCCGCTGTCTCCGGTGCAATCGGCCATCGACCAGGGCCAGTTGCCGACCGAGGCCGACGGCTGCATCCCGAAATCCGACACCCTGCGCCTGCCGCTCAAGTACCTGGCCAACCTGCTCACCGCCGGTAAGGAAGAGCCGATCCGCAAGGCCTTGAACCGGATGATCGCGATGCGTTCCTACATGCGCTCTGTCCACGTCGAGGGCGTGCCGAACACCCAGGCGTTGGAAGCGGCCGGCATCGACGAGGCGACGGCGAAGGAGATGTACCGCTACATGGCCATCGCCAACTACGAAGATCGCTTCGTGATCCCGACCGGCCACGAGGAAGTCCGGATGGACGACTTCTACGGCTTCCAGGGCCAGAACGGCTTCAGCTTCGGCAACGATTCCTCGCCCGGCATCTCGTCCAACTCGCTGTTCCCCGAGCGGCGCAAGGAGACCGTGGAGTCGCGCGAATTGGCCCCCTCGTCGGACGAAGACCGCTAACCCAAAGGAGCGAACAGATGTTTTATCGAATCCTATCCAAGCTGCTGGACTACCCGGACGAGGACTTGCTCTCCGTCGTCTGGGAGATTCGCGAGCGCATGCAACAGGGCGTGGCTTTCGATCCGAGCGAGCGCCTGGTGCTGTCCAGCCTGCTCGATTACCTGGAGTCGAAGCCCTTGCTCGAGGTGCAGGGCGACTATGTGAAGACCTTCGACCTCGTGCCCGAGCATGCCCTGCATCTCACCCACCACCTGTTCGGCGAAGACAAGAACCGGGGTCCGGCGCTGATCGACCTGACCGAGTACTACAAGGAATTCGGCCTGGAGCTGGCCAGCAACGAGCTGCCCGATTACCTGCCGCTGATCCTGGAGTTTGCGGATTCGCTGGGGCCGGACGAAGCGCGCGTGTTCCTGTGCCAGTGGAGCAAGGTGCTCAAGCAGCTCGCCGACAATCTCGACGCCGCGCAGAGCCCGTACGGGCCCATCGTCCGGCTGGTCGAGCAACGTAGCCGGCTGGTCAAAGCCGCCGCCTGAACCGGGAGATCGCCATGACTATCGACCTGCATCAAATCGTCTTCGGGGTCTACCCCTATCTCGCCCTGGCCACCTTCGTGCTGGGCAGTTGGATCCGCTTCGACCATGAGCAATACACCTGGAAGAGCGACTCCAGCCAGTTGCTGTCCAAGCGCTATATGCGTTTCGCCAGCAACGTGTTCCACATCGGCATCCTGGGCATCTTCTTCGGCCATCTGGTCGGCCTGCTCACGCCGCACGGCGTGTTCCTGGCCATGGGGGTCTCCGACATGGCGCACCAGGGCATCGCCATCTTCGCCGGCGCGATCTTCGGCGGCATGGTCATCCTGGGCGGCACCATCCTTTGGCTGCGGCGCCTGCTCAACAAGCGGGTACGCGCCGCCTCGCGCTGGATGGACATCAACATCCTCGGTTGGCTGGTCATGACCGCGCTGGTCGGCTTCTCGACCATCTTCTGGTCCTACCACCATGCCAGCCAGGGCGACGCGACGGTGATGATCCGCCTGGCCGAATGGGTGCAGAGCATCGTCGTCCTGCAACCCGAGCCGGAGCTGATTCGCAACGTGGACCCCGTGTTCAAGCTGCATATCTTCTTCGGCCTCTCGGTGTTCCTGTTCTTCCCGTTCACCCGCTTGGTGCATATCTGGAGCGCGCCGATCGGTTATCTGTTCCGCGCCTATCAGGTGGTGCGCACCAAGCGCGCCTTGTGACCGTTCGCCCCGCCATGGCTTCCGTTCCCACCCGCGATCGCTCCCTCCCTCCTCGTGCTCGCGGGCCGGCCATGGTGGGCACCTTTTCGTGAGAAGCGTCATGCAGGAGAAAAAGATGTTCGCCATGCCCAAGGTCAATTACCGCGAGGATGCGGTCAATACCGCCAACCCGTATGCGATCTATACGCGCAAGCTCATGGTCGACGGCCGCGAGGTGCTGACCGACCCCGAGGGCTATATCCTCAACATGGACGAGTGGAGCGAGGGCTATGCCGTCGCCCTGGCCGAGCAGGAAGGCCTGGCGCTGACCGACGAGCATTGGCAGGTCATCCGCTTCATCCGCGAGTATTACGACGAGCACAACGTGCAGGCCCCGGTGCGCGACATGGTCAAGCATTTCCGCGAGGTCTGGGGCGAGGCGCGGGGCAACAGCCGCTACCTGCACGACATCTTCCCCATGGGCGGGCCGCAGAAGCAGGGCAACCGGCTGGCCGGCATCCGCAAGACCAAGGGCGAGCATTAGTCTTTCCTGATATGGGTCAAGGCCCGGCCGGCTCGGCCGGCCTATCATTGCCGTACCCGTTTTATCCGAAGGCCGAACATGCAAATCACCATCCCCGTGCACAACCATAGCCGCACCGACGGCATCTACGACTTCGACGCGCGCGGCATCGCCAAGCGCTTTCGCCATGCCGCGATCTTCGGCGCGCTCGACGCGCTGACGCCGGGCGAACGCATGCGCTTCGTCAACGACCACAACCCCATCCCCTTGCTGCAACAGATGCAGGCGCGCTACGGCGAGCAGGTCGAGGTGCAATACCTGGAACAAGGCCCGGCGCAAGTTGTGATCGACTTTATCAAGCACTGACGTGCTGCTCTCGCTGCTCGCCGCCACCCTGGTTCTATTGGCGGCGGCGCTTGCCTTGCCGCAGGCGCTGGCGGCACCGCCGGCCTTTTGGGCGCACGGCATCCTGGCGGTGGGCGTGATGAGCTTGATCCCCGCCGCGATGCAGCACTTCGTGCCGGTGCTCACCCGTAGCGCCGGGGCCTCGCCGGCCATGGCGCGGCTGCCGCTGGCGATGATGGCGGCCGGCGCCGTCGCCAGCCTGGCCTTGCTCGGGGCCTTGCCTTATGCCGCCGTCGGCGGCGCGGCCGGCCTGGCCTTGCTCGGCTTGGCCGTTCTGCTTGCCTGGGTCATGGGAAAAGGGCGCCAGGCCGTGGGCCGGCCGCACCCCGGCCTGTATTGGTATGTCGCGGCCTTGGCCTGCCTGGCGCTCGGTTTGGCCGTGGCGGCGCTGATACCGTTTTGGCCGGCGCAACATGCCGCGTTGCGGGCCTTTCATCTGCACATCAATCTCTATGGCTTCGTCGGCCTCACCGCGATCGGCACCTTGCAGGTTCTGTTGCCCACCGCGACCGGCCGGCCCGACCCCGAGGTGGCCGCGCGGCTCAAGCTCGATCTCAAATGGGCCGTGGCCGGCAGTTTGCTTTTGGCGCTGGGCCGGGCGTTTGATCTGTCTTGGCTGGCCCAGGCCGGCGCCGCGCTATGGGGCTGGCCGTTATCGCGCATGTTGCTGGCCTGGTGGCGCCTGCAACGGCGCTCGATCTTCGCGGCGCATGGCGCGGCCCCGGCCCTGGCCATCGCCGCCATCGGTTTCGCCTGCGCCTTGCTCGGCACCGTATCGAGCCGGCCGGCGCCGTTGGCCGTCTTCCTGCCCGGTTTCCTGATGCCCTTGATCGTCGGCGCCGCCAGCCAGTTGGCGCCGGTGTTCTTGCAAGCAGGGGTCGCGAGCGATTGGCATGTCCGTTCGCGCCGCCTGCTCGGCCTTTGGGGTGGACCGCGCGCCTTGCTGTTTCTGACGGCGGCGGTGCTGCCGCTGCTCGGCTACCGGTGCGCCGGCATACCGGCCTTGTTCGGCCTGATCTGGTTCGGCGCGGTGTTCGTCGTTTGGTTGTTAAAGGATTGAGATGGCTATCTCCGACGTGGTGCACACCTTCGGCCAGTGGTTGCTGGAAAAGCACGGCGAGCGGGTGCATAAGATCGCGCTGAACGCGGGCTTCAGTTGCCCAAACCGCGACGGCAGCAAGGGCATGGGCGGTTGCACCTTCTGCAACAACGCCTCGTTCAGCCCGAACGCGCGCAACGTCATCGCCTTGGAGACGCAACTGGCCGACGGCCGGCAAGTCATCTCTCGGCGCAATGGCGCCGGCAAGTTCCTGGCCTATTTCCAGGCCTACACCAATACCTACGGCGAGGTGCAACGCTTGAAGTCGCTGTACGACCGGGCCTTGTCTTGCGAGGGCGTGATCGGCCTGGCCGTGGGCACGCGGCCGGATTGCGTGCCCGACGAGGTGCTCGACCTGCTGGCCGAATACCGCGAGCAGGGCCACGAGGTGGTGCTGGAACTCGGCCTGCAATCGGCCTTCGATGCGACCTTGGCCAGGGTGAATCGCGGCCACGGCCTGAAGGAATACGCCACCGCCTGCCGCGCCGCGCGCCGGCGCGGCATCCCGGTTTGCACCCATCTTATCCTCGGCCTGCCGGGCGAGGAGGCTTGGCATTACCACAGCACGCTCGACATCGTGCTCGACATCGGCACCGAGGGGCTCAAGCTGCACCCGCTGCACGTGGTGCGCGGCACGGCCCTGGCCAACGAATGGCGGCGCGGCGAATACGCCCCGATGGCGCTCGACGATTACGTCGAGGCCGCCGCCGACCTGATCGAGCGCACGCCGTGGGACGTGGTCTACCACCGGGTCACCGGCACCGCCGGGCCGAAGCTGCTGCTCGCGCCGGATTGGTGCGTGGGCAAGTGGCCGGCGATCAACGGCATCGAGCAGGCGCTCAAGCGGCGCGGCAGCCGGCAGGGCGCCAAGCTCGACGGCGGGGATGGCGATGTCCGCGCGGCTTGAGCTGGTCTGCCCGGCCGGCAGCCTGCCTGCGCTGAAGGCGGCGGTGGACCACGGCGCCGATGCGGTCTATCTCGGCTTCAAGGACAACACCAATGCGCGCAACTTCGGCGGCCTTAATTTCGACGACCGTGCCTTGCAGGAGGGCGTGGCCTATGCCCACGCGCGGGGGCGCAAGGTGCTGCTCGCGCTCAACACCTATCCGCAGCCGGGCGCGGTCGAGCGCTGGCGGGGCGCGGTCGACCGCGCGGCCGACCTTGGTCTCGACGCGGCGATCCTGGCCGATCCCGGCTTGATGGCCTACGCGGTCAAGGCCCATCCCGAACTGCGTCTGCACCTGTCGGTGCAGGGCTCGGCCACCAGTTACGAGGCGATCAATTTCTACCGCGAGCGCTTCGGCATCCAGCGCGCGGTGTTGCCGCGCGTGTTGTCGCTGGCCCAGGTCGAGGCCGTCGCGCAACACACCGACGTGGAATTGGAGCTGTTCGGCTTCGGCGGCTTGTGCGTGATGGTCGAGGGCCGCTGCCTGCTGTCGTCCTATGCCGCCGGCGATTCGCCCAACACCTGCGGCGTCTGCTCGCCGGCCCATGCCGTGCGCTGGCAGCAGACGGCCAAGGGCCTGGAGTCGCGCCTGAACGGCGTGCTGCTCGACCGCTACGCCGACGGCGAGAAGGCCGGCTACCCCACGCTGTGCAAGGGCCGGTTCGAGGTGCAGGGCGAGACCTATTACGCGCTGGAAGAGCCGACCAGCCTCAACACCCTGGAGCTCTTGCCCGAGATGATGCGGCTTGGTATCGCGGCGGTGAAGATCGAGGGCCGCCAGCGCAGCCCGGCCTATGTCGCGCAGGTGACCCAGGTCTGGCGCGCCGCCATCGACGCGGTGAAACGCGCGGCCCGGGACTACCAAGTCGCGCCGGCTTGGCAGGCGCAATTGGACAAGGTGTCGGAGGGCAGCATGCATACCTTGGGCGCCTATTACCGGCCGTGGAAATGAATCGAAACTGTAGGAGGCCCGTCCTCGGGCCGAACAGCCGCACGGCGATAGGGCAGGTGGTTTGTTCGCGGCGAGGACGCCGCTCCCACGGGGATGTTGTAGGAGGCCCGTCCTCGGGCCGAATTGCATGGCGATAGGGCAGGTGGGTTGTGTTCGCGGCCGGGAGGCCGCTCCAGGGGGTGTCCATGAAGCTTAGTCTCGGTCCCTTGCTCTACTACTGGTCGCGCGACGACGTGTTCGCCTTCTACGAGGCCGCCGCCGCGTGGCCGGTCGATATCGTCTACCTCGGCGAGACCGTGTGCTCGCGCCGGCATACGCTGCGCCTGGCCGATTGGTTCGAGTTGGCCGACCGGCTGGCCGCCGCCGGCAAGGAGGCGGTGCTGTCCAGCCAGGTCTTGATCGAATCCGAGTCCGATCTGAAGGTCTTGCGCAAGATCGTGCGCAACGGCGGACACGGGGTCGAGGCCAACGACTTCGGTGCCGTGCGTTTATTGCACGAAGCGGGCGTGCCCTTCGTCGCCGGGCCGACGCTGAATGCCTACAACCCCGACACCCTGGCCCTGCTGCACGAGTTGGGCGCGCGGCGCTGGCTGCCGCCGGTGGAGATGCCGGAGGCGATGCTGCGCGCGATGCCGGTGCCGGCCGGCATGGAGACCGAGTTGTTCGCCTACGGCCGCTTGCCCCTGGCCTATTCCGCGCGCTGTTTCACCGCGCGCCACTACAATCTGCAAAAGGACGACTGCCGGTTCAAGTGCCTCGACCATCCGGACGGCCTGGTCTTGCGCAGCCGCGAGGGCGAGCCGTTCCTGGCCTTGAACGGCACCCAGACCCAGTCGGCCAAGGTCTACAACCTGGCGCATCGCACCGATGCCCTGCGCGCGGCCGGGGTCGGCGTGCTGCGCCTGTCGCCGCAAGCGCGGCACATGGCCGAGGTGGTGAGCTTGTTTCGCGGTCTGCTCGACGGTACGGTGCCGGATGCGGCGCAGGCCATGGCCCGCTACATGCCGGCCGAGGCCTGCGACGGCTATTGGCTGGGCCGGCCCGGCCTGGACTGGCGGCCCGAGCCCGTATCTTGTGGGAGCGGCGTCCTAGCCGCGAATATTACCGGCGAGGACGCCGCTGCGACCACGCCTTGAACAAAGGAGTTA
>JACRAU010000029.1 GCA_016234655.1 Betaproteobacteria bacterium
CTTCAGAACCGTGTCCGACGAACTGCTTGCATCCGCTGTCAAAAAACTCAATCATAGACCGCGCAAATGCCTCGGCTACCGAACCCCTCATGAGGTCTTTCAGGAAGCTAAGCGTGGTGCACTTGGAATGTGAATCCACCCTTCATTACTCGGCGGGGAATGCCTCGCCGGGGGGCATGATATAACATATACTTTACCAACCCGGCTTTTATGGTAAATTATATGTTATGTCTAAAGCATCATTGGCCCTGTCTTCCCTTCCGCCCGAGGCAGCAAGCTCCCTGGCTGCCCTAGGGGAGCGGCTTGCCTTGGCCCGCGTTCGCCGGAACGAATCGCAAAGGCAATGGGCTCTGCGAATCGGCGTATCCGTGCCAACCTTGATCCGCATGGAGCGGGGAGACCCGAGCGTCAGCATCGGCGTTTACGCCACGGCGCTATGGCTGTTGGGCTTGTCTGGCGCCCTGGGCGAGATCGCCAGTCCAGTCAAGGATCTGAGGGCATTGGAAGCGGACGTCAGGGCGGCCGCCCGCACGCGTGCCGTGCGCAGGCAGGCTTCCCTGGCGGCCCGGACGGGCAAGAAGCGGGAGGCTGGATGAACCGGCCGCAGCAGGGTTCGGCGCTGGCCGATACGCGCTACCTTTGGTACGTGGGCAATCCCAGTCACCCGGTATTGGTGGGCGAGTTGAATCTGGTGATGTCTGGCCGGGGCGTTTCGCTGAGCTATGACGCAAGCTGGCTGCGCGTTGGATTTCCGCTGAGCGAAGACCTCCCTTTGGTGGATATCGAGCACTTCCCTCGAGAAAAGGACATGGCGGTCGGGGCGGTGGATGATGCCCGACCGGACAGATGGGGCGAGAAGGTCATTCGCTTGCTTGACCGTCCCGCGCGCTTGTCTCTTTTGGAGTTTTTATATTACGCCGGAGATGACAGGTTCGGTGCCTTAGGGGTTTCCACGTCCAGGGAAGCTTACCTCCCTCGTGTGGTTGGCCCGCTGCCACAGCTTCCCGATGTCGATGCCGTCCACGCGATCATGCGCAGGGTGATGGCCGGCGAGCCCGTCGAAGGGCGCTTCAAGCGATTGATTGCTCCGGGTGTGACCATGGGCGGGGCCCGCCCCAAGGCCCTGTTCCAACTGGACGGCGCCGAGTGGGTCTTGAAATTCGCGGAAGAGGAAGGCTCCGCCGAGCCGCTGATAGAACACGCGGCCATGACGTTGGCCGCAAAAGCGGATATTGACGTGGCCGTGACGCGTCCGATCAGGTTCAAGACGGGCGTCGCCATTGCCATCAAGCGGTTCGACCGGTCGGACAGCGGCCTGCGGCGCCACGCGCTTTCCGCCAACGTGGCGCTGAAGGCGGCCGGTGTGGAAATGGCTTATCCCAATTTAGCGCTGTTGCTGCGTCGCAAAGGCGTGCTCGAGGGACAACGGTATACGCGCCAAATGCACGAATTGTTCCGCCGCTTGATTTTCAACATCCTTATCGACAATACCGACGACCATGAGAAAAACCATGTCGTACTGGTCACTGATTCCCAGCATTATGAGTTGGCCCCTGCCTTCGATGTGCTGCCTACCTGCCAATCCCTTGGCTACCAGGCGATGGTAGTCGGCGCGGACGGCGCCGAATCGAGCATCGATAATGCGCTTTCAGCGGCCAAGGATTACCGGTTAAGCGCTCAGGCCGCCGTGGATGAGGCAAGGAAAGTGGCGCGAGTCGTGGATTCGTGGCGCGGGCACTTTACTGCGGTGGGCTTGAGCTCACGAGTGTTGGAAGACCTGTCCTCGCATATCGACCGGCCGTTCCTGCTGGGGCAGCGCCGAGCGCTGCTCCAGTGACTTGTCGTTGCCGGCTGGAATTAGGGGGCTCGGCGCGAAGTCTATCGAACCTAGTCATGTCCCCTTCGCCAGCCATTCCGGTCGAATCTATAACTTTTGGCCTAGTCGCCTCATCCGAATAGATGATGTTTCCAGTGATCAGCCTGGATTAGGCTTTTCTCGCGCCGATTGGGCGCGATTCCAATGACAGGGAGATTGACCATGAAAAAACTGCTATTTGTTTTGTTTCTTGCCTGCGGTCTGGCTGCCCCGGTTTGGGCGGCGGTAGACATCAACACCGCGACTCAGTCCGAGTTGGAGGCGGTCAAGGGCCTGGGGCCGGCCAAGGCCAAGGCGATTATCGAGTACCGCGAGAAGCATGGCGCTTTCCGGAGCGTGGATGAGCTGGACAAGGTGAAGGGCCTGGGCAAGGCCAGTGTGGCCAAGCTGAAGGGTGAGCTGGCCATGGGCGAGGCCAAGCCGGCCGCCAAGACGAAAAAATAATTCGGCTATATCTCGCAAGCGCCCCGAAAGGGGCGTTTGGCGTTTTGGCCAGTGCGGCTTAGTCTGGGCTCGTGCTATATTTGTATAGCAATTGCTTGTTTGAAGGAAGTGACATGCTTGCCATTCGATTGCCCGGTGCCATTGAAGAACGGCTGAACGCGCTGGCCCACGAAACGGGTCGTACCAAATCGTCCTTGGCACGAGAGGCCATTCTTGAATACATCAACGATTTGGAAGACCTGTATTTGGCCGAGGCGCGCGCGCGCCTTAACCGCAAGGCCATCCCTCTCGAAGAAGTGGAGCGCGAGCTTGGCCTTTGACATCGAGTTCGACCCCGATGCCGTGAAGGACTTGAAAAAACTCGACCGCCCTGTTCAGCAACGCCTGATTGGCTTTATGAAGCTTCGCGTGGCGACCCTGGAGAATCCTCGTGACTTGGGTGAGGCGTTGGCGGGCGCCAAACTGGGCAACTACTGGAAATATCGTGTCGGCGACTGGCGAATCATTTGCGAAATACAAGACCGTCGACTGGTCGTGCGCGTCTTGCGGCTGGGCAATAGGTAGGAGATTTATCGGAAGTGATGGAGGCGGGCGCCTTCTATGCGCTCGCCCCTTGCTTTATCGGGTTGGCCTCGTTGAGGCGCTAGAGGGGATGCGCTAAAATGCGCGGCAATTGCAAACTGCCGGAGTTGGAAATGAAAGATCTGTTCAACAAAACCAATCTGCCGATAACTGTGCTGATCGCCTTGATCGCTTGGGCTTGGCTGAGCCTGATGACGGTGCTGATCGGCAAGCTGTTCTGATCTCGGCGTCACCCAATAAAAAAGCCCCGTTTAGCGGGGCTTTTTTATTGGGTGATGCTTATCAGTTAGCCAGCATGGCCTTCATTTTCTGCATGGCCTTGGCCTCGATCTGGCGGACTCGCTCGGCGGAGATGCCGTATTGGGCGGCCAGTTCATGCAGGGTGGCGGGGTTTTCTTCATTCAGCCAACGGGCCCGGACGATATGCCGGCTGCGTTCGTCCAGTGCCTCCAAGGCTTGGGCCAAACCGGTGCTGGCCAATCGCTCACGTTCCTTGCGCTCGATGTCCAGGGTGGGTTCCGTGTCGGGCGCGGCGAGGTAGGCAATGGGGGCAAAACTATCGTCATCGTCGTCGGCGTTGGCTTCGAGCGCAATATCCTGGCCGTAGAGCCGGGTCTCCATCTCGCGCACGTCGCTGCCGTTGACGTTCAACGTTTGTGCCATGGCTTCGACTTCGTCTGGGCTGAGGCTGCCGCCGTGCTGCTTGAGGCTGCGCAGATTGAAGAACAGCTTGCGCTGGGCCTTGGTGGTGGCCACCTTGACCAAGCGCCAGTTGCGCAGGATGTATTCGTGGATCTCGGCCTTGATCCAGTGCACGGCGAAAGAGACCAGACGCACGCCGCGTTCGGGGTCGTAGCGCTTGACCGCCTTCATCAGGCCGACGTTGCCTTCCTGGATCAGGTCGGCATGAGGCAGGCCATAGCCCAAATAACCGCGGGCGATGGAGACGACCAGGCGCAGATGGGAGAGCACCAGTTGACGCGCGGCCTCCAGGTCTTGCTCGTCGCGGAATCGACGGGCAAGGCCGAGTTCTGTCTCTGCGCTGAGCAAGGGGAAGCGATTCGCAGCCTGGATGTAGCTCTCAATGCTGCCTAGGCTCGAAGGCACGGGAAAGTTCAGGGCCTGTGCGGTCATGTCGTAACCTCCAATGGACTCGGGCAAATTCTAGCACTCCGTCGTAGAGAGTGCTAATCCCGATAAGTTCCGTCAAGTAATGGGGTTGGGTGTCTATTGAGAAGTCACCGCCTTCTTGTAGAGCGGCCTTTATGCCCTATGGGTATCCTGGCCGCGATGCAGGTTGTTTCGCTACAAGGTATTTCCAGGCTAGGTGGATTAGTCTATGCGCAGGGCGCGCTGGGTATGGGCGACGGCAAATAGCGCGCCGAGCAGGCCCAGGAGGCCGGAAATCGCCAGTAGTGCCATGCCGTCAGGCCAACTCAGGCCGGTCAGGGCGAATTCGCTGCCATAGGCCGTCGAGAGTTCCGCGATGCGGTCGCGCAGCAGGGTTAGCGCCAGGCCGAGCAGGCCCCAGGCGGCCGCGCCGCCGAGCAGGCCCTGCAGGCCGCCGAAATACAAGAACGGGCGGCGGATGAAGCGGTCGGTGGCGCCGAGCAGGCGGGCGACCTCGATCTCGTCGCGCTGGGCATAGATTTGCAGGCGGATGGTATTGCCGGTGATGGCGGCTAGGGCCAGGCCGAACAGGCCGGCGAGCAGCCAGGTGATTCGTTCGCCGAGTTGCATCAGGGCATTCAGTCGGCGCGCCCAGTCGCTATCGAGCTTGACCCGGTCGACCTCGGGCCGCTTGCGCAGGGTCTCGGCCAGGCGGGCCAGCGCGGCCGGGCTGGAGTCCTGGGTGCCGAGTATCAGCGCATGGGGCAAGGGGTTGCCGGGCAGGCCGGCGGTGATGTCGCCAAGGCCCAGCCTTTCCAGTCGCCTCAATGCCTCGTCGCGGCCGATAAAACGCACGCTGGCGATTTCGGGCTGTTGTTGCAGGCCTTGGCCCATCTGCCGCGCCGCGGCCTCGGCGGTGTTGAGTTTGAAGAACACGCTGAGTTCGGTGCGCGGCGCGGCATCGGCGGTGGCCTTGCCGAGGTTGTCGAGCAGCAGATAGAGCCCGGACGGCAGGGCGATGGCGGTGCCGATCACCAGCACGCTGATCAAGCTGGCGAGCGGCGCGCGGCGTAGGCGGTCCAAGGCGATGGCAAAGCTGTGGGCATGGAGTGCGAGCCAGGTCTTCATGACAGCTTGCCCTCGGCCAGGGTGATGCTGCGTCCGCCGTAACGTTGCGCCTGGCTTTGATCGTGCGTGGAGATGATCAAGGTCACGCCGACCTGGTTGAGCGCGCGGAACGTCTCCATGATCTCGCCGGCATAGGCCTCGTCCAGGTTGGCGCTGGGCTCGTCGGCGATCAGCAATTGCGGCCGGCCGACGATCGCGCGGGCGATGCACAGGCGCTGTTGCTCGCCGCCCGACAGGGTGATCGGGCGGGCGCGTTCCTTGCCGGCCAGGCCGGCCCGATCCAGCGCTGCGCGCACGCGTTTGCCGGCCTCGTGTCCGGTCAGGCCTTGGATTTGCAGGGGCAGCAGCACGTTGTCGAACACGCTGCGGTCGTACAGCAGCTTGTGATCCTGGAACACCAGGCCGAGGTTGCGGCGAAAGTAGGGCAGGCCCGAGCGGCGCATGCGCCCGATGTTTTGGCCGAACACCACGACGCTGCCCGAGGTGGGCCGCTCGGTGGCGGCGATCAGCTTGAGTAGCGTGCTTTTGCCCGCGCCCGAGCGGCCGTTGACGAAGACCATCTCGCCCTTGGCGATGCCGAGCGAGACATGCGACAGCGCCTCATGGCCGCCGGGGTAGCGCTTGGTGACATCGTTCAGCTCGATCATGCGCCGAGTCTAACAGGCCATCAGGAAAACAGCGCATCGACGAATTCGTCGACACGGAAGGGCTGCAAATCTTCCAGGCCCTCGCCGACGCCGATGAAACGCACGGGGATCGGCCGGCGCTTGGCCAAGGCCGCGATCACGCCGCCCTTGGCGGTGCCGTCGAGCTTGGTCAGCACCAGGCCGGTCACGCCGATCGCCTCGTCGAAGGCCTGGACTTGCATGATGGCGTTTTGGCCGATGTTGGCGTCGAGCACCAGCAGCACCTCGTGCGGCGCGGTCGGGTCGGCCTTCTGGATCACGCGGCGAATCTTCTTGATCTCTTCCATCAGGTGCAGCTGGGTCGGTAGCCGGCCGGCGGTGTCGGCCAGCACGATGTCGATGCCGCGCGCGGTGGCCGACTGGATCGCGTCGAAGATCACCGCCGCCGGGTCGCCGCCCTGGCCGCCGATCACCTCGACCTGGTTGCGCGCCCCCCATTCCTCGAGCTGCTCGCGCGCGGCGGCGCGGAAGGTATCGCCGGCGGCGAGCATCACGCTCTTGCCCTCCTGGCGGAAGCGCCAGGCCAGCTTGCCGATGGTGGTGGTCTTGCCGGCGCCGTTGATGCCGGCCAGCATGATGACGAAGGGTTTGTGCCCGCTCGGCGTCAGCGGCTGCTCCAAGGGCGCGAGCAGTTCGGCCAACACGGCCTTCAGCGCGGCCTTGAGTTGCTCGGATTCGGTCAGGCCGTCGCGCTTCACCCGGGCGCGCAGGGCGGCGAGCAGGTGCTGGGTGGCCTCGACCCCGACATCGGCGGTCAGCAAGATGGTCTCGAGTTCCTCATAGAGGTCCTCGTCGATCTTGGCGTGGCCGGCGAACAGATTGGCGAAGGGCTGGGTCAGGGCCGAGCGGGTGCGGCCCAGGCCGGCCTTCAGGCGCTCGCCCCAACTGGGCTTGGCCGCCGGTTTGGCCTGGTCGTCGTCCGGGTTTTTCTTGAAGAAACTAAACACGTGATCTGCGGGTCGGATGGTGCGTTTGAAGCGGAGATTTTATCATGCGCGTCCCCAAGCCATTTTCGAACGGTAAAACAATGCGAGTGCTCGCTTGTCTGTTATTGAGCCTTGGTCTGGCCACGAATGCCTTGGCGACGGTAGCCGAGCGTACGCTGGCCAACGGCCTCAAGGTGATCGTGAAGACCGACCGGCGCGCGCCGGTGGTGGTGAGCCAGGTCTGGTACCGGGCCGGCAGCATGGACGAGAGCTACGGCGAGACCGGCGTGGCCCACGTGCTCGAACACATGATGTTCAAGGGCACCCAGGCGGTGCCGGCCGGCGAATTCTCCAAGCAGATCGCGGCGGCCGGCGGGCGCGAGAACGCCTTCACCTCGCGCGACCACACCGCTTATTTTCAGACCCTGCAAAAAGACCGCTTGGAATTGGCCCTCAAGCTGGAGGCCGACCGCATGGCGAACCTGATCCTGGCACCGGAGGAATTCGCCAAGGAGATACAAGTGGTCATGGAAGAGCGGCGCATGCGCACCGAGGACGAGCCGCACGCCCTGGTCTATGAGAGCTTCACGGCCGCCGCCTATCAGGCCCACCCCTATCGGCACCCGGTGATCGGCTGGATGGGCGACCTGAAGAACATGGCCGTGGCCGATGCCCAGAGCTGGTATCGGCGCTGGTATGCCCCCAACAACGCGACCTTGGTGGTGGCGGGCGATGTCGAGCCGGAACAGGTGTTCGCCTTGGCCGAGCGTTATTTCGGCCCCATTCCGGCGCGGGCGCTGCCCGAGCGCAAGATGCACATCGAGCCCAAGCAGCCCGGCATGAAACGGGTGGTCACCCGGGCGCCGGCCAAGCTGCCTTATCTGCTGATGGGCTGGCCGGTGCCGAAGCTGGCCGCGCCGGACAAGGATTGGGAGCCTTATGCGCTCAAGGTGCTGGTCGGCGTGCTCGACGGCAATGCCTCGGCCCGGTTGTCGCAGCGCCTGGTCAATGAGCGCAAAATCGCGACCCAGGTCGGCGCCGGTTACGACGATAGCGCGCGCGGGCCGGTACAGTTCATGCTCGACGCGACGCCGGCCGAAGGCCATGGCGCCGACGAGGTGCGGGCCGCGCTGAAGCAAGAGATCGCCCGCATCCAACGCGAGGGCATTTCCGACAAGGAACTCCAGCGGGTCAAGGCCCAGGTCTTGGCCGGGCAGGTGTTCCAGCGCGATTCCCTGTTCTATCAAGCGATGCAGATCGGCGAATGGGCCACGGCCGGGCTCGATTACCGTATGCTCGACCGGAGATTCGACCGCATCAAGGCGGTGACCGCCGAGCAGGTGCGGGAGGTGGCCAAGCGCTATCTGATCGACGAAACCCTGACCGTCGCCGTGCTCGACCCGCTGCCCTTGCCGGCGGGGCGGGCCGAGCGGCCGATGATGAAGGGAGACGGCCATGTCCGCTAAACGCCGCCTTGTTATTAGGTTATTCCCGTTGTTCTTGGTGCTGCTGGCATTGCCGGTTCACGCCGCCCTGAACCTTCAGCACTGGCAGACCCGCCAGGGCGCGCGGGTGGTGTTCGTCGAGAACCGCGACCTGCCGATCCTGGACATCTCCGTCGATTTCGCCGCCGGCAGCGCCTACGACCGGCCCGGCAAATACGGCGTGGCCAGCCTCACCCGGCATTTGATGGGCCTGGGCGCCGGCGCCTGGTCGGAGAAAGACATCGCCGAACGCCTGGCCGATGTGGGCGCCGTCATGGGCGGCCATATCGATGGCGATCGGGCGAGCTTCGAATTGCGCATGCTGAGCGGCCAGGCCGAGCGCGAGCAGGCCCTCGCGGTCTTGGCGGCGATCTTGCAGCAGCCGCATTTCCCCAAACCGGTGATCGAGCGGGAAAAGGCGCGCACCATCGCCGGGCTGAAGGAGTCGCGCATCCAGCCCGAGGTCATCGGCGCCGAGGCCTTCCAGATCGCGATCTACGGCGAGCACCCCTACTCGGCGGCCAGCCGGGTCGGCGAGGCCGGCGTGGCCAAGTTGCGGCAGGCCGATTTTGTCGACTTCCATCGCCGACACTACCGGGCCAAGGCCTTGTCGATCGCGATCATGGGCGATGTCGGCCGGGCCGAGGCCGAGGCCATCGCCGAGCAATTGGCCAAAGGGTTGCCGGCGGGCGAAGCCCCTGCACCCGTCTCCGCCGTCGCGGTGAATCCGGTCGGCAAGACCCAGGTGTTGCCGCATCATGCGAGTCAGAGTCACTTGTTCATGGGCCTGCCCGGCCTGAAGCGCGAGGACCCGGATTATTTCCCCTTGTTGGTCGGCAACTACGTCTTGGGCGGCGGCGGCTTCGATTCGCGCTTGATGAAGGAGATTCGCCAGCAGCGCGGCCTGGCCTACAGCACCTACAGCTATTTTTCGCCCATGGCCGAGTTGGGGCCGTTCCAGATCGGCCTACAGACCAAGCGCGAGAGCACCGACGAGGCGGTGCGCGTGGTGCACGAGACCTTGCGCCGCTTCGTGGAGGAGGGGCCGAGCGAGGCCGAACTGGCGCAGGCCAAGAACAATATGATCGGCGGTTTCCCTTTGCGTCTGGACAGCAACAAAAAGATACTCGGCTACCTCGGCGTGATCGGCTTCTATCGCCTGCCTCTGGATTGGTTGGATAGTTATATGCCCCGGGTGGCGGCGGTGACGCGCGAGGATATCGTGCGCGCGTTCCGGGGCCGCGTGCCGCTCGCGGCGGTGCAGACCGTGATCGTCGGCGGGCAGGCGGATGGCGCAGCCGGCAAATAACCAAGTCCGCATCATCGGCGGCACGCATCGCGGCCGTAAGCTGCATTTCGATGCAGTGCTCGGCCTGCGGCCGACGCCGGACCGGGTGCGCGAGACCCTGTTCAACTGGCTGGGCCAGCGCCTGTACGAACGGCGCTGCCTCGATCTGTTCGCCGGCAGCGGCGCGCTCGGTTTCGAGGCGGTGTCGCGCGGCGCGGCCGAGGTCGTGCTGGTCGAGCGCGACGCCCGTGCCTGCGCGGCGCTGGAGAAGAACGCCGCCGTCCTGGGCGGCCGGGTGGTGCGGGCCGATGGCTTGACCTACCTCAAGGGCGATACGGGTATGTTCGATGTAATCTTCATCGATCCGCCTTTCGCCGAAGGCTTGTGGGACAAGGCCTTGGCGCTCGCGGCGACACGGCTCGCCGCCGAGGGTAAAATCTACCTTGAACACGATGGCTCGTTATCGAATGCAGCGCTCGCCGCCGAGGGGTGGCGGGTGCTGCGCGAAGGGCGGGCCGGCCAATCGCATTTTTGTTTGCTGGAACGGGCATGACGGATAGAAAGATCATTTACCCCGGCACTTTCGATCCGATCACGCGCGGTCACGAGGACTTGGTGCGCCGCGCCGCGCGCATCTTCGACCAAGTGGTGGTGGCGGTGGCCGATAGCGCCAACAAGGCGCCTTGCTTCAGCCTGGCCGAGCGGGTGGATATGGCGAGCCTGGCGTTGGCCGATGTGCCCGGCGTGCAGGTGGTGGGTTTTTCCGGGCTGTTGATCGAGTTCATGGCCCAGCAGCGGACCAATCTGGTGCTGCGCGGCCTGCGCGCGGTGTCGGATTTCGAGTATGAATTCCAGTTGGCCGGCATGAATCGCAGCCAGAACCCGGATATCGAGACGGTGTTCCTGACGCCGTCGGAGCAGTACATGTTCATCTCCGCCAGCATCGTGCGCGAGATCGCCCGGCTCAAGGGCGATGTCAGCCAGTTCGTGAACCCCGTGGTGGCCGAGCGCTTGGCCGCCCGTTTCAAGATTTAAGAAGTTGAGGAATTTGCATCATGGCTTTAATGATCACCGACGAGTGCATCAACTGCGACGTTTGCCTGCCCGAGTGCCCGAACGACGCGATCTCGCAGGGCGAGGACATCTACGTCATCGACCCGAACAAGTGCACCGAGTGCGTCGGTCACTACGATACGCCGCAATGCCGCGAGGTCTGCCCGGTCGATTGCATCCCGCTCAATCCGAACTACGTCGAGACCAAGGAGCGGTTGCAGGAGAAGTACGAGCAACTGACCGGCAACAAGTAGGCGCTTGTTCGCGGCCGGGATACCCAAAGGGCATAAAGGCCGCTCCCACGGGGGCTGTAGGAGAGACCTCCCGGGTCCGACCTGGTCACGCTAATTCTTTTGGCAGTTCGGGCAGTAGTAGGTTGCCCGGTTTGCCTGGCGCAGCAGTTTGATCGCCGTGCCACATTGCCGGCACGGCTCGCCGGCGCGGCCATAGACGAAATAGCTCTGCTGAAAGTAGCCTGGCTCGCCGTGGCCGTTGACGAAGTCGCGCAGCGTGCTGCCGCCGGCCTTGATCGCGCGGCGCAGGGTGTCCTTGATGGCCTCGGCCAAACGGTCGCAACGGGCGCGGCTCAACTTGCCGGCCCGTAGCGTCGGCCGGATGCCGGCCTGGAACAGGGCCTCGTTGGCGTAGATGTTGCCGACGCCGACCACGAGATGGGCATCCATGATCAGGTGCTTGATCGCCGTCGTCTTGCCCCGTGTCATCGCGTGTAGCCGTGCGCCGTCGAAGCCCTTGTCCAGCGGTTCGATGCCGAGCTTGGCCAGCAGCGGATGGGCATCGGGGTGCTCGCTCCAGAGTGCCGCGCCGAAGCGGCGCGGGTCGCGCAGGCGCAGGGCCTGGCCATCGTCCAGCAACAGGTCGACATGGTCGTGTTTTTCCGGCGGCGTCTTCGCATCGACCAGGCGCAGGCTGCCGGACATGCCCAAGTGCAACAGCAGTCCGCCGTGTTCCAGTTTCAGGATCAGGTATTTCGCCCGCCGTTCCAGCGACGCGATGCGTTGCCCGGCGATCAGCGCAGCCAGTTTGTCCGGCACCGGCCAACGCAGGCGCGGATCGCGCACCAAGGCGCCGCGCAGGCGGTGGCCGACGATGTGAGGCGCCAGACTGCGGCGGACGGTCTCGACTTCGGGCAGTTCGGGCATGGGGCGATGATAGCGTGTGCGTCGCCGCTCTTGCATAATGCTTCAAATCACATAGATTCCAGCCATGACTCTCAATCCCCTCTTGTTGTTGTTTGTTCTGGGCCTCTCTGGCTGCGCGCAGCTGTTGCCCGCGCCAGAGCGCGCCGCCGCCCCGCAAAAGCCCGCCGTGGCCGACAACAAGGTTGCCGTGGCGGTACCCACGGCCACGCCGGCCCAGCCCTTGACCGAGCAGGTGCTGTATCAATTCTTGCTGGCCGAGACGGCCTGGCAGCGCGGCGAGCGCAAATTGGCGGCCGAGGCCTATGCCGACCTGGCCCTGCGTACCCGCGATGTGCGTGTCGCCCGGCGCGCGGCGGAGCTGGCCTTGCTCGCCCAGGCGCGCGAGCAGGCGCTCCAGGCGACCCAATTATGGGTCGAGTTGGAGCCGGAATCGGAGCGGGCTCGACAGGTGTGGATCACGCTCTTGGCCGCCACCGGCCATCTCAAGGAGACCCGGCCCCATTTCGAGGCCTTGTTGCGGGCAGAGGGCGGCTCGCCGGCGCAGGTGTTCATGCAAATGCACACCTTGTTCAGCCGGCATGCCGATTTCCAAGGCGTGCTCGATCTCGTCGGCGATCTGGCGCGGCCCTACCCGAACCTGGCCGAGGCGCATTTCGCCGTGACCCAGGCGGCTTGGAACGCCGGGCAATACGAGCGCGCCGAGCAGGCCGTGGATCGGGCCTTGGCATTGCGGCCGGATTGGGAGGCCGCGGCCTTGCTCAAGGGCCAGTTGCTGCAACGCAGGAGCGATGCCGAGGTGGAGGCCTATTGGGCCGGCTTCCTCGCGCGCAATCCGGCCGCGCGCGAATTGCGGCTGGCCTATGCCAAGCAGCTGGCGCGCATGGAGCGCTATTCGGAATCCCGTCGGGAGTTCGAGCGCCTGCTCGACGATGCGTCGGGCAATTCCGAGGCGACCATGGCGGTCGGCCTGCTTGCCATGCAAGCGGGCGATTACCAGGCGGCCGAGGCGTATTTGTTGAAGACCTTGGAGTTGGGTTATCCGGAGGCCGATCAGGTCAAGCTGTATTTGGGTCAGATCGGCGAGGCGCGCAAGCGCCCGGACGACGCCTTGCGTTGGTATCGCGCGGTCGACAGGGGGCCGCGTTATCTCTCCGCGCAATTGCTGGTCGCGACGCTACTGGGCAAGCAAGGGCGCACGGCCGAGGCACAGGCCGTGCTGCAAGAGCTGACGCCGGTCGACGAGGCCGAGCGCATCCAGGTCGTGCAGGCCGAGGCGCAGCTACTGCGCGAGGCGCGCGATTACGTCGGGGTCTATAAGCTGCTGTCGCAAGCCCTGGCCCGGCAGCCGGATGCGCCGGAGTTGCTGTACGACCGGGCGATGGCGGCGGAGAAGCTGGACAAGCTCGACGTGTTGGAGAAAGACCTGCGCAAGCTGATCAAGCTCAGGCCCGACCATGCCCATGCCTACAACGCCCTGGGCTATACCCTGGCCGACCGCACCCACCGTATCGCCGAGGCGATCGAGTTGCTGCAAAAGGCGCTGCAATTGGCGCCGAACGATGGCTTCGTGCTCGACAGCATGGGTTGGGCGCAGTTCAAGGCGGGCAAGCTGAACGAGGCCGTCGACTATCTCAAGCGCGCCCATGCCGCGCGGCCCGATCCCGAGATCGCGGCCCACTTGGGCGAGGTATTGTGGAAACAGGGCAAGCACGACGAGGCGAAAAAGCTCTGGGAGGCCGCGCTGAAAGAACACCCGAGCAACGAGGCCCTGCGCGAGACGGTTTCGCGTTTCAAGCCCTGATGCGGTATCGCTGGTTCGGCCTGTTCGTTCCGTTCGCCATTTCGGCCTGCGCGGCATTGCCGCCGCCGGCGCCGGTGGCGAGCCACTATCGGCTGGAGGGGCGGATATCGGTGCGCGCGGCCGAGCAGAGTTTTGCCGGCGGCATCGTTTGGCAATCCCAGGGGGAGCGGCAAGACATCCTGCTGCGCACCCCGCTGGGCCAGGGCGTGGCCGAACTGCGCATGGACGCGAGCGGGGCCAGCCTGACCGATAGCGCCGGCACGGTGCATCTGGCCGATACGGGCGAGGCGCTGGTGCAACAGGCCATCGGCGCCGCCCTGCCCTTGGCCGGACTGGCGCATTGGCTGCGTGGTCGGCCCGATCCGAGCCGCCCCTTCATCGGTCAAGCGGACGGGCAGGGCGGTTGGTCCAGCCTGGAGCAGGACGGTTGGCGCATCGAGTACGGCCGCGCCTTCGACGGCACGCGCCTGCCGGGCCGGCTGACCGCGCGGCGCGACGATCTGGAGATTCGATTGGTGGTGGACACATGGCAGACCCCGTGAATTTCAGCACCGAGGGTTATCCGGCGCCGGCCAAGCTCAACCTCTTCCTGCACGTGGTCGGCCGGCGAGCCGACGGCTACCACCTGTTGCAGACGGTGTTCCGTTTTCTCGATCACGGCGACCGGCTACACATCGCGCCGCGCCAGGATGGCGCGATCCGGCGCGGCCAGCCGCTGCCCGGCGTGAGCGAGGCGCACGACCTCTGCCTGCGTGCGGCGCGGCTGTTGCAGGCGCATGCCGGTTGCCGGCTGGGCGCGGACATCCGGCTCGACAAGCGCCTGCCCATGGGCGGCGGCCTGGGCGGCGGCAGCTCGGATGCGGCGACGGTGCTCTTGGCGTTGAACCGCTTGTGGGGCCTGGACCTGCCGCGCGCCGAGTTGCAGGCCTTGGGCCTCGAGCTCGGCGCCGACGTGCCGGTCTTCGTGTTCGGCCGCTCGGCCTTCGCCGAGGGCGTGGGCGAGCAATTGCAGGCGGTGGAATTGGCGCCGGCCAGTTACGTCGTGCTGACGCCGCCGGTACATGTCTCGACCGCCGAAATCTTCGCGCACCCGGCATTGACACGCGATACGCCAGCCGTCAAAATGCGCGTCTTTTCAACGGGCTTCGGTCATAACGACCTGGAGCGCGTGGTCTGCGAGCGCTATCCACAGGTGGCCGAATGTCTGGTCTGGCTGCGGAGATTTGGAGATGCGCGCATGACCGGATCGGGGGCTTGCGTGTTCGCGGCTTTTCCCGATCGTGAAACGGCCGAGCAGGTTTTTGCGGCTCGCCCGGAAGGGGTGGACGGTTTCGTGGCCGACGGTCTGGACGAACATCCCCTACTGGGTTGGGCGGCATAGGGCGGTTCGCCGTCCTGCAACGCTTGGGGAGTCGCCAAGTGGTAAGGCACCGGATTTTGATTCCGGCATTCGTAGGTTCGATCCCTACCTCCCCAGCCACTATGAATTAAGCGTGTAGCCTGGTCACTACACGCTTTTTTGTTTTTTGCGCCGTTCTAAATTAGCGCAGGGGTTTCCGCGTGGGATACGACAGCTTGATGGTGTTTACCGGCAATGCCAACCCCAGGCTTGCCGAAGATGTGGTCCGCCACCTGAACATCCACCTCGGCCGTGCGAGCGTGGGTCGGTTCTCGGACGGCGAAACCATGGTGGAGATCCTCGAGAACGTGCGCGGCAAGGACGTGTTCGTCCTGCAATCCACCAGCATGCCGACCAACGACAACCTCATGGAGGTGATGTTGATGGTCGATGCCCTGCGCCGTGCCTCGGCCGGCCGGATTACCGCCGCCATCCCCTATTTCGGCTATGCCCGACAGGACCGCCGGGTGCGTTCGGCCCGGGTGCCGATCACCGCGCGGGTGGTGGCCGATATGCTGACCGCCGCCGGTGTCGACCGCCTGCTGACCATGGACCTGCACTCGGACCAGATCCAGGGCTTCTTCGACATCCCGGTCGACAACATCTACTCGGCGCCGATCCTGCTGGGCGATATCTGGAAGCAGAACTACGACAACCTGTTGATCGTGTCGCCCGATGTCGGCGGCGTGGTGCGGGCGCGGGCCTTCGCCAAGCGCCTGGATTGCGATCTGGCCATCATCGACAAGCGCCGGCCGAAGCCGAACGTGGCCAAGGTGATGCACATCATCGGCGAGGTGAAAGACCGTACCTGCATCATCATGGACGACATGGTGGATACCGCCAACACCCTGTGCGAGGCGGCGCGCGCGCTGAAAGAGCATGGCGCCAAGCGGGTGCTGGCCTACTGCACCCACCCGGTGCTGTCGGGTAGCGCGATCGAGCGCGTGAACAACTCCGCGCTGGACGAGTTGGTGGTGACCGACACCATCCCCTTGCGGGACGAGGCCAAGGCCTGTGGCCGCATCCGGCAATTGACGGTGGCCGAGTTGTTGGCGGAGACCATCCGCCGTATCAGCAATGAAGATTCGGTGAGCTCGTTGTTCGTGGAATAACGGGCCGACGAAGGACCGCCTGGTCGCGGGCGGGTTTTTTGTTTGTTTAGGAGTGAATCATGCAATTCGAAGTTATCGCTACCAAGCGTGACGTGCAGGGCACGGGTGCGAGCCGCCGCCTGCGTCACGCCGGCAAGGTGCCGGGCATCGTCTACGGTGCCGGCAAAGACGCCGTGGCCCTTGAGATGGATCACAACGACCTGCTGCTGCAACTGCGCAAAGAGGCCTTCCATTCTTCCGTGCTGACCTTGAACGTCGGCGGCGAGAAGGAACCCGTTCTGCTGCGCGACGTGCAGGCGCACCCGTTCAAGCGCCAAGTGCTGCACGTGGATTTCCTGCGCGTGGACAAGACCCACAAGATCCACATGAAGGTGCCCCTGCACTTCCTGAACGGCGATGCCGCCCCTGGCGTCAAGCTGCACGGCGGCGTGCTGTCGCATGTGATCACCGAGGTGGAAGTGGTCTGCCTGGCCGACAAGTTGCCCGAGTACCTGGAGATCGACCTGTCCGCGCTGGATCTCGGTCATTCCGCCCACCTGTCGCAGGTCAAGCTGCCCGAGGGCGTCGAGTGCGCCGCGCTGGTGCGTGGCGAAGACCCGACCGTGGCCACCATCCTGGGTGTGCGCGGCGAGGCGGAGGCCGCTCCGGCCGCCCCGACCGAGGGCGCCTGAGCCTAACCGGGCATGGAGGCCGGCATCCGGCTTATCGTCGGCCTCGGCAACCCGGGCAATGAATACGCCGACACCCGGCATAACGCCGGGTGCTGGTGGCTGGACCGGCTGGCAGCGCGCCACGCCGGTCTTTTTCGTTCCGAGGGCAAGTTCTTCGGCGAGGTCTGCCGCATCGATGTGAGCGGCAACGATCTCTGGCTGTTGAAGCCCACGACCTATATGAACGCCAGCGGCCGCGCGGTCGCGGCGCTGGCCAATTTCTACAAGATTCCGGTCGGCCAGATTCTGGTCGCCCACGACGAGTTGGACCTGCCGCCCGGCGCGCTACGCCTGAAACTGGGCGGCGGTCACGGCGGCCACAACGGCGTGCGCGACATCAGTACCGCCATGGGCACGGATTATTGGCGTCTGCGCATCGGCATCGGCCATCCGGGCGACAAGGCGCAGGTGTCGGATTTCGTCCTGCACCGGCCCGGCCGGGCCGAGGCGGAGCTGATCGAGGATGCGATCGACCGCGCGCTGCCGGCCCTGCCGGCCCTGCTCAAGGGCGAGTTCGACCTGGCCATGCGCCGGCTCAATATCCGGCCCAAGCCTGAAACCAAGAAGGTGATAGAAGAATGAGTCTGAAATGCGGCATCGTCGGCCTGCCTAACGTCGGCAAGTCCACCCTGTTCAATGCGCTGACAAAGGCGGGCATCGCGGCGGAGAACTATCCCTTCTGCACCATCGAACCCAACGTCGGCGTGGTCGAGGTGCCCGATCCGCGTCTGGATCAATTGGCCGAGATCGTCAAACCGCAGAAGACTTTGCCGGCCATTGTCGAGTTCGTCGATATCGCCGGCCTGGTGGCCGGCGCCAGCAAGGGCGAGGGCCTGGGCAACCAGTTCCTGGCCAACATTCGCGAGACCGATGCCATCGTCAACGTGGTGCGCTGTTTCGAGGACGATAACGTGGTGCACGTGGCCGGCCAGGTCGACCCGATCGCCGACATCGAGGTGATCGGCACCGAGTTGGCCCTGGCCGATTTGGCCACGGCGGAAAAGGCCCACGCCCGCGACGTGAAAAAGGCGCGCGCCGGCGACAAGGAGGCGCAGAAGCTGATCGCGGTGTTGGATAAGCTGCTACCCCATCTCAACGAGGCCAAGCCGGCTCGTAGCTTGGCGTTGTCGGAAGACGAGCTCGATTTGCTCAAGCCGCTATGCCTGCTGACCATCAAGCCGGCGATGTACGTCGCCAACGTGGCGGAGGACGGTTTCGCCAACAATCCCTACCTCGACCGTTTGCGTGCCCATGCCGAGGCGGAAGGGGCGCCGGTGGTGGCGGTCTGTGCCGCGATCGAGGCCGAGATCGCCGATCTGGACGATGCCGACAAGGCGGATTTCTTGGCCGAGATGGGTTTGCAGGAGCCCGGTCTGAATCGCCTGATTCGCGCCGCCTACGAGTTGTTGGGCCTGGAAACCTACTTTACCGCCGGGGTGAAAGAGGTGCGGGCCTGGACCATCCACAAGGGCGATACCGCGCCCCGCGCGGCGGCGGCGATCCACACCGATTTCGAGAAGGGCTTCATCCGGGCCGAGGTGATCGGTTTCGCCGACTTCATCGCCTGCAAGGGCGAGCAGGGCGCCAAGGAGGCCGGCAAGATGCGCTTGGAAGGCAAGGAATACGTGGTGCAGGACGGCGATGTGATGCACTTCCGCTTCAATGTCTAAGCGGGAGAGGCGGGCCGCGCGCATTTTGTGGGTTTTTTCCGTATTCAGTATTTGACAAGAAATCGCCGGAACTGGATAATTCCGCGCTTTCGCGGAGGGGTTCCCGAGCGGTCAAAGGGATCAGACTGTAAATCTGACGGCTCTGCCTTCGAAGGTTCGAATCCTTCCCCCTCCACCAAAGTTGCAGGCGCGAAAAGGCTGAATGCGGGTGTAGTTCAATGGTAGAACCTCAGCCTTCCAAGCTGATGACGTGGGTTCGATTCCCACTACCCGCTCCAGAGGCTGTCGCGCGAAAAGTATTAAATGCCCATGTGGCTCAGTGGTAGAGCACTCCCTTGGTAAGGGAGAGGTCGGCAGTTCAATCCTGCCCATGGGCACCACGAATTTTTGATTGTTGTTGTCAGTGTCGATTTTTCTGAGAGGTAGTGAGTCATGGCCAAGGAAAAATTTGAGCGGAAGAAGCCGCACGTAAACGTGGGTACGATTGGTCACGTGGACCATGGCAAGACCACGCTGACTGCTGCGATCACGACCATTCTGTCGAAGAAATTCGGCGGCGAGGCGAAG
>JACRAU010000028.1 GCA_016234655.1 Betaproteobacteria bacterium
ACTCAACTCTTCAGAATCAACTGACAAAATCGAGCATTAGGTCTTACTTGTTAGCTTCCAATCCCCATAACAGGAATCTTCCGCCCCAAGCCTAATGCCCACACTTCTTAAGGCTGTTTCTACTTGTTAAAGATCAGTTTTGGTTGCGGGGACAGGATTTGAACCTGTGACCTTCGGGTTATGAGCCCGACGAGCTGCCAGACTGCTCCACCCCGCGTCCGAGAGAAGCGAGATTATGGAGACACCCCGAAGTCATGTCAACACCTTTTAGCAAACATCTTTAAGAGACTTGCCCACTCCGGCGCCCGCGCTAGCATGCAGCCCTTGCCACAAGGAGACTCGAGTGAACTTTGCCTTCAGCGTCGCCCGCTTGCCGCGCATCGAATTCGGTGCTGGGGCGTTCAATAAAACCGCGCGCATCGCCGCGGACTTCGGCCACAAGGCGCTGATCGTCACCGGCGCACGATCCTTTCCAGACAGCCCGCACTGGACATCACTCCAAGCCGCGCTCACGCAACACGACATCGACTGGAAACTCGTATCGGTCTCCGGTGAGCCATCACCCGATCTGGTTGACCAAGCCGTTCAACAATACAAAGATCAAGGCGTCGATGTCGTGCTCGGCATCGGCGGCGGCAGCGCGCTGGATGCCGCCAAGGCGATTGCGGGCCTACTCAAACCCGGCAATTCCGTGCGCGACCACCTGGAAGGCGTCGGCCCCGAATTGCCTTATCGCGGCCCGAGCACGCCTTTCATCGCCATACCCACCACCGCCGGCACCGGTTCCGAGGCCACCAAGAACGCCGTGCTCGGCACGCACGGCACCGAGGGCTTCAAGAAATCCTTCCGCGACGACAAACTGGTCGCCGAATATGCCATCGTCGACCCCGACCTGCTCGCCAGCTGCCCACGGCATGTGCTGGCGGCCAACGGCATGGATGCCTTCACTCAGTTGCTGGAGTCTTATGTTTCGACCAAGGCCAATCCGTTTACCGACGCCCTTGCCTTGAATGGCCTGGCGGCAGTGCGCGACAGCCTCTTGCCCTGGTATGAAGACGCGAGCGATGCCGGCGATCACCGCAGCCGCATGGCCTATGCCGCCTTGCTCTCCGGCATCACCCTAGCCCAGGTCGGCCTCGGTTCGGTGCACGGCCTAGCCTCACCGCTTGGCGCCTTTTTCCCCATCCCGCACGGCGTGGTCTGTGGCACCCTGGTCGCGGCCGCCACCCAGGTCAACATCGACGCGATGCGCACACGCGAGCCGGGCAATATCGCATTGAAGAAATATGCCGACGTCGGCCGCCTGCTTTCACAGACGGCATTGCCGGATGATGCAGCCATCGCCGCCTTGCTGGAAACACTGCAAGACTGGACCCAACGACTACAGCTGCCGCGACTGTCGACCCACGGCATCGGTCAGGCAGACTTTGGGCGAATTGCCGCCAACAGCCGGGGCAGCAGCATGAAGACCAACCCGATCGCGCTGACCGACACGGAAATCATGCAGGTCCTGGCGGCACACCTCTAATCGTCTTCGCCGCCGACGACGCGGCGCACCACTTCGGCGGGAAAGCCCCGACCGAGCAGGAAGCGATACTGGCGCGCCCGCTCATTGGCATCGTTCGGCAGGACGCCGAATTTCTTGGCCCAAGCCGCGCGCGCCGCCGCGAGATCGCCCGCGCGCGCCACGGCCACGGCATCGGCGATCAAGCCTTCGCCGACCCCCTTTTCCCGCAACTCATGAGCCAGACGCCGGCTGCCGTATTTGCCAGAACGGGTATGCCGCAGGGATTCGGCGTAGCGCGCATCGGACAACTGCTTGCGCCGCTCAAGGTCATCCAGCAGCGCCGCGATTTCGTCCGCCTCGCCATGCGGCGAGAGCTTGCGCGCCAACTCGGCGCGACTATGTTCGCGCCGGGCCAACAGGTTGAGCGCCCGCTCGCGCAGGCTGAGCGAGCCGCCCGCCTTATTCCTCACCAAGTCTCTCGGCACCCGGCATCTTCACGCCCAGGTTCTCGCGAATCTGCGCCTCGATCTCCTCGGCGATCTCCGGATGCTCCTTAAGGTATTCGCGGGCGTTGTCCTTACCCTGGCCGATCTTCTCGCCCTGGTAGGAATACCAGGCACCCGCCTTGTCGATCAGCTTCTGCGCCACGCCCAGCTCGATGACCTCGCCCTCGCGCGAGATGCCCTCGCCGTAGAGGATGTCGAAGATCGCCTCCTTGAACGGGGGCGAGACCTTGTTCTTGACCACCTTCACCCGGGTCTCGGAACCGACCACCTCTTCGCCCTTCTTGATCGCGCCGATGCGGCGGATATCCAGGCGCACCGAGGAATAGAACTTGAGCGCGTTGCCGCCGGTGGTGGTCTCGGGGCTGCCGAACATGACACCGATCTTCATCCGAATCTGGTTGATGAAAATCACCAGGGTATTGGTCCGCTTGATGTTGGCGGTGAGTTTACGCAAGGCCTGGCTCATCAGCCGGGCGTGCAGGCCGACGTGGGAATCGCCCATTTCGCCCTCGATCTCGGCCTTGGGCGTCAGCGCCGCCACCGAGTCGATGACGATGACGTCGACGCTGCCGGAACGCACCAACATGTCGGCGATCTCCAGCGCCTGCTCGCCGGTATCCGGCTGGGAGATCAAAAGCTCGGAGACGTTGACGCCCAGCTTCTGCGCATAGCTCGGGTCGAGCGCGTGCTCGGCGTCGATGAAGGCGGCGGTGCCACCCTGCTTTTGCATCTCGGCCACCACCTGCAAGGTCAACGTGGTCTTGCCGGACGATTCCGGGCCGTAGATCTCGACCACCCGGCCGCGCGGCAGGCCGCCGACGCCCAGCGCCACGTCCAGCCCGAGCGAGCCGGTGGAGACCACTTGCAGGTCCTCCATCACCGAGCCGTCGCCCATGCGCATGACCGAGCCCTTGCCGAACTGTTTTTCAATCTGGCCGAGCGCGGCGTTCAGGGCCTTCATCTTGTCTTCTGCGGATACGGTGGCTGCCATGATTTGTCTCCTTAAGCGTGAGGTTGTGTTCTTGCTTGGGCCGCCCGCGGCGACGCCATGGGGTGAAATTTAGGCGATACTTTTATATACGTCAATACTTTTTATCACCTACGTATTTTATATTACATAATAGTTTCTATCTGGCCGTAGCCCATCACCCCCTATAATCGCCCCAGACAGGCCGAGCAAGAACGGAGTAAGTCATGGTTTCCAAAGAGAAAATGCGCCTGGACGTGAAATGGGCGACGCAGCAGCGGCTGCAATACATCGAGGTCATGGCCTTCTACACCGGCGCGGTCAGCCGCAGCGACGTGACCCGTGCCTTCGGCATCTCCGACCCGGCGGCGACCAAGGACCTCAAACTCTACAGCGACCTGGCGCCGGGCAACCTTACCTACAACCACAACGTCTTCGGTTTCGTGCCGAGCGAGGGCTTCAGCGCCGCCTTTGCCGACCTCAGCCCCGCCGCCGTGTTGCCCGTCATCGCGGCCAACCTGGCGGTCGCCGGCGGGCCTTATGGCACGGAGCCCATCTACGGCCTGGCCACGGCCAGCCTGCCCCTGCCGGCCCGGCTGCCCAGCCAACAGGTGTTGGCCCAGATCACCCGCGCCATCCATGGCCGCCGCAAGCTACGGGTCGGCTACCGCTCGCTGTCCGACCGCGACAGCCAGGCCCAGCGCATCCTCGAACCGCACAGCTTGGTCGACACCGGCCTGCGCTGGCACGTACGCGCCTACAGCGAAGAGACCTGCGACTTCCGCGACTTCGTGCTCTCGCGCATCACCGAGGCCCGGTACTTGGACGAGCCGGCGGAGTCCAGCGTGGAATACGACGAGGATTGGGTGGAGATGGTGACCCTGAAGCTGGGGCCGCATGCCGGGCTCGACAGTCAGAAACGCGAGAGCTTGCTCTTGGATTACGGCGCGGATAGCGAGGTCGTCGAAATCGAGGTCCGCCGCGCCCTGATCGGCTATGTCCTGCAACGGCTCGGCGTCGACACCACGGCGGATCGCTCGCTCAACCCCAACGCCTATCAATTGATGCTGCTGAACCGGGACGAGATCGAGCCCTTCGCGGCCTGGGCGTTTCGCTAGGCCAGCTATCGCGCCGGCCGCGCGCGCCGATAGATCACGTGATAGACCAGCCCCACCAGCACGCTGCCGCCGATCAGGTTGCCCAGGATCACCGGCACCAAGTTGCTCAAGAACCCCGACCAAGTGATGACATCGGCCTGCGCTGCGACCACGCCCGAGGCCTTAAGCAGCATGGCGAGCGGGATGAGGTACATATTGGCGATGCTGTGTTCGAAGCCGGCGGCGACGAAGGCCGAGATCGGAAACACGATCGCCACCGCCTTGTCGACGACGCTGCGCCCCGCCATGGCCATCCACACCGCCATGCACACCAGCACATTGCACAGCACACCCTTGAAAAATGCGGTCCAGAACGGCAGCGCGCACTTGGCGGCGGCGATCTCGACATAGCGCTCGGCGACCAGGCCGTTGTTCATGTCCGGGTGCCCCGACAGAAATACCAGCCCGGCCAAGCCCGCCGCACCGACGAAATTGGCCGTGCCGACCACCAACCAGTTTCTCAGCAATTCCACGGTGGAAATCTTGCCGTCGGCCCAGGCCATCGCCAACAGGTTGTTGCCGGTGAACAATTCGGCCCCGGCCACGGCCACCAGGATCAGGCCCAAGGAAAAGGCGACACCGCCGAGCACGCGGCCGGCGGCAAAACCCAGCGACGCATCCGACACGACCAAGACGAAATACAGCGCCCCCAGACCGATGAAGGCGCCCGCCAGCACGCCGAGCATCGCCATCGACAACAAGGGCAGGCGCACCTTGGCGACGCCGACGGTCTCGACCTTCTCGGCAATCTCCTTCGGCGAAAAGGCATCGAACCCGAACATCTGCGGCATGGCGCCACCCCCATCAAGCAGTCAGGCCCTTTCAGGGCCGAATCGGCTTACACCGTCTGGGCCTCGGCCCGCAGCAGCCGCAAGACGCCTTGCAGCGCCACCACGACCGATTGGTGCCGCACCTCGGCCCGGTCGCCCTCGAAGTGAAAACGTTGCGCCGTGCAGACGCCGTCGCGCCTGCCCCAGGCGAGCCAGACCGTGCCCACCGGCTTTTCCGCGGTGCCGCCGGCCGGCCCGGCGACACCGCTGATCGCCAAGGCGAGATCGGCGCGGCTGCGGGCCAGCGCCCCTTCCACCATCTCGCGCACCACCGCCTCGCTCACCGCGCCGTGCGCGGCCAGGGTGGCGGCCTGCACGCCCAGCATGTCCTGCTTGGCCTCGTTGCTGTAACTGACGAAGCCGCGATCGAACCAATTGGAACTGCCCGCGATCGCCGTCACCGCCTGGGCCACCCAGCCGCCGGTGCAGGACTCGGCCGTGGCTAGGCGCCAGCACTTGGCCAGCAAGGCCTCGCCCAACTGCGTCGCCAACGCCTCCAGCTCATTCATAGCCATTGCGCCACCCCCATCAGGCATAGGATGGCATAAGCCGCCGCCAGGATGTCATCGAGCATGACCCCGATGCCACCCGGCACGCGAACATCGAACCAGCGGATCGGGAACGGCTTCCAGATATCGAACAGGCGGAACAACCCAAAGGCCAGAATAAAACCGACGAGGTTCTGCGGCGCGAACGGCAG
Source organism: Betaproteobacteria bacterium (assembly GCA_016234655.1). Lineage (GTDB taxonomy): Bacteria > Pseudomonadota > Gammaproteobacteria > Burkholderiales > Thiobacillaceae > Sulfuritortus. The sequence goes on from JACRAU010000028.1 coordinate 5,668, forward strand.
CACTAACAGAAACGCCGCGATCTCGTCCCAGACGATACCGCCGTGGTCGTGCACGCCGAGGGCGCGTCCGGCTACGCCGCAGGCCCAGATGCCGATCAGCAACATCAGCGCGACGACCAGCCAATACCAAGCCCCCAAGGGCAACAACAGGAAATAGAGCGGCAGGGCCACCAGGGTGCCGGCGGTGCCCGGCGCCTTCGGCGCAAGCCCGCTACCCAAACCAAACGCAAGCAGGTGAGCGGGATGTTGGAAAAGGAATGACCAGCTCGGTTGCATATCAGCGCCCCGCGAAATGATCGAAGCCGCTTGCATGCAGCGGCATGGCCCGGCCCTCGGCATCGAACAATTGCAATCCGGCCTCGGCGGTGATGCGGCCGACCCGCGCGACCGGCACGCCGACCTCGGCCGCCGCCGCCCGAATCGCATCGGCGCGCACGGCCGGCGCAGTGAAACAGAGTTCGTAATCGTCGCCGCCGGCCAAGGCCGCGCGCAGGGCCCGAGGCTCGCTTAGTCGGCTGGCCACGGCGGCGGCCAACGGCATATCCGCCAAGCGAATCTCCGCGCCCACATGCGAGCGCTCCAGGATGTGGCCGAGGTCGGCGACCAGACCGTCCGAGATGTCGATGCAGGCATGGGCCAGGCCGATCAAGCTACGGCCCAAGGCAACGCGCGGCGACGGCCGGTGCAGGCGTTGCAGACAGGCTGCCGCTTCGGCCGGCGCCAACGGTCTCTCGCCCAGCAAATACTGCAACCCCAAGGCGGCGCCACCCAACTCGCCCGAGACCCAGACCTCGTCGCCGACCTGCGCGGCATCGCGGCGCAGGGCCTGGCCGGCCTCGACCTCGCCCATGATGGTGACCGAGAGGTTGAGCGGACCGCGCGTGGTGTCGCCGCCGATCAAGTCGACGCCATGCTCGGCGGCCAAGGCGAGAAAGCCCTGGCTGAACGAGGCCAACCAAGCCTCGTCGGCCTCGGGCAAGGCGAGCGAGAGCAAGGCCCAGCGCGGCCGAGCGCCCATCGCCGCGAGGTCGGACAAGTTCACCGCCAGGGTCTTGTGGCCGAGCAAGGCAGGATCGGCATCGGGTAGGAAGTGGGTGCCGGCCACCAGCATATCGGCCGAGACGGCCAGCTCGAAGCCGGCTTGGGGGGCGATCAGGGCGGCGTCGTCGCCGACGCCGAGCCGGGCCGAGGGAGCGGGACGGGTGAAGTGGCGGGCGATGAGGTCGAACTCGGAGGCCACGCGCAAGCCTTTCAGCGCTGCCCTTGCGCCTGAATTTCCACCTGCCGGGTTTCCTTGGCGAGCTTGTCGAGCACGCCGTTGACGAATTTGTGGCCGTCGGTGCCGCCATAGCGCTTGGCCAGCTCCACCGACTCGTTGATCGCGACCTTGTAGGGCACGTCCAGGCTATGACTCAACTCATAGGCGCCGACCAGCAACACGCCGTGTTCGATCGGCGACAGCTCTGCCACCTTGCGATCCAGGTGCGGCGCCAAGGCGGCATCCAGGGCGGTGGCCTCTTTCAGGATGCCGTCGAGCAGCGCCTTCAGAAAAGCCGTATTGGCCTGCGGATACTCCTCGGCCTCTTCGGCCTGCGCCAGCAGCTTGGCGAAGTCGTCGCCGGTCAGTTGCCATTGATACAGCGCGCGCAAGACCAGCTCGCGGGCGATGCGGCGATTACCCCTGGTTTGTGCCATTAAAACGCCTTGAACAGATTGACCATCTCGACCGCCATCTTGGCCGTGTCGGCGCCCTTCTCGGACATGCGCAGCAAGGCCTGGTCGTCGGTATCGGTGGTGAGCACGCCGTTGGCGATCGGCAGGCCGGTATCCAAGGTCGCGCGCATGACGCCGCTGGCCATCTCGTTCGATACCACCTCGAAGTGGTAGGTATCGCCGCGCACCACCGCGCCCAGCGCGATCAGCGCGTCGTACTTGCCGGTCGCCGCCATCTTCTCCAGCGCCAACGGTATCTCCAGCGCGCCGGGCACGGTGGCGATGCACATATCGGACTCGGCCACGCCCAGCTTGATCAGTTCCGCCGTGCAGGCCGACAGCAGGCCCTCGCAGATATCGATGTTGAACCGGCTCATCACGATGCCGACGCGGATGCCCTGGCCGTCCAGATCGATGTCGTATTCGCAGATGTTGTCGTAGCGTGCCATATCAATCTCCCTGCTGTTCCAAATAGCCCGTCACCTCGAGGTCGAAGCCGGTCATCGACGGCATCTTCCTCGGGTGCGCCATGATGCGCATCTTGCCCACGCCCAGGTCCTTCAATATCTGGGCGCCGATGCCGTAGTTGCGCAGATCGATCTTCGCCGCCGGCTTCGGCGCGCTCGACAGACGCGCGAGCAGATCGTCGCCGGTCTCTGGCCGGTGCAGCAGCACCATCACGCCGCACTCGGCCTGGGCCAGCGTCTTCATCGCCGCGTCCATGGTCCAGGAGTGGCCGGTGCCGGCATCGAGGAAATCCAACACCGAGATCGGCTCGTGCACCCGCACCAAGGTTTCCCGCTCCGGCGCCGGCCGGCCCTTGACCATGGCCAGGTGCGTTTCGCCCGCCGTCTTGTCGCGGAAGGCCACCAACTGGAACGGGCCATATGCCGTCTCGACCGGCTTATCGGCCACGCGCTCGACCAGCTTTTCGTTCCGGCCGCGATAGTGGATCAGGTCGGCGATGGCGCCGATCTTCAGGCCGTGCTCCTTGCCGAATTCGACCAGGTCCGGCAGCCGGGCCATGGTGCCGTCGTCCTTCAATATCTCGCAGATCACCGCCGCCGGGGTCAGCCCGGCCAAGGCGCCGAGGTCGCAACCGGCCTCGGTATGGCCGGCGCGCTTGAGCACGCCGCCGGCCTGGGCCATCAGCGGGAAGATGTGGCCGGGCATCACGATGTCCGCCGGCTTGGCGTCGCGCGCGACCGCGGCCTGGATGGTCACCGCCCGGTCGGCGGCCGAGATGCCGGTGGTCACGCCGCGCGCCGCCTCGATCGACACGGTGAAGGCGGTGCCCAGCGGCGCCCGGTTCTTGTCCACCATCAGGCCCAGGCCCAACTGCTGGCAGCGGTCCTCGGTCAGGGTCAGGCAGATCAGGCCGCGGCCGTGCTTGGCCATGAAGTTGATCGCCTCCGGCGTGACGAAATCGGCCGCCAGCACCAGGTCGCCCTCGTTCTCGCGGTCCTCCTCGTCGACCAGGATGACCATTTTGCCGGCCTTAAGGTCGGCGATGATTGCTTCGATAGGGGCCAGACTCATTTCAATCCTTATCGGTTGCGTCGGTGTAAGCCAGCAAACGCTCGGCATAGCGCGCCAGCATGTCCACTTCCAAGTTGACCCTGCTACCCACCTTCAGGGCCTTGAAACCCGTGTGTTCCAAGGTATGCGGGATCAGGTTGATGGAAAACGCCTCGCCCTCCACCTGGTTCACCGTCAGGCTCACGCCGTTCACCGCGATCGAGCCCTTGACCGCGATGTACTTGGCCAGCTTGTGCGGCGCCCGGATATCCAGTCGCCAGCTCTCACCCAGCGATTCGAAGCGCACCACCTCGCCGACACCGTCGACATGGCCGGACACGATATGGCCGCCCAGACGGTCGGCCAGGCGCAAGGCCTTCTCCAGGTTGACCGGCTCGCCCGGCGTAAAGCCGACGGTACAGGCGAAGGTCTCGGCCGAGACATCGACGCTGTAGTGATCGGCCGTCTTCTCCACCACGGTCAGGCAGACGCCGTTGGCCGCGATGGAATCGCCCAGGGCGACATCGGCGAGATCCAGCCCGCCGGCGGCGATGGTGACCCGCGCATCGCCGCCCGCGCGCTCCGACAACTGCTGGATATGGCCGACGGCCTGGATAATGCCGGTGAACATAGCGCGGCTACCGCAAAAAGAGAAAAGGGCCGCTATTCTAGCCGATCCGGCCCCTGGCAGGCTGGCCGGCGCCCCATAGAACCAATCGAATTGCCCCACCCATCGGCAAGGCCTAAGCTGAAATCGGCTATCGCCATACGCGGAGGTCACATCATGCCCCGATCGCTCGCCCCCCTCGTTCGCCCCTGTCGTGCCCGGCTGTGCCTGCTGCTGCTCGCGCTCTCCACGGCCGGCGGCGTCCATGCCGCCGGCGCCGGCATCAGCGCCAACCAGGCCAGTTTCCGCACGGGCGACACCCTCAAGCTGTCCGCTACCATCGGCGCCGGCAGCGACCAGGGCATCCTGGCCGACCTCTATCTATCGCTGCGCACGCCGCAAGGCGTCACGGTCTACCTCGACAACGGCCTGCAATGGGCTAGCACGGCCACGCCGATCGCTAGCAAGTTCGGCATCGCCGACCTGAATGCCGCCAATTTCTACAGCCTCGCCTTGCCGTCCAGCCTGCCCAACGGCAGCTACACGCTGCAACTCGCCATCGTGCCGACCGGCGGCAACCCGGCCAACAGCGCAATCTGGCTCGGCATCGGCAGCTCCACCTTCGACTTCAGCAACCAGCCGCTGATCCAGGGCCTCGGTACCATCTCGGCACAGCCGGGCGGGGTGCTCACCGTGACCGGCGCCGGCTTCGACCCGAACGCCAGCCCCAGCCTGCGCTTCACTAACGCCTCCGGCTACAGCGTGACTGTGCCGGCGGTCGCCGCGACCGCGACCTCGCTCACCGTGCCGGTGCCACCCTTGATCGACACCGTCTCCGGCGAATTCTCCTCCGGCGGCGTCTCGGTCCAGGTCACCCAGGCCAACGGCAGCCAGGTCTCGAACAGCTTCGCCGGGCTGACGCTCAACGCCCTGCCCGGCGCGACCAATCGACCGGCCGGCACGCTGACCCTGGCCTTTCTGAAACAGGCGCTGGCCATGGCGCAGCAGCACAAGGCCACCCTGCCCAGCAGCAGCCTCAACAACACGCAGACCGTCGCCGCCATCGACCGGCAACTGTCGTTGCTGCCGGCACTGATCTCGGCGGTCGAGCAGATCATGGCCAGCCCGAGCTCGGCGCCGGCCTGGGGCACGATCAAAGGCCGCACGCTCACGCTCGACACGCAGGCCCTGCGCAACAGCGACCGCCTGCTCTTGTCCATGCTGATGGCCCAGGCCCAAGCCGGCGGCTTCGCCGGCACCGGTTGCGCCGTGCAAAACCGCGCCAGCACCCTGAACCAGGCCTATTACGCCTCGACCGGCCAGACCATGGACATCGGCACCTACGGCAGCGAGTACGGCAATTGCACGGTGGACGAGGCCGTGGGCAAGGGCTTCAACTTCGTCATCGGCACCGGCACCGTCGCGGTGGCGCTGATGGCCGTCGCCGGGGCGCCGGCCTATGCCCTGGCCCTGCCCGGCGCCGCCTTGCTGTACTTGACCGTATCGGAGGCCAGCTTCGATTTCTCCTTGTCCAGCGCGTTCAACGACCCGGGCAAGGCGCTGGACGGCCTGAACAAGCTGATCCAAGTGCCGATCGACATGCTGACCAACAGTGTGCTGCCCGAAGCCGTCGGCACCGTGAAAGATCTGTATCAGGGCGGCAAGCAGATGTGGGATTCGCTGACGCCGACGCCGACGCCGGCACTCGGCAGCTACTCGGGCAGCGTCGGCGGCAGCGGCACCGAGAGCTACCCCGGTTGCTGCGCCTGGAGCCACCAGATCAGCGGCACCGCCACCGCGACCTTGAGCAGCGGCGAGGGCACGACGGCCAAGCCCTACGCCGGCAGCTTCCGCATCAGCGGCGTCGATGTCATCACCTTGGTTTCCTGCACCGACCCGGCCGGCTGCGAGCCGGGCGAGACAATCACGCTAAGCGCCAGCGGCACCCTGTCGGGCACCGGCGACCGCTTGGTGGCGACCGGCAGCTGGAGCGGCGGCACGGCCGGCGGCGGCTTAAGCTTCAGCGGCTCGGTCAGCGGCACGACCCTGTCCGGCACGGTGACCATCAGCGGGCTCGATGCGCCGATCACGCGCAGCATCGTGCTGACCAAACAATAAGAAGAAACGGGAAATCAGGCCGGACGCAGGCGCAGACGCAGGTCGGCGCCGAGCTGGCGCACCTCGCACAGCGAGAAGGTCCGTCGTTGCGCCATATCGGCCAGCGGCGGCACGTCGAACAGGCCGAGCGCGGCATGCCCCAGCACCACGGGCGCGTAATAGGCCAACCATTCGTCGACCAGGCCGGCATCGAGCAAGGCGCCGTTCAAGGTGGCGCCGGCCTCGGCATGCACCTCGTTGATGCCGCGCCGGCCCAGCTCGGCCAGCAGCGCCGTCAGGTCGACCCGGCCGTGCAAATTGGGCAGCAAGACCACCTCGGCCCCGGCCGCCTCCAGCGCGGCACGGCGCTCGGGCACGTCGACCGTGCCGATCACCAAGGCACCGCCGGCCAGCACCTTGGCCTCGGGCGGCGTGCGCAAGGCGCTGTCGACGATCACCTTGAGCGGCTGGCGCGAGGTGTCGACATCGCGCACGTTCATGCGCGGGTCGTCGGCCAGCACCGTGCCCACCCCGGTCAGGATGGCGCAACCGCGCGCGCGCCAGCGGTGCACGTCTAGCCGGGCAAGTTCACCGGTGATCCATTTCGATTCGCCGCTAAGCAAGCCGGTCTTGCCGTCCAGGCTGGTCGCGGTCTTCAGCCGCAGCCACGGCCGACCGCGGCTCATGCGCGCGATGAAACCGATATTGAGTTCGCGCACCTCGGCCGCCAGCAACCCGGTTTCGACTTGCACGCCGGCCAATGTCAGCAACTGCACGCCCTGGCCGGCCACGGCCGGGTTCGGGTCGATCATCGCCGCAACCACGCGGGCGACGCCGGCATCGATCAGGGCGTTGGCACAAGGCGGCGTGCGGCCATGATGGCTACAAGGTTCCAAGGTGACATAGGCCGTCGCGCCACGCGCCGCCGTGCCGGCCGCGCGGAGCGCGTGCACCTCGGCGTGCGGCTCGCCGGCCCGCTCGTGCCAGCCCTCGCCCACCACTTGGCCGTCCTTGACCAGCACGCAGCCGACGCGCGGGTTCGGCGTCGTCGTATACAGACCGCGCTCCGCCAGTTGCAGCGCGCGCGCCATGTGGGAGTGGTCTTGTGCCGTGAACAAGGCGCCGCTTATTTTTTCTCGATGTCGCGGATCACGTCGCGGAAATCGTCGACGTCCTGGAAGCTGCGGTAGACCGAGGCGAAGCGGATATAAGCCACCTTATCGAGCTTGTACAACTCGGCCATCACCATCTCGCCGACCTGGCGCGAACCGATCTCGCGTTCGCCCAGCGCCCGCAACTTTTGCCGGATGTGCTCGACCGCCTCGTCCACCAGTGCCGCCGGCACCGGCCTTTTGTGCAGCGCACGGCGAAAGCCCTCGCGCAATTTTTGCAGCGAGAATTCCTCGCGCGTGCCGTTGCCCTTCACCACATGCGGCATGCGCACGTCGGCCGTCTCGTAGGTGGTGAAGCGCTTGTCGCAAGTGGTGCAGCGGCGACGGCGGCGGATGCTGGTGCCGTCCTCGGACTCGCGGGTCTCGACGACTTGGGTATCGGTCGCGCCGCAGAAGGGGCATTTCATAGGGGCGAGGGGCTAGAGGTTATAGGCTAGGGGCCGCTCGCCCCTGGCCACTCGCCTCATGCCCGTTTTCCATACACCGGAAACTTGGCGCACATCGCGGCCACGTCGCCGGCCACGCGCTTGGCCACCGCCTCGTCGTTCGGCGCGTCGAGCACGTCGGCGATCAGATGGGCCAGCTTCTCCGCCTCGATCTCCTTGAAGCCGCGCGTGGTCATGGCCGGCGAGCCGACGCGGATGCCGGAGGTGACGAAGGGCTTCTCCGGGTCGTTCGGGATCGCATTCTTGTTGACCGTGATATGGGCGCGGCCCAGGGCGGCCTCGGCCTCCTTGCCGGTGATCTTCTTCGAGCGCAGATCGACCAGGAAGACATGACTCTCGGTACCGCCGGACACCACGCGCAGGCCGCGTTCCTCGCCCAACACGCGGGCCATCACCCGGGCGTTGGCCACCACCTGTTCCTGGTACTTGCGGAACTCGGGCGCCAGGGCCTCCTTGAACGCCACCGCCTTGCCGGCGATCACGTGCATCAGCGGACCGCCTTGCAGGCCGGGGAAGATGGCGGAGTTGATGAGCTTCTCGTGCTCGGCCTTCATCAGGATCACGCCGCCGCGCGGGCCGCGCAGGGTCTTGTGCGTGGTCGAGGTCACCACGTCGGCGTGCGGCACCGGGTTGGGGTAGACCCCGGCCGCGACCAGGCCGGCGTAGTGCGCCATGTCGACCATGAAGATCGCGCCGATTTCCTTGGCGATCTTGGCGAAACGTTCGAAGTCGATGCGCAGCGAGTAGGCCGAGGCACCGGCGATGATCAGTTTAGGTTTATGTTCGCGCGCCAGGGCTTCCATCTTGGGGTAGTCGATCTCTTCCTTCTCGTTTAGGCCGTAGGCGACGACGTTGAACCACTTGCCCGACATGTTGAGCGCCATGCCGTGGGTGAGGTGGCCGCCCTCGGCCAGGCTCATGCCCATGATGGTGTCGCCCGGCTTCAAGAAGGCCATGAACACCGCCTGGTTGGCCTGGGAACCGGAGTTGGGCTGGACGTTGGCCGCCTCGGCGCCGAACAATTTCTTCAGCCGGTCGATCGCCAGTTGCTCGACCACGTCGACGTGCTCGCAGCCGCCGTAATAGCGCTTGCCGGGGTAGCCTTCGGCATACTTGTTGGTCAGCACCGAACCCTGGGCCTCCATCACCGCCGGGCTGGTGTAGTTCTCGGAGGCGATCAGCTCGATGTGATCTTCCTGGCGGCGGGCCTCGCCTTGGATGGCGGCCCACAGCTCGGGATCGGTCTTTTGGATGGTCAGGTCGGCGGAAAACATGGCGAAAAACCCCGTCAAATCAAAGCCCGGATTGTACCACGCGGGCCGGCCGAACCTCGCTGCCGGGGCGGGGTCAGGCGGCCGGCGGCGCGATCGCCTCGACCAGGGCGCGGAACGATTCGATCTGCCGCCGGGCGCCGATGACCACCAGGACATCGTCATGGTCCAGCTTGTGATCGCTGCCGCGCGGACTGAAGATCAGATCGCTCCCCTTCTCCAGGTCGACCACGCCGAGCAACAGCAGGTTCTGCTTCATGTGCAGGCGCAGGTCGGCCAGCGGCCGGCCGCACAGCCAGGAGCGCGGCGGGATGGTGATCTCCGCCACATTCAGGTCCTGCCGGCCGAACACGGTCTCTTCCAGCAGCTCCACCACCTCGGGCCGTTCGATCAGCTCGTGCACCCGCGCGCCGCTGATCTCGTAGGGGTCGACCACCTTGTCGGCGCCGGCCGCAAGCAGCTTGCGCGCCGCCTCCGGGTGTTGGCAGACGGCGACAATGCGCAGGGCCGGGTCGATGGCGCGGGCCGAGATGGTCAGGAAGACGTTCTCCGAATCCTCCTGCAACAGGCAGAAGGCGCGGTCGATGCCGTGGCCGATGCCGACCTCGCGCAAGGTGTCGTCGTCGGTGTAATCCATCGCCAGCGCGTCGAAGCCCGCCTTGGCGGCGGCCTGCACCAGCGCCGCATCGCGGTCGATCATGACGAAGGGGGTGCCCGCCGCCTTGAGCTGCATGGCGACCTCCATCGCCAGCGCGTCGCAACCGAACAAGGCCAACCGTTGGTGTTTCATTGGTAGCGCCGCCTTTTGAACAGGCGGCCGCGCCCCGCCTGCGCCTTGAACCGGCTCAACGTGGCCTCGTGGCCGATCAGCATGAGCAGGTCATGGGCATGTAGATGAAAACCGTGGCCGGGGTTGAAATAGAAACGCTTGCCGGCCAGAGAGTAATGCTCGTGCTCCGTCCCGACCGGGTTCTCGTGCGGGCGGATGACGCCGAACAATTGCAGCCGCCGGCCTTCCCAGCCGATTTCACCCACGCTGCGACCGACCAGCCAGGAGTGCTCGTTCACCGCCACCGGCTCCATGCGCACCACGTTGCTGCGGGTCACCACGTCGTAGAGCGCGTCGAAGGCCACCGGCTGGCCGATGAATTCCGCCGCCAGGCGCGCCACCACCTCGTACGGCCGGACCACGTGATCGGCGCCGGCCTGGCGCAGCTTGCTCACCGTCTCGGCCCTGTTGGCGCGGGAGATGATGGCGATGGCGTCGGAGACCTGGCGCGCCGTCAGGGTGACATAGACGTTGCTCACGTCGTCGTGGGTCAGGCAGAGGATGCGGCTGGCCTGCCGGCCCAGGCCCAGGTTGGCGAGCAGGCCGGAGTCGGTGGCATCGCCGCAGATAGCCAGGTAGCCGCGCTTGTGGGCCTGGTCGATGGCCGCCTCGCTCTTGTCGATCACCACGAAGCGGTCGCCGGCCGCCTTCAGGCGCTCGGCCACGACCTGGCCGATGCGGCCGAAGCCGCAGACGATGGTCACGCCGGACAGCCGCTCGATCTCGGAAAACACCCGGATGTCGCGCAGCTCGCGCAGCTTCTCGTGGAAGGCGGTGACGATGATCGAGGTGGCGAAGGAGATCACGCCCACCCCGGCGAACACCAGCACCATGGCCAACATGCGGCCCTCGGTGGTGACCGGCACGATGTCGCCGTAACCGACCGTGGTCACCGTGATCACCGTCCAGTACAGCGCGTCCATGAGCGAGGTGACGTGGGGGCCGGGCTGGCCCGCCTCGAACAGGTAGATGGCGATGGTGGCGACCAGCACGATGGAGCCGACGAACACCGACAGGGTATAGAACTCGAAACGCTTCTCCACCATCACCTGGCCGAACACGCTGAGATTGCGCACGTAGCGGAACAGCTTGAGCAGCCGGAAGATCAGGAACAGGCGCAAGATCGGCAAGGTCGCCAGGATGGCCAGGAGGTCGATGACCGCCATCGGCGTCACCATATAGGCCAGCTTGCGCCGCGCCACCGCCCAGAGCAGCGGCAGCAGCCGGAACGGAATGCCGGCCAGCTCGGCCCGCTCGTGATGCTCGATGATGATGCGGCGGCTATCGCTGAACAGCCACATCCGCGCCAGGTATTCGAGGACGAACACACCGACGACGAAGACCTCGAAGCCGCGCGCATACTCCGCCAGATCGTGGCGCGTCTCGTAGATCAGCAGGATCACGCTGCTCAGCACCAGCACGATCATGACGCTGTCGAACGCCGCGCGCCAACGCGAACGGGGATCCTCCATCAGGCGCCGCAGCAGGTCCTTGCCCCGGCCGTAATAGGGCGAGGCCTGGAGGCGGTAAGCGAGACGAATCAACCAATCCGACATGGGTATCCGGGCGCTATCGGCGGTCAGCGATCAACGGCCACCTCGCGCGCCTCGGTGATGAAGGACAGGCTGCGCTGGACCTGGATCGAGACATGAACGGCTTGTGCCCAGGGCGGATTCATCGGCTGGTCGGCCTCCCACTCGATCAGGAAATTGGCGCCCGAACCGCCCTTGGCCTCGCGCTGCTCGACCAGGAATTCGATGGTGCCCAGCGGCGGCAGCACGCGCGGTTTCGGCACATACTCCGCGAGCAGCTTGCCGTCGGTGCTGTAATAACGGGCGGACAACAGCCGCAGGGGCTTGACCGGGTCGGTGCTGCGGATGCTGACCAGGGCCGACATCATCGCCTTGTAGGGCTCGCGATGACGCTCCTTGTCGCCGTACCAGACATGGGAGTAGATGGGGAGATAGAGCGTCTGGCCCCGGCTGGTCGAGGCCGGCTCGCCGGCCATGGCCAAGCCGGACAACAAGCCCAGCAGCATTGCGAACAGCCACGCCATATCGCCTCCTTTCCGGTCCCGTATCTTCGATATGGCCTGGATTCTACCGTATGGCCGCCTGCCGCCCGGTTGCGCGATACCGGCCCGGCACCCATAATCGCCAAGACACCAACCGACCGGTCAGTCCATGCCCGCAGAACTCATAGAACGCGACGCCGTCAGCCGCATCCTCGCTGCCGCACGCGAGCTGTTCGCCGAACACGGCTTCGATGCGGTGTCGATGAACGCCATCGCCGAGGCGGCCGGGGCCAGCAAGGCCAATATCTTTCATCACTTCAAGAACAAGGACGAGCTCTACCTGGCCGTGCTGAAGACCGCCTGCGCCAACAGTTGCGAGCAGATCGAGCGCTTCGGCCAAGACGAGGGCAGCTTCGAGCAACGCCTGGAACGTTATGCCGCCGAGCACTTGAACCATATTCTGGACAACGAACAAGTCACCCGCCTGATCCAGCGCGACCTCTTGGACAACGGCCCGCGACGCGGCCGGCAATTCGCCGAGCAGGTGTTCGGCCAGAACTTCGGCCGTCTGGTCGAAATCCTGCGCGAGGGCCAATTGCGCGGCGAACTGCGGCAGGACATCGACCCGGCCCAGGTCGCGCTGATGATCATCGGCACCAACCTCACCTTCTTCCAGGCGCGCGAGGTGTTCCGTCATTTCCCCGACGTGAACTTCGCCGGCTCGCCCGAGACTTATAGCCGTATGGCCATGGACATCGTGCTGCGGGGCATCCAGCCCCACGGCACCCGCAACGCTGAAAAGGAATGAACTAATGCGCTCCCCGCTCTTGATCGCCCTGCTGCTGTCGCTTGCCGTCGCCGGTTGCGGCAAGAAAAAGGATGAAGAGAAGAAAGGCCCGCCGCCCAGCCTGGTCAGCGTGACCCAGGCCCAGGCGCGCGATCTCGAAATCGCCGAGGAGGCCGTGGGCGAGGCCGACAGCGCCACGGCGCCGAAGGTGGCGGCCGAGGTGGCCGGCCGCGTGATCAAGGTTTACGTCGAGGTCGGCGATGCGGTGAAGCAGGGCCAGACCCTGGCCGAGCTCGATGCCGGCGATTACGCCGCCGACGCCAAGCGCTTGCAGGCCCAGGCCGTCACCCAGCAAAAGCTGAGCGCGCGCTATCAGGACCTGGCCCGTCAGGGTTTCATCTCGCCCAGCAAGCTGGAAGAGGTCGAGGCGCAGAACGTCGCGGCGCAAGAGATATACAGCCGCGCCGCCAAGAACCTGGCGCGCACCCGCATCGTCGCGCCGATTACTGGCCGCATCGAGGGCCGCTTCGTCTCGCAGGGCGACTGGATCGACCTGGGCAAGCCGACCTTCCAGGTGATCAGCAGCGAGCGCCTGCGCATCCGCCTGCCCTTCCCGGAGACCGTGGCGCCGCGCATCCGCGCCGGCCAGGCCGTGCATCTGTTCAGCCCGAGCGCGCCGGACAAACCCTTCACCGGCAAGGTCACCGAGGTGCGGCCCATGGTCGGCAGCGGCAGCCGCTCGTTCGACGCCATCGTCGAGGTCGGCAACCCCGGCGCCTGGAAGGCCGGCGCCTCGGTCACCGGCCGCGTGGTGATCGAGACCCATGCCGGCGCGATCATGGTGCCGGAGCAGAGCGTGGTGCTGCGCCCGGCCGGCAAGGTGGTCTATGTCGTCGCCGACGGCAAGGCCGCCCAGCGCATGGTGAAGACCGGCATCAAGGACAAGGGCCAGGTCGAGATTATCGAAGGCCTTAATGCCGGCGAGACCGTGGCGGTCGACGGCGCCGGCTTCCTGTCGGACAAGGCCCAGGTCAAGGTGCAGCCGCCCGCCCAGGCCAGCGCGAAGGCCGCCAAATGACCCTGCCCGAACTCTCGATCAAGCGCCATGTCCTGGCCTGGATGCTGTCGGGCGTGCTGGTGCTGTTCGGCATCATCAGCTTCATGCGCATCGGCATCGACCGCTTCCCCTACATCGAATTCCCCATCGTCTCGATCACCACCACGCAGAAGGGCGCCAACCCGGACGTGGTCGACTCCAGCGTCACCAGCCTCATCGAGACCGCGGTCAACAGCACGCCGGGCATCCAGCACATCAACTCCACCTCCTCGCCCGGCGTGTCGGTCGTCGCCATCACCTTCGACCTGAACAAGAACATCGACATCGCCTTCAACGAGGTGCAGGCCAAGGTCAACCAGGTGCTGAAGAACCTGCCCAAGGATGCCGACCCGCCCATCGTGGCCAAGGTCGCCACCAATGCCAGCCCGATCATGTGGCTGGCCCTGCAAGGCGACCGCACCCAGCAACAGCTCAACCAGTACGCGCGCAACGTGGTGAAAAAGCGGCTGGAGACCATCGCCGGCGTCGGCGAGGTGCGCCTGGGCGGCCGGCGCGACCGCACCATCCGCGCCAATCTCATTCCCGAGCGCATGGCCGCGCTGGGCGTCACCGCGCAAGACCTGATCAACGCCTTCAACCGCGAACACGTGCAACTGCCCGGCGGTTTCGTCACCGGCCAGCAGGCCGAGCACCTGCTCAAGCTCGACCTCGAGTTCCATTCCATCGAGGCCTTGCAGGAGATGGTGGTCGCCTATCGCAATGGCGCGCCGATCCGGCTCAAGCAGGTGGCCGAGGTGGAGGACGGCCTGTCCGACTACCGCCAGTTCGCCCGCTTCAACGGCGGCAGCACCATCGGCATCGGTATCGTCAAGGTGGCCAATACCAACACGGTCGAGATCATCGACAACGTCAAGCAGAAGCTCGAGCAGGAGATCGTTCCGCAACTGCCGCCGGGCATGACCATCACCGTCGCCTCGAACGATGCCCTGTTCATCAAGGCCATGGTCGAATCGCTGATGGAACACCTGATCGAGGGCACGGTGCTGGCCGCCCTGATCGTGCTCTTGTTCCTGAAGAGCTGGCGCTCGACCCTGATCATCTCGCTCGCCATTCCGGTCTCGCTGCTGGGCGCCGTCGCGGTGATCTATTTCTTCGGCTACACCTTCAACACCCTGACCCTGCTCGCGCTGCTGCTGCTGATCGGCGTGGTGGTCGACGACGCCATCGTCGTTTTAGAGAACATCTACCGCCACCGCGAGTCGATCGACCCCGACCCGGTCACCGCCGCGCTGTCCGGCAGCCGCGAGGTGGTGTTCGCCGTGCTTGCAGCCACGCTGTCGCTGGTTTCCATCTTCGCGCCGGTCATGTTCATGGGCGGCATCATCGGCATGTTCTTCAAGTCCTTCGCCGTGGTGGTCACCTTCGGCGTGCTGGTGTCGCTGTTCGTCTCGCTGACCCTGACACCCATGCTCTGCTCGCGCTACCTCAAGGTGCAAAAGCGCCACGGCCGCCTCTATATGGCGCTCGACCATGCCTTCCACCGCATGGACGCGCTATACAAAAAATTGCTGGCCTATGCGATAAACCACCGCTGGAAGGTGGTCTTCGCCACCGTGCTGATCGTGCTCTCGTCCGGCTGGTTCTTCGCCAACGTCGGCAAGGCCTTCGTGCCGGAAGAAGACGAGGGCCGCTTCATCGTGTTCATGAAGACCCCGCTCGGCTCCAGCATCGACTACACCAGCGGCCGCCTGCGCGAGGTGGAAAAGATTCTCGCCCGGCACCCCGAGGTCGCCACCTATTTCACCGCCGTCGGCCTGGGCCAGGCCGGCCAGGTCAACGAGGCCTTCGCCTTCGTGCGCATGACCGACCGCGAGCAACGCAAACTTAAGCAGTACGAACTGCTGCCTATCCTGAAAAAGGAACTGGCGCAGATCCCCGGCGCCCGCGCCTTCGCGGCGCCGGTGCCCATCGTCAGCGGCCAGCGCGGCGAGCCGCTGCAATTCGTGGTGTCCGGCCCCAACCTGAACGAGGTCGGCCGCCTGGCCAAACAGATGCAGGAAAAACTCTCGGCCGACCCCGGCATCGGCCGGCTGGACATGAACCTGCAGCTCGACCTGCCACAACTCAAGATTGACCTCGACCGCACCCGCGCCAACAGCCTGGGCCTGTCTTCCAGCGATGTCGCGCTGGCGGTCAACGTGCTCACCGGCGGCATCGATGTCGCCCGCTACAACGACGAGCCGGGCGACGGCGAGCGCTACTACGTGCGGCTCAAGGCCCGCGACGGCGAATTCACCCGGCCGACCGATCTGGCCAAGGTCTACCTGCGCGCGGCCAACGGCGAGTTGGTGCGCATCGACGCCGTGGCCAAATTCGAAGAGAAGCTCGGCCCCGCCGTCATCGGCCGCATGGACCTGCAATACGCCGCGCAGTTCTTCGGCACGCCGTCCATCCCGCTCGGCGATGCCGTAGCCGTGATTCAGGAAACCGCCGCCGGCATCTTGCCGCCCGGCTACGCGGTCAAGATGGTCGGCGAGGCCGAGGAATTCCAGAAGACCGCGAAGAACATGGCCTTCGCCTTCGTGCTGGCCTTGATCCTGCTCTACATGGTGCTGGCCAGCCAGTTCAACTCCTTCCTGCAACCCTTGATCATCATGGTCGCCCAACCGCTCGCCATCATCGGCGGCGTCATGGCGCTGTGGCTGGTCGGCCATACCCTCAACATCTACTCGATGATCGGCCTGGTCTTGCTGATCGGCCTGGTGGCGAAGAACTCCATCCTCCTGGTCGACATGACCAACCAGCGCCGGGCCGAGGGCATGGCCATCGACGCCGCCCTGCTCGACGCCTGCCCGATCAGGATGCGCCCGGTGCTGATGACCTCGTTCACCGTCATCCTCGCCCTGCTACCCGCCGCGCTCGGCCTGGGCGCCGGCGCCGAAACCAACGGCCCGCTGGCGGTGGCGGTGATCGGCGGCATGCTGTCGTCGACCCTGCTCACCTTGGTGGTGGTGCCGGCGGTTTATTCCTTGGTGGAGAATTGGGTGGCGCGGAGAAAGAAGGCGTGAACCTTCGAGCGTTCGCGCGTAATAAAAAAGCCCGCCATGAAGGCGGGCCATCGCATTTAGCCAAGCGCTTTATTGCAAGGTCACTACCACGCCGTAGCGTTTGTTGTTGAGCATGTCCGAATTGGCCGTGGCATCGGAACCCAAGCCATAGCCGACGATCAGCGCCAACCCTTCCAGGCCGCTGAAATTGGCATCTTGTACGACTGGAATCGGGAAGCGCGAAGGCAAGCCCCCTTTGAAATAGGGCGCAATCGGCTTTTGTGGATCGTATGCACCCCAAGCGCCCGTGCCATCCGCAACATAGATCGCGCCGCCCGCTGCAATAGCCACGAGGTAGATTTCGCCGGTGGCGCCGACATGCGACGGGGCCACGGCCACGCCCACATCGACCGTTGTCTTGCCGATCGAACCGCTCTGCGTGCCCGCATAGGTCGCGGGGGCGTTGCCGAAGCTGCCGGCATTGATGCCCAGCGATGTCGCCTGGGTGTTGGAGGCCGCCGTTTGGCCGGCCACGCCCGACAAGCCACTGGATGCGCGCCCCCAGGTATAGACACTACCACTCGCGCCGAGCGCGCCCGAAGCGTCGTCGCCCGCCGCGATAAAGGCGACATCCGCGGGCAAGCCCAAGGTCTGCACCGGCCCGACCTTCGCCGGCGTCGAAGACTGCGTGGTCGATGCGGTCGTACCATCGCCGAGCTCCCCATAGCCGTTAGCCCCGCAGCCTTTCACCGCGCCCTTGTCGTCGAGAAACAAGGCATAAGTGTCCCCGCCGGCGATCTGGGTAATGCCCGTCAGGCCGGTGATGGTATAAGGCTGGGCGAGCGAAGCGGTCCCGGAGCCGGACACCTGATGGCAAGTCAACAGGCCGCTATTGGTATCGCCCCAGGACAACACACGACCCTGCGAATCGGTCGCCATGAATAGGCCGGCCGTGTTGCTTGGCACGGCCTCCAAGGTCGAGACCGCCGAGACGTTCACTGCGGAGGCCGGGGCATAGCCATCCTTGTACCCCCCAACCCGCATGGAATCCACCGAACTGTTATAGCCCCAAGCCAAGGCTGTTCCGTTGCTGCGTAGTGCAACAGCCTGAGTGTTGGTCGCGGAGATACGTGTCACATCGGAGGTATTGGCAATTTGCGCCGGCACGCCATTGGAGCCAGAGCCTTTGCCGAGTTCGCCATTGCTGTTACTACCCCACGACCAAGCAGCCCGGTTCTTATCCAGGGTAAAGGCTGTCAAGCCGTCGAAGGCGGCGGCGATGCCGATCATGTTCTTCATGTCCGATATCTTGGTCGGCACGTTGCGAAACACCCCGCCGCTGGTGACGTAGCCGGCCAAGTTGTCGCTGTTGTTGCCCCACACCCAAACCGTGCCATCGGCCTTCAACGCCATCGAGAAGCTGCCGCGCGCGACGACATCCACCACCCCGGTCAGGCCCGGCACGGCCACCGGCACCGACGAGCTGGTGTAGTTGCCCGTGCCCAATTGGCCGGAACCGTTACTGCCCCAGGCCTGCACCGTGCCGTCGCTTTTCAGCAGCAGCATATGGCCGTAGCCGATGGCCAATTTGGGCGTGACCGCGAACGACACGGTCGGCAGCGTTATGAACGCGGCAAATGCGGAATAACACAATGTCTTTTTCATACAGCCCCCGATATCGCTATTGCTTGGTTATTCGAAACAACTTATGCCGCCGGGCCATTGCATGACCGATGGATCACAACCCTTGCTTCGACCCGTCTTCCAGGCCCGACTCGAAAACATCATGCAGCAAGTCAACCTACCCATCAAACGCATTTCACATGCACGTTTGACCTGCCTCAATAAAAAAATTGATCGGCGCGGCAAATATCGTCGGTTATTTCAAACACAAACCTTCTTTCCGCGCCAAAGAACTCACATCGTCCATGCCGATGATAGACTGAGCTTATCTCGCATCAGGGCCAAACACCGGAGGTCGCCATGGACGAAGAACTCATCGAGATCGACATCGCCGCGCAACTCGCCCTGCATGCAATCCTGCTCGAGCAATTGTTTTCAACCACCATGCTGGGCACGAGCAACCCGGCCGAGAAATGGCGCGCCATGGGCGAAGACATCATCCGCGCCTGCCAATTCACGGCAGCCGCGCCGGACGACATGTCGGAACAATTGATCGTACAGGAGCGCGTCTGCCACCATGCCAAAATCTTTTGCGAGCGCGTGATGAAACGTGTCGAGAATCCGTAAGGGCGATATCGTAGCGTGCAACAAACGCGATGCATCGCGCTAGGCAGACTCTGCAAAAGCCTCTTGGTCGTCATTCCCTCGAAAGAGGGAATCCATAACATGCTGCTTTGTTACCCGTGGATTCCGGGTCTCCGCTTCGCTACGCCCGGAATGACGGCTTTTGCAGAGCTTCCCTAGGCGCGAAACAATTCGAATCTGGCGCCTTTGAGCCTCAGGGTCAGACGCCATTAATCGGCCTCTGCCCGGGTAGCAGCCGGGGACTGCGATCTATCGTTTTGTATCTCGCCATGCGCATCGCTCCGGGCTATTTGGGCAATGGCTTGTTGGAGGCGGGGATGGCGATTTCGTTCCGGGGATTGGGGGTTTTTGTACAGCCTCAACGTTTGAGCTCAGGCCGCGGCCCGTCAGGGCCGTCGCGCCTGCAGCGAATGGTTATACGGCGTCGCTCCAGCCCCACTTAATAATGAGCGATGGATCATTGTCAGTTTCAAGAAAGGTCTGGGTCCGCAGCATATCTAGTTCCACTTCAGCGCCCTCGACGCCCGCGCCAAACAGACGGTGTGCCTCTTCAACTAGTACACCAAT
The DNA here is from genome assembly GCA_016234655.1 of Betaproteobacteria bacterium. Taxonomy (GTDB): domain Bacteria; phylum Pseudomonadota; class Gammaproteobacteria; order Burkholderiales; family Thiobacillaceae; genus Sulfuritortus. The sequence goes on from JACRAU010000028.1 coordinate 25,061, forward strand.
CGCATTCAATGCTTGGCCACACAAACGAAGCACCTCTGTATCGCCGATCTCCTCGACAATCCAGACTCTCTCAACGCCAAACTGCTCCCATGGCTGTGAACGAGCCTCGTCCAGAAAGAAGCCAACGTTTGCCTGCAAACGCTCCAATAGCCATGCTGATGGAGCAAAGAGTGGTACATCATGCAGCATTCCAAGCTTGAACCGACGGCCACGAAACACTCCCGATCTAGCCGTACTCTTAGCCTTCAGGGAACTCTGTTTCACCACAATGTTTCGTGCCTGGACAAAGCGCCTAAGAAGATCAATCTGCCTCATTTCCTCTTGCTTTTTCTCGTACCATAAATCAAACGCTTCTGGTCGGTTTGGCTCGCTTTGTAGGATAAAGGTGATGTTTCGGAGCGCCTGAATGAATGCGTTCAAATTGAACAGGAATTCTGAGGGTACGTGGTAATGCTCAGCGCACTTACCAAGAAAGTAGGTGGCCTCTTTGAGTTTCTGATGCGTATCCGGGATTGGGCACTCGCCTTTGTCGTTCACGCCAATATTCCTAAGCCGTATAACGTCTAAGCCAACCGGCCGCCGGAGCGCGTAGCGCGAAGGGAACCAAACAGCGCAGCTGTTTGGCGGTCCGAGTTGAGCGTGTTGTTAGGCCACAGTCAGAATACGAGCAGTGAATGATGGGCACTTACTTTCTCCAAATAGAGACCGTCATGATCTACGTCTATTCTTTCGAGCATTTCTTCCGCGTAGTCGAGAACGTCTTCGTCGGAGTCGGAGAGAAAAACTCCGGCACAGGCAATATAACGAATGGTCAGACCATCAAATGACCGCTTGCGGGCGGAGAAAACTTTTTCGACGTCTTTGCACATTTTGTCGATGCAGCGGCGATAGTCGTCGTCTTGTTTCAGCTCGACGAACAGCCAGTCGTCTTTGCTGAGATTCTTTAAACGAAACCCGATGTCCAGAGCCATGCGACTTTGAGCAAGGGAGGTTCGCTTATCGGTGTCGAATGGGTGCTCCATATCCCACTCTGCGATGGCCTGCGCATTGGCCAAGTAGATCGCCAGTTCGGTTTGCCACCACTTTTCCCAACCGGAAATCTCAAACTCATGAATGGCCTGTAGGGACTCCTTGATTCTCTTGGTCTTGAAAAAATCCAAGATTACGTCGCCGATCTTGTCGATGTCGTCTTTGCGCTGCGCCATGCGTGGCTCCTGTGGCCTAACGTGGAGCCAACCGGCGCTGCGCGGCTTTATCGCGTAGCGTCCGGTTGAGCGCAGTGTTAGAACTTACGGGTTGAGCCATTGACGGTCTGGTGCGCAAATTATTCTCGCATCTAGATATGCCATATCCATCGTCAAAATTGTTCGTACCATGTACTTCTTTCTCGGGGTGTCCTTCTCTGCGACCAAGGCGACATCGGCAGTGTTGTCGTCTGTTATGCTCAAGGGAAGCAGAAGTTGGACCCGTTCGTTATACCAATGTGGAACCGCTAGTTTGTAATTTCGCTTCAGACGTTCCTTGAGTTGACGAATGGCCCCCTCGACCGCGTTTCTGGCCAGTGCAGAATTCGACTGCAATACATCCGGTAGGCGATCTTTGTTGTCCGTGAGGATGTGTTTGTAATCAACCTCCAGTTCAAAACGGTGATCGAAGACAAGTTCTCCTGGGTCATCGATATATGTGGCGATATCTGGAAGTGGCTCGAAGTCTCGTACCTTGTCCGAGTAGGCATCAAAATAACCAAACAATGTCCAATCGGGTTGCGCTTTTTCTACCGCAGAGTTATTGCGATAGAAAGTTGCGAAGATGTCCTTTCCCTCAGGGGTTTGAAGCCCCGTGTTGATACAAGCCTTGGTGTTATCTGACGAGTATTTGATCTTGCCTTGTTGCTGCAAACGCGCGAATGCGTAGTTCAAATAGCTAGCAATTATCGGGAAGTCAGTGCCAGGCTTTTTGAACTCAGGTCGATGGAAATCCCAGTCTTCACTCTTAGCCTTTTCGGCTAGCTTTCGGAATGGAGTTTCCCAAGTCTCGCCAATGTCACTTCGCCATGCAAAATGCGCAAAGATCTTACGTGGATCCTGATCTTTGTAGCGTCGAAATAGACTTTCGTACATTCTTAACTCCCTGAGTGGTAGTAAGCTCTAACGTGAAGTAGACACCACTCCCATATCTAGGAACATTCCTAGATATGACCATAAATCACCAGATATAGGCATGCGCATTGCCATATCTAGGCACCTTGCTTTTTGAGTGGCTTGACTCTGGCTTGCAGCCCGAGCTGGGTGGCCACCCTTTATGGCATGTGCCAAACACGTTGTTCGCTATCCCATTTGGCACCGGCCTGTTTGACGCGAGCGCGCAGCTCGGCCTCATGGTATTCGATGCGGACGGCGATGACGTCGCCATCGTCGAGTTCGCCGGCAATGGCTGGGCCGGGCAATGCGCGCTCATCGACGACGATTTCGACCGTGGTATAGCGCCGGCGGTTGGCGTCGGTGCGATAGCGCACGCAAACCAAGGCGGCGCCATATTCCTGCCGGTAGCGCTTGGTGCCGTTCTGGCCGGGCAGCAGTTTTTTGCTGACTTTGGTTTCGGCGACTCGCCTGTCGGCGGCGACCTTGGGTGGTGAAATATTCAAGCTCATCTCCCTGCTTGCTTGTCGTGATCTGACCCAGGCACTCGCCGGGCCGTTTTTTAGCAGCCTACTATTGCCTTCCGTGGGTTTCAAGCACCCCCTGCCTTCCGCCGGTTGGCTTGGCTGTCGTTATGAATGCCGCGCATCAGATGATTTGCGAAACCTCGAACACCGCGTCGATGCCTCGGCAGTTCCAGTTGTATTCCAGGTAGGCCGCGTGCAGGCAGTCGCGCAAGATGCCGGGGCGCAGGGCGGCCAGGCATTCGCCGCCCGGCCTGCGCACGGATGGATAGAGAATGCCCGGCGCACCCTCGCCGCGCAGTTTCCGGCCGATGCTTTGGGCTTGACCGTAATCGTCCGGGTCGACGATGCGAGGATCGGTTTTAGCGGCTGGCCGCAGGTCGACCGCCTCGCCCTCGGCCACGACCGTATAGAGCCGCATCTGCAAACGCATGGGCGGCTCGGCGGTGGCACCCATGAACAGGGCCGAGTGGTAGCGGGTTTCGGCGATGGCGGTCTCCTTTTCCCTGCCGCAATAGAACACGCCGTAGCTGCCGTCGCCGAACCGGCTGCCCTGCGGGTTGAGGTGGGTGAAGGCCGCCATGATCGGGCCGCTGCCATTGCCATAGAGCCGTTCTTCGGCAGGGACTAGGCTGATGTCGCCCACCTCGTCCCGTATGCGGTCGTTGGTCATGGCTTCCAAGGCGCAAAGGGCTTCGAAGTCTTCGGGGCCGGCCACCCGGTCGAACAGGTTCACTGCGGGAAATCGGGTGGGGATGACCCGGTGGGCGGGATGCCAGCTTAGCGCGATGCGCGGATAGCCGCTCAAGCCCAACCTCCGCGCCGGGCGTCGAGGTATTGGCGGACGGCCATGAGGTCGCCGACGTTGCCGCCGAGCATGCGGTCGAGCGCGCTCTTGCCGCCGAACAGGGGCGCGGCATTGGGCTTTTTCACCCAGGCATCGGCCGCCGCCGCGTCCGGCAGCAAGATTTGCAGGGCCTTATAGATGCCGAGCAGATAAGACAGCCGCTCCAAGGTATCGCGCTTGAGCTCAACGCCCTCGGGGGCGGATTTCCATTTAAAGAAGGTGGAACGACCGGGCGAGCCCAGCAGCAGCATCTGCTCTTCCCCCGTCAGGCCCCAAGCCTGGGCGATATTGAAGAAGGCGCGCAGGCCGGCGGCGGATATGGCCCGGTTGCCGGGTGGGACATGGGATTGTGCGACGGGCTGTGCATTAATCATGGCGGAATCCCTCGATGAGGCGTGACAAGGCTAATTTAGTCCATAAATGGACTATTTGCAATATTATGTCCACATCTGGACAGGCGTCGCGCCGAGATAAACAAATTCCTCGGCGTCAGCCCCCGCCCGCAAAACTCCGCCAGCCGCACCCGATACCCCGCCCGCTCAAGATATAGCACCCGATCCAAGGCGAGCCACACCTCCAGCGGCCGGCGGAAGACGTGACGGACCAGCGACAGCCGCATGACCTCGCGCTGGCGTTGCCCACCGAATGCTTCGAGCGCGGGCCAGTCGTATTGCGCCGGCACCTCGACGCCTTCGCGCTCGGCCAGCCGGCGACACCACGCCTCGAAGCCCAAAGACAGCCAACTCGACGGCACCGGCTTGAAGGTGCGCGCGCTCGGCACGCCGGCCAGTTCCTCGCGCAGTTTCACGAAGGCGAGTTTCCAGGCCATGGCCCGGTCGCGCAGCCGTCTGTCCCTTGCGCCGGCGGTGGCGGTGTCGGTGACCGGCAGGTGCAGTTCGTCGCGCGTGAGTTGCAATACGCCTTCCGGGTTGAGCGGCCGGTACACGGCGTCCAAGCTGCGGTAATAGCAGCAGGGCGACAGATCGAGCGCCGCCGCATGTTGGGCCACCGCGCCGCGCAACAAGGCAAGATGCAGGTCGCCACAGGCGTGCAGCGCCACGGCGTGGCGGCCGGCGAGATGCCTGGCCGAATGCGGCTCAAGTGCATCGGCGCGGACGAAGTGCTGATCGACGTGGGCGCGCTCGGCCAGGAGTTCGCCTTCGCGGCATAGCGTCGCGTCGAAGTCCAGGCTCAGCACCGGTTGTTGCGAACGCACGGCGAGCAGGCGGCCGAGATGGCCCTTGCCGGCGCACCACTCGGTGATGGGGCTATCGATCTCGTCCACCGCCTCGGCGAAGGCCTCGGCCTGGGCCTGTTTGCGACCGGGCATGCCCCAGGCGAGGCGACCGTTCACGCTGTCGGCATCGGCGGACCGTTCGAGCCGCGGCAGTTCGATCAAGGCTTGCAGCGCGCGCAGCTCGGGCACGAACTCGCCGGCCCATTCGATCAAGCCGGGGTTGTCGGCATTGAGGCGTTCGACCTCGGCATCGCTTAGTTGCAGCGCCTGCCCGGCCCACTCGGGATAACGTGCGCACCATGCCGGCCGCGAGATATGGAACGGCGCCGGCCGCCACAAGGCTTCGTGGCGGTTCAATATATCTTGTAGCGCGAGATAGCGGGCGAGGTGATCCATGGCCGGATTGTCGGGGCAATGCGGCGGGTTTGAAAGCGCGGCGGCTCAGCCCAGACGGGCAAGCCAGAGGCCGGCGGCGGGGCGGATCAGGTCGAGTACCAGGGCGGGGAAGAAGCCGATGGCCAGCACCAAGCCGGCGAGCACGACGACCAAGGCCAGCTCGCGCGGGCGCAGGTCGGCGGCCGAGGCGACGGCCGGGTTGTCGATGGGGCCGAGAAAGGCGCGGCGGTAGATGACCAGGAAGTAGCCGGCGGTCAGCACCATGCCGAACAGCGCGGCCAGACCGGCGCCGGTGTGGGTCTGCAAGGCGGCGATGAAGATCAGCAGCTCGGCCGGGAAGCCGTTCGTACCCGGCACGCCCATGCCGGCCAGGCCGAACAGCAGGAAGAAGCTGGCGAGCAGGGGCATGGACCGCGCCGCGCCGCCGAGCGAAACGACATCGGTCGAGCCGATGCGATGTTGCAGGAAGCCGGCCAACAGGAAGAGGCCGCCGGCGACGACGGTGAAGTTGAGCAATTGCAGCACCGCGCCTTGCAGGCCTTGCAGACTGAAGGCGGCAATGCCGAGCAGCACCAGGCCGACGTGCGACAGGCTGGCATAGGCCAGCATCGCGCGCAGATTGGTCTGCGCCATGGCGAGCAGCGCGCCGTAGAGCACGCCGATCACGCCCAGGCCGGTCAGCAGCCAGTGCAGCTCCTGCGCGGCGACCGGCGCCAGCGGCACGGCAAAACGGATCAGGCCGTAAGCGCCCAGCTTCAAGCCGGTCAGCAAGGCGACCACGGCGACCGGGCCTTCCATCGCCAGCAGCGGCAGCCAGCTATGCAGCGGAAACACCGGCACCTTCACGGCGAAGCCGAGCAGCAGCAACACGAACACCAATCTCTGCGTGTCGTGCGGCAACTGGCCGGCGAGCAGGGTCGGCAGGTCGAAGGCGGCCACGCCGGTGAGCGCCGCTTGGCCGAAGATCAGGGTGAGGAAACCGAACAGCAGCGGCACGCCGCCGGCCAGCATGACCAGGGTGTATTTGGTCGCGGCATAGCGGCGGTTGGGGCCGATGCCCCACAGGCTGACCAGGAAGTAGAACGGCACCAGCGACAGCTCCCAGAACAGGAAGAACAGCACCACGTCGAGCGCGCAGAAGATGCCGAGCGTGGCGGCCGCTTGCAGCAGGATCAGGCTGTAGTAAAGCTGGCGCAATTGACGCACGCTGTTCCACGACGCGACCACGACGCCGACGAACAACAAGGCGGTGAACGGCAGGAACAGCACCGAGATGCCGTCGACGCCGACCAGGTAGTTCACTCGCAGGGTCGGAATCCAGGCCATGCGCTCGATCAACTGGAAGCCGGGGTCGGCCGGGTCGAACGCGGCCAGCGCCAACAGGCTGATGCCCAGGCCCGTCAGCGTGGTGGCCAGCGCCACCGCGCGGGCGAGTTCGGCGCGCGGCATCAGCCAGATCAGACCGGCGCCGATGGGGAAGGTGAGCAGTAGTAGGCTGAGCAGCGAGAGTTCCATCAATGTCCAAACCTCAGGCTCAGGGCGTTCATCGGCGCGGTGACCAGGTCGAGCCACGGCGTCATGTAGAAGCCGGTGGCCAACAGCACCGTGACCACGATGCCGGCGACCAGATATTCCATGCGGCTGGTCGGCTCGATCTCGCCATGGCCGGGCACGCCGGCCGGCAATTCGTCGCGCGGCGCCAGGAAGGCGCGCTGGAAGGCCCACAACAGGAAGCCGGCGGCCACCACGTTGCCCAGCGCCGCCGCCACGGTGACCAAGGCGCCCAGGCGGTTGATGGCGCCTTCCAATACCAAGTGGGCGGCATCGAAACCGGGCGTGCCCGGCATGCCGACGATGGCGAAGCCGCCGACCAGGAAGGCGATGCCGATGAACGGGATGCGGTCGAACAGGCCGCCCAATGCGGTGAGGTCGCTGGTGCGGGTGCGGCGATAGACGAAGCCGATCATGAACAGCATGGTGGTCGTGGCCAGGCCGAAGTTGATCGCGAGCAGCGCGGCGCCCTGCAAGGCGGCGTGGTCCAGGCTGAAGATGCCGATCACCAACAGGCTGGAATGGCTGATCACGGCGAAGGCCATCAGCCGGCGCAGGTTGCTCTGCTGGAAGGCGATCAGCGCGGCATAGAACACGCCGGCCACGGCGAAGGCGACGACGACGCGCTGCCATTCCAGCGCGGCCTCGGGCACGATGGGCAGCACGAAGCGCAGCAGACCGTAGATGCCGACCTTGATGCCGAGCAGCAGGCTGGGCGCGATGGCGATGTTGCCGTGCCGGGCCACCACCGGCAGCCAACCGTGCATCGGGAACAGCGGCGTGCGCACCGCCATGCCGTAGAACAACAGGAAGAACACCAGGGTGCGCAATTGCTCGACCACCGGATGGGCGGAGAGATCGAGCAGATCGAAGCTGAAGCCCCGGCCGGTGGTATAGCCGTGGCTCCAGCCCAAGACCAACACGCCGGCCAGCAAGAGCAGCAGGCCGGTGCCCTGGAATTGGTAATAGCGGACCATGGCCAGGCCCTTCTCGGCGCCCGAGGCCCAGCGCCAGAGCAGATAGCCGACCAGGCCGATCTCGACCGCCGAGGCCAGCACGAACCAGAGCAGGTTCAGGCTGACCAGCATGGACGCGAGCATGCCCTCGACCGCCAGCACCACCGCGAGCAGGCGGCCGGGGTCGGCCAAGCCGCGCACCAGGCCGTAGAGGCTGATCAGCACGGTGATCAAGGCGGTGATCAGCAGGAACAGCACGGTCAGGCCGTCGGCCCCGGCGTGATAGGCGAAGGGGCCGATTAAGTCGTTGTACTCGGCGAACTGCAACACCGCCGAGCGGGCGTCGATCTCGGTGTACAGCAACACCACCAGGGCCAATTCGGCCACGGCGATCAAGCGGCCGAGCGGCACCGTCAGCGGGTGTTCGCGCAACCAGAGCAGCGCCCAGGTACCCAGCAGCGGCAACAGCTGGATCAGGCCCAGCAGCGGGAATTGCAGGGCGTGGTTGAACCAGTAGATTTCGCTCATCGTCGCGCTCACAAGATCACCACCAGCGTCGCCATGATCAGCAACAACAGATAACGCGGCCGCTCCAGCAGGCTCTCCACCGCGACCAGCCACTGGCCCACCTGGCGCAGCAGCCAGGCCATGCGGCCGCCGCCGGCCTGCAACACCAGATGCCGCTCGAAGTGATCGAGCCGGTCGGCCACCCGCTCCAGCAGCTTGCCGGCCGCGCCGTGCCCGTACACCACCGCTTGCGCGCCCTGGTGCCGGGCCTGTTCGACCCGGTCGAGCAGCGCGGCGGCCTTGGCCTTCTCCGGCAGGCCGACCAGGCGGCTGACCACCTGTTCGTCGATCACCCGCATGTCCTGCGCCAACTCGCGCGTCGGCCGCACCAGCAGGCGCTCGGCCAGAGGCTCCAGCCAGAAGCGTTGCAAGGCGGCGGTGTACAGCCATTGCCTATGCGCCAGTAACGAAGGCACCGGCCGGGCCGCGCCGCCGATCAAATGCATATAGGACGGCGAGGCGAGGAATTGATAAGAACGGAACGCGGCATGCAGCGCCAGATGCCAGGCCGCCAGTTCGAACCAACCGAGGCCGCAGGCGACGAACATCAGACCGACCTGGGTGGTGGTGGCGAAGATCAAGGCGGACTTCACGTCGGTCTGGGTCAGGCCGACGAAATAACCGTACAGCGCGGTCGACCCGCCCAGCACGACCAGCAGGCCCATCAGCGCCGGCGAATGCTCGATAAGCGGCGCCAGGCGCAACAAGAGATAGACGCCGGCATGCACCATCAGCGCGCCGTAGAAGATCGCCGACGACGGCGTCGGGCCTTCGAGCGCACGCGCGATCCACGGTGCGAACGGCACCTGGGCCGACTTGGCCAGCGCGGCGACGACGAAGCCGATGCCGAGCAAGGCCGCGGCCAGGGTGGTGAACGGCTGGCTCCGTTCCGATAGCACCGACCACTCCAGGCTGCCCAGCCAGGCATAGGCCAGCGCGATGCCGAGCACGAAGCCGGCATCGCCGATGCGGTTGGTCACCAAGGCGCGCAGGGCGTTGCCGCTGGCGGTGGGCCGGTCGTAGGCATAGCCGATCAAGAGATAGGAGCTGACGCCGGCCAGCTCCCAGCCGACGAAGCTGAAGGCCATGTTGCCGGCCAGCACGATGAGCTGCATGCCGCCGGCGAACAGGCACATCGCGATGAAGAAGCGATGGAAGCCGGCCTCGCGATGCAGATAATTGACCGAAAAGCGCAGGGTCAGGAACGCGATCAGCGCGACCAGCGTGCCGATGCCCAGGGCCAGGGCGTCGACCATGAAGCTGGCGCCGACCTCGAAGCCGCCGCTGACCAGCCAGTAGCCGAGTTGCACCGAACCCGGCGTGCCGCCGGCCAGGGCGGCGAGGTCGAGACCGAGCACGATCAGCAAGGCGAGCGCCGCCGGCCACACGGCCAGGCGCGCGGTCCACGGCTCGCCCGTCTCGTCTTGCGCGATGCCGGCCAGGTGCAACAGGGCGATCAGGCCGGCCGCCAGCAAGGGCAGCAGCGGCACCAAGGCGATCAGATCGAAGCCGCTCATCGCACCGCCTCCTCGACCACGCTGTCGATCAGCACCGGCGTCAGCGGATCGCGCTGGCCCATGAACCAATCGGCCGAACGCGCCACCTTGGGCAGGTCGGCCTGGCCCGACCAAAGTTGCCAGCCCTGGGGCGTGAACAAGTGGATGGCCCCGGTCTCCGGATGCTTGGCCGCCAGTTGCACCCAGCCGTTGCCGACTAGTTCCTGCAACGGCGGCTGGCGCCGGTAGATCGCGGTCAGCACCTCGATGCCGTGCTCGACCACGATCAACAGCCGCATCGCCTCGTGGATCTCGATCATCTGCCGGGGCAGGCCGGTGCGCAGGTCGGAGGCGGCGCCTTCCATCACGCCGAACAGGCCGGTCACATTGTGGACGATCTTGGTGCCGCAACCGTAACGCTCGTTGTTCACGGTGGAGAAGTAATACTCCAGGCTGATGCCGGCGCCGACCGGGCCGGCCGCGAGCAGGATCGCCTCCAGGATTTTGCCTTCGGCATCCTGGCTCGGGTCGTAGGAGATCAGGAAGGCGCGGCGGTCGAAGAAGGCGCCCCGGCTCATGGCACGGCGGCCGATGAAGGCGGCGGCGTTGGTGGCATGGCCCAGTTCGGGCCGAGCCTGGGAGAAATCGAAGGCGCGGTCGGCCACGTGACGCCAAGCGCGCTCGGCCGCGATCTTGCTCGGGGCCGAGGCGAAGCGGCGGCAGCGTTCTTGCGCGTGCAGTTTGCCGGCCTCGGCCAGCAAGGCCTTCAACTCGCCGAAACGGTTCTGCATCACCGGCGGCACCAGTGCCTCGTCGTACCACGCGATCTCGTCGTCGCAGGTGTTGTGCTCGGCACCGACGAACCAAGTGTCGTTCGGGATGAAGATGCCCTGCTCGGCCAAGAGGCCGCGCACTTCCAGGCGATTGGCCATGGCGGCGAACACGCGCGCGTTCGGCCCGCCGTGGCGGCCGGAGCAAGCGCCGCAATCGTAGGCCGACAGATGCGGGTTGTTCTGGCTGTGCGAGCCGTGGCCGAACAGCACGACGAAGGAGGCGAAGTTGGCGGTCAGGCCGATGGTGCGCAGGAAGCCGGCCACGCGCTCGGCCTGCTCGACATCGGTAAAGCCCAGGCGCGGCATGGCCGGCGTGGCCGGGGCGCTGTCGGCCGGCGCATTGATCGCCACCCGGGTCGGCACGCCGAGGTCGAACTGCTCGCGCAAGCGCTGCACCCACTTGCCCAGCCGCGCGGGCAGCAAGACCTTGCCGACCAAGACCGGCAAGGCGACCGGCGCGGCCACGGTGGCGATCAGCGTGGCGCCGAGCAGGCCGCGCCGGCTGCCCTGGTGCAGCGCCTCCTTGAATCTGAGCCGCCGCGCGCGGCGCTTGACGTGCTCGGCATGCAAATCGTTCGCCCCGGCCTCGGCCAGCTCATGGACTTCATGCGCGGGCGTGACCACCACCGGGCAGAGCGGCGTGACGGTCGCGTCGTCGAGCCCGCGCCAGTTGATGGCGACGCCGAAGAAGCCGGCGGCGCCGAAGGTCTCGACCGCCGGGTTCAGTTCCTCGACGTGACGGCGCATGCCTTCCTCCTGGACCTCCATGCAGAACACCATTTGGGCATAGGGCCGCCGGCTCCAACGGCCGGGGCTGCGGCCGTGGTTGGCGGCCAGGGCGCCGAATATCTGCTCGCGGTAATGGCGCTCGTAGGCATTGAGCCAGAGGTAGCCGGTGCGCGCTTCGTCCAAGTCCTGCACGCAGGCCAGCAGGCGCTCGGCCCCGGCCCGGCCCATGCGTTCGATCTCGGGCGCCGCCAAGCCCAGATGCTGGGCCAGGCGGAACAAGGGCCAGGCCGTGCGGCAGGGCGAGGCGCCCTCCGGCCGCTCGACCGGCGCGTTCTGGCGCCAAGCCCAGATCAACTGCGCGGCCCCGTACCAATCGGCATCGTCCTCTTCGTCGTCGCTACGAGTGGCTTGGCGCACCAATTGATGGCCTAGGTTCTCCAAGTATTCCGGTAGGCGACTGTGGTACAAGGCATTGCGTACCAGCAACTCGGCCGGGTGCCGGCGGAAATACCAGCGCAGCACCGGCAGGCTGGTCTCGATGCGCCAATGCTGGCGGCACAGGCGTTGGGCGAACAGGCGCTCCAGCGCCAAGCGCACCGCGAGGTAATCGAGCATGTCGACCGGAATGCCGCCGGCCGGCGCGTAGTTCGGGTGCTGGTGACGCCAGAGGAACATGCCGGACCAGCCGGGCAATTCCTGCGCAAGTTTTTCCAGATAGCCGGCCCAGCGCGCTTCGTCCAGGCCGAGCAATTGCAGCTCCTGGATCAAGGCGTCGAGCGGGTCGTCCGGCAGGCGCTCCAACTGTTGGCGCCATTCGGTCAGGTCGTTCAAGGACCAACCGAGGTCCTCGTGCGCGCTGGTGCGCCAAGCCGTGTAAAGGCCCAGGCCGCGCGCCGGGTTGTGCCAGGCGGCCATGCCCTGGTCGAGATGCGCGCCCAGGTGGCGCAGCAGATACGGGCGCACCTCGTCCAATATGTCGCGGCCGGTCAAGGCCAGCAACAGGCCGCGCAAGGTCCAATCGCCGCCGACCCGGTCGAGAAACTGGCCGAGCAATTGCGCCGACTCGCGCTTGAGCATGCGCGCGGTCCAGGATTCGTCGGCCTCGGCCGCGATCTCGGCCGGCACGTTGGCGTGCAAGGCCTGTATCCGCTCGCCGCCCGGCTCCATCAATTCCTCGGGATGCAACATCGCATGCTCGATGCCCAAGACCGCCAGGCAGGCCGCCCACAATTCGGCCAAGGCTTGCCTTTCGTCAATCGGTTTGGGCGCGCGCAGCGCATCGTTCGCCCCCTCTCCCGCAAGCGGAAGAGGGTTGGGGAGAGGGCCATCGCCCGCCGCGGCCAGCAGGCGCAGCCGCTTGACCGCGTCGACATCGGGCTGGAAGCGTTCGAGCACCTGTTCTTCGTCGATGCGCCAGATCAATTCGCTCGGCGCAATCGCCCGCAGGCCGGCCAGCAGGGCCACCAGATAGACATCGCGCCGCGCGATCGGACCGGACGGGGTGTCGAGCAAGACCTCGCCGGCATTCAACTCCGGCAAGGCATCGAAGGCCGCCAGCAGATCGTCGCGCTCGATGCGGCCCCGGCGATAGAACTCGACGAAGGCCTCGGCCGGCAGGTAGCCGTGGGTGCCGATCAAGCGAGCCGCATCGGCCAAGGCCTGGCGGAAGGGCAGATGCTGAAAACCATGCAAGGTATTGTGATGCACGAAGTCGCTGATCGGCGCCTGGGCCGGCAGGACATGGGCCAGGTGCTCGACCAGGTGGCGCAGTTCGGCGCGCGGGTCGTTCGAGGTCGTAGGGCTATCCACGCTCATCGCATCCTCACGGCACGAACAATTGCGCCAGACGATCGACCGAGGCGCCGATCAAGGCCAAGGCCGGCGTCGGGTAGATGCCGATCAACAGGCTGCCGGCGGTGAGCACGCCGGCGGCGGCCAGCTCGGTCACGGTCAGGTCGGGCAGCCCTTGCATGCGGGCGGCGACCGGGCCGGTGAACAAACGGCCGACGGTGCGCAGGGCATAGGCCGCGCTGACCAGCACGCCCAGGCTGAGAAAGACGATCCAGCCGCCCCAGGCCTGGAAGCCGCCGATCAGGACATGCAGTTCGGCGATGAAGCCAGCCGTGCCGGGCAGGCCGATGGCGGCCACCAAGGTCAGCACGGTGAAGAAGGCGAAGCGCGGCATGGTGCGCACCAGCGAGGAATAGTCGGCGATGTCGCGGGTGTGGGTGCGCTCGTAGAGCAGGCCGATCAACAGGAACAGGGCGCCGGCGACCAGGCCGTGGGCGACCATCTGCATCACCGCGCCGGTGATGCCGGCCGGGTTGAGCGCGGCCAGGCCGAGCAGCACCACGCCCATGTGCGACACCGACGAGTAGGCGATCATGGCCTTGAGGTCGCGCTGGCGCCAGGCCAGGATGCCGCCGTAGACCACGCTGACCAGGGCCAGTGTGACCAGCAGGCCCTGCAAGGCCTCGGCCGCCATGGGCAACATGCTGGCCGCGCGGATCAGGCCGTAGGAGCCCATCTTGAGCAGGATGCCGGACAGCAGGATGGAGACCGGGCTCGGCGCCTCGACGTGGGCCAGCGGCAGCCAGCCGTGCAGTGGAAAGATCGGCATCTTCACGCCAAAGCCGATCAGCAGGCCGAGGAACAGCAGAATCTGCATCTGCTCGGGCAGGGCGCGGCCAGTCTCGAGGATCAGGGTCATCTCTAACACCTGTTGGCCGGGCGCTGCGTCATACAGTACGAGCAGGGCGACCAGCATGAACACCGAGCCGCCCAGGGTATAGAGCACGAAGTTGAGCGCGGCGCGATGGCGGTTCTTGCCGCCCCAACGGTCGATCAGGAAAAACAGCGGGATCAGCGTGAGTTCCCAGAACACATAGAACAGCGACCAGTCGCGCGCCATGAACACGCCGAGCATGGCGGTCTCCAGCACCAAGAGCAGCATGTAATAGCCCTTGGCCCGCTCGCGGATGCTGGCCGAGGCGATCACCGCAACCAGGCAGAGCAAGGTGCCGAGCAAGAGCATGGCCAAGGAGATACCGTCGATGGCCAGCACGAAGGCACTGCCCAGACGCGGGTTCCAGGTGTGCGATTCGTAGAACTGGACGCCGGCGAAGCCGGGGTCGAACTGCTGGTATATCCAGATGGCGTAACCGAATGCCACCGCCGTGGTGGCCAGGGCCACCGCTCGCACCAGCCAGGCGAAACGGGCAGGCACCAGCGCGACCAGGGCCGCACCGAAGAGAGGAATGAACAGCAGACTCTTAAGCAATATTTCGCAAGCCGCCTTTCATAGGCTGCGCCCGGTCGGGCGAGTTTGGATTTTACAATTTATGCGGGGCTAGCGTCCGCCGCTGACTGCCGCAAGAATGCCCTGGAGGAGGGCAACAGGTGTGGGCGGACAGCCAGGCACCTCGACATCCACAGGGATGACGTTGGCGATCTTGCCGCAGGAGGCATAGTTCTCGCCGAACATCGCCCCGACCGCACCGCAGCCCCCCGCGCAATCGCCCATCGCAACCACCCACTTGGGTTCCGGAGTGGCTTCATAGGTACGTTTCAGCGCAGTTTCCAGGTTGCGCGAAACCGGGCCGGTGACCAGCAGAACATCGACGTGGCGCGGGCTGGCTGCGAACTTCACGCCCATACCCTCGATGTTGTAGTGGGGGCCGTTGATGGCGTGGATTTCCAGTTCGCAGCCATTACAGGAGCCGGCGTCGACGTGGCGGATGCTGACCGCCTGGCCGAACACCTTGAGGATTTCGGCGTGCAGTTCCTGCTCCCGCGTGCGCATGGAGAGATCGGCCTGCGGCGGCGGCTCCGAGACGATGCCGGTCTTGAAGATTTTTTGCAGGATCAGGTGGGTCGCCATGATTACAGGTCCTGACCGGAGTAGCTGAGGTTGAACGATTTGTTGATGAGCGGGAAATCGGGAACGATGTTGCCGAGTACGCCCACTTCCAGGAGCGGCCAGTTCTGCCAGGAGGGGTCGTGCGGGTGGACGCGGTCGAGCCTGCCGTCGGCGGCGATGCGCACGGCCACCAACACCTCGCCGCGCCAGCCCTCGACCCAGCCCAGCCCCTCGCATGCCGGCGTCACCGCCTGGAGCGGTTCGTGGATGGCACCGCCCGGCAGGCGCGCGAGGATCTCGCGGATCAGGCGCAGAGACTCATACACCTCGGCGAAGCGCACCTCGGCGCGCGCCAGGACATCGCCCCTGCGCCCGGTCGCCATGTTCACATCCAGCTCTGTGTAGGGCAGCTGCGGGAACTGCACGCGCGCGTCCCAGGCCTGGGCGCTGGCGCGGCCGGCCAGGCCGGTCAGGCCCAGGCGCGCGGCCAGGGCCGGCTTGCAGATACCGGTGTTGGCGAAACGGTCCTGCAGCGTCGCGTGTTCGTCGTAGACCGCCTTCAGTTCGCCCACTTCCTGCCCGATCCGTTCGCACAGGGCCGCCAGTTCCGCCTGGCCGCCGGCATCCAGGTCAACGGCCACGCCGCCGGGCACGATGCGGTCGAACAGGTAGCGATGGCCGAACAACCTGGCCGACTGGCGCAGCCAGTCTTCCTTCAGGCGCCAGAACTGCATGAAGCCGAAGGCGAGCGCCACGTCGTTGCCGAGGTAGCCCAGGTCGCCGAGGTGGTTGGCGATCCGCTCGATCTCCAGGAACAGGGCGCGCAGCCAGGCGGCGCGCGCCGGCACGACGCTGCCCGTGGCCTGTTCCACCGCCATGCAGTAGGCCCAGGTGAAGGCGCTGTGGGTGTCGCCCGAGACGCGGCCGGCAAGCTTGGCGCCGGTCGCCAGGTCCATGCCCTCGAAGCGCTTTTCCACGCCCTGGTGGGTGTAGCCCAGGCGCTGCTCCAGCTTGAGGATGCGGTCGCCGATGATGGAGAAGCGGAAGTGGCCCGGCTCGATGGTGCCGGCATGGATGGGGCCGACCGGAATCTCGTGCACCCCGTCGCCCTCGACGCGGATGAAGGGGTAGCCGTCCACTTCGGGAAGTTCGGCGCGGGCGGCCGCGACAGGGTCGAAGTCCCGGCGCAGGGGGAACTGGTCCTCGGCCCAGGCCTTGTGGCGCAGCCATTTGCGTTCATCCACCACCCCCTCGGCACGGATGCCGAGCAGATCGAAGGTGGCACGCTGCATGCGATCGGCCTGCGGGAAGATCGCGGCGAGATCCGGGTAGGCCGGCGGGCTTTCCGGAGACCCTGCCGCCAGGGCGGCGCTGATCCAGGCCAGGCCGGCGGCGGTGATGAAGGCAGCGTGCAGGGCGTAGCCGCCGCCGAGATGCCGGTCGTCCGAACCCCACAACGCGACCATCTGGCCGCCCTCCTCCTTCACCGCTTGGGCGATGATGGGCAGTTGGACCGTTTCGATGCGGCCGCGCCAGATATGCGCGGCGGTCTGTGTGAGGTTCCAGTCTTGTGCGCCGATCTTCATCTCAGCCTCCCAGGAGTGCGGCGGCCTGGCGATACCACAGCGCCAGGTAGGGCGGGATGAACAGGCCCAGCATCAGCACCAGGCCGAGGTGGATGAACACCGGCGCCAAGGCGGGTTGGTAGGGCAGCTTGGGCAGTTCGGTCTCGCCGAACACCATGGGCTGCACCTTGCCGAAAATGGAGGCGAAGGCCACGCCCAGGGCGATGAGCAGGAAAGGCGTGGCCCAGGGATGCTCGTGCATGGCGGTGGTGATGATGAGGAACTCGCTCGCGAATACGCCGAACGGCGGCACGCCGAGGATCGCCACGGTGCCCAGCATCAGGCCCCAGCCGATGGTCGGGTTGGTCTTGATCAGGCCGCGGATGCCGTCCATCAGTTGGGTGCCCGCGCTCTGGGTGGCATGGCCGACGGCGAAGAAGATGGCCGACTTGGTGAGCGAGTGCATGGTCATGTGCAGCAGGCCGGCAAAGCTCGCCACCGCGCCGCCCATGCCGAAGGCGAAGGTGACCAGGCCCATGTGCTCGATCGAAGAGTAGGCGAACATGCGCTTCACGTCGGTCTGGCGCTTGATCAGGAAGGCCGCCACCACGACGGAGAGGAGGCCGAAGCCCATCATCAGGCTGCCCGCCATCTCGGTGCCCAGTGCACCGTCAACCAGCACCTTGGAGCGCATCACTGCGTACAGGGCGACGTTGAGCAGCAGGCCGGACAGTACGGCGGAGACCGGTGTGGGGCCTTCGGCGTGGGCATCCGGCAGCCAATTGTGCAAGGGCGCCAGGCCGACCTTGGTGCCGTAACCGACCAGCAGGAAGACGAAGGCCAGTTGCAGCACCGTCGGCTCCAATTGGTCCTTGACGGCGTTCAGGTGGGTCCAGAGCAGCGCGGTGCCGCCGGAGCCGAGGACCTTCTCCGCCGCGAAGTAGAGCAGGATGGTGCCGAACAGGGCCTGGGCGATGCCGACGCCGCACAGGATGAAGTACTTCCAGGCCGCCTCCAGGGAAGCGGGGGTGCGGTACAGGGAGACCAGCAGCACCGTGGCCAGGGTGGCGGCTTCCATCGATACCCAGAGGATGCCCATGTTGTTGGTGGTGAGCGCAAGCAGCATGGCGGCGATGAATATCTGGTAGCTGCTGTGGTAGAGGCGCAGGCGCTTGTCGGTGAGGCGGCCATGCTCCTTCTCGATGCGCATGTAAGGACGCGAGAACAGCGAGGTGGTGAATGCCACGAAGGCGGTCAGGGCCACCAGGAACACATTGAAGGAGTCGATGAAGAACCAGTCGTCGCCAACCACGATCGGCCCTTCGGCGACGATACGCGCGGTCAGCACGCCCGCCGCGACCAGGGTCAACAGGCTGAACAGGACATTGATCTCGGGCGCGTTGCGCCGGTTGCCCCAGAGGGCCAGAAACGTCCCGCCGGCGAGGGGAATACCCAGTAACCAGTAGATTTCCATGTCAGCGTTCTTTCAGCTTTTCCATGTGTTTCAGGTCCAGCGAGTCGAAGGTCTCGCGGATCTGGAAGAAGAAGATGCCCAGCACGAACACGCCCACCAGCACGTCCAGGGCGACGCCCATCTCGACCACCAGCGGCATGCCGTAGGTGGCGCTAGTGGCGGCGAAGAACAGACCGTTTTCCATGGCGAGGAAGCCGATCACCTGCGGGATGGCCTTGCTGCGCGTGATCATCATGAGGAAGGCGAGCAGCACGGTGGCCATGGCGATGCCCAAGGTCGAACGTGTCACCGTGCCGGACATCTGCGAGATAGGCAGGGCGAGGTTGAAGGCGAAGATGACCAGGACGATGCCGATCAGCATGGTGGTGGGGATGTTGATCATCGGCTCCACGTCGCGGCCCACATCCAGCTTCTTCACCAGGCGATAGAAGAACCAGGGCATGGCGATGACCTTGAGCGCCAGGGTCAAGGCCGCGGAGTAGTACAGGTGATGCTGGCCGGTGGACCAGCCGACGAGGGCTGTCGACACGGCCAGCGCCGCGCCCTGCCAGGCGAACAGGGTCACCAGGCCGACGATGCGGCGCTGCGACAGCATGGCGAAGGAGATCAGCAGCAGCAGCGCGGCCAGCAGATTGACGACTTGCAGGTGGTAGGTGAGGCTCAACTCAGACCTCCAGCAGGAAATGGATCAGCATGCCCAGCACCCCCAGCAGGAAGGCGGTGCCGAGGAACTCGGGGGCGCGGAACAGGCGCACCTTGGCGGAGATGGCTTCGAGCAGGGAAAGGGCCGCGCCGCCGACGATCATCTTCACGAGCAGGGCCAGCAGCGCCAGGGGCAAGGCCCCCAGATCACCGCGCGGCGCGATGCCCCAGGGTACGAACAGGGCAATGCCGAGGGCCGAATAGGTGAACAGCTTCAGGGCCACCGCCCACTCGATCAAGGCCAGATGGCGCGCCGAATACTCCAGGATCATGGCCTCGTGGATCATGGTCAGTTCCAGGTGGGTGGTCGGGTTGTCCACCGGAATGCGGGCATTCTCCGCCACCGAGATCATCCAGAACGCCACCGCCGCGAAGGCCATGCTGGGATAGATGGCGAATTCCTTGTGCGCCAGGGTCTGCACGATGACCGGCAACTCGGTCGATTGCGAGATCAGGCTGGCGGTGAAGAACACCATAAGCAGGGCCGGCTCCGCTAGGAACGAGACCAGCATCTCGCGTCGCGCGCCGAGGGTGCCGAAGGAGGTGCCGATGTCCATGGCGGCGAGCGCCAGGAACACGCGCGCGAGGGCGTAGATGCCGACCAGGGCGATCACGTCCGCCGCGGGCGAGAACGGCAGGTCGTTGACGATGGTGGGCACGATGCCGGCCGCCAGGACCATGCAGGCGAAGATGATGTAGGGCGCGAAACGGAACAGGCGGCTGGCGTCATGGGCCAGCACCGCGTCCTTGTGAAACAGCTTGCGCAGCATGCGGTAGGGCTGGGTGAGCGGCGGCGCGCTGCGTCCCTGCAGCCAAGCGCGGCACTGGTTGACCCAGCCCATGAGCAAGGGAGCCAGCAGGATGGCCAACAGGGTCTGGGCGATTTGCAGAACGATGCCGGTGCTCATGGTTTCACCGTGTAACAAATACAAGCAGGAAAATCAGCGTGGCAAAGCTGTAGATCAGATACCACTGGATGCGGCCGTGCTGCAGGCGCCCCACCTGATCCGAGAGCCAGCCCGCCAGCCGGGCAATGGGCACATACAGCAGCAGCCAGAGCTTGTCGCGGCTGTCGCCGCGATACTGGGGCTTGCGATCGAAGGGGTCCGGCGTTTCCCGCTCCACCCGCATGAAGACCTCGAAGATCTGGCGGATGGGCTGCCCGAAGCCCTCGGCACTGTCCTGCATGCGCGCATCCTGTTCCGGGTAACCGCAATCCCAGGGGTCGACGCGGCGCACGCGGCCGTGGTAGACCCGCTTCACGCCGAAGAACACCAGCAGGACGATGGCCGCCACCACGGCGAGAAAGATGAGCGGCGCATAGCTGGCGCGTTCGGCGGACACCGGCGCCAGCATCAGCCAGTTGCCGTCGTTGACCAGGGTCTGGTTGGTCAGCAGGCGCACCACGGGGCTCAGCCAGTCTATGACCTGCACGGGAAACAGGCCCAGCAACACGCACCCTGCCGCCAGCCAGATCATGCCCAGGCGTTCCGCCCAGGTCGTACGGCGGGCATGCACGAGGTCCGGGTCGCGCGGCTGCCCCAGGAAGACGACACCATAGAACTTCACCATGACATAGGCGGCCAGGGCAGCGGCCAGGGCAACGGAGGCGGCGGCGACCGGGATCACCATGTTCAGGTAGGGCTGGGTCAGGCCCGGGGTCAGCAGGAAGGCCTGCAGCAGCAGCCATTCCGAGGCGAAGCCGTTCAACGGCGGCAGGCCGGCGATGGCCAGGGCGCCGACTAGGGTCAGCCAGCCGGTCCAGGGCATGAAGCGCAGCAAGCCACCCAGCTTGCCCATGCGCCGTTCGCCGGTGGCGTGCAGCACGGCCCCCGTGCCGACGAACAACAGGCCCTTGAAAAAGGCATGGTTGATCGCATGGTAGAGCAGCGCGGTGAGGGTCAGCGCGGCCAGCGCGCCCTTGCCGTCGGTGTAGAAGATCAAGGTCAGGCCGAAGGCGGCCAGGATCACGCCGATGTTCTCGATCGAGGACCAGGCCAGCAGGCGTTTCATGTCCGACTGCACGGCCGCGAAGATCACGCCATAGAGCGCGGTCAGCAGACCCAGCGCCAGGGCCAGGGTACCCCACCAACTGATCTGCACGTTGAGCAGATCGAAGGTGACGCGCAGCAGGCCGTAGATCGCCGTCTTCAGCATCACGCCGGACATCAGGGCCGACACCGGCGAGGGTGCCGCGGGGTGGGCCTCTGGCAACCAGACATGCATGG
Organism: Betaproteobacteria bacterium; assembly: GCA_016234655.1. Classification (GTDB taxonomy): domain Bacteria; phylum Pseudomonadota; class Gammaproteobacteria; order Burkholderiales; family Thiobacillaceae; genus Sulfuritortus. The sequence continues at coordinate 46,163 of JACRAU010000028.1, forward strand.
GCACCAAGCCGGCCTTGGCGCCGAAGCCGAACAGCGCCAGCAGGTAGACGATAGAGGCCCAGAATGGCGTGATCTCCGCGAGGCGCATGGTATTGAAGGTGTAATCCCCTATAGCTAGCCCCTGGCCCACGCCTTGCAGCAAGCCGAAGCACAGCAGCAGGGCCACTGCCCCGACATGGGCGATCAGCAGATAGAGGAAACCGGCGCGGCGGATATCGGGGATATCGTGGTCGGTGGTGACCAGGAAGTAGGACGACAGGGCCATGACCTACCAGGCCACCATGAAGGCATAGGCATCGTCGGCCAGCAGCACCATGACCATACCGGCCAGGAACAGGTGGTACCACAGCGCCAACAGGCCGAGCACCCTCCCCGCCATGTGCTGAAAATAACCCACTGCATACACCGTCACGCCGAATGCGGCACCGCCCAGCAGCACCAGGAAAAAGGCAGACAAGGCATCCAGGCGCAGGTGGAAAGGCAGATCAGGCAAGCCGATGGGCAGCACCATGCCCGAGGCCGGGCCGAGCAGCCCAGCCAAACCCACCGCGGCAATGGCCAACGCACCCGCGGCCCCGAGTGGGAAGAGCAGGCGCAAAAGCAGACCGGGTCGTCGCTGCAAGAGCAGGCCAAACGCCGCCAAGCCCAGCCAGTAGAGTACCAGCCCCCAGGCCCAATCTACCGGCTGTAACACCATCAGCGCTTCAATCATGGCAGGTCGAATGCTTCATTTTCAAAACTCGTTGCGGATGCGCTTATAGCCCTTGACCAACTCGTGGTTGGCCTGGGCCACACTCTCGGAGAAACCGGCCACATCCGGCGTCACCGGCTCAATGGTGGCCAGTTCGGCATCGGAATGGATATTGCTGGTAGACGGGATATAGAAGCCTGGAGGCACGGTGCAATGTTCCACCACCGAGTTGTGGCGCACCACAGAACCGTCCCCCACTTGGCAGTCGAACAGTACCGAATTGAAGCCGATGAACACCCGACTGCCCACCCTGCAGGGGCCATGAACGATGGAGCGATGAGCGATGGAGGTATATTCGCCGATCTCCACCAGACCGCCGGCCTTGGAGTGAATCACCACCCCGTCCTGGATGTTGGAATGGGCGCCGATGACGATGGGCTCCATGTCGCCGGCCTCGTTCACCTCGTCGGCACGAATCACCGCATAGGGACCGATAAAGACATTCTCTTGAACGACGATCTTGCCACAAAGGATGGCGGTGGGATCCACGAAGGCTGTTTCGTGGACTTGAGGCAGGTCGCCGTTGGGGTTTCTTCTGATCATGTCAACGTCTCTGATGTGAATTCGACCTATCCGAAGCCTCCGGGCTGCATCACACCCCGGCGGCCTGCGGCTTGACCCGGCAGAACAGGTCGTCTGCCGCCTCGTCGCCCAAGCGCTCGTAGATCGCGGCCAAGGCCTGATCCTCGGTGGCAAAGATGTTCCGCTGGCCGACCAGCTCGAACAGACCGGTGCCGCGCATCACGTCGAGCACCTGCTTCTTCAGGCCGGAGAACACCAGTTCCACGCCGCCGGCACGCAGGCGTTCGACCAGGTGGTGCACCACCTCCTCGCCCGAAGCATCGATCTGGTTGATGGCATCGCCGACGATCAACATGTACGTAGCCGTGGGATGCTCGGCCACCGCCTCCAGTACGGTATCCTCGAAATAGGAGACATTGGCGAAGTAGAGCGAGCCGTCGTAACGCATGGCGACCACGTGCTCGCTGGTCGGCAAATGCGGGTGCACCTTGAGGTCGCGCAGGGTACCGTCGCTAAACCGGCCGAGCAAGGCGACGCGCGGGGTCATGGTGCGCAGCAGGAACAGCACGATGGCCAAGCCTGCACCAACCATGATGCCGTTGTCCAGGTGCGGCGCGAACAACAAAGTGGCGGCGAAGGTCACCACGGCGGCGGCGCCGTCGTGCTTGTGCGCGTGCCAGGCATGCTTGATCGCCTCGATATTCACCAGGCCAACCACGGCCATGATGATCACCGCAGCCAACACCGCCTGCGGCAGGTGATAGAGCAGCGGCGTCAGAAACAGCAAGGTGAGCAGCACGAACAGCGCGGTGATCACCGAACTCAGGCCGGTCTTGGCGCCGGCATTGATATTCACCGCCGAGCGCGAGAAGGAGCCGGACACAGGGAAGGCGTGCGTGGCACTGCCGACGATATTGGCTAGGCCCTGGCCGATCAGTTCCTGGTTGGGATCGATGCGCTGCTTGGTCTTGGCGGCGATGGCCTTGGCGATGGAGATCGCCTCCATGAAACCGACCAAGGAGATCACCAGGGCGGAAGACAGCAGAACGCCGAACTTGTCCAGGTCGAACTTGGGCACGCCGATGCTGGGCAGACCCTCGGGGATGGTGCCGACCACCTCGCCGCCGCCGACCAGCTTGAACCCGCCCTTGGCGATCTTGCGGATGCGGTATTCGGTGTCGTCCAGCTTGGCCGCCTGCGGCACCTTGCCCGGCAAATGAATGGCGACGGTCTGGCCGGCATCGTCGATCTCGCGCACGATACGAACCTTGCGCAACTTCGACTTCGCCGCGCCCAGTTCGTGCTCGGCAGCCTCCACTGCCAGCTTGGCCATGCCGACCTCGGCCTCGATCGCGATCACCTGCTGGCTCTCGTGGCCCTCGGCCTTCTGCGCGGCGAGCAGGGCACCGGCCTTGGCGGCCGATTGCTTGCTCGCCTCGTCCACCTTGGCCGCGGTATCGGACACCTGTTGGACCATGGCCTGCAATTCGGCATCGGCGATCTGCTCGATCTTGCCGGCGGCATTGCGCTCGAAACCGATGGCCCAGGAAATAGTGGTGGTAACCACCACGGCGATCAGCACGCCCGGCCACTTCGGCTTGTATTTCTTGATCGCCCACATGATGGCGATGGCCGCGACGCCCATGATCAGCGTCGGCATATGGGTGTCGCCGATCTGCTTGAACACGCCCCAGATATCGACCAGGAAGGACTCGCTGCGGCCCATCGAGACGCCAAACAGCTTGGACACCTGCGACAGGCCGATGATGATGGCGGCGGCATTGGTGAAACCGACGATGACCGGGTGCGACAGGAAGTTCACGATCACGCCCAGCTTGAACACGCCGAGCGCCAATTGCACGATGCCGACCAGCAGCGCCAGCATGATCGCCAGGCCGATGAAGTCCTCCGAACCGGGCGCGGCGAACACCGCCAGCGTGGAAGCGGTCAGCAGCGAGACCACGGCCACCGGGCCGGTGCCCAACTGGTTCGACGAACCCCACAAGGCGGCGACGGCCACCGGCAGGAAGGCGGCATACAGGCCGTAATAGGCCGGCAGGCCGGCCAGCTGGGCATAGGCCATGGACTGGGGAATCAACACCAGCGCCACTGTGATGCCCGCGACGAAGTCGGCCTTGACGACGTCCCCGGTCAGGGGGAACCAGCGCATGAAGGGGAGGAAACGGGTCAGTGCGTTCATGGTGTGCCTGGACAAAAAAACAGCCATCGCCGATGGCTGTTCGTTAACTCGAATAAACACGACTCAAAAGAGTTGCAAATTGTAACACCATTCGCTGCCCCGAGCCGCTCCCGGGGCTAGGCCAGACCATAGCGTTTGATCTTGCGCCACAAGGAAACCCGGTCGATGCCGAGGACCTCCGCCGCTTGGCTGCGATTGCCGCGCGTGCGATCCAGCACCTGGCGGATGTAGTCCGCCTCGTGCGCCTCCAGCGTCGGCATGGCGCCGCTGGGCGTGGTCAGCACCCGCACGGTCAGCTCCCGCATCGATTCCGGCAACTGCGCCACGCCCACGGTCGAGCCGTCGGTCAGCGCCACACCGCGCTCGACGATATTGGCCAGCTCGCGCACATTGCCCGGGTAGTCGTAGCGGGCCAGCAGGCGCATGGCCTCGGGCTCGATGTCCTTGACCTTCTTGGCCATGGCCTGCGCGTGCTTCTTCAGAAAGTAATAGGCCAGCAGCGGCACGTCGTCGGCCCGGTCGCGCAAAGGCGGCAGCGCGAGGTTGACCACGTTCAAACGGAAATACAGGTCGGAGCGGAAACGGCCGGCCGCCACCGCATCCTGCAAATGCCGGTTGGTCGCCGCGACGAAACGGACATCGACCTTGATCGGCTGGGTGCCGCCCACGCGCAACAACTCGCGTTCCTGGATCACGCGCAGCAAGCGGACCTGCATATTGGTCGACATCTCGGCGATCTCGTCGAGGAACAGGGTGCCGCCCTCGGCCACCTCGATCAGGCCGCGCTTCATCCGGTCGGCGCCGGTGAAGGCGCCCTTCTCGTGGCCGAACAGCTCGTTGGTCAGCAACTCGTCTTGGAGCGCGCCGCAATTGACCGCGACGAACGGCCCGGCCGAGCGCTGGCTATGGACATGGACGTAACGCGCCATCAGCTCCTTGCCGGTGCCGCTCTCGCCGGTGATCAGCACATTGCAATCGGTGCCGGCCACCTGGCGCGCGGTGTCGAGCCACTGCTGCATGGCCAGGTCCTGGGTGATGATGTTGACCTGCCCTTCGTAACCCTCGATGCGCCGGCGCAACTCGTCGTTCTCGCGCCGCAGCCGCACCACCTCCATCGCGCTCTTCACGATCTCGCGCACCTCGTCCAGCCGGTAGGGCTTGGCCACGTAATGGAAGGCGCCGTCCTTCATCGCGTCGACCGCCGAGTTGAGGGTGGCATAGCCGGTGACCACGATCACCTCGCTGCCCGGATGCAACTCGAGCGTGCGTTTGAGGATGGCCATGCCGTCGACCCGCTCCATGCGCAGATCGGTCAGCACCACGTCGAAGCGCCGCTGCTCGATGGCCTTCAGGCCGGCCGGGCCGCTCTGGCAGGTGGCGACCTCGTAGCCTTCCTTGCGGAAGACATGGCTCAGGCTGCGCACCGCCATCGCCTCGTCGTCGACGATCAGCAGGCTGCCGGGCCGAGCCGGATCAGTCATGGCGTTCCTCCTGCCCTAAACAAGGCAGCCAGATGGTGAAGCGGGTGCCGCCCTCGGCCGGGCATTCCACCGCGATGCAGCCGCCGTGCTCCTGGATGATCTCTTCTACGATATAGAGGCCGAGACCGACGCCATGGCCCGGCTCGCGCGTGGTGAAGAAGGGATCGAATACCTTCTGCAATTGCTCGCGCGGGATGCCCGGCCCGTTATCGGCCAAGGTGATCGCCAGCAGCGGCGCATCCTCCCGGTGCGGCAGACTCAAATCGCCGACCACGTGCGCGTCGCGCCCCGGCTGCGTGCTCTGCCAACTGCCGCGCCGGGCGCCGATGCGAATGCGCGCCGCGTCGCCGGCCGCATCGACCGCGTTCTTGATCAGATTGATGAACACTTGCTGCAACTGCTGCTCGTCGCCATAGACCACCAGTTCCGGTGGCAGCTCGAGGGTGACCGCCTCGCGCTCCGGCAGCTCATTGCACACCAGGGTCAGGCACTTGTTCAACACCTCGTCCAGCGGCAGGCGCTCGACCGAGAACGTCCGCCGCCGCGAATAGTCGAGCAAGGTGCGGACGATGCGCCGCGCCCGCTCGGTCTCGGCGTCGATCTGACTCAGCCATTCGCGCTGGCTGGCGCGATCGGTCGACTCCAATTCCTCCAGCAGAATCTGGCAGGAAGTGGATATATTGCCGAGCGGATTATTCAATTCGTGCGCCACACCGGAGGCCAACACCCCAAGTGAGGCCAACTTCTCCGACTGCAGTACCTGCCGGCGGCGCAGTTCCAACTCTTCCAGCATGCGGTTCAGTGCGTCGGTCAGCGAGACGATCTCTCGGTCGCGCGAGACTTGGTGGAAGGCGGCGAAGCGGCCTTCCGCGATCGGCTTCAGCTCCGCCTCGAGCCGCCGCAGTGGACGCACCACGACGCGTGACAGCAGTTGCCCGATCAACAGGCCGAGCGCCACCAGGATGGCCATGGAGATGAACAGTGCCGTCTGCGACTGGCGGACCGTGGCCGCCAGCAGCAAGCGCTCCTGTTCGCCCATGGCATCAGCCCGTTCCAGAATGGTGTGGCCGGCTGTCCTGACTTCCTGACTCAATCTCGCCATCGCCGGCGAAGCGGCACCCCCCCCTTTGCGGTAATCTGCCAGGAGCTGGCTATAGCGGGACAACTGGCCTTTCAATTTATCAAGCTGACTGGCCGTGGCCAGTTCGTCGAACGTCCCATGTTGCTCAAGCCGCTGGCGCGCGGAATCGGCATAACGGATGGTGGACTCCAGGTCGGCAGCATCCCGGTAGAGTAGGTAATTCTTCTCGTGCCGCCGCATCTCCAGCACCTCCTCGCGGAAGATGGAGACCACCACCCCTTCGCCGATGCGCCGGTCCAGATAGCGCAGGTCGCCATAGGCAAACAGGGCGAAGCCCACCGCCACCCCGGCCAATAGGAAATAACTGAGAGCAATCTTGCCCCGTATGCTCGGCATCATCCGTTTCTTTTTGCAACACCTATGTTGCATATTATTAACATCGCCGAGACCGGCCCTGCAAGCGGGCTTTAATGGCATAGGGCGTTTAGCGTTTCAGACTGCAACAATCACAGCCCGCCCAGCCGCCAGACAAACCTTTACACAACAATGATTTATGAATTTTTTTGCTTGGCACGCCACTTGCGGTAGATACACCACCTCAACCATGCAGCGAATGGAGCCGACCATGAAGCCCCTGACCCAAGCCCTGAAGAAGATGCTGAGCGCCCTGGCCGCCGCCGATGCCGGCGAGATGCTGGGCCGCCGCGCCAAGGCCCGCCACCTCGGCGGCGATGCCGCCCAGGCACCGGCCGCCGCCGCGCCCAAGCGCAAGCAAGTCGCCCTGTGGCTGAGCGAGATGCCGACCCAGGCCGCGCTGACCTATGCCCTATCGAGCTGCCAGCGCATGGACATGGATCTGCTCATCCTGCACACCGGCAAGCTGCGGGCACAGGCCCTGCTCGCCGCACATGGCAACACCTTCGAATCCGCCAACGTCCACCTCGACATCCACGCCATCGAGGGGGCCGAACAAGAAGCCCTGTATGCCTATATCGAGCGGCACTCGCGCATCGCCTTCCTGGTCATGGGCAGCCCCAACCAGGCCATGACCGCCCAGGCCGCCCTGCCGCCGGTCCCCATGGTCATGGTGACCCCGGCCGAAGCCGAGGCCGACATCGCCCCGCGACAAGCAGCAGCGGCCTAACGGCCCCACGGCCACGAGCTTCGTGGCCGTTATAATGTCGGCGCTGCCCTGCCACGCGGGGTGGCGTCTTGCCTTGCGCGCACACGAGCTGCCGCAACACCGGCCCTGGCCGCTAATTTAGCCATTCATTTCGGACATGACTCGCACTTTCGCACTCTCCAGCTGGATCAAGACCTTCACCCCCTTCCGCCTCTGGTGGCCGATGATCAACCGCGGCACCATGAAAGAAGACGCCATGGCCGGCCTGACCGGCGCCATGATCGTGTTGCCGCAAGGCGTGGCCTTCGCCACCATCGCCGGCCTGCCGCCGCAATTCGGCCTGTATGCCGCCATGGTGCCGGCCATCGTCGGCGCGATGTTCGGCTCCAGCTGGCATCTGGTCTCCGGCCCGACCACCGCGATCTCCATCGCGGTCTTCGCCGCGATGCACAACCTGGCCGAGCCCGGCAGCGTGGAATACATCCGCCTGGTGCTCACGCTCACCTTCCTGGTCGGCGTTTATCAGACGATCCTCGGCCTGGCGCGCATGGGCACCCTGGTCAACTTCATCTCGCACACCGTGGTGATCGGCTTCACCGCCGGCGCGGCCATCCTGATCGCGGCCAGCCAGATCAAGAACTTCTTCGGCCTGCCGATCCCGCGCGGCACGCCGTTCTACGAGGTGATCCACCAACTGGTGGTGCAGTTCTTGCAGAGCAACCCCTATGTCACCGCCATCGGCATCGCCACCCTGGCCAGCGGTCTGCTGGCCAAGCGCCTGCTGCCGAAGATCCCCTACATGATCGTCGCCATGGTCGTCGGCAGCGTCGTGGCCTTCATCGTCAATGCCATCCTGGGCGGCGAAGCGGCGACCGGCATCAAGACCGTGGGCGCCCTGCCCGCCGGCCTGCCGCCGCTGTCGCTGCCCGATTTCTCCTGGGACGCGATCCGCGACACCGCCCGCCCGGCCTTGATCATCACCCTGCTGGCGCTGACCGAGGCGGTATCGATCTCGCGCGCCATCGCCACCCGTTCCGAGCAGCGCATCGACGGCAACCAGGAGTTCGTCGGCCAGGGCTTGTCCAATCTGGTCGGCAGTTTCTTCTCGGCCTATGCATCAAGCGGCTCGTTCAACCGCAGCGGCGTCAACTACGAGGCCGGCGCCCGCACGCCGCTGGCCACGGTGTTCGCCTCGGTCTTCCTGGTGTTGATCCTGCTGCTGGTCGCGCCGCTCGCCGCCTACCTACCCACCGCCGCCATGGCCGGCATTCTGTTCCTGGTGGCCTGGGGCCTGATCGATTTCCACCACATCCGGTCGATCTGGCAGACCAGCAAGCCCGAGGCGGCCATCCTCTGGGTCACCCTGATCGGCACCCTGATCAATCTGGAAGAAGGCATCTTCATGGGCGTGCTGCTGTCGCTCGTGATGTACCTCTACCGCAGCTCGCGGCCGCTGGTCGAGCCGGTAGTGCCCGCCGGCGACCCAGGCGCCTACCACTTCGAAAACGCCAAGGGCCGGCCGGAGTGCCCGCAGGTGCGCTTCGTCCGCCTCCACGGTTCGATCTACTTCGGCGCCGTCGACCACGTGCAACAGGCCCTGCAGCAGATCGACGAAGACAACCCGCAACAAAAGACCGTGGTCATCGCCGCGCCGGCGATCAACTTCGTCGATGTCGCCGGCGCCGAGATGTTGGCCCAGGAGGCGCGCCGCCGTAGGCGCCTGGGCGGCGGCCTGTACTTCTACCGGCTGAAGGATTCGGTGCACCGGTTCCTGCGCCAGGGCGAATACCTGAAGGACATCGGCGAAGGCGGTTTCTTTCCGGTGAAGTCCAATGTCTCCGGCGCCATCTACTGGACCTTGGACCCCGAGGTCTGCCGCAGCTGCAAGACCCGCATCTTCAAGGAATGCCACGGCGAGGTGCTGCCCGACGGCCATCGCCGCCTGCGCCTGATGTTCGCCACCGACGGTTCGGAATACAGCCAGGGGCCACAATCGGTAGCACTGACCCTGGCCAAACAACTCGACCTGACGCTGGACGCGATGACCATGGCGACGGCGGAAGACACGGGCGCCGCAGCCGACCGGCTGGATGAGGTGCAACTGGCGTGCAGCCAAGAGGCGATCTGCTGCAACTCGGTACTGCGCCACGGCAGCGATCCGATCAAGGAAGTGGTGGAGGCCGCGCGCGCTGCCGACAGCAATCTGCTGATCATCGGCCGCCGCCCGCCCAAGGGCCTGACCGACCGCATGGTCGGCGTGCACGCCGCCAAGATCATCACCGAGGCGCCGTGCCATGTGCTGGTCGTGCCGCAAACCGGCCGGATGTGGCGGAAACGGATCATGGTCTGCTTCGACGCCTCGCCCAGCGCGGTGGCGGCGGCGGAGATCGCCACCACCCTGGCCAAGAACAGCGGCATCCCCATCACCGTGATTTCGGTGGCCAAGGAGAACCACCCGGCCGCGAAACTGATGCAGGCCGCGCTGGACGAGACCGTGCAGATGATGCGCATGGAAGGGGTCGAGGCCGATGCCCGGCTGGTCTTCGGGCCGGCCGCGCAGACTTTGATCGAGCAGGCCGACCTCATCGGCGCCGACCTCGTCGTGGTCGGCATGCGCCACGGCGGCCTGCACCGTGCCCTGCCCAGCCGGGTGGTCGATCCGCTGCTCGGCCAGATCGAGCGGCCGGTGCTCATCGCCAAGACCACGAGCGCGAAGGACATCGCCGACGCGCGCGGCCGTTTCTGATCCCGTAGCGCTTACCGCCGCCTTGCCGGCAAACGCCCCCGGATCGGGGGCGTTTGCCCCGGATCCGGGAGCGTTTTCATATCTGCTCCAGCGTACGCGTGGCCCAACTCAGGATGGCCGTGCGCGCGTGCATCTTTTCCGCCAGCGCCGAATAGTCCTTGCCGATCACCTCGGCGGCGAACTCGCACATGAAGCGCGCCTTGAGCATGGCCCGCGCGCGGTCGACGCCGATCTCGTCGTAGGGCGCCGAGGCCAGCAGCAGAAAGCCGTCGTCGGGGATGCGCCCGGCCTGCATATTGGACTGGATGATACCGGCCGCCTTGCGGATGGGATCGGCCAGGTCCGGGCTGTAGGGGCCGATGATCAATGCGAGGTTGGGCATGTGCAGCCAGTCGAAACCGCGGCCGATGCAGATCATCCATTCCCGGTGTTCGATGTCGAGGGTACGCGTCATCTTGCGCACCTCGGCGATGTGATCCAGGTTGCCGAGCAGCAGGGGCAGCAGGTCGGCCCGCACCTGCGCGGGCATGTCCGGGAACAGCCGCGCCAGACGTGGCATCAGGCCCTCGCGGTCGGCGTCGCCCATCTCGGCCATGTTCAACACCTCGCCATTGGCGCCATGCAGGATGATGGCGTCCTCGTCGGTCTCGAAGCCGCAGACCAGAGGATAGACCGTGCCGTGGCCGGTGCCGAAAAGCTGCTCGACCTGGGCCTTGATCTCGAAGGTGTGGGCGCGGGCGGCATCGGTGCAATAGTTGAAGCCGGCGCAGCCGCGATGCTCGCTGCCCTTGGAGAAGTGATAGGTGATGACGACCAGGCTGCGCCGGCCGGCGGAAACCACCTTGGCCACCGCGGCCTCCAGCGTCTCGCCCAGATGCGGCCAGCCCAGGTTGAACATGCCGCCCAGGTTGCGGAAGGGCTGGATGATGCCGGCCGGCGTGTTGGTCGCGATCGGGATGTTGATGCGGCCGTCCATGCATTTGAGCACCAGGATGGCGGTGGGGTGTTCGGCCATATAGCGCTTGCGGGCGAGATAGGCCTCGGGGCTGGCGTAGGCGGCGGCATGGCGCCGCGCCAGATCGAACAACCAGTCGATGCGTTCGGCGATAGGTTTGCTGTAAGTATCCACGTTCGCGTATCTCCAACTCCGGTTTGCACTGCCATCGGCGGGTAATTTACTACATCGATGCCTTGGGGCCTGCCTTAAAAAATCCACCAAGCCTGGAACTGCCTGGCCGCAATGCAGGCTGCATCGCGGCCAGGATACCCAAAGGGCATAAAGGCCGCTTCTACGGGAAGGCGGTGATTTTTTTAAGCCAGTTTCTGAGAGCCTGTCTCATAAAATCCCGCCGGCGCGAACGAAGACCCAACGCGCACCAGCCGAGCCAACCCAGCGCCGAAATTTCTGCAAGCATGCCATCTCTAGGTATCATCGAGGCTAGTCACCGGTTTGGCCATGGCCTCGATTGGCCGCATTCGGCTACCACCCTCGACCAATCCGCAATAAGGAATGCCCATGGCTTACACGATTCTGCTTCCCGTCGACGGTTCCGAAGGTTCGGCGCGCGCCGCCCGCCAAGTGGCCGCCATCGCCAAGACGATGCCCGACCTCGAAGTCCGTCTGGTCAACGTCCAGCCCCTGGGCGACGACTGGATGACCCGCCGTTCGATCAAGCCCGAAGAGCTCGCGCAGATGGAGCAGGAATGGGGCGAGGCCTCACTGGCACCTGCGCGCGACATCCTCGAATCCGCCGGCATCGCCCACACCGAACACATCGTGCAGGGCGATGTGCCCGAGACCATCGCTCGCCTTGCCGTTGAATACGCTTGCGACCAGATCGTCATGGGTACCCGCGGCCAGTCCGCCCTGGCTGGCCTGCTGATGGGCTCGGTCGCAACCAAGGTGCTGCACCTATCGAAGATCCCCGTCACCTTGGTCAAATAACCCGCCCCAAACAAGAAGAAGATGTCCGCCATGAACAAACTCCGGTTCTGGGCCCTCGCCGGCCTGATCGTCGCCCTGCCCGCCCACGCCGCCGATGGCCCTGCCGTCTTCGGCATCCCCGTCGATTTCATCCTGTTCGCCAGCACCCTGCTCGGCGTCGCCCTGTTCCATCACCACACCCTCCGGGTGGCGCTCACGGGCCTTGCCGTGATCTCGCTCTACAAGATCGGCTTCACCGGTTTCCATGAAGGCACGGGCGTGATGGGCTGGCTCGCGCACCTGCGGCACGAATGGGTGGTGCTGACCAATCTGCTCGGCCTGCTCCTGGGCTTCGCGCTGCTCGCCCGCCACTTCGAGGACAGCGGCGTGCCGCATGTGTTGCCGCGTTTTCTGCCCGACGACTGGAAGGGCGCATTCGTCTTGCTGGCGATGGTCTTCGTCATGTCCGGCTTCCTGGACAACATCGCCGCCGCCTTGATCGGCGGCACCGTGGCGGCCCATGTCTTCCGCCGCCGCGTGCACATCGGTTACCTCGCCGCCATCGTCGCCGCCTCCAATGCCGGCGGCGCGGGTTCGGTAGTCGGCGACACCACCACCACCATGATGTGGATCGACGGCGTCAGCCCGCTCGACGTTACTCATGCCTATGTCGCGGCCTTCGCCGCTCTGCTTGCATTCGGCCTGATCGCCGCCCGGCAGCAGCACGCCTACCAGCCCATCGTCAAGGATGTCGTCGGCGACCCCAAAGTGGATTGGGCACGGGTCGGCATCGTCGGCTGGATCCTGATCGCGGCGGTCGCCACCAACGTCACCGTGAACAGTCTGTTCCCGGAACTGGCCGACGCCTTCCCCTTCCTTGGCGCGGCGGTATGGGTGGCCATCCTACTGGCCGTACCCTTGCGCAAACCGGAATGGAGCCTATTGCCCGACGCCGCGAAGGGCAGCGTCTTCCTGCTCTCGCTGGTGATATGCGCCTCGATGATGCCGGTGGAAAAACTGCCCGAGGCCTCCTGGCAAACCGCCTTCGGCCTCGGATTCGTCTCCGCCGTGTTCGACAATATCCCGCTCACCGCGCTGGCGCTCGCCCAAGGCGGCTACGACTGGGGCGTGCTCGCCTACGCCGTGGGCTTCGGCGGCTCGATGATCTGGTTCGGTTCCAGCGCGGGCGTCGCCTTGTCAAACCTGTTCCCGGAGGCCAAATCGGTCGGCGCCTGGCTCAAGGCCGGCTGGTATATCCCCGTCGCTTATGTGATCGGCTTCTTCGTCATGCTGGCCGTGGTCGGCTGGCAGCCGCACGAGGAAGCACGCACGGCAGCGCCGGCTGCAACCGTGGCGCCTGTGCACTCAGCACCGTAGGCGCAGCTTCAGGGCGCGCGGCCGGCCAGGTGCCGGGTCGAATGCGATAGACCCAAGCCGGCCGTCAGGCCCCTGCGGCAAAGGTGAAGACGAGGCCGAGCGCCGCGCAGGCGCCGATGACGCGCATGATGTCCAGCTTGTATTTCCACAAGGCGATGAAGGCCGCCACCGCAATCGCCACCGCCACGGGTTGGAATGCACCGGCGAACGGATCGGACTCGACGCCCTGCGGCCAGAACACGTGCCAGGCGAAGAACACCGCCAGGTTGACCACCACGCCGACCACGGCGGCGGTGATGCCGGTGAGCGGCGCGACGAATTTCATGTCGCCGTGGGTGGCCTCGACCAGCGGCGCGCCGGCCAGGATGAACAAATAACTGGGCAGGAAGGTGAAGAAGGTGGCCACGGTGGCGCCGAGCACGCCGGCCCAGAACAGGGCGTCCGGACCGAAGATGGCATGGGTCCAGGCACCGACGAAACCGACGAAGGCGACCACCATGATCAGCGGCCCCGGCGTGGTCTCGCCCAGGGCCAGGCCGTCGATCATCTGGGGGCCGGTCAGCCAACCGTAGTGCTCGACCCCGCCTTGGTAGACGTAAGGCAGCACGGCATAAGCGCCGCCGAAGGTGACCAGCGCGGCCTTGGTGAAGAAGCTGGCCATATTGCCGAGCACCCCGCCCGGCAATAGCAGCATGGCCCCGCCCCAGAGGAAGACGAACAGGCCGACCAGCCAAGCCAAGCGGCCGGCGCGGAATTTCACGTGGGCCGGCGGCTCGGTGTCGTCGTCGATCAGGGCCGGGCCGTAATCCTTGTCCGACGCGCTGTGGCCGCCGCCGGCCTTGAACTTCGCCGGCGCGATGCGGCCGCCGACGTAACCGGCGATGCCGGCCGCCAGCACGATGTAGGGGAAGGGTATGTGAAAGACGAAGATGGCGAGGAAGGAGGCCGCGGCGAAGGCCCACAGCACCTTGTTCTTCAGCGCCCGCGAGCCGATGCGCCAGGCCGCGAACAGCACGATGGCCACCACCGCCGGCTTGATGCCGGCGAACACGCCCTGCACGAATTGCACATCGCCGAAGGCGAGATAGACGTAGGTGAGCGCGATCAGGATGAACAGCGAGGGCAACACGAACAGGGTGCCGGCGACGATGCCGCCCCAGGTGCGATGCAGCAGCCAGCCGATGTAGATGGCCAATTGCTGGGCCTCGGGGCCGGGCAGCAGCATGCAATAGTTGAGCGCATGCAGGAAGCGGTGCTCGGATATCCAGCGCCGCTTCTCGACCAGCTCCTGGTGCATCATGGATATCTGCCCGGCCGGGCCGCCGAAGCTGATGAAGCCGAGCTTCAGCCAGTAGCGAAAGGCCTCCCAGAACGTGGGGTGCGCGGGGCGGGTCTGTGGGTCCATGCGATGCGGTCTCCTGTTTCTAGTGTTATCGGACAGGCCAAAGCCGCGACCTTACCAGAAGCACTGGCCTTGCGTCGCCCATGGCGATAAAGTGGGCACATATTGCACTGGAGAACACGCCGATGGACCCAACCCCGGAAGAGATCGCCGAGATCAACGCCCGCATCCTGGCCCTGGAGACCGAGCACCAGGATATGGATCGCGCGATCGAGCACCTGATCAAGACCGGCTACTCGGACGAATTGAGTATTCGCCGTTTGAAGAAACGCAAGCTCACGATCAAGGACGAGATCGCGCGCTTGAAAATGACCTTGATGCCGGACGTGCCGGCCTAACCGCCCCCGCCGTCTCGTCAGGCCTCGCCGCGCTCCTGGCGTATGCGCGCCTGGGTTTCGTGGGACAGCAGCTCGTCGGTCGTCAGCCGCAAACGGCGCGACAGCATGCGCGCGATATTGCGATACAACTGCAGGGTCAAATCGGGGTGCCGCGCCAGCGCCTGGCGACTCAAGGACAAGGTGATCGACGGCCCCAGCGCCCGCACCGAGGCGGTCCGCCGCACGTGCTCCAGGATCGCCATCTCGCCGAACACGTCGCCCTCGCCGAGCACGGCCAGGCGCACCTCGCCGCCCAGGGCATCCTTGCGGTAGACCTCCATCTTGCCCGAGACGATGACATACATCAGGTCGCCGATGGAGCCCTCCTCGAACACCACGGCATCGTCGTCGAAGGGCACCATCCCGGCCGCGCCGATCAGCGTATCCATGGCCTGGACATCCAAGTCCTGGAACAAGCCGCCCATCGAGGCCGCATTCAACAACACTTGTTGCATGAATCTAGCGGTCATCGCCTCCATGCATCCCCCTCAATCCAGCGCAATAGGGTAGCTATACTGCACCGAGCACCCCGGAAAGCCAATATGGAAATCACCGTCTACCGCGACCGGCCCATCGCCCGCGAGGCCAAGACCTTGCCGGCCGCCATCTACAACCTGTCCCACAGCCTGATCGCGCGCAGCCCCGCCGGCGTGGTGTTTGTGCCGATTCGCGGCATGCAGATGCTGGCGATTCTGGACGATGAGGAATTCGTCTTCTTAGACGGCCAGTACAAGAGTTGGGTCGAGATCGCCTGGCAGCACTTCCAGCCCCAGGCGCGGACCGCGCTTGATGAGCCGGTGCCTTACGATGCCGTGATCTACCACCCGGATGGCACGAAGAATCTGAATCGATTGATGGCGGAATTCCCCAGGACCCTGTATGCCTTGTCGGAAAAAGACAAGATCGACGGCCCGGCCAAGGTGCTGAAGTTCGAGGCCAGGCATCCGCCCGGCACCGACACAATCACCTGACCCGCTAGGCCTTCCCTGGGCGCGTTGCCATCAGGCTGGCGATAACCGAAGCCGTCAAGATAATCGCCACCACCGCCAGCGAGGCCGCCGTCGGCATGTGGTACCAGGGCGCGATCAGCATCTTGGCGCCGATAAAGGTGAGCACCATGGCCAGGCCGTATTTGAGCAGGTGAAAGCGGTCGGCCATGTCGGCCAGCAGGAAGTACAACGCGCGCAGGCCGAGGATGGCGAAGATGTTCGAGGTGAAGACGATGAACGGGTCGGTGGTGATGGCGAAGATGGCCGGGATCGAATCCACCGCGAACACCAAGTCGGTCGCCTCGATCAGCACCAGCACCAGGAACATGGGGGTGAACCAGCGCACGCCGTCCTTCAGCACCGTGAATTTCTCGCCGTGGTAGTCGTCGGTGACGCGCAGGTGGCCGCGCAGCCAGCGCAGCATCGGGTTCCTGGCCAGGTCGGGTTCGTGCTCGGCCATCACCAGCATGCGGATGCCGGTCACCACCAGGAAGGCGCCGAACAGATACAACACCCAGGCGAATTCCCGCACCAGCCAAGCACCGGCCAGGATCATCACGGCGCGCATGACGATGGCGCCGAACACGCCGTAGAGCAGCACCCGGCGCTGGTATTCCGACGGCACCGAGAAATAGCCGAAGACCAGCAGAAACACGAAGATGTTGTCGACCGAGAGCGACTTCTCGATGACGTAGCCGGTGAGGAACTCGATCGCCTTCTGGTCGGCGATCTCGCGTCCGACGCTGCCCTCCAGGTGCCACCAGAGCAAGGCATTGAAGGCCAGGGCCAGACCGAACCAGAGGCCGGACCAGACCGCCGCCTCCTTCACCCCGACCTTGCGCGGCTTGCTGCCGCCCAAGGCAAACATATCGAGCATGACCATGGCGATCACGAAGGCGATAAAGCCCGCCCACATGACCGGCGTACCGATGCTCACCGCTTCCATGGCTGATGCTCCTTATCGGCGAGAGCGGTATGGGTCAGGTTGCGGCCTGCAAGGCGGCGATGCGTTCTTCCAGCGGCGGGTGGGTCATGAACAGGCGCTTGAGGCCGCCGCCGACGCCGCCCGAGATGCCGAAGGCCGCCATCTTGTCCGGCAGCGGGGCCGGGTGGGCGCGTTGCAGGGCCTGCAAAGCGGCGATCATCTTCTGCCGGCCGGCGAGATCGGCGCCGCCGCGATCGGCGCGGAATTCGCGCTGACGGGAGAACCACATCACGATGATGGAGGCGAGGATGCCCAACACCAGTTCGGCGACGATCATGGTGACGAAGAAGGCCGGGCCCTGGCCGCGCTCGGTCTTGAACACCACGCGGTCGACCACGTGGCCGATGACGCGGGAGAGGAACATGACGAAGGTGTTGACCACGCCCTGGATCAGCGCCAAGGTCACCATGTCGCCGTTGGCCACATGCGAGACCTCGTGGCCGAGCACGGCCTCTGCCTCGTCGCGACTCATATTGCGCAGCAGGCCGGTGGACACGGCGACCAGGGCGTTGTTCTTGTTCATGCCGGTAGCGAAGGCGTTGACCTCGGGCGAGTCGTAGATCGCCACCTCCGGCATGCCGATGCCGGCGGCCTGGGCCTGGCGGCGCACGGTCTCGACCAGCCAGAACTCCTCCGAGTTGCTCGGGGTCTCGATCACTTGCGCGCCGACCGACATCTTGGCCGTCCACTTGGAGATGGCGAGCGAGATGAAGGAACCGCCGAAGCCCATGACCGCAGCGAAAATCAGCAAGGCATTGAGATTGAGGCCCTGCTCGTTCAGATAGGGCTCGACGCCGAGCAGGCGCATGGAGATGGACAACACCAGCACGATGGCCAGGTTGGTGGCGAGGAACAAGAAGATGCGTTTCATATCGTTGGGCTCCTGCTCAGTGATTGCCTAGTTCAATTTTCCCTCTCCCCCAGCCCCTCTCCCGCTAGCGGGAGAGGGGTGCGCGGCAGCGCGGGAGAGGGCAAAGCGTATGAGACCTACAAACAGTCTCAATGGTTCGCCGGTTCTTCGGCTTCCTTGCCGTGCGCTTCGGCCTTGTGGGTGAAGTACAAGGCAACGCCGACCAGCGCGATGCCGCCGCCGAGATAGAGCAGGTCGAGCGTGGTCGTAAGGTTCATCTTCAGCGCCTCTTCGAACAGGGTGACGATCAAGATCATCAGAATCACCTTGGCCAAGCGGGCCTTCAGGTCGTCCAGGCTCTCGATCACCAGTATCTTGCTCGAAGTCTTGCTGCCGCGCGCCTCGTCGATGTCGCTGACGAACAGCTCGTACATGCCCAGGGCGAAGATCAGCATGAAGGTCGCCAGCAGGTAGCCGTCCACCACCTCGACCACATGGGTGATGGTCTCGTCGTGGATGGCCTTGCGCGCATCGGCGGCCAGGCTCGGGTCGGCGTAATGCAGCATGTGACCGACCAGGTAGACCACGTCCACCGTCGCCATATAGAAGATCGCCGTCGCCGCCGCCATGCTGGCGACGACCGCGACGACCACGACGAAGCGGCCATTCCACAGGGCCTTTTCAAACAAACGCTCGAAAAATCTCAACATCTTCATTCATCCATCAATCGTTATTCGTCTTCGCCCAGCTCCGGGTCCCAGCCCTTGGCTCTGGCCTCCTGCGTGGCCTTGTCGTACAACTCGGCATGGCGCTGACGCAAATCCGGCGGCAGGCGGCTGGGGAGATTACCAAACTTGTCCCATTCCCGCTGCACCTGTTCCATCAGGCCCTGCATGCGGCCGATGTCCCAACCGGCGCAATCCTCGCTGCCCGGGATCAGGCCGAACAACCAGCCGTCGAGCACGATGCGGCCCAACTGCGTGATGCCGTGCTTGTCCTGGTGGAAACCGACGTATTTATTGTCCATGTAAATTGCGTACTTTCCGTTAACGGGTCAGGCCAGCATACAACAACGGCAATTTTTCCGGCAATCGCTCGACATGATCGACCACCATGTAGTTCCTGGCGCCGAAGATGCGCGAGACATACTGGTCGGCACGCGGGTCCAGGCTCATGCAGTAGGTGACGACGCCATTGCGGGCCGCCTCTTCCACCGCCTTCTTGGTGTCGTAGCGCAGGTACTGCGGGTCGCGCACGTCGACATCGGCCGGCTCGCCGTCGGTGATCACCATCAGCAGCTTCTTGGTCGACCGCTGCAACTTCAGGTAATGCGAAGCGTGACGAATGGCCGCGCCCATGCGGGTGGACAACTGGCCGGTCATGCCGGCAATCTTGGCCTTCGGCACGTCGTCGTAGGGCTGATCGAAATCCTTGAACCGGAAGTACTCGACGTTGTGCCGGCCATCGGAACAGAAACCGTGGATGGCAAAGGGGTCGCCGACCTTTGAAATCGCGTCGGACAGCAACACGCAGGCCTGCTGGGTCAGCTCCAGCACCGTGTGTTCCTGGCCGGCCACCTTGTCGTTGGTCGACTCAGACAGGTCGAGCAGCACCAGCACCGAGATGTCGCGGGTTTTTCTGACACTACGCATCATGATGCGCGGATCGGGTTGCAGGCCCATGCGGATGTCGATCATGGCGCGCAGGGCGGCATTGATGTCGATCTCGTCGCCGTCCTCCAGCTTGCGGATGCGCTGCACGCCCTGAGGCTGCATGGCGTCGAGCAGGAACTTCATGCGCGAGATGATGCGCTTGTTCTGGGCGGCGATGTCGTCGATGACCCGCAGGTCGCCGGACTTGGCCCGCTTCTCCAGCACCGTGGCCCAGCTCGGCCGCTCCAGCTGAATCTGGTAATCCCACTCCGAGTAATGGAACGGCGCGGAGACCGGCTCCTTGCCTTCCGTCTCGTTGAAGGACTTGCCGTTGCTCTCGTCGCCGATGTTCTCGTAAGGGTAGAGCTCGGTGCCGAGCACCCATATCTCCTCGGCATCGTCGCCGGCAGTCTCCACGTCGATTTCGTTGACGAACTCCATGATATTGACGTGCTTGCGCACCTGCTTGATCGAGTCATAGCCGGCGGAGATCGACTTCTCGAAATCGAATTCCTCGAATTCCCAGAAATAGCGGTTGTCGTCGCGATAGAGCGCGGCGAGCACATCGGTGCGCGGACTGAATGCGATTCTCTTTTCCAGAAAGGCGTGAGCCAGGGTGACCCCGATCTCCCACGAAGTTTGGTTGCTGCCCAGCTTGTCGGCGGCCTCTTTGAACAACGCGCGGCCCTGGGCCACCCAGGCGTCGTCGTCCCGATAGCCCTCGTCGAGCAGGGCGCGGGCCAGGCGATTCAGGTAGTCGCCGGCGGTGGCGGATTGCGCCGGCGTCGCCGTGTGCAGCCGAGACCATATCTGCTTGAGACCGGGAAACTTGCGCACGGCCAGGGTCTCCACCCGGGCGTCCTCGATCACCGCAATCACCGCCATCTGCCAGTTGTTCAAGGACTCGGCGGAGATCGGGTCCTTGGTATAGACGATGTGCGCGGCGGCATGGGCGGCGGCGGCACGATAGACCTCCAGGCCGGGCACTATGTTCCCCTCCCCCGCAAGCGGGGGAGGGGTTAGGGGAGAGGGCAACGCGGCAGCGGCAGATGCGCCAGGTTTTCCCTCTCCCCCGGCCCCTCCCCCGGAGGGGGAGGGGAGTACGAAGTCATCAAACGCATCCGGCAGGTTGATGAAGTACTCCTCGACGAAAGGCTTGTAGCCCTCGCGGTTCTCGAAGTCGCCCGAGGTCGGCTTCATGAAGAAGTCGCGCGCCCACAGCGCGCGCAGATACATGTTGATCCGGCGCTGCACGTCGACGAACAGCGTGCCCTTGCGCTCTTTTTGCAGCATCGCCAGAGACTCCTTGGTCTCCAGGCTGAAATACTTGATTTGCTCCTCGTAGTTGGTGCGGTGGGCATGCGCGCCCCAGGTCGCCCAGCGGCGCAGGCCGCCCAAGGTCAACTGGCTGAACAACTTGTCCAGGTTTTCCAGCATCGGCCGCACCCCGCGCGGCGCCTGGGCCAACAACGTGTTGAGGAATTGCAGATACTTGATGAACAGCGCCGCATCGCCCAGGCGATTGGCCGCGGTCGGCGCCGTGGCGAGCATCATCTCGATCACCGCGCCCGAGGTCTTCGAGGCCAGGGTCAGGGCGGTGGTGGCGAGATCGGCCACCACATCCTCGCCGACCTCCTTGGCCACCAACGGCGCGTTCTCCAGCCAGGCCACCACCAGGTTGCAGCCACGGCCCAGGCCGCGCAGGGCGACCGCGCCCTTGATGTAGTTATCCAGCCCGCGCGCCGAATAGACCTTGGTCGCCTCCATCCAGGTTGCGCGCAGAATCTCCTGCGACTCGGGCGTCAGCTCGTCGAGCAGTTCGGTGTAATCGTTAAGGTTAACGGACATCACCAATCTCCATCGTCATTCCCGCGAAAGCGGGAATCCAGTTTTTCAACTTGCTTCTCTTCTTCCCTGCTCGGGTAAAGACATAGATTCCCGCTTCTGTGGGAATGACACCCAAACTTAAAAGAACGTGGTCACCGCCGCATCCAGCGCGTCGCGCATATCCGGGTCGTCGGTGATCGGACGGACCAGGGCCACGCGGCAGGCGTTCTTGGGCTCGACCCCCTTGGCGATCAGGTTGCCGGCGTAGACCAGCATGCGGGTGGAGATGCCCTCGTCCAGGCCGTGACCCTTGAGGTTGCGGGCACGCTCGGCGATGGAGACCAGCTTCTCCGCAACCTCCTTGGCCACCCCGGTTTCGTGGGCGACGATCTCGCTCTCGATCCCGTGCTCGGGATAGTCGAAGTCCAGCGCGCCGAAACGCTGCTTGGTCGACTGCTTCAGGTCCTTCATCAGGCTCTGGTAACCGGGGTTGTAGGAGATCACCAACTGGAAATCGGGGTGGGCATGAATCAACTCGCCCTTCTTCTCCAGCGGCAAGGTGCGGCGGTGGTCGGTCAGCGGATGGATCACCACGGTGGTGTCCTGCCGGGCCTCGACCACTTCGTCCAGGTAGCAGATCGCGCCGTGACGGGCGGCGATGGCCAGCGGGCCGTCTTGCCAGGTGGTGCCGTTGGCATCGAGCAGGAAGCGGCCGACCAGGTCGCTCGCGGTCATGTCCTCGTTGCAGGCCACGGTGATCAAGGGCTTGCCCAGCTTCCAGGCCATGTATTCGACGAAGCGCGACTTGCCGCAACCGGTGGGGCCCTTGAGCATCATGGGCATGCGCACGGAATAGGCCGCCTCGTAGAGCTCGACCTCGTCGGTAACGGAGCGGTAGTAGGGTTCTTGTTCAATACGGTACTGATCGATGATGTTGCTCATTGCATTCTCCGTAGGGTGCGCTTTGCGCACCAGAATCGCCATGGTGCGCAAAGCGCACCCTACACAAACAAAAAGCCCCCGCCACCTCGCGGCGACGGGGGCTTGTTTACGGAATTACCCGTGCCGCGTAATTAAACGGTCTTGCCGCGGTAGATCACCATCGACGCGCCCTGGCTCTGCGAGAAATTGTCATAGCCAATCAGACGGACGTGGTTGTTGGGGTTGGCCTTGTGGCAGGCTTCGGCTTCGGCCAGCACGCGGTCGACGTCGGTCTCGCCGAACATCGGCAGCTTCCACATGTACCAGTAGGAGTCCATCAGGTGCTCGGGCTCGGTGTGCTCGATAGCCGGGTTCCAGCCCTTCTTCACCAAGTACTCCACCTGCTTCTTGATGTCTTCCGCCTTCATGGCGGGCAGATAGGAGAAGGTCTCGAATTTGCGGCTGGCGGGGTCGCTCACGCGGCTTTTGTAATCCATCACTTCAGACATTTTTTGCTCCTTGCGTCACAGTTAGGGGTGAGGAGTTAGGGGTGAGGAGGAGGAGAGCGGAGCAGGGATTGCCCCTCACTCCTTACGCCTCACTCCTCACCGCGCATCGCTTAGCGATGCGCGACGTCCAGCTTGTCCACGGTGTCGAACTCGAACTTGATCTCTTTCCAGGTTTCCATGGCGATCTTCAGTTCCGGCGAGCTCTTGGCCGCATCGGTCAGGATGGCCTTGCCTTCCTTCTCGATCGCGACGCCCTTGTTGCGGGCTTCCACGCAGGCTTCCAGCGCGACGCGGTTGGCGGCGGCGCCGGCGGCGTTGCCCCAGGGGTGGCCCAGGGTGCCACCACCGAATTGCAGCACGGAGTCGTCGCCGAAGATGGTGACCAAGGCAGGCATGTGCCAGACGTGGATGCCACCGGAGGCCACCGGCATCACGCCGGGCATGGAGCCGAAGTCCTGGTCGAACATGATGCCGCGCGAACGGTCTTCCTTGATGAAGCTGTCGCGCATGATGTCGATCCAGCCCAGGGTGGCATCGCGGTCGCCTTCCAACTTGCCGACGACGGTGCCGGAGTGCAGGTGGTCACCGCCGGACAGACGCAGACACTTGGTCAGCACGCGGAAGTGGATGCCGTGGTGCGGGTTGCGGTCGAGCACGGCGTGCATGGCGCGGTGGATGTGCAGCAGCATGCCGTTGTCGCGACACCAGTTGGCCAGGCCGGTGTTGGCGGTGAAGCCGCCGGTCAGGTAGTCGTGCATGATGATCGGCGTGCCGAGTTCCTTGGCGTATTCGGCGCGCTTGTACATCTCTTCCGGGGTCGGTGCGGTGACGTTCAGGTAGTGACCCTTGCGTTCGCCGGTTTCGCGCTCGGCCTTCTCGATGGCTTCCTGCACGAAGTCGAAACGGTCACGCCAACGCATGAAGGGCTGGCTGTTGACGTTCTCGTCGTCCTTGGTGAAGTCCAGGCCACCGCGCAGACATTCATACACGGCACGGCCGTAGTTCTTGGCCGACAGGCCCAGCTTGGGCTTGATGGTGCAGCCCAGCATCGGGCGGCCGTACTTGTTCATTTTGTCGCGCTCGACCTGGATGCCGTTGGGCGGGCCGCCGCAGGTTTTCACGTAGGCGATCGGGAAGCGGATGTCTTCCAGGCGCAGGGCGCGCAGGGCCTTGAAGCCGAACACGTTACCGACCAGCGAGGTCAGCACGTTGACGATGGAACCTTCCTCGAACAGGTCGATCGGGTAGGCCACGAAGGCGTAGAAGCAGGTGTCGTCACCGGGCACGTCTTCGATGCGATAGGCGCGGCCCTTGTAGTAATCCAGGTCGGTCAGCAGGTCGGTCCACACCGTGGTCCAGGTGCCGGTGGACGATTCGGCGGCCACTGCAGCGGCCACTTCTTCGCGGTCCACGCCCGGCTGGGGGGTGACCTTGAAGCAGGCCAGGATGTCGGTGTCCTTCGGGGTGTACTCGGGGGTCCAGTAGGTCTGGCGGTATTCTTTAACGCCAGCGTTGTAGGTCTTCACAGCCATCACATCTCTCCTTAGCAAGGATTCGTCGAAACCTCTCAATCCGAGGTGGACGAATCTTGCCGGGCGCGAAGCATCAATAACAGTCACTTTTTTCTATATTATGCATAGATGATTATCTATAATCGTTTGCCATGAGACACCGCACCACATTCCGCCAATTGGAGATCTTCGAGGCCATCGCCCGCCTGGGCAGCTTCACCCGCGCCGCCGAGGAACTGCACCTCACCCAGCCCACCATCTCCATGCAGATGAAGAAGCTCACCGACATCGTCGGCGCGCCGCTGCTCGAACAAGTGGGCAAGAAGGTGCGGCTCACCGATGCCGGCCGCGAGCTGGCCCAGGCCAGCCGCGAGGTCTTCGGCACGCTCGACCGCTTCACCATGTCGATGGCCGAACGCCAGGGCATGAAGAAGGGCCGGCTCAAGTTGATGGCCATCACCACCGCCTCCTACTTCGCACCGCGCCTGCTGGGCGAATTCGCCAAGCGCCACCCCGGCATCGAGGTCTCGCTGAAAGTGACCAACCGCGAGCAAGTGCTGGCCAGCATGGCCGACAACCTGGACGACCTCTACCTGCTCGGCCAACCGCCGGAAGAAATCGACGTCGTCGCCCAACCGTTCATGGACAACCCCTTGGTCGTGCTGGCCGCGCCCGACCACCCGCTGGCCGGCAAGAAAAAAATTCCGCTCAAACGCCTGGCCCAAGAACCCTGGCTCATGCGCGAGCCCGGCTCGGGCACGCGCAAGGCCATCGAGCGCCTGTTCGCCCAGCACGGCCTGGATATCCGGCCGAGACTGGAACTGGGCAGCAACGAGGCGGTCAAGCAGGCCATCCTCGCGGGGCTAGGCATCTCCGCCCTGTCCTGCCACGCCCTGGCCCTGCACCAGGCCGACCAGTTCGCCGTGCTCGACGCCCAGGGCTTTCCCATCCGGCGCCACTGGTACGCGGTCTACCCGGCCGGGCGCCAGCCTTCGGTGGTGGCGCGGGCGTTCATCGATTTTCTGCTGGAGCAGGAAAAGACCTCGGCCTGTGCGCCGGAGGGGGGCGGGGCGTGTTGCGAGGTGGGGTGCGGCAAACAGAGGAAGATGGCGGGGAAGTCGAGGACGCGCTAGAGAGGCTGTCGGCTTGATGACCTGTCAGCCAGGCTGCTTCCCAGCCGAGGCGGCCATTGCTGGCGGCCACCGGTTTCCTTGTTGGGAGGTAGGTGAGTTCCCGCCAGCACAATCGAATAACATATGAGTTATCTACCAACAAAATAAATATAACATACAGGTTATTTAACTGTTGATATGCGATAGCCTATGTGTTATTAATCATGCGCCTCATAACACATAGGCTATCGCCATGCGCTCCGCAGATCGTGCTTCGGCCCGCCGCCAACTCGACAAACGCCTTGCCGTCCTCGGCAATTCCCAAGCCCTGACCCGCCCGCCGCGCGGATGGGTCAAGGCCATCCGCGAAGCGCTGGGCATGACCACCGCCCAGCTGGCAAAGCGCATGGGGGTCAGCCAGCCGCGCGTCGTCACGCTGGAGAAGGCCGAAGCAAATGGCGCGATCACCCTGGAGAGTCTCGAACGGGCAGCGCGCGCGCTGGATTGCCGCCTCGTCTATGCGCTGGTGCCCCGGCAATCGCTCGATGAATTGATCGAAGAGCAGGCGCTCCGTCTCGCCAGAAAGCGGCTTGCAGCGACTAGCCACACCATGTCCCTTGAAGCGCAAGGCGTCGGCAAGGAGGATGAAAGCGAGCAGCTCAAGCGATTGGTGCGGCAAATCATCGAGAAGGCCGGCTCCGAGCTGTGGGAGGAAGATTCGTGACCGATCCGCTGTTCGAACAGGATGACGCGGCCACGCCGCTGACGCATGAAGAGCGCGAGGGATTGATCCCATCCTACATCACGCTGCGCCACGAACTGAACGAGGCGGAGCAGGCGAACATCCTGCAAGCCGAGGGCTGGGCCTTTGCGCGCAAGCGCGACGTGCTGGACGAGAAGTTTCTGAAGACGCTGCACAAGCGGATGTTTGGCCGGGTCTGGCACTGGGCCGGGGAATTCCGCCTGACCGAGCGCAACATCGGGGTGCCTTCCCATCGCATCGGAGTCGATCTGCGGAATCTGCTGGAGGATGGTCGCTGCTGGATCGAGCACGGCACCTATCCGCCGGACGAGATCGCGGCACGGTTTCATCACCGGCTGGTTCTGATTCATCCCTTCCCCAACGGCAACGGCCGTCATGCACGCATGGCCACAGACCTGCTCCTGGCCGCCCTTGGCCAGCCGCGCTTTTCATGGGGCTGGGTCAATCTGATCGATGCCGGCGAAACTCGGCAGGCCTATGTCGCCGCCCTGCGCGCAGCCGACGGACGCAACATCAAGCCACTGCTGGAATTCGTGCGCTCGTAAGATTCGCCGCGCCAAACGGCCATCCGCTGGCCGGCAACGAGGCGGTCAAGCAGGCCATCCTGGCCGGCTTAGGCATCTCCGCCCTGTCCTGCCACGCCCTCGCCCTGCACCAGGCCGGCCAGTTTGCCGTGCTCAACGCCCAGGGCTTCCCCATCCGGCGCCACTGGTACGCGGTCTACCCGGCCAGCCGGCAACCCTCGGTGGTGGCGCGGGCGTTCATCAACTTTTTGCTGGAGCAGAAAAAGACCTCGGCCTGCGCGCCGGAGGGGGACGGGGCGTGTTGTGAGGTGGGGTGCTGTGACCGCAAAATCAGGCGGCAGAAAAAACACTAGAACGATCATCAGACCACATGTAGCAACCAACAGACTGAGCTAGAATGCTGTTCACACAGGTGGTGAAGACCATAGCAAGGGGCGCCTCGCATGCATAGACTCGAAGAATGTCGTTTCTGCCATATCCTAGCTGGCCAGCAATTCAATGGCTCGGTGGACAAGCCCATTGATGTCTGTGACGACTACATCTCAATGGCATCAATAGGCGCATTAATAGAAGGCTGGTCTCTAGTAGTCCCACGCGAACACTGCCTGTCATTACGTGACCACTACAAATCGTCAACTTTCTTTCAATTCGTACAATCCAACGTCCAGAATGTCGAGCGGCAATATGGCCCCGCCATAATTTTTGAGCATGGGGCCAATCACCATGGCTCTTTAACAAGCTGCGGGACAGACCATGCTCATCTCCACATCGTACCCCAGCCTTTCCCTATCAATGCCATGTTAGAGAACAGCGGTATTTCAGGATGGCAGAAGATACCTGCCTCGCAAATTCAGTCCGCAGCTCATGACGCAGAATATTTGTTCCTCTCGACATCGCCACTCTCAAATGATCCTATCGGCTTTTTCAAAATAGTCGACACACCCACATCACAGTTTTTTCGCCACGCCATAGCCGCTACGCTAGGAAAAACAGCCACCGCAGATTACAAACAACACCCCCACCTAGACGTGTCCACCCGTACCGGCGAGCGCCTTCGCAGAGCCGCTTAGGAACTCTGGCAATGAACACACAAACGCCCGGCCCTATTGACACCCTCCATGAATCAACATTAGGCCCCGACGCTGGCAGCTTGGACCCAACGGACGGTAGAGAAATCAATGATTGGAAAAGCCGCTATCCGCAAGAGGCCAAATCACAAATTCGGCATGAAGCTTGGTACATATTCGTCATATTCGCCGCTTCCCTCGTCCTCATCTTGCTGACTTGGCAAGATGTGCTTGCACAGATTCTATCGGTCTCACAAGAAAACAACTCAATCTTGCAGAGATACGCTTACTATTGCTTTGCAGGCCTTCTTGGAGCGACCGTATACAGCATGAAGTATTTATATAGGGTCGTCGCGAGGGGGTGGTGGCATGAAGACCGAAAACTCTGGAGGTATATGTCACCCTTCATCGGCTTGGCGCTAAGCTTTATTATAGGCTGCTTAATCGAAAGCAAATTCGTGCCTTTAGGGACAAAATCCAGCGCAGCCGCAATCATTGGCGTTGGATTCCTGGTTGGGTACTTCGCCGACCAGGCAATTGGTAAGCTACATGACATTGCCGATGTAATATTTGGCCCTACCGGCACAAAGCGGCCATCGGCACAACACAAGTAATCGACTACAAAGTGGGTCTATCGCCAACACGATTCATCCGTAAAGTTGAATTGCGCGCGACACATCTCCTTGCGCCTAATGAAATTACACTTGAATCGGTAGGTGAAAAGGCATTTGGCCTTTGCTGCCTGCCCACCGCATGGTCACTCCCTTTTATTGTTATTTCATGCGAGTTGCTATCCTTTTACAAAGTAGCCACCAACAAAAACGATAAAGAAAATATTGTTTCTGAGATTGCCCACCAGGCTCGTAAAGCCCTCGATACCGAGGGGCTACCGCTCACTGGCTCAATGATTGTTAGATCATCCGCAGTATCAGAGTCATTGGAAGATCGCGGCAAATATCACACCACCCTGGGGAAATTTGAAGCACTCGAGCTTGCTTTACTAGACTGCCTGGCCTCGCTATCAACCGACAAGGAGCTAGCGAATGAACAAGTACACCTAATTCTGCAACAAGCCATTGCCCCCATAGCCGCAAAGGGCCACTTATCCAACGAAAGGCGATGCTACGAAGAAGCACGGGACTGGCTAGGCGAACTTGAAGGTGGCTCAGCTAGCCCCTTCACAATCAACCTGCGAAGGTGGCGACAGGAAAGCAATGACACAAAACTCGAGCCCCTGACATGCCACTTAATGGCGCTGATATCAAAGACATTAACAACGCCAGCTTGGTGGGCCTATCGACTAGGGATTAGGATTCATTTTGAATGGGTATGGGACGGCCGACGTATCTATATTGTTCAAGCCGATGAGGCAAAGAAACTGGCCGGCGTCACACCAATCCTGCCACTCAATGCCCCATCGCCATCCCTAGCCACATTTAAACCAAAATGCTTAAAGGAAATTAGCCAGACGCACGCCTCCAAGTACAACAAAATTAAAAATGTATATGCATATCTAGCCCTAAAACTTCCAATTACAAAAATCTATGTTCTAGATGAGCCGAGCGTATTCGCCGCAATTCGAAGTGGATCGCCCCCTTCCGATTTACTGGCAGATCTAGCATCTTTAGTATCCGCATCCCTGGTTATCAGAACAGACCTAGCAACTGACAAGCTGGAGCTCCGCCAATTATTGCCAAGAACAAACGAAGTGAGAGATGTCACTTCGGCAATCAATTTTTTGAAAGAAACTCTAGACAAACTCTCGAGCCATGTAACCGACCCAATCGCCTTCATTCTTCACAACTTCATACCCTCCACATCTGCCGCCTTCGCTTATGCCGCACCAGGACAACGAAAAGTCCTGATCGAATCCCTCTGGGGCTTGCCAGAGGGGCTTTATTACAATTCTCATGACAAATTTGAAGTCGACACCACAATGTCGCAATTGTTAAACCAGGGTGCCGGTGTAATGGAAAAATTCCGGGTGCTAAAAAAACCAAGATTCAAACGGAATTTCGTAGCCCCAGATGAAAGTGGTAACTGGGTAAACAAAGTCGTGTCCGAACCATGGGATTGGAGACCATCGATACAGAAGGATTCTTGGATAAAAAAAATAGCGTTTGACTCAAAGCGCATTGCCGAACAAGAAGACCAATCAGTCAGCATAATGTGGTTTGTAGGCGTTCCATGCTGGGCGTCACCCACACCCACAATCCCTTGGTACCACGAACCTTTCGATTTTTCTTTAGTACGAAAACATGGCACCAGCAAACAAAAAACTCCATTTGATCGGTCTCTAGTCATCAAGACCAAGGCGGACATTGCTTCTCTAGAAAACGAAACAAAAAAAAGCCGCAGCTTAGTTCGGCAAGTCCGCATACGACCCCAGGAAGATGACTTACTTAGAAACAAGGAGCTTCTAAAAAACATCGGCGAGCTCACCAAGAAGATTGGTGCTGTGATTCTTCTTGAGGGAGGAACGCTATCGCACGCATACTATCAATTGGCTCAATCGCAAGCCGTAGTGGAGGTTCTTAATCCCTTTGATGCAAAAGAAGAAAAACGCGAGTTCAACAAATTGGTCCGCGATTACATCCCCTCTAAGATTCAGCAAGGTGGCGAAGCGGTTCGCGTAGCAAAGCTGGCAGGCGACCAGCTGCTTAGGGTACTCCGAGAAAAGCTAATTGAAGAATCTTTTGAAGCACTAGAGGCCGCCGATCATGAAGCCATAGTTGACGAACTTGCCGATGTAGAAGAAGTTATTGAAGCAATTTTAGTGGAACTCCGCATTAAGCGAACTCAGCTACGTGACCGCCAGAAAATCAAATACAACAAGGCCGGCGGATTCACAGAAGGATATGTCCTATTAGAAACCAACAATCCAACCCCCACACCGGAAAATAAAAATAACCTGTCATTGGCGCTCAACTTCGAGACGGAATTGCATGCGGGTTTACCAAACATCTCACTGTCAGCAATTCAGCCACCATCACCAATCCTTGCCAAATGGAGCGACCGACGCGAACACGGGTCTGCCAGTGAAAGGATCATTAGTTTGGTCGTATCACTAGTCAGTGACAGCTGGACCATAGAATCCCCCGACATAACTTTGGGTGATAGCCACCGCGACACTCTCCGCGCCCGCTTGCACGGACAACGGGACGGCGCAAATCTTCACCTCGAGCTTTCGATCTTCACCACATCTCAGCTATCGTTATTCAACGATGAGAAGTGACCTTAGTAAAATCGTTGGACACTAAAAGCTCCCGCTTCATTACCGCGTTAGAGTTCATCATATCAACTGGGTAAAACGGTAAACCGCAATCTTCCAACAACTGCCTAGTAAATGAAGTATCGTCATATGTAAGCAAATAGTCCGCTTCCGATCTTGCAAGCATTTCACATAGCCGTTCATGGTTCAGCCGACAGTGCAAATAGAGTGGCTTCACCCCTGGTGTCATAAGCTTGGTGTATGGTGGATCAAGAAACAACCTTGATGACTTTGATTTCAAGAGCTTTGGCAGGTAGCGAAAAGCGTCATCTTCACGAATCTCCAGCCTTTCCCTATGTTCATATATCAGCTGAATGCGCTTTGCCAAGGTCTCTGGATACCAACGAGACTTAATTCCATTTCCTCGCTCTCCTCGCACAATAAGACCAGCCCCACCTGCAATAACCCCACCCCTCCTACATCTATTTTTAACAATAGTTTGAAAAGCCAAGGTTCTGGTTGTTCTTGTTTTGGTCATCAAAACGTCGTTAACACTATCTATGCTAATCCTGAACTTCAGGATTCTATCGATAAGCCAATGCGCATCAGATGAAAGAATAGTTTTCCAGACAGCCGCCACAGCTGCATCTTTTTCAAAAAGCACTGCTCGCGGGATAAAATTTTCAATAACAGCTAGCAGGGACATCGAACCACCACCTGCAAATGGCTCATAAAGCACACTTGACCCTGATCCCGCCAACCACTGGCGAAAGATGCCAGACAACCAAGATTTCCCGCCTGGATAGCGAAAAGGGCTATAGTGAGGAACTGACGCGGTATTTTGCCCCCTCAAATTACATGCACCTTTCAACCCCGCCGTTTTGTCCTGAGGCGCCTTGAGGTGATCCAAGGTTGCAAATACATTGTCGTTAGTATTTAGCCGCTCGATAAACATTGAATCTAATTTCTAGTGGTTAGCCGGTGATTTTGCATAGAGCCCCTTTTCAGAGGAAGATTATCTCTGCAAAACGCAGTTTTTACATATATTCCGGCCTAGGCTAAAAAATAACAACACTCTATTGGCCCACCCCTCACGCCACGCACCTAATTCACCACACCACCTCATACCCACTACTGCGCCCGCCCTTGCCGGTGGGCCGCAGGCAGCCCTTTTCGACCAGGTCGGCCAGCTCGCGGTAGGCGGTGGCGCGGCTGGTCTTGGTCAGGCTCATGTATTTGCGGGTGTTGATGCCGCCCTCGAAGCCGTCCGGGCCGGCGTCGAGCAGGCGGTTGAGCGCCTTGCGCTGGCGCGGGTTGAGCGCGGTGGCTTGGTGCTTGAGCCAGAACCGCGCCTTGCCCAGGGTGTTGGCCACGGTCTGCTCGGCCGCGTTCGCGGACGATTCGACCTGCGCCAGGAACCAGGCGAGCCAGCCGCTGACTTCCAGCCCGCCGCGCTGGGTGCGCTCCAGGATGTCGTAGTAGCCCTCCCGCTCCCGCAGTATCTGCGCGGACAGGCTGAACAGCCGCATCGGCTGGCCTTCGTCTTGCGACAGCGCCATGTCGGTGATGGCGCGGGCGAGGCGGCCGTTGCCGTCCTCGAAGGGGTGCAGGGTGACGAACCAGAGGTGGGCCAGTCCGGCGCGAAGCAGGCCGTCGAGCCCGGCGGGCGGCGCGGCGAACCAGGCGAGGAAGCGCTCGACTTCCGCTTGCAGCCCGGCCCGCGGCGGCGCGGCGAAATGAACTCGTTCCTTGCCGACGCCGCCGGAGACGACTTGCATCGGCTCGTCGCCGCGCAGCTTGCCGACCCGGATGGCGTGCAGCCCGGAGCGGCCGGTCGGGAAAAGCGCGGCCTGCCAGCCGAGCAGCCGCTTGAGCGTCAGCGGCGCATCGTGCCGCCGCGTCGCGTCGAGCAACACCTCGATCAAGCCGTCCACGGCGCGCGGCGGCGCCGGCAGGCCGGCGGTGGGCAGGCCCAGGTGGCGGGCCACCGAGGAGCGCACCGCCTCCGGCTCGAGCCGTTCCCCCTCGATGGCGCTGGTGGTGAGGCCGTCTTCGACCAGGATGGCGGCCACCGCCTCCACGGTAAGGTTGGCGTCGAGCAGGCGGGCCGCGCCGAGCACCTTGCCCTGGGCCAGGCGGGCGCGGGCGAGCGGCGGCGCCAGCCGGGCGGCGTCCCAGCGAAAGCGGGGCCAGTCGGCTTGCTGCCATATCCAGGCGGGAGGCGTTTTCACGGCTTAATCGCTCCAAGTTGTGAAGCGATTATGGCGGTGGATCGCTTCATGGGCAAGCCGGGCGGGAAGGTACGCTTAGCCCAAATAGGCTTGCGGTGCCGTGCGGGTTTGTGGCCAACACCCCGCGCAAGACCGGAAACAGCCCCGGCGCACTTCGTCGAGGATGAAATGCGGGTGGCCGCCCCGGTATTCAGGCGATCCTGGGTTCGAATGGTTCAGACGGTTCGGCCAACGCCAGCCCACTCACTCCCCGCGACCGAGCATCTGCGCCGGCCGCACCCAGCGGTCGAAATCTTCCGCCGTGACATAGCCCAGCGCCAACGCCGCCTCGCGCAGGCTGGCGCCGTCGCGGTGCGCCCGTTGGGCGATCTCGGCGGCCCGGTCGTAGCCGATGTGCGGCGTCAGCGCGGTCACCAGCATCAGCGAGCGGCCCAGCAGTTCGACGATGCGCGCCTCGTCGGCCTCGATGCCGCGCACGCAATGGCTGTCGAAGCTGCTCATGCCGTCGGCGAGCAGGCGCACGCTTTGCATGAAGTTGTGGGCGATGAGCGGCTTGTAGACGTTGAGCTCGAAATGGCCGGCGCCGCCGCCGAGGCCGATGGCGACGTCGTTGGCCATGACCTGGGCGCAGAGCATGGTCAGCGCCTCGCATTGGGTGGGGTTGACCTTGCCCGGCATGATCGAGCTGCCGGGCTCGTTCTCGGGCAGCGATATCTCGCCGAGCCCGCAGCGCGGGCCGGAGGCCAGCCAGCGGATGTCGTTGGCGATCTTGCTCAGCGCGACGGCGAGAACTTTTAGCGCGCCGTGCGCGGCGACCAGGCCGTCGTGCGCGGCCAACGCGGCGAATTTGTTGGCGGCGGTGACGAAGGGCAGGCCGCTGTCCCGGGCGAGCTCGGCCGCCACGCGCCGGCCGAATTCGGCATGGGTGTTGAGGCCGGTGCCGACGGCGGTGCCGCCGACGGCGAGCGGATAGAGCGAGGGCAGCATGGCCTGGATGACCGCTTCGGCGTGGTCGAGCTGGGCGACATAGCCGGAGAACTCCTGGCCCAGGGTCAGCGGCGTGGCGTCCTGCAAATGGGTGCGGCCGATCTTGACGATGTCGGCGAAGGCGGCGGATTTCTGTGCCAGCGTGGCGCGCAGCCGGGCCAGCGCCGGCAGCAGCGCGCGGGCCAACCCCAGGCCGGCGGCCAGGTGCATGGCGGTGGGAAAGATGTCGTTCGACGACTGGCCGAGGTTGACCTCGTCGTTGGGATGTACGCGGCGCCGGTCGCCGCGCCCGCCGCCCAGCAGTTCGGAGGCGCGATTGGCCAGCACCTCGTTCAGGTTCATATTGCTCTGGGTGCCCGAACCGGTCTGCCAGACGGCGAGGGGAAATTCCTCCGCGTGGCTACCCGACTGCACTTCCTCGGCGGCCGCGACGATGGCCGCCGCCTTGTCCGCCGGTAGCAGGCCGAGGTCGCGGTTGACGCGAGCGCAGGCGGCCTTGACGGTGGCGAGGGCGTGCACGATTTCGGCCGGCATGCGCTCGCTGGAGATGGCGAAATGTTCGAGCGCGCGCTGGGTCTGCGCGCCCCAAAGCCGCTCGGCCGGCACCTCGATTGCGCCGAAGGAATCGCGCTCGGTCCGCGTCTTGCCCATGGCGCTGGCGGCCCGGCTCAACTGGCGAGCACGTCGGCGATATCGCGCTTGTGCTCTTCCTCCTGGATCAGGATGTCCTCGAGCACGCGGCGCAGGCCGTATTCCCGTAGCGCCTCGGCCTGGGCGATGCGTTCGCGGTAACGGGCGATGGCGTTGTCCTCGCCGGCCAGGTCCTGCCGGAGCATTTCCACGCTGCTGGCGGCGGTCTCCCGTTTTTCCACGTCCACGGTAGGGGTGCCGCCGAGAAAATCGATCTGCTCGGACAGCATCACGGCATGCTGCATCTCCTCCTGGGCGTGGATCAGCAGTTCCTTCTGGATCGAGTCGTATTTGGCGCCGGTGATCGTGCTGGCGTGCTGTACGTACTGGATGGCGGCGGCATACTCCCACTCCAGGTCCTTGTTGAGTTCCGCCAGCAGTTTTTTGCGGGTGATGGCCATGGCATGTCTCCCTCTGAGTGTCAGATACCATCATAGAACCCGCAGCGCATCGATCAGGCGGAATTTGCTTAAGCGAAATCGCCCAGCCTCAAGGGCGCACGATGACCTTTCCGCGCATGCCAGCGGTGAGATGTCCCGGGACCAGGCAGGCGAAATCAAAATCGCCGGCATGGGTGAACCGCCATACCAGCTCCCCCGTCTGGCCAGGCTCGATGCTGACGGCATTGGGGCCGGCGTATTGCGTCTCGGGAAATTTGCGCATCCGCGCGGCCTGCTGCTTCAGTTCGGCCAGCCTACCCAACACCAGCATATGCTTGAGCTGACCGCCATTGATCGCCTGAAAGCGGATGGTTTGGCCCCGCTTGATGCGAACCTCGTCCGGCGAAAAGCGCATATCGTCGCCGACACCGATCTCGATAGCGCGGTCCACCTTGTCCGGGTCGCCGGGCTTGCCCAGAACCGAGGGGTAGCCGTCAGCCGCTTGGGCAAGCCTGCCGGACAGGGCGAGCAGTGCAATCAGGACACGGATAGGTTTGCGCATATCGCCCCTTTTCAGTGCCGGGCGGACCACAGCCCCGCCCCGGATTCGGCCGGAAACGGCGCCGGCGAGAGCCGCGTGCCGCCCGGGAGCCATTGCCGGAGGCAGCGCCTTGCCGGGAGGGCACTGGTTTTTCGGCGCAAGAAATGATTCGATTATGGCCGCTGCGCCCAACTTTGCTATGCGAAGTTCGCTCGAAACAGGCTAAAGCGCCTACATCACCCTAGCGCATAAAGGCACAAAAGCCTTCACCGAGAAATTGTGCCGTTCATGTCTCTCACTTCGTGAGCGCCATAAACAATTCAGGGAGCTTTTCTGGGAGCCTCTGGATGTTGTCGACCACGGTGTACTGCCGGCCGAAGATGTCGGCCACGTATTCGTCGGCCTTGGGATCGAGGTTGATGCAGTAGCTGAAGATGCCCTTCTGGTCGAGTTCGCGCACGGCGCGGCGGGCGTCTTCGATCAGCAGTTTTTCGTCGTGCACGTCCACGTCGGCGGGTTGGCCGTCGGTGAGGATGAGCATGAGTTTCTTGTCGGCCGGGCGCGACTCCAGGTAGTGCGCGGCGTGGCGCATGGCGGCGCCCATGCGCGTGGACCAGCCGGCCTCCATGGCGGCGATGCGGCCTTTCACCTCGTCGCTGAAACCCTCGCTGTAGCCCTTGATGTGCATGAAGCGCACATCGTGCCGGGTGTTGGAGTGGAAGCCGGCGATGGCGAAGGGGTCGCCCAGGCGCTCGATGGCCCAGGCCAGCAGCGACACGGCCTCTTGCGATAGTTCCAGGATGGTCTGCTCGGAGCCGGCCACCTTCTCGTTGAGCGATTCGGACAGGTCGAGCACCAGGCTCACCGCGATGTTGCGGCCGCTGGTGCGGTGGCTCATGTTGATGCGCGGGTCGGGCATGGCGCCGCCCTTGAAGTCGATGAGCGAGCGGATGGCGACATCGAGGTCGAGTTCGCTGCCTTCTTCCTGATAGCGGATGCGCACCTTGTCCTGCGGCTTCAAGAGGTCGAGGATGCGTTTCAGCCGCTTGGCCAGGGCATCGTGTTTCTGCAGCAGCCGGTCGATATCGCCCGGGTTGCCGTGGGGATGCAGGTGCTCGTACAGACTCACCCAGTCAGGCCGGTAGGTCTGGCTGTGGTAGTCCCATTCCGGGTAGTGGCGCGGCGGCAGCGACAGAATCTCCGACTCCTTCTTCAGCTTCTTGTCGGGGTCGTCGAAGAAGTCCTCGTCGTCGCTGTCCTCGATGTACTGCCACATGTGGCGGTTGTCGTCGCGATAGTCGATGACGGTGTCGTCGAACCATATCTTGGCGAACTGGTCGCTCTGGCGGCGGGTGCGCGCCGAGAAGGACAGGGCGAGGTCGGCAATCTCGCGGGTGCTGCTTTCCCCCTGCGCCATGATCTCGTGGAAGCGCTGGGCGAACTCGACGATGGCCGGGTTCTGGTAACCGTGGTTTTCGTCCAGCAGCGCGCGCGACAACATGGTCAGCCGGTGGCGCAGACAGGACATGGTTTCCTGATCGCAGGCGTCTTCACGCGGATACGGGTGCAGGGCCAGGAAGATGTCGCGCAGACCGGGATACTCGCGGCAGAGCAGGGTCTCGATGCGGCAATCCTCGAAGAACTCCACGCCCATGCGCTGCAGCGGGCTGTAGTTATCGGCGACGATCTGCGTGGTCCAGCGCCGGTGGCCGACCATGTGCGCCAGCACGGCACGGTAGCGGTCTATGCCGCGGATTCTGATCCCCTCCCCCGCAGGCGGGGGAGGGGTTAGGGGAGAGGGCACAGTGGTTGAAAGTGCCGTGGCCTTTCCCTCTCCCGGCGCTTCGCGCCCCCCTCTCCCGCTTGCGGGAGAGGGGATAACCACGTCGTCGAACACGTCCGGCACCCGCATGCCCAGCTTGTCGTAATAGGGCACCGGCTTACGCAGTTCGTCGAAGGCGGTGGAATATGGCACCAGTTGTTCGGCGTCTTGCCACAGGCCGCGTAGATACAAATCCAGCTTGCGCTCGACATCGGCGAACAGCACGCCGTGGCGCTCGCGCTGCATCACCGCGCGGCTGTCGGCGGACTTCAACGCGAAGTATTCGGTCTGCCGCTCGGGGTGGGTGCGGTAGTTGCGAATGCCGTATTCCACCCAGTTGCGCACGCCCGCCATCGACAACTGTGCGAACAGGAACGGCGCCTGCCGGTAGAACTCGGGCAGGCCGGGGCTGGGGAAGGTGGTGTGGTGGCCGTGGATGGAGCCGGTGGTGCGGGCCATCAGGTCCATGGCGATGTCGAGGTAGTGTTCGAACTGCTCCAGCGAATGCTGGCGCCGCGCCACCGGCGCCAGGGTCTGGATGAAGGGCGCGATGGCCTTGCCGTTGGGCGACTTGTGCATCGCGTGGATGGCCTTCATCACCGGTGACAGCGCCTCTTCGCCCAGGGCCTTGGCCACCGAGGGCCACTCTTCCAGGAAGGCGAGGATGGGCTCGTCGCCGCGGCCCATGCGTCCGAGGAAGCTGGCGGCATCGAGATAGGCGGACAGACCCTCGCGCGAGAGCACCGCCAGGGCCTCGGCCATGGTGTCCTCGAACACCTCCTTGACGCGCGGGAAGCCGCTGTTGAGCTGCTTCCAGTACGCGGCCATCAAGGGGTGCTGGTATTGGCTTAGGCCGTCCGCTGCCGCGGACTTAACATCGGCTGCGCCGATGTTAGCCAACGCCGAAACTTCGTTTTCAGTTTTGGCTTCAGTCATGGTCGCTCCTCTCCCCTCCCCCGCAAGCGGGGGAGGGGTTGGGGGAGAGGGCAACGCGGCGATTCATGGTGCCAATCACCTTCGTAAAACCTTTCCCTCTCCCCAACCCTCTCCCGCTTGCCTCTCCCGCTTGCGGGAGAGGGGGCCAATCAGGCAAACGTCGCATCGATGGCGTGATCCAGCGTTTCGCGGATGTCGGCGTCGTCGGTGATCGGGCGCACCAGGGCCATGTAGCAGGCATCGCGCGGCTCGACGCCGTCCTTGATCAGGGTGGCGGCGTAAACCAACAGGCGAGTCGAGATGCCTTCGTCCAGGCCGTGGCCCTTGAGGTTGCGCGCGGTCTGGCCGATCTTGACCAGCTTGGCGGCGACGGCCTCGTCCAGGCCGGTCTCCTTGGCCAGGATGGTGGTCTCCAACTCGGCCGCCGGATAGTCGAAATCGAAGGCGGTGAAGCGCTGCTTGGTCGACTGCTTCAGGTCCTTCATCAGGCTCTGGTAGCCGGGGTTGTAGGAGATGACCAACTGGAAGTCGGGGTGGGCCTCGATCAGCTCGCCCTTCTTGTCCAGCGGCAGGGTGCGGCGGTGGTCGGTCAGCGGGTGGATCACCACGGTGGTGTCTTGCCGGGCTTCCACAATTTCATCCAGATAGCAGATCGCGCCGATGCGGGCGGCGGTGGTGAGCGGGCCGTCGAGCCAGCGGGTGCCGTTGGCCTCCAGCAAGTAGCGGCCAACGAGATCGGAAGCAGTCATATCCTCGTTGCAGGCGACGGTGATCAGCGGCTTGGAGAGCTTCCAGGCCATGTATTCGACGAAGCGCGACTTGCCGCAGCCGGTGGGGCCTTTGACCATGACCGGCAGGCGGTTGCGGTAGGCGGCCTCGTACAACTGCACTTCCTTGCCCTGAGCCTGGTAGTAGGGTTCCTTGTGAACCTTGTACTGTTCTTTGTCTGTCATGAACGACTCCCGTAGGGTGCGCTCTGCGCACCCTACGTGAAAATGGATGAAAAACGCCCCCAGACGCGGGGGCGTTTCTTGTTACAGCATTGCTACCGTGCGTCTTACTTATGCACGCCCAACTTCTCGCGCCAGCCGGGGTAGATCTTGTCGGCGTCGTTCGGGAACGACTCGAAGGCACGGGCGAATTCCTTGTGCTCTTTGGCCCACTCGATCGGGTCGGCACCGGCCTTCCAGCACTCGTAGGACTGACGCAGGGAGATCGCGCCGGCCGCCGGGCTGTCGATGTGGCCGTAGGAGCCGCCGCCGGAGGTGTTGATGACGTTGCCGTGGCCCAGGTTCTCGAAGAAGCCGGGCAGACGCAGCGCGTTCATGCCGCCGGAGATGATCGGGGTGGTGGGCTTCATGCCGTACCACTTCTGGAAGTAGACCGGACCCTGGCACTCGTCGCGCTCGATCATGTAGGCGATGATCTTGTCGGAGGTCTCGCCTTCCATCTTGCCGTAGCCCATGGTGCCGACGTGGATGCCGGAAGCACCCTGCAGACGGGACATCTTGGCCAGCACGAAGGCGGTGTAGCCGCGCTTGGCGCTGGGGGAGGTGACGGCGCCGTGACCGGCACGGTGGTAGTGCAGGTACTGGCCGGGGTACTGGCGACGGGCGGTGGTGACCATGCCGGGGCCGCCGACATAGCCATCGACCAGGAAGGCCAGTTTGTCGGCATCGGGACCGAAAGTCTCCAGGCCGAAGTCGGCGCGGGCGCACATCTCATAGTGATCGTCGGCGGTGATGTTCATCGAGAAGATCTTGGCCTGGCCTGTTTCATCCTGGGCGCGCTTCATCGCGTCATACACCAGCGGCAGGGTCTTCTTGATCGGGGCGAAGACCTGGTTGCCTTGCGGCTCGTCGTTCTTGATGAAGTCGCCACCCAGCCAGAACTGGTAGGCGGCCTTGGCGTACGGCTCGGGACGCAGGCCGAGGTTGGGCTTGATGATGGTGCCGGCGATGTAGCCGCCGTCCTTGACCGGACGACCGAGGATGCGCCACAGGTCGGAAATGTCCTTGGCGGGACCGTCGAACATCTGGATGACGCGCTCCGGCAGGTAGAAGTCGACCATCTTGGCGTGCTCGATGTCGCCCATGCCCTGATTGTTGCCGATCGCGAGCGTCAGGAACGACACCAGCATGAAGCGGCCGTCGGTCACGTTGCGGTCGAACAGATCCAGCGGATAGGCGATGCGCATATCCTCGGTGGCTTCGTCGATGTAGTACACCAGCGCGTCCACGCCCTTGGTGAAGTCGTCGGTGGTGCTGACTTCGACGTTGGTGCCGGTGGAGGACTCGGCGGCAAAGTGCGCGGCGGCTTCGAGATAGCCGTAGCCCTTCTTCGGTTTCATTTTGTAGGCGACCAGAATGTGACGGCCACCCTTGATCAGGTCTGCTTCTTTCAGACTCAGATCGGCATAACGATTTGATTGATCCATCACTATCTCCTAAACAGTTTAAATTCGTACCGCTCATTCGAGCTTGGGCGCGACTATAGCGGGGTAGTTGTATAAGTAATATTCAATTGTTATGATGATTACTATAAGTATTCATATATAGATATCCCAAGGTAACCGCATGCTGCATTTAACCTTTCGCCAACTCAGCGTCTTCGAGGCGGTGGCCCGGCACCTCAACTACACCCGCGCGGCGGAAGAACTGCATCTCACGCAACCCGCCGTCTCCATGCAAATCAAGCAGCTGGAAGAGAGCCTGGGCCTGGCCATTTTTGAGCAGCTGGGCAAGCGCATTCACCTGACCGCGGCTGGCGGCGAGGTGCTGGCCTATGCCCGCGCCATCACCCAGCAACTGGATGAACTGGAAGATGTGCTGAACCGGATCAAGGGGCTATCGGGCGGGCGGCTGCGCATCTCGGTGGCGACCACGGCCAATTACTTCATCCCCACCCTGCTCGGCACCTTCTCGCGCCGCTATCCCGACATCACGGTCAGTCTCGATGTCACTAACCGTGAAACGCTCTTGCGGCAACTGTCCGAGAACACCGTGGACCTCGTGGTCATGGGCCAGCCGCCGGCCGAGGCCGATGTCGAGGCGCAGACGTTCATGGACAACCCGCTCGTGGTCGTGGCCCCGCCCGGCCACCCGCTCGCGCGTGAAAAGAAAATCCCGCTCGCGCAGCTGCAGGAGGAAACCTTCCTCGTGCGCGAACCCGGCTCTGGCACCCGCATTGCCATGGAGCGCTTTTTCTCCGAACGCGGCATGAAACTCAAAACCGGCATGGAAGTCGGCAGCAACGAAGCCATCAAGCAATCCGTGCAGGCCGGGTTAGGCTTGGGTCTGCTGTCGCGTGACACGGTCGAACAGGAGTTGTCGCTCAAACGTCTCGTGATCCTGGACGTCGCCGAATTTCCCATCATGCGCCACTGGTACGTGGTGCACCGCAAGGGCAAGCGCCTGTCGGCCGTGGCCGAGGCACTCAAACAGGTCACGCTCAAGGAAGCTCAGGCATTACTGCACACGCAATCTAGGAAGACCCCACGTCACCAAAACAGGAAATAAAATCTGGCAATCAGCTCGCGAGCCTTCGCCAATAGGTCTCGCGCCAATAGTAAAGCACGGTGGTATCGGCCAGCGGGTAGGAATCGCCATAATTAATGCCGCGCTGCGGTTCTTCGATGTTGTCGCGCGTGGGATCGAGCAGGCGCCACGCGGCATCGCGTGATTCCTCGTCAAACGGTTCGCGTCCGCCGCCGCGATGGCGGCGCTCGGCGGTGCCGAACTCGATGAAGTTGTGTTGCGCCTGTTCGAGCGAAACGCCATTGGCGCTGCCGGGCATGCGCGGGAAACGCAGCTGCGAAAGATCGTCTTCCCACAGGTGTTGACGCCGATCCAATATTGACCAGATAACCCGGTTTGTGCCGGTTGAATTTTGACCAGGTAATCCACGTATCCTGCTTAATTTATAAGCAGGAGTAAACAAGGAGTGATTACCATGGTCATGTACGCCAAGATCCG
>JACRAU010000030.1 GCA_016234655.1 Betaproteobacteria bacterium
GAGATGGTGATGCCTGGCGACAACGTGTCGATCACGGTGAGCCTGATCGCGCCGATCGCGATGGAAGAAGGTCTGCGTTTTGCCGTGCGCGAGGGCGGTCGTACCGTCGGCGCCGGCGTCGTGGCTAAGATTATTGAGTAAAGGCGGTATCTAAAAGGTGTTCAAAGCCAAAGCGCCCCGCGTTGGGCGCTTTGGTGTCTCTGCCGCAGGGGCATAGCTCAATTGGCAGAGCGTCGGTCTCCAAAACCGAAGGTTGGGGGTTCGATTCCCTCTGCCCCTGCCATTTCGAGATGAATAACCGGATAGGTGCATAGCAATTAAATGGCGGAAAAGATCAAGTTGTTGATAGCGGCGATGCTGGCGGTGGCTGGCGTCGTCGGCTTTTATCTGCTGGCGGATAGCCCGGCCGTGGTGCGGGTGCTGTCCGTTTTGGTGGGGCTTGGTCTTGCCGCCTTGGTGGCTCGCTATACCGAGGTGGGTGCGGCCTTTTACGGCTTCAGCCGCGACTCGGTGGACGAGGCGCGCAAGGTCGTTTGGCCGACCCGGAAAGAAACCTTGCAGATGACCGGTGTGGTCATTCTGTTCGTGCTGGTCATGGCCGTGTTCTTGTGGCTGGTGGATGGCGCGCTGTTGTGGCTCGTCAAACTGCTAATGGGCAGAGGGAACTGATGACGAAACAGTGGTATGTAGTGCATGCCTACTCGGGCTTCGAGAAAAGCGTACAGCGTACGCTGAAGGAGCGGATCGAGCGTGCCGGCATGCAAGACCTGTTCGGCGAGATCATGGTGCCCGTGGAAGAGGTCGTCGAGATGAAGGGCGGCCAGAAGAGCATCACCGAGCGTAAG
The DNA here is from genome assembly GCA_016234655.1 of Betaproteobacteria bacterium. Classification (GTDB taxonomy): domain Bacteria; phylum Pseudomonadota; class Gammaproteobacteria; order Burkholderiales; family Thiobacillaceae; genus Sulfuritortus. The sequence continues at coordinate 846 of JACRAU010000030.1, forward strand.
TTTTATCCCGGCTACGTCTTGGTGCAGATGGAGATGAACGACGCCTCCTGGCACCTGGTCAAGAGCACGCCCAAGGTCTCCGGCTTCGTCGGCGGCACGCCGAACAAGCCCTCGCCGATCAGCGAAAAGGAGGTCCAGGCCATTCTGCAACAGATGCAAGAGGGCGTGGAGAAACCGAAGCCGAAGGTGCTTTTCGAGGCGGGCGAGATGGTGCGGGTGACCGACGGTCCGTTCACCGACTTCAACGGCACCGTGGAAGAGGTCAACTACGAGAAGAGCCGTCTGCGCGTCTCGGTCACTATCTTCGGCCGCGCGACGCCGGTGGAATTGGAATTTGCTCAGGTCGAGAAGGCCTGAGTCTAGGTGGCCCGGGCAACCGGGCCGATTGGGGAGGGACGGCCAGTCCCGCTATAACCCGTTTAATGGAGTGAAACATGGCAAAGAAGATTATCGGCTACATCAAGCTGCAAGTGCCGGCCGGCAAGGCCAACCCCTCGCCGCCGATCGGCCCCGCGCTGGGTCAGCGTGGCCTCAACATCATGGAATTCTGCAAGGCCTTCAACGCGCAGACTCAGAGCGTCGAGCCGGGCCTGCCGATCCCCGTGGTGATCACCGCCTATGCGGACAAGTCCTTCACCTTCGTGATGAAGAGCCCGCCCGCCACTATTCTGCTGAAGAAGGCGGCCGGTATCACCAAGGGCAGCCCGAAGCCGCATACCGACAAGGTCGGCATGGTGACCCGCGCCCAGCTCGAAGAGATCGTCAAGACCAAGACGCCCGATCTGACCGCTGCGGACATGGATGCCGCCGTGCGCACGATCGCTGGCAGCGCCCGCAGCATGGGCCTGAATGTGGAGGGTGTGTAACATGGCTAAGCAATCCAAGCGCGTGCAGGCCCTGAAGGCCAAGGTCGACCGTAACAAGTTGTATGCCGTGGACGAGGCTTTGGCCATGGTGAAAGAGGCGGCTACCGCCAAATTCGACGAATCCATCGACGTCGCCGTGAACCTGGGCGTCGATCCGCGTAAATCCGACCAAGTGGTCCGTGGCTCCGTGGTCATGCCCCGTGGCACCGGCAAGACCGTGCGTGTCGCCGTGTTCGCCCAGGGTGCCGCCGCCGAGGCCGCCAAGGGCGCCGGTGCCGACATCGTCGGTTTCGACGACCTGGCCGCCGAGGTCAAGGCCGGCAAGATGGATTTCGATGTCGTGATCGCCACCCCGGACGCCATGAAGGTGGTCGGCCAGTTGGGCCAGATCCTCGGCCCCCGTGGCCTGATGCCGAACCCCAAGGTCGGCACCGTGACCCCGAACGTAACCGAGGCGGTGAAGAACGCCAAGGCCGGTCAGGTCCAGTACCGTACCGACAAGGCCGGTATCGTCCACGCCACCATCGGCCGTGCCTCGTTCAACGTCGATGCGCTGAAAGAGAACCTGGCTGCCCTGGTCGAGGCCCTGAACAAGGCCAAGCCGAGCGGCGCCAAGGGTATCTACATGAAGAAGCTCGCCGTCTCGTCCACCATGGGCGCCGGCGTGCGGGTGGATCAGTCCAGCCTGCAGGCACAGTAAAAATTTGGGTCTGCCCGCCGCCGGCATGGGGTGGGCAGGTTGTCCAAGACCGTAGATGCCGAAAGGCTTAATTGGGGGGGCAAGGTTTCCGGGGTTTCTGATCCCTGATTCCCAGCCTCTGATCCCTGTCTACGCAGACGGCGTCACCCGGAACAGGTTTAACGCAAGTTGCTCCTGAATCAGGTCGCCGTAAGGTGGTGTTCCGTCCAAAAGCGGGATGCCGTTTTTAGGCTTGAGAGGAGGAAGACCATATGAGTCTGAATCTGGAAGACAAAAAAGCCGTTGTGGCCGAGGTGGCGGCGAAAGTCGCCAATGCCCAGACCATCGTGCTGGCCGAATATGCCGGCGTTACGGTGGATGCCCTCACTCAACTGCGCGTCAAGGCGCGTCAGTCGGGCGTGTACCTGCGCGTGTTGAAGAACACCCTGGCGCGCCGTGCGGTGGCGGATACGCCGTTTGCGCCGTTGGCCGATCAAATGACCGGCCCGCTGATCTACGGTATTTCCGAGGATCCGGTGGCGGCGGCCAAGGTGTTGAACGACTTCGCCAAGGGTAACGACAAGCTGGTGCTGAAGGTCGGCGTCTATTCGGGCAAGTTGCTCGACAAGGCCGCCGTGCAGGCCCTGGCCTCGATCCCCGGCCGCGACGAGTTGCTCGCTAGGCTGCTGGGCGTCATGCAGGCTCCGGTCTCCGGCTTTGCTTGCGCGCTGGCCGCCCTGGCCAAGCAGCGCGAAGAAGCCGCGGCTTAATCGTCCATATACGTATCTGATTTAGGAGTATTTGAAATGGCTGTTACCAAAGAAGACATCCTCGAAGCCGTCGGCTCGATGACCGTGATGGAACTGAACGACCTGGTCAAGGCGTTCGAAGAGAAGTTCGGCGTTTCCGCCGCCGCCATGGCTGTGGCCGCTCCCGCCGCCGGTGGTGGCGCCGCCGCTGCCGAAGAGAAGACCGAGTTTGACGTGATCCTGTCCGCCGCCGGCGCCAACAAGGTCAACGTCATCAAGGTCGTTCGCGCGGTGACCGGCCTGGGCTTGAAAGAAGCCAAGGATCTGGTCGACGGCGCGCCCAAGGCGGTCAAGGAAGGCTGCCCCAAGGCCGAGGCCGAAGACATCAAGAAGCAGCTCACCGAAGCTGGCGCCACTGCCGAGATCAAGTAATTTCGGCGTGCGCCGGGCTATTGCCGGTGTTTGGCTGGTGGACCCGGATCTGCGAGAAGCAGCTCCGGCCCGCCGGCCTTTTGGTTTTGAAAAAAACATTCGTGTCTAAGAGGAAAGCAGAAGCCAGATGAAAGCGGTAGTCGCACTACAGCGCCACTCTCACCTGTCTTTTGCGCAGGCAACGATCGCATTCCGTTCCTTGATCGCCTTCTCCTGATAAGGGGTCACCATGAGCTATACCTTCGCCGAGAAAAAACGCATCCGCAAGAACTTCGCCAAGCGCGTCAGCGTCTTGCCGGTGCCCTATTTGCTGACCACCCAGCTTGAGTCCTTCTACGAGTTCCTGCAGGAGTTCGTCGCGCCGGACCAGCGCAAGGACATCGGCCTGCAAGCGGCGTTCAAATCCATCTTCCCGATCACCAGCCACAACGGCGGCGCCCGCCTGGAATACGTCAGCTATGTGCTGGGCCAACCGGTGTTCGACATCGTCGAGTGCCAGCAGCGTGGCCTGACCTTCGCCGCCAGCCTGCGCGCTCGGGTGCGCCTGGTCATCCTCGACCGCGAGAGCAGCAAGGAAAAGATCAAGGAAGTGAAGGAGCAAGAGGTCTACATGGGCGAGATTCCGCTCATGACGCCGACCGGCTCTTTCGTCATCAACGGTACCGAGCGCGTTATCGTCTCGCAGTTGCATCGCTCGCCCGGCGTGTTCTTCGAGCACGATCGCGGCAAGACCCACAGCTCGGGCAAGCTCTTGTTCTCGGCCCGCATCATTCCCTACCGCGGCTCCTGGCTCGACTTCGAATTCGATCCCAAGGACTTCGTGTTCTTCCGGGTCGACCGTCGGCGCAAGATGCCGGTCACCGTCCTGCTCAAGGCCCTGGGCTACAACGCCGAAGAAATCCTGGGCATGTTCTTCGAGTTCGAAACCTTCCACATGGGCAAGAAGGGTATCGAGTACGAGATCAAGTCCGAACGCCTGAAGGGCGAGACCGCCCGCTTCGACATCGTCGACAAGAGCGGCAAGGTCGTCATCGCCAAGGACAAACGGATCACCGTCAAGCATATTCGCGATCTGGAAGCGGCCGGCATCAAGCGCCTGACCGTCGACGGCGAGTTCCTGCTCGGCCGCATCGTGGCGAACAGCATCGTCGACAAAGAGACCGGCGAGATCGTCGCCCGTGCCAACGACGAGATCACCGAAGCCGTATTGGAGAAGCTGGAGGCCGCCGGCATCGCCTCGTTCCAGACCTTGTACACCAACGACCTGGATTACGGCGCCTATATGTCGTCGACCCTGCGCAGCGACGAGACGGTCGACCAGTGGACCGCGCGCGTCGCGATCTACCGCATGATGCGTCCGGGCGAGCCGCCGACCGAGGATGCGGTCGAGGCCCTGTTCCAGCGCCTGTTCTTCAGCGAAGACTCCTACGACCTGTCCAAGGTCGGCCGCATGAAGTTCAACCGCCGCATCGGCGTCGACGAGCTGACCGGTGCCGGCACCCTGACCCGCGAAGATATCGTCGCCGTGATCAAGATACTGGTCGAGCTGCGCAATGGCCGCGGCGAAGTGGACGACATCGACCACCTGGGCAATCGCCGCGTGCGTTCGGTCGGCGAGCTGGCCGAGAACCAGTTCCGTGCCGGCCTGGTGCGGGTCGAGCGTGCGGTCAAGGAGCGCCTGAACCAGGCCGAGAGCGAGAACCTGATGCCGCACGACCTGATCAACGCCAAGCCGATCTCGGCCGCGATCAAGGAGTTCTTCGGCTCCAGCCAGCTGTCCCAATTCATGGACCAGACCAACCCGCTGTCCGAGATCACCCACAAGCGCCGGATTTCGGCCCTGGGTCCGGGCGGCTTGACCCGCGAGCGCGCCGGTTTCGAGGTGCGCGACGTGCACCCGACCCACTACGGCCGGGTCTGCCCGATCGAGACGCCGGAAGGTCCGAACATCGGCCTGATCAACTCGCTGGCCTTGTATGCCCAAACTAACGAGTACGGTTTCATCGAAACCCCGTACCGCAAGGTCGTGGACAGCAAGGTGACCGACCAGATCGATTACCTGTCGGCCATCGAGGAAGGCCAGTACGTGATCGCCCAAGCCAACGCGCCGCTCGACGCCAAAGGCAAATTTACCGACGATCTGGTGTCCAGCCGTCATCACAACGAATTCGAGCTGTCGACGCCGGACAAGATACAGTACATGGATATCGCGCCGTCGCAGATCGTCTCCGTGGCCGCGTCGCTGATCCCGTTCCTGGAGCATGACGACGCCAACCGCGCCTTGATGGGCTCGAACATGCAGCGCCAGGCCGTGCCCTGCCTGCGTCCGGACAAGCCGCTGGTCGGCACCGGCATCGAGCGCACCGCTGCGGTCGACTCCGGCACCGTGGTCACCGCCAAGCGCGGCGGCGTGGTCGATTACATCGACGCCAGCCGGATCGTGGTGCGGGTCAACGACGACGAAGCCGCCAGCGGCCAGGTCGGCGTCGACATCTATACCCTGACCAAGTATCAGCGTTCCAACCAGAACACCAACATCAACCAGCGGCCGCTGGTGAAGGTGGGCGACAAGCTGGCCCGTGGCGACGTGATCGCCGACGGCGCTTCGACCGACAAGGGCGAGCTGGCGCTGGGCCAGAACATGCTGGTCGCCTTCATGCCTTGGAACGGCTACAACTTCGAAGACTCGATCCTGATCTCCGAGCGCGTGGTGGCCGAAGACCGCTACACCTCGATCCACATCGAGGAGCTGTCCATCGTCGCGCGCGACACCAAGCTCGGCCCGGAAGAGATCACCAAGGACATCTCCAACCTGGCGCCGCAACAGCTGGGTCGCTTGGACGAGGCCGGCATCGTGCACATCGGTGCCGAGGTCGAGGCCGGCGACGTGTTGGTCGGCAAGGTCACGCCCAAGGGCGAGACCCAGCTGACCCCGGAAGAGAAGCTGTTGCGCGCGATCTTCGGCGAGAAGGCCTCCGACGTGAAGGACACCAGCCTGCGCGTGCCGACCGGCATGAGCGGCACCGTGATCGACGTCCAGGTCTTCACCCGCGAGGGCATCGAGCGCGACAGCCGCGCCAACCAGATCATCGACGACATGCTGCGCAAGTACCAGAAGGACTTGGCCGACCAGATGCGTATCGTCGAGCACGACGCCTTTGCCCGCCTGCGCAGGCTGATCCTGAACAAGGAGGCCAAGGGCGGCCCGAAGAAGTTGGCCAAGGGCGCCAAGGTCACCGGCGACTACCTGGACGACTTGAACCCACACGACTGGTTCGACATCCGCCTGGCCAACGAGGACGTTGCGCGTCAGATGGAAGGCGTCAAGGAATCGCTGGCCAAGGTGCGCGAAGAGTTCGATCGCATGCTGGAGATCAAGAAGAAGAAGCTCACCTCCGGCGACGAGCTGTCGCCCGGCGTGATCAAGATGGTCAAGGTCTACCTCGCGGTCAAGCGCCGTTTGCAGCCCGGCGACAAGATGGCCGGCCGGCACGGTAACAAGGGCGTGGTGTCCAAGATCGTTCCGGTCGAGGACATGCCGTTCATGGCCGACGGCACCCCCGTCGACATCGTGTTGAACCCGCTCGGCGTGCCGTCCCGGATGAACGTCGGCCAGATTCTGGAGACCCACTTGGGTTGGGCCTCGCGCGGCCTGGGTCTGCGCATCGGCGGCATGCTGGAACAGCAGGCCAAGATCGCCGATCTGCGCAAGCTGTTGGACAAGGTCTACAACGGCTCCGGCAAGAAGGAAGACATTGCCGGCTTGACCGACGACGAGATCAAGGAACTGGCGCAGAACCTGAGCAAGGGCGTGCCCTTCGCTTCGCCGGTGTTCGACGGCGCGCACGAGAGCGAGATCAAGGCCATGCTCGACCTGGCCTATCCCGACGGCGACGCGCACACCGAGCAGGTGGGCTTCACCCCGGCCAAGACCCAGGTTCGGCTGTACGACGGCCGCTCCGGCGAGATGTTCGACCGCACGGTGACCGTGGGCATCATGCACATGCTGAAGCTGCACCACCTGGTCGACGACAAGATGCATGCCCGTTCGACCGGCCCGTACTCCCTGGTGACCCAGCAGCCGCTGGGCGGCAAGGCGCAGTTCGGCGGCCAGCGCTTCGGCGAGATGGAGGTGTGGGCCCTGGAAGCCTACGGCGCCTCCTACACGCTGCAGGAGATGCTGACCGTGAAGTCGGACGACGTCTCGGGCCGGACCAAGGTTTACGAGAACATCGTCAAGGGCGAGCACAAGATCGACGCCGGCATGCCGGAATCCTTCAACGTGTTGGTGAAGGAAATCCGCTCCTTGGCGATCGACATCGATCTCGAGCGTTATTGATTTGGCAAGAAGAGGGCCGCGAGGCGCATTTCTGGCACACGATTTAACCCTAACGGGGGTATAGCACGATGAAAGCACTGCTTGATCTGTTCAAACAGGTGACCCAGGACGAAGAGTTCGACGCCATCAAGATCGGCCTGGCGTCGCCGGAGAAGATTCGTTCCTGGTCCTATGGCGAAGTGAAGAAGCCGGAGACCATCAACTACCGCACCTTCAAGCCGGAGCGGGACGGCCTGTTCTGCGCCAAGATATTCGGCCCGATCAAGGACTACGAGTGCCTGTGCGGCAAGTACAAGCGCCTGAAGCACCGCGGCGTGATCTGCGAGAAGTGCGGCGTCGAGGTGACCCAGAGCAAGGTCCGGCGCGAGCGCATGGGCCACATCGAGCTGGCCTCGCCGGTTGCCCACATCTGGTTCTTGAAGTCGCTGCCCAGCCGTTTGGGCATGGTGCTGGACATGACCCTGCGCGACATCGAGCGCGTGCTCTACTTCGAAGGCTTCGTGGTGACCGAGCCGGGCATGACCCCGCTCAATCGCGCCCAGTTGCTGACCGAGGACGACTATCTGGCCAAGATGGAAGAGTTCGGCGACGAGTTCAAGGCCTCCATGGGCGCCGAAGGCATTCGCGACCTGCTGCGCAACCTCGACCTCGGCGGCGAGATCGAGAAGCTGCGTAGCGAGTTGACCAAGACCAGCTCCGACACCAAGATCAAGAAGATCGCCAAGCGCCTGAAGGTGCTCGAGGCCTTCCAGAAGTCCGGCATCCACCCCGACTGGATGATCCTGGAAGTGCTGCCGGTGCTGCCGCCCGAACTGCGCCCGCTGGTGCCGCTGGACGGCGGCCGTTTCGCGACCTCCGACCTGAACGACCTGTATCGCCGCGTCATCAACCGTAACAA
>JACRAU010000031.1 GCA_016234655.1 Betaproteobacteria bacterium
CACCCGACCCCTGAGCCGACCCCTGAGCCGACCCCTGAGCCGACCCCGGAACCGACCCCTGAGCCGACCCCTGAGCCGACCCCGGAACCGACCCCGGAACCGACCCCGGAACCGACCCCGGAACCGACCCCGGAACCGACCCCGGAACCGACCCCGGAGCCGACCCCGGAGCCGACCCCGGAGCCGACCGAGAAGCCGACCGAGAAGCCTGGCGACGACAATGACGACGACAAGTCTAAGGACGACGACAAGGATGATCGCGATGGCCAGAACAATGGTTTTGGCAATGGCGACCAGGATGCCCCCGGCGGATCCGACGACAACAATAACGCCGAGAATGCCACCGAGGACAAGGATGGCGGTCGTGGCAATGACGATGACAAGTCACAGGACGACGACAAGTCGAAGGACGACGACAAGTCGAAGGACGATGACAAGTCACAGGACGATGACAAGTCGAAGGACGATGACAAGTCGAAGGACGATGACAAGTCGAAGGACGATGACAAGTCGAAGGACGACGACAAGTCGAAGGACGACGACAAGTCGAAGGACGACGACAAGTCGAAGGACGACGACAAGTCGAAGGACGATGACAAGTCGAAGGACGATGACAAGTCGAAGGACGACGACAAGTCGAAGGACGATGACAAGTCGAAGGACGACGACAAGTCGAAGGACGATGACAAGTCGAAGGACGACGACAAGTCGAAGGACGATGACAAGTCGAAGGACGACGACAAGTCGAAGGACGACGACAAGTCGAAGGACGATGACAAGTCCGATGAGATCGGCGGCGGCGGCGGCGGTGGCGGCGGCGATGACGGCGGCGATGACTTGTTCAACTTCTTGCCGATGAGTAGCGAAGGCAATAGTTGGACCGAGATGATGGATATCAGTGGCTCGGGTGGCGGCGGTTCGTCATCGATGAATAGCTGGACCGATCATGTCGACAACGGCGGCCATCAGGATGACAATTCCGGTGATCGCGGTCAGGATGGAATGTCTGGCGAGAAGCCGGTCAATTTCTCCGTCCCGGACGATCACGGCCCTTCGGGCGATGGTGGCGGAGGCTATGGTGGCGGCAACGGCTAAGTAGGCCTCTTGGTATGAGTTACCGCCCGGCTAGTCGCCGGGCGTTTTTTTGTCGACTACGGTTTGGACATGACCCTATTTGTCAGTGTTGCGTCGTATTGCGACGATTTGCTGTTGCAGACGTTGGAGGACTGTCATGCGAAGGCGGCTCAGCCCGAGGCCGTGTTCTTCGGTGTGGTCAACCAGGACGATATCGATATTCGGCGGGAGCTAGACGCTCTGCCGTATCGGAAACAGATTCGTTATCTGCATATCAATCCGCTCGATAGCCGCGGGGTGTCCTGGGCACGCTACATTGCCTACTCGTTGTATGGTGGCGAGGACTATTTCCTACAGATCGATGCGCACATGCAATTCGATGCCGGGTGGGACGAGATATTGATCCGGCAGTTGCAAGAACTGGCCAAGGCCAGCGCCAAGCCGATCCTGACCGCCTATCCGCACCCCTTCGAAATGAAGGAGGGGCGGCCCGAGTTGCAGCCGGTTGGCAAGGGCAAGGTCATGTATTTGCGGCCGAAGCCGGACCAGCAGATCACGCCGGAATCGCCGGTGGTGCGTTTTCATACCCTGTTGCATCCGGCTAGCGAGCCAGTGTGCGGCGGGCATATCGCCGGTGGTTTTTTGTTCACGCTGGGCTCGTTTATCGAGGAAGTGCCCTACGACCCATATTTATATTTCACCGGGGAAGAACACAGCCTCGCGGCCCGCGCCTATACCTATGGCTGGGATATCTTCCATCCGGTCGAGATTCCGCTATATCACCTCTATCGCAAGGCGGACGAAAAGCATCGAGGGCAGCATTGGGATGAACGCTTTGAATCCGAGCGCCAGGTGAAATGGCAAGAGCTGCGGCAGCGCGGCATGGATAGGCTGCGCCAGCTCCTGCTGGAGGGCAAGATTTCAGGAATCTATGGCCTGGGCAAGGCGCGCGGCGTGGAAGGCTTGCAGGCGCTAAGCGGTGTCGACTATCCAAACCGACAATTCAATCCCGAGCAGAAGCCGATCACCGTGGGTGAATTGAATCGGGAGCAATCCGGCGAGGGCGACTCCGGCAGGACGCCCGATGCCGAGCCGTCGGATAAGACCGGCGCAAGCTAGCAGGCGTATTTTCGGGCGCTGCCGCGCGGCCTTGGGAAATGCTACTTATGAACCATCCGCTTGACGAGGAAGCTTGCGCCCTGACGAGAGCCGTTATCTGGAGTGAACCTTGAAAAAACTACAAGAAATCTTGCAGGAAGACGTGTGGCAGCATTGGATGCGGGTCGAGAATTTCGATTATTTGGATTTCCGAAGCGATATCCGCGGTCCGCTGCCGGAAGACCTGACTTGGTATCTCGCCGAAATCGAGGAGAAGGATATCAATCAATTATTCATCATTTCGTCTAGCGATTGGGCGGACATTACCGGCGGGACGTTCCGGGTTGCCGATGTCGTCGGTCGTTTGCATCTCCAGTCCAGCAACCCAGACACGCAACGGCTTAGTGAAGATATACAGAAAAAAATGATGTTTCTCGAGGCTGGCGGGGAGCTAGATACCAAGCTTATTGCAGTTACGAATTGCCCGGAATTGAAAGGGCCTTTTACTTTTATCGAGGGCAATCGGCGCTCGGTCGCTTTATCGGCGCGAATGGATATTGTAGGCCGCCGGATATTTGTGGGTACCTCGCCGGCAATTAAAGATTACGGCTGGGCCAAAAAATCATTTTTGTTCAAGCAGTAGTCAGGCGCGCAAATAACGCCGTTAGCGAAACGGGCCTTCACGTTGCCAGTAGGTGGCGACGATCTTGCTTCCCTTGACCACGGGCATGCCGGAGTGCAGGGACATTTCGTCCGGGCGCCCGGAAACATCCACATCGGCGAAAAATAGCGCCCCGCCAGCCCTGGGGTAGACTTGGACGCCGCTTTTCGGAAATCGGGTCCCTCCGCCTTCTTCGGGCGTGGCCAAGTAGATGACGGTGGTGCCCACGCGCTGCCCGCCTCGTTTGAGATGATTGGCGGAACCGGGCTTTTGGGGGTCGAACCAGTCGAAGTGGGGCTTATATTCCTGTCCGGCCTCGTAACGTAAGACTTGCAAGCCTTCGCCGTGGCTTATGGGCCAGTTGGTGAGTTCCGATAGGCGTTTTTCTATGGTGTCGATCAACGGCGTTTCGGCGCGAGTCAGGAAGACGCTGGTACTGGTGCGTGCGTGATGTTTGATGCTCTCGCCAGTCGCGCCGTCGACCACGCCCGATTTGTTGAGGCCTTTGCTATACGCATAATCGATCAAGTTGCCGCATTCTTCGGCGCTGAGCAAACCATCCAGCAATGCGGCGCGAGGGCTTGAAAAACGCCCCAGCACGCGAATCACACGTTCGCCAAGCTGGATCGTGTCTTCGTCCGGAATGGTTGGCACGCGCGGGCGCCATGTCGTCGGCGGCATGCCCAATAAGGCCATTGCCTCGTCGAGGGCCAAGATGGCCTGCTCATATTTCCAGGTCGTCTTGAGCATCCTGTTGAGCAACTCTTCTGGGGCGCAGCGCCGTTCCAGATTTTCGGTGATCCAGTCGCGCCAGCTGGCACCATGCAGATCGAGTGCAGACGGTATGGTTTGCATCATGCCTCCAACTGGCGCGGCCCGTTCTCAGGGGTGGTTGTAACGATCGCAATCTCGGTCTTGGCCAAGCCAATCAGGCGGGCCTGAAATCCCGTACCAAATGTGCGAACAGGGTGTTTTGGGTTTCCTCGTCGCGGCATGCGATGGCTCCGTCCTGGTCGACGAAAAGGCCACTGGAAAGCAGTTCCCTCGCATGCTTGCCGGCGGCCTCGTAGGAGATGCTGCCGTATTCCACCAGTTGCCGCACCATCTGCCGCGCCGGCGGGGAAAGAATGTCGATCAGGGTCATCAGGTCGGCGTCCAGTTCGTTCGGCGCGCTGGGTTTGCTGCCCAGCGACAGCTTGAAGACGCGGCTGTTGCCGGCCGAGATGGGGCTGTTCCCAAGCAGCCGCGCGGCGACATAGGCATCGGCGTCTTCATGGATGTGCATGCCGACGATCGACAGCGGCAAGCCGGAGATCGCCTGGATGCCATGCATTTCCAGCAGTTCCATCAGCCTGGCCAAGCTGTTGACGCCATATATGAAGACCACGTGCGGACCGCGCATGCCGAGCGCCTTTAGGCTGTCGAGGGGCGAATGCCCTGAACGTGGCTCCGGCGATTGGCCGGCATCGGCCGAATGGGCAAACAGCTCGATTTGCGCGGCGAGGTTGGCGGCCATCTCGGCCGCGTTTCTGGCCGTGGGCAGGCGCAGCCGCAGGACCGGTACCTGGGCGGCCTCGAAATGAACGGCCACGGCGTCCATCAGCCTGACGCCTGCCGAAGGCGGCCAACTTTCGATGCTGATCCAATCGGCCTGGCGTCTCTGCCGAAAGCGTTCGATGACCTCGGCGATGAAGGGCAGGGGGTTGTGCCGAGCCAGCATGGCCGGGTCGATGTTCTGTTCCGCGGGCAGCAGGCGGGTGCCGATGGTCGACGATAGCTTGTCGGGTGCGGCCTGGTAGGGATAGAGCGGGCCTGCCAGTCGGCAGCAGATTTCGGTGGCGAGGATTTCCCCGTTCCGGCAGCTGCCGGCCAGTTGCCGGGCCAGTTTGAAGGATTCGGCATGGACCGGGGGGGAAGACGACTCCGGCACGATTTCGGCGGCCGTGGCAATGCCGATGCCGATCTCCAATTCGGGGCAGGCCTGGCGTTTGTGCCATTGCGCAACCAGCCGCGCCAGAAACAGCGCCCTGGCCGGGTCGTCGAGATGGCTTAACGGCGTGCCGAAGCAGGCGAGCAATTCGCCGCCCGGCGCGATCATCAGGTGGCAGTCGAGCAAGGCCGAAAAATGCTCGACCCGCGAACGCAAGCGGCCCAGGGCACGGTCGAAGGCGGCGATGGCGGCGGCTTGCTTGCTGGGGTAGTTGAGCGGCTGGATGGCCACGCTGGTGACCAGCTTCCAGAGATAGGCGCTGTCCTGTTCGGATGTGTGAGCCGGCGTCGGGCGGCTGCGCGACTCGGCGGCCTGGACGATGGCCTTGGTCCGGCTGGTCACGCCGAGTTTTCGATAGAGCGAAAAGAGCTGCTGCTTGACCGAACCTTCTGTGATATTGAGTTCGAAGGCGATTTCCTTGTTGCTCTTGCCTTGCGACAAAAGCTGTAGGAGTTGCTGCTGCCGCTCGGATAGGTGCAGGCCGGCGGCGGGCATTATCTCTCCCGCATGCCTTGATCGAAGGCCAGGAAGATCGGGCGCAACAGGTAATGCAGCACCGTTTGCCGATCGGTGATGATGTCGCATTGCACGGTCATGCCGGGTAGGACCGGCATTTCCGCCGAAGTTTTGCCCAGGCTGGTGCGCGACAGTTCGACATAGCCCTTGAAGTAGGGTAGGCCCTTGTCATCGACCGAGCTATAGGCGGAGACCAGGGTGACCTTGCCTTCGATGGCGCCGTAACGCAAAAAGTCATAAGTGCCGATCTTGATGCGCACGCGCTGGCCGGGCATGACATGGCCGACATCGGTGGTGGCGATGCGCACCTCGGCGCGCAATATGTCGTTTTCCGGCACGATGTGCATGATCGGCTCGGCCGGCGGAATGACGCCGCCTATGGTGCGGAATCGCAGCTCCTGCACGATACCGTTCACCGGCGACAGGATGCGGGTGCGCTCTAGGCGGTCCTTCAGTTTGGCAATCTGATGCTGGACGCTTTCGAGCTCGCCCTGCTGCTGGGCCAGCGCACGCTGGGCCTCCAAGGCTTGGGTACGGGTGTTGAGTTTGTCCTTGGCCAGGGCGGTGCGAATTTCCGATACCTGGCGCAGGTAGCCGATTTCCCGCTCCAGCTTCGACGCGCGGGCGACGAGGGATTCGAGATCGGTCAGGGCCTCGGTTTCGTTGAGTTTTAATAACTCATCGCCTTTCTTGACGCGTTGGCCCTCGATTACGTGGATGGCCTCGATTCGACCGCCGTCGACGCTCTGGATGATCTGGACCGCGCTGCTGGGTACGATCTGGCCGGTGGCATTGGCTACGACATCGAGTATTGCGACCGAGGACCAGGCAATGAAGCCGGCCAGGGTTGCGGCGACCAGGAAAACGGCCATGCGCGCGAATCGCGGCGATATCGCCTCTTCCAGCAGGATGGCTTGCGTCATCGGGTTGCTGGCGCGGCTACCCAACACGATGCGTCTGTTGTTTTTCGGGTTTGCTGTGGACATGGTGTCTTCCGAAAACGTTGGCCTAGGCCGCCGCTGGGGCCTTCAGGATTTCATCCGGCAAGCCGGAGGCACGCAAATAACCGCTGTCGAAAACCAATATGCTATCCGCCAAACGCATATGGCTGGGCCGGTGCGTGATGAACAGCACCGTGGTGTTGCCCCTGAAGCGCTTGAGCATTTCCATGAATTTGGTGTCGCCGAGATTGTCTAGGCCGGCGCCGGGCTCGTCAAACAGCATGATCGGCGCCTTGGTCAGGTAGGCCCGGGCCAGGGCCAACTTGCCGCGCAGGCTGGAAGGAATCTGCGCCGAGGCGTTGTCGCCCACGCGATAGTCCAGGCCGCGCGGCAGGGCTAGCACCTGTTCCAGCGCACCGGCCTGCTCCAGGGCCTCGAGCACCTCTTCGTCGGTGGCGTCGGGGCGAGCCAAGCGCAGGTTCTGGGCGATGGTGGCGCGGAAGAATTGCGGCTCCTGGGGGGCATAGCCGATCAGCCGGCGCAGTTCGATCGGATCGAGCTGCCGGATGTCGATGTCGTCGATCAGGATCGAGCCGGCCTGGGGCTGATACAGGCCGAGCAGCAATTTGATCAAGCTCGACTTGCCGCTGCCGTTGCGGCCGGTGATGGCGACGATCTGGCCCGGCTGGATCGCTATGGATACACCGACCAGGGCCGGGTCCACCGTCGGCGAATAGCGGAAAGAAACGCGGCCGAAATCTATCTTGCCCTTCAGCTCGCGGCCTACCGGCGAGACGGCGGTGTCCTGGCGCTCGCCCTTGATCCGCATGACGGTTTCGATCTGGCGGATTGCGCTGCGGAGGCGCTCGATGCGCGGCGTATTGATGAAGGCGGTCTGCATCGGGCTGAGCACGCGCCACATCAAAATCATCGAGGCCAGCAGGGCGCCGGGCCCGACGGTCTGGTTCAGCGTGGCCGGTACGGTGAAGGTCACGATGACCAAGCCGGACAGCATCATGATGCCGTAGGACAGACCGACGAGCAGGGCCGATTGACGCTCTGCCTTGAAGGTGGCCATCGTGGCCTGGGCCGAGATATCGCGGAAGCGGTCGAGCCAGGCATGCGTCGCGCCGCATTCGCGGATCGTCCGCATCTTGTTGATCATTTCGACGATGAATTCGTTGCGCCTGGTGGAGGTGCGGCCGGATTCCGAAACCAGCCGGGCCGAGATCGGCTCCACCCACCAATACAGGCCGAAATAGATCAAGGTAATGACGGCGAACACCGGCAGCGACAGGGGGTTGATGATGCCCAGGGTGATCAATATCACCAGGATCGCCGGCAGTTCGAGCAGCGTGGCGGCCATCGGCCCGGTGAACGGCTCGCGGATGGCCTCGAAGGTGCTCAGCCGGGCAATCTGGGAGCCGACCGAGGCGCGCTCGGTCAGGCCGGGCGACAGGGACAATATCTTTTGCAGGATGGTCGAGCCGAACAGATATTCGATGCGGCCGGCCAGGTAGGCCAGGATCCGCGAACGCAGAACGATGAAAAAGCCGCCGATGACCAGGGCGATCAAAACGCCTACGGCCATATAGGCCAGCGTGTCCAATGAGCCGCTCGGAATGACCTTGTTGTAGACCGCCATCAGGAATAGCGAACTGGTCACGATGACCAGCCCGGAAATGATGGAGGCTAGGCCGGCCTGGATGATCAGCGGCCGGAATCGCCATATCGTCGCACGGACCCAGTCCCGCTGGTTGGCCGCCGCTTCGTCGAGCTTGCTATAGAAATAGGCGTTGCCCTGGCTGCCGTCGGCCTTGATTTCGCGCGGCATGGAGACGGCATCGTCGGTCACCAATAGATTGCCGCCCTTGCGGGCGAGCACGACGAAGGCGGGTCCCTTGCGCGGCAGAAACAGGCAGGGCAGGGAGCGGGCGTCCAGCTCGGATAGCCTGCATGGGACGTGGTGCGAGCTATAGCCCAGTTGGGCCATGGCGTTGTCGAAACCGGTCAGGTCGAGCGTATCGGCAAAATAGGGCAGGGTTTCGGCCATGTCGCGCGGCGAACGGCGCCAGCCCGTGGCCTTGAGCAGCGCCGGCAGGCAGACCGCCAGGTCGCTGGGCTCCTTGAAGCTGGCTTGGATCGTGGCGTGTGCACGCTGCCACACCTCGGCGCCCGGTGTGGCGCAGGCCAGTGTTTCGGGCGGCGGCGATAGCGGCGCCTCGGGCGCGATGGCCACGATCTGCGCCGATTTGGTCGGCAGCCCCTCATGCAGTTTGCCATCGGCCAGCGTCAGCGAGCGGTCGGCCAAGCGCTGCAATGAGGGACGCTGGCTGACGATGACGATGGTGCATTTGCCCTTGATCGATTTCAGATAGTCGAGCAAGAAAGACTCGCCGGCCGAGTCGACGGCGGCCGAGGCATCGTCGAACAGCAGGATATCGGAGCCGGCGGACAGCGCGCGGACGATGGCGATGCGCTGGCGGTGGCCGGGCGGCATGGTTTCCGAAGAGGCATCGCCTACTGGCGAATCCCAGCCGCGCTGCATCTTGGCGACGAAACTGTCGATACGCAGTTCACGGGCCACCCCCAAGGCCGCATCGGTGCGTTGGGGATCGAACACCGTGATGTTCTCCAGCAGCGTGCCCTCGAACATATGCGTGCGTTGGGGCAGATAGGCGATGCGCTTATGCAGGGTGTCCGGTTCGATCTGGCGCAGGTCTTGGCCATCCAGGCGGGCCGTGCCTTCGGTCGGACTGATCATGCCGCACATCAAGTGCAGCAAGGTGGTGCGGCCGCAGCCGTTGTCGCCGTGGATGGCCACGCACTCGCCGGACTTGATCTCGAGCGAGATGCCGTCGAGCAGCTTCCGCTCCGCGCCGGGGAACTGATAACTGGCCTGGCTGAGCTGCAAGCCGGATGCGATGGCCGAGGCCGGGGCGGCGGTTTCGTTGGCTCGTGCGGGCAGTTCGGGGGCGCTCATGTGCAGGGACAGGTTCTCGCGCATGACGCCTTCTTGCTGATGCCTGGCCCAGATCGGTCCGAGCCGCTGGATCGGCGCCAGTGCCCTGAAGCCTAGCATCATGCAGGCGGCCAATTCGCCGCTGGTCAGGTCGCCATTTACGACCAGATAGGCACCCAGTGCCGCCGTCAGCGTGGTCATCAGGGGCGTGAACAGGGTACCGACGCCGGCGGCGGCATCCAAGGCGCGGGCCAGGCTGGCCATGGCGCGGGCGCCGGTTTCCTGCAAACGCTCATAGCGCCGGAGCATCATGGTTTCCATGCTCATCGACTTCAGCGTGTGGATGTTGTTCAGGGTCTCGACCAGGAAGTTGCCGCGGCGCAGGTCCGATTCGGTCCGGCTGACGACGCGCTTGCGGTGGCCCAGACCGAGTAGCAAGACGACGAGGGAAAAAATAAGGTAACCGCCGAGCAGCAGCAGGCCGATCCAGGGGTGGATCATGGCCGCCACGCCGATGTACAGCACGACGAAGGGCAGGTCGATGATCTGCTGGAAGGTCTGGCCCGAATAATAGGACTTCAACGATTGCACGGACTTGAAGTTGTCCTGGTGCGCGCCGGTGCCCAGGCGCTCGAACTGGTGCAAAGGCATGGCCAGCATGCGCGAGGTGACGCCGAGCATGGCGCGGTGCTCGAATTGCGCGGCATGCCAAGCGCTCAGATGCGAACGCAGAATGCGGGTCAGCGCTTCAAGGCAGATGGCGATCGCCGCGCTGATCATGATCAGCGCCATGGTTTCCATCGAGCCCTTGGCCAGGATGCGGTCGAAGACCTGCAACATGACCAGCGGGGTGGCCAGGGCGAGGATGTTGATACTGATGCTGGAGACGCCGATCCAGAACATCTCGCGCCGGAACGAAGACATCCGCTTGAGTAGTTTTTTGCCCGGCTTGCTGTCGGCTGGCTTGTGTGCGTTGGGCTGGGCAGGTTTTGCCATGGGTTCGCCGAATTACTTGGCGCCCTCGCCCGGTTTCCGGGCGGCCGCCTCGGCCTCTTTGACTGCCTGGGCCTCTGCTTCCTGTGCGGCGGCGCTGCTGGAAATGCGGCCGGCTGGGCGCAAGGGCTGGCTGGCCGCAGAGTGATCCCCGGCGGATGCCGCCGGGGCCGCCTCGGCCGGTTTTACGGCGGCCGGCTTGGGTGCTTGCGCGCTGGCAAGCGTGGGCGTCGGCGGTGCGCAGGGGTCGCCTTGCTGCTGGGCGACGCCGCCGCCCAGGGCCTTGAACAGGTCGATGGTCGAGCGGACCTGCTCGAATCGCGAGCCGGCCTCGGCGTCTTGGGCAAGATAGACGTTGCGTTGCAGATCGAGCAGGCTGATCAAATCCAGGGCGCCGCGATTATAGATTTCATGACTCATCTCCAGCAGCTTGCTATTGCGATTCAGTGCCTCGGCCAGGGCCTGTTGCTGGGCGGCGGTCATGCGGATACCGGTCAAGGAGTCTTCCACGTCGCGCAGGGCCGCCAGCACGGTATTGGCATATTGCTCCAGCAACTCGCGATTGCCCGCACGGGCCAGCGCCAATTGGTTTTCCTTGCGCTCCCCGTCGTACACATTGGCCACCAGGTTGCCGGCCAGCGAATAAAGGATGCTCTGCGGGCTGAGCAGCTCGGTCAGCTTGAACGAGCCCTGGCCGAATTGGCCGGTCAATGTGACCGAGGGCAATAGATTGGCGCGGGCGGCATCGACATTGGCGCTGGAAGCGGCCAGTTGCGCCTCGGCCCGACGGATGTCGGGCCGGCGGCAGAGCAATTCGGAAGGCAGGCCCGGCGCCACCTTGGGCAGCGGGGCGTTCAGCAGGGAGCTGCCCGAAATCTTGATCGTGCCGGCCGGCTTGCCCAGATAAACCGCCAGCCGATTGAGCACGCGTTCCCGCTCCAATTGCAGGTTCGCCAAACTGTTGTCGATCAGCGCGATGGCTATTTGCTGTTGCTGTTGGTCGATCTTGGAGGCGTCGCCACGCTGCACGCGGCGGCCGATGGCGAGCGCCACGTCCTCGGCCAGTTGCCGGCTTTTCTGGGCGATCACGATGCGCTCGCTGAGCGAGAGATAGCGGAAATAAGCGCTGGCGGTTTCCGCGATCAAGGTCAGGGCTACGACTTCGCGGGCGAAGACGCTGGCCCGAGCTTGCTCCAAGGCTGATTTCGCCTCGTAGCCGCGCCGGCCCCAAAGATCGATCTCATATTGGGCGCGCAGGCCGAATTGATAAATACCGCGCGAACTCCACTCTTCCCGGCTGCGCGCGCTGCCGACCCCCTCGGCCGGGCCGCGCGCCTCGATACCGGAGAAAAACTCGACGCTGGGCGCACGTGCGCCCTCGGCGATGCGGGCCTGGTTTTCGGCCTGCTCGATCCTGGCCACGGCAACGCGCAGGTCGTAGTTGTTGGCTAGAGTGGTCTCGATCAACTCGTTGAGTTCTTCGTTGTTGAACTCGGTCCACCAGTTCTGTTTTGGCCGTGGCAGCTGGTCGGTATCGGCAACAGGCGGCCGGATATCCGGCGCGCTTTGCTTGGGGGTTGCCGCTTTCGTCGGCAGCGGTTCTGCTTGAAAGTTGCGGGGTACCCAACGCACATAGTCCGGTCCACCCGGTAAGCTCGCGGGGTCTTCGGGCATGAACTTCTCGCGCAAGGTGGTGCAAGCGGAAAGCGCCAGCATGGCGCTGAACAAGGCGGTATGCCGGGCTGTTTGCGTGAAAGATATCATGCGTGGGAAGGCCGGTTATACATTCGAGTTAGGGCACAACTTTTCGACAAAGTTGATGAAATCCACTTAGTTATTTGTAATCTTTAGGATTTTTGCATTTTAACCAAAGTTAGTGGCAAGTCGATGTTTCCAGCATGGGAATTTAATCGAGCATGATGGCTTGTGTCGAGGGTGCCACTGTGTCGCGGGCATTAGCCTGCGCCGAAATCCTTCAAGGTTTCGGTGTGCTGGGTTGTCGCTTGGGAAGGGGGGTGGTGGCCAGGGGCGGAATCGAACCGTCGACACGCGGATTTTCAATCCGCTGCTCTACCAACTGAGCTACCTGGCCATCTGAAAAAAAGCTAGGGCCGGGTGGGAGCCCGGCCGCAAGGATGCGCATTAAAGCCGGAAACGGCCGCCCCGTCAAGCCTGGCGGCCTTGGCGCACGGCCGGTCGGCGTGTTGCTACACTTGCGGCATCTGCCGAGGACCGCGAGCCATGACCGTCATTCGCCAGGAAGACTTCGTGCAATCGATTGCCGATGCTTTCCAGTTCATCTCCTATTACCACCCGCTCGATTTCGTCGAGGCCGTGAAGGCCGCCTACGACCGCGAGCAGGGGCCGGCGGCCAAGGACGCCTTGGCCCAGATTCTGGTCAATTCCCGCCTGTGCGCCGAGGGCCATCGGCCGATCTGTCAGGACACCGGCATGGCGGTGGTCTTCCTCCGGGTCGGCATGGATGTGCGCTGGGAATCCAGCCTGGGCGTTCAAGAGATGGTCGACGCGGGCGTGCGTCGGGCCTATACGAACCCCGACAATCCGCTGCGCGCCTCGGTGCTGGCCGACCCGGCCGGCAGTCGCAAGAACACCCGCGACAACACCCCGGCCGTGGTGCATGTCGAGTTGGTGCCGGGCGATGCGGTGGATGTGCGGGTGGCGGCCAAGGGCGGCGGCTCGGAGAACAAGGCGCAGTTCGCGGTGTTGAACCCGAGCGATTCCATCGTCGATTGGGTGTTGTCGGTGCTGCCGCAGATGGGCGCCGGCTGGTGCCCGCCCGGCGTGCTCGGCATCGGCATCGGCGGTTCGCCGGAGAAGGCCATGGTGCTGGCGAAGGAATCCTTGTTGGCGCCGATCGACATCCAGGCCCTCCGGGCACGCGGCCCCCAGGGTCGCATCGAGGAACTGCGCCTGGAGCTGTACGACAAGGTGAACGCGCTCGGTATCGGCGCCCAAGGCCTGGGCGGCCTGACCACGGTGCTCGACGTGAAGATTCTCGACTACCCGACCCATGCCGCGTCCTTGCCGGTGGCGCTCATCCCCAACTGCGCGGCGACCCGGCATCTGCATTTCACGCTCGACGGCAGCGGGCCGGCCCGGTTTGCGCCGCCGCCGCTCTCGGCCTGGCCGCAGATCGCCTGGTCTGGCCCGGCCGGCGCGCGCCGCGTGAATCTCGATACCTTGACTCAAGCCGACATTGCGCAATGGCGCTCGGGCGATGCCCTACTGTTGTCGGGCAAGCTGCTCACCGGGCGCGATGCCGCGCACAAGCGGATCGCCGACCTCGTCGCGCGCGGCGAGCCGCTGCCGGTGGATTTTCATGGCCGCTTCATCTACTACGTCGGCCCGGTCGATCCGGTGCATGGCGAGGCGGTCGGCCCGGCCGGGCCGACCACGGCCACGCGCATGGACAAGTTCACCGAGCTGATGCTGGGCGGCCAAGTGGGCCTGCTCGGCATGGTCGGCAAGGCCGAGCGCGGGCCGGAGGCGATCGAGGCGATCCGCGCGCATGGCGCGGTGTATTGCATCGCGGTCGGCGGCGCGGCCTATCTGGTGGCCAAGGCGATCCGCGCGGCGCGGGTGCTCGCCTTCCCCGAGCTGGGCATGGAGGCGATCTACGAATTCGAGGTTCGGGACATGCCGGTCATCGTGGCGGTCGACAGCCAGGGCTGCTCGGTGCATGAGCGAGGTCCGCGCGAGTGGCATATCAAGATTGAGCAGATCGCCAAGACCGGGCATGCTTAGGGCGGTATCGTGATCGACGAGGAGGGGCGATGGAACTGGTCTGGTGGCATTGGTTCGTTCTTGGGCTGGCGCTGATCGCGCTGGAAATCCTCACGCCCACTTTTTTCCTGCTTTGGTTCGGCCTCGGTGCCTTGCTCGCTGGCATCGCGGTCTGGCTCTGGCCCATGGGTCTGGCGGCGCAGGTGCTGTTGTGGTCGGCGGCCTCGCTGGCCATGATGGGCGTCTGGCTCAAGTACTTCAAAAACCCGGCCGATACCCGGCCGGGCCAAGCCAAGGAGAGCGTGCTCGGTACGACCGGCCTGGTGACCCGCGCGGTGGGCGAGATGGGCCAGGGCGAGATATTGTTCCAGCGCCCGGTGCTGGGGGCCGACCGTTGGCCGGTCATCGCCGATGCGCCGATCGAGGCCGGCAAGCGGGCGCGCGTGGTCGACGTGCTCGGCCAGATTCTTAAAGTCGAACAGACGGGGGAGTAAACCATGGAAGTCGTCTCAATTGTCCTCATCGTTTTTCTTTTCATCACGCTGTGGAAGGGCGTGCGCATCGTGCCGCAGGGCGAGGAATGGGTGGTCGAGCGCCTGGGCAAATACCTCACCACCTTGCTGCCGGGGCTGCACATCCTGGTGCCCTATATCGACCGCTTGGCCTACAAGGTCACGACCAAGGATTTGATTCTCGATATCCCGGAGCAAGAGGTGATCACTCGCGACAACGCGGTGCTGATCACCAACGCCATCGCCTTCGTCAAGGTGACCGATACCCAGAGCGCGGTCTACGGCGTGACCAACTTCCAGTTGGCGGTGATGAACCTGGTGCAGACCAGCCTGCGCGCCATCATCGGCGACATGGACCTGGACCAGGCCCTGTCCAGCCGCGACCAGATCAAGGCGCGGCTGAAGGAATCGATCGCCGACGACGTGTCCGATTGGGGGCTGACCCTGAAGTCGGTCGAGATCCAGGACATCAAGCCCTCGCCGACCATGCAGAAATCCATGGAGCTGCAGGCTGCGGCCGAGCGCGAGCGCAAGGCCACGGTGACCCGCGCCGAGGGCGACAAGCAAGCCGCCATCCTCGAGGCCGAGGCGCGGCTGGAATCGGCCAAGCGCGACGCCGAGGCGCAGGTACGCCTGGCGTCGGCCTCGGCCGAGGCGATCAAACGGGTCGCCGAGTCGATCTCCGAGCGGGAGTTGCCGGCCTATTTCCTGCTGGGCGAGAAATACATCCATGCGCTACAGGAACTGTCCAAATCGAGCAGCAGCAAGACCGTGGTGCTACCGGCCGATTTGGTCAAAAGCCTGGAAGGCATGCTGGGCGGCCGTCGGCCGTGATCCGCCTGGAGCTTGGCCTTGGCGTGGACCGGTTTTGCAAATCTTGATAAATCGCTTAAAGTTCGACCTGTAAGCGCCGAAATACACAACATGCCCATCGAGATTGGGTTGGAGCGAAAGAGAGAAATGCCAAGAATACTGCTCACGCTGCTGCTGTCCTTGTCGATCTTGGCCTGGCCGATGGCCGAGGTGCAGGCGGCGGACGGCAAATCCCGCACCAGCCAAGTCAAGGCCAAAAAATCGAAGGCCAAGAATCAGATCAAGGCCAAGCACAAGAAAAAGATCGCCAAGCGCGGCCAGCGCAACCAACAAGCGGCGCGCGACGCCGAACTCGACCGTGCGTTGACGAACGGCAATCTGCAACTACGTTCCCATTCCGCGCTGGTGATCAACCAGGCCACCGGCGAGCTGGTCTACACCAAGAACCCCGAGGTCGAAACGCCGATCGCATCGATCACCAAGCTGATGACGGCGGTGGTGACCTTGGATGCCGGCCTGCCGCTCGACGAGCAGATCACGATCAACGCCGAGGACCTGGACCGCCTGAAGGGCACCGGTTCGCGCCTGCCGCTGGGCGCGACGCTGACCCGGCGCGAGTTGCTGCACCTGGCCTTGATCGCTTCGGAGAACCGCGCCGCCGCTGCCTTGTCGCGCGCCTATCCGGGCGGCCGCGAGGCCTTCGTCGAGGCGATGAACCGCAAGGCGCGCGGCCTGGGCATGCAGAACACCCATTATGTCGACGGCACCGGCCTGTCCAGCCACAACCGCTCCACGGCGATGGACCTGGCCAAGCTGGTCGACGTGGCCTCGCGCCAATACCCGACGATCCGCGAGATCAGCACGATCGGAAGTTACGATGTCGAGGTCGAGGGCCGCAAACGGGCTCGGCAAATCGCCTACATGAACACCAATGCGCTGACCCGCAACAAGGATTGGGACATCGGCATCTCCAAGACCGGCTATATCAGCGAAGCCGGCCATTGCCTGGTCATGCAGACCCGCATCGGCGGCCAGAAGATGGTGATCGTGTTGCTCGACTCCTGGGGCAAGTGGTCGCGTATCGGCGACGCCCAACGGATCAAGCGCTGGATCGAGAACGGCGGGGCCGAGCGCGTGGCCAGCCGCGCGGGCCGGGCGACATAAGGCGAGATGGTTTTGAACGACGGGCGGCCTGGCCGCCCGTTTGCATTTCTGGCGCGGGTTTCGGGCCATTTGTCGGATGGCGTGGCCCCGCGTTTCCCGGTATCCTTGGCGGCCTTTGTCGGTGTCTTTCAACCCTTTTGAATCAGCGGCTTGCATGAATCCCCACCCGGTTTTGTCGGTCCATGGCCTGGCGTGCGCGCGCGGCGACCGCACGCTATTCACCGACCTGGGCTTCGAGTTGGCGGGCGGCGAGCTGCTGATGGTGCAAGGTGGCAACGGCCAGGGCAAGACCAGCCTGTTGCGCCTGCTGACCGGCCTGTCCGGCCCGGTGGCGGGCGAGGTGCGCTGGCGCGGCGAAGCGATCGCCAAGTCGCGCGAGGCCTTCCACCGCGACATGGCCTATCTCGCCCACGCCAACGGCATCAAGGAAGACCTGACCCCGTTGGAGAACCTGCGGTTTCAGGCCGGCCTGGCCGGGCGCGGTTTCGATACCGACGCGGCGGAACAGGCCTTGCGCAAGCTCGGCCTGGCCCGTTGCCTGGACCTGCCGGCGCGCGTGTTGTCCTTCGGCCAGCGCCGACGGGTGGCCCTGGCCGGCCTGCTGATCGCCAGCGCCCTGCTCTGGATCATGGATGAGCCGCTGACCGGCCTGGACGTGCGCGGCGTGGCCCTAGTCGAGTCGCTGCTGCGCGAACACTTGCAGCGTGGCGGCATGGTGGTGATGACCACGCACCAAGCCCTGACCCTCGACGGCGCGAGCGTGCGCACCTTGCAGGTCGGCCGGCGGGAAGACGCCTGATGCTAGGCTTTCTGCTCACCGTCATCCGGCGCGATCTGCTGCTGGCCGCGCGCCGCCGGGGCGACTGGCTGACCGCGCAGTTCTTCTTCGTCATGGTGGTCAGCCTGTTCCCGCTCGGCATCGGGCCGGAACCGGAGTTGCTGAAACGCATCGCGCCCGGCGTGGTCTGGGTCGCCGCTACCCTGGCCTCGCTGCTGTCGCTGTCGCGGCTGTTCGCCGACGACCACCGCGACGGCAGCCTGGAGCAGATGCTGTTGTCGCCCGAGCCGGCGGTGCTGCTGGCCTTGGGCAAGGCCATCGCCCACTGGCTGATCTACGGCATTCCCTTGTTGCTCGTGGCGCCGGTGCTCGGCATCCAATTCGCGCTGCCGGCCGAGGCCATCGGCGTGCTGGTGCTGTCCTTGGCTATCGGCACGCCCATTCTGTCGCTGCTCGGCGCGGTGGGCGCCGCCTTGACCCTGGGCCTGCGCGGCGGCGGCGTGTTGCTGACCTTGCTGATCCTGCCGCTCTATGTGCCGGCCCTGATCTTCGGTGCCGGCGCGGTGGATGCGATGCTGGCGGGAACCGGCGTCGAGGCGAACCTGTCTCTGTTGGGGGCGTTCTTCATGTTGTCTTTGCTCGTGGCGCCGTGGGTGTCCGCGGCAGCGTTAAGGGTTTCGATGGAATGAGCATCAACTGGTACAAATTTTCGGCGCCGGCCAGTTTCTACGGCCTGGCCGGCCGGCTCGCGCCCTGGTTTGCTTGGGCCGCCGCTCTGCTCACCGTGGTCGGTCTCTATCTCGGTTTCTTCGTCGCGCCGACCGATTTCCAGCAGGGCGAGGCCTACCGGGTGATCTTCATCCACGTGCCGGCGGCCTGGATGTCCATGTTCATCTATCTGGTGATGGCCGCCTGGGCCGCCATCGGCCTGGCCTTCAACACCCGCTTGTCGTTCATGATGGCGCGCGCCCTGGCGCCGACCGGTGCCATGTTTACCTTCGTCGCCTTGTGGACCGGCGCCTTCTGGGGCAAACCGATGTGGGGCGCTTGGTGGGTGTGGGATGCGCGGCTCACCTCCGAACTGATCCTGTTGTTCCTTTACGTCGGCATCATGGCCCTGTGGGCGGCGATCGACGACCCGCGCCGCGGCGACAAGGCCGGCGCGCTCTTGGCGTTGATCGGCGCGATCAACGTGCCGATCATCTATTTCTCGGTGCAGTGGTGGAATACCCTGCACCAGGGCTCGTCGATCAAGCCGACCGGCAGCAGCATGGACGAGGTGATGCTGGCCGGCATGCTGATCATGGCCTTCGCCGCCTGGTTCTATACCGCCGCCGTCGCCTTCGTCCGGGTGCGCCGCATCATCCTCGAACGCGAGCGGCACACCGAGTGGGTCAAGCACGTGTTGGAGAGCGCATGATGCAATGGGCGAGCTGGGATGCCTTCTGGGCCATGGGCGGTTATGGTCTGTATGTCTGGGGTTCGTTCGCGGTGACGGCTCTGGCGATCGTCATAGAAGTGATTTTGTTGCGCCAGAGCGGCCGTCAAACTTTGGCAAGGCTCAAACGATTGAACAAGTGGGAAACCGAATGAAATCGCGTCACAAGAAACTGCTCGCCATCGGCCTGGCCGTCGCCGGCCTCGGCATCATCGCGGCCCTGGTGCTCAACGCCTTCCAATCCAATCTGGTGTTCTTCTTCTCGCCCACGCAGGTCGCGGCGGGCGAGGCACCGTCCGGCCGCGCCTTCCGCATCGGCGGCCTAGTCGAGTCGGGCAGCTTGAAGCGCGAAGCCGACGGCTTGACCGTGCACTTCGTGGTGACCGATACCGCCAAGACCATCCCGGTGACCTACAAGGGCATCCTGCCGGACCTGTTCAAGGAAGGTAAGGGCACGGTGGCCGAGGGCAGCTTGGGCACCGATGGCGTTTTTACCGCGACGCAGGTGCTGGCTAAACACGATGAAAATTACATGCCACCCGAAGCCGCGCATGCCCTGGAACAGGCCCAAAAGGCTCAAGCTACGGTAGTGCAGCAATAATGCGCAGGCATGTAATTTCGGCGCAGGCTAACATTGGCGCAGCCGATGTTAAGCGTAGCGGCCGTAGCCAAAACTATATGCCGCCGGAGGCGGCGCATGCCTTGGAACAGGCGCAAAAGGCCCAGAAAACTCTGGCGCAATAAGAGAGGAAACCCATGATCCCCGAACTCGGCCATTTCGCGCTGATCGTCGCCCTGTTGTTGGCCTTGGTCCAGGGCATCTTGCCCATCGTCGGCGCCCATCGCGGCCATGCCGCTTTCATGGCGGTGGCGCGGCCGGCGGCGCGGGCGCAATTCGGCTTCGTCGCCTTGGCCTTCGGCTGTCTCGCCTATGCCTTCCTGACCAACGACTTCTCGGTCGAGAACGTCGCGCGCAACTCCTTCTCGCAGTTGCCCGAGATCTACCGCTTCACCGCGACCTGGGGCTCGCACGAGGGATCGCTGCTGTTGTGGACCCTGATTCTCGGCGTGTGGACCACGGCGGTCACCGTGTTCTCCAAACATCTGCCGGAAGATATGGCCGCCCGCGTGATCGGCGTCATGGGCCTGGTCAGCAGCGGCTTCCTCGCCTTCCTGTTGCTGACCTCGAACCCCTTCCTGCGCCTGGTGCCGGCGGCGCCCGAGGGCAACGACATGAACCCGCTTTTGCAGGACCCGGGCATGGTGGTGCACCCGCCCATGCTGTACATGGGCTATGTCGGTTTCTCGGTCGCCTTCGCCTTCGCCATCGCCGCCTTGCTCTCCGGCAAGCTCGACGCCGCTTGGGCGCGCTGGTCGCGGCCCTGGACCACGGTGGCCTGGACCTTCCTCACCGTCGGCATCGCGCTGGGCAGCTGGTGGGCGTATTACGAATTGGGCTGGGGCGGCTGGTGGTTCTGGGATCCGACCGAGAACGCCTCGTTCATGCCCTGGTTGGCCGGCACCGCCTTGATCCATTCGCTCGCGGTGACCGAAAAACGCGGCGCGTTCAAGAGTTGGACGGTGTTGCTCGCCATCGCCGCCTTCTCGCTCTCGCTGCTCGGTACCTTCCTGGTCCGCTCCGGCGTGCTGTCTTCGGTCCATGCCTTCGCCACCGACCCGGCGCGCGGCGTGTTTATCCTGGGTTTTCTCGGCGTGGTCATCGGCGGCTCGTTCTTGCTCTATGCCTGGCGCGCGCCGCGCCTGGCGGCCGGCGGCGGCTTCGGCTGGTTCTCGCGCGAATCGCTGCTGCTGGCCAACAACGTGCTCTTGATCGCGGCCCTGGGCTCGGTCTTGCTCGGCACCCTGTACCCGCTGTTCATGGACGCGCTGGACATGGGCAAGATATCGGTCGGTCCGCCCTACTTCAACGCGGTGTTCGTGCCGCTGATCGCGCCGGCCCTGTTCCTGGTCGGCATCGGCCCCTTGGCGCGCTGGAAGCAGGCCAGCCTGCCGGAGATGGCCTTGCGCCTGAAGTGGGCCTTCGCCGTCGCGCTGGCCACGGCCGCCCTGTTGCCGCTGACGCAGAAGGGTTTCAACCTCATGGCCAGCCTGGGCCTGTTCCTCAGCTTGTGGATCGTGTTCACGGGGCTTATCGGTTTTGCCGACCGCGTGCGGCACGGCGAAGGCGAGTTGTTCTCGCGCCTGCAGGCCCTGCCGCGCGCCTTTTGGGGCATGCAGTTGGCCCACTTCGGCCTGGCCTTGGCCGTGTGCGGCGCGACCGTGGTGTCGCATTACCAGTCCGACCGCGATGTGCGCATGAACGTCGGCGACCATGTCGAGCTGGCCGGTTACACCTTCACCTTCCAGGGCGCGACGCCGGTGCCCGGCCCAAACTACCGGGCCATGCGCGGCCGGGTCGAGGTCAGCCGCGACGGCAAGCGGCAATTCGTGCTCGAGCCGGAGAAGCGCAGCTACAACGCCTCGGGCATGCCGATGACCGAGGCCGGCATCGACTATGGTCTGCTGCGCGATGTCTATGTCTCGCTCGGCGAGCCGCTGGCCGACGGCGCCTGGAGCGTGCGCATCTATCACAAGCCCTTCGTCGACTGGCTCTGGCTCGGCGCCTTGTTCCTCGCCATCGGCGGCGTGCTGGCCGCCTCCGACCGGCGCTACCGCATCGCCTTCAAGAAGGGCATGACCAAGCAGGAGCAACAGGCATGAAGCGTTTCATCCCGTTCATCGTCTTCGTCGTCCTGGCCGTGTTCTTTTATGTCGGCCTGTCGCTCAATCCGCGCGAGGTGCCGTCGCCCTTCATCGGCAAGCCGGCGCCGGCCTTCTCGCAGCCGCAGTTGTTCGAGCCGGCCAAGTCGTTTGCCCCGGCCGACATGAAAGGCCGGGTCTGGCTGCTCAACGTCTGGGCCTCCTGGTGCGCGGCCTGCCGCGACGAGCACCCCTATCTGGTCGAGCTGTCGCAAAAGCAGCACCTGCCCATCGTCGGCCTGAACTACAAGGACCAGCCGGACGCGGCCAAGGCCTGGCTGGCGCAACTGGGCAACCCCTACGGTCTGTCGGTGGTCGATCCCGAAGGCCGGGTCGGCATCGACTACGGCGTCTATGGCGTGCCGGAGACCTATCTGATCGACCGCGACGGCGTCATCCGCCACAAGCAGACCGGCCCGATCACGCCGCTGATCTGGCAACAGAAGTTCGAGCCGCTGTTGAAGGAGCTGGGCGTATGACGCATCGATTCCTCGCCGTTTTGTTGTGCGGTTTCTTGGCGCTGCCGGCCTTTGCCGGCGAGGCCCTGCCCAATGCCGAAGACCCGGCGCTCGAGCAGCGCATGAACCGCTTGGCCGAAGACCTGCGCTGCCTGGTCTGCCAGAACGAATCGCTGGCCGGTTCGCGCGCCGACCTGGCGCAAGACCTGCGGCGCGAGATTCGCGAGCAGATGCAGGCCGGCAAGGACGACCGGCAGGTCATCGAATACCTGACCAGCCGCTACGGCGACTTCGTGCTGTATCGGCCGCCGTTCAAGCCGGTGACCTTCCTGCTGTGGTTGGGACCGGTGTTGTTCCTTGCCATCGGCGGCGGTGTCTGGTTCGTCACCCTGCGCCGCCGGCGCAATCTGCAAGCGCCGCAGATCAGCGAGGCGGCGCGCCGGCAAGCGGCCAAGCTCTTGGCAGAAGAGGACAAGCAATGAGCCTACATTGGAGCGTGGCCGTGTTTTGGGCCCTGGCCTTCGTGTCGGCGGCCGGCGCCGCCATCCTGGTGATGCGGCCCCTGCTGCGCGGCCGTGCCCAGGTCGACATGGCCGAGCGGCGGCAGATCAACATCGCGATCTATCGCGATCAACTGCACGAGTTGGCAGCCGATCAACGCAACGGTCTGGTCGGCGATGACCAGTACGCCAGCGCCAAGGCCGAGCTGGAGGTGCGCCTGGCCGAGGATGCGCTGGAACAGGCCGAGGCGGCGCCCGCCGCCGTGGGGCGTGGCCCTTGGCTGGCCTACGGACTGGGCCTGGCCTTGCCCTTGGCCGCCTTCGGCCTGTATTTCGCCTTGGGCAATCCGCTGGCGATCCAGGTCGCGGCCGAAGGCGGCGACGGCCCGGCCGGCATCGAGGCCATGGTCCGCGCCGCCGAGCAAAAACTCAAGGCCAATCCCAAGGATGCGCGCGGCTGGTTCACCCTGGCCCGCACCTATGGCGCGCTGGGCCGTTGGCCCGAGGCCAAGCAGGCCTATCTGAAGGCGAGCGCGCTGGCGCCGGAAGAGGCGGCGGTCTGGTCCGGCCTGGCCGAGGCGAGCGCGATGCTGCAAGACAGTTCGCTCGAAGGCGAGCCGATGCGTCTGGTGGCCAAGGCCCTGGGCCTCGACCGCAACGACCCCAAGGCGCACGAGTTGTCCGGCATCCAGGCCTTCGGGCAAAAGGACTACGCCAAGGCCGTGCACCACTGGCGCACGCTGCTGAGCCTCGCACCGCCCGATTCCGACTACGTCGCCGAGCTGCGCCGCGCGATCCAAGAGGCGCGGCATCTGGCCGATCAGGCCGGCAAGCCGATCGACCTCGGCCCGTCGATTCGCGGCCGCATCGAACTGGCTGCGGCGCTCAAGGCCAAGCTCAAGCCCGAGGCCGTGCTCTTCGTCTTCGCCCAGCCCGTCGGCGGCCAAGGCATGCCGTTGGCCGCGCTGCGTGTGCCGGCCGGCGAGCTGCCGCTCGCGTTCGAGTTCGACGACACCATGGCCCTGGGCGGCGCCAAGCTGTCCGCGCACAAGCAGGTGCGCCTGGTCGCCCGCGTCGCCAACGCCGGCCAGCCGGCCGCCGCGCCCGGTGACCTGGAAGGCCGGGTCGAGAAGGTGGCCGTGGGCAGCCGCAACGTCAAGCTGGTGATCGACCGCGAATTGCAATAAGCGGTAAGGGCAACGAAGCCGAAGGCCGCAGCCGACCCGCTGCGGCCTTTTTGTTTGTCCGCTCGCCGAGGCCTACAATGAAGCAAGACGTGTCGATAAGGAGAGCGCGATGTTCGAGTCTGCCGAGTTGGGCCATAAGATCGACAAGGCCACTTATGACAAGGAAGTGCCCAAGCTGCGCGAGGCGCTGCTCGACGTGCAGTTCGATTTCGCCGCCGCGAAGAAATTCGAGACCGTCATCCTGGTCGGCGGCGTCGACGGCGCCGGCCGTAGCGAAACGGTCAACCTGCTCAACGAATGGATGGACCCGCGCCACATCGAGGTGCACGGCATGGGCGAGCCGTCCGACGAGGAGCGCGAACGGCCGCCGATGTGGCGCTTTTGGCGGGTGCTGCCGCCCGTGGGGCGGATCGGCGTGTTCATGGGCTCTTGGTATAGCTGGCCGATCGTCGATTACGTCTACGGCAACATCGATAAAGAGGCCTATCACGACAAGATCGAACGCATCGCCCGGTTCGAGAAGATGCTGGTCGACGAAGGCGCCTTGCTGATCAAGTATTGGTTCCATCTGTCTAAAGATGGGCAGCGCAAGCGCCTGAAGTCGCTGGAGAAAGACCCGCGTACCCGCTGGCGCGTGAGCGAGCGCGATTGGAAGCACTTCGAGCTGTACGAAAAATTCCACGAGGCCGACGAACAGGCCCTGCGCATGACCAGCACCGCCGAGGCGCCGTGGTACATCATCGAAGGCTCCGACGCCCGCTACCGCGAGCTCACCGTCGGCAAGATACTGCTCGAAGGTCTGCGCCGCCGGGTGGAGGAGAAGGATGGCGCGCCCCCGGCCGGCCACGTGCCGCCCTTGCTGCCGCCGATCGACCAATTGCACCTGCTGAAAGCGCTCGACCTGTCGCGCGCGCTGAACAAGAAGGCCTACGAGCGCGCGCTCGAAGAACAGCAGGGCCGGCTGGTGCAGTTGGCGCGCGACCCGCTGTTCAAGGAGATGTCGGTCGTGGTCGTGTTCGAGGGCAACGACGCCGCCGGCAAGGGCGGCAGCATCCGCCGCATCACCGGCGCGCTCGACGCCCGGCAATACCAGGTCATCCCCATCGCCGCGCCGACCGAGGAGGAGCGCGCCCACCCCTACCTCTGGCGCTTCTGGCGCCACCTGTCGCGGCGCGGCCGCATCACCCTGTTCGACCGTTCGTGGTACGGCCGGGTGCTGGTCGAGCGGGTCGAGGGCTTCGCCCCGGAGGCCGACTGGATGCGGGCTTATGGCGAGATCAACGACTTCGAAGACCAGCTCGCCCGGCACGACACCGTGGTGGTCAAGTTTTGGCTGGCCACCAGCAAGGAAGAGCAGATGCGCCGGTTCAAGGAGCGCGAGCAGACCGGCTTCAAGCGTTACAAGATCACCGACGAGGATTGGCGCAACCGCGAGAAATGGGAGCAATACGAACACGCCGTGTGCGACATGGTCGAGCGCACCAGCACCGACTATGCGCCCTGGACCTTGGTCGAGTCGAACGACAAGAACTTCGCCCGGATCAAGGTGTTGACCACGGTATGCGACCGGATCGAGGCCTATATGGCGGCGCGGCGCAAGGCTGCGAAAAAGCAGAACGGCGAATCGGCGAAAGAGAAGGGCAAGGCGAAGAAGAAATAGACGGGTAGGCCCCCTGTCGGGCCTGCCGCCCGTCGTGCCGGGCTGGTGGAAAGCGGCGCGCTTGTTTACTGTATTATCCGCGACCATATGACGATCATCGAACTGACCATGCTGCCCCGCTCCGGCAACGACGGGATACCGGCATCGACCGA
Source organism: Betaproteobacteria bacterium (assembly GCA_016234655.1). Taxonomy (GTDB): domain Bacteria; phylum Pseudomonadota; class Gammaproteobacteria; order Burkholderiales; family Thiobacillaceae; genus Sulfuritortus. The sequence goes on from JACRAU010000031.1 coordinate 25,402, forward strand.
GCGCAACCGCCTATCGGGTGTCGGGATACGGGAACATCTACGATGGCTCGTCGCGGCGTGCCTTCTTGTCATGAGTCTCGATCACGCGGTAGCGGCGGGGCAGTCCGTTCCGAGTTACGACTCCGCAAGCAATCAGGTCTCCATGCCTGCCCTATTGGTGAATGGCGTCACTTACCCTGCCGTGGTCGTGAAGGTCGGCGGCCTGGTCGGCGTGGGCGGCGGGAACCCGCAAGGCAGCATCGGTATCTATGATGCGACGCTGAATCAGGCCACGCTCCCGTCCGTCGTGGTCGACGGTCGGGATACTTACACCAACGTCGTATTCACCCCCGGCCAACTCATCAGCATCGGCACCCCCGAATTGGCGCCGAACGAACGGTCCGTCGGCCTCAAGCTGCGCGGTTTCAACCTGTCCGCGTTTTCGCGCGATTCCTGGGACGTCGCCGCCGACAACGAGGCGGCGCTTCAATTCATCAAGAGCGAAGGCGGTAACGCGGTCGTGCTGGATTGGATGGTCGAGTTCGCCGACGATGGCACCATGTCCAGCAACGGCGGCAGCACGCACCCGCCATGGGCCGACATCGTAAGCGTCGTTAACCGGGCCAAGGCGCTGGGCCTGTACGTCGTGTTGAAGCCGCATGTGATCAGCACCCAATGCTGCGGCCAGAACCGCAACAGCACGAACACCAATATCGAAAAATTCCTGCCGGCGACGTTTTTCCCCGCATGGCGCGGCTACCTGCTCGATATGATCGGCCGCCTGCCCATGCAGTCGGTCGATGCGGTCTCGATCGGCACCGAGTTGGATATCCTCGATTGGCAATTCCGCACCGAATGGGCATCGACGATCCAGGCGGTGCGCGGCGTTTACCCCGGCGCCGTCACCTATGACGCGATGTTCAGCCAATACAGCGGCGCCAAGGATGTCGGCGACGTCGTCTTTTGGGACTTGGTGGATTTCATCTCCTGCTCCTTTTATGTCCGCCTGAGCAAGAACGACACGCTCTCGGCGCCGTCATTGGCGGCGCTGATGCGGAACACGCCCGGCGTCGATGTGGCGGACCCGATCGCCTATCTACAGCAGATCGCAAACAAGCACGGCAAGCAGATATTCACCCTGGAAGGCGGCTATCAAAGCGCCAATGGCGCGTTGTGGGGCGTCAACGATTTCTACGGTGCGGCCGCGACGGAGAATCAGGATTTGCAGTCCAGGGGTTTGGAGGCCTATCTGTTTACCTTGAGCTTCAACCAGGGCAATTGGCTCAAGGGCGTGAGCCTGTGGGACATACAGCCGCGGCATTGGCGGTCCCACACCTGGGACGACCCGAATTACCGGAATGGCTGGGGCATGTACCACAAGACCGCGGCCGATACCGTCAAGAAGTGGTATTCGATCCCTTAGCCCACTCGGCGGCTTGCTGCGCGAAGCCGCCCGAGTTCTGAGCTATATTTGCTTACCGGTGCGCTGGCAGCGTACTGAGAACTACAAATCCAAAACGGGCTGGGAGGCAATATGAAACAGAAGGTATGCGAACGGCTGCTGGCCGCCGGCTTGTTCTTGTCGGGCTGTGCTGGGATGGATGTCTATGCCGGTACATCGCAAGCCGTGTGCAATGCGCCGGCTTATGTCACTGCCGGTGCGAGTGGTGGCAGTAGTGCGGCCTTCTTCCTGGTCGAGAACCAAGCCGGGACGATGGGGGCAAGCGCACCAGGCAATTTGGTCTTTTCCTTGACCGGCAATGCGCGTTTCCGCGCGGCCAAGGTGACCGGCACGAATGCTATCTTCGCCCCATCCTCCGCGCCCAATGGCGCCCGGGTGCTGACGACCATCGGCAACGGCAATGCCGCGTTGCCGGCGGCGGCATCCGGCACGGGGCAGGTCGTGTTTGGCGGCGTGACCTTCAGCTCCACCTATCTGGTCGATACCGGGGCCGATACCTTGGTCATCAGCAACGATGCCGGTGTGGCGCCGACGGCCATCGATTCGGTCGCGGCGACAGGAGGCTCCGACCTGACCTATGGCGAATATCTCGCGGGGTTGATGAAGGCGATCCATAGCGTGTTCGCGCCGCTTTACTATTCGGCCATCTTTCCCTCCTCGAGCAATGGCAGTAGCGGCCTATTTGCCTATGCCAATATTTCCGCCGCCGCGCCCGCCACCTTAACCCTCGATCCGGATATGGCGATCGCCGGTGGCACTTCGCCCATATCGACCAACGGCGGCCTGGCTGCGGTGACGTTGACCGCCAACGCCGTGCCCAGTAAATATATCGATGCCGATTCCAAGCTGGCCGTGCCGTTCAGCTACGCCCCCGGCACCAGAGGCAGCCTGGTGGCTGTGAGCAATATCGCGCTGGACGCGCGCAATATGAAGCAAGGGGATACCGCCGGTATTCAGCTCGACCCGGCCACAACGACCTCCGGCGTGACGACCGGCGTGGTCACGAATATTGCCAGCACAGCCATAAGCTCGCCTGGGACAGTGATTCCCTTGTTCTATCCGACCAGCGATTGTGGCTCGATTGGGCCGCTCACCAACCGGACGCAGGTGGTTCTAATGCCGCCGGTGGCAGCGAACGATGTCGGAAAACAGGGTAAATATTTTGTGGCGGCACGGCTGCCGGACGGGCGGGTGTATTTCCTGAATCGCGCGGGCGACTTCGTGCTCTATGCCGGCGGCGATATTCCGGAATGGAGTTCCGGCGTGCTACCCAGCAACAATCAGTATGTGCTCGTACTCGGCAACGCCGATGTATCGGCTATCGTCGGCACGAAGATATATGCCGGTTATGGTTCGGATGCCGACGAGATGGCGCGAAACGGGACATACCACCTGGTGCTCACGGTGTACTAACCCGGATGTTTCACCAACCCGCCGATAATGGCGGGCCGTGTATACGGAGGTGAGATTGAGGCGAGAACCTGTAGGGTGGCTTCGCGTAGCAAGCCTCCGAATGGAGCTGCGCGACCGCGGCAATCCATAACTGCTTTTGTTCGTCGGTTGGCTTTACAAATAACGGTAGTGGCTTTGTATACGTCGAGTGGGTTGGCCGGGGTCGCCCGGCCGTAGGCCTGCCGTGTACGAAAAGACCTACGTTGTTTGTAGAAGCGCATGCGGCGGCTTACTGCGCGAAGCCGCCCTACGAGCTTTATGCGCAAGGTTCGGTGGAAAGATGGGTTGGGCCTCGTCCGATATGCAACATTTCATTACCACCCCGTTGGAATTCATAAGGTACGCGCTTGACGGAGACGCAGAAATCTTGCTTGGCAAAATGCTCGGTAACGAGATTGAGATGCGGTGATGGCCTTCCATCGAGTGTGAGCAACGGAAATATCCGCACCTCCTGAGCCACGCGCAACATTTCTTCGAGGGCCTGGAGATGAAATTCTGCGGACAGATGGGCGCTGTATAGGAACAGGAAATGTGACGATAAGGCAATGTCGAATTGCTGCTTGTCGAAGGGAAGTGATGGGAGTTCCCCAGCGATGTATCTTCCCTCCCGTTTTCCTGCCTCGAAGTCAGACAAAAAAGCGCTCATCGCGGACATACGAATACGACCGAGGTCTCCAACGGAAGTGATGGCATTCCAAACATAGCCGTCTTGATTCTTGTGCATCTGATCCATCACCGTTTCGTAGGTTGCGGCTATGCGATTCCGAATCTGCGAGGCGTCGAACTCGTAGATAGGGTCGATGGAAACGACATTACCGCCGCGTTCAGTCAATCTTGCGTTGAATTCTGCGGGGCCATCGCCACAGCCAAGAATGCGCAACCGAAGCGCGGCTTCCGAAAGATCAAACATGGCGACATACTCCTCGTAGGAGCGTCCCCAGGGTACGACTTTATCGAGTGTGAATCCCATGTTGGAGTGTGTCTGCGGTTGGCTATTAGCGGAGTGAGCGTGTGGTTTCAAGAGGCCCAACGTAAATTAGACGCTGGCATGGGTGTATATCCTGGTCTGGTTGTTTTTCTTGCTCCACCCTATTCCGGCTGCCCACCCATCAACGGCCGCATGGTGGTAAGCAGGTTTGCGAACAGTTGGTGATGGGCGTTTTCCTGCTGCTCCAGCAACAACTTCATCTGATACCGCTGCATCGGCATCGAAAAGCAGGCCGGGCAATTTTCGCTGATTACGGGTAATCCCGCATTCTTCGCGAAATCGCGGGTCTGCCGCTCGCGCGCATAGACGAAAGGTCGGATCACCCGCACGTCGCCGGCGTCGTTCAAGTAGTGGGCCTGCATGGTGCGTAGCTTGCCGCCGAAGAAGGCGGACATCATGAAGGTCTCGGCCAGGTCGTCCAGGTGTTGGGCCAGGGCGAGCACGTTGTAGCCGTTCTCTCTTGCGATGCGGTAGAGGATGCCGCGCCGCATGCGCGAGCAATAGGCGCAAAAGGAATCGCCCTGCATCTTCGCCTTGGCCTCTTCCAGGATGGGTTGGCTTTCGTAGAAGTAGCGCACGCCCAGGCTTTCCATATAGGGCTTGAGCGGTGCCGGGTCGAACTCGGGCGATTGCGGGTCGACGGTGCAGGCGGCCAGTTCGAATTTGATCGGTGCCTTCTGTTGCAGATGCAGCAGGGTGTGCAGCAGCGACAGGCTGTCCTTGCCGCCGGACAGGCCGAGCAGCACGCGGTCGCCGTCGCGGATCATCTTGTAGTCGCCGATGGCGCGGCCGGCGGCGGTGAGCAGGCTGCGGCTGGGTTTGGCCGGCCCCGCCTGCTCGGCGGCGGGGGGCGATTCGACGGCGTCGGTGCTCATAGCAGCGGCGCGATCTGGTCTTCGAGTTTCTTTTCGGGCACCGCGCCGGTGAAGTTGGCGACGGCCTTGCCTTGGCGGTCGATGATCAGGGTGTAGGGCAGGCCGCCCAGGCGGTTGCCGGCGGCGCTGCTCAGTTGGCCGCCTTCGGGGCCGCCGATCAGCACCGGGTAGTTGATGCCGATCTCGTCGGCGTAGGCTTGCACCCGGCTGGCTTCGTCGAGCGCGATGCCGACGAAGACCAGGCCCTTGTCGCCGTATTTCTTTTGCAGCGCGATGAAGCCGGGGATCTCCTCGCGGCAGGGCGGGCACCACGGCGCCCAAAAGTTCACGACCATGACCTTGCCTTGCCATTGCTTGAGCGGCTGCGGCTTCTGGTCGAGGTCGGGCAATGCGGCGGCCATGACGGCGGCGACATCGGCCTCTTCGTTGGCGCCGGTGATGGCCGAGCCGTTGCCGTTGCCGATTTCGCGATAGACGAAGGCGCCGGCGATGCCGAACAGCGCGGCGGCGATGACGATCAGGAAGTGATGACGTTTCATGGAATCGCCTTGTCGATGCTTTGCAGGAATTTTTCCGGCGGCTCGTAGCCGATGACGCGGAAGCCGGATTGCTGGCCGCTCTTGTCGAAGAAGATCAGGCCGGGCGGGCCGAACAGATTGAAGCGCTTGAGCAGGGCCTTGTCGTCGGCGCTGTTGGCGGTGACGTCGACCTGTAGCAGCACGGCGTCCTTCAGCCGGGCCTGCACCTTGGCGTCGGCGAAGGTGATGTGCTCCATCTCCTTGCACGAGGTGCACCAGTCGGCATAGAAGTCGAGCATGACCGGGCGGCCCTGGGTCTTGGCCGCGGCTAGGGCGGCATCCAGTTCATTCATGTTCTTCACCCGCTGGAACTGCAGGGTCTTGGCCTCGGCCGCCACGGCGACGGAGCCGCCCTTGAACACGTCGAGCGGTTGCAGCAGGCTGCGGCTGCCGCCCAGGGCGCCGAGCAAGAGGCTGATGCCGGCGACCAGCGCGATCATGCCCACGCCCTTCCAGAAGTGGCCCCAGCCGTGGGCGCCGGCCGGCAGCGGCTCCAAGGCCTTGAGGTAGATGGCCGAGATGATCAGCAGCGCGGCCCACAGCAGCATTTCGGCCAAGTCGGGCAGCAGCGGCGAAATCAGCCAGATGGCGATGGCGATCATCATCACGCCGAAGAACTTCTTCACCGCGTCCATCCAGCCGCCGGCGCGCGGCAGCAGGGCGCCGGCCGAGATGCCGATCAAGAGCAGCGGCACGCCCATCCCCAGGGCCATGAAGAACAGCGAGACGCCGCCCAGCACCAGGTCGCCGGTCTGGCCGATGTAGAGCAGGGCGCCGGCCAGCGGCGCGGCGACGCAGGGGCCGACGATCAGGGCCGAGAGCGCGCCCATGCCGAACACGCCGGAGAACTTGCCGCCGGGCAGCTTGTTGCTGGCCTCGGTGAAGCGGCTTTGCAGGAAGCTGGGCAGCTGCAGATCGTAGAAGCCGAACATGGACAAGGCGAGGGCGACGAACATGCCGGCGCCGGCGCCGAGCGCCCACGGGTTTTGCAGGGCATTGGAGATCAGCGTGCCCGACATACCGGCGGCGACGCCGGCCAGGGCATAGGTGATGGCCATGCCCAGCACATAGGCCAGCGACAGCATGAAGCCGTGGCGCTTGGTGACGGTGTGGCCCTGGCCGACGATGATGCCGGACAGGATGGGGATCATCGGGAACACGCAAGGCGTGAGCGCGAGCAGCAGGCCGAATACGAGGAAGCTCGACACCACCACCCAGAAGCTGCCGCCCTTGAGCATGGCCGCGATCTGGCCGGCCTCCGAGGTGTCGGCCGGTGCGGTTGCGGCCTGCGGCGCGGCGCTGTCGCTTGCCGCCGGTACGACAGCGGCCACGGCGGCGCCGAGGCTGAGGTCGAAGGTCTTGTCGATGGGCGGGTAGCACACGCCTTTCTCGCTACAGCCCTGGTAGCTGGCCTTCAGCTTCACCATGCCGCCGGCGGCGGGCAGGCCTTCGAGCTGGAGCTGCGCGGTCAGGCCGTCGTGATAGACGTAGGTCTTGCCGAAGTTGGGGTCGGTCTTTTCTTCGGCCTGGGGCAGCTCGACCTTGGCGATCTTGACCCTGGCCGGTTCGATGACGCTGAACTTGATCTTGTCGCGATAGAGGTAATAGCTCTTGGCCAGATCGAAACGGGCAACCACGACATGGCCGCCCGCCGCCGTCATTTCGAGCTTGAAGGCCTGCTCGGGCGGCAGCAGTTCCGGTTCGCCGCCGGCCAGGTCGCTCGCCAGTTGTTTCAGGCTGGACAGGCCGCCCGTTGCGGGCGTGCCGGCTTGCGGCGCAACGCTCGCCGCCGCGATGGGCTGCAAGGTCACGCTGGTCTCTTGCGGCGGATAGCACACGCCGGCATCGGCGCAGCCCTGATAGACGGCGGTGAATTTGAACGGCTTGGGCTCGCCGCCATAGCCGACCGGGATGTGCACCTTGAAATCGCCGCGCAGCGTCTCCACCTTGCCGAAGTATTCGTCGTCCTTGATCTTGCCGGGCGGGATGTCGGGCTTGCCGAGCTTGGCGCCGTCCGCGCTGAACTTGAATTTCTCCTTGTACAGGGCATAGCCCTTGGCGACGCGGAATTGCATCTCGATATTCGCGTTGTCCACGAGGCGGGTGCTGACGCGGAAGGCCTTTTCCGGTTCCAGCAATTCTTCCTCGGCATGGGCCTGGAAGGTGGCAAGCAAGAGCAGGATGGCGGTGAAGATAAAACGCATGGTCACTCCGTGCGGTTGGGTGTGGTTTCGGTGGCCAGCCAGGCAAGGTAAGCTGGCAAACCTTGGGCAATGTCCAGTGCGATCAGTTCCGGCAATTCGTACGGATGGTGCTGCCTGAGGTAGCCCTCCAGGGCGGCATACCGTTCGGCGCTGGTCTTGATCAGCAAGGGCACCTCGTCGTCGGTGTGCACCGAGCCCTGCCAGCGATAGACCGACTTGCAGGGCGCCAGGATGTTCACGCAGGCGGCCAAGCCTTGCTCGATCAATGCCGCCGCGAGTTTGCCCGCCGCGTCCGCATCGGGCAATGTGGTGATGCACAGCAAGGGGCGCGGCTCCGACATAGGATAGTGATGCGATTTTTAGCGTTGTTGATTGTAACCCTTGGTTTCCCCGCGCTGGAACTGGCCGGCATCGTCTGGATCTGGCAATGGGCCGGCTGGTGGACCTTGGCCTGGCTGGGGTTTTCGATCTTGGCTGGTATATCCGTGCTGCGCGTCGCCCAGGCCGAGATGCTGCCGCGCCTGATGTTCGCCGCGCTGGAAGGCCGCGCGCCCCTGGCCGTGCTGTGGGAGGGCGGCCGCCATATGCTGGCCGGGGTGTTGCTGCTCCTGCCCGGCGCGATCAGCGATGCGGTCGCGCTGGTCTTGCTGTTATGGCCGGGTCCGCGCGGACCGCGTGGCCCTATGGCGGCCAACGACGACTTCATCGAGGGCGAATACCGCCGGCTGGATTAATCCAGATGGCGCTTGAGGTGGCGCAGGCCGACCAAGAGCGCGGCCGAGGCCGGGATGGCGAGCAGCACGCCGAAGAAGCCGAACAACTGGCCGAAGGCCATCAGCGCGAAGATCACCGCCACCGGGTGCAGGCCGACCCGCTCGCCGACCAGGCGCGGGGTGATGACCATGCCTTCCAAGAGTTGGCCGAAGCCGAACACCGCCCAGACCGGGATCAACGCGGCCAGTTCGCCGTGCTGGCCCAGGCCGGCCAGGGTGGCGAGCAGCAGGCCGACGATGACGCCGAGATAGGGCACGAACACCAGCACGCCGGCGACGACGCCGACGGCCAGGGCGTAGTCCAGGCCGACCAGCCACAGGCCCAGGCTGTAATACACGACCATGACCAGGATGACCGCGATCTGGCCGCGCACGAACTCGGCCAGCACCGCATCGACCTCGCGCGCGATCTCAAAGGTCTTGGCCTGCAAGGGCGCGGGCACCCAGCCGCCGAGATGGGCGATGGTGCGGTCCCAGTCGCGCAGCAGGTAGAAGGTCACCACCGGCACCAGCACCAGATTGGCCAGGAAGCCGAGCACGGCCAGGCCGCCTTCGCGCAGCCTGGGCAGGTAGGCGCCGAGTTGCCCATCCTGGCCGAGCTGGGCCTTGAGCCAGTCGGTGATCTGGGCGTGGTCCTGCATGATGTCCACGCCCGTGGTGCGTTCCAGCCAGGGCAGCAGGGTTTGTTGCAGCCAATCCAGGGCCAGCGGCAAGCGGTTCATCAGCAGCCGGGCCTCGGCCTGTACCAGCGGCGCCAGCACCAGGGCCAGCAGCACGAAACCCAGCACCAGGCCCAAGAGGACCAGGCTGGTGCCCAGGGCGCGCGGTAGTTTGCGCGCCTCCAGCCGGTCGACCAGCGGGTCGCACAGATAGGCCAGGGCGGCGGCGAGCAGGAAGGGGGTGAGGATGGGGGCGAGCAGGTAGAGCAGATAAAGCCCGCCGGAGGTCAGCAGCAGCGCAAGCAGGGTGCGATTGGCAGGGGATTTGGCATCCATCTGCGGTAGAATATCACTGTTTATTAAGCCCTTTCCCGCCTATTCCCGTGACTATTCAATCTGGACTCTCTTATCGCGATGCCGGTGTCGATATCGATGCCGGCGATGCCTTGGTCGATCGCATCAAGCCCCATGCCAAGAAAACCCTGCGGCCCGAAGTGCTCGGCGGCATCGGCGGCTTCGGCGCCCTGTTCGAACTGACCGGCAAGTACAAGGAGCCGGTGCTGGTCTCCGGCACCGACGGCGTCGGCACCAAGTTGAAATTGGCCTTCGAGCTGAACAAACACGACACCATCGGCCAGGACCTGGTGGCGATGAGCGTGAACGACATCCTGGTCCAGGGCGCCGAGCCGCTGTTCTTCCTCGACTACTTCGCCTGCGGCAAGCTCGACGTGAACACCGGCGAGCAGGTGGTGGCCGGCATCGCCAAGGGCTGCGAGCTGTCCGGCTGCGCGCTGATCGGCGGCGAGACCGCCGAGATGCCGGGCATGTACCCGCCGGGCGAATACGACCTGGCCGGCTTCGCGGTCGGCGCGGTGGAGAAGGCGCGCATCATCACCGGCAAGACCATTCGGCCGGGCGATGCCGTGCTCGGCCTGGCCTCGAGCGGCCCGCACTCCAACGGTTATTCCCTGGTGCGCAAGATCGTCGAGGTCAGCGGCGCCAAGTTCGATGCCCCGTTCCACGGCAAGACCTTGGGCGAGACCTTGCTCGAGCCGACCCGCATCTACGTGAAGCCCCTGTTGGGGCTGATGAACGAACTGCCGGTGAAGGGCCTGGCCCACATCACCGGCGGCGGCCTGTTGGAGAACATCCCGCGCATCCTGGCCGACGATCTCACCGCCGTGCTCGACGGCCAAGCCTGGCAGTTCCCGCCGGTGTTCCAGTGGCTGATGGAGCAAGGCAAGGTGGAACTGCGCGAGATGCACCGCACCTTCAACTGCGGCATCGGCATGGTGCTGGTGGTCGACGCGAATGACGCCGAGCGCGCGGCCGAGTTCTTGGCCAAGCAGGGCGAGACCGTGTATCGCTTGGGCCGCATCGAGCAACGCGCCGAAGGGCAAGCGCAAACCGTCGTGGTTTGACTTTCTCCCCTCCCCCTATGGGGGAGGGTGGCGAAGCCGGGTGAGGGCGGGCGCCGTTAGGCGCCGTACCGGCGCCCCCTCTCCCTAACCCTCCCCCAAAGGGGGAGGGGAGTATTTTGTTTGGGACTCATTGATGCGCGTTGTCATCCTCATCTCCGGCCGCGGCAGCAATATGGAGGCGCTGCTGCGCGCCGGCTTGCCGGTGGAGTTCGCCGCCGTCATCAGCAACAAGGCCGAGGCCGAAGGCCTGAAGATAGCCCGTGAACTCGGGGTCGAGACCGTCGTGGTCAACCACAAGGATTATCCCGATCGCGCGGCCTACGATGCCAAGCTGGCCGAGGCGATCGACGGCCACGGCGCCGATCTCATCTGCCTGGCCGGCTTTATGCGTATCCTGTCCGAGGGCTTCGTCAACCGCTATGCCGGGCGCATGATCAATATCCACCCGTCCTTGTTGCCGGCCTTCACCGGCCTCGACACCCACGCCCGGGCGCTCGCCGCCGGGGTGAAGCTGCACGGCTGCACCGTGCATTACGTCACGCCGGAGCTGGATGCCGGGCCGATCGTCGTGCAGGCCGCCGTGCCGGTGCTGGGCGGCGACACGCCGGACAGCCTGGGCGCGCGCGTATTGGAACAGGAACACCGCATCTACCCGCTGGCCGTGCGCTGGATCGCCGAGGGCCGCATCGCCCTGACCGGCGATGGCCGCACGTCCTTGCAAGGCAGTCCGGCCTCGACGGCCGTGTTGATTTCACCGCAAGGCTGAAGCGATGACGGGCCGTCTGCCCCGTCGCATGCTGGCCGCCCTGGTCGTTTCCCTGCTGCTGCACCTGTGGCTGACCGGCGGCCTCGATTTTTCCATTGCGCCGGAACCCGTCGCGCCGCCGCCGATCGAGGCACGATTGATCGGGACGGCCATCGTGCCGGACAAGCCCGCGTCGCCATGGGAGCGGCCTCCTGCGGGAGCGGCGTCCTCGCCGCGAACAACCCGCCTATCCACTGCCACGCCGATATTCGGGCCGGGGACGGCCCTCCCACAAGCCATGGCGCCTGCCGTCGTTGCGGAACGGCCCGAGCCGTCCTCGGCGGCGGTCTTGCCCGAGGCCTTCAAGATTCGTTTCTCGGTGCAGGGCAACGAAGGCGGCCTGGTGCTGGGCCGGCTCAATCACGTCTGGCGCCGTGGCGGCGAGCGTTATTCCCTGGTCGGCGTGGCCGAGGCGAGCGGCGTGTTCGCCTTGTTCTATTCCGGCCTGCTCAGCCAGACCAGCAGCGGGGCCATCACGCCGGATGGGCTGCGGCCAGAGAGCTATTGGATGCAGCGCAGCCGCAAAAGCTATAGCGCGCATTTCGATTGGGGCCAGCGGACGGCGCGCCTGGGCGACCCCTATGGCGCATTGGCCTTGGCCCCGGGGGCGCAGGACTACCTGAGCGTGGTCTATCAGTTGGCCTTGTTTCCGCGCCCGGCAGAGGGCCGCGTTTGGGTGATCGACGGCAAGCGTGCCAAGGAATATGTCTATCGCGAGATCGGCCCGGAGACGATCGAATTGCCCCTGGGCAAGGTGGAGACGCTGCATCTGCGCATCGGCCAAGGCCAGGAGGAGGCCGATATGGATTTGTGGTTGCGGGCGCAAGCGCCGCACCTGCCGCTGAAGATGACCTTGATCGACGACAAGGGCCGCACCGGCGTGCTGCTGGCCGAGGCGATCGAGTAAGGCTCAGCCGCTAATGCCGATGGCCGCACGCGTGGTCATGGCCAGCGACAAGGCTTCGTCCACCGTGGGCGCCAGGCAGTTGTAGTGCCCCATCTTGCGGCCCGGCCGGGCCTCGGCCTTGCCGTAGAGATGCAGTTGCACGCCGGGGTGCTTGAGCAGTTCCAGCCACTGCGGGCCGTGCGCCCAGATGTCGCCCAGCAGGTTGACCATGACCACCGGCGTCAGCAGGCGCGGGTCGCCCAGCGGCAGGCCGGCCAGGGCCCGCACCTGCTGCTGGAACTGGTCGGTGGCGCAGGCATCCAGGGTGTAATGGCCGCTGTTGTGCGGGCGCGGCGCCATTTCGTTGAACACGATGCGGCCGTCCCGCAGCACGAAAAATTCCACCGCCAGCACGCCGACATAATTCAGGCCTTGGGCGATCCGGCTGGCCATGTCGCGCGTCTTGGCGCTGATGCTTTCCGGCACCCGGGCCGGCACGATGCTGATGTCGAGGATGCCGTGGGCGTGCTGGTTTTCCGCCACCGGGAAGACGGCGATTTCGCCCAGGGCGTTGCGCGCCAGCACCACGGAGACTTCGCGCTCCAGCGGCAGGAAGCCTTCCAGCAGGCAGGGCACGGAGCCCAGTTGTTCGTGCGCCGCCACCAGCTCGTCCAGGCTGTTCACCCGCACCTGGCCCTTGCCGTCGTAGCCCATGCGCCGGGTCTTGAGTAGAGCTGGCGCGCCGATCATCGACCAGGCGTGGACCAGGTCGCCACTATCTTCGATGTTGGCAAAGGGCGCGGTGTCGCAGCCGAATTCGCGCGCGCGGGTCTTTTCCGCGAGGCGATCTTGGGCGACGGCCAAGCATTCGGCCGAGGGCGCGACCAAGCAGCGCCGGGCGAGGAATTCGATGCTCTCGGCCGGCACGTTTTCCCACTCGGTGGTCACCGCATCGCAGGTCTCGGCCATGCGTTGCAGCGCGTTCTGGTCGCGATAATCGGCGCATAGATGCTCGTCGGCCATCTGGCCGGCCGGGCTGGCGAAATCGGGGTCGAGCACCACGACGCGGTAGCCCATGGTGCGGGCGGCGAGGGTGAACATGCGGCCGAGCTGGCCGCCGCCGAGCACGCCCAAGGTGGCACCGGGCAGCAGCATCAGGCCTCCGGCAGTTGCATCGCCAGCACGGTCTCGGTTTGTGCCTTGCGGAATTGGATGAGCTTGTCGCGAATGGCTGGGTCTTCGTTGGCCAGCAGCGCGGCGGCGAACAGAGCGGCGTTGGCGGCGCCGGCCTCGCCGATGGCGAAGGTGGCGACCGGGATGCCCTTGGGCATCTGCACGATGGACAGCAGCGAGTCCATGCCCTTCAAGGCCTTCGACATCACCGGCACGCCGAGCACCGGCAGGTGCGTCTTCGACGCGACCATGCCCGGCAGGTGGGCGGCGCCGCCGGCCCCGGCGATGATGCATTTGAGGCCGCGCTCGGCGGCCGTGCCGGCATAGTCGAACAGCAGGTCGGGCGTGCGGTGGGCCGAGACCACGCGCTGCTCGAACGGGATGCCGAATTGCTGGAGCAGGTCGGCAGCGGCGCGCATGGTTTCCCAGTCGCTGGTGCTGCCCATGATCAGGCCGACGAGAGGTTTGGACATGGCGGTCTCGCGCGAAAAAACGTAATGATACCGGCCCCGCCTACCTAGGCGGAAGCCGTTTGATCAAGTCAGCGGCGAAGCCGGCAGGCTCAGAAGGGCAGGGCTAGCCCCGGTTTGGCGGCCAGCAGCACTTGGCGGAAGGCCGCTTGGATGCGGGCGATGGCGGCCTCGCTGTCGGCCTCGAAGCGCAGCACGATCACCGGCGTGGTGTTGGAGGCGCGCATCAGGCCGAAACCGTCGCTGTATTCCACGCGCAGGCCGTCGATGGTGATGACGTTGGCGCCTTCGAACCGGGCGCTTTGCTGCAATTGGGCGATCAGGGCGTGCGGTTCGCCTTCTTGCATCTTGATCTGCAATTCCGGCGTGTTCACCGTGTCGGGCAGGCCGTGCAGGGTGGCGTCGATGTCGGCCTGCTTGGACAGGTACTCCAGCAGGCGGGCGCCGGCATAAAGGCCGTCGTCGAAGCCGTACCAGCGCTCCTTGAAGAACATGTGGCCGCTCATCTCGCCGGCCAGCAGGGCGCCGCACTCCTTCATCTTGGCCTTGATGAAGGAGTGGCCGGTCTTCCACAGCACCGGCTTGCCGCCGCGCTGCTCGATCCAGGGATAGAGCTTGCGCGTGGACTTCACGTCGAAAATGATCTGGGCGCCGGGGTTGCGCGAGAGCACGTCGTCGGCGAACAGCATCAACTGGCGGTCGGGGAAGATGATCTGGCCGTCCTTGGTCACCACGCCCAGGCGGTCGCCGTCGCCGTCGAAGGCCAGGCCGATCTCGGCATCCGAGGTCTTTAGTTTGGCGATCAGGTCTTGCAGGTTCTCCGGCACCGAGGGGTCGGGGTGGTGGTTGGGGAAGTTGCCGTCCACCTCGCAGAACAGTTCTTCCACCTCACAGCCCAGGGCGCGATAGAGCGCGGGCGCGAAGGCGCCGGGTACGCCGTTGCCGCAGTCGACGACGATCCGCATCGGCCGGGCCAGCTTGATGTCGCCGACGATGCGGTCGAGGTAGTCCTGGTCGACCGCCTGTTGCCGGTAGTTGCCGGCACCGCTGGCGAGGTCGCCTTTTTCCAAGCGCTGGCGTAGGCCCTGGATGGTGTCGCCAGATAGCGTCTCGCCGCCGAGCACCATCTTGAGCCCGTTATAGTCGGGTGGGTTGTGGCTGCCGGTGACCATCACGGCGGAATTCGTGCCCAGATGATAGGCGGCGAAATAGGTCATGGGCGTGGCGACCATGCCGACGTCGATCACGTCGATGCCGGCGGCCTGGATGCCTCGGGCCAAGGCGGCGGCCAGACGCGGGCCGGACAGGCGGCCGTCGCGGCCGATGACGATGGCGCTTTGTTTGCGGACGGCGGCCTCGGAGCCGATCGCGCGGCCGATCTGTTCGACGGCGTCCTCGGTCAGCGTCTGGTCGACGATGCCGCGGATGTCGTAGGCCTTGAAGATGGAACTGCTGGGTATGGACATATCGGACTCCCTTGTCGAAGCGCCGATTGTAGGCGAGGCGGCATGACAAAAAAAAGCGGCATCGGAAAACCGATGCCGCTGGAAAAACCGCCGTTGCGGCGGTCAGGGAGGTTCATCAAACCGTCATAAACTTGAAGCAACTATAGCACATCAATCAGTAATCAACAAATTTCTTGAATGGTCTTATCGAACTAACTAATTTTTGCCATTCGGCGAATTATCTCGTTAGAGAATTAATAGCAGGGAGCGGAGTCGAGGGCAACGATTTTGTCTTGGCGAGACGGTGTATTTTGGCCGGGTGTTGCGGTGGCGGCGTGGCCTCGTGCCTTGCCCCGACTGGGCGCAAAGCCTAGAATCCAGACTCAATTGTCCTAATGATCGGGCGCGGCGAACTTGGCCGCGTTCGGCCGCACCGAGAATCGCCATGTCCGAATTGACCGCCCTGCTGGAGAAATACAGCAAGCCGGGGCCGCGTTATACCTCCTATCCCACCGCGCCCTATTTCAAGGCCGACTTCGGCGAGGCCGATTGGCGCGCCGAGCTGGCCGCTTCGCAAGACCCGGCGCGCGGCCTGTCCTTGTATTTCCACATCCCGTTCTGCGACACGCTTTGCTATTACTGCGGTTGCAATATGGTGGCGACCGGCGATTACGCCAAGGCGATGTCCTATCTCGATTACTTGGAAAAGGAGATGGCGGCCGTGGCCGCGCTGGCCGATCCGGCCCGCCCGGTCGAGCAGCTGCATTGGGGCGGCGGCACCCCGACCTATCTGAAGCCGGCCGAGATTCGCCGCCTGGGCGAGGTGATTCGCCGCCACTACACGATTGCCGACGGCGCCGAGATGGGCTGCGAGCTTGACCCGCGCGAGCTGAGCCTGGAGCACTTGCAGGCCTTGCGCGAGATCGGCTTCAACCGCTTGTCCATGGGCGTGCAGGACTTGGACGAGCAGGTGCAGAAGGCAGTCAACCGGGTACAGCCGGCGGCGCTGATCGACCAGGTCTATGCCTGGTCGCGCGAGCTCGGTTTCGGCAGCATCAACCTGGACCTGATCGTCGGCCTGCCGCACCAGACCGTGGCGAGTTTTTCCAAGACCTTGGACCGGGTGCTGGCCTGGTCGCCCGACCGGCTGGCCGTGTTCTCCTATGCCCACGTGCCCTGGCTGAAGAAGCACCAGAAGCTGATCGACGAGACCGCCCTGCCCAGTTTCGCCACGCGTCTCGATTTGCAGCAATTGATCTACGACCGGCTCGGTGCCGCCGGCTACGTGAACATCGGCCTCGACCACTTCGCCAAGCCGAGCGACGAGATGGTCAAGGCGCAGCAGAACAAGACGCTGTGGCGCAACTTCCAGGGCTACACCACGCACAAGGATTGCGACATCTACGCCTTCGGCGCCTCGGCCATCAGCCAAACGCCGGAGGTCTATCTACAGAACGTGAAGAACGTGAAGGCCTACCAGGAACAGGTGGCGAAGAGCGGCATGGCGGTCGAGCGCGGCCTGCGCCTATCGCGCGACGACCGGATCCGGCGCGATGCGATCACTCGCATCATGTGCGACTTGGAATTGGACAAGGCGGCATTCGAACAATGTTGGGGCGTGGTGTTCGACGAGTACTTCGCCGAGGCCCTGGCCGAGCTGCCGCCCTTGCAGGACGACGGCTTGATCCGCTTGGAGCCGGGCCGGCTTGCCGTGACCGACAAGGGCCGACTGTTTCTGCGCAATATCGCGATGTGCTTCGACGCCTATCTCAAGCAGGCCGACACCGAAAAACCGCGTTACTCCAAGACCGTCTGAGCGAACTCAGTGGTGGCCGTGGACCGGGCCGCCCTTGAGTCGATAGAGCGTGCCGCAATAGGGGCAGCGGGCCTCGCCCTTCTGCTCGACCGGCAAGTAGACGCGCGGATGCGCATTCCATACCGACTCGGCCGGCAGCGGGCAATGCAGCGGCAGGTCCTTTTCGGTGACTTCCACCTCGCGGGCGGTGTGCAACTCTTGGCTCATGCCCGTCTCCTCAGGTGTGCGCCAGCCAGTCGGCGTGCTTGGCCGCGCGGCCGTGCACGCAATCGAAGTACATGGCCTGAATCTTTTCCGTGATCGGGCCACGCTTGCCGGCGCCGATGCCGCGGTTGTCCAGTTCGCGGATCGGCGTCACCTCGGCGGCGGTGCCGGTGAAGAAGGCCTCGTCCGCGGTGTAGACCTCGTCGCGGGTGATGCGCTTCTCGATCACTTGCAAACCGAGCTCGCCGGCCAGTTGCACGATGGTGTCGCGGGTGATGCCTTCCAAGGCGCTGGTCAGGTCCGGCGTGTACATCTTGCCCTTGCGGACGATGAAGATATTCTCGCCCGAGCCCTCGGCCACGAAGCCGTCCACGTCGAGCAGCATCGCCTCGTCGTAGCCGTCGCGTGCCGCTTCCTGCTGGGCCAGGATGGAGTTGATGTAGTTGCCGTTGGATTTGGCCTTGCACATGGTGACGTTGACATGGTGTCGCGCGAACGACGAGGTCTTCACCCGGATGCCTTTCTCCAGGGCCTCGGGGCCGAGATAGGTGCCCCAGGGCCAGGCGGCGACGATGACATGCACCGACAGCGTCTTGGCGGCGATGCCCATGGCCTCGGAGCCGTAGAAGGCCATCGGCCGCAGATAGCCGGATTCCAGCTTGTTGGCGCGGATCACTTCCTTTTGCGCTTCGTTCAAGGCGGCCTTGTCGAAGGGCATCTTCATACCCAGGATGTGGGCCGAGTTGAACAGACGGTCGGTGTGGTCTTGCAGGCGGAAGATGGACGGCCCTTGGTCGGTCTTGTACGCGCGCACGCCCTCGAACACGCCCATGCCGTAATGCAGGGTATGGGTCAGGACATGGGTGGTGGCCTCGCGCCAGGGCACCAGCTTGCCGTCGTACCAAATAAAACCGTCGCGGTCGGCCATGGACATGATGCAAAACTCCTAGAAATGCGGCGAAAAGCAGCATTTTACCGTATTCGCCGCCGGGGCCGAATGGGGACGATTTCCGGTCGAAGGGAATAAATCGCGGGGTGGGGGTGTTAGCCCCATGCAAGCTGACTTGCGACCGATTCAACCGTTCGATCTTTTGGAGGTTTTATGCAACTGATTCATACTCTTCTGGCGGCCGGCCTTGGCCTGACCCTGATGGCCGGCGCTGCCCAGGCCGATCACCACACCCCGGCCAAGGTGGCCGGCGGCGTGCTGACCAATGCGGCCGGCATGACCCTGTATGTGTTCGACAAAGACCCGGCCGGCGCCGGCAAGAGCGCCTGTAACGGCGACTGCGCCGTGAAGTGGCCGCCCCTGAAGGCGGGCGCCTTCGATAAGGCGGTCGGCGACTACAAGGTCGTCGTGCGCGACGACAACGACCGGCAGTGGGCCTACAAGGGCAAACCGCTGTATCTTTGGTTCAAGGACCAGAAGCCGGGCGACATGACCGGCGATGGCGTCAACAACGTCTGGCATACCGCGAAGCCCTGAGTGAGTCTGCAAAACGAGCTGATCCAGCATATCCCCCGCCTGCGCCGTTATGCCCGGGCGCTGGCGGGCGATGCCGTGCGCGCCGACGACCTGGTGCAGGACACCCTGGAGCGGGCGCTGGTGAAGCTCGATCTGTGGCGGCCGGGCAGCGATCTGCGCGCCTGGCTGTTCACCTTGATGCACAATTTATTCGTCAATCAGATACGCGCCGGCGGTCCCGTCCACTGCGAACTGGACGAGGCGTCCGACGTGCCGGTGCGCGGCGGCCAGGCCGATGCCCTGGCGGTGCGCGACATCCATGTCGCGCTCGGTAAATTGCCTAGCGAGCAGCGCGAGGTGATCCTGCTCGTCGGTTTGGAACAATTCAGCTATGCCGAGGCGGCCCAAGTTTTGGGCCTGCCGCTCGGCACGGTGATGTCGCGCTTGTCGCGGGCGCGCGAGCGCCTGCGCGAGATCATGGAAGGACAAGCGGTCGTGAAGTTGCAGGTGGTGAAATGAGCGAGATCACGGAAGACGATATGCATGCCTATGTCGACGGGCTGTTGCCGGCCGAGCGGCGGGTCGAGATCGAGGCTTGGCTGGCCGCGCATCCCGAGGACGAGGCGCGGGTGCGCGTTTGGCGGATGCAAAATCGCGGCCTGCACGAGGCCTTCGACAGCGTGCTGAACGAGCCGCTGCCGCTGGATATGGTGCGCGCGGCGAGCGTTCGCCATCGTGCCTCGCGCCCGCCGTGGCGCGCTGCCGCCGCTGCGCTGGCCCTGGTCGCCACCGGCCTGATCGGTTATGGCATCGGCGTGCGAGGCCAGCCCGCCGCCATGGAATACGCCGCCTTGCCGCGCGACGCCGCGCTGGCCCACGTGGTGTTCAGCCCGGAGCAGCGGCACCCGGTCGAGGTCGATGCCCGCCATGCCGGCCATCTGGTGAGTTGGCTGTCCAAGCGCCTGGGCCATGAGCTGCATGCACCGGATTTTCAGGCCCAGGGCTTCGCGCTGCTGGGCGGCCGCCTGCTGTCCGGCCAGGCCGGCCCGGTCGCGCAGTTCATGTACGAAGATAAGCAGGCGCGGCGGGTGACGCTCTACGTCCGGCGCGACGGCGCGGGCCAGGCCGACACCGGTTTCCGCCATGCGCGCGAGGATGGGGTCGAGGTCTTCTACTGGGTCGACCGTGACCTGGGCTATGCCTTGTCCGGCGCGATCGATCAAGCCGAGATGGGCCGGCTGGCCGACGCCGCCTATCGCCAGATCGGCCGCTGAGCGGCGCTCACGGCGTGTTCAGGCGCACGAACTCCGCGAAGTAGTCGGACTGCACGATATAGGTGCCGTCGCAATTGAACGAGGCGCGCACGATGCCTTGCGACAGCGAGATCGCGGCATTCCTCAGGTAATAGCCCTCGATGCCGCGCAGGGTGTTCAGACTGTTGACGATCTCGGTAATGCCCTTGCGCGGCGGCGGCCGCCATTCCACGCGTTGTTCGTCCAATACCTTGCGCCATGGGCGTGGCAGGAAATTGCGCAGCGGCCCGGTTTGCACCATGGTACGCAGCCAGGCCACGGTGCGCATTTTTTCCGCGTAGGGCACGGCGATGAAATGACGTTGCAGGTAATCCGGCTGAATCAGAAGTTCGGCATCGTGGATCTCGTAGGCGAAGATATTGAAGATGGATTCGGTGCGCACCTCGGAGCTGTTGAAACCGATATAGATCGCATAGACGCCGGTCTCCGCCAGGAGGTAGGCGCAGGCGTCGAGCACCTGGCCGGCGACCTTGTCGATGCGGGAAGGCTGCCTCGGCCGTTGCGGCGCGGTCTCGCGCAGCGAGGGGTCGCCCTTGATGCTGACGAAGCGCTTGCCCGGCGGCAGGCCGAAGGCGCCGACGATGGCCTCGTGCACCAGGCAATATTCGGCATCCCGCCGGGCTTGCTCCGGCGAGTCGGCGGCCGGCTCGGGTGGGGCGGGATTTTTCTGCATGCGGCGTGCCTTCGCTAGACGACCGGCCAGTCTGCGCCGCGATTGTTGCAAGAATGAGATCGCCGGTTTGACAGGCCGGCGGCTTTTCGCCACATTCGTTCCCATGTCCACGGGGAGCGGCGCGATGCCGTGCGATTGCAATGCCAGATATGTTCGATCATGAAGATGCATTGGGTGGGCTGGGCTCGAATGCGGATTTGCTTGTCAAGCTCGATAGCGTCCATGCGGCATTGAGGGAGCGTTTTCCCTTTCTCGACCGTATCGCCTGCGCGATCTACGACCCCCGGACCGACTCGTTGCGCAATTTCCTCAGCAGCGGGCCGGAGACGCCCCTGGCCCACTACCAGGCCAAGCTGTCGGAGTCGAAGTCCCTGCTGGAGATCATCGAGGCCCGGCGGCCTCGGGTGGTGAACGATCTCGCCATCTTCCGGGACGGCCGCCATGACCATACCCGGAAGATCGGCGCGGCCGGCTACCGCGCCAGCTACACCATGCCGATGTATAGCCGGGGCGAATTCTTCGGCTTCGTCTTCTTCAACTCCTTCGAGCAAGACGTGTTCAGCGACGAGGTACTGCACCAGATCGACCCCTTCGGCCACCTGATCTCGCTGACCATCATCCATGACCTGAGTTCGCTGCGCACCTTGTTGGCCTCGGTGAAGACCGCGCGCGACATGATGCATGCGCGCGATTCCGAGACCGGCTCGCACCTCGACCGCATGTCGCGTTACGCGCGGCTGATCGCGCGTGGCGTGGCCGAGCGCCATGGCTTGGACGACGAGACCATCGAACATATCTTCGTCTTCTCGCCGCTGCACGATGTCGGCAAGATCGGCATCCCGGACGACATTCTGCTCAAGGCCGGCAAACTGAACGAGGCCGAGTTCGAGCAGATGAAGTCGCATGCCGGCAAGGGCCGGGAATTGATCGACGTGATGCTGGGCAATTTCGATCTAGCCAAGCAGCCGCATATCGATGTCTTGCGCAATATCGCGGAGCTGCACCACGAGGCCTACGACGGCAGCGGCTATCCGCACGGCCGGAAAGGCGCCGACATACCGATCGAGGCGCGCATCGTCGCCGTGGCCGACGTGTTCGACGCCTTGACCAGCCGCCGGCCGTACAAAGAGGCCTGGAGCAACGACGAGGCCTTCGCCCTGCTGCGCCAACTGAGCGGGGCCAAGCTCGACCCCGATTGCGTCGAGGTGCTGATCGGCAACCGGGCCGAGGTGGAGGAGATTCAGCGCTGTTTCGGCGAGGATCCATTGGGCGCTTAGCGCTTTTCGGTTTGTCGAGCGGATGCGGCCGCAAATTTTTCAATGCCCGCGAATCCAAATGCTGCCTTCATGCCTCTTAGTGCCGGGGAATGTTCCCAAGAAATCGAAGGGGCTGAAATGATTTACCTGAAGAATTTGCCGCTTTGGGAGCGGTCGTTGCGTATCGGCGCTGGGGTGGTGGCCGGGGCTTATGGCGTATTGAATGCCGGCGAGCCCTTGGGGTGGTTGGTCTTGGCGGCCGGCGCCGGCATCGCCCTGACCGGTATATACGGCTATTGTCCAGCCTGCGCCCTGGCCGGCCGTGGATTGGAAAAACGCGCACAGCAGGAGAGCGGCCGATGACTGTCCTGGAGCGGCATGCTCCGCTGCTGGAACCGGCTCGCCTGGGAGACCGCGCGGCACTGGAGAGTCTGTTGCGTGCCTGCCAGCCCGATGTGCGTCGCTACGCCTACCGGCATTGCTTGATGAGCGACGTGGACGATGCGGTGCAGGAAACATTGCTGATCGTTGCGCGCCGAATCCAATCCTTGCGCGCGATAGCTGCTTTTTCCGGCTGGTTGTTCCAGATAGTGCGCCGCGAATGCCGCCGTCTGGAGCGGCGCGTCTTCGGCCTGGATTCATTCGATGAAGAAAAAATGGAGGGCTGGCTGGCGGTGCATTCGGATGACGCCGTTCGGCTCGATCTGATCGGTGGCTTGGAATCCTTGTCCATGCATCATCGCGAGGCGATCCTGCTGCGGGACTTCGAGGAGCTGACCATTCGTGAGCTCGCGGAGCGCCTGCGGTTGTCGATTCCCGCGACCAAAAGCCGCTTGCGCCGAGCGCGAGAGTTGATGCGCGAATACTTGCTGGCGTAGGGGGGGATATGGATTGGCTGGTGCAATGGATAGGCGGCAAACCCACCACGCAGACGATAGCCATATCCGGCAAGTCGGTCGAGTTGCGTTGTTCGGCCCGTGCCGGCAGGGAGCTGGCCAGGCGCGAACGGCTACTGATCGTGGAAGTTGAATTGGCCTTTGCCTGTTTTGCCCGAAAGCAGATGCATTTTCATGAAATGGCGCCGGGCAGGGAAACCATAAGCGTGAACGCCAAACTGGCGCTGTTGTTTACCAAGATCGTGCCGAACAGTTGCGATCCGGCCACGCCGGCAGAAGGCGGGCAAGGCGAGATGCCGCCAGGTTTCGTGCCAAGCTGGATCGAGCTCGATTATGTGAGAGGGGGGTGGCGCGGAGACTACGGGCTATAGCGCTAGGGTATTGTAAATACCGTTTGCCACAGGCGTTTCACCGCCTCTGCCGGCTCGGCGACCTGCCCGGGCTCGACCCGGGCATATCCCTCGCCTTGCAGCTTGATCGCATGCTGCTGCCGCCGCAGCTCGCGATAGGCATCGGCCGCCGGCAGCGCGACCTCGCTCGGCAACAGCCCAAGCTCGCTGGCGCGCCTAAGCAGCGCGATGTTGCCGACGTTCGCGGTCATCTCGGGCCGCGCCGCCGCCTCGGCCAGGATCAGGAATTGCACGGCGAATTCCAGATCGACCAGGCCGCCGGCATCGTGCTTCAGGTCGAACCGGTCGCTCGGATTCGGGTGGCCGTCGTGCATCTTCTGCCGCATCTCCAGCACCTCGGCCTTCAGCTTGGCGCGGTCGCGCGCCTGGCACAGCACGGCCTGGCGGATCGCGTCGAACTGCCGGCCGACGGCGGCATCGCCGCAGACGAAGCGGGCGCGGGTCAGGGCCTGGTGCTCCCAGGTCCAGGCCTGGGTTCTCTGGTAGTCGTCGAAGGCCTCGACCGAACTGACCAAGAGGCCCGAGGCACCGTCCGGCCGCAGGCGCAGGTCGGTCTCGTATAAGTTGCCGG
Source organism: Betaproteobacteria bacterium (assembly GCA_016234655.1). Taxonomy (GTDB): domain Bacteria; phylum Pseudomonadota; class Gammaproteobacteria; order Burkholderiales; family Thiobacillaceae; genus Sulfuritortus. The sequence goes on from JACRAU010000031.1 coordinate 49,176, forward strand.
CGGCGGTCAGGGTGGACAGCCAGGTATTCAGCCGCTTGGCCAGCTTGGCGTAAACGTCTTGCGCATCCGGGTGCGCATCGTCGTAGAGGAAGACCAGATCGAGGTCGGAGGCGTAGCCCATCTCCTTGCCGCCCAGCTTGCCGTAGGCGATCACCGCGAAGGCAGGCGCCGCGCGATGCCTGCCGGGCAGGCCGGCCCAAACCAGTCCTAGGGTCTCGGCCAGGATCAGATCGGCCAGGGCCGACAGCTGGTCCGACAGCTTTTCTATCGTCCACAGCCCGGCCAGGTCCTGGGCCAGCAGGTGGAATACCTCGGACTGCTTGAATTGGCGCAGCGCGTCCATCTGCCGCTCCACGTCGCCGTCCAGGCCATGCGATTGCTGATGCAATTCGGCCTGCTTCAAGGCCCAGTCTGGCGCGGCCAACAGCGCGCGGGCGTCGAGCAGCTCATCCAGCAGGTGCGGCTGACGGTTGAGGTATTGCGCCGCCCACGGGCTGGCGCTGAGCATCTTGGCGACCTGGTTCAGGCTCTGCGGATACTCGCGCAGCAGGGCGAGATAGGGCGCGCGGCCGCCGATGGCTTCGAGCAGGGCCAGGATGCGGGCAAGCGTCGTCTCGGCATTGACGAAATGGCCGGCCACTTCGATCAGCGGCGGCAGCAGGCCGTCGAGTGCGGTCTTGCTGCTGGCCGGCAAGTGCGAATAGCGCTGGCCATGCTTGAAGGCGAGCAGTCGCCCATAGACCGCCTTGGCCTCGCGGTAACCGATCTCGGCCAATTTGCCGAGCGCGGTCTCCTCCGGCCAGTCGAACAGTCCGGTCAGCGGGTGGCCGGACTGGTCTTCCTGCGGCGCGCCGAACACTTGCTCGAATTGGCCGCTGACCTTGCGCCGTAGCGGGTCGAGCCGGGCCAGGAAGGCGGCGTAGCCGTCGAAACCCAGCGCGCGCGCGACCGCGTCGCGGTCGGCCTCGTTGCCCGGCAGGGTCTGGGTCTGTGCGTCGTCCAGGTATTGCAGCCGGTGCTCCAGGTCGCGCAGGAAGACATAGGCCTGCTCCAGTTCCTGCGTGATGGCCTCGGGCAGCAGGTCGAAGGCGGCCAACTGGTGCAGGGTGCCGAGGGTCGGCCGCTGTTGCAGCGAGGGCAGCCGGCCGCCCCGGATCAGTTGGAAGACCTGGGCGATGAACTCCACCTCGCGGATGCCGCCGGGGCCGAGCTTGATGTTGTCGGCCAAGTCGCGCCGCGCCACCTCGCGCCGAATCTGCGCATGCAGCTCGCGCATCGCGGCCAAGGCGCCATAGTCCAGATATTTGCGGAACACGAAGGGCAGGCGCAGCGCCTCCAGTTCGGCCGTGCGCTCGCCGGTGATCGCGCGGCCCTTGATCCAGGCATAGCGTTCCCACTCGCGTGCCTGGGTATAGAAATAGCCTTCCAGCGCGGCGAAGCTGGAGACCAACGGGCCGCCGTCGCCATAGGGCCGCAGCCGCATATCGACCCGGAACACGAAGCCGTCGCCGGTCGGCTCGCCGATGGCGGCGATCAGCCGCTTGCCCAGACGGGTGAAGAATTCGAAGTTGGACAGCTTGCGCGGGCCGTCGGTCTCGCCGTCCTCGGGGAAGACGAAGATCAGGTCGATGTCGGACGAGGCGTTGAGCTCTCGGCCGCCCAGCTTGCCCATGCCGACCACGATCAATTGCTGCGGCCGGCCTTGGCCGTCGAGCGGCTGGCCGTGGACCTCGGCCAGATCGGCATGCAGCCAGTCGGTGGCCTGCCGTACGGCCAGCTCGGCCAGTTCGCTCAGGGTCCGGGTCACCTCGGTCAGGTCGGCCCGGCCCGACAGGTCGCGCGCGATCACCCGGCACATCACGTCTTGCCGCAGCCGGCGCAGGGACTGCTTGAGGCCGGCCTCGTCGGTCCAGGGCTGCTCGGCCAGTTGCGCCGCCATTTCGGCGCGGGTGAAGACCCGTTCCAGCGTGGCCTCCAGCCGCGCCCGCGATTCGGGCCGGGCGCTCAGGCGGCCTTGTACATAGCGGCTGTATCGGATGACGAGATCGATAGATTCTTGCGGTGCGGGCGCGGGCATAAAATAATGGGCGACTACACAAGGGGTGTATAGGCTGCATTATTCACTCGCTTGAGCCGCTTAGGGAAATGCTGATTCATTTAAATCAACCTTTCCTTGGGCACCCCGAATCTGGCGTCCGCGAGGAGCAATCCGCATGAGCAACATCGAATCCGTCCTGCAAGAAAACCGCATCTTCCCGCCCTCCGCCGCGTTCACCGCTCAGGCCAACGTGCCCGGCATGGCGGCCTACCAGGCCTTGGCGGCCAAGGCGGCGGCCGACTACGAAGGCTTCTGGGCGGACCTGGCGCGCAGCCACATCACTTGGAGCAAGCCGTTCGACAAGGTACTGGACGAGAGCGGGGCGCCCTTCTACAAGTGGTTCTACGACGGCGAGCTCAACGTCTCCTACAACTGCCTGGACCGCCACCTGCCGGCCCGCGCCGACAAGACCGCGCTGATCTTCGAGGCCGACGACGGCACGGTGACCAAGGTCACATACCAGGCGTTGTATCACCGGGTCTGCCAGTTCGCCAACGGCCTCAAGGGCTTGGGCGTGCAGAAGGGCGACCGGGTTATCGTCTACATGCCGATGAGCATCGAGGCCGTGGTCGCCATGCAGGCCTGCGCCCGCATCGGCGCCATCCATTCCGTGGTGTTCGGCGGCTTCTCGGCCAAGAGCCTGCAAGAACGCATCCTCGACGCCAAAGCCAAGCTCGTGGTCACCGCCGACGAAGGACTGCGCGGCGGCAAGGCCGTGCCGCTCAAGGCCGCGGTGGACGAGGCCATCGCCATGGGCGGCTGCGAGTCGATCGAGCGGGTGGTGGTGTACCGGCGCTCGGGCGGCAACGTCGCCTGGCATGGCCGCGATGTCTGGTGGCACGACGCCGTCGCCAACCAGGCCGATACCTGCGCGGCGACGCCGATGAACGCCGAAGACCCGCTGTTCATCCTGTACACCTCCGGCTCCACCGGCAAGCCCAAGGGCGTGCAGCACGCCACCGGCGGCTACCTGCTCGGCGCCATCTTGTCCATGCAGTGGGTGTTCGACGCCAAGCCCGACAGCGATGTCTACTGGTGTACCGCCGACGTGGGCTGGATTACCGGCCATACCTATGTCGCCTACGGCCCGCTCGCGCTGGGTATGACCGAGGTGATCTTCGAGGGCGTGCCGACCTACCCGCACGCCGGCCGGTTTTGGGAGATGATCGCCCGACACAAGGTCACCACCTTCTACACCGCGCCGACCGCGATCCGCTCGCTGATCAAGCTGGGCGGCGACCTGCCCAAGCAGCACGACCTGTCCAGCCTGCGTCTGCTCGGCACCGTCGGCGAGCCGATCAACCCCGAGGCCTGGATGTGGTACTACGAAACCGTCGGCCAGTCGCGTTGCCCCATCGTCGACACCTGGTGGCAGACCGAGACCGGCGCCAACATGATCTCGCCACTGCCCGGCGCCACCCCGATCAAGCCTGGTACTTGTACATTACCCTTGCCCGGCATCATGGCCGAGATCGTCGACGAGTTGGGTCATCCGGTGCCCCAGGGCTCGGGCGGCATGCTGGTGATCAAGCGGCCGTTCCCGTCGCAACTGCGCACCCTGTGGGGCGACCCCGAGCGGTTCAAGAAGACCTACTTCCCCGAGGAACTGGGCGGCACGACCTATCTGGCCGGCGACTCCTCGCGCCGCGACAACGACGGCTACTTCTGGATCATGGGCCGCATCGACGACGTGCTCAACGTGTCCGGCCATCGCCTGGGCACCATGGAGATCGAATCGGCCCTGGTCGCCAACCCGCTGGTCGCCGAGGCCGCCGTGGTCGGCAAGCCGCACGAGATCAAGGGCGAGGCCGTGGTCGCCTTCGTCGTGCTGAAGCGTGCCCGGCCGAGCGGCGACGAGGCGAAAAAGATCGTCGCCGAACTGCGCGAATGGGTGGGCAAGGAGATCGGCGCCATCGCCAAGCCGGACGAGATCCGCTTCGGCGACAACCTGCCCAAGACCCGCTCCGGCAAGATCATGCGCCGCCTGCTGCGCGCCCTTGCCAAGGGCGAGGCGATCACCCAGGACGTCAGCACATTGGAGAATCCGGCTATCCTGGAGCAGCTCAAAGAAGCCGTGGGTTAAAGCCCGGCTGGCTTGGTCGGCGCTTGACAGCGCCATCGTGCTTGATCGACGATGGCGCTCAGGCGTCGAATCGCCAAGAACAAAAAAACAATATGGTACAAAGCCATCAAACAAGGGGAAAATCATGCGGTCGTTGTCCAAAGTGCTGGCGCTCGGTGGCGCCGTCGTCTTGCTCACCGGCTGCGCGGGCACCATGCGCAGCTATGACGCCGAGCTCAAGCAAACCGTCAATCATGTGGCCACGGGAAACGTGGCGGGCGCCTTAGCCGAGCTGGAGAAAAACAACACCGGCGGGGCGGCCGGCCTGGGGCTTGGAAATAGCGACAAGGACTTGCTGTATTACTTGGAAAAAGGCGAACTCTTGCGCCTAGGCGGGCAATACGAGCAGAGTGCCGCCGCTTGGCTGAGTGCCGATCAACGGGTCAAGGAATGGGAGGAAATTGCGAAGCATTCGCCGGGGAAACTGCTCGGCGACCTCGGCAGCGTGATCATCAACGATAAGGCCCGGCGTTACGACGGCCAGGATTACGAGAAGGTCTTGCTTTCCACCCGGCTTGCCTTGAACCACATCGCCATGGGTAAGTGGGGCGAGGCGCGGACCGAAATCAAGAAGACCCACGAGCGCGAGGCGATCATCGCCGAGCTGCGGTCAAAGGAAGTGGAGCAGGCCACGGAAGAGGCCAAGACCCGTAACGTCCATACGCGGTACAAAGACCTCCAGGGTTATCCGGTCGAGTCGCTGGACGATCCCGAGGTGACGGCGCTCAAGAATGGTTATCAGAGTGCGTTTAGCCATTACCTGGCAGGTTTTGTCTACGAGGCGCTCGGCGAGCCGAGCCTGGCGGCACCGGGCTATCGCAAGGCGATCGAATTGCGGCCGAACGTAAGGTTCTTGGAAGAGGGCCTGGCGGGCCTGGATAAGCGGGCGCATGTCGGCAAGCGCGGCCATACCGACGTGCTGTTCGTCGTCGAGAGCGGTTCGGCGCCGGCCCGCCAATCGGTCATGATCCCGCTGCCGGTGCCATATATGGCCGGCGGCAGGGGCACGGTGGGCGTAATTCCGACCTCCTTCCCGGTCATCAAGTCGGAGCGGGCGTTCATGCCGTCTTCGATCACGCTCGACGGCAAGGCGAACCTGCCCTTGGCGCCGGTGACCAATGTCGACGCCATGGCCCGCCGCGCGTTGAAGGACGAGATGCCGGGCATCATTCTCCGCACGACGGTTCGCGCCATTGCCAAGTCGATCGCGCAGAAACAGGCGGCGGACCGCGGCGGCGCCTTGGCCGGCCTGCTTGTGACCATCGCCGCCGTCGCGACCGAAAGCGCCGACGAACGCGTCTGGCGCACCCTGCCGGCACAGATATCGCTCGGCCGCGCCCTGCTGCCTTCGGGCAAGCACAGCATGAAGCTGTCGGGCCAGGCGGGCGAGCAGCAATTGGAGTTCGAGGCGCAAGGCAAATACACGGTTATCCCCGTCCGGTTGATGGGCTCCCATCTCTACGCCATGCGGCCGCAATCGAGCGTGGAAATGGCGGCGCAGGCCACGGTAGAGCCGCCCGCCAAGGCCTTGCCGGAAGCGGCGGCCCCCGTCGAAGAAGCGCCCAAGCCCGGGGCTCGGCCCGTGAAATCCAAGAAGGTCAGGAAAGGAGCGATATCGTGAACCTCGTGAACGCCATGAAGCGGGTGGCCGCCTTGCTGGGCATTTTGGCGCTGCCGGCCAATCCGGCCTGGGCCGATTCGATCGCCAGCAAGGTCGAAGAGTTGGGCAAGATGAAATACCTGAACGTCAGCTCGCTGAAGACGGTCAATCGCAATGGCCTATTGAACATTCAGGCCGAAATCACGAACGACTCGGCGAGCAACCAGCAGTTGTTCTACCGTTTCAAATGGTTCGACGGCAATGGCTTCGAGGTGGGCGGCGAAGAACCCTGGAAGCCTTTGACGATTTACGGCAAGCAAAGGCAAAACATCACGACCGTGGCCCCCATGCCCCAGGCGACGGATTTCAGGCTGGTGCTGCAAAGCCCGGACAATGAAACGACCAGTCCTTCCAGTTGGTAAGAGATAAAGGAGCTTCCATGAATCCCACCTCGGTTATCCGTATTAAATCCATTTCCGCCTTGCTCGTCGCCATGTCGGGTTCGCTGCTGACCACCGGCTGTGCCAGCACCGGCTCGCCCATCGTCGGTTCCGGCCCAGTCACCTATGGCGACGCCAAGGCCGTGGAGAGCGTGACCAACGAATTCGGCTCGACCGATTTGCAGACCATGGCCGAGGCGATGACGCGTTCCTTGATCCAATCGGCGGTCATCGCCAGAGGCAATCGCCCGCTGATCACCATCGCCGAGGTGAAGAACAAGACCAGCGAATACATCGACACCCGCTCGATCACCGACTCCATTCGTGCCCAGATGCTCAAGAGCGGTTCGGTGCGTTTCGCGGTGGATACCCATGCCATGCAGAACCAGACCGACGAGCTGATCCGGCAGAACCAGACCGGCCTGTACAAGAAGGGCACGGCCAAGAAGATCGGCGGCATGGAGGGCGCGGATTATCGGATCGAGGGCAACATCGCATCCATCGTGAAGCTGGGTTCGAGCGTCAAGGATGTCTACTACAAATTCAGCCTGATGCTGGTCAACGTCGAAACGGGCGTGATCGAATGGGCCGACGAAAAAGATATCCGCAAGACTTCGTCGCGTTGATTTCGGGCGGGCGTGCCCGCCGTTTTATTGGGGAATGCCATGAGGCTGCACGGACTGTTTTCGATCGCCATCGGCCTGTGCTCGATGGCAAGCGCCTGGGCGGACCTGCCCAAGGTGGCGGTGACCGATCTGACCTATGAAGAGCGGGTCAAGGAATACTTCAGCTACGTTTCCGCGCATGAAAAGACCTCGTTCAAGGCCAAGAGCAGCGAACGGGAGCGGGAGACCGACCACGGCTATTCCGCCGGCAGCCGCAACTCGGTCGATGCCAAGACCGAACGCAGCTATACCGCCGCTTCCGGGGTATATAGCTATATCGAGTGGGGCGAGCTGCGCAAATTCACCGCCGACGTGAAAGGCGAGATGCTCAAGTCGGGCAGCTATCGTCTGACCCAGGGCAAGCCCTACACCCAGAAGAACAGCGAGAAGATCTACGACATCATCGACCGGATCAAGAAGGGCTATTACCCCGGCGCCAACTATGTCTTGTTCGGCACGGTCAGCAACATCGAATTTCGCGACGAATTGCAGCCGGTGATCGGCTCCAACGCCACCTCGGCCATCCTGAGCCTGGACTTGGTGGCGGATTTCAGCCTGATTAATACCAAGACCTACGAGATCAAGGCGGCCTTCAGCGCCATGGGCACGGGCCAGGACATCAAGCTGCTAAGCGGACCCGGCCAACGCGTCGTGCTTAATCGCGGCAAGGTGATGCACGAGGTCTCCAAGAGCCTGGGGGTCGAGGTGGCCAGGCAGCTCGAAGAGCAGTTCCGTCCGGGCGGTAGGCCGGCGCTGGACAAGGCAACGGTGATCGAAAAAACGACCGAGCAGGTCATTATTTACCGTTGAGCCCATGGCTGGGCGTGGCCATGCCGAGAAGCCCGCGCCGGTGGTGACCGGGGTGGGCTTTTGACTTTATCCGTCGCGATTTACCTGTTCGACGAGGTCGAGCCGCTCGACTTCGCCGGCCCCTACCAGGTCTTCACCACCGCCGAGCGCATGCATCGGCGCATTGCGCCCGATGCGGAACCGTTGTTCCATGTCTTTACGGTGGCCGAGGCCCCATCCGAAATCGCCATGCGCGGCGGCCTTAGGCTGCTGCCCGATCATGGTTTCGCCGATCATCCAAAAATCGATCTATTGATCGTGCCCGGCGGTGTAATCGATGCCGAGCTGACGAAGCCATCGGTACTTGAGTGGCTGGCCCGCCATGCCGAGGCCGCGCCGCATGTGCTGTCCATTTGCACCGGCGCCTTTCTGCTGGCCGAGGCCGGCGTGCTGACCGAAGGCCGGGTGACCACGCATTGGGAGGATATCCCGGACCTGCGCGCGCGTTACCCGCAGCTCGATGTCGTGGCCGGCGCGCGCTGGATCGAACATGGCAAGGCGGTTTGCTCGGCCGGCATCGGCGCCGGCATCGATGCCGCGCTGCACCTGCTCTCCCGTTTGGCCGGGCACGAACTGGCCGAGCGCACCGCGAGGCAAATGGACTATCGCCGGTCCGACCGGGCCGGGCCTGTCGAATAGAGCGCAGTACGGGCGGCGAGAAATGGCGTATCTTTAATAGATAGGGGGATATATGGCCTGCCGGCAGGCCGGCAAGGTTTGCTTGAGGGGAATGACATGTTTGCCCGCATTGTTTTATCGCTCTTCTTGTCCCTGCTGACCACCGCCGTTGCCGTGGCGGGTTGGACCAGCGTATCCGGCAGCAAGCCGGTCTGGCTGGTCGCCGGTGCGGGCAGCCAGTTGTTCGGCGCCGACGCCGGCGGCTTCTATGTCAGCGCCGACGACGGTGCGACCTGGCAGACCGGCGCCGGTCCGGCGGACGCGCCCTATACCGCCCTGGCCTATCTGAACGGCGGGGTCTGGATCGGCACCGAGAAACGGGGCGCGGCCTTTGGCGGCGCCAGCGGTGCCAGTTGGACCGTGAAGAACAGCGGCATGATCGAAACCCTATTCGGCAATACCGACGCCATTCCGATCAAGGCCTTCGCCGCCGATGCCGGCACGGGCAATATCGTCGCGGCCAACAACGCGGGCACCTATCTGAGCAAGGACGGCGGTGCCACCTGGGCCAAGGTAGTGACCGGCCTGCCGAACTGTACCGTGCAGGGCTTTCCCATCGTTTGTACCGTCCATGACGTGGTCGCGTCGGGTGGCGGCCTGATCGCCGCCACCGAGGCCGGCATCTATCGCAGCACCGATGGCGGCACGACCTGGGCCGCCGTCGGCCTGGCCGGCAGCAAGGTCGGCAAGCTGTCGGCCGGTAGCGGTGCGGTCTATGCGCTGGCCTCGGGCCTGTACAAATCGACCGACAACGGCGCGACTTGGGCCAAGGTGGGCATCTTTGCGGCCGTGCCGACTGCCGTGCTGGCGCACCCGATCAAGGCCGACACGGTCTATCTCGGCTCCAGCGGCGGCGACATCGACCAGAGCACCGATGGCGGCGCGACCTGGACGCAGATATCGGACGGCACGACGGCCAGCCAGATCAATGCGCTGGCCTTGGCCAACGACACGGCGGGCAGCCTGCTCGCGGCAACCGCCGGCGGCATCTATCGGTTCAGTGGAGAGGTATTCGAACTGGCCATTCCGCCCGTGGTCGATGCGGCGCTGAACAAGGCGATCACCTCGGAGGCGATCACGATCGCCGGCCTGCTCAAGGCCGCACCGATCAGCATCGTCGGCGGCGAATACGCCTTGGACGGCGGCGCCTTCACCAGCGCCCCCGGCACGGTGGCCAACGGCGCGAGCTTGCGCGTGCGGGTGCAATCGGCGAACACCTACGACACCAGCACCCGCGCCACGGTCACCGTCGGCACGCGCAAGGGCCAATTCGTGGTGACCACGCGCAAGATCACCAAGGTCACCGACCTCGCCCAGGTGTTCACCACGCCGCCACCCGGTGCCCAGATCAGGCCCGACGGTTCGGTCTTGGTCAGTTCCACCACGCCGGTGGCGCTGAAGACCAATCTGCCGGCGGGGATTTTGATCGAGACCACGCCGGGCACGCCGCTGACCACCAACAACGGCGCCCTGACCCTGACCGACCCGAGCGGCGGCGCCAGCCTGACCTTCTCTGCCTTGGGCAGCGGCACCGTGCCCCAGGTTGCGCAGGGTACCTTCAACATCAATTCCACGACCAGCGGCAATACCGTGGCAGTGGGCGGCGGCAGCGGACTTACCACCACCACGGGCCAGGACAGCCTGACCGTCAACGCAACGGGCAGCCAGACCCTTGCTTTCGTGCAGAACGGCAAGGTAAGCCTATTGTTCTCGGGCTTCGCCTCGACCACCGATGTCTTCGGCGGCGAGACGGCGGAGATCAACAACGCCGGCGCGCTGAAGCGATTGCGCATCGGTTCGCTCAACGGCGACCAGAAGCTTCCGGGCGATCCGCTGACTCTGGCCCAGGTGACCACCGATAGCACGGTGCCCAAGCTCGACGGCAACCTGGCCCGCCTGAACAACACCGCCTCGCTGTTGACCGTGATCCAGGAGGCCTTGAACAGCCAGTTCGGCGTGACCGGCAGCCAGATCAGTTACGATCAGAGCAACGGCGTGGTGACCTACACCGCCGGCGGCAAGACCTACCGCTTCATCCCGATCGGCGCGCCGATCGTGCAGGTGGGCGGCGCCACCGCCAGCGTGCGCGGCAACCGCTTCAGCGCCAGCAATGCGGCCAACACCGCGAGCGGCGCATTCACGCTGGCGGGGCGCGGCATCGAGGTCACAATGGGCAGCGCGCTGGGCTATTTCACCGATCTCAACCAGGTGCTCAAGGCCTCGGACCCGAACGCGACTATCCGCCTGCGCAGCAACGGCGTGCTGCAATTGAACCTGGGCGGCGCCAGCTATCTGGCCTCGCCGGGCAGCCAATCGACCAGCGGCGGCCAGACCGGCGCGCCGGCCTTCGTCTCCGACAGCAGCGGTTTCGTCGCCTTCCGCGACAGTACCGGCGCCTCGCAGATCATGTATCCGGTCTTCGCCGACATCGCCACGGTCGACACCACGATCAAGGCCCTGGCGTCGACCAGCTCGACCACCGCGAGCGGCGACGGCACCGCGTTGTTGATGTTGAACGGCAGCCCGGTGACCCTGCTGCCGCAATATCCGCTGATCGGCTTGCCGACGGCGCATGCCAACGACCTGTGGTGGCAAGAGGGTGCGACGTTCTACATCCGCTATCCCGATAGCACCGCACAAGCCTTTGGAGTCCGATAAGAGGTGTCTATCCATGGCGCCAATTCCTTGTTCGAGCGGGGCATGCGGCAATGTTGCCGGCCGCGAGCGGTCGCGCGTGCCTGGCTGGCGCTCGCCATGCTGGGCGCCGGCATGGCGCCGGCGGCCGAGCTGGCCATCCCGCCGGTGCTCAATGCGCCCAGGGGCAAGTTCATCACCTCGGACCCGGTCAAGATCACCGGTCTGCAGAAGGTCTCCCTGATCGGCATCGTGGGCGGCGAGTATGCGCTGAATAAAGGCGCGTTCAGGAGCACGCCGGCCCTGGTCGCGAACGGCGCGATCCTGCGCGTGCGCGTGCAGGCGCCCGAGACCTTCTCCAGCAAGGCCAGCGCCAGGGTGGTGGTGGGTACGCGCAGCGCCGAGTTCGTCGTGACCACCCGCAATATCGTCAAGATCGCCAAGCTGCTCGATTTGTTCGGCAGCGAATTGGCCGGCGCGCAAATCGTCGACGGCCGCGCGGTCATCGCCGCCAAGATTGCCGCCGTGCTGAAGGCCAATCCGCCGGCGGGCGCGATTATCGAGACCGTGGCCGGCGCCTCGGTGACCACGGCGGACGGCAAGCTGACGCTGACCGACTTGTTGGGCGGATCGAGCCTGTCCTTCGCCGCCTCGGGTAACTCGACGATTCCGCTGGTTGCGCAAGGCAGGTTCAACATCAAGGCCGGCGCCGGCAGCAATGCCTTCGCGCTCGAGGGTGCCGCCGGAAACAGCCTGATCACGACCAGCGGCGAGCAGGACAGCCTGATCGTCGACCGTGGCGACAGCCAGACTTCGACCTATGTCGAAACAGGCGCGGTCAAGTTGAATTATCCCGGCATCGCCGGGGTGGCCGGCTCTGCCGCCGCGAGCATAGACATCCACGGCGGCGAAACGGCGGAGATCGACAATGCCGGGCTGTTGGCGCGGTTGCGCATCGGCTCCTTGTCGGGCGATCGCGGCCTACCCGGCGACCCCCTGGCATTGCCCGGCAAGGTCGCCAGCGACGTGGCGGTGCCGAGCTTGAACGGCAGCGTGCCCCGGCTAGGCAATGGCTCTTTGCTCAGCGTGGTACAACAGGGTTTGAACGCGCGCTTCGGCGTGAGCGGCAGCCAGATCGCCTATGACCAGAGCAACGGCGTGGTCAGCTATGTCGCGGCCGGCAAGACCTATCGCTACCTCCCGCTCGGGTCGCCGACGGTCCAGTTGGCCGGCAGCGCTGCCGGCGGGCGCGGCAACAGCTTCGCCGCCAGCAGCACCGCGAGTACGGCGAACGGCGCCTTCTCTCTGGCCGGCCAGGGCATCGAGCTGACCTTGGCCAGCGCCTTGGGCTATTTCAGCGACCTCGACCAGGCGCTGAAGGCCGCCGACCCCAAGGCCAATATCCGCCTGCGCGACAATGGCGTGTTGCAATTGAACCTGGCCGGGATCGGCTATATCACCACGCCGGCGGCGCAGACGGCCACCGGCCAGGCGGGCACCCCAAGCTTCCTGGTCGATGCCAGCGGTTACTATGCCTTCCAGGACAGCACCGGCGCCGTGCAATTACTGTATCCGGCCTTTGCCGATACCCAGGCCGTAGACCTGACGGTCAAGGCCGTGGACCCGAGCGGCTCGGTCACCGCCAGCGGCAACGGCACTGCGAGCATGCTGCTGCAAGGCAACAGCCAGACGCTCAAGCCGGACTACCAATTGATCGTGCTGCCTCCGGCACACAGCGAAGAGCTGGTGTGGCAGGAGGGTGCCTTGCAGTACATCCGATACACGGACGACACCGCCCAAGGCTTCACTATCCATTAAGGGAGAACGCCATGTGCCCCGCTAACCGTTTTGACATCAAACCGTTGGTCCTGCTGTTCGGTGGCATCTTGCTGCTGCCGATCTCGGTGGCCTGGGGCTACGACGCCGAGATCGTCTCGGTCGTCGGCAAGGGCGAGACCCGCCCTTCCACGAAGACCGATTGGCTGCCGGCGGCGATCAAGCAAAAGCTCGGCGCGGGGGCCTTCGTCCGCACCGGCGATTTGAGCCAGATGGCCTTGCTCTTGCAGGACCAGACCCAATTGCGCCTGAACCAGAACAGCATGTTGCAGATCAAGGAGGTTGCGCTGAGCGGCGCGCCGACCAGGCTTGAACTGAACCAAGGCCGGGCTTGGACGCAATCGAAGCGCAAAGATGTGACGGCCGCGCGCGAGCCCGTGGTGACCATCCAGACGCCGTCGGCGACGGCTGCCATTCGCGGCACCGATTGGGAACTGGTGGTCGACAAGGACGGCACGTCGACCCTGACCGTGCTGTCGGGCGAGGTGGAGTTCTACAACGATCACGGCCGCTTGGCCGTGCGGCCGAACGAGCAGGCGCGGGCCGAGCCGGGCAAGGCGCCGACCAAGGTCCTGCTGACCAATGCGCGCGAACGGGTACAGTGGGTCACTGCCTATCGGCCGCAGCCGCGCCGTTGGCTGCGCCAGGTGCCGGACAGCCTGAAGCCGGCGGTGGAGGCGATCGAGGCCGGCCGTTATGCCGACGCGATGCCGGCGCTCGAGGCCAAGCGGGGCTCGGGCCAGCTCGAGGTCGCGCTGTTGTTGGCCGATATGCAGTTGTTTCTCGGCAGTACGGCCGAGGCCGTTGCGCTGCTCAAGCCGCATGCCGGCGACGCGCGGGCCGCCGCCTTGCTGGCGCGTGCGCACCTGATCGCCGATCAGGGCGGCGAGGCGAAGCAGGTACTGGCCGTGGCACGGGCCAAATCCCCGAGCGACGCCGAGCTGTTGCTGGCCGCGGGCGATCTCGCCCGCATCGAGGGCGATGCCCGTGGCGCGACTGCGGCGTTCCGCCAGGCGCTGTCGGCCGAACCCAAGCATGCCGAGGCCTGGTTCGGCATCGGCCGGGTCGAGGCCGAGCGCGAAGCGGTCAAGTCCGGCCGGCAGACCCTGCGGCAGGCCTTGGCCCTGAACCCGGCGGGGCCGGGTTATCGCGGCGAGCTGGCCACCTTGGAGACCTTCGCCAACGAATTCGCCGCGGCCGAACAGGCCTTCGCCGAGACGCTGGCGGCGCAGCCCGACGATTACGTCGCACTGACCGGCCTCGGCATCTTGCGCCTGAAGCAAGGCCAGCCCGATGCCGCGCTGGAGGCCTTCCTGAAGGCCGGCGTGCTGGAGCCGCGCTTCGCCCGCGGCGCGATGTATACCGGCGTCGCCTACTACCAATTGGGCAACGGGCAGCGCGCGGTGGAGATGTTCCGGCGCGCCGCCGAGCTCGACGCCAAGGATCCGCTGCCGCACATGATGCTGAGCCTGGTCGCGGCCGACCGCATGGCCTTCGGCGAGGCCATCGCCGAGGCGCAGCGCGCCGCCGAGCTGATGCCCTACCTCAAATCGCTGAACCAGTTGCTCAACGACCAGAAAGGCAACGCCAACGTCGGCGCCGCGCTGGCCCAGTTCGGCCTGGAGGAGTGGGCGCACGCCTATGCCTACAACGCCTACACGCCGTATTGGGCCGGCAGTCACTTGTTCCTGGCCGACCGCTACAGCGGCGCCTTCAACAAGAACTCGGAGTTGTTCAAGGGCTTCCTGTCCGACCCCAGCGTGTTCGGCGCGTCCAATCGCTTCAATTCCTTGGTCGCCAGCCCAGGCCATCACGCCACGTTGGGCGCGCGTGCGTTGAGCCTGGATTGGCAGGAGCGCAGCGCATCGGCGGTGTTCAACGGCTACAGCGTCGACACCCTGCCGGTCTCCTATTATCTCGGGGCCGAGCGCTCCTGGGCGCGGCCGGACGATGCGAACCTGCGCGCCGACGGTCAGAACCTGACCGTCGGCCTGGGCGCCAAGCCCAGCCACGAGTTGAGCCTGTTCATGTTCGGCACCGATTCGCCGATCGATGCGCGCCTATCCGACCCGACGATCGGCATCACCGACAGCCGGTTCGATCTGCACAATCGGCGTCTGGACCTCGGCGTCAACTACAAGGCGTCGCCGACTTCGCACCTGTGGCTCAAGGTCGGTGACGGCCGGGACAACATCAAGGCCAACGGCACGCTGTTCGCGCCGGAGCTGTCCGACCTGCTCAATTCACTGTTCCTGCTCGATACCCCGGTCAGTCCGAACGGCAGCCTGAATGCCTATCGGGCCAATACCAATCAGCACGACTTGCAGGTGCGCCACAGCGTCGACATCAATCCGCGCTATCAACTGAGCTGGGGCATGGAGTTCGCCGGGCAGGACAAGCGCGTCGATATCGAGGAGGAATTCGCGCCGGCCGTGGCCCGGCTAGGCCAGACGACCCGGCACGATTCGGGCGAGCTTTATGTCTCCAACCGCTTCAGATTGGGCGATGCGGTGTTGCTACAGGCGGATTTGAACTATGTCCGTTTGGACAAGCGTTATGCCGTCGACGACGCCGTGTTGTTTTCCGGTTTGCAGTTGGCCGGCGGCAGCGAACTGGCCGACCGCAACATCCGGGAATGGAACCCGCGCCTGGGTCTGGCCTGGCAACCGGCGCCGGGGCATACCTTGCGCGCGGCGGCGCAGAAATGGCGGCGCGGCGCCGGCGTCAACACACTGGCCCCGGTCGACACCGTCGGCATCGCGCTGGACGATCGCCTGGTCGCGGTCGGCGGCGAGATGAAGCGCATGCGCGCGCAATACGAATGGGCGCTCGATGCCAAGACCTTCCTGATGGGCTTTGCCGACCGCAAGCGGGTGGACAACCTGGCTAACCCGGGCGGTACCCTGGTCGCCGACTTCGATCTGCAAGACCTGGATCGCCTGCGCAACCGCAACCGCCTGTCGACGCAGGCCCTGGACTACTGGGAGGCGACCCCCGAGTTCGGCGTGGCCGAGGTCGATAGCGTCGGCTTTGCCGTGAACCGCCTGCTGTCGAGCAGTCTGTCGGCCAGCTTGCGCTATCACCGCAACGACAGCCGCAACACCGGCGCGACCCTGCGCGGCAACAAGGTGCCCTGGTTGCCGCGGCATTTGTTCAGCATCGGTGCCGACTGGCTGCCGGCGGCACGCTGGCAGTTGGGCACGACCCTGACCTACCGCAGCGAGCGCTTCGCCGACGAGGCTAACGCGCAACGCCTGAGCGCCGGTTGGAACCTAGGCCTGCGCAGTTACTGGGAGAGTGGCGACAAGCGTTGGTCGGTCGAGGCGATCGTCGACAATCTGTATTCGAACAAGGCCTCGACCACGACTCGCTCGCCGGTGTTCGGCCTGCAAGCGCTCTACCGCTTCTGATCGCGATGCGGATCGCAGCCCTGCTCGCGGCCCTGAACCGGCGCAACTTGCCGTGGGCGGGCGCCCTGGCCGCGCTGCTGGCCCTGGCCATCGGCCAGACCGGCCCGTGGCAGGGCCTGGAGGCGCGGCTGTACGACCGGATGCTGGTCGCCACCGCGCCGAACCGAGTCGATCTGCCGATCACCATCATCGGTATCGACGAGGCCTCGTTCGCCGAAATGCAACGGCAATGGCCGTGGCCGCGCAACTGGCACGGCCGCCTGCTTGACCGCCTGGGCGAGGCCGGCGTCGCCGTCGTCGCCTTCGACGCGCTGTTCTCCGAGCCGTCCACGCCGGGCGAAGACCGCGCCTTTGCCGAGGCGATCCGCCGGGCCGGCAACGTCGTGCTGGCGGCCGACCTGATCTATCGGGAACGCGATGGGGTCAGCCAGTGGCTGCGGGTCGAGCCGCATGCGCTGTTCACCGAGGCGGGCGCCGTGCCGGGTTTTGCCTCGGTGCAGCTCGACAAAGACGGCGTGCAGCGCCTGTTGCCGCAATTCCGCGACGCCTTCTGGCTGCAAACCCTGAGGCGCTTCGACCAGGCCCATCCGGGCGTGGTCAGCCTGCTCGAGGCCAGCCCCGATATGCGCGTCCGTTACCTCGGCGGTCCGCATACCTTCAAATACATCCCGTATTACCAGATGCTCGAGCCGGACAAATATTTGCCGCCGCATTGGCGCGAATACCTGAAGGACAACATCGTTCTGGTCGGGCGCGACCTCAAGGCCACCACCGAGGTCGGCAGCGCGCAGGCCGACATGTTTCAGACGCCGTTCTTCGCCGTGAACAACGAGTTGATGCCGGGCGTGGAGATCCACGCCAACTTGATCGCGAACATGGCCAGCGGCAACCCGGTGCGCGAGGCGCCGAGGTCATGGCAATTCGGCCTGTGGTTCGTGGCGGCGGCTTTGTCCTTGCTGTCGATGCAACGCTGGCGGCCGGTGAAGAGCGGCCTGATCGGCCTGGGCCTGGTCGGCGCGATCGGCGCGGGCGACTTTCTGTTGTTCGGCCGGGGCTTGCTCTGGCTGCCCGCGGCTCATGCCGCATTGACCGTGTCGCTGATCTATCTCGCGCAAGGCGGCGTGGCCTATTTCATCGAGCAGCGTCAGCGCCGGCAGATCAAGCAGGCCTTTTCGATGTACGTCTCGCCGCTGGTGGTCGACAAGATCATCGCCCACCCGGAGCAACTGAAACTCGGCGGCGAGCGCCAGGAACTGACCTTGCTGTTCACCGACCTGGCCGGTTTCACCACGATCTCCGAGGCGCTGGGCGCGGACCAGGTGACCCAGATTCTGAACCGTCACTTGTCGGAGATGGTCGAGATCGTGTTCCGCTATCACGGCACGGTGGACAAGTTCATCGGCGATGCGGTGATGGCGTTCTGGGGCGCGCCGATCCCCGACCCGGACCAGTCGCTGCACGCGGTGCAGGCGGCGGTGGCGATGCAGCAGAAGATCGCATCGATGCGGCAGGACCTGCTGGCCCAGGGCGGGCCGGACCTGCATATGCGCATCGGCCTGCATCGCGGCGAATGCATCGTCGGCAATATGGGCGGCGTCGGTCGCTTCGATTACACCGCGGTGGGCGACGCGGTGAACCTGGCCTCGCGCCTGGAGGGCGTGAACAAGGTCTACGGTACCGGCATCTTGATCTCCGAGAGCGTGGCCCAGGCCATCGGCGACAAGCTCCCACTGCGCCAAGTCGATACGGTGCGGGTCAAGGGCAAGCATTTGGGGGTGCCGATCTTCACGCCTTGCGACGATGCGCGGCTCAAGGCCATGAGTGAAGCGGCCTTGGCGGCCTATAGCGAGGGTGAGTGGGGCACATGCCAAAACCGGTGGCAGGCCGTGGTCGACGCCTACCCCGACGATCCGGTGGCCCATGCCTTCCTGCGCCGCTTGAGCGACATGCGCGAAGCAGGCTGGCCGATGGACTGGGATGGCATTACGACGCTGGAGACAAAATGAAAACCTGGCGCTGCATTCTTTGTTTCGCCTGTGCGCTGACGCTGGCCAATGCGGCGTCGGCGGCCAATGATCTGGCCGCCATCCTCGGTGCGCGCGGCTTCGCCTCCGGCAATTTCAGTATCACCGAGACCGCGACCGGCACGCCGGACAAGCTGACGCTCAAGGCCACGGTGCAGGTGGCGCCCGAGGATACGGGCAAGCAAGGCGAGGTCTATGCCATTGCCACTTTGCCGGGCATGGCCTTCTTCAAGGATGCGAAAGGCATCTGGTCGCTGTGGACCGGCGGCAGCTTCCCCGCTTATTTCCAAGGCCCGCTCGGCACCCATGCGGTCGACATCGTTTCGGCTCTGAATTCGACCCAGTTGCCGGGCATCGCATTCTATGTCGGCTATGGCCTGGACCAGGCCGACATGCTGGCCAACGGCAAGTACAGCCGGATATCGACCAAGCCCCAGGCCCCGCCCGTTGCGCTGGACGGGGTGTGGGAGGTGGTGTCGGGCAGCGGTATTTTTCACGGTCAGGGCAGCTATGTCGTGTTCGATCCGAGCGGCATGCTGGTGAGTGTGGACCGCGATGGCTGCACGTCGGTATCGAGCTATGTCGCGAGCGGCAACACCATCATGATCACGGTCTTGTTCAATCAATACGATGCGAGTTGCGGCGCCGAGGTGCCGGTCGGCACCGTGATCCAGGCCGGCTTCACGCTGGACCAGAACGGCCTGACCGTGCTCGCCAGCGACGGTTCCAGCGCCACCTTGCGCAAATTCACGGTGCCGTACTACACCGCGACCGGCAGTTATTCTCCGGCGGCCGGCAGTATCGTGTGGGCCACGTCAGACTTCCCGTGCAGCGGCCCGGTGGCCGGCGAAACCAGCATCGTCTCGGTCGGGGCGATCACCGAGACGAGCATGACCTGGTCGTATAAGGACAAGACCGTGAATTGGGTGCGCGATGCGGGCGCCGCCGGCGATATCGCCGGCACCTGGCGCATGGCCGATCCGGGCAGCGGCAACCTCTATGAGCTGACGATCGGGGCCAACGGTGCCGTGACCTTTGTCGGCTATGTCGCCGAATGCGTCGACAAAGTAACGCCGGCCACCGAGGAATACAGTGTCTGGACCGGCATGACCCGGCGCATGGGCGCCGATGGCGAGACGAGCGATATGGTGCTGCACGTGCACGGCTGGGCACCGCAAGGCATGATCGGCCAGATCGCCTTGAGCGGGCCGAGCCTGAGTGCAACCTTTTCCAGCCTCGGGACCATGGTGCGCGATGGGGTCACGGTCGACGAATTCACGACGGACACGGCCATCGCCGTGGCGCCCCGGGCGGGCGATGTCTACACCTTCACGGTGCAGCGGAAGGACGGCGGTACCTTTACCCGCACCCAGACGCTGTCCAAGATCGTGCTAGATGCCCCTCGGATCACCTCGCCCGCAGGCCATGGCCTGGCCGATGCGAGCCTTGGCCAACCGTTGAGCTTGACCTGGACCCTGCCCGCCGGCATCTCGGCACCTGGCGTCAATATCATGGGCCAGGTTTGCGGCAAGGCAGGCTGCATGAGCGTCGAAGGGGTGGCGGCGGGGGACGGTGCCGGCAGCATCACCCTGCCGTTCGTGGACGGCGCGGTGTCGGCGTCCATCGATCTCAGGATTCATTACGCCGGCGAGGTGTTCATGAACTGCTGGTATGAGTTTCGTTGACAATGGACAAGCCGGGGCCGGCTGACGTATTTTCCTTGCATTGAACGACATTTCCGCGCCGTGGCGCGGCCATACGGGGGCAACATGAAGACCGACAGCCAGTATTTCAAATTCGTCTCCGGCCTGTTGAAGCTGATGGTGGACAAGGGCGGCTCCGACCTGTTCGTCACCGTCGGCGCGCCGCCGTCGATCAAGCTGCACGGCGAGATGACGCCGGTGAACAACACCCCGGTCACCCGCGAGCAGGCCGAGGAGCTGGTCGCCTCGGTGATGAACGACAAGCAGCGCCAGGAGTTCCAGGAGACGCACGAGTGCAACTGGGCGATCAGCCTGGAGGGCATCGGCCGCTTCCGGATGAACGCCTATGTCCAGCGCGGCGCGCCGGGCATGGTCTGCCGCACCATCAACACCACCATCCCCAACTTCGACGAGCTGGGCCTGCCGCCGGTGCTGAAGGATGTGATGATGGAAAAGCGCGGCCTGGTGCTGATGGTGGGCGGCACCGGCTCGGGCAAGTCGACCAGCCTGGCGGCGATGCTCGACCACCGCAACATCAACTCCAAGGGCCACATCATCTCGGTCGAGGACCCGATCGAGTTCGTCCACCCGCACAAGGGCTGCCTGGTGATGCAGCGCGAGGTCGGCGTCGATACCGACAGTTGGTTCGCCGCCTTGAAGAACACCCTGCGCCAGGCACCGGATGTGATCCTGATCGGCGAGATACGCGACCGCGACACCATGGACTATGCCATCGCCTTCGCCGAGACCGGCCACCTGTGCCTGGCCACGCTGCACGCGAACAACTCCAACCAGGCCCTGGACCGCATCATCAACTTCTTCCCGATCGACCGGCGCGACCAGTTGCTGATGGACCTGTCGCTCAACCTCAAGGCCCTGGTCTCGCAGCGCTTGATCCCGAAGAAGGGCGGCGGCCGGGTGCCGGCGGTGGAGATCCTGATCAACTCGCCGCTGATCTCCGACCTGATCCACAAGGGCGAGGTGCACGACATCAAGCCGATCATGGCCAAGTCGCGCGATCACGGCATGCAGACCTTCGACCAGGCCCTGTTCGACTTGGCCATGGCCGGACAGATCGAACGCGAGACCGCGCTACGCTTCGCCGATTCGTACAACGAGCTGCGCCTGATGTTCAAGCTGCACGGCGGCGGCGAGGACGACGAGGACGACAAGACCAAGGACCTGTCCATTGTCTGAGGCAAGGGTTTACCCCTGGTCCGGCCGAGGTTGACCCCCCGCCGGCCGGCGGGGAGAATGGCCGGCCCCGAAAGATTGTCACGGAGATTGAAAGTGGACGAAGCCGAGCTGAGCAAAGAGCAGCAGATACTGCGCGCGATGCGCAAGACCCTGGGCTCGATCGTGAAGGACACGGCGCCGCGCGACGGCATGGACAGCCCATTGTCCTCGGCCACCGTGGAGAACATCCGCATGTGCTTCGGCCTGATCGCCGCGCGCGAGGCCGAGCTGGCCGAGGCCCTGGGCCTGACGCGCAACGAGCGGCCGTTCTATAGCGACGACGAGCCGGACGCCAAGGTCCTGCAATTCACGCCGAGCGACAAAAAGCCGAACTAATGGCCGAATCCATCGTCAGCCTGGTCTCCGATGTCGCAGGCCAGGTGGTTAAGACCAGTTATGTCGTGATCTACTCGCCCATGGGTCGCAAGCGCAAGCGCTTCCCCGAAGGCTGCGTCACCGTATTCGAATCCGAGGCGGCCGCCCGTGCCGCAGCCCATCCCGAGCAGGGCCACTTCGCGGCTATCGCTTCCGGCCCATCACGATCCTCCGAGGGTTTTCGTTTGTTCTATCTGGCGCGCTGGCTGGACTGAGCGCCCCAACCCGGCGCCTGTCGGCCAGCCATCATTTTCTCCGCCTGATCGCCAAAGGACGTGGCCCAAGTCGTATCGGTGCTTGCCACTACCGCGCTTGACGTGAATACTCTTATCTATGCGGCGACTGGATCGCATTCGCGCAAGCCGGCAACCCACTTAGGAACACAGACCCGATGAATTCGCTACTCGCACCCGGCATGGCCTTCCTCGGCCGCTTCGGCTACCCCGTGAAGTTTCTGATCCTCGGCGTCATCGCCGTCATCCCGGTGGCCTATCTGACCTTTCTCGGCCTCGGCCCACTGATGCGGGATGTGTCGAGTTCACAGGAGGAACTGACTGGCGTGCGCTATGTCGAGGCGGCGCAGCCGTTGCTGGCGAGCGTCCAGCAACATCGCGGCCGGTCCAGCGGCTATCTCTCGGGCGACGATGCGGCCAAGCCCAAGATGGACGAGCAGGCGGCCAAGGTCGAGGCCGCGCTTCAGGCCATCGAGGCGCTGGACGCGGAAACCGGCGGTAATCCCGAGCTCGCCCGGAGGTTGGTGGAGATCAAGGGAAAATGGGCCGAGGTGCGCCAGAAGGCGCATGGTCGGGTCTACTCGCCCAAGGAGAGCTTTGCCGCCCATTCCGCGATCACGGCGGAGGTGCTGGAATACCTGGAGGATGTGGCGGACATCTTCAAGCTGCTGTTCGACCCGGTGCCCGAGAGCTATTTTCTACAAGATGTGGCTGCCGCGCAGGCGCCGGCCTTGACCGAGGTATTGGGCAAATTGCGGGCGGCGATGACCGGCATCCTCACCCGCAAGGTCATTACCCCGGAGGAGAGGGTGCAGGTGTCGGCGCTGATGGGGCAGATCGAGCTGTATCACGGGAAGGTGGAGAAAGGCTCCAGGCATGCGGTGGAGTATGCTCCGGCGCTGAAAGAGGGCCTGCTGCCGACGGTCGAGCCGTTGGCGCCGGCCGTGCACAGGCTGATGGAGACCACCCGCGGCGAGATGGCGGCTGCCGAATTCTCTCTTTCGGGCGCCGATTATTTCAAGGAGGCAACCGTAGTGGTGGACGCAGCCGGCAAGGTGTCCACCGCCGCCTCGATGCAGTTGCGTGACGCGCTCGGCGTGCGCGTCGCCAAGGGCAGGGCCAGCCTGGTCGGCGCCGGTGTCATCGTCACGGCCCTGATGCTATTGCTGGTCTACTTCGCCGCCGCGATGCGGGCCTCGATCATCCAGGCCGTGCGGACGGTCAACGACGGCACCGCCAAGATGGCGGCCGGCGACTTCACCCAGCCTATCGTGTTGGCCAGCCAGGACGAGATGGGCGAGATCGCCGCCGATGTGAACCGTGCGCGCCAGGCCCTGTCCAGGTTGATCGACGAGGTGCGACGCACCGCCGACGAGGTGGCCCGGGACGCGCACGAACTGGCCGAGGGGGCACGGCAAATCGCGATCGCCGCGAACGAACAGAGCGAGGCGGTGTCGTCGTCGGCCGCGGCGGTCGAAGAGTTGGCCGTGTCGATCACCCATGTCACCGACCAGACCGAGGATGCCAACCGTACCGCCGACCAGGCCAATAGCCTGGCCGAGGACGGTCGCCGGGTGGCCGAGCGTGCCAGCGGCGGCATGGTCGCGGTGGCCGAGTCGGTCAACGCGACCGCGCGGCAGATCGAGGGGCTCAATGCCCGCGTGGTCGAGATCAGCGGCATCGTCCAGGTGATCAAGGATATCGCCGATCAGACCAATCTGCTGGCCTTGAACGCGGCCATCGAGGCGGCGCGGGCCGGCGAGCAGGGCCGGGGCTTCGCCGTGGTGGCCGACGAGGTCAGGAAGCTCGCCGAGCGCACCACGGGCGCGACGGCCGAGATCGGCGCCACGATCCAGGCGATCCAGCAGGATACCGGCAACGCGGTGGCCGGCATGGAAGGCAATAGCCGCAAGGCCGAAGAGGCGCGGGCGACCGTGGCCGATGTCTCTGCTTCTCTGGGTGGGATCATGACGGCGGCGCAGAGCGTGCACGGCCGGGTCGAGGAGATCACCAGCGCCTCGCGCGAGCAGAAGGCGGCTAGCACCGATATCGCCCAGGGCATCGAACGTATCGCGCAGATGACCGAGGAGAACAACGCCGCCGCATCCCAGGTCGCGGATGCCGCGACGCACTTGGGCGATCTGGTCGGCAACCTCAAGGCGGAACTCGATCGCTTTCGAGTTTGAGGAAAACGCCCTGGTCGCCTGACCAGGGTAGCTCTAGCCGGCGCCGAAGCGCTCCAGCCAGAGCAGCCCCATCACCGTCTTGCCTTCGCAGACGCGGCCGTCGCGCACCATTGCCATGGCCTCGGCCATCGGCACCCGCAGTATCTCCAGAAACTCGTCATGGTCGGGGTTGTCGCCGACATGCTTGAGCCCGCTCGCCCGGTAGAACACCAGGCGTTCGTCGGAATAGCCGATGCACGGATAGATCGTGGCCATGTACTGCCAGGCCTCGGCGGCGTAGCCGGTCTCTTCCAAGAGTTCGCGCTGGGCGCATTCCAGCTCGCCCTCGTCCGGGTCGAGTTTGCCGGCCGGCAGCTCCAGAAAATCGCGGCGCAACGGGTAGCGGTGTTGCCGTTCGAGCAGGATGTCGCCGTTGTCGAATACCGGCACGATCACCGCCGCGCCGGGGTGGATCAGATATTCCCGGCTCGATTCCTTGCCGTTGGGCAGTTGCACCCGGTCGCGCTTGGCGTACAGTAGGCGGCCCCGGTAGACGGTCTCGGAACTCAAGGTGTGTTCGGTAAGATCGGGTTGGGTCATGTCGTCGCTCCAAAATGAAAAGGCCGCAGCGGCGAGCCGTGCGGCCTTGGGGCAGGTCGTGCCGGGTTATTTTACATGCAGCTCGACGCGGCGGTTCTTGGCCCGGCCTTCGCGCGTGGCATTGTCGAAGGCCGGCTTGGTCTCGCCGAATCCTTTGCTGCTCAGCCGGCTGGCGGCGATGCCGTGGGCAACGAAGAAATCGTAAACCGATTTGGCCCGTCGCTCGGACAGGCCCTGGTTGTAGGCCTCGGTGCCGATGCTGCAGGTGTGGCCGACGACATCGATATTGATGTCGCTACGGCGCTTAAGCACGGTGACCGCTTCTTTTAGGATGTCGATGGCATCCGGCCGCAGCTTCGCCGAATCGAACTCGAAGTTGACGCCGTGCAGGATGACCACCACGTCGCCCGGCTTGGCCTTGTCCAGATCGCTGGCCGGTTGGGTCTTCAGCGGCTCGGCCGCCGGCGCGGCTTGAGGCGCGGGTGCCGACACTGGGGCTGTCGCTGCTGCCGGGGCGGCAACGGGCTGCGGCTTGGCCTCGGGCTTGCGCTCCAGGGCGATCTGCAGGCCGAGCGTGACCAGCCAGTCGCCGAAGCCGTTGTCGTTCATGCCGGCCAGGTCGTTGTGGTTCCAGCGGTAACGGGCGTCGGCGCGCAGGGCCACGTCGTCGTTCAACTGCTTGAGAAAGCCCAGGCCGAGGTTGGCCATCAGGTTGTTGTCGGAATCGCCCGGAATCTTGGTTCGCATATAGCCCAAGCCCATCACCGCGTAAGGCGCGAAACCGGGATTGCGATCGAAGAAGCGCAGCGCGTCGAGGCCGAGGCTGTATTGGTCGTAGCTGCCGCCGGCATCGCGGTCCAGGCTGTTGTGGCGGCCGCCGAATTCGAGGCTCCAGTTCTGGTCCAGCGCCTTGCCCAGGCCGAGGCCCAGGCTCCAGCCGTTGTCGGCATTGCGGTCGCCGTCCGGCGCGATGTAGCCGATGGAGGGCACCAGATACAAGCGATCGTCCACGGCATGGGCCTGCATGGCGGTGGCGAGGCCGCAGGCGGCCAGGATGGCAAGGGGTTTCATACGCATCGTGCTTCTCCTGAAAACAATGAAAACAGTATAGCCATTATCTTTTGATTCGAACGCGCTGCGGATTTCGCGCCGGGGCAGGAGGTCTTCTGGTGTCGGGCTAGCGCCGGCAAACGCGGTGGTAGAGAAAGGGCTGACGGGTGCCGCCGGGGGTGAGGTGTTGTTCGGCGCGGGTTTCGATCAGGCGGAATCGCGTGCCTAGGATTTCGGTCAGCGCCTCGGCGTTGTAGCGCATCACCGGCAAGTTGCTGCATTGCTCGGGGCCGTCGGGCGCAAAGGCGGCGATGATGGCCTGGCCCCCCGGGCTCAAATGGCGGTCGACCCGGCCAATATAGGCGGCCCGATCGGCCGGGTCGGTGAGAAAGTGGAACACGGCCCGGTCGTGCCAGATGTCGACTTCATGGCCGAGATCGAAGGCGGTGGCGTCGGCCTCGTGCCAGCGTACCTGGCCGGCGCGCTCGCCCAGCCGGGTGCGGGCATGGTCCAAGGCGGCGGCGGAGATGTCGAGCACGCTGATCTGCCGATAACCGCGATCGAGCAGGGCATCGACCAGGCGGGAGGCGCCGCCGCCGACATCGAGCAGGCGTGTGGCCTGGCCCAATCCGGTCGCCTCGATCAAGGCGAGCGACAGTTTGGGCGAGGCCTGGTGCCAACTGACCTCTTCCGGCCGCTTGCTACTGTATACCTGCTCCCAGTGCGTCTTGCGTGACGGCATTCTCAATCGCCGCTTTTACCGCGCACATCGATGCCGGTCTGGCCGGCAAATTCCAGCATGCGGTTGATCGAATGCACCGCCCGGGCGCCGACCTCGGCCGGCACCTGGATCTCGTTGCGGCCGGTGGTCAGGGCCTGCTCCAACCGGCTCAACCAGTTCATCGCCATCCACGGGCAATGGGCGCAGGAGATGCAGGTGGCGCCGCGGCCGCCGCTCGGGGCTTCGAGCAGCAATTTATCCGGCGCCACCTCGCGCATCTTGTGGAAGATGCCGATGTCGGTGGCGACGATGAAGCTGGGGTTGGACAGTTGCTGCACGGCCTTGATCAATTGCGTGGTCGAGCCGACCACGTCGGCCAGGGCGATCACCTCGGCCGGCGATTCCGGATGGACCAGGATGGCGGCCTCGGGGTGTCGGGCCTTGAGTTCGCGGATGCCGTCGGCCTTGAATTTCTCGTGCACCACGCAGGAGCCTTGCCACAGCACCATGTCGGCGCCGGTGGCCTTCTGCACGTAGTCGCCCAGATAGCGGTCGGGCGCCCAGATGATCTTTTCGCCCTTGTCCTTCAGGTGCTGCACCACCGGCACCGCGATGCTGGAGGTGACCATCCAGTCGGCCCGCGCCTTCACCGCAGCCGAGGTGTTGGCATAGACCACGACGGTGCGGTCGGGGTGCCGGTCGCAGAAGGCGGCGAACTCGTCGGCCGGGCAGGACAGGTCGAGCGAGCACTCGGCATGCAGGTCGGGCATCAGCACCCGCTTTTCCGGGTTGAGTATCTTGGCGGTCTCGCCCATGAAGCGCACGCCGGCCACGATGATGGTCTTGGCCTTGGCGGCGTGGCCGAAGCGGGCCATCTCCAGCGAGTCGGAGACGCAGCCGCCGGTCTCGATCGCCAGGTCCTGCATCTCGCCTGCCGTGTAGTAGTGCGCCACCAGCACCGCGTCCTGTTCCTGCATCAGTTGCTTGATGCGGGCCTTGAGCGCGTCGCGCTGCGCGACGGAAAGCTGTTCTTCCTCGATGGCCGGGACATCGGTGACGGGGTGAGCGGGCGGCGGGGCGATGGTTTGGGTGATGGCCATGGGGTGCGGGCGACGAAAGCGATGCCAGGGGCTGGAATGATAGCTTTTTGGCTGGCGCCGGGGGTAGCTTAAAATAGCGCCATGCGCCAGCTCATCCTCGACATCCGCCCCGATGCACCGCCCCGTTTCGATAACTTCCTGGCCGGCCGCAATGCCGAGGCGGTGGCGGCCTTGCGTGCCTTGGCTGGCGGCACGGCGAGCGAGGCCCTGATCTACATCTGGGGCGAGGCGGGCAGCGGCAAGAGCCATTTGCTTCGGGCCTGCGTGGCGGAGGTGCTGGCATGCGGCCAATCGGCGCGTTATGTCGCGCCCGGCATGCCCCTGCCCGATGAACTGCCCGCCTTACTCGCGGTGGATGCCGCCGAGCAACTGCCGGCCGGCGCGCAGGTGGCGTTGTTCAATTCGATCAATCGATCGCGCGAGGGCGAGGGGCGTATCGTCGTCGCCGGCGACCGGCCACCGGCGCGACTGCCCTTGCGGCCCGATTTGGCCACGCGTTTGGGTTGGGGCTTGGTGTTCGGCTTGAACGGGCTGGATGAGGCGGAGCGCACCGCCGCGTTGCAAGCCCGCGCCGCCGCGCGCGGTCTGTGCCTGGCGGACGAGGTGCTGGCCTATATGCTCACCCATTGCCGGCGCGATCTGCCGGGCCTGTTGGCCACGGTCGATGCGTTGGACGAATACTCCTTGAGCCGCAAACGGCCGGTGACCCTGCCGCTGCTGCGCGAGATGCTGCGGGCCGATTAGCCCTCGGTTTGAGCTTCCTTGGCGATCTCTTCGTGCACCTTGGCCATATCCACTTCGCGGGCGCGAGCCAACAGGTCGTCGAAGGCGCCGGCCGGCAGCGCGCCGGCCTGGGAATAGATGATGACCTTCTCGCGGAAGATCATCAGCGTGGGGATGGAGCGGATTTGGAAGTGCGCGGCCAGGGCCTGCTGTTCCTCGGTGTTGATCTTGGCGAACGCGATATCGGCATATTTTTCCGAGGCGGCCTCGAACACCGGCGCGAAACCACGGCACGGACCGCACCACGGCGCCCAGAAGTCGAGTACGACGAAGTCGTTGGCGAGAATGGTGTCTTCGAAGTTCTCTTCGTTCAATTCCAGGACGGCCATGGCATGCTCCGCGGTTGGCTAATTAGGCCGGCAAACATATCATGTTTCATGTGCCGCGCCCAATCATGACCTGGAAGAGGAGAGGGGCTTGAAGAATATCGAGAATTTTCGCCACGATGTCGAGACGATGGTGGACGAGCTGAGGTCGGCCCTGTCGGAGTTGGACTCCGATGGCCCCAACGAGGCATCGGTAGTGAGCAATGCGCGCGACCGTCTGCGTTACATCTCTGCCTTGACCGAGCAGGCGGCCGGGCGCACCTTGACGGCGGCCGAGGCCCTGTCGGAACGGATCAAGGCCCAGCGTGCGACGGCGGCGGCCTTGATCGGCAAGACCCGCTCGGCCGAGATTCGCGCCTTTCTCGAACAGATGCAGGCGGAAGACGAGGTGGCCTCGGCCCAGTTGACCGAGATCATCCAGGCCCAGGAATTCCAAGACCTGGTCGGCCAAGTGGTCAATAAGCTCATGGTCATGGTGCAGAAGATGGAAGACAAGTTGGTCCATCTCTTGATCGACGAAGACCCCGATCCGCATTTGGCGGGGCCGGCGACGCGCGCGGAAGATCGGGTCAGCCAGGACGACATCGACGATCTGTTCGAGTGACTG
Source organism: Betaproteobacteria bacterium (assembly GCA_016234655.1). Classification (GTDB taxonomy): domain Bacteria; phylum Pseudomonadota; class Gammaproteobacteria; order Burkholderiales; family Thiobacillaceae; genus Sulfuritortus. The sequence goes on from JACRAU010000031.1 coordinate 78,431, forward strand.
AACTTTTGATGGCCGCCGCCGTCTTGATAAGAACTTAAACGGAGGCAGACCATGTTCATCAAGCCGGCGACGGATATCCCATCTTCCGAAATCACTTCAGAGACCGTTTACCGGGAGCGCCGCCGTTTTCTAACCGGGGCCGCCGCGCTGGCGGCCTTGGCGGTCACGCCGGCCCAGGCCGCATTGCCGCCGTATAAGAAGAATGCCCACGGTGGCGGCGAGACCGCCAATAGTTGGGAAGAGATCACCGGCTACAACAACTTCTACGAATTCGGTACCGACAAGGCCGATCCGGCCAAGCTGGCCCATGGCCTCAAACCCCGGCCCTGGACCTTGGCCATCGAAGGCGCCTGCCGCAAGCCGAAGTCCTGGGACATCGACGAGCTGACGCGCGCCTTTCCGTTGGAAGAACGCATCTATCGCTTGCGTTGCGTCGAGGGCTGGTCGATGGTGATCCCGTGGCTCGGTTTTCCGCTGGCAGGCCTGTTGAAGCAGGTCGAGCCGACGGGCAATGCCAAGTATGTCGAGTTCGTCACGCTGCACGATCCGCAGCAGATGCCGGGACAGCGTCGGGCGATACTCGACTGGCCTTACCGCGAGGGCCTGCGTCTGGACGAGGCCATGCACCCGTTGACCTTGCTGGCGGCCGGCCTCTATGGACGAGAACTGCCCAACCAGAATGGCGCGCCCATACGCTTGGTGGTGCCTTGGAAATACGGCTTCAAGAGCGCCAAGTCCATCGTCAAGATCCGTCTGGTCGAGCAACAGCCGGTCAGCAGTTGGATGAAGGCGACGCCGAGGGAATATGGCTTCTATTCCAACGTAAATCCCGAGGTGGATCATCCGCGTTGGAGCCAGGCCAAGGAAAGGCGTATCGGCGAATTCCTCAAGCGGCCGACGCTGATGTTCAACGGTTACGGCGAGCAGGTGGCCCAGCTTTATGGCGGCATGGATTTGCGGAAGAACTTCTAGCCGTGCGCATGGCCTTCCATCGAAACCCGAAGTTCTGGCTATTCCTGATTTGCCTCTATCCGATTGCCCGCTTGTCGGTCTTGGCCTGGACGGGGGGGCTGGGGGCGAACCCGATCGAGTTCATCACCCGCTCTCTCGGCACTTGGGCGCTGACCGGCTTGCTGATCACGCTGGCGGTGACGCCGGCCCGCAGATTGAGCGGCCATGGCGCGCTACTGCGCTATCGGCGCATGCTCGGGCTGTTCGCCTTCTTCTATGGCGTGCTGCACCTGCTATCGTATCTCTGGCTCGATCAGTTCTTCGATTGGCCGGCCATTCTTAAGGATGTGCTCAAGCGGCCCTTCATTGCCTTCGGCATGGCGGTCTTCGTCATGCTGCTGCCCCTGGCGCTGACCTCGACCCATGCCGCCATGCGCCGGCTGGGCCGCAATTGGCAACGCGTGCACTGGTTGATCTATCCGGCCGCGATCGGGGCGGTGTTGCACTATGCCTGGCTGGTGAAGAAAGACCTGAGCCAACCGCTGATCTATGGTGGCGTTCTGGCGCTGTTGCTCGGTCTGAGGGTTTTCTGGCGCCACAAAAAACAAAGGCGGGATAAACCCGCCTTTGTCATGAGCAACAGCTAGGCCGTTACTTCTTCTTGGCTGCCGGTTTACGAGCCACCGGCTTCTTGGCGGCGGTCGTTTTGCGGGCCACCGGCTTTTTCGCTGCTGCCGGCTTACGGGCAGCCGGCTTGCGAGCTACCGGCTTCTTAGCGGCGGTCGTTTTGCGAGCCACCGGCTTTTTCGCTGCTGCCGGCTTACGGGCTACCGGCTTGCGAGCTACCGGCTTCTTAGCGGCGGTCGTCTTACGGGCTACCGGCTTCTTGGCGGCGGTCGTCTTACGGGCTACCGGTTTCTTGGCGGCGGTCGTCTTACGGGCCACCGGTTTCTTGGCGGCGGTCGTCTTACGAGCTACCGGTTTCTTGGCGGCTACCTTTTTCGCGGCGGGCTTTTTGGCTGCCGGCTTCTTGGCTACCGTTTTTTTCGCGGCGGGCTTTTTGGCGGCGGGTTTCTTGGCTACCGTTTTTTTGGCGGCGGGCTTTTTGGCGGCGGGTTTCTTGGCTACCGTTTTTTTCGCGGCGGGCTTTTTGGCAGCCGGTTTTTTGGCGGCGGGTTTCTTGGCTACCGTTTTTTTCGCGGCAGGTTTTTTGGCAGCCGGTTTTTTGGCGGCGGCGGTGGTGGTGCTGGTGCTGCTGATCGCGGTTTCAATCGCGCTGCTGGTCGTTTCGGCAGTCATATCGGACTCCTCTGTGAAGTTAAGATTGCCTGACTCTAATGCCTGTATCCAAGCATTTCCGCGCATCTCCGCGCGATGTGGCAATTCTAGAACTAAAAATTATTTGCGCAGCAAGTGTTTATGTGCGGGGTGTGCAACTATTTTCCGCACTGTGTTATCACGGCAACAACACTTCTTGCGCGAACAATTCCGCAATCGTTTCGCGTCGACGAATGAGATGCGCGCGATCGCCGTCCACCATGACTTCGGCGGCGCGCGTACGCGTGTTGTAGTTCGAGCTCATGCTCATGCCGTAAGCGCCTGCGGACCGGATCGCGAGCAGGTCGCCTTCCTCGATCGCCAGTTCGCGATCGTGTCCGAGAAAGTCGCCGCTCTCGCAAACCGGGCCGACGATCTCGTAGCGATGCGCCGTACCTGGTTTGCCGATGACCGGGGTGATCTCATGCCACGCGTCATACAACGCGGGCCGCATCAGGTCGTTCATCGCGGCGTCGACGATGGCGAAGTCCTTGGCCTCGCCGTGCTTGAGGTACTCCACCCGCGTCAGCAACAGGCCGGCATTGCCGACCAGCGAGCGGCCGGGTTCGATGATGAGTTTCTGCGAGCGTCCCTTGAGCTTGCCGAGCAAGGTCCGGGCATAGTCGCCTACGGCGGGCGGGGTCTCGTCGAGGTAGCGGATGCCGACGCCGCCGCCCATGTCGATGTGTTGCAGTTCGATGCCGTCGGCGGCCAAGGCGTCGACCAATTGCAGCACCTTGTCCACCGCCTCGGCGAAGGGGGCGGTCTCGGTCAGTTGCGAGCCGATGTGGCAGTCGATACCGACTGCCTTCAGGTTGGGCATCCCCGCCGCCAGCCGATAGGCGCGCAGCACTTGGTCGTGGGCGATGCCGAACTTGTTGTCCTTGAGCCCGGTCGAGATGTAGGGATGGGTCTTGGCGTCAACGTTCGGGTTTACCCGCAGGCTGATCGGCGCGACCTTGCCCATCTCGCCGGCCACCCGGTTCAGGCGGTGCAGCTCGCTCTCGGATTCGACGTTGAAGCAATGGATGCCGGCATCGAGTGCGGCGCGCATCTCGTCGGCCGTCTTGCCGACGCCGGAGAACACGATCTTGTCCGGGTCGCCGCCGGCCGCCAGCACGCGGGCCAGCTCGCCGCCGGAGACGATGTCGAAGCCGGCGCCGAGGCGGGCGAACAGGTTGAGGATGGCGAGGTTGGAGTTGGCCTTGACCGCGTAGCAGATCAGATGCGCGCGTTCGGCCAGGGCCTGGTCGTATTCGCGGAAGGTCGATTCCAGGGCGGCACGGGAATAGACATAGGTCGGGGTGCCGTGGTCGCGGGCGATTTCATCCAGGGCCACGTCCTCGAAAAAGAGGTGGCCATCGCGTCGGGTCAGCAGATTCATTTTTGCGCGGGAGCGGTAGGTTGAGGCGGGGAATCGTCCGGCAGGTAGAGCGGGCCCTTCTTGCCGCAACCGGACAAGGCGATCAACAGGCAGAACAGCAGCACTCGGAACATGGCGGCATCGGTAAAATGGCGGTGACGCCTGAGTTTAGCATGGGGAAAACATGGACGAACGCGAATACCAAACGCTAGCCGACGAGGCGCTGGCGAAGCTGGAAGATGCCTTGGAACAAGTGACGGCCGACGTGGAGTGCGAACGGGTCGGCGGCGGCATCCTGGAGATCGAGTTCGACGACGGCTCGAAGATCATCGTCAACAAGCAGGCCGCAGTGCAAGAGATATGGGTCGCCGCCCGGAGCGGCGGTTTCCACTATCGCTGGGTCGGCGGCCGCTGGCAGGACACGCGTAGCGGCGAGGAGTTGTTCGCCGCGCTGTCGCGTCTGGTCGGCGAGCAGGCGGGCGAGCCGGTCAGCCTCTAAACCAGCTTCGCCCGTGCCCGGGCGATGGCGGCCTTCACCTGAGCCGGCGCGGTGCCGCCGATGTGATCGCGCGCGGCGAGCGAGCCCTCCAGGGTGAGCACGGCAAAGACATCGTCGGTGATCAGGTTCGAGAAGGCCTGCAACTCGGCGAGGCCGAGCTCGGCCAGATCGCAGCCCTTGGCCTCGGCCGCGCGCACGGCACGGGCCACCGCCTCGTGCGCCTCGCGGAAGGGCAGGCCCTTCTTCACCAGGTAATCGGCCAGGTCGGTCGCGGTGGCGAAGCCCTCGGCCGCCGCCTGGCGCATCGCTTCAGGCTTGACCTTGATGCCCGGCACCATCTCGGCCAGCAGAGCCAGGGTGTCGATCAGGGTATCGGCCGCATCGAACAGAGGCTCTTTGTCTTCCTGGTTGTCCTTGTTGTAGGCCAGCGGCTGGCCCTTCATCAGCGTGAGCAGGGCGACCAGGTGGCCGTTCATGCGCCCGGTCTTGCCGCGCATCAGCTCGGGCACGTCCGGGTTCTTCTTCTGCGGCATGATGCTCGATCCGGTGCAGAAGCGGTCGGCCAGGTCGATGAAGCCGAAGCGCGGCGTCATCCACAGCACCAGTTCTTCCGAGAAGCGGGAGATGTGGGTCATGAGCAAGGCGCCGGCCGCCAAGAACTCGATGGCGAAGTCGCGGTCGGACACGGCGTCCAGCGAGTTCTCGCACACCGCCTCGAAGCCCAGTTCCTGCGCGACGAATTCGCGGTCGATGGGGAAGGTGGTGCCGGCCAGTGCCGCCGCGCCCAAGGGCAAGCGGTTGACCCGGCGGCGGCAATCGGCCAGGCGCTCGGCGTCGCGCTTCAACATCTCGAAATAGGCCAGCATGTGATGGCCGAAGGTGACCGGCATGGCGACCTGCAAATGGGTGAAGCCGGGCATCACCGTGCCGGCGTGTTGCTCGGCCAGGTCGAGCAGGGCGGTTTGTGCCTGGTGCAGCAGGACGAGGATATGGTCGATAGCGTCGCGCAGATAGAGGCGAACGTCGGTGGCGACCTGGTCGTTGCGCGAGCGGCCGGTGTGCAGCCGCTTGCCGGCGTCGCCGACCCGTTCGGTCAGCGCCCGCTCGATGTTCATATGCACGTCTTCCAGGTCGAGCGACCAGGTGAAACGGCCGGCCTCGATCTCGCCGCGAATCTCGGCGAGGCCGCGTTGAATGGCGGCCAGGTCATCTTGGCTCAGGATGCCGGCTTTGTGCAGCATCTTGGCGTGGGCGAGCGAGCCCTGGATGTCGAACGGGGCCAGGCGCCAGTCGAAGGGGATGGAGGCGGTGTAGCGCTTGACCCGTTCGGACACGGGTTCGGAGAAGCGGCCGGACCAGGTTGAGTTTTCGGTTTGTTTGTCGTTCGACATGAGGTGTCATCCTATCGGCGGCCGACGCTATATATATGGCGTCGTGCGGTTCGCCCGGATTTTACCCTCAATGGCGGCGACTCAGTGATGCGGTGTGGGCTGGCGCACGGCAGCCAGGCCGTTCTCGATGGCCTCGTTGAAGTAATAGCCGTAGAAGTCGACGGTGGACAGGCCGGCCAGGGGTTTGACCAGGGGCTTGCCGGCCGGCGAAAAGACCGCGACCGTCGGCACCAGGTAGGTGCCGTGTTTGGCGGCGAAGTCCCTGTGGCTGATCCGGCTGCCGTCGAAGTCGCGCAACATGCGGCCGCTGCCGATCTCGATCTGGCGCATGACCAGCTTGGTGTCGTAGTCCCGGTTGCGGCTGGTCGGGATCATGAACTCGTTGAGCACCACCTTGCAGTAGGGGCAGGTGTCGCTGACGAAGGCGAGCATCACCACGCCCTGGAACGAGCGCGCCAGCGCCGCATCTTTGGCCAGGTCCTCGGCATAGGGCACGCCCTCGGCCAGGGCGCCGGTGGCGGCCCATGCTAAAATTGCGACCAGAAGCGTGTATAGATGTTTCATGCGAACCCCGATTTCGATCTCAATGGATTCTGACATTGGCCGATCCCCGGCCAAATAGTTCAAACATGCCGACCCGTATTGTCATTGCCACCCGCGAAAGCCAGCTTGCCTTGTGGCAGGCCGAACACATCCGCGCCTGCCTGCGCGCGCGTTACCCCGATCTGCAAGTGGAACTACTCGGCATGACCACGCAGGGCGACCAGATACTGGATTCGCCGCTGTCGCGCATCGGCGGCAAGGGCCTGTTCGTCAAGGAGCTGGAGCAGGCCATGGCCGAGGGCCGGGCCGATCTGGCGGTGCATTCGATGAAGGACGTGCCGATGGTCCTGCCCGAGGGCTTCGTGCTGACCGCCATCACCGAACGGGAAGACCCGCGCGATGCCCTGGTCTCAAACCACTACAAGAGCCTGGCCGAATTGCCGGCCGGCGCCGTGGTCGGCACTTCCAGCCTGCGCCGCCAGGCGCAGATTCGTGCCCACTTCCCGCAACTGAAGATCGAGACCCTGCGCGGCAACGTCAACACCCGGCTGCGCAAGCTGGACGAGGGCCAGTACGACGCCATCGTGCTCGCCGCCGCCGGCCTGAAACGATTGGAACTGGGCCATCGCATCGGCGGCCTGCTCGCGCCGGAAGACAGTCTGCCCGCCGTCGGCCAGGGCGCCTTGGGCATCGAGATTCGCAGCGACCGCGCCGACCTGGCGCAACTACTGGCGCCGTTGAGCGATGCCAATACCGCCGCCTGCGTGCGCGCCGAACGCGAGCTGGGCCGCGTGCTGCAAGGCGGCTGCCAGGCGCCGATCGGCGGCTATGCCGAATTGATCGACGGCCGCCTGCGCTTGCGCGGCTTCGTGTCCGACCTGGATGGCGTGCGCTTCTACCGCGCCGAGGCCGGCGGCGATATGTCTGACCCGGAAGCGCTGGGCCAGCAGGTCGCCGAGGCCTTGCTCAGGCAAGGCGCCGACAAGGTCATGGCGGAGTTGCTCGGGCATTAAGATGAAAGGTCTCGCGGGTAAGGGCATCTTGGTGACCCGGCCGCGCGAGCAAGCGGAGCCGCTGATCGAGCGGCTGCAAGCCGCGGGTGCCCACCCCGTTTCATTTCCCGCCATCGAGATCGCCCCGCCGCAAGATGCTGCCCGTCTTCGACAAGGCCTAAATCGATTGCCCGAGTTCGATTGGCTCATCTTCATCAGCCCCACCGCGGTCGCCCGCTTTTTCGCCGAATTCGGCGAGCGGACATTGCCTGCTTCGATTCATATCGCCGCCATGGGCGAAGGTTCGGCCCGGGCCTTGCGTCAACGAGGTGCCGGCGAGATCGCTTGTCCCGAGGGCAATGCCGATAGCGAATCGCTGCTGGCCCTGCCGGCCCTGCAGGCCGTGCGGGGGCAAAAGATCATGATCGTGCGCGGCGAGGGCGGGCGCGAGTTGCTGGCCGAGACCCTGCGCGCGCGCGGTGCCGAGGTGGAGTATGCTGAATGCTATCGCCGCCGGCCGCCGGCGGCCGATGTCGCGCCGGTGCTGGCTGAGTTTCGTCGCGGCGCGGTCGATGCGATCACGGCCAGCAGCGGCGAGGGCGTCGACAACTTGTTCGCGCTACTGGGCGAGGCGGGCGCGGGCTTTCTGCGCGACACGCCGTGGTTCGTGCCCCATACCCGCATCGCCGAGACGGTCCGGCGGTTGGGCGTGCGCCAAGTCGCCGTGAGCGCGGCCGGAGACGACGCTTTACTGACAATGCTAGAGGAATGGTTCGCCCATGGCTGAGACCGATCGCATATCTCGCCCGAGCTGGCAGCTTGCGGCCTTGCTGGTGGCGGCCTTGGCGCTCATCGCCGCCGCCGGCGCGGCCTGGATGTTCCATATGCGCATGCAGGAGCTGGAGCTGCAACTGGCCAAGCGCATCGGCGAATTCGACGACGCCAATCGCCAGGCCCAGGCTGCCAGCAAGCAGGCCGGCGCGACCTTGGAGTCGGTGGTGGCGCGACTCGCGGTCTTGGAGTCGAAATCGCAAGAGGCGCAGAACCAGCAACTTGCCCTGTCCGCGATGTATCACGACCTGGCCCGCAGCCAGGACGAACGGGTGTTGGCCGACATCGAGCAAAGCCTGTCGTTGGTGCAGCAACACCTGCGCCTGGCCGGCAATGTGCGCGCGGCCTTGATCGCGTTGGAAGCCGCCGAGCAGCGCCTGAGCCGTCAAGGCAAGCCGCAGTTCGCCACGCTACGCCAAGCCCTGGCGCGCGATGTCGAGCGCCTGCGCTTGCTGCCGGTCGCCGACACCACGGCCTTGAACGCGCGCTTGGATGCGCTAATCGCGAACGTCGATTTGCTGCGGCCCGAGTTCGAGTCGGAGCTGCCGGCCAAGAAGGCGGCGCCACCGGCCAAGGCCGGCCCGGTCGATACCGCGACCCGTTTCGGCCGCGAGGCCTGGACGGAATTCAAGCAACTGGTGCGCATCCGTCGCCTGGACCATCCGGATATGCCCTTGCTCACGCCGGAACAGGCCTATTTCCTGCGGCAAAACCTCAAGCTGCGCCTGATCTCGGCCCGGCTGGCCGCGCTGCAAAACGACCAGGCCACCTGGAAGGCCGATCTGGCCGCCGCGCAAACCTGGGTGGCGCAGTACTTCAACCGCAACGACCCGCTGACCCGCGCGACCCTGGATAGCCTCAAACATTTGTCCGGCGCCTCGGTCTCCATCGAGGACGCCGACATCTCGGCCAGCCTCAAGGCCTTGAACGAGGCGCGCAAGGGGGTACGCGGCTGATGCGGATCGCGCTCTGGACATTGTTGCTGTTCGGCCTGGCCGTCGCCATCGTACTGACGGCGCGGCTCGATCAAGGCTATGTGGTGATCGTATATCCGCCGTGGCGGATCGAAACCTCGTTCATGCTGGCGACCTTGCTGGCGACGCTGCTGTTCCTGGTGGCCTATGTCTCGGTGCGTCTCGTGCGCGTGGCCTTGCGCCTGCCGGGCGAGGTCAAGTCCTGGCGGGCCGAGCGCAACAAGCGCAAGGCGGACGATACCTTGTGCCGGGCCACGGCCGCGCTGATCGCCGGCGATGCCGAGACCGCGCGCGAATTGGCCGACCAGGTGTTGGCCGGCGAAGCGCTGCCGTTGGCGGCCTTGCTGGCCGCGCGCGCGGCCCTGGATGCCGGCGACCGTGCCGCCGCGCGGCGTTATCTGGCCACGGCCCAACCAAGCAGCGGCCAACTCGAGCACGCGCGCGAGCGCCTGGCGCAGCAGGCCGGCGAGACGCCGTAGCCTACACGGACTGCCCGGCCACCCAGCCCGACGACCAGGCCCACTGGAAGTTGTAACCGCCCAGCCAACCGGTCACGTCGACCGCTTCCCCGATGAAATACAGGCCCGGCACCGCCGTGGCCTCCATGGTCTTGGACGACAAGGCGCGGGTATCGACCCCGCCCAGGGTGACCTCGGCCTTGGCGTAGCCCAGGGTGCCGGACGGCATCAGCGTCCAGCCTTGCAAGGCTTCGGTCGCCGCTTGCAGCTCGCGTTTGGTCAACTGCGCCATGGGCTTGTCGAAGCCGAGCAGCGTGCACCACTCCTGCGCGAAGCGGCGCGGTAGTTTTTCGGCCAGCAGATTTGCCAATAGGATATTGCCGTGGCGATGCGCCTCCAGCCAGGCCGGCACGTCGAGGCCCGGCAGCAGGTCGATGGCGATCGGCTGTTTCTTGTCGCCGCCGTATTCCTGCATCTGCCAATAGCTGGAAACCTGCAAGGTGGCGGGGCCGGACAGGCCGCGATGGGTCAGCAGCAGGTCTGCGCGGAAGCGCGGTTTGCCGCCGCAGCGGGTCTCGGCCTCGAACGAGGCGCCGGACAAGGGCTGCAAGCGCTCCAGGGTTTCCGGCGCCAAGGCCAGCGGCACCAGCGCCGGTTTCGGCGCGATCACCGGCAGGCCGAACTGTTCGGCGACCTTGTAGCCGAAGGGGCTGGCGCCGATCTTGGGCGCGGCCAGGCCGCCGGTCGCGATGGCCAGCGCGGCGCAACGGAACGTGCCCTGCGTGGTGGCCACCTCGAAGCGCATGCCGTCGGCCGCGCGCCGCTCGATGCGCTCGACCTCGCAGCCGGTTGCCCACCGCACGCCGCCCTCGGCGCATTCGCGCTGTAACAGGTCGATGATGTCCTGCGCCGAGTCGTCGCAGAACAACTGGCCGTGCTCGCGCTCGTGATAGGGGATGCGATGGCGCTCGATCAGGGCGAGAAAGTCGCGCGCGGAAAACTGTTTCAGGGCCGAGCGAGTGAAATGCGGGTTTTGCGACAGGTAGTTGTCCGGCCCGACTTCGCGGTTGCTGAAGTTGCAGCGGCCGCCGCCGGAGATGCGGATGCGCTCGCCGATCTTGTCCGCGTGGTCGATCAGCAGCACCCGGCGCCCGCGCTGGCCGGCCCGGGCCGCGCACATCATGCCGGCCGCGCCGGCACCGATGATGATGACGTCGAATTGCATGGGCCGCGATTATCCGCGCCATGCCGGCTTGCGGCCACTGTTATATCGGTACGGTGACCTCGGCGCACGTAATCGGCGAGATTTTCACGAACATCAAGTCTGCTTTCTCTGGGCCTGACTGATGCCGTCATAGCCCCAGTCATGGCCCGGCACCTCGTCGATGACCACGTAGGCCGGGGTGTCGAACGGGCCGAGGCAGTCGCGCAACAGCTTATGGAATGCGGCGAGGAAGACCGTCTTTTCTTCATTCGTGTTGCTGCCTTGGGTGATTTTGATGTCGGCCATCGCGGCGCAGGCCACGCCCGGCGCCGTGGGGTGCGAGACCAAGAGGGTCAGCGCCCGCGAGCGGAAGGTGCAGGCCGCGCGCCGGGGCGCCGGGATGGCCGTGCCGGCCAAGGACCAGCGGTTGGGGTGCAAGGTCTCGATGCTGACCACGGTCAGCTCCGGCCGTTTGTGCAGCACATCGGCCATCAATTTCGTCGTTCCGGCCTGCAGGCGCCGGATTTTGCCGGTCGACAGGTGGTCGCTAGCGACGCGGATGTGGATGTAAGGCATGGCAATCTCCTTGCTCGAGTGGTGCCGGCATTGTTGGCCTCGGTATCGATTTCAACAATCCATCATTTCGGAACATAATTGTTTCCATATTGGAAACATCAGGAGAGGCCGATGCGCTGGTTCACCGAGATGGCGGTGTTCGCGAAGGTGGTCGAGTTGGGTAGCTTCAGCAGGGCCGCCAGCGCCTTGAATCTGACCCGTTCGGCGGTGAGCAAACACGTCGCGCGCCTGGAAGACGGCCTCGGCGTGAAGCTGCTGCATCGCTCGACGCGGGCGATGAGCCTGACCGATGCCGGCCGCGCGGTGCACGAGCAATGCGCCGTGCTGGCCAATGCCGCCGATCAGGCCGTGGCGGCGGCCAGCCGCCTGGTGGCCGAGCCGCGCGGCACCTTGCGTATCAGCGTGTCGACTGCCTTCGGCTCGCACCATGTCGCGCCGCTGCTGCCGGAGTTCCTGGCGCGCTACCCGGAACTGGAAATCGATTTGGTGCTGGTCGATCGCCATGTCGATCTGGCCGAAGAGGGCTTCGATGTCGTGTTGCGCCTGACCGATAGCCCGCAGCCGACCTTGGCGGCGCGCAAGCTGGCCGATCTGCGTTTCGTGCTGTGCGCCGCGCCCTCCTATCTGGCCGCACACGGCAAGCTCAATCGCATTGGGCAATTATCGGCACATGCCTGTGTGCGCCAGCGCTTGGGCGAAGAGGTGAGAGCGTGGCGCTTGCAGGGGCCGGGGGGCGTGGTCACGCCCGAGATTTCGGGCAATGTTCTAGTCTCGAGCGGCGATGCGGTACGCCGCTTGTTGTTGGCCGGTGCCGGCCTGGGCATTCTGCCAAGCTATCTGGTCGGCGGTGATTTGCGGGCCGGCCGACTGATCCAGGTGCTGCCGCGCTACAAGCCGCTGGGCAGCTTCAATGCCCTGTATGCCTTGTATCTGACTACGCGCCAAGGCAATCCCAAGGTGCGCGCCTTCATCGACTATATGATCGAGAAGATCGGCACGCCGCCCTATTGGGACGCAGTTTGATCAAGCAGCCTGGAAGCTGAAGGCATCGGAGAAGAACTCGTCCTCCGGCAAGCCGTGGCCGAGGCAGGCCTTGCGCGCCGCGTCGACCATGGCCGGCGAGCCGCAGGCATAGACCTGGTAGCCGGACAGGTCGGCGAAGTCGGCCAGCACCGCGTCCTGGACATAGCCGGTGCGGCCGGCCCAGTCGGCCGTTGCTTGCGACAGCACCGGGATGAAGCTGAAGTTGCCGTATTTTTGCTGCCATTGGCTGGCCACGTTCGCCAGGTACATGTCTTGCAGCTTGCGCGCGCCCCAATACAACACCAGCGGCCGGTCGACCTCGTGATGGAAGGCGTGGTTCAGGATGCTCTTGATCGGCGCGAAGCCGGTGCCGGTGGCGAGGAAGATCGCCGGCTTGTCCGACTCGCGCAGGAAGAAGCTGCCGAGCGGGCCGTTGATGCGCATGATGTCCTTCACCTGCATGGTGTTGAACACATGCTCGGTGAATTCGCCGCCGGCGACGTGGCGCACGTGCAGCTCCAGCAGCGCATCCTCTTCCGGCGCGTTGGCCAGCGAGAAGCTGCGCCGCTTGCCGTCTTTGAGCAGGAAGTCGATGTACTGGCCGGGCAGGAACTGCAGGCGTTCGTTGCTCGGCAGCTTGAGGAAGAGCTGCATCACGTCGTCGGCCAGGCGCTCCATGCGCTCGATCCGGCAGGGCAGGGTCTTGACCGGGATGTCCTTGGCCGCGCCGACCTCCTTGGCCTCGATCACCAGGTCGCTCTTCGGCTTGGCCGAGCAGAACAGGGCCAGGCCGCGGTGCTTGTCGTCGTCGCTCAGGCTGCCGGGCTGGATGTCGCCGTATTCGACCTGGCCCGCCAATAGCTTGCCCTTGCAGGCGCCGCAGGCGCCGTTGCGGCAGCCATAGGGCAGGGCGAAGCCGGCGTCGAGCGCGGCGGATAGCACGGTTTGATCGGCCTCCACGGTAAACTTGTGGCCACTGGGCTGAATGGTCACTTCAAACGACATGCCGAAATCCTCACGAAAGACCTAAAAATTCAATGCTGCGCATACTCATCATCGGCTGCGGCGACATCGGCCTGCGCATCGCCAAACAACTGCAAGGCCGGGCGCGGCTGTATGCCTTGAGCCGCTCGCCCGACGGCCGCGCCGCGCTGCGCGCTGCCGGCATCACGCCGATTGCCGGCGATCTGGACGACCGCCGCAGCCTCCAGCGCATCGCCGGCCTGGCCGATTGGGTGCTGCATCTGGCGCCGCCGCCCGGCGAAGGGGCCGACGATCCGCGTACCGCGCGGCTGCTGGCGGCCTTGGGGCGGGGCAGTCTACCACGGGCCTTGAGCTACATCAGCACCACCGGGGTCTATGGCGACTGCGCCGGCGAGCTCGTCGCCGAGACCCGGCCGGCGCGGCCGCGCAATGCCCGGGCCAAGCGCCGCGTCGCGGCCGAACGCCGCTTGCGCGCCTGGGGCATGGGCAGCGGCGTGCGGGTCGGCATCCTGCGCGCGCCCGGCATCTATGCCGCCGGCCGCCTGCCCGAGGAGCGGGTGCGCAAGGGCCTGCCGGCCCTGCTGCCGGACGAGGACATCTACACCAACCACATCCATGCCGAAGACTTGGCGCGCCTGTGCGTTGCCGCCTTGTTCCGCAGCCGGCCCAATCGGGTTTATAACGCGGTCGACGACAGCGGGCACAAGATGGGCGATTGGTTCGATCGGGTGGCCGACCATCTGGGCCTGCCGCGTCCGCCGCGCCTGCCGCGGGCCGAGGTCGAGGCGGCGGTGACGCCGGCCATGCGCAGCTTCCTGGCCGAATCGCGCCGCTTGTCGAACCGGCGCATCAAGCGCGAATTGCGTTTCCGTCTGCACTATCCCACGGTGCACGAGGGCTTGTCGGGGCCATAAGGGGCAAGATGGACATCGAGGTTTCGCGGCGATGCCGGCGGGGATTACAATGAACAAAAGGACAACTCGCCGACCATGGAAAACGCCAACTTCATCGACCACTTTCTGATCGCCATGCCGAACATGGGGGACTCCAATTTCGCCGGCACGCTGACCTATGTTTGCGATCACGGCGAACAAGGGGCTTTGGGCGTGGTGGTGAACCGGCCCATCGACCTGTCGCTGGAAAAATTGTTCGAGCAGATCGGCCTGAGCCTGGACGACGAGCGGATCAAGGACGACCCGGTCTATTACGGCGGCCCGGTGCAGATGGAACGCGGTTTCGTGCTGCACCGCCCGATCGGCGAATGGGGTTCCACCCTGTCGGTGCATGACCGGGTCGGCCTGACTACCTCGAAGGACATCCTGGAGGCGACCGCCCGCCACGAGGGGCCGGAGCAGATCATCGTCACCCTGGGCTATGCCGGCTGGGCGCCGGGCCAGCTGGAGGAAGAGATCAAGCAGAACGCTTGGCTCACCGTGCCGGCCGACCCCGAGGTGATCTTCGGTCTGCCGCCGGAAGAGCGCTTGTCGGCGGCCATGCATATCCTCGGCATCGACATGTCGATGCTTTCAGAGGAAGCAGGGCACGCTTGATGATGCAGGTGCGGCGCGGTAGCGTGCTCGCCTTCGACTTCGGCACCAAGCGCATCGGCGTCGCCATGGGCGAATGGGAGACCGGCTTGGCCCATGCCTTGGAGACCATCGCCGAGGAGGCCAACGCGCCGCGCTTCGAGCGTATCGGTGCCTTGCTCGTCGAATGGCGGCCGGTCGAGTTGGTGGTGGGGCTGCCGCTCAGCCTCGAAGGCGCGGAGCACGAGTTGACCAAGCGCTGCCGCCGCTTCGCCAACCAGCTCCATGGCCGCTTCGGCCTGCCGGTGCACCTGATCGACGAGCGGCTGACCTCGGTCGAAGCCGAGGCCAGGCTGGCCGAGATGGGCATCCGTGGCGAGCGCCGCCGCGCATTGACCGACAGCCTGGCGGCGGAACAAATTCTTCAGGACTATTTTTCACACCATGCCACTACCCGCACCGAATGAACTGATAGACCGGCTGGCCGAGCAGATTCGGCCCACGCTGACCCCGGATTGTGCCCTGATCGGCATCCACACCGGCGGCGTCTGGGTCATGGAAGAACTGGCCCGGCGCCTGGGCGGCGAGCTGCCTTGCGGTAGCTTGGACATCGCCTTCTATCGCGACGATTTCTCCCGCATCGGCCTGCACCCGGTGGTGAAGCCGTCGCACATCGGTTTCGACATCGAGGGCCGGCGCCTCCTGCTGGTCGACGATGTCTTGTATACTGGCCGCACAGTGCGCGCGGCCATGAACCAACTATTCGACTATGGGCGTCCCGCGGCCATCCGGCTTGCAGTGCTGGTGGATCGGGGGGGCCGTGAATTGCCGATCTGTCCCGATTTCTCCGGTTATAAATTCGACCTCGCCGACGACCGGCACCTCTCGCTGACCCGAGACGCCGCCGGCGCCTTGGGCTTCGTGCAGGGGGCGGCATGAGCCCGAATATCCAGCTCAACGAAGACGGCAGCCTGCGCCACCTGCTCAGCCTGGACGGCCTGCCCGCCCGCATCCTGACCCAGATACTCGACACCGCCGACGGTTTCCTGTCGGTGACCGAGCAGGAGGTGAAGAAGGTGCCGCTGCTGCGCGGCAAGGCCATCTTCAACCTGTTCTTCGAGCCCTCCACCCGCACCCGCACCACCTTCGAGATCGCCGCCAAGCGCTTGTCGGCCGACGTGGTCAACCTCAACATCTCGGCCTCGTCGCAGAGCAAGGGCGAGACCCTGCTCGACACCGTGGCCAACCTCTCGGCCATGCACGCCGATATGTTCATCGTGCGCCATAGCTCGGCCGGCGCCGCGCACCTGATCGCGCGCAACGTGGCCGACCATATTCGAGTGATGAACGCCGGCGACGGCCGCCACGCCCACCCGACCCAAGGCCTACTCGACATGTTCACCATCCGCCATTTCAAGGGCGGTTTTCACAACCTGCGCATCGCCATCGTCGGCGACATCCTGCATTCGCGCGTGGCGCGCTCGCAGATCAACGCCCTGACCACCCTGGGCTGCCCGGAACTGCGCGTGGTGGCGCCCAAGACTCTGCTGCCGCACGATGTCGAAGGCATGGGCGTGCACGTCCACCATCGGCTGGAGGACGGCATCAAGGATGTCGACGTGGTGATGATGCTGCGCCTGCAGAACGAGCGCATGCAGGGCGCGCTGCTGCCGAGTCCGCAGGAATATTTCAAATACTGGGGCCTGACCCCGGACAAGTTGAAACTGGCCAAGCCCGACGCCATCGTCATGCACCCCGGCCCGATGAACCGCGGGGTCGAGATCGACTCCGACGTGGCCGACGGCAAGCAGTCGGTCATCCTGCCCCAGGTCACCTACGGCATCGCGGTGCGCATGGCGGTGATGAGCATCCTGGCGGGTAATTGACCATGAAAATACAAATCAAGAATGGCCGCCTGATCGACCCGAAAAACGGCATCGACGCCCAGCAGGATATCTATATCGCGGCCGGCGACATCGTCGGCATCGGCAACGCGCCGGCCGATTTCCATGCCAACCGGGTGATCGACGCGACCGGCCTGGTGGTCTGCCCGGGCCTGGTCGACCTGTCCGCGCGGCTGCGCGAGCCGGGCTTCGAATACATGGCGACGCTGGAGTCCGAGATGCGCGCAGCCGCCGCCGGCGGCGTGACTAGCCTATCTTGCCCGCCCGACACCGACCCGCCGCTGGACGAGCCGGGCTTGGTCGAGATGCTGAAATTCCGCGCCAAGAGCATGCCGGGGCCGCGCGTCTACCCGGTCGGCGCGCTGACCTGGAAGCTCAAGGGCGAGCGCATCACCGAGATGGCCGAACTGCACGAGGCCGGCTGCGTGGCCTTCAGCCAGGCAGACACGCCCATCCTCGATACCCTGGTGCTGATGCGCGCGATGGAATATGCCGCGACCTTCGGCTTCCCGGTCTGGCTGCGGCCGCGCGATGCCCATCTGGTCAAGGACGGCGTCGCCCACGACGGCGCGGTGGCCGCCCGGCTCGGCCTGCCGCCGATCCCGGTCGCCTCGGAGACCGTGGCGCTCGCCACCATCGTCCTGTTGATGAAGGCCACCGGCGCGCGCGTGCATGTCTGTCGGCTGTCGAGTGCCGAGGCCATCGCCATGGTGCGCCAGGCAAAATCGGACGGTCTGCCGATCAGTTGCGACATCAACGTCCACCACTTGCACCTGACCGAATTGGACGTGGCCGACTTCAACCCGAATTGCCACCTCTACCCGCCCTTCCGCAGCCAGCGCGACCGCGATGCGATTCGCGCCGCCGTCGCCGACGGCACCATCGACGCGATCTGCTCCGACCATGCGCCGGTCGACGACGATGCCAAGGAGCTGCCGTTCCAAGAGGCCGAACCGGGCGCGACCGGACTCGAGCTGTTGCTGCCCTTGACCCTGCGTTGGGCCAAGGAGCAGCGATGCGGCCTGGGCCAGGCAGTGGACCTGATCACCCGCCGCCCGGCCGAGTTGCTCGGCATCGAGGCCGGCCAGCTCGGCGTCGGCGCCCCGGCCGACCTCTGTCTGTTCGACCCCGAGGCCTGGTGGCAGGTCACCCGCAAGAGCCTGCACAGTCTGGGCAAGAACAGCCCCTTCCTGGGCATGGAGTTGCAAGGCCAGGTGCGCTACACCATCATCGACGGGCATGTCGACTTTGAGCGTAACCACAACAACGCCTAAACGGCCGCGTCGCGCGCGCGCCAAGAAGGCCACGGTGTTGCCGGTGGCCGTCGACGACGGCGCGCCGGCGCCGCTGGCCGCCGACCGGCTTTACGGCCGCTGCGACCTCAAGCAACTGAAATTCAAGACCACGGCCGACTTGCCCGACCTGCCCGGCATCCTCGGCCAGGAGCGTGCGATCGAGGCGGCCGGCTTCGGTCTGGCCATCCGGCGCGAGGGCTATAACCTGTTCGTCATGGGCACACCCGGCACCGGCAAGCGCGGCCTGGTGACGCGCCTGTTGGAGAAGGCGGCGGCCGAGGGCGCAGTGCCGGGCGACTGGGTCTACGTCCACGACTTCGAGCAGCCGCACAAGCCCCGCGCCATGAGCCTGCCTGCCGGGCGCGGCAAGGAACTCAAGGTCGACATGCAGCGCTTGATCGAGGACCTGCTCACCGCGATCCCCGCCTTGTTCGAGAGCGACGAATACCGCTCGCGCGTCGACCAGATCGACAACGAATTCACCGAGCGCGAGGCGGCGGCCTTGCGCGAACTGGGCGGCGAGGCGGAAAAACAGGGCATCGCCCTGCTGCGTACCCCCACTGGTTTCGGCCTGGCGCCGGAGAAGAACGGCGAGGTCATCTCCCCCGATGAGTTCGAGAAGTTGTCGGACAAGGAAAAACGGCGCATCGCGCTCGTGCTGGAAGACCTGCACGAGCGTCTGCACAAGATCGTCCGCCAGGCGCCGCAGTGGCTGCGGGAAAAGAAGGAGCGCATCCGCGCGCTGAGCCGCGAGTTCTCGATGCTCGCGGTGTCGCACCAGATCGGCGACTTGCAAGATAAGTACCGTGATCTGGCCGAGGTCTGCGCCTACCTCGAAGCAGTGCAGAAGGACCTGGTCGACAGCGCCGACGAGCTGCGCAAATCGCAAGAGGGGCCGGTCCAGGTCATGGGCATCACGCTCAGCGCGCAGCCGAGCTTCCGTCGTTATCAGGTCAATCTACTGATCGACAACGGCGCGACCCAAGGCGCACCGGTGGTCTGGCCCGACCACCCGAGTTACCCGAATCTGGTCGGGCGCATCGAGCATATCGAGCACCTGGGCGCGCTGGTCACCGATTTCAGCCTGATCAAGCCGGGCGCGATGCTCCAAGCCAGCGGCGGCTATCTGGTGCTCGACGCGCACAAGCTGCTGACCCAGCCTTACGCCTACGAGGCCTTGAAGCGGGCCTTGCGTTCGCGCCAGGTGCGCATCGACAGCCTGGGCCAGATGCTTGGCCTGGCCCACACCGTGTCGTTGGAACCGCAGCCGATCCCGATCGACCTGAAGGTCGTGCTGCTGGGCGAGCGCCTGCTCTACTACCTGCTGTACGAATACGACCCAGAGTTCCGCGAGCTGTTCAAGGTGGTCGCCGATTTCGACGACGAGATGCCGCGCAACGACGAATCGGTACAGCGCTATTGCCGCTTGATCGCGACCTTGGGCCGCAAGGAGGGCCTGTTGCCCTTCGATCGCGCGGCCTGTGCCCGCCTGGTCGAGCAGGCCGCGCGCGAGGCCGACGATGCCGAGCGGCTGTCGAGCAACATCCAGGGCCTGCTCGACCTGATGCGCGAGGCCGACCACTTGGCGCGGATCGAA
Source organism: Betaproteobacteria bacterium (assembly GCA_016234655.1). Lineage (GTDB taxonomy): Bacteria > Pseudomonadota > Gammaproteobacteria > Burkholderiales > Thiobacillaceae > Sulfuritortus. The sequence continues at coordinate 97,859 of JACRAU010000031.1, forward strand.
TTGCACGACGGCGTCGGCGCCGGCTTGGTCCAGGCCGCGCTCGACGCGCGCGAACGGCGCGCCGGCCGTATCCGCGAGCGCCTGCAAGAACACATCCTGCGCGAGACCATCAACGTGCAGACCAGCGGCGATTGGGTGGGCCAGATCAACGGCCTGTCGGTGATCATGCTCGGCGACAGCCGCTTCGCGCACCCGACCCGCATCACCGCGACGGTACGGCTGGGCGAGGGCGAGGTGATCGACATTGAGCGCGAGGTCAACCTGGGCGGCGCTTTGCACTCCAAGGGCGTGCTGACCTTGAGCGCCTTCCTGGCCGCGCGCTACGCCAATGCCATGCCGCTGTCGCTGTCCGCTAGCCTGGCCTTCGAGCAGACCTACGGCATGGTCGAGGGCGATTCCGCCTCCATGGCCGAGTTGTGCGCGCTGTTGTCCGCGCTCGGCGACGTGCCGATCAAGCAGTCCATCGCGATGACCGGATCGGTCGATCAGTACGGCCACATGCAGGCCATCGGCGCGGTGAACGAAAAGATCGAGGGCTTCTTCGACATCTGCCGCGCGCGCGGCCTCGACGGCAGCCATGGCGTGGTCATTCCTCGGGCCAACGTCAAACACCTGATGCTGCGCGGCGACGTGGTGGATGCCTGTGGCAAGGGCCGGTTCCATATCTGGCCGGTGGACAACGTCGACGAGGCCATGGCCTTGCTGACCGGCCTGCCCGCCGGCCTGCCGGACGCCGAAGGCGTGGTGCCTGAAGGCTCGGTCAATTATCTGGTCGCTTCCCGCTTGATCCAGTTCTCGACGCTGCGTCAGGTCTATGCCGGCAAGGCCGCGTCGACCAGGAAAACCGGCAGCCGAGCCAGGCCGAAGAAGCGTGCCGCCGCTCCCGCCAAGAAGCGTGGCACTTGATCCCGATATCCGCCGTGTGCTGGTGGCCCTGTCCGGTATCGAGGGCGAATGGGTCCATCTCGATGCCGCGCTCGATCTGGCCGAGCGCCTGCGGGCGGAGTTGACCGCGCTGTTCGTCGAAGACGCCAACTTATTGCGGGCCAGTATGTTGCCCTGCGTGCGCGAGATCGGCCGTGCCAGCGCGCAATCGCGCCAACTCGAATTCGCCAGCTTGGAGCGCGGCCTGAAAATGGCGGCGGCCGAGGCCGAATCGCGCCTGCGCCAGGGGGCCGAGCCGCGCGCCTTGCGCTATTCGTTCCAGGTCATGCGCGGCCGGCCGGTATCGCGATTGCTCGACCTGGCCGAGCGCCTGGATGCCGTGCTGCTGGCGCCACCGGCCTGGGAGCAGCGCCGGCCGGCGGCGAGTCGGCCGATTGCGGTTGTTTACGATGCGAGCGCCGAGGCCGAGCGTGCCCTGGCCCTGGCGGCCGGCCTGGCTCGGGGTGCCGGCTCGCCCTTGCATCTGCTGATCCCCGCCGCCGACGATACGGCCTATCGCCGGTACTTGGCCCTGGTGCGGGAGCAGGTGGCGGGGCTGGCCTTGAGCGGCGAGCGCATCGTGCCGGACACCGCGCTGGCCGACCGGATCAACCGCCTCGACGCCGGCTTGCTGGTGCTACACGCAGCCAGCGGTTTCGATGCGACCATGCTGGATCGCCTGCGTAATCGCCTGCGCTGTGACCTGCTGCTCCTGCGATAAAAAATATAGGCTTGCCAAGCGTGCTCGATAGTGCTGATATAAAAACTAAGCAGCGACTTTGTAGCAGGGAGTAGCAGCATGCCGCAGAAGATTCCCGAGACTCGGCCCGATTATGATAAGACGCGGATCATCGAACGGCCGGATGGATTTTATTGGCTCGATAAGGAATCGAGCGCGCAATACGGACCCTTCACTACCTTGTGGGAGGCCGTGCAGGACATGGAATACAGTGCCGAGCCCGAAGTGGAGGTCGACGAAGACCTGCACGAAGTGGAAGAGGAACTGGGCATTTCCGATTGGGTCGACCCCGACACCGGCGAACTCGCCGAGGAGACCTTCACGCATCTCGAAGACCACTGACCCGCTTGTACAGTGGAAGACGCGCCCCACTCGGGCGCAAATGAAAAGGCCGCGCGGTGCGCGGCCTTTTCTACTTTTGCGAAGGCCTACTCTTCGGCGGCGACGGCGCGCGGGCTCTCGTGGGTCTTCACGTCGCCACGCTGCTTGTGGGCGAAGTCTTCAAGCTGCCGCTTGGCGGCGTCGAAGGCATCGCGTAGCGCGACATAGACATCTTCGTTCTGGTGGTGATTCACCACGATCTCGCTGCCGGGCACGGTGATGTCGATTTCGACCTTGAACTCGTTGCCTTGATGCTTGTGCTTGCCGGCAATCTCGACCGTGACGCGGCAGGCCATGATTTGCTGGTGGAAACGATCGAGTTTTTCGGCCTTTTCCTTGATGGCGGCCTCCAATGCATCGGATTGCGGGATATCGCGCAGGGTGATCTGCAGAGGCAGTTTCATAGCAGCTCCTTCATTGTGCTGGGGTTACTTGCGGGTCGCCGCTTCATGCTGGCGTCCGCGGGAAATCAGGCCGGCCATCTCGCCGAGCTCCTCGGCGAGCAGTTCGAGCAGGTCATCCAAGGTGACGATGCCGACGAGCCAGCCTCCATTATCCACGACTGGCACTCGGCGTACACCCCGGCCGCGCATATAGCGGATGGTTTCGAAGATGCCCTCGCTCTCGCGCACCGTGGCCAGTTCGCCGGCCATGATGTCGCCGACGGTCAGGCCGTCCGGCTTGACCCCGGCGGCGACCACCTCGATGGCGATATCGCGGTCGGTGACGATGCCGACCGGCCGGCGCCCGCCCTCCGCCTCGTCGACGATCACCAAGGTTCCGACATGGTGTTGCCGCATCAAGCGGGCGGCTTCCGGCACATCCATATTCCGTTCGGCAATGACGACTTCACGATTGCAGATTTCGCCGATGGTCATGATCTTTGTCCTAGTGTGTTTATTTTCGGCCCCTCGATTTCATTAAAGACAGCGGTTGCGGAGAAATCAACCGGGCCGTTGCCAAAGAGCCAATTCCAGACCGTGCGCACTCGATGGAACGGTACGCTGGTCCAGCAATTCGTGGATCGGGATCATGTCACCCGGAAGTTCTTGAATTGCCAGGTGTCGTCCAGGTCCAGGTCTTCCGGGAACGGCCGGTTGCGGCCGAGCAGCGGGGTCCAGTCGGTGAACGCGCCGGCCAGGGTGCCCAGATAGGGCCGGCATTGGTCGAGGATGGCGCGGAAATCCAGCTCGTCCGGCTCGCGGATGCCCAGCTCGGGATGGTGGATCGCCCAGGCCATCGCGGCGACGATGCTGATGGCCACCTGCAGGCTGGTCGCGTTGTTGTAGGGCGCCAGTGCACGGGTCTCTTCGATGGTCAGTTGCGAGCCGTACCAATAGGCGCCGCGGCCATGGCCCATGAGCAGCACGCCCAGCTCGTCGCGGCCGCCGATCAGGTCTTCGCGCGGGATGCGCCAGCGCGGTTGCAACTGCCAGTTCTTGCCGGCGAATTCGTGCAGCGACAGCACGGCGGCGTCGCAGGGGTGGTAGGCGTAATGCACCGTCGGTCGATAAACGACCTTGCCGGCCTCGCGCAAGGTCAGGTTGTCGGCGATGGAGATCGATTCGCCGTGGGTGATCAGGAAGCCATGATAGGCCCCCGCCAGCGGGGTCCAGCTGCGTACCCGGGTAACGGCGCCGGGTCGGTTCAGATAGATCGCCGCATCCGAGCCGAAGCCGTGGCGGTGGCCATCCGGCGGGAAGTGCCGCTCGTGCGAACCCCAGCCGATCTCGGCCGGCTGGCAGGCCTCGCCGACGAAGGCCTCGACCGACCAGGTGTTGACGAACTCGCCCGGCTGTTTGGCCGTGGCCGGCATCTGGCTGTCGCGCTCGGCGATGTGGATGGCCTTGACCCCGAGTTGCATGGCCAGCCGCGCCCAGTCCTCGCGTGTGCTCGGGTTAGCGCTTACTCCGGTGGCGACGGCGATGTCGAGCAGGGCCTGCTTGGTGAAATGGGAGACCAGGCCGGGGTTGGCGCCGTGGTTGACGATGGCGGTCGGGCCGTTCGGCTGCGTCCGTTTCAGGGCCAGGGCCGCCTCGCGAAAGGCGTAGTTGCTGCGTTGCGACGGGCTGGCGCCGGGGTCGGTGTGGCCGCCGGCCCAGGGCTCGATGCAGGTGTCGAGATAGAGCACGTTGCGGCTCTGGCAATACTCGATCAAAGCCAGCGAGGAGACATCGAAGGAGACGTTGAGCAGGAAGTCGCCCGGGCGCAGCAGGCCGTCCAGGGTAGCGGCGTAGTTGTCGCGGCTGAGCGCCAATTGTTGCAGCTTCACGCCGAAGGCGCGGGCCTCGCCGGTCGGGTCGTTGCGCGGCTCGATGAGGGTGATGCGCTCGGGCGTCACCCCCAGGTGGCGCAGCAGCAAGGGCAGCACCCCTTGGCCGATGGAACCGAAGCCGACCATGACGATGCGGCCGGCGAAGGCGGCGTAGGCCTCATGCATGTTGCTATTCTCCCCGAGCCGGCCCAGCGGCTCTTACTACGAATGGTAGGCCAGAAAGGTCAACGCAGCAGTCGGCGCCGGGTCAGCCGGCAGGCGGCCCAGAAGCCGGCCAGGCCGTAGGCCAGCAGCACCATGCCGTGCCAGAGTATGTCTTGAGGCAGTTGGCCGAGCACCAGCGGCCGGGCCAGCGCGATGGCGTGGGTCAGCGGCAGCCAGTCGGCCGCCGCCTTGAGCCAGGCCGGCAACTCCGTCGCCGGATAGAACACGCCGCCCAAGAGCACCATGGGCGTGATCGCCAGGGTGAAGTAGTAGAGGAAGAAATCGTAGTTAGGCGAGACTGCGTTGATCGCCAGCCCCAGCCCGGCGAAGCACAGGCCGGTGAGCACGATCACCGGCAGCAGGCCCAGGCTCATGACGAAGTCGGCCTGCAGCCCCAGGCCCCAGATCACCAGCAGGATGGCGATGCCCGACAGCAGGCTCTTCGATGCCGCCCAGACCCATTCGCCCAGCAGCACGTCGCGCAGGCCGAGCGGGGTGTTGAGGATGGCCGCCCAGGTCTTCTGCACGTGCATGCGGGAGAAGGCCGAGTACAGCGTCTCGAAGGTGGCGCTGTTCATCACGCTGTAGCACACGGTGCCGGCGGCGAGGAAGTTGAGGTAGGGCACGCCGCCGATGTCGGGCAGCAGCCGGCCCAGGCCGTAGCCCAGGCCCAGCATGTAGAGCATGGGGTCGGCCAGGTTGCCCAGCAGCGAGGGGATGGCCAGCTTCTTCCAGACCAGGAAGTTGCGGTGCCAGACGGGCAAGAAAGTGAGGCGAAAGACGTGAGGCGTGAGGCGTATGCCGCCAGCCGGCCGGGTAGTGCTCATGGGTTTCTCCTCACGCCTCACTCCTCACTGTATCAGTCCCTCAAATCCCGGCCGGTGAGTTTGAGGAAGACGTCTTCCAGATTGGCCGGCCGGTGCAGGTAGCGCAGGTGCGGCATGCCCTCCAGCGCGGCGATCAGCGCCTGCGGCTCGGCGGTGTAACAGAACAGGGTCTCGCCGATCTTCTCGCAGCGCCGGCAATAGCGCTCTGCCAGGTGCTCGCACCCGTTCTCGCTGTCCTCGCCGTCGATCTCCACCACATGCGCCTCGACGTGGGCCGCGATCAGCTCGCGCGGCGCGCCCTCGGCGATCAGCCGGCCGTGGTCGATGATGCTGATGCGGTCGCACAACCGCTCGGCCTCTTCCATGAAGTGGGTGGTGAGCAGCAGGGTCTTGCCCTGGGCGGTGAGTCGGCGCAGGCCCTGCCAGATCAGGTGCCGCGCCTGCGGGTCGAGGCCGGTGGTCGGCTCGTCGAGGAAGATCACATCGGGGTCGTTGACCAGGGCGCGGGCCAGGGCCAGGCGCCGCTTCATGCCGCCGGACAGCGCGTCGATCCGGGTGTCGGCCTTGCCGGCCAGGCCGGCGAAGTCCAACAGCGCCGGCAGCCGCGCCTCGATCTCGCGTCGGGCGAGGCCGAAATAGCGGCCGAACACCAAGAGGTTTTCCCGCACGGTGAAGTCGGGGTCCAGGCTGTCCGCCTGCGGCACCACGCCGACCCGCATCCGGGCCTGGCTTGCCTCGTGAGGCAGGCGGTGGCCGAGCAGCTCGATGCTGCCGGCATCGGCCTCGATCAAGCCCAGGGCCAGGCGCAGCGTGGTGGTCTTGCCGGCGCCGTTGGGCCCGAGCAGGCCGTGGCAGGTGCCGGGCGCGAGTTCCAGGTTTAGCCCGGCCACCACCTCGGTCTCGCCGTAAGACTTGCGCAGGTCTTTCAGGCTGAGAGCGGATGACATAGCGAAAGTAATTTGTCCTGTAGGGCGCGCAGTTTTTTGTGGAAGAAGTGGTCGGCGCCGGCGATCACGTGCAACGGTATCTTGTGTTGTTCGGCATAGCCTTGCACCGCTGCCAGCGGGATCAATTCGTCGACCTCGCCGTGGATGATGTCGGTGCGGATGGTCGGCGGCTCGAAGGCATACATCGACACCGCCGGCCCCACCATGACCAAGTGCTCTGCCGGTAACCGTTGCGCCACGCGGTGCTGGACATAGGCGCCGAAGGAAAAGCCGTAGAGGTGCAGGGGCAGGTCGCCGAACTTGGGGCCGACGAACTCGGCCACCGCCAGCAGGTCTTCGGTCTCGCCCTCGCCATGGTCGAACGTGCCGTCGCTGTTGCCGACGCCGCGGAAGTTGGGCCGCACCGCGACATAGCCGCACTCGACCGCCGACTTGGCCAGGGTGGTGACCACCTTGTTGTCCATGCTGCCGCCGTGCAGCGGGTGCGGGTGGGCGATCAGGGCCAGGCCCCGGCGGCCTTCCTCCGGGTCTTCGATCACCGTCTCCACCGCGCCGCCGTCGGCGCGCTTGATGCGTAGCTTGTAGCGTTTCACTTGATCTGCAGGCGCTCGACCGGCTTGCCGTCGCGCAGATGGGATTCGACGATCTCGTCGATGTCGCTCTCGTCGACGTAGGTGTACCAGACCGCGTCCGGGTAGACCACGCAGACCGGGCCTTGGTCGCAGCGGTCGAAGCAGCCGGCGCGATTGACCCGGCAATCGCCGCCCTTGCCGTGCAGGCCGAGCTGCTTGGCGTGTTTTTTTGCATGCTCGAACATCGCCTCGGCGTTGTGGTCCGAGCAGCAGGCGCCGCCGTCCTCGCGCTGGTTGAGACAAAAGAACAAATGGTGTTTGTAATAACTCATGCTTATCCCGCTTCGTTGTATTTTGCGCAGGAGCCCTTGGCTTTCTCCACCGGGTATTTCCGCGCGTTGATCGCCAGCTTGGCCTCGGCCGCCTTGAGCAGGTCGACCTCCAGGGTATTGGCCAGGCTGACCAGATAGATCAGCACGTCGGCCATCTCCTGGCGTACCGCCTCCAGTTTCTCCGGCGGCAGTTCGTGGCTCTGCGCCTCGGTCAGCCACTGGAACGGCTCGAGCAGCTCGGCCGCCTCGACGATCAGGGCGGCGGTCAGGTTCTTCGGCGAGTGGTACAGCTGCCAGTCGCGCTCGCGGCCGAATTGACGCACCGCTTCGGCGAGCTGTTCGATCGAGGTGATGGTCATCGCGTCGCTCCCATGCTGTCGGCGAATTCTATCATCCGCGCCGAGGCCGCCCGGGAAGCCAGCCGGCACCGTATAATGTCAGTCGATTCATGAACTTCGACCAACGATGCAAACCCTGACCGTCGACCTTGGCGACCGCAGCTACCCCATCCACATCGGTGGCGGCCTGCTCGATCGCGCCGACCTGATCGCGCCCCACCTGGCGCAGAAGCGCGCGGCCATCGTCACCAATACCACCGTCGGCCCGCTCTATCTCGAGCGGTTGCAGAAGACCCTGGAGGGAGCCGGCGTCCAGGTCATCCCCATCGTGCTGCCCGATGGCGAGGCCTACAAGACCTGGGAAACCCTCAACCTGATCTTCGATGCGCTGCTGACCAATCGGGCCGAGCGCAAGACCACGCTGATCGCCCTGGGCGGCGGCGTTATCGGCGACCTCACCGGCTTCGCCGCCGCGTCCTATCAGCGCGGCGTGCCCTTCATCCAGGTGCCGACCACGCTGCTCGCTCAGGTCGATTCCTCGGTCGGCGGCAAGACCGGCATCAACCACCCGCTGGGCAAGAACATGATCGGCGCCTTCTACCAGCCGCAGGTGGTGCTGGCCGACACCGACAGCCTGAACACCCTGCCCGAGCGCGAGCTGTCCGCCGGCCTGGCCGAGGTCATCAAGTACGGCCTGATCCGCGACCTGCCCTTCCTGGCTTGGCTGGAAGCGAATATGGACCGGCTGGTCGCGCGCGATGCCGAGGCGCTGAGCTACGCCATCTACCACTCCTGCCGCAACAAGGCCGAGGTGGTGGCGCTGGATGAGCGCGAGTCCGGCGTGCGCGCCTTGTTGAATTTGGGCCACACCTTCGGCCACGCCATCGAGGCCGGCATGGGCTACGGCAACTGGCTGCACGGCGAGGCGGTCGCCGCCGGCACGGTGCTGGCGGCCGACCTGTCCCGGCGCATGGGCCTGATCTCCGCCGCCGATGCCGAGCGCATCGACAAGCTGATGCAGCGGGCCAAGCTGCCCACAGTGGCGCCCAATCTCGGCGCCGAGGCCTATCTCAATTACATGGGCGTGGACAAGAAGGTCGAGGCCGGCAAGATGCGTTTCGTGCTGTTCAGGCAGGTGGGCGAGGCCTTCGTCACCGGTGATGTGCCGGCCGATCTATTGCGCCAGACCTTGAGCGAGGCGGTGGCGAAATGAGCAACGGGCGGGCGCTTTACGCTGCCGACTCCGCCAAGAGCCAGGGCCGGCGCTATGCCGAGCCGCCCGCCACCCCGCGCAGCGAATTCCAGCGCGACCGCGACCGCATCATCCATTCCACCGCCTTCCGCCGGCTGGAATACAAGACCCAGGTCTTCGTCAACCACGAGGGCGATCTGTTCCGCACCCGGCTTACCCACAGCATCGAGGTCGCCCAGATCGGCCGCACCATCGCCCGCCTGCTGGCGCTGGACGAAGACCTGACCGAGACCATCGCCCTGGCGCACGACCTCGGCCACACCCCGTTCGGCCATGTCGGCCAGGACGTGCTCAACGAATGCATGAAGCCGCACGGCGGTTTCGAGCACAACTTGCAGAGCCTGCGCGTGGTGGACGAGTTGGAACAGAAATACGCCGAGTTCGAAGGGCTCAACCTTACCTTCGAAGCGCGCGAGGGCATCCTCAAACACTGCTCGCCGCGCAACGCGCCGCTGCTGGGCGATGTCGGCCGGCGCTTCATCGAGGGCAGGCAGCCGTCATTGGAGGCGCAGATCGCCAACCTGGCCGACGAGATCGCCTACAACAACCACGATGTCGACGACGGCCTGCGCTCGGGCCTGATCTCGCTCGAGCAGTTGGAGACCGTGCCGCTATTTCGCCGCCACCTGGATGCGGTGCGCGAGCGCTACCCCAAGCTCACCGATCGCCGGCTGATCCACGAAACCGTGCGGCGCATGATCAACACCCTGGTGGTGGATTTGGTGCAGCAGACTCAGGCCAAGCTGGCCGAGCACAAGCCGGGCAACCTCGACGAGGTGCGCCAATGCCCGCCGCTGGCAGCCTTCAGCCCGGCGATGAAGGCCGAGCACATGGAACTCAAGCGTTTCCTATTCCAGAACCTCTACCGCCACTACCGCGTGGTGCGCATGAGCGAAAAGGCCAAGCGCCTCATTCGCGAGATGTTCGATGCCTTCATGGCCAATGCGAAATTAATGCCGCCCGAGTTTCAGGCGCGGGCCGAACAAGACCCGGCGCGCGCGGTGTGCGACTATATCGCCGGCATGACCGACCGCTATGCCATCCGCGAATACAAGCGGATATTCGATATCGAAGAGCTGGCTTAAGCGACCAGGGTCAGCCAGGTCAGCAGAGTGGCCCAAGTGGCGCCGGCCATGCCCCACATCAGGGCGGCGATGCACAAAGATGATTGTTTGCGCGGATTCATGGTGTGCCTCGAAGTGTAAGAATTAAACCGCGAACGCGATGACGATCACGCCGGCCAGCCAGGCAAAGGCGGCATAGAGCCAGAAATCGCAAGCGCGTCGGGTATAAAAATTCAGTAAGGCCTGCATGGTGTTCTCCCAGTCGGTGCTTGAACTGCATTTAGGGGGAAGCAGCAAGCGTGCCAATTGTTCATGCCTCAAGTTGCAATTGCGTTACAAGGCCCGCGCGCGTCGCGAGGCAAAACCAAAAAAGGGAGCAATAAATGGAGCTAGCGAAACCCCATCCGGGATTCCGGCGCATGTTCGCATCCGATCGCTTGACCGTGGGCCTGCTGTTTCCGATCGAGGCCTACAAAGGCGACGTGCCTTTGATGCAACGCCAAGCCGAGCTGGCCCGGTTGGCCGAACGGCTCGGCTTTGCCGCGCTGTGGTTCCGCGACGTGCCGCTACGCGATCCCGACTTCGGCGATGTCGGCCAGATCTACGACCCCTGGGTCTATCTCGGCTTCATCCTGGCGCAAACCCAAGACATCGCGCTGGCCACCGGCAGCATCATCCTGCCTCTGCGTCATCCGCTACACATCGCCAAGGCGGCGGCATCGGTCGACCGCCTGTCGGGCGGCCGCCTGGTCATGGGCGTCGCCTCGGGCGACCGGCCGGCGGAGTATCCGGCCTTCGGCGTCGATTTCGCCACGCGCGGCGAACGCTTCCGCGACACCTTGCATTACTTCCGTGCCGCGACCGAGGCCGAGTTCCCCGCCGTCGAAACCCCGCTGGGGCGGATGGACGGCCTCGATCTCTTGCCCAAGCCGAGCATCGGGCGCATTCCCGTGCTGGTCACCGGCCATAGCCAGCAAGAACTGCCGTGGATCGCCGAGCATGCCGACGGCTGGCTCTATTACCCGCGCAGCATCAGCCGCCAGGAACAGTCGATCAAGGAATGGCGCGAGCTGACCCGGCGCCATAGTCCGGGCGCGTTCAAGCCCTTCGCCCAGTCGCTTTACGTCGACCTGACCGACGACCCGAACGCCGAGCCCGAGCCGATCCATCTCGGCTTCAAGATGGGCCGCAATCTGCTGATCGACCTGCTGCGGCAACTCAGGGCGGTCGGCGTGAACCACGTCGCGATCAACCTCAAATACAGCAGCCGGCCGGCGGCCGAGGTGCTGGAGGAAATCGGCCGGGAGGTCTTGCCGCTGTTTCCGGCGAACGGGGCGGGGGAGGGCGTGGCAGCCTGATCGGCCGATTCGCCCGGCGTCGTGGCGCTCAGTGCGGCTATTAATCTATGTCGAGTCTGCCCCCGATTAACGGACCCCGATTAACGCGTCATTCTCCCGAATTCGTTGTTTGTTATGCGGCGCTGATCTTCGGCAAACGCGGCGCCGCCTTCTTGTATTCGCCTTAAGTTAGCGCATCGGCAACGTCCTCGCCACCACCCAGGCCCGCACCTCCACCGCCCCCGCCTTCTTCACCATCTTCGCCAATTCGCTCAGGCTCGCCCCCGTGGTCATCACGTCGTCGACCAGTGCAATGCGCTTGCCTGACAAATCTACTTTGCACTCGAAGGCGCCGCGGATGTTCTTGCGCCGATCCTTCAGCGGCAGGCTGGCCTGGGGCGGGGCGTCCTTGGCCCGGGTGCAGGCGCTGAGCGCGAGCGGCAGGTCGAACCTGCGGGCCAGGCGTTTGGCGATCTCGCCAGCCTGGTTGTAGCCGCGCTCTTTCAGCCGCTTGGGGTGCAGGGGCATGGGGATGACGAGGTCGGGCCGGTCGGCGATCTCATGGCCGAGCTGCTCGGCCAGGAAGCCGGCGAGGTGCAGGCCTTGGCCGTATTTATAGTGTTGCAGCAGAGCGTCGAGCGGGTAGGCGTATTGGTAGACGGCGCGGGTGCTGTCGAAGGCGGGCGGGTGTTTGAGACAGCCGCCGCAGACCTCGCCCAGCGGGGTGGGCAGGGCGCAGGTGGGGCAGCGGGTCGGAGGCAGGCGCGGCAGGTCGGCCAGACAGCCGGGGCAGAGCGGCGTGCCGGTGACATCGGCGCCGCACAGCAGGCAGGGCTGGCCGATATGCGCCTGCACAAAAGAAATGCACTTGTTCAATGCGTGACGGATAATAATTGACAGCCTCCCGGGGCTCGCCGATGATGCGGCGCTTTTTGTCGAGTCGAAACAAGCGGTTCGAAGGCATGGGCTGTCACGAAGGGTTTGCCTTCTTGTGTGACGCTTGGTATTTCCTCACCCGCGCTGCCGCGCACCCCTCTCCCGCTTGCGGGAGAGGGGTTGGGGGAGAGGGAAGCGTCATCGCGAGGTGCAGGGCACCGTGGCGATCCAGCCTTTGCGCTTATGTATTCGCTTTCATTATTTGACTGGATTGTCGCCTAAATGCCGGAAAAACACATCGTTACCGCCGCTTCCTGTCTGCGCAGCGCGCGGCTGTTCAATTACGCCAGCATCATCTCGATCGGCATCTCCACTCTGCTGCTGATCGTCGGCCTGAACATCAATACCAAGATGGGCTTCCTGCCCTTCGTGTTGTCGGTGCCGCCGATCATGCTGTGGCTGGCCGGCTCGATCTTCGTCTACGCCGCCATCGCCCATCACCCGGACCCGCGCGTGGTGCATTACAACCGTTGGGCGGGCTATCGCTATTACGCGATGGTGGGCTCGATGGTGGTGGTGGGCCAGCCGCTCTACGGCATCTTCGAGGACGGTCGCGGCATGCTGCTGGTCTGGGGCGTGATGGCCCTGGGCATCATCCCGCTCGGTCTGCGCGACATCGTCCGCGCCGGCAAGGAAGCGTGGCAGGACATCGAAGTGGAGAGCGGACATGAATAATCTGGCCGACAATACCCGAATCGAGCAGGGCCACAGCGTGGATTCCGTGCTCGCCTTGTTCGCCCTGCCGTTCAACGACCTCATGTTCCAGGCGCAGACCGTGCATCGCGCCCATTTCGACCCGAACGCGGTGCAACTCTCGACCCTGCTGTCGATCAAGACCGGCGGTTGCTCCGAGGACTGCGGCTATTGCTCGCAGTCGGCCCGGCATGGCACCGATGTCGAGAAAGAGAAACTCTTGGATGTCGCCAAGGTGGTGGAGGCGGCGCAGTCGGCCAAGGCCAGCGGCGCCACCCGCTTCTGCATGGGTGCCGCCTGGCGCGGCCCGAAGGAGAAGGACCTGGAGCCGGTGCTGGCAATGGTGCGCCAGGTGAAGGCGCTGGGCATGGAGACCTGCGTCACCCTGGGCATGTTGAAAGAGGGCCAGGCCGAAAAACTCAAAGCGGCCGGCCTCGACTACTACAACCACAACCTCGATACCTCGCCCGAGTTCTACGGCCAGGTCGTTACCAGCCATGGCTATCAGGACCGGCTGGACACCCTGCAAGAGGTGCGCGACGCAGGCCTTGCCGTCTGTTGCGGCGGCATCGTCGGCATGGGCGAATCGCGCCGCGAGCGCGCCGGCCTGATCGCGCAGTTGGCCAAGCTCGACCCGCAGCCGGAGTCGGTGCCGATCAATATGCTGGTGAAGGTAGGCGGCACGCCGATGCAGGACGAGAACGATCTCGACCCGCTGGAGTTCGTTCGCACCATCGCCGTGGCCCGCATCACCATGCCGAAATCGCATGTTCGGCTGTCGGCCGGCCGGCAGAGCTTAAGCGAGGGCGTGCAGGCCCTGTGTTTCCTGGCCGGCGCCAACTCGATCTTCTACGGCGACAAATTGCTCACCACGGGCAATCCCGATGTCGAGGCCGACCGGGCATTGTTCGCTAAGCTCGGCCTGCGGTCGGAAGTGCATGCCGAGCGTCGCTGCGCCGGCCACGATTGAGCGCCGACGGAGTTCGCGATCATGGATAAGCGAGTCGGGCTGATCGACATGCTCGCGGCGGAACTGGCCGAGTTGGAGGCCCAGGGCCTCAAGCGCCGCCGCCGCACGCTGGAGATGCCGTCGCGCGCCCACATGATGCTCGACGGCCATCCGGTGATTTCCTTTTGCAACAACGATTACCTGGGCCTGGCCGGCCATACCGATCTGATCCATGCCAGTCGCGACGCTGCGGTCGAGGCCGGCGTCGGCGCCGGATCGGCCCATCTGGTGGCCGGCCATCACCGCTTGCACGCGCAGTTGGAAAAAGAGCTGGCCGATTTTGTCGGTATGCAGGACGCCTTGCTGTTCTCCACCGGCTACATGGCCAACATCGGTGCGGTCACCGCCCTGGTCGGTCGAGGCGACGCAGTGTTCGGCGACAAGCTCAATCACGCCTCGCTGGTCGATGCCTGCCTGTTGTCGCGGGCGGAGCTGACCCGCTATCCGCACGGCGACCTCGATTTTCTCGAAGCGAAGCTCAAAGTCAGCACGGCCAGACGCAAGCTGGTGGCGACCGATGCGGTGTTCAGCATGGACGGCGACATCGCGCCGTTGCCCGAGCTGCTGGCGCTGTGCGAACGCTACGACGCCTGGCTGCTGGTCGACGATGCCCACGGCTTCGGCGTGCTGGGCGAACACGGCCGGGGTGTGCTGGAGCATTTCGCCACTCGCCACTCGCCACTCGCCACTCGCCTGATTTACATGGCCACCTTGGGCAAGGCGGCCGGCGTGTTCGGCGCCTTCGTCGCCGGCCACCCAACCTTGATCGAATGGCTGGTGAACAAGGCGCGCACCTATGTCTACACCACGGCGACACCGCCCATGCTGGCGGCGGCGGTGTCGACCTCGCTCAAGCTGATCGCGGCCGATGACTGGCGCCGCATACGGCTCAAGGAGCTGATCGCGCAATTGCGCGAGGGCATGGCGGGCCAGCCTTGGACGCTGATGGAGTCGAACACGCCGATCCAGCCGCTGGTCGTCGGCGACAATGCGACGGCGCTGCGCTTGGCCGAGGCCTTGCGCGAGCGCGGTGTCATGGTTCCCGCGATTCGTCCGCCGACGGTGCCGCAGGGCACTGCGCGGCTGCGCATCTCGTTGTCGGCCGCGCATGCCGCGGCCGATGTCGAGCGCCTGCTGGCGACCTTGAGAGACTTGGCTGGATGACGCCGCTGACCCTGCTGCATGGCTGGGGTCTGCATGGCGGTATCTGGGATACGCTGCGTGCAGACCTGCCCGAACGGGTGATGCATACCCCCGACCTGCCCGGTTACTGCGACACGCCGACGGTCACGCCGTACAGCGCAGAACGTCTGGCCGACGCCATCGCGCCGACCTTGCCCGATGCCGGCCTGCTGCTCGGCTGGTCCATGGGCGGCATGGTGGCCCTGGCGCTGGCGGCGCGGCACCCGCACAAGGTGCGGGCGCTGGTGCTGGTGGCGGCCACGCCGAGTTATGTGAATCGCGCCGGTTGGGACAAGGGGTTGACGCCGGAATTGCTGGCGAGCTTCGCCGAGGGCGTGCAGCGCGATTACCGCGCGACCTTGCTGCGCTTTCTCTCCTTGCAGGCGCGCGGCGGCGATGCGGCGCGCGAAGTGATCGGCCGCTTGCGCGAGTCGGTGTTCGCCCGCGGCGAGCCGAGCGCGGCCGCGCTGGCCGACGGCCTGGAGCTGCTGCGCACGGTCGATCTGCGCGAGCAGGCAAAACAAATTCAAGCGCCGACCCTGGTGCTGCACGGCGGTTACGATGGCCTGTGTCTGCCCGAGGCGGCCGAGTGGCTGGCCGGTGAACTGCCGAACGCGCGGTTGGCCTTGCACCCCAAGGCGGCGCATGCGCCGTTCCTGTCGCACCCGGCGTGGTTCGCCGAACAATTGAAAGGCTTTTTGCGTGAGCACCGTGAAAGTGGCTCGCGTAGCGAAGCTAAATCACTTTTATCCTCGCATAACGGGGGCTCCCCCTCCGGGGGAGAGGTAGGAGAGAGGGAACAGTCATGGACATGACTGTAAAGCAGCTCATTCGCCGTTCCTTCGAGCGTGCCGCGCCGACTTATGAAGCGGCGGCGAGCTTGCAGAAGGAGATCGCCCGCCGGCTGGACGATCACCTGGAAGAGATGCGTATCGAGCCGAAGCGCATCCTCGATGCCGGCTGCGGGCCGGGCATCGCCTTCGACCTGCTGCGCGCCCGCTATCCGCAGGCCGAGCTGATCGGGCTCGACCTGGCCCACGCCATGTTGCGGCAGGCGCGCGGCCATGCCGTGCCGCCCACCCTGTTCGGCCGCCTGGCCAAGCTGTGGCAGTCGGTGCCGGATGTGCGCTATGTCTGCGGCGACATCGAGGCCTTGCCCTTGGCCAAGGGCAGCGTGGACCTGATCTGGTCCAACCTGGCCTTGCAATGGGCGACCGACCTGCCCGGCGCCTTGCGCCAGTTGCGCCGGGCCTTGCGGCCCGACGGCCTGCTGCTGTTCAGCACCTTCGGCCCGGATACCTTGAAGGAACTGCGCGCGGCCTTCGCCGGGCTGGACGGCCACAACCACGTCAACCGTTTTATCGACATGCACGATATCGGCGACACGCTGATGCATGCCGGCTTCGCCCATCCGGTGATGGAGATGGAGTTGATCACCGTGACCTATGCTGATCTGAAGGGCGTGCTGCGCGAGCTGAAGGGGATCGGCGCCCACACGGTGCTTGAGGGCGGCCGTCCCGGCCTGATGGGTCGGCGCGAATGGCAGCGATTGAGCCAGAACTACGAGCGCTTTCGCCGCGAGGGCCGGCTGCCCGCCACCTTCGAGGTGGTCTACGGCCATGCCTGGGCCGGACGCGAAGACAGGCGGGAGGACGGCCGGCAAGTGATCGAGTTCCGGATTCAACAACGAAAGGCGGGGTTAAGGTAATGCCAGGCATCTTGGTTACCGGCACCGACACCGGCGTGGGCAAGACCCTGGTCGCCGCCGCGCTGCTCGAGGGCCTGAAGGCGCAGGGCGTCCGCGCGGTCGGCATGAAACCGGTGGCGGCGGGCTGCAAACTGGTCGATGGCGTATGGACCAACGAAGATGTGGCGCGCTTGCGCGCGGCATCCGGCATCCAGGCGCCGCCGGCGCTGGTCAACCCGTATTTGCTGCGCGATGCGGTGGCGCCGCATATCGCGGCCGAGCGCGAAGGCCGGCGCATCGAGATCGCGCCTATCGTCGAGGCCTATCGGCAATTGGCGCAACTGGCCGAGCTGGTCGTGGTCGAGGGGGTGGGGGGCTTCAAGGTGCCGCTCAACGAGCGGGAAGACACGGCGGACCTGGCGGCGGCCCTGGGCCTGCCGGTGATCCTGGTCGTCGGCATGCGCCTGGGTTGCCTGAACCACGCCATGCTGACCATGGAGGCGATCAGGGCGCGCGGTCTGCGTCCGATCGGCTGGGTGGCGAACCAGCTCGATCCGTCCATGCACGGCTTTATCGAAAACCGGCAGGCCTTGCAGGCTGGGTTGAAAATACCCTGTCTCGGCATCTTGCCGTGGCTGCCCAATTTTGGTGCAAGCCAGATCGCGAAAAACCTTGATGTCAGGGCGGTTTTTGCTTCTGTTGCCGCTCGGTAAGAAGACCACTAGGTCTTATTAGTGGCTAAAAGGCCGGCCCGTAGAAGAAATATACCTTGTCTTACTACCTCCAGCGGGGTACTTTTCCGCCGCGACGTTTTGTCGCAGGCGCCAATAGAAATACCCGCTCTGCGTCGTTTATTAATTGGAGGATGACTATGGGACATCGACGCCCGTTGCCTGTCGTACTCGCCAGTTTGCTGGCAGGCCTTGCCTTCCCGGCCTTGGCCGATTATCAGCTGAATTTCCCCCCGCCCAAGACCGGCTTGGCCCAGCAAATCTATGACATGAACGTCTGGGTCATGTGGATCTGCGTCGGCATCTTCGTGGTGGTGTTCGGCGCGATGTTCTACGCCATCTGGAAGCACCGTAAATCGGTCGGCCACAAGGCCGAGCAGTTCCACGAGAGCACCACGGTCGAGATCATCTGGACCACGATCCCGTTCCTGATCCTGGTCGCCATGGCCTGGCCGGCGACCAAGCTCATCATCGAGCAGAAGGACACCAGCAACCCGGATGTCACCGTCAAGGTGGTGGGTTACCAGTGGAAGTGGGAATACGACTACCTGCAGGACGGCGTGAAGTTCATGAGCGTGTTGTCCACCCCGCGCGAGCAGATCGAAAACAAGGCCGAGAAGGGCGCCAACTACCTGCTCGAGGTCGATGAGCCCATGGTGGTGCCGGTCGGCAAGAAGGTCCGTCTGCTGCTGACCGCCAACGACGTGATCCACGCCTGGTGGGTGCCGGCCTTCGGCATCAAGCAGGACGCGATTCCGGGCTTCGTCCGCGATGCCTGGTTCACGGCCAACGAAGTGGGTACCTACCGCGGCCAATGCGCCGAGTTGTGCGGCAAGGACCATGGCTTCATGCCCATCGTGGTCGAGGTCAAGTCCGAGGCGGACTACAAGGCATGGCTGGAGGCCAAGAAGGCCAAGGCGGCCGCGGCTGCCGGCGATGCCGGCAAGGTCTTCACCCAGGCAGAGCTGATGGAGCGCGGCGCCAAGGTATATAACGCCAACTGTGCCTCCTGCCACCTGCCTGACGGCAAGGGTATCCCGGGCGCGTTCCCGGCGATCACCGGCTCGAAGATCGCGACCGGTGCCAAGGAAGGCCATATCGGGATGGCGCTGATCGGCAAGCCGGGCACGGCGATGCCGGGCTTCGGTCCGCAGTTGAACGATGCCGACATCGCGGCGGTGGTGACCTATCAGCGTAACGGCCTGGGCAACAGCACGGGCGACCTGGTACAGCCGGCCGACGTCAAGGCCCTGCGCAAGTAATTTAAGGAGACCAAATCCATGGAAGCACACGCTACGGAGCACGGTCACGGCGCACCCAAAGGCATTACGCGCTGGCTGACCACGACCAACCATAAGGACATCGGCACCATGTATCTGTGGTTTGCCGCTGCGATGTTCCTGTTCGCCGGCCTGATGGCCATGGCGATCCGGGCCGAGCTGTTCGAGCCCGGCATGCAGATCATGAGCCCCGATTACTTCAATCAGCTCACGACCCTGCATGGCCTGATCATGGTGTTCGGCGCGATCATGCCGGCCATGGCGGGCTTCGCCAACTGGCAGATACCGATGATGATCGGCGCGCCCGACATGGCCTTCCCGCGCATGAACAACTGGAGCTTCTGGATACTGCCGGCCGCGGCGATCCTGCTGGTGCTCTCGATGGTCCTGCCGGGCGGTGCCGTGGCTACGGGTTGGACGCTGTATCCGCCGCTGTATATGCAGGGCGGCATCAGCTACGACCTGACCATCTTCGCGGTGCACATCCTGGGCGCCTCGTCGATCATGGCCTCGCTGAACATCATCACCACCATCCTCAACATGCGTGCCCCCGGCATGACCCTGATGAAGATGCCGCTGTTCGTCTGGACCTGGCTGATCACCGCCTTCCTGTTGATCGCGGTGATGCCGGTGCTGGCCGGTGCGGTGACCATGTTGCTGACCGACCGCAACTTCGGCACCCACTTCTTCGACGCCGCCGGCGGCGGTGACCCGGTGCTGTTCCAGCACGTGTTCTGGTTCTTCGGCCACCCCGAGGTGTACATCCTGATCCTGCCGGCCTTCGGTATCGTGTCGCAGATCATCCCGACCTTCTCGCGCAAGCCGCTGTTCGGCTATGCCTCGATGGTCTACGCCACCGCCTCGATCGCCATCCTGTCCTTCTTCGTCTGGGCGCACCACATGTTCACCGTGGGCATGCCCGCCGTCGGCCAGTTGTACTTCATGTACGCGACCATGCTGATCGCGGTGCCGACCGGGGTGAAGGTGTTCAACTGGGTGGCCACGATGTGGAAGGGCAGCCTGACCTTCGAGACCCCGATGCTGTTCGCCGTCGGCTTCGTCAGCATGTTCACCATCGGCGGCTTCACCGGCCTGGTGCTGGCCATGGCGCCGATCGACATCCAGATGCAGGATACCTACTACGTGGTGGCGCACTTCCATTACGTGCTGGTGTCCGGCGCGCTGTTCGCGATCTTCGCCGGCGTCTATTACTGGCTGCCGAAGTGGACCGGCCACATGTACAACGAGACCCTGGGCAAATGGCACTTCTGGCTGTCCATGATCTCGTTCAACGTGTTGTTCTTCCCGCAGCACTTCCTGGGCATGGCCGGCATGCCGCGCCGTATCCCCGATTACGCGCTGCAATTCGCCGAGTTCAACCAGATATCCTCGATCGGCGGCTTCGTCTTCGGTGCCAGCCAGATACTGATGCTGATCGTGATCGTCCAGTGCATCCGCGGCGGCAAGAAGGCCGAGGCCGTGGTTTGGGAAGATGCCAAGGGTCTGGAGTGGACCGTGCCTTCGCCGCCGCCGTACCACACCTTCGAGACCGCACCGGAGGTCAAGTGATGGACAAGGCCCGCGCCAAGAACATCCGCCTGGCCTTGTTGCTGGCATTGATTCCCGTGGGCCTGTTCATCATCACCATCCTGGGTGGCATCAAGTGACAGCAGCGGTCAGCCGCGCCAATAGCGTGCTGTTGCGCCGGCTGCTGCTGGTGTCGCTGGGCATGTTCGGTTTCGGTTTTGCCCTGGTGCCGTTGTACGACGTGTTGTGCGACGTCACCGGACTGAACCGCGGCGATGTGCAGGCGCTGGCGAAGAACACCCAGGTGGATTACTCCCGGGTGGTCGGCGTGGAAATGGTGGCCAGCGTGCCCGACTCCCTGCCCGTGCGCCTGATTGCGCCGAACAAGGCCCTGCAAGCCCATCCGGGTGAGTTGGTGCAGACGGAATATGAAGTGGAAAACCTGAGTGATCGCGTTTTGGTGACTCAGGCCATTCCGAGTTACAGCCCGCAACTGGCGGCGAAGTACTTCAAGAAGATCGAGTGCTTCTGCTTCCGGGAGCAGGTGTTGCAGCCTCACGAGAAACGCAAGCTGCCGGTCATGTTTGTGTTGGATAAGGAAACGCCGAAGGATCTGACTTGGCTGGCCCTGTCCTACACCATGTTCGAAAGCCCGAAGGCGGCTCGCTGAGTGATGTGGAGAGTATGGAAGGCGGTCTTCTGGAGCTTCTTCGGTGTTCGCAAGGGGCGCGATCTGGAGGCCGATGCGGCACACATCAAGCCGGTGCATATCATTCTGGGCGGCTTGTTGGGTGGTCTGATTTTCGTAGTTTCATTGGTCCTGTTGGTTAACTGGATCACGCACTGAAAGGGGGAGATCTTATGAGTGCGCAAAGCCATGGTGGTTATTATCTGCCGGCACCGTCTTACTGGCCGGTCCTCGGCTCCAGCGCTCTGCTCGGGCTGACGCTCGGCGCGACGCTGTTCATCAACCAGGTCGCCGGCGGCGGCTGGGTGCTGTTGCTCGGCTTCGCCTTGCTGGTCTGGATGCTGTTCGGCTGGTTCGGCCAGGTGATCGGCGAGAGCGAGAAGGGCCTGTACAACAAGCAGGTCGATGTCGGCTTCCGCTGGAGCATGAGCTGGTTCATCTTCTCCGAGGTGATGTTCTTCTCGGCCTTCTTCGGCGCGCTCTACTATGTACGCATGCTGTCGATGCCGGATCTGGCCACGGGCGACAATGCTCTGCTCTGGCCCGGTTTCACCGGCACTTGGCCCAGCGCCGAGGCGGGGGCCGTTGCGGCAGGGCCTGGCTTGAAGGACACCTTCACGCCGATGGCGGCTTGGGGGATTCCGGCTTGGAACACCCTCATCCTGTTGAGCTCGGGCGTCACCGTGACCTGGGCGCACTGGGGCCTGAAGAAGGGTAACCGCAATCAGTTGGTCGCGGGTCTGTTCGCCACCGTGGCGCTGGGTCTGCTGTTCATCGGTTTGCAGGCCTATGAGTATCACCATGCCTACACCGAACTGGGCCTGACCCTGGGTGCCGGCGTCTACGGTTCGACCTTCTTCATGCTGACCGGCTTCCACGGCTTCCACGTGACCCTGGGCACGATCATGCTGATCGTCATCACCGGTCGCAGCATCGCGGGTCACTTCAAGCCGGAAAGCCACTTCGCCTTCGAAGCGGTGTCCTGGTACTGGCACTTCGTGGACGTGGTCTGGCTCGGCCTATTTATCTTCGTCTACTGGCTGTAAATCAAATGCTTACATCCGGCCTGGCGCGATCAGGCCGGTGTAAGCCCCCGCCATGAGCAACAGGAAAAGCCCGAGCGACAGGCCGATGCGCCAGGTGAGGGCCTTGACCGTCCGATTGCCGTCGCCCTTGTCCTTGACCAAATAAACCAGCGCGCTGGCGAGGCTCAGCACGATGATGAGCAGCATGGCGATCACAAGTATGCGCATGGCATCCCTCTCTTTCCGATGTGTTAATCGATTGGCCCTCTGTGCGGCGCGGCGGTATCCGGCATGAAGATACCGTCTCGCATTGTAGCGTGGATGCCGGTCGTGGCAGGCCTGGGTGTTTGCCTGTTGGCGGTCTCTTTGGCCCAGTGGCAATTGGGCCGGGCCGAGCAGAAGCGGGCCTTGCAAGCGCGTTGGGACGAGGGCGAGCGTCGGCAGGCACATGCGCTGTCGATATTACCGGCGCTGTCGGATGCCTGGTTATATCGTCGCGTGCGCTTGAGCGGCCAATTCGCCGATGGCTATCAGGTCTATCTCGACAATCGGCTGCACAGGGGGCATGCGGGGTTTCATGTCGTGGCGCCGCTTAAGATCGCCGGCGGCGAAGCGGCGGTGCTGGTCAATCGCGGTTGGTTGCAAGGTGACCCGGATCGGCGCAATGCGCCTTTTGTCGCGGTGCCGGCAGGGCGGTTGGCCATTGAAGGCATTTTGGTCCGGGCGCAAACGCGCTACCTGGAGCTTGGCGAGCAAACCGTGCAGGGCGCGGTCTGGCAGAACCTCGATCTCAGGCGTTACCGTGAGTTATATCCCCGACCCTTGTCCGACTGGTTGGTCCTGCAAACCAATGCGCTGCCGGACGGTTTGGTTCGGGCGTGGCCCAAGCCGGATACCGGCGTCGACAAGCACATCAGTTATGCCGGACAGTGGTTTGCCTTGGCGGCGACGGCATTGGCCATGACCCTGATCTACCTTTGGAGGCTTTATCGTGGCCGTAAGCAAGTCGCAGCTTAAGCTGCTGTTGGTCCTCGTCATCTTCATCGCGCCGGTGGTGCTGGCGACCCTGGCCTACCAGTTCTGGCGGCCGGAGGCGCTGTCCAACTACGGCGAGCTGATCGAGCCGGCGGAGTTCAAGCCGGCGGGCCTGAGCACGGCCTCGGGCGAGGCGCTGGATGCCGCCGTCTTGCGCGGCAAATGGCTGCTCGTCTTGGTGCAGCAGGGCGAGTGCGACCCGGCCTGCGCGCAGAACTTGTACCTGATGCGGCAGGTGCGTCTGGCGACCGGCAAGGAGCAGCAGCGGCTGGACCGTCTCTTGCTGAGCGACCGGCCCTTGCCCGAGGCGCTGGCGAAGGAGCATGCCGGCCTGCGGCAGGCGCGCTATGCCGCCGCCGGCGAGTTGGGGGCGTATTTGTCCGAAGCCGCTGCCGGCGGGCGTATCCACCTGATCGACCCATTGGGCCGCTTCGTGTTGCGCTACCCGCCTCGGGCCGACGGCAGCAAGATGCTGAAGGATGTGCAGCGCCTGTTGAAATATTCGCGGATCGGCTGATACCGGCAACATAATGACGAATCGAGGTTGAACATGACGGAACTTGCGATGCATACGACCATGGATCGCGTGCGCGACTACCTGGAATTGACTAAGCCACGGGTCGTGGCGTTGATCGTCTTCACCGCGATCATCGGCATGCTGCTGGCCTTGCCCGGCCTGCCGCCGTTGGGCCTGTTCATCGCCGCGACCATCGGCATCACCTTGGCCGCCGCCGGGGCCGCCGCCTTCAACTGCCTGGTCGAACGCACCATCGACGCCAAGATGGCGCGCACGCGCGCACGCGCCACCGCGCGCGGCGAGGTCGGCACGCCGCAGGCCCTGGTCTTCGCCGGCATTCTGGCCGGCCTCGGTCTCTCCATGCTGTATGTCTGGGTCAACCCCTTGACCATGTGGCTGACCCTGCTGACCTTCGTCGGCTATGCCGGTATCTACACCCTATTTCTGAAGCCGGCGACGCCGCAGAACATCGTGATCGGCGGTGCCTCGGGCGCCATGCCGCCGGTGTTGGGCTGGGCGGCGATGACCGGCGATGTCGGGCCGGAGGCGCTGTTGTTGTTCCTGATCATCTTCGCTTGGACGCCGCCGCATTTCTGGGCGCTGGCCCTGTACCGCAAGGACGACTACGAACGCTCCGGCCTGCCCATGCTGCCGGTGACCCATGGCGAGGACTTCACCCGCCTGCATATCCTGCTCTACACCATCCTATTGACTGCCGTGACCTTGCTGCCGCTGGCGGTGAATATGGTGGGCATGGTCTACGTGGCCTCGGTATCGGTGCTGGACGCCATCTTCCTTTGGTTCGCCTGGCGCTTGTACCGCGCCTATTCGGACGACTTGGCCAAGCGCACCTTCGCCTACTCGATCATCTATCTGAGCCTGTTGTTCGCGGCTCTGTTGATCGATCACGCCCTGGCCTGATTTGCTGTCTTTGGTCGAATGAATCGCTATAATCGGACACAAATGTCTTAAGGAGTCGGGTATGGTCTTGTCGCGCACCAGCCAATACGCCATCCAGGCCTTGATCTACATCGCCACCCAGCCGGCGGGCGAGCCGGTGTTGAACCGCGATATCGCCGCGCGTCTCAACGTGCCGTCGGCCTATCTGGCCAAGATACTGCAAAACTTGTGCAAGCAGGGTTTGCTGGATTCGTTCCGGGGTCGCTTGGGCGGTTTTTGCCTGCGCGAAGGCATGCACAAGACCAGCTTGATGCAGGCCCTGGCGCTGACCGAGGGGCCGGACTTCACCAAGAGCTGCATCCTCGGGCTCAAGGAGTGCTCGGACGAGACCGCCTGCCCGATGCACTTCAAGTGGCTGCCGGTGAAGAAGAAGATCATCGCGCTGCTCGAGGGCATGACCCTGGAAGACCTGGCCAAGGCGGTGCAGACCGGTAAGTACCGCCTGGCCGACCTGCCGACCGGCGCACTTGCCTGAGGGTTCGCCGATGCGTGCACTATTTGCAATCGTGCTGTCGGCGCTGCTGTTTGGCTGCGGCCCGTCATCGAGCCCGCAATTCAAGGGCACCGACATCACCGGCGCGCCCTTCGGTCGTGGTTTCAGCTTGCAGGACCATAACGGCCGGCCGCGCAAGCTGGAGGATTTCAAGGGCAAGGCCGTGGCGATCTTCTTCGGCTATACCCATTGTCCCGATGTCTGCCCAACCACGCTGACCGATCTTAAGTCGGCCTTCAAGCTGCTGGGGCCGGAGATGGCGGGGCGCGTGCAGGTCTTGTTCGTGACCGTCGACCCCGAGCGCGACACCCCCGAGGTGCTGGCCAAATACGTGCCTTATTTTGACCCTACGTTCCTTGGTTTGTATGGCACGGCAGAACAGGTGGCGGAGACGGCACGAGAGTTCAAGGTGCATTACAGCAAGCACACCGAGTCGGGTGCCAGCGGCTATCTGGTCGATCACACCGCGGCAACTTATGTGTTTGATCCGCAAGGAAGAATCCGTCTGTTTTGGCCATATGGCTTCCCGGCCTCGGATATGGCGCACGACCTGAAGCAAGCCTTGGCTGAATAGCCGGCCGTCTAGTAGCAAATTACCGGTATTGGCTTGCGATCAAGGCGGGGCGCGGCTATACTCCCGCGTCTTTTTGTACAGGTTTTTGCCCCGCGCGTCGTCGTCGGGGCGTGGTTTGAATGATGTGGGCAATCCTTTAGGAGGCGCCATGGCTGCGACCAGCAACCCGGCTACTGAGCAGTACAACTTCGATATTGTCAGAAAATTCGCCATCATGACCCTGTTCTGGGGCGTGGTTGGCATGTTCGTCGGCGTCTACATCGCCTCCGAACTGGCCTGGCCCTTCCTGAACTTCGATAGCCCGTATTTCTCCTTCGGGCGCTTCCGCCCGGTGCATACCGGCGGCGTCATCTTCGGTTTCGGCGGTTCCGCCCTGTTCGCCACCTCCTATTACGTCGTCCAGCGTACCTGCCAAACGCGCCTGTTCGCGCCCGGTCTCGCCACCTTCACCTTCTGGGGCTGGCAGGCGGTAATCGTGCTGGCGGCGCTGTCCTATGTCATGGGCTATAGCCAGGGCAAGGAATACGCCGAGATGGAATGGCCGATCGACCTCTTGATCGAGGTCGTTTGGGTGGCTTACCTGATCGTGTTCGTCGGCACCCTGATGAACCGCAAGCAGCCGCACATCTACGTGGCTAACTGGTTCTACCTGTCGTTCATCCTGGCCACCGCCCTGCTGCACACCTTCAACAACATCGCCATCCCGGTCGGCCTGTTCACCCTGAAGTCCTACAGCCTGTTCGCCGGCCCGCAGGACGCGATGACCCAGTGGTGGTATGGACACAACGCCGTGGGCTTCTTCCTGACCGCCGCCTTCCTCGGCATGATGTATTACTTCGTGCCCAAGCACGCCGGCCGTCCGGTCTACTCCTATCGCCTGTCCATCGTCCACTTCTGGGCGCTGTCCTTCATGTACATGTGGGTCGGTACCCACCACCTGCACTGGACGGCCATCCCGGACTGGACCTCGACCCTGGCCGCGACCTTCTCGATCATGCTGCTGCTGCCGTCCTGGGGCGGCATGATCAACGGCATCATGACCCTGTCCGGCGCCTGGGACAAACTGCGCACCGACCCGGTGATGCGCTTCATGATCGTGGCCCTGTCGTTCTACGGCATGTCCACTTTCGAAGGCCCGCTGATGTCGCTGAAAGATGTCAACGCCCTGTCGCACTACACCGACTGGACCGTGGGCCACGTCCACTCCGGCGCCCTGGGCTGGGTGGCGATGATCTCCTTCGGTTCGCTGTATCACATGATCCCGCGCCTGTGGAACACCCAGCTCTATAGCGAGCGCCTGGTGAACGCCCACTTCTGGCTGGCGACCATCGGCGTGCTGCTGTACATCACCGCGATGTGGATCTCCGGCATCATGCAGGGCTTGATGTGGCGCGCCTTCGACGACTTCGGCAACCTGCAATACTCCTTCGTCGAGTCGGTCGCCGCGATGCATCCGTTCTATGCCATGCGCGCCATCGGCGGCATGTTCTTCCTGACCGGCATGATCATCATGGCCTACAACTGCTTCATGACCATCCGTCAGGCCCAGCGCGCCGAGCAGGCCGCACCGGCCGTCGCGGTGGCGAGCGCCTGATTTCGGAGACTGTTGGAATGTTCAAGTTCAAGCATGAAAGTCTGGAAACCAACGCCGGCCTGTTGCTGGTGTTGACCATGCTGGCGATCAGCGTCGGCGGCCTGGTGGAGATCGCGCCGCTGTTCATGATCGATTCGACCATGGAGAAGGTGGACGGCGTTCGCCCCTACAGCCCGCTCGAGCAGCGCGGCCGCGATATCTACACCCGCGAGGGCTGCTATACCTGCCACTCGCAGATGATCCGCCCCTTCCGCGACGAGCAGTTGCGCTACGGCCATTACTCGTTGGCCTCCGAGTCCAAGTACGACCACCCCTTCCAGTGGGGCTCCAAGCGTACCGGTCCCGACCTGGCCCGCGTCGGCGGCAAGTATTCCAACGAGTGGCACGTCCAGCACCTGATCAAGCCGACCTCGGTGGTGCCCGAGTCGGTGATGCCGAACTATCCGTGGTTGCAGTCCACGCCGCTGGATTATTCCGACATCGGCGACCGCATGCGCGCGTTGCGTACCACCGGCGTGCCGTATTCGGCCAATGCCGAGGAATACAAGGCCAACGTCGAGAAGTTCGGCGAGGCCGTGGCCAAGACCCTGCACATCCCGGACGCCCAGAAGAACCTGATCGCCCAGGCCCAGGAAGGCAACTATGACAGCGACCGCACCAGCGTCAGCGAGATGGATGCCCTGGTGGCCTATCTCCAGGTGCTGGGCACCATGGTCGACTTCAGGCAGTACAAGCCTGAGGACCTGGTGAAGTATCGCTGATATGTTGCACTGGCTCGCCCAGGCCGAGAATGCGAAACCCCTCGGCCTGTTGATCTTCTTCATCACCTTCTGCGCCATCGTGCTCTGGGTGTATGGCAGCAAGAAGCGGGGCGAGCGGCTGGAAGAGCACAAAAACATCCCGTTCTTAGACGACGAAGACGCATCGAAGGATAAGTCCCATGGTTAACGAGACCTCCCGTACCTCAGCGCAGACGACCGGCCACGTCTGGGATAGCGACTTGCAGGAATTCAACAACCCGCTGCCGGCTTGGTGGGTCTACGGTTTCTACATCACCATCGCCTTTGCCATTATCTACTGGATCATCTATCCGTCCTGGCCGTTCGGCAAAAGCTTCCTGCCCGGCGTGAGCAAGGTGACCTACGTCAATGCCGAGGGCAAGGAAGAGGCCTGGCACTGGAACACCCGCGCCAAGCTGTTGAAGGAGACGCAGGACGCGGCGGCCCAGCAGAAGCCCTACTACGACAAGATCGCCAGCCTGCCCTACGACAAGGTCACGAAAGACCCCGAGCTGTCCAGCTTCGTACTGTCCGCCGGCAAGGCCATCTTCTCCGACAACTGCGCGCCCTGCCACCAGTCCGGCGGCCAGGGCAAGATCGGCGCCTACCCGAACCTGACCGACGACGATTGGCTCTACGGCGGCAGCTTCGACAAGATCAGCGAGACCCTGCACAAGGGCCGTCGCGGCTATATGCCGGCCTATGCCGAGGCGCTGGATCCGGCCCAGATCGACGCACTGGCCAATTATGTGTTGAGCCTGTCCGGCCTCAAGGCCGACGCCGCCAAGGCGGCCGAGGGCAACAAGCTGTTCCATTCGCACGCCGCCGCCTGCTACTACTGCCATGGCGACAACGCCAAGGGCCGCCAAGTGGTCGGTTCGGCCAACCTGACCGACAAGGTCTGGCTCTGGGCCGATGTGCCGGGCGCGCAGGACGACGCCGGCAAACTGGCCGCTGTGAAGCGGGTGATCGGCAACGGCCTGAACCGCGGCGTGATGCCGGCCTGGGACGGCCGCTTGAAGCCGGAACAGATCAAGTTGCTGACGGTCTATGTCCACGAGTTGGGCGGCGGCAAATAAGGCCCCGTTTCCGGTTTCGTTCGGTACCCGATAAACCCCGGCATGCCGGGGTTTTGACTTTTCAGGACTGCTGCACAGTGCCTCATTCATCTCAAGAGCTCTACGCCAAGCGCATCCCTATCGTGCCGCGCTCGATCAAGGGCGCATTCCGTAACTTCAAGACCGCCGTCTTGCTGTTGGGCTATACGATCTATTTCGGGCTGCCCTGGCTGCCTTGGCGGCGCCTGGACGGCGCGCCGCAGGCGGTGATGTTCGATATTCCAGGCCGGCGCTACATGTTGTTCGATCTGGTGGTGCACCCGCAGGAGGTATTCTGGCTGGCGCTTTTGTTGTTCATCGCCGCCGTGTTCCTATTCTTCGTGACCGCCCTGGTCGGCCGTGCCTTCTGCGGCTATTTCTGTTTCCAAACGCTGTGGACCGACGCCTTCATCTGGATCGAACACCTGGTCCAGGGCGAGCGGCCCAAGCGTCTGAACCTGATGAACCGGCCCTGGAGCGATGGAGAAAAACTGCTCAAGGTCGGGCTGACCCGCGTGCTCTGGTGGCTGCTGTCGTTCTGGACCGCGTTTAGCTTCGTGCTCTACTTCGGCTATGCGCCCGAGCTGACCGTGGCGTTCTTCACCGGTCAGGCCGCCGGCGCCGCCTACATCACCACGCTGGCGCTGACTATCACGACCTATTTGGCGGCCGGCATGCTGCGCGAGCACGTCTGCATGTTCATCTGCCCCTATGGCCGGTTCCAGAGCGCGATGTACGATCCAGGCACCTTGTCCGTGCATTACGACCAGCGGCGAGGCGAGGGCGCTGCCGGCCGGGCGGCGGCGCGCGCGGGCCTGCGCGGCCTGGAAGAGCGGCATGCCCAGGGCCATGGCGATTGCATCGATTGCGGCCTGTGCGTGCAGGTCTGCCCGGTCGGCATCGACATCCGCCAGGGCATGCAGTTCAAGTGCATCTCCTGCGGCCTGTGCATCGACGCCTGCGACACCATCATGGCGAAGATGAGCTATCCCAAGGGCCTGATCCGCTACGACTCGGAGACCAACCTGGCGGCCGCCCGGCCCAAACCGGGCCTCGCCATCAAGTGGAAGAACATCAAGGTGCTCGGCTATGGCGCGTCGATGGTGTTGATGACGGCCTATCTGATATACAGCATCGCGACCCGCCAGAGTTTCGAGCACAGCGTGCAGCAGATACGGCAGCCGCTGTTCGTCGTGTTGTCCGACGGCAGCATCCGCAACCGCTATCAGATACGCCTGACCAACATCTCCGGCCAGGAAGAGACCTATTCCATCGAGGCCCGGGGCCTGCCGGCCGGCGCCTTGGACATCGGCAGCTTCAGCCGGGTGACGATCAAGAATGGCAGAAGCGTCATCGTCCAGGCCAGCGTCAAGCTCGATCCGGCCCGTGCCCGCAAGCTGGAGCGATTCGAGTTCGTCATCCGCAGCGGCAAGGGCGACAGCGTGACCGACGAGGCGCGCTTCTTCGCCAAGTAAAGAGAGAGTTCGATGAATCTGCTATTCACCTTGTTCGGGGGCATGCTGGCGACGGCGGCCGTGTATGGCGGCCTGCGCTCCCTGCGCGTCGGCAATTTCTGGGCGGCGGTCGCGGCGTCGGGCGGCATCGGCCTGGTCTATATCGCGTATGCCGCCGTGGCCCGGCCGGGCCTGGACACGGTGTCCATCCACCTGGTCGCCTATCCCACCGTGGCGGTGGTGCTGGCGCAGTTGTACGACACGCGTAAGAACCAGCGCCTGCATTGGGCGCCGCGCCTGATCGTCGGTCTGTTCCTCACGGTCAGCGTGTTGTTCGGCGGGCTGGCCTATATCTCCAGCCACGGCCTGCCGCAGGCGGTGGCCCAGTGGTTCTTGCCCGGCGCGCAGGGCAAGAGCGTGCATACCGGCTTCGCCGGTGTCGTCGAACACGACCGGGAGGCGGCCAAGGGCATAGGCCAGCACCTCAAGGCCGAGCATGCCCTGGCCAGCCTGGGTTGGGAGGTCGAGGTGGAAGGGGTCGATCGCCTGAGCGCATCGCGTGCCGCCGAGGTCGCGATCAAGCTGCGCGACCGGACGAACCGGGGCGTCGACCCGGCCCGTGTCGGTCTGGCCTTCGCCCGCCCCGGCCAGCCGGCGGGGGCGGTGTCCCAACTGTCACGGGTCGGCCAGGGTCGTTATCTCGCCCATGTCGGGCCGCTGGAGGCGGGGACCTGGGTCGCCCATCTGGTCATCGAGGCCGGGACGCGGACTATCGCGATCGAGCGCACGATCGAGGTGCGTTAATCCGCGTTGTCGCTTTCCGCCATGAAGGCCTTGGCCTCGTCGAGCAGGCCGGGCAGCTCGGTCTCGTTCAGGCCGAGCTGGGCCAGGCAGGCCTCGCCCATCTTTTGCCATTCCTGCGTCTTGTTCATGCCGCTGATGTTCTGCAACAGCCACTCGGCCAGCTGCGCGAGCGCGATCAGCCGGCGGCTGGCGGCCGGCAGCGATTGCAGCCCGGCGCGCATCAGCACGTAGTCGTGCTGATGGCGGATCGCGAGGCAGGTCGCCTCCGGCAGCCACCAGCTTTGCGCCAACAGGCAGCCGACCAGGGCGTGGTTGGTCGGCAGGTGCGCCTCTTCCACCTCGGTGAAAGGCCGGTCGGCGTCGTTGTTGGCCTCGGTCAGGATGGCGGGGTAGTTCTCGAACTTACGCATCATGATCGGGATGCCGCAGTCGCGGAACAGGCCGTAGGTATAGGCGTCATCGGCCTGCGCGTCGGGTTGCTTGCCCAGCTTGTGCACCAGCCAGGCCGACAGTTGCGCCGTGCGGTCGGAGGCGTCCCAGAACCGTTCCATATTCTTTCCGCCGGGCAGGACATGGCGCAGGATCAGGCCGGCGATGGTGCGTCCGGCCACGTCCAGGCCCAGGATGACCAGGGCGTCGCGCACGCTACGGGCCTTGTGGCGGAAGCCGTAGTACGGCGAGTTGGCCGTCTTCAGGAAACTGGCGGCAAGCCCGACATCGCGGCTGATCAGCTTGGCGACCCGGTTGAAATCGGGGTCGTCGCTGCGCATCTCGCGGCTGATCTCTTCCAGGATCGTGGGGCGCGGCGGGATGCCGATCTCCTTGATCGAGGCCTCGAGTTGGCTATCGAGTTTGTCGTCGGCCGGCGCGCCTTGGCTGGGTGTATTCATTGTGCGGCACCTCTTTGTGCGAACCAGTCGTCCAGGCGGTCTTCCGCCATGGGTCTGGCCAGGTAATAGCCCTGGATGGCGGTCGCCCCCATCTCTTCCAGTATTTGGTATTGCTCGGCGGTCTCCACGCCTTCGGCCACCACGATCATGTCCAGATCCAGGGCCAGGTGCACGATGGCGCGCGCGATGGCGAACGAGCGCGCATTGTGCGGCAGGTCGACGATGAAGGCGCGGTCGAGCTTGAGCTTCTTCGCCGGCAGGTCCTTCAGGCTGGCCAGGCAGGAATAGCCGGTGCCGAAGTCGTCGATGGCCAGCGGAAAGCCGGCATCGAGCGCGGCGTGGATATTGCGCTGGACGACATCGGAGTTGTCCATGAACAAGGATTCGGTGATCTCCAGCTCAAGCAACTCGGGCGGGCAGTTCGAGCAGGCCAGCGCGGCGTACAGCGCCTGGGTGAATTTGGGCGCGGTCAATTGCGCGCGCGAGACGTTGACCGCGAGCTTCACGCGCCGGCCGTTCTCCAGCATGCGGGACACGAAGCGCGCGCCGGTCAGCAGGGTCCATTCGCCCAGGCGCACGATCAGGCCGGTCTTCTCGGCGACCGGGATGAAGCGGCTGGGCGGGATCATCGTGCCCTCGCAATTGCAGCGCATCAGCGCCTCGATGGCCTCCAGCTTGTTGTCGTCCACGCGCAGGATGGGTTGGTAGTTCAAGGTCAGGCCGCCGTTTTCCAGCGCGACGTGCAGGGCCTCTTCGACCTCCAGTTCCTCGCGCGCGAGCAGTTTGCCCAGGCGGCCGGGTTGCAGGTCCTCGCCGGCGAAGCGGAACTGGGCGCCGCCGTAGCGCTTGGCCTCAAGCTGCATGGTGTCGGCCCGCTCCAACAGCGCGCGCGCGCTTTCCTGCTCCTGCGACAGCGCGATGCCGATGCTGACCGAGGGGTACAGCCGCATATTGCCGACATCGAGGGAATGCGACATGGTCGTCAGCAGGTCGCGCGCGATGTGCTCGG
Organism: Betaproteobacteria bacterium; assembly: GCA_016234655.1. Lineage (GTDB taxonomy): Bacteria > Pseudomonadota > Gammaproteobacteria > Burkholderiales > Thiobacillaceae > Sulfuritortus. Next base: position 131,015 of record JACRAU010000031.1, read on the forward strand.
CCGTGGCCCGGTCGCAGTTGTCGAGCACGAGCACGAATTCGTCGCCGCCCATGCGGGCCAGGCGGCCCTGGTTGCCGCTGGCCAGCGCCAGGCGATTGGCTAGCTCGGCCAGCACGTTGTCGCCGGCCAGATGGCCAAGGGAGTCGTTGATCTGCTTGAAGCGGTCGATGTTGAGCCAGAACACCGCGACCGGCTGTTTGGGGTCGCCCACCTGGCGCATGAGTTCCTCGACCGCGCGGGCACAGCCTTCCCGATCCAGCAGGCCGGTCAGCGAATCGAGCGACGGCGCGCCGTGGCTGGGCGCCGGCTCAGGCGGCTTGGGTTGGGCGGAGTCGAGCGGCAAGTTGGAGGTCGGCCATATCAGAGATGAAGTTATCTAAATACGAAATCTAGCCGCTCTTGTGAAGACCGCCAGTAGGCAAACGGCCGTTTCCCGCGAGGATTGTGCCTATATCGCCACAAACCGGGCGATTTGTGGCGTCAGGCGGCGAAACCGGCGTCGCTCAGGCCGTGCGCCGGCGCTTGAGGTATTCCAGGATGCCCGGCGACAACGAGAGCAAGACGATGGCCATGATCACCAGCGTCAGATTGGCCTTGATCCAGGCCAGGTTGCCGAACAGGAAGCCGGCCGGCACCAGCAGGCCGACCCAAAGCAGCGCGCCGAGCAGGCTGAAGCCCATGAAGCGCGGGTAGGGCAAGCGGCCGATGCCGCAGGCAAAGGGGGTGAAGGTGCGCACCAGCGGCACGAAGCGGGCGATCACGATGGCCTTGGGGCCGTGCCGTTCCATGAAGGCGTGGGTACGCTCCAGGTTCTCGCGCTTGAGCCAGAGGTGGGTGTCGTGCCGGAAGATGCGCGGGCCGAGCAGGCGGCCGACCCAGTAGTTCACGTTGTCGCCGCAGAGCGCGGCGGCGATCAGCGTGGTCATCAGCCAGGGCAGGTCCATGCCGCCGGCCGCCGCCACCGCGCCGGCCACGAACAGCAGGGAGTCGCCGGGCAGGAAGGGCGTCACGACGAAGCCGGTTTCCATGAACACGATGGCGAACAGCAGGCCATAGACCCAGACGCCGTGCTCGGCGACGAAGCCCGCCAGATGCCGGTCCAGGTGCAGGACGAGGTCGAGCAGTTGGGCAAGAATCTCCATCTAACGGAACCTAGACCACGGCGCCGTCGGCGTTGGCCTCGGCGTCGGGTTTGGCCGGCTTGATGAAGTCCTCGCGCGACACGCCGAGCCAGAGCACGATCGGGCTGGCCACCAGCACCGAGGAATAGATGCCGAACAGGATGCCGATGGTCAGCGCCAGCGCGAAGTAATGCAGCGCCTCGCCGCCGAAGAACAGCATCGACAGCACCATGGTCTGGGTCATCGCGTGGGTGATGACGGTACGCGACATGGTGGTGGTGATCGCGTTGTCGATGATGTCGGGGATCGACGTGTTGCGCATCTTGCGCAGGTTTTCCCGGATCCGGTCGAACACCACGACCGATTCGTTGACCGAATAACCCAGGATCGCCAGCACGCCGGCCAGCACGGTCAGCGAGAATTCCCATTGGAAGAAGGCGAAGCAGCCGAGGATGATGACCACGTCGTGCATGTTGGCGACGATCGCGGCCAGCGCGAACTTCCATTGGAAGCGCATGGCCAGGTAGACCATGATGCCCAGGCACACCACCAGCAGCGCGAGGGCGCCGCTTTCGTAGAGTTCCTTGCCGACCTGCGGGCCGATGAAGTCCACCCGCTTCAGCTCCACCTGGGTGGCGTCGGCGCGCAGCGCGGCCATGATCTGCTCGCTGGCCTGCGAGCCGGTCATGCCGGCCTTGTTGGGCAGGCGGATCAGCACGTCGCGGGCCGAGCCGAAGTTCTGCACCGTGATCTCGGTCAGCCCGGTCTTTTCCAAGGCGTGGCGGATATGGTCGATCTGCGCCGGCTGGCTGTAGGCCACTTCCAGCACCGTGCCGCCGGTGAAGTCGACGCCGAAGTTGAGGCCCTTCACCGTCAAGGCCCAGATGGCCAGGATGAAGGTCAACAGCGAGATCGTCGTGGTCACCCGTCCATAGCGCATGAACGGGATGTCTTTTTTCAGCTTGAAGAACTCGATCATGTCGTGGCCCTTAGATGATGAGCTTGGCGACGCGCGCCTGGCGGCCGTAGGTCAAGTTGACCAGGGCGCGCGAGATGGTCACCGCGCTGAAGATGGAGGTCAGGATGCCCAGGCACAGCACCACCGCGAAACCGCGCACCGGGCCGGAGCCCAGCCAGAACAGCGCGATGCCGGCGATGAAGGTGGTGATGTTCGAATCCAGGATGGTGCCGAAGGCGCGCTCGTAGCCGGCCGAGATGGCCGCTTGCGGCGAGCTGCCGTTGCGCAGCTCTTCCCTGATGCGTTCGTTGATCAGCACGTTGGCGTCGATCGCCATGCCCAGGGTCAGCGCGATGGCGGCCATGCCGGGCAGGGTGAGCGTGGCTTGCAACAGCGACAGGATGGCCACTAGCAGCAGGCCGTTGGCGGCCAGCGCGGCCACCGAGAACAGGCCGAACACGCGGTAGTAGAAGATCATGAACGCGGCCACGGCGATGAAGCCCCAGATGTTGGAGTGGAAGCCCTTGGCGATGTTGTCGGCACCCATGCTGGGGCCGACCGTGCGCTCCTCGACGATCTCCATCGGCGCGGCCAGCGCGCCGGCGCGCAGCAGCAAGGACACGTCCGAGGCCTCCTGCGGCGAATCCATGCCGGTGATCTGCACCCGGCCGCCGCCGATCTCCTCGCGGATCACCGGCGCGGTGATCACCTCGGCGCGGCCCTTCTCGACCAGCAGGATCGCCATGCGCTTGCCGACGTTCTCGCGGGTCACGTTCTTGAAGATGATCGCGCCCCGGCCGTCCAGGTTCACGTGCACGGCGGCCTGGCTGGTCTGGCTGTCGAAGCCGGGCTGGGCGTCGGTGATGTATTCGCCGGTCAGCGCGACCGTCTTCTTCACCAGCACCGGCATGCCGTTGCGCTCGTAATAGAGCTCGTCGCCGAAGGGCAGGTTGCCGGTGGTCGCGGCCTGCACTCGGGCCGGGTCCTGCATGACCTCCTCGTCGACCAGGCGGATCTCCAGGGTGGCGGTGCGGCCGAGTATCTCCTTGGCCTTGGCCGTGTCCTGCACGCCGGGCAGTTGCACCACGACGCGGTCGACGCCCTGCTGCTGGATCACCGGCTCGGCCACGCCCAGCTCGTTCACTCGGTTGCGCAGCGTAGTCAGGTTCTGCTGCAAGGCGAATTCCTGGGTCTTGATCTGCGCCGGCTTGCTCAGCACGGCGGTGAGCACCTGCTCGGCGCCGCGGGTGCCGTCGCTCAACTCCAACTCGGGGAAGCCGCTTTCGATTTCGCGCCGTGCCTGGTCGCGGATGGCGGCGTCCTGGAAGCGCAGCTCGACGGCCGTGCCCTCGCGGCCGATGCCGGCATAGCGCACCTTCTTCTCGCGCAGCCGCGAGCGGATGTCGTTCTGGTAGCGCTCGGCCGACTTCTCCAAGGCCTTGGGCATGTCCACCTGCAACAGGAAGTGCACGCCGCCGCGTAGGTCCAGGCCTAGGTACATCGGCAAGGCGCCGATGCTGGTCAGCCATTGCGGCGAGGCCGGCAGCAGGTTCAGGGCGACGGTGTAGTTCGCGCCGAGCGCCGTCTGCAACACGTCCTTGGCCTTGATCTGGCTGTCGGTATCGGCGAAGCGGGCCTTGAGGCTATGCGCATCCAGCGACAGGCCGTCGGCGCGCAGGCCGGCTTGGCCGAGCAGGGTCTCGACCTGCCGCATCAAGGCCGGGTCGGCCTTTTGCGTGGCGCGGGTCGGCTGAATCTGCACTGCCGGCACCTCGCCGAAGAAGTTGGGTAGGGTGTAGAGCAGCGCGAGCACCATGGCCACGCCGACGACGACATACTTCCAGAGGGGATAGCGGTTCATATGCGATCCGGTAAGAGGTTCGGGGCCAGAGGCTAGGGGCTAGGGGCGGAAGCTGGAGCCGCTTGCCTATGGCCCCTTGCCTCTCGCCTTGCTTACAGGTCTTTAATCGTGCCCTTGGGCAGCACGGTCTGGATGGTGGCGCGCTGGAAGACGCTCTCGGTGCCGCCGCCGATGTCCAGGGTCACATACTGCTCGGCGATCTTGACCACCTTACCCAGCTGGCCGCCGGAGGTGATGACCTCGTCGCCCTTTTGCAGGTCTTCCTGCATCTTCTTCTGTTCCTTGGCGCGCTTCATCTGCGGCCGGATGATCATGAACCAGAACAGCACGAAGATCACGATGAGCGGCAGGAAGCTCATGAACGGGTCGGCTTGCTGGGTGGCGGGTTCGGCGGCGTGGGCCAGATTGATCATTACGGGTTCTCCCAAAATACGGCTAGAAAAATAAGCCGCGATTCTAACACGCCGGCCATGCCCGGCTTATGGCCGTGCCGGTCTCAAACGCCTTCCCCGCGCTGGGCGGCGAAGGCCTCGATATGGGCGGCCAGGCGGCCCTGCTCGATGGCCGCGCGCAGCTCGCGCATCAGGACCTGGTAGTAGTGCAGGTTGTGGATGGAATTGAGCCGGCCGGCCAAGGACTCGCCGGTGCGGAACAGGTGATGCAGATAGCCCCGGCTGAAGTTGCGGCAGGTATAGCAGTCGCAGCCCTCGTCGATCGGGCCGAGATCGCTGCGATACCTGGCGTTCTTGATCCGCAGGTCGCCGTGGCGGGTGAACAGCACGCCGTGGCGGGCGTTGCGGGTGGGCATCACGCAGTCGAACATATCGATGCCGCGGGCGACGGCATGGACCAGGTCCTCCGGCGTGCCCACGCCCATCAGGTAGCGCGGCCGGTCCTCCGGCAGCCTGGGCGCGGTATGGGCCAGGATGCGTTCCATGTCCGCCTTCGGCTCGCCCACCGACAGGCCGCCGATGGCATAGCCGTCGAAGCCGATGCGGCTGAGCTGCGCCAAGGATTCGTCGCGCAAATCCTCGTACATGCCGCCTTGGACGATGCCGAACAGCGCATTGGGGTTGCCGGCGTGCGCCGCCTTCGACCGTTCGGCCCAGCGCAGCGAAAGCTCCATCGACACCCGCGCGGTCGGCCGGTCGGCCGGGTAGGGCGTGCACTCGTCGAAGATCATCACGATGTCGGAATTGAGCACGCGCTGAATCTCCATGCTCTTCTCCGGCGTCAGCAGCAAGCGGTCGCCGTTGAGCGGCGAGGCGAAGCGCACGCCCTCCTCGCTGATCTTGCGCAGATGGGTCAGGCTGTAGACCTGAAAGCCGCCCGAGTCGGTGAGGATCGGCCCGTCCCAGCGCATGAACTCGTGCAGGCCGCCGTGCGCGGCGATCACCTCCAGCCCCGGCCGCAGCCAGAGGTGGAAGGTGTTGCCCAGCACGATCTGGGCCCCCAGCGCGCGCAGCTCGTCCGGGGTCAGCGACTTGACCGCGCCATAGGTGCCCACCGGCATGAACACCGGGGTCTCGATCACGCCGTGGGCGGTGGTCAGCCGGCCGCGCCGGGCCTGGCCGTCGCGGCCGAGCAGGTCGAATTTCAAAACAAGGTTTCCTATAGATTGCCGATCCATTGCACCGATCGGTGCAGTGGCGTCGAGGCTAAAGCGTTGTAGAAGCGCAAGTCGGCCGTGATCAGCGCTACGCCTTCGCGCATGGCCAGGGCCAGGTAGCTGGCGTCGTAGAAGCTGCGCCGGTGATTTTTTGCGAGTTTGAGGGCCTGTTCCATCAACTCGGCGACGGGGTACACCGTCAGGCCGATCTCGCGCAGGTCGGCCAGGGCGAGGGCGGCATCTTGGTCGCTCAGTTTCTCTCGGTCGAGTTTTTTCCAGGCGACGTTGCCGATTTCGGCGAACAGCAGATCGACGGTGAGCAGGTCTTCGCCGTTGGTTAGTAGGCTAGCGGCCTGTTCGCTGTGCGGCTCGGCGAATAGCCACTTGGCCGCGACCGAGGCATCGACCACCCAGGCCATCAACGCTCCCGGTCTTCGCGGATCAGTTCGGCGCTGTCGGTCTGGTTGGGCTGCTGACGGGCGCGGAATTGCGCCAGTTCGGCCGCGATTTCTTCGCGCGAACGCTGGCGGCGAGCGGTCTCTTCCAGGATCGAGCGCACCTCGGCCTCCAGCGAACGGTGATGCCGGCTGGCGTTGGCCTTCAATTGTTCGACCACGCTGTCGTCGAGATTGCGGACCAGGACTTGGGCCATGGCGGTCTCCGGTTGCTAGCAAATTGATAGCATTTTAGCCGGCAGGGCCGGCGCGTTCAATCAGCATCGCATCGCCATAGCTGAAGAAGCGGTAGCGTTGTTCGACCGCGTGGCGATAGGTCGCCAGCAAGATATCCATGCCGCCGAAGGCGCAGACCAGCATGAGCAGAGTGGAGCGGGGCAGGTGGAAGTTGGTGACCAGGCGCTTGACCACGCGGAATTCATAACCGGGGGTGATGAAGATGTCGGTCTCGCCCTGGCCCGCCGCCAATCGGCCGCCGTGGGCGGCCGATTCCAGCGCGCGCAGGCTGGTGGTGCCCACGGCCGTGATCCGGCCGCCGCGCGCCTGGGCGGCCGCGACGGCGGCCACGGTGGCGGCGGGCACGTCGTAGAGTTCACTGTGCATTTTGTGTTCGCGGATGTCGTCCACCCGCACCGGCTGGAAGGTGCCGGCCCCGACGTGCAGGGTGACGTAGGCGGTTTGAACGCCCTTGGCCTTCAGCGCCGCCAGCATGGCGTCGTCGAAGTGCAGGCCGGCGGTGGGCGCGGCGACGGCGCCGGGTTCGCGGGCGTAGACGGTCTGGTAGCGGGCCTCGTCGTCCGCTTCCGGCCGCCGCTCGAAATAGGGCGGCAGCGGCAGTTCGCCGTAGGACTCCAGCCATTCCAGCACGGTCTTGGCCGGGTCGAAGCGCAGGCGATAGAGGTCGTCGCTGCGCTCGATCACCTCGGCCGCGATGGCCCCGGCGAAGGTCAGGTGCGCGCCCGGCTTCGGGCCGTGGCTGGCGCGGATGAAGGCGATGGCCTCGTGCTCGGACAAGACGCGCTCGATCAGGGCCTCGATCCGGCCGCCGGTTTCTTTCTCGCCGAACAGCCGAGCCTTGATCACGCGGGTGTCGTTGAACACCAGGAGATCGCCGGCCCGGAAGAACTCGGGCAGTTCGGCGAACAGCCGGTCGGTGAAGGTCTTGTGCGGGCCGTCGACGTGCAGCAGGCGGCTGGCCGTGCGCTCGGGCAGGGGGTGCCGGGCGATCAGCGCTTCCGGGAGGTCGTAGTCGAAATCGGCGGTTTTCATTGGGGCCGCGCAGTGCAAGGCCGAAGAGAGTGGTGCCCGAGGCCGGAATCGAACCGGCACGCCATTGCTGGCGCGGGATTTTGAATCCCGTGCGTCTACCTATTCCGCCACCCGGGCACGGGTACGAAGGCCGCGATTATCGCGGATATCGGCCCCTTAGGGCAACGGCGCGCCGGTAATTGGCACCAAAGCCGCGCCCGGCATGGCAGCGAGCGTGCTCATTCCACCCACTGCACCACTTGGCTCATGGCCTGTCGGGTCTTTTCCGGCTGCGGGTTCTTGCGATAGCCAAAGGCGACCATGACCGCCAGGCCGAAATGGTGGGGGTTCACGATGCCGGCCTCGCTCAGCACCTTTTCCGCGCCGGCCATGTCGAAGCCTTCGATCGGGCAGGAGTCGATGCCGATCATGGCGGCGCCGGTCATCATATTGGCCAGTGCGATATAGGCCTGTTTGCAGCCCCAGTCGAACATGGCGCGTTCGCTATCGAGCAGCTTGAAGTCGGATTCCTGGAATTTCCTGAACACGCCGGTGCGGGCCTCGATCGCCTCGTCGGACAGCTTCTTCACGTCGTGCATGAAGTGCCGCAGGTAGTCCGAGTCGTAACGCATGTCGCCCTTGCGCACCAGGATGGCGATGACGTGGCTGGCGGTGGGGAACTGCTTCTTGGCGCCCCAGGTCGCCGGCAGCAGGCGCTCGCGCAGGGCCATATCCTGGATGACCACGAAGCGCCAGGGTTCGAAGCCGAAGGAGCTGGGCGACAGGCGGCCGGTTTCCAGGATGAATTCGAAGTCCGCCGCGTCGATCTTCTTGCCGACATCGAACTCCTTGCAGGCGTGGCGGAAGTTGAAGGCGTCGAGGATGTCTTGTTTGCTGGCCATGGCGATTTCCGAATAAACGTTTAGAGCGGGGGTAATTATCGCCAAAAGCGGCGGCATGGGGCCGTATAATCGCCGAAATTTTCAGCATAGAAGCGGTGGATGATCTTCGGCGTCGGTACGGATATGGTGGTGATTGAGCGCATGCGCGCCATGCATGCGCGCCACGGCGCGCGCCTGGCGCAGCGCATTCTCATGCCGGGCGAACGCGCGGGCTATGACGCCGTGCAGGACAAACCGCGCTTCCTGGCCAAGCGCTTCGCGGCGAAGGAGGCCTTCGCCAAGGCGGCCGGCACCGGCATGCGCGCGCCGGTGCACCTGACCAGCGTGGGCATCGGCCACAACGCGCTGGGCCGGCCCGAGCTGTTCTTCTCCGACGAATTGCAGCGCTGGCTGGCCGCGCAAGGCGTCGGCCGGACGCATTTGAGCATCAGCGACGAGCGCGAGCACGCGCTGGCCTTTGTCGTGTTGGAGTCGGCGTGAGCAATCCACTCGGCCTGCATATGCCGCTCGGCCCCTTGATGATCGACGTGGTCGGCACCGCGCTCTCCGACGACGACCGTCGTCGCCTGCGCCACCCCTTGGTCGGCGGCGTGATCATCTTCAAGCGCAATTACGAGAGCCCGGAACAGATCGCCGCGCTGACCCGCGAGATCCACGCGCTGCGCAGCCCGCACCTGTTGATCGGCGTCGATCACGAGGGCGGCCGGGTCCAGCGTTTCCGCGAGGGCTTCACGCCGATCCCGCCGATGCGCGCGCTGGGCGCGGTGTGGGACGGGCACCCCATGCGGGCCAAGCGCCTGGCCAAGGATGCCGGCTACATCATGGGCGCCGAGCTGCGCGCGGTCGGCATCGATTTCAGCTTCGCGCCGGTACTCGACCTCGACTACGGCGCCAGCAGCGTGATCGGCGACCGCGCCTTCCATCGCAATCCGCAGGCGGTGTCCGAGCTGGCACATGCCCTGATGCTGGGCCTGCACGAGGCCGGCATGAGCGCGGTGGGCAAGCACTTTCCCGGCCACGGCTACATCGCGGCCGACTCGCATGTCGCCATTCCCATCGACGAGCGGCCCCTGGAAGACCTGGAGTTCGCCGATCTGATCCCGTTCCGCCAGATGCTCGATTGGGGCCTGGCCGCGATCATGCCGGCGCACGTGATCTACCCCAAGGTGGACGACCGGCCGGCCGGTTTTTCGCGTCGCTGGTTGCAGGACATCCTGCGCGGCCGGCTCGGCTTCGAGGGCGTGATCTTCAGCGACGACCTGGCGATGGCGGGCGCCAGCGTGGCCGGCGCCGCGGTCGAGCGGGCGCGCGCCGCGCTCGACGCCGGCTGCGACATGGCCCTGCTGTGCAACCACCCCGAGCTGGTGGACGAGGTGCTGGCGAAACTTCAACGCCAGCCGGCGCCGGTGTCGTTGGTGCGCCTGGCGCGCATGCATGGCCGGCCGCACGCGCCGAACCGTGTCGCCTTGCACGAGAGCGCGCGTTATATGAACGCGGTACACCACCTGGCCGGCCTGGGCGAGGTAGATGCCGACCTGGCCTTCAACGATCCGACGAACACCTGTGGAAAAAATTAACTCAGACCTGTCCCTCGACCGCGGCACCGACCACGCCCATCACCACCTCGGCCACGGCGGCGGCCATGCCCACCTGACTGGCGCGCTGATGTTCACCTTGGCCTTCGCCTTGGTCGAGGCGGTGGCCGGCTACTACTCCGGCTCGCTCGCGTTGCTGTCCGATGCCGGCCACATGCTGACCGACTCCACCGCGCTGGGCCTGGCCGCGCTGACCGCCTGGCTGGCCCGGCGGCCGCCGTCGCGGCGCCATACCTATGGTTTGGTGCGGCTGGAGATCATTGCCGCGCTGGCCAATGCCCTGCTGATGTTCGGCCTGGTCGGTTTCATCGCCGTCGAGGCGGTGGAGCGTTTCGCCCAGCCGCGCGCGGTGCAAGGCGGCCTCGTCACCGTGGTCGCCATCGTCGGTCTCTTGGTCAACCTCGGCGTGGCCTGGCAGTTGAGCCGGGGCGAGAAGACCCTGAACACCCGCGCCGCGCTGCTGCACGTGATGGGCGACCTGCTCGGCTCGGTCGCCGCCCTGGCGGCCGGCCTGGTGATCTATTTCACCGGCTGGATGCCGATCGACCCGATCCTGTCGCTGGTAGTCTCCGGCCTGATCCTGGTCTCCGCCTGGCGCCTGCTGGCCGAGGCGCTCGACGTGCTGCTCGAGGCGGTGCCGGGGCATGTCGACATCGAGGCGGTCGCCCGCGATCTGGCCGGCATCGACGGCGTGGCCGAGGTGCACGACCTGCATATCTGGACGCTGTCCTCCGGCAAGATCGCCTTATCGGCCCACCTCGACGTGGAAAACCTGGCCGACTGGCCGCGCGTGCTGGCCGAGGGCCGGCAGCGCCTGAACACCCGGCACGGCATCGGCCACGTGACCTTGCAGCCGGAGCTGGCGCAGGATCGGCAGGATCAGCCGTTTCATATACTGCATCAGGTCTAGCCGAGAACACGGGAGTTGTGATGAAACGTAGACGCCTCTATACCCGCCACCGCCTGAGCCGCGACGCCGAGCGCCTGTCCTGGCTGGCCACCGGCCTGGCCGATTCCGGTAGTCGGGTCGAAGACGCCTTCTGGGAGGGCGAACTGACGCCCTTGATCGAAAAGTTGCTGCACGCCGACGACGAAGAGGCCTTCAACCAGGCGCTCGACCGCCTGTACGAAACCCACTCGCGCGCCTACGACGAGCTGGCCGACCTGATCGAGGCCGGGGCCGAGGGCAGTCGCTTGACGGTCGGCGACGGCGAGGCCTGGTCCGGCCTGCTGCTCGCCTTGCCCATCCTGGCCTGGTCGCGCTACAGCATTCCCACCCGCGGCGTGCCCAAGACCGCGCTGCAAGGCTTGCGCGCGCAACTGGCGGCGCACGTGCTGGCCGAGGGCGCGCGCTTCGCCGTGGCCGATTACCTGTTCAGCCCGGACCAGTTGCCGCGCGGTTACTGCGAGACCCGGCAGCTCGCCGAGTCGCTCTGGCCGGCCGCCGTGGAAAACCGCGATTTCAACATCGAGGCCAAGAAGATGCCGGAGACCGCCGCTTTCGTCTCCGATGTGCGCTATCTGCTGGTCGCCGTGGCCGTGCCGGCGGGCCATGCCCTGTTCCGCTGGAACGAGGCCGACGGCAGCCGCGAACAGGCCCTGGCGCAGTGGCGCGAGCAGGGCGGCGCCAACCTGCAAACCGTCATGGCCGGCTGCGCCTTCGAACTGCTGCAACCCGACGCCTACTTTGCCGCCTGGCGCCAGGCCGATCGCGAGATTCGTCCCTACGCCTTGCGCGCGGCGGTGGCCTATCTGCAAGCCATGCTGAGCAGTCCGGCCGGCCTGCTGCGCGCGGTGATTGCGCCGTTCTACGACCACTGGCTGGTCGAATACCGCATCGGCTTCGCTTTGTCCGGCTCCGACGAGCTGGTGCACGGCGTGGTCTGGCCCCTGCTCGGGCCGGAAGAAGAGAGCGGCGAGACCCCGACCGAGATCGAGCGCATCCTGCGCGAGTCCGGCGTCGGCGAGGTCATCCTGCACGGCCAGCGCTTCCCGCTGGAATACTGCGACGATTGCGGCGCGCCGCTCTATCCCAACCCCGAGGGCGAGAGCGTGCATGCCGAAATGCCGGAGGGCCACGACAGCCCGCCGGCGCATTTGCATTGAGGCGTGGGGTGTGGGGCTAGCGGCGAGGGGCGTGGCACGTCATCGCGAGCCGCGCGGCGGCGTGGCGATCCATGGCGCATCGGCCCCATCATCAAGTGATCTGACTGGAACCGAGCATGTTTGACCCGAATTGCACGGCTTGCCCGCGCCTGGCTACCTTCTTGGCCGATTGCCGCGCCACGCGGCCAGATTACTTCGGCCGGCCGGTGCCGCCGTTCGGCGCGGCCGAACCCAAGCTGCTCATCGTCGGCCTGGCCCCCGGCTACCACGGCGCCAACCGCAGCGGCCGGCCCTTCACCGGCGACCATGCCGGCGTGCTGCTGTACGAGACCCTGCACGCGTTCGGCTATGCCAGCCGGCCGACCTCGACCGCAGCCGACGACGGCCTCGAACTCATCGGCTGCCGCATCACCAACGCGGTCAAATGCGTGCCGCCGGAAAACAAACCCACCCCGGACGAGATCAAGCGCTGCAACGGTTTCCTGAAAGCGGAACTGGAAGGCCTGCCCCAAGGCACGGCAGTGCTCGCCCTGGGCCAGATCGCCCACGGCGCGGTTTTGCGCGCGCTCGGTTTGAAATTGAAGGACTACCCTTTCGGCCACGCCGCCGTGCATTCACTCCCCTCTCCCGCAAGCGGGAGATACCGAAGGGTAGGGGCTTCATCAGGGGCTGGGGGAGAGGGAAAGGCCGTGGCAGAGGGCGCAGTCCGCCGCCTCTACGACAGCTACCACTGTAGCCGCTACAACACCCAAACCCGCCGGCTCACGCCCGAGATGTTCAAGGCGGTGTTCGCCCGGATACGAACCGATTCAAAGGAGGCCTGACCATGCCCGTCGTCACCATCAAGCTCGCCGGCACCTTCAGCCGCGAACAGAAAAAGCAGATCGCCCAAGAGATCACCGACACCCTGGAGCGCGTGGGCGGCAAGCCCCGGCGCTACACCTACATCGCCTTCGAGGAACTGCCGGACGAGAACTGGGCGATTGCGGGGGAGTTGCTGGATAGAGAGGGCTAACGGCATTTTTCGTCGTCATTCCCGCAGAAGCGGAAAAGGCAAAAGGCAAGACCACTCAGCTGGTGGTTTTGCTGAAAGAGTCTTTCACGAGTTTATCGAACTCGTCATTTTTAATTTTTGTTAGGGTCATGTGGGTCTGAGTAAGTTCGTCGCCCATGTCTACAAAATATCCATCACCGTACTCGAATTTTCCATTGGCGTTCTTGTAGAACTTTATGTACCCATAGTTGCGTACGCGCTTGCCATTTTTCACAAGCGTGGCATCTGCAGTGAACGACAGTTCCTCTTGATCTTCATCGTAGTGAATGTCTCTACTGCTCCACTCTGACCCGAGAGTCCCGTCACAATTGATGCCGTAGCCCTTATATACGTGATCGGTATGGGCAAATTCGATTTTACAAACACTTGTTGGCCTATTTTCATTGTTTGTGAGGTCGATTTTCCATGCTCCTTCTATCTTGCGGAGTGGCGAGAATCGCCGGCTAACAGCTCTGCTGCCACCGATGAGTTCATACGTAACGAGCAATAAGGCCCCAATGCCTACCGCGCCCGTTAGGGCGGCTGAGATTGGCCATTCTAGGGTTTTGGTAAAAAGTTGATCATGAGCTATCGCGATTAGAAGGGAAATTAGTGCGCCATAAACTGCCGCAATGCTTTGCCTCATTATTGCCCCCTGGGATTAATTTGTGAAATTAAACGCTTAACCCTACAAGTCAGGCAAGCGGCACTCGCAGACGGCACGGTCTGCAATAAACTTGCCCCCATGACCGAAACCGCCTATCCCGCCGGCCCGGGCTTTGACCCGGCCGCCGTCCTCAAGAGCCTGCCCAATCGCCCCGGCGTCTACCGCATGCTGGGCGAGGAGGGCGAGGTGCTCTATGTCGGCAAGGCGCGCGACTTGAAGAAGCGGGTGTCGAGTTATTTCCAGAAGTCCGACCTCTCACCCCGCATCCGGCACATGGTGGCGCGCATCCGGGATATCCAGATTACGGTGACCCGGTCCGAGGCCGAGGCTTTGCTGCTGGAGAACAACCAGATCAAGGGTCTGGCGCCGCGTTACAACATCCTGTTCCGCGACGACAAGTCCTACCCTTATCTGCTGCTGACCGGCCATGCTTGGCCGCGCCTGGCCTATTTTCGCGGCACGCCGGATAAGCGCGACCGGGTGTTCGGGCCGTTCCCGAATTCCTTCGCGGTGCGCGAGAGTATCCAGATTTTGCAGAAGGTGTTTCGCCTGCGCACTTGCGAGGACTCGGTGTTCGCCAATCGCTCGCGGCCCTGCCTGCTGTTTCAGATCAAGCGGTGCAGCGGGCCTTGCGTCGGGCTGATCGCGGATGCGGATTACGTCCGCGATGTGGGCAATGCGCTGTTGTTCTTGCAGGGCAAGGACGACGAACTCTCCCGCGACCTGACCGCGAAGATGGAGGCGGCGTCGAACGCGCTCAAATTTGAGGAGGCGGCCTTCTACCGCGACCAGGTCCAGGCCCTGACCCGCATCCGCGAGAAGCAGTTCGTCGAGAGCCGCAGCGCGCAGGATGCCGATGTGATCGCGGTGGCGATCAAGGCGCCGGTGGTCTGCGTCTACCTGATGATGATCCGCGGCGGCCGCAGCCTGGGCGGCCGGGCCTTCTTTCCCAATACGGGCGAGGGCATCGAGGCGGCGGAGGTGGTCGAGGCCTTCGTTTCCCAGCACTATGCCGGCCGGCCGGTGCCGCCGCTCTTGGTGCTGGATGCCGCCGCCGCGCCCGAGGGGCTGGAGGACTGGCTGACGGAGGCGGCCGAGCACAAGGTGCAGGTGCTGGCCAACGCGGTGGGCGAGCGCCGGGCCTGGCTGGCCATGGCCCAGAGCAATGCCGAGCTGGCGCTGACCGCGCGCGAGGGCCAGCGCGCCAGCCAGGAGGCGCGGCTGGCCGCGCTGAACGAGGTGTTGGGCGAGGAGGCCATCCACCGCATCGAGTGCTTCGATGTCAGCCACACCCTGGGCGAGGCCACGGTGGTGTCCTGCGTGGTCTACGACAAGGGGGCGATGCAGCCATCGGAATACCGTCGCTTTAATATCACGGACATCACGCCGGGCGACGATTACGCCGCCATGCGCGATGCCTTGACCCGGCGCTATGGCAAGCTGGCGGCCGGCGAGGGCGTGCTGCCCGACCTGCTCTTGATCGACGGCGGCAAGGGCCAGTTGAACGTGGCGGTCGAGGTGCTGACCGAGCTGGGCCTGGCCGAGCTGCCGATGGTGGGCGTGGCCAAGGGCGAGGCGCGCAAGCCGGGGCTGGAGCAGTTGTTTCGGCCGGGCGCGGCGGATTCGATCAGCCTGCCCTCCGACCACCCGGCCCTGCACCTGATCCAGCAGGTGCGGGACGAGGCGCATCGCTTCGCCATCACCGGCCACCGGGCCAAGCGCGGCAAGCAGCGCACCACATCCAGCCTGGAGGGCATCCCCGGCGTGGGGCCGAAGCGGCGGCAAAGTCTGTTGCAGCGTTTCGGCGGTTTGCGCGGCGTGGTCGCCGCCGGGGTGGAAGAGCTGGCCCAAGTGGAAGGAATTAGCCGAGAATTGGCGGAACGGATTTATCGGGAGCTGCACTGAATGCCATTTAATTTGCCCAACGCCCTGACCTGGCTGCGGATCGCGCTGATCCCGCTGTTCGTCGTGGTGTTCTACCTGCCCGAAGGTTGGCTGCCCAAGCATTCGGTCAATCTCAGCGCGACCCTGATCTTCGCCGTCGCCGCCATCACCGACTGGCTGGACGGTTATCTCGCTCGCAAGTTGAACCAGATGTCTGCCTTCGGCGCCTTCCTCGATCCGGTGGCGGACAAGCTGATGGTGGCCGCCGCGCTGATCGTGCTGGTGGATTTGGACCGGGCGGGGGTGACGGTGTCGCTGATCATCATCGGCCGCGAGATTGCGATCTCCGCGCTGCGCGAATGGATGGCCAAGATCGGCCGCAGCAAGAGCGTGGCGGTGTCCTTTGTCGGCAAGTTGAAGACCACGGCGCAGATGGCGGCGCTGTTCATGTTGCTCTATTACGAGCCGGTGTTCGGCTTTACCCAGGTGGCGCTGGTCGGCAGTTGGTTGCTCGATCTGGCCGCCTTGCTGACGCTGATCTCCATGGCTTACTACTTGCGGATGGCCTGGGACGCGCTAAAAGATCAGCCGGCGGCTTGACAAGATTTAAGCGATGTATAGAATGCGCGTTCTGTTTTGCGCGGGAATAGCTCAGTTGGTAGAGCGCAACCTTGCCAAGGTTGAGGTCGCGAGTTCGAGTCTCGTTTCCCGCTCCAGAATTCCCGGGGAAAACGCTGGGTTTTGGTCGGCGCGGCACATTCGGTGTGCTGGCCTTCGCCGAAACCGGGTTTTCCCCTTTTTACTTTTAAGCCGATTTTCGGCGCGGTAGCAAAGCGGTTATGCAGAGGATTGCAAATCCTTCCAGGGCGGTTCGACTCCGCCCCGCGCCTCCAGTTGCTTCCCCTGGTTGTTGCTAAAACTGATCGCCGCCCGCCCGGGTGGTGGAATAGGTAGACACAAGGGACTTAAAATCCCTCGCTCGCAAGGGCGTACCGGTTCGAGTCCGGTCCCGGGCACCAGCCGAGTCGTGTCAAGGGGCATTTTTTTCAAAAATGTTGTTATAATCGCAGGGTTTACGGAATGGGCTTTGAGCCCATTTTTTGTTTCTGCGGGATCGAGTTTATGGATGTGCAAGCACTGATCGAGCCGACCCTGGCGGGTATGGGCTACGAACTGGTGGCGCTGGAGCGGGTCGGGCGCGGTTTGTTGCGCCTGTTCATCGACAAGCCGGGCGGCATCCAGATCGACGATTGCGTGCGGGTGAGCAACCAGCTGACCCGGCTGTTCACCGTCGAGAACGTCGACTACGACCGGCTCGAGGTGTCGTCGCCGGGCCTGGACCGGCCGCTGGTCAAGGAAGCGGATTTTGTTCGTTTCGCCGGCGAGCAGGCCCAAGTGAAGCTGCGCCTGCCCATGGACGGGCGGCGCAAGTACGTCGGCCAGTTGGTCGGCGTGCAGGATGGCGCGGTGCAAATGCGCACCGAACAGGGCGAGGTGGCGATTCCGATGGCGGAGATCGAATCGGCCCGCCTGGTTCCGCAGTTTTGAATGGTTAGAAGGTTTAGCCGGAGGACGCAATGAGTCGCGAAGTTTTGTTGTTGGCAGATGCGCTGGCGCGCGAAAAGAACGTGGACCTGGATGTGGTCTTCGGCGCCATCGAGTCCGCCTTGGCCCATGCCACCAAGAAGCGCCTGAGCGTGGAGGCCGAGGTGCGGGTTGCGATCGACCGCAAGACCGGCGAATACGAGGCCTTCCGCCGCTGGGAAGTGCTGCCCGACGAGGCCGGTCTGGAGCATCCGGACCACCAGTATCTGCTGTCTGAGGCGCAAGAGATCGACCCCGATATCCAGATCGGCGAATTCATCGAGGAGCCGCTGGAGGCCGTCGAATTCGGCCGCATCGGCGCCCAGGCCGCGAAGCAGGTGATCCTGCAGAAGATTCGCGACGCCGAGCGCGAGCAGGTGCTGAACGACTTCCTGGCCCGCGAGGAGGTCATGGTCACCGGCACCATCAAGCGCATGGATCGCGGCAGCGCCATCATCGAGTCCGGCCGCATTGAAGGCTGGCTGGGCCGCGACCAGATGATCCCGAAGGAAAACCTGCGCGTCGGCGACCGCATTCGTGCCTATCTGCTGCGCATCGAGCGCGGCGGCCGTGGCCCGCAGTTGATTTTGTCGCGCACCGCGCCCGAATTCATCATGGCCCTGTTCGAGATGGAAGTGCCGGAGATCAGCGAGGGCCTGATCGAGATCAAGGCCGCCGCCCGCGACCCCGGCATGCGCGCCAAGATCGCCGTCAAGTCGAACGACCCGCGCATCGACCCGCAGGGTACCTGCATCGGCGTGCGCGGCACCCGCGTCACCGCAGTGACCAACGAGCTGTGCGGCGAGCGCGTCGATATCGTGCTGTGGTCGCCCGAGCCGGCCCAGCTGGTGATCAATGCCCTGGCCCCGGCCGAGATATCCGGCATCGTGGTCGATGAAGAGAAGCACAGCATGGACGTGGTGGTGGACGAGGAACAGTTGGCCAACGCCATCGGCCGTGGCGGCCAGAACGTCCGCTTGGCCTCGGAAATGACCGGCTGGAACATCAACATCATGACCGTGGACGAGGCCGACCAGAAGCACACGCAAGAGGCCACCAGCATTCGCGACCTGTTCATGCAAAAGCTGGATGTCGACGAGGACGTGGCCGACGTGCTGGTGCAGGAAGGCTTCTCCACCCTGGAAGAGGTGGCCTATGTGCCGCTGAACGAGATGCTGGAGATCGAGTCTTTCGACGAGGACACCGTCAATGAATTGCGTGCCCGTGCCCGCAATGCGCTGCTGACGGCGGCCATCGCCCGCGAGGAAACGGTGGAGACGGTGAACCCGGACCTGATGAGCCTGGACGGCATGGATGCCGATACCGCCGCCTTGTTGCAATCCAAGGGTGTGGCGACCACCGAGGACCTGGCCGACCTGGCCGTGGACGAGTTGGTCGAATTGACCGAGATGGATGAAGAGCGCGCCAAGCAACTCATCATGACCGCACGTGCCCCGATTTTGGCGGCAGGCGAGTAACGAGGGATAGATGAACGTCGAACAGTTCTCCAAGGAACTTAAAGTCGCGGTCGAACTGCTGTTGGAGCAATTGCAGGCGGCTGGCGTGTCGGTCAAGAGCGCCGCGGACGAGCTCAGCGACGAGGATAAGACCCTCCTGCTGGATTATTTGCAGAGCAAGCACGGCGCCAAGCAGCCCAAGACCAAGATCACGCTGACGCGCAAGCAGACCAGCGAGATCAAGACCGCCGACAGCAGCGGCAAGTCGCGCACGATCCAGGTCGAAGTGCGCAAGAAGCGGGTGCTGGTGAAGCGCGAAGAGCCGCAGGCCGCGCCGATCGAGGCGGTGACCGAAGCGGTGACCGAGGCCCCCACGCCCGAGCCGACGCCGGCCCCGGTCGAGGAAGTGACCGCCGCGCCGGCCGTCGCGGAAAAGCCCAAGGCTCGCAAGAAGGTCGATGTCATCGGCGAGCAAGAACTCAAGACGCGCGAGGAAGAAGCGCGGCGCCAGGCCGAGCTGCGCGCGATCCAGGAGGCCGAACTCAGGGCCAAGCAGGAGCGCGAGGTCGCCCGCAAGGAGGCCGAAACCAAGGCCGCCACCCCCCCCGCCCCCGAGGCCGCCAAGCCCAAGCCCGCCGGCACGGTCAAACCGACGGTCAAGCCCAAGGCCGGCGGCAAGAAGGGCAAGGAAGAAGAGGCCGCCGGCAAGCGCGGCGGGCTCAAGGTGCGCGGCGCGGTCGAGTCAGACCAGGGCTGGCGCGGCCGCAAGGCCAAGCACAAGGGCGAGCACGAACCGCAGCACGCCTTCACCGCGCCGACCGAGCCGGTGGTGCATGAGGTGCTGGTGCCCGAGACCATCTCCGTCGCCGACCTGGCGCATAAGATGACGGTCAAGGCCGCCGAGGTGATCAAGACCCTGATGAAGATGGGCTCGATGGTCACCATCAACCAGGTGCTGGACCAGGAGACCGCGATGATCGTGGTCGAGGAGATGGGCCACGTGGCCAAGCCCGCCCCGATCGATACGCCCGAGTCCTATCTGGAAGTGGACACCGGCGAGCACAAGGAAGCCGAGGCCAAACCGCGCGCGCCGGTGGTCACCGTCATGGGCCACGTCGACCACGGCAAGACCTCGCTGCTCGACTCCATCCGCCGCGCCCGCGTGGCCGCCGGCGAGGCGGGCGGCATCACCCAGCATATCGGCGCCTATCACGTCGAGACGCCCAAGGGCATGGTCACCTTCCTCGACACCCCCGGCCACGAGGCGTTTACCGCGATGCGGGCGCGGGGCGCCAAGGCCACCGACATCGTTATCCTGGTGGTGGCGGCCGACGACGGCGTCATGCCGCAGACCAAGGAAGCCATCCACCATGCCAAGGCGGCGGGCGTGCCCATCGTCGTGGCGGTGAATAAGATCGACAAGCCGGAGGCCAACCCGGAGCGGATCAAGCAGGAGGTCTCCAGCGAGGGCGTGGTGCCCGAGGAGTGGGGCGGCGATGCGATGTTCATCGAGGTCTCGGCCAAGACCGGCGTCGGCATCGACAGCCTGCTCGACGCGGTGCTGCTCCAGGCCGAAGTGCTGGAATTGAAGGCGCCGACCGATGCGCCGGCCAAGGGCGTGGTGGTCGAATCCCGCCTGGACAAGGGCCGTGGCCCGGTGGCCACCATCCTGGTGCAGTCCGGCACCCTGCGCCGGGGCGATGTCATGCTGGCCGGCACCGCCTTCGGCCGCGTCCGCGCCATGCTCGACGAGAACGGCAAGCCGGTCGATGTGGCCGGGCCGGCCATTCCGGTCGAGATTCAGGGCTTGTCCGACGTGCCGGGCGCGGGCGAAGACGTGCTGGTGCTGCCGGACGAGCGCAAGGCGCGCGAGATCGCGCTGTTCCGCCAGGGCAAGTTCCGCGACGTGCGCCTGGCCAAGCAGCAGGCCGCCAAGCTGGAGAACATCTTCGGCCAGATGGGCGAGGGCGAGGTGAAGTCCCTGGCCCTGATCATCAAATCCGATGCGCAAGGCTCCTACGAGGGTCTGGCCCATGCCTTGACCAAGATTTCGACCGACGAGGTCAAGGTCAACATCATCCACGCCGCGGTCGGCGCGGTATCGGAATCCGACGTCAACCTGGCCATCGCCTCCAAGGCGGTGATCATCGGCTTCAACGTCCGGGCCGATGCCCAGGCGCGCAAGTTGGCCGAGAGCGCTGCTGTCGACATCCGCTACTACAACATCATCTACGAGGCGGTGGACGAGGTGAAGGCGGCCCTGTCCGGCCTGTTGTCGCCGGAGAAGAAGGAAAGCGTGCTCGGCATGGCCGAGGTGCGCCAGGTGTTCCGCATCTCCAAGGTCGGCGCCGTCGCCGGCTGCATGGTGACCGACGGCCTGGTCAAGCGCTCGGCCCATGTCCGCGTGCTGCGCGACAACGTGGTCATCCATAGCGGCGAACTCGACTCCCTGAAGCGCTTCAAGGAAGACGTGAAAGAGGTCAAGTCCGGCTACGACTGCGGCCTGTCGATCAAGAACTTCAACGAAATCGAAGAGGGCGACCAGCTCGAATTCTTCGAAGTCGTGGAAGTCGCCCGGACGCTGTAAAAAAGATGGCGAGAGGCAAGGGGCTGGGGGCAAGGGGTGTTTCGCCGCTCGCCGCTCGCCGCTCGCCCCTCGCCCCGTAAGCCATGCCCGCCGATTTCCCCCGTGCCCGCCGTGTCGGCGAACAGATCCGCCAAGAGCTGGCCGATATTCTCTGGCGCGAGATGAAGGACCCGCGTGTCGCCGGGGTCACCGTCACCGCGGTTGAGGTTACCCCCGACCTGGAGCATGCCAAGGTCTATTTCAGCGTGCTGACCGGCGAGCCCAAACAGGTGACCCAGGCCCTGCAGAAGGCGGCGGGTTTCCTGCGCAGCGAGTTGTCCCACCGCATGCGCCTGCGCATCGTGCCTAAGCTCAATTTCCAGTTCGACGAATCGCTCGAACGCGGCAATCGCATCTCGCACCTGATCGACGAGGCCATTGCCGAAGACATGAGCCACCACAAGGACGACGAATAACCGTCGCTCCGTCATGGCGAAACGCAAGATCAACGGTGTCCTGCTGCTGGACAAGCCGACTGGACTGACCTCGAACGGCGCCCTGCAACGGGCCAAGCGCCTGTTCGAGGCCGAGAAGGCCGGCCACACCGGCACCCTCGACCCCTTCGCCTCCGGCTTGCTGCCGCTTTGCCTGGGCGAGGCGACCAAGTTTTCCCAGTTTCTGCTCAACGCCGACAAGGCCTATCGGGCCGAGATTCGTCTGGGCGTGCGCACGAACACGGCCGATCCCGAGGGCGAGGTGATCGAGACGAAACCGGTGACGGTGACCGCCGAGCAGGTACAGGCGGTGTTGCCCCGCTTTTTGGGCGAGATCATGCAGGTCCCGCCCATGCATTCGGCCTTGAAGCGCGATGGCCGGCCACTCTACGAATATGCCCGCAAGGGCATCGAGATCGAGCGGGCGCCGCGCGCGGTGCGGGTGCATGAGATCGCCGTCGAGTCGCTGGCCGGCGAGGTGTTGACCGTGGTGGTGCGCTGCGGCAAGGGGCTTTATGTCCGCACCTTGGCCGAGGATATCGGGGCCGCCTTGGGCTGCGGCGCTTATTTGCAGGCCCTGCGCCGTTTGGCGGTCGGGCCGTTTCGCCTGGAAGACGCGGTCGGCCTGCCGGAGCTGGAGGCCATGGCGCTGCCCGAGCGCGATGGCCGGCTGCTGCCGGCGGCCATCCTGGTCGCCGACCTGCCCCGCGTGGAGCTCGATATCGATGCCGCCTGGCAGCTTTGCCACGGCCAGGCGATCTGGCGCCCCGGCCTGGCCGTGGGCCAGCGTTTCGCCCTGTTCGACCCGGCGGCCCGCTTTCTCGGCGTGGCCGAGGTCGACGACGACGGCAAGCTGGCGCCGCGCCGTTTGCTGGCAAGCTGATTTGCGCCTCGCCGCCGGCTCGGGCGGCAGAATTACTTGAGAAAACAGAGGATTTACGAGTAGAATCCGCCCCTTTCCAGTTTGTTTTGGAGTTCTGAACCATGGCTATGACCGCCGCCGACAAGGCGAAGATTCTGAAAGATTACCAGCGCGCCGCCGCCGATACCGGCTCGCCCGAGGTCCAGGTTGCCCTGTTGACCGCCCGTATCAATGACTTGACCGGCCACTTCAAGGCCAATGCCAAGGATCACCATTCCCGTCGCGGCCTGCTGAAGATGGTCAGCCGCCGTCGTCGCCTGCTCGACTACTTGAAGTCTCGCAACACCGACGCCTACCGCTCGCTGATCGAGCGCCTGGGTCTGCGTAAGTAACACCCTGCGGGTCTTCTTCAAGCAAGCCCGCAGCGCCTGCCTTTGCGGCGTCTGCGTCTTTATCGGTATAGCGAACTCATCGACGAGGTCAGCGTGAATCCTGTCAAGAAAAGCTTTCAATACGGTCGTCATCAAGTCACCCTGGAGACCGGCGAAATCGGCCGTCAGGCCGACGGTGCGGTCATCGTCAACATGGACGACACCGTGGTGCTGGTCACCGCCGTGGCCAAGACCGAGGTCAAGCCCGGCCAGGACTTCTTCCCGCTGACCGTCGATTATCAGGAAAAGACCTATGCGGCCGGCCGTATCCCCGGCGGCTTCTTCAAGCGTGAAGGCAAGCCGACCGAGAAGGAGACGCTGACCTCGCGCCTGATCGACCGTCCGATCCGCCCGCTGTTCCCGGATGGCTTCTTCAACGAGATCCAGGTCATCGCCACCGTGATGTCGTCGAACCCCGAAGTCGATTCCGATATTCCGGCCATGATCGGCGCCTCGGCCGCCTTGATGCTGGCCGGCGTGCCGTTCAACGGCCCGATCGGCGGCGCTCGCGTCGGCTACATCGACGGCCAGTACGTGCTCAACCCGAGCAACACCGAACTCAAGAACTCCAAACTGGACTTGGTGGTGGCGGGTACCGCGCATGCTGTGCTGATGGTCGAGTCCGAGGCCGAGCAGTTGCCCGAGGACGTGATGCTGGGTGCCGTGGTCTTCGGTCACGAGCAGTTGCAAACGGCGATCAACGCGATCAACGAGCTGGCCGACGAGGCCGGCAAGGAGCCGTGGGACTGGGCCGCGCCCGAGACCGATAGCGCCCTGGTCGCCCAGATGAAGTCGCTGTGCGAGGCCGATCTGTCCAACGCCTATTCGATCAAGCAGAAGCAGGCACGCATGAGCGCGGTCGACGAGATCCGCGGCCGCGTAATCGCCGCGATGATCACCGAGGACATGAACACCGAACAGGCCAACGTGATCAAGGACCTGTTCCACCACCTCGAAGCCCAAGTCGTTCGTGGCCGCATCCTGGCCGGCGAGCCCCGCATCGACGGCCGCGATACCCGCACCGTGCGTCCGATCGCCATCCGCACCGGCGTGCTGCCGCGCACCCACGGTTCCGCCCTGTTCACTCGCGGCGAGACCCAGGCCCTGGTCGTCGCCACGCTGGGTACCGGCCGCGACGAGCAGACCATCGAGGACCTGACCGGCGGCTACAGCGAGCACTTCATGCTGCACTACAACATGCCGCCGTTCGCCACCGGCGAGACCGGCCGCGTCGGCAGCCCCAAGCGGCGCGAGATCGGCCACGGCCGCCTGGCCAAGCGTGCCCTGTACGCCTGCCTGCCGGCCAAGGAAGAGTTCGGCTACACCATCCGCGTCGTGTCCGAGATCACCGAGTCGAACGGCTCCAGCTCCATGGCCTCCGTCTGCGGCGGCAGCCTGGCGCTGATGGACGCCGGCGTGCCGATGAAAGAGCACGTGGCCGGCATCGCCATGGGCCTGATCAAGGAAGGCAACCGCTTCGCGGTGCTGACCGACATCCTGGGCGACGAAGATCACCTGGGCGACATGGACTTCAAGGTGGCCGGCACCGACAACGGCGTGACCGCGCTACAGATGGACATCAAGATCGAAGGCATCACCAAGGAGATCATGCAGGTCGCGCTGACCCAGGCGCGCGAGGCCCGCTTGCACATCCTGGCCGAGATGAAGGCCGCCATGGGCGCCCCGCGCCAAGAGATGTCCGCCTTCGCGCCGCGCATCGTCACCATCAAGATCAACCCGGAGAAGATCCGCGACGTGATCGGCAAGGGCGGCGCCACCATCCGCGCGCTGACCGAGGAGACCGGCACCCAGATCGACATCGCCGAGGACGGCACCGTCAAGATCGCCTGCACCAGCTCCGAGGCCGGCGAGGCGGCGAAGAAGCGGATCGAGGACCTGACCGCCGAGGTCGAGGTGGGCCGCATCTACGAAGGCACCGTGCTGAAGATTCTGGACTTCGGCGCCATCGTCAACATCCTGCCCGGCCGCGACGGTCTGCTGCACATCTCCCAGATCGCGCAGGAGCGGGTCAATGCCGTGACCGACTACCTCAAGGAAGGCCAGTCGGTGCGCGTGAAGGTCTTGGAGGCCGACGAGAAAGGTCGTTTGCGTCTGTCGATGAAGGCTGCATCGGAGGCCGTTGCACCGGCTGAACAAGCGGCCCCGGCGGAGCAAGCCGCCGAGCAGCCTATCGAAGTGGCCGCACCGACCGAGCCGGAATCGGCCGCTTGATTCCGGACGGCCAATAAAAAAAGCGGCCCCGGCCGCTTTTTTTTTCGCCGCCACGCGGACGGTCAGGCGTGGTGGATGGCGTCGAGAAAACCCTGCCACCAGCGGCGGCGGTTCTGCGGAACGAAATGGCTGGGGGTGAGGTCGGAGGGCGGGGTCAGCGACATGACCCAACCCGGCAACACGCGGTAGCCGATGGAGCCGCAGGAACTGCCGAGATGGTTGGGGTCGTAGATTTTGACGATCTTGGGCTGGCTGAGGTCGTCGGCGTAGACGATGCCGCAGTAGTCCTCGTGATGGTCCTTGTGCAGCAGCGCATCGATCTCGCGGATGAAGGTGCCGACATGCTCGGCGTCGGCCGGGGCGGCCGGGCGGTCTTCGCCGAGCGCATAGAGATACCAGCCGGCCGAGGTGTCGATGCGTTGCCAGAACTCGGCCAGCTGCTGCCACGACATCAGGCTGTACAGCACGCCGTCGAACAGCGCGTCGAATTCTGGATTTTGCTCGGGGCTGATCATCTATGGCCTCTAGCACTAACGGTGGGGGAGGGCGGATTTTACCCCCGAATGACTTGGTGATGAACAAATGGTTGAAGGACTATGACAGAACTGAAAGCCTTGCTATTCGATGTCGACGGCACCCTGGCCGATACCGAGCGGGACGGCCATCGCCTCGCCTTCAATGCGGCCTTTCGCGAGTTCGGCCTGGACTGGGATTGGGATGTCGCCCTCTACGGCCGGTTGCTGGAAGTGACCGGCGGCAAGGAGCGCATGAAGTTTTACATCGAGCGTTTCCGCCCCGACTACCAAAAGCCGGCGGACTTCGACGAGATGGTGGCCGAGCTGCACAAGGCCAAGACCCGGCATTACACCGAATTGCTGGCCCAGGGCGGCATTCCGCTACGGCCGGGCGTGAAGCGGTTGTTGCAAGAGGCGCGCGCGGCCGGCCTGATCCTGGGCGTGGCAACGACCACGACACCGGAGAACGTCACCGCCCTGCTCAAGCACAGCCTGGCCGAGGATGGCGCCGACTGGTTTGCCGTGATCGCGGCCGGCGACATCGTGCCGGCCAAGAAGCCGGCGCCGGACATCTACGTCTGGGCCATGCGGCAACTGGGTCTCGCACCCGAACAATGCCTGGCCTTCGAGGATTCGGAGAACGGTATCCGCGCCTCGCGCGGCGCCGGGCTGAAGACCGTGGTGACCGTGAACGATTACACCCGCGACCACGATTTCAGCGGGGCCGTGGCGGTGTTGTCCGAGCTGGGCGAGCCGGCTGCGCCCTATGCGCGGCTCGACGCCGACGAGGCGGGCTATGTCGACGTGGCCCGCTTGATGGGTTGGTTTAAGTCTTAAGGATGGTGGCAGGCCGCCGCTTCCAGGGTGTTCTGGAGCAGGGTGGCCACCGTCATCGGGCCGACGCCGCCGGGCACCGGGGTGATCCAGCCGGCCCGTTCCTTGGCGGCTTCGAACTCGACATCGCCGACGAGGCGGCCGTCGTCCAGGCGGTTGATGCCGATGTCGACCACGGTCGCACCCGGCTTGATCCAGGCGCCCTTGACCATCTCCGGCCGGCCGACGGCGGCGACCACGATGTCGGCCTGGCCGACGTGCCCGGCCAGATCGCGGGTGGCGCTGTGGCAGACGGTGACGGTGCAGCCGGCCAGCAGCAATTCCAAGGCCATGGGCCGGCCGACGTGGTTGGAGGCGCCGACCACCACGGCGTGCTTGCCGCGCAGCGGCTCGCCGGTTTCGGCCAAGAGCTTCATCACGCCGTAGGGCGTGCAGGAGCGTAGGGTCGGCAGGCGCACCGCCAGCCGGCCGATGTTGTAGGGGTGGAAGCCGTCGACATCCTTGTCGGCGCGGATGTTTTCGACCACGGTTTCGTCGTCGATCTGCTTGGGCAGCGGCGCTTGCACCAGGATGCCGTCCACCGCCTCGTCCGCATTCAGTTGGGCGATCAAGGCCAGCAGTTCCGCCTGCGTGGTCGTGGCCGGCAAATCATGGGAGATCGAATGTACGCCGGCCGTTTCGCAGGCCCGCCGTTTGTTGCGCACGTAGATGCTCGAGGCCGGGTCGCCGCCGATCAGGATGACGGCCAGACCGGGCACCGGTTTGCCGGCGGCGATGCGTTGCGCCACCTGTTGTTTGATGTCTTGCAGTAGTTTGTCGGCAATGGCCTTGCCGTCGAGAATGCGGGCGCTCATAGTGCTTGCGGGCTCGATGGGTCGAAGTGCGCAATTTTAGCCGAGCCGGCTATCTGCCCGCATTGATTTTTGCGGTTCCGGCCGGTATAGTTCGCCGCTCCGGTTTTGACCCATTGTTCGCGCGGTGGGTGATTGTGTGAATGAAAACCGAAGATTAAGGTTTTCGGGGTGTAGCGCAGCCCGGTAGCGCGCCTGCTTTGGGAGCAGGATGTCGGAGGTTCGAATCCTCTCACCCCGACCAGGCGTAGCCGGCTGTGGTTTGCATCATGCCCGCGGGAGTTCTGCCCGTAGCTCAACTGGATAGAGCACCAGCCTTCTAAGCTGGGGGTTACAGGTTCGATTCCTGTCGGGCAGGCCAGTTCAAAAGTGGCGGCGGTAGCTCAATGGTAGAGTCCCAGATTGTGATTCTGGTTGTTGTGGGTTCGAGTCCCATCCGTCGCCCCATCTTCTTCTTGTCTTAGCTTCCCTTCCTGATCGGTCCGGCCGCCGGGCTGTAACTCGCCGGCAGCACGCCGGTGGTCCAGTGCTTGCGCCAGGCGGCATGCACGGCATTGGGGTATTGCGCTTGGCCTAGGCTGCCGTTGTAGCGGCCCAGGGCGCGGAACAGATCGCCCTGTTCGATGTCCAGGTAGTGGCGCAGGATGGTGCAGCCGTAGCGCAGGTTGGTGCGCAGGTGGAACAGGTTCTGCTCGCGGCCGCCGATGAGGTCGACCCAGAACGGCATCACCTGCATGTAGCCGCGCGCGGCGGCGCTGGATACGGCGTATTTGCGGAAGCCGCTCTCTACCTCGATCAGGCCTAGCACCAGCTCGGGGTCGAGCCCGGCGCGGGTGGCTTCGTAATGGACAGTCTCAAGGAAGTCGGTGCGGTATCCGGCATCGGGGATGAAGCGCGCCAGCCGCTGCGACATCAGGCCCAGCCAGTTTTTCACGGCGGGCGAGTCGGCGAAGGCGGCCTCCACCGCAGTATCCGCTATGGTCTTCGACAGATGGGCCTTGACGCTGGCCGACAAGGGCTCGTATTTCTGCGCGCCTGCCAGGGCAACGCCCATGGTTAGATGCAGCGCGGCGCCCGTCGTCAGCCCCAGCGCCAGAATGAGAACCCGCATCGTTCGTCGGTTCACGCCTTGACTCGCTCCTCGATCTGTTTCGCCGCCTCGGCCTGGGCCAGCTTGGTCGCAGCCGCATCGCGGCGGCCCTGGTATTCCAACTGGCCCTCTTTCAAGCCGCGCTCGCTGACCACCACCCGGTGCGGCACGCCGATCAGCTCCATGTCGGCGAACATCACGCCCGGCCGCTCGTCGCGGTCGTCCAGCACCACGTCGATATCGGCCGCCTTCAACTGATTATAGAGGGCATCCGCCGCCTCCTTGACCGCCGGGTTCTTGCGGTAGCCTAGGGCGACGATGGCCAGCTCGAACGGCGCGATGCCTTTGGGGAAGACGATGCCGCGCTCGTCGTGGCCCTGCTCGATGGCGGCGGCGACGATGCGCGAGACGCCGATGCCGTAGCAGCCCATGACCATGGTCTGGCTCTTGCCCTGTTCGTCGAGGAACCGGGCCTCCAGGGCCTCGGAGTATTTGGTGCCGAGCTTGAAGATGTGGCCGACCTCGATGCCGCGGCACAGCTCCAGCGTGCCTTTGCCGTCCGGGCTGGGGTCGCCTTCGACCACGTTGCGGAGGTCGGCGAATGCCGGCTCGGGCAGGTCGCGGCCGAAGTTGACGCCGGTCAGGTGATAGCCGGCGCTGTTGGCGCCGCAGACGAAATCGGCGACGTTCATCAGCGCGCGGTCGGCGACGATGGGCAGATTCAGACCGACCGGGCCGATCGAGCCGGGCGGGCAGCCGGCGGCGGCATGGACCTCGGCATCCGAGGCGAAGGTGAGCGGGGAGAACACCTCGGTCAGCTTGCCCGCCTTGACCTCGTTCAGTTCGTGGTCGCCGCGCAAGAGCAGGGCGACCAGGCCCTTCTCGCCCTTGACGATCAGGGTCTTCACCACCTGGTCGGCCGGCACTTTCAGGAACTCGGTGACCTCGGCGATGCTGTGCTTGCCCGGGGTGGCCACCTCCTGCTTGGCCTGTCCCGGGGCCGGGCGGCTGCCCTGCGGCGCCAGGCCTTCGGCCATCTCGACGTTGGCGGCGTAGTCGGACTCGGGGCAGAAGGCGATGGCGTCTTCGCCGGAATCGGCCAGCACGTGGAATTCGTGCGAGCCGGAGCCGCCGATGGCGCCGGTGTCGGCCGCCACCGCGCGGAACTTGAGGCCCAGTCGGCTGAAGATGCGGCTGTAGGTGTCGTACATGACGCGGTAGGTCTCGTCCAGGCTGGCTGCGTCGGCGTGGAAGGAATAGGCGTCCTTCATCAGGAATTCGCGCGCCCGCATGACGCCGAAGCGGGGCCGAATCTCGTCGCGGAACTTGGTCTGAATCTGGTAGAAGTTCACCGGCAATTGGCGGTAGGAGCGGATCTCCTTGCGCGCGACATCGGTGATCACCTCCTCGTGGGTGGGGCCGAACAGGAAGTCGCGCTGGTGGCGGTCCTTGATCTTCAGCATCTGCGGGCCGAACACGTCCCAGCGGCCGGATTCCTGCCACAGCTCGGCCGGGATCACCGCCGGCATCAAGAGCTCGATCGCGCCGGCGCGGTTCATCTCCTCCCGGACGACGGCCTCCACCTTGCGCAGGATGCGCAGGCCCAGCGGCATCCAGGTATAGAGGCCGGAGCCCAGGCGCTTGATCAGGCCGGCCCTGAGCATGAGTTTGTGGCTGACCAGTTCGGCCTCGGCCGGGGCTTCTTTGCTGGTGGAGAGGAAGAATTGGGAGGTGCGCATGATAGGCTTGGGCAATTCGAAATAAAGCGCGGATTCTAGCAAATGCGGTTGTTTTCAAGGCGGCGAGCCCAAGATCAAGGCGGTTTCGACCCGGTCGAAGTGAGCGAAAAAGGCGGTATCCGCTATATGCACCTGGGCGGCACGGCGGTGCAGAGCGCCATGCGCATGCGCGACCCGTTCGCGCTGGAGCTGGAGTACACCCGGGCCATGATGGCCTTTCTGCTGTTCAACCCGGCGCCGCGCGAGGCGGCCTTGATCGGTCTGGGCGGCGGCTCCATTGCCAAGTACATCCACCGCAGGCTGCCGGACTGCCGGCTGACGGCAGTCGAGCTCAACCCGGAGGTGATCTCGGCGGCGCGGGCCTATTTTTTGTTGCCGCCCGACGATGCGCGCTTGACGGTATTGGCGGCCGACGGCGCGGCCTTCGTGCGCGACCAGCCGGAGGGCCGGGATGTGTTGCTGGTCGACGCCTATGACGCCAAGCGCATCGTCGAGTCCTTGGCCAGCGATGCGTTCTACCAAGCCTGCCATGCCCACCTGCGGCCGGGCGGGGTGGCGGCTTTCAATCTATGGGGCTCGGAAGACCGCTTCGGCCTCTATTTGCACCGGATCGGCCAGGCCTTCGGCGGCCATGTCTTGATCCTGCCGGCCGAGAAGAAGAGCAATATCATCGTGTTCGGCTTCAAGTCGCCGTTGCCCGCGCTGGATTTCCAGGCCCTGGCCGCGCGCGCCCGCGAGTTGGAGGGCATGCTGGGGCTGGAGTTTCCGGGCTTTCTCGACCGCATGCGGGCCTTCAATACGATCGACGATCGCGGTTTCGTCCTATAGTCGAAGCGGCTTTTCTCCCGTCGTGAAGGGTGGGAGAATGTGACCAATTCTTGAACTTTTAAGGTGCGGCCATGATCGACAAAGACGGTTACCGGCCGAACGTCGGGATCGTGCTCTGCAATGCCCGCAACGAGGTGTTCTGGGGCAAGCGCATACGCCAGTCCTCGTGGCAGTTTCCGCAGGGCGGCATCAAGAGCGGCGAATCGGCCGAGGCGGCCATGTACCGCGAGCTGACCGAGGAGGTCGGCCTGGAGCCCGTGCACGTGCGCATCCTCGGGCGCACCCGCAACTGGCTGCGCTACGACGTGCCCAAGGATTGGGTCAAGCGCGAATGGCGCGGCCATTACCGCGGCCAAAAGCAGATTTGGTTCCTGCTGCGCCTGGTCGGCCGCGAATGCGACGTGCGGCTGAAGGCCAGCGATCACCCCGAGTTCGATGCCTGGCGTTGGCACCAATACTGGCAGCCGGCCGAGGAGGTGGTCGAGTTCAAGCGCGAGGTCTACCGCCTGGCCTTGGGCGAGCTGGAGCGGTTTTTGCAGGCCGATGCCACGCCGCGCGTCCGCCATCCCTACCTGCATGTTTTGCATACCCACGGCGGCGGCCGCGGGTATGAGCGTTGATCCTGCTTTAGAGCCTATTTCACTAGGAAACGAAAGATGCGTTTGACCACAAAACGGATGGATGCAAGGCGCGGAACGCAGCGAATGGTTGTTCCATTCGCAAGGCCCGCAACGCGGCAGACGCCGTTTTGTGACCAAACCCTTCGGGCCGGCCATGCATTGCGCGCAGGGCGTTGTTGCTCGCCGCTTGTTTGGAATGACCAAACTGCGCGGCTCTTGCCTAGCCCTGCGCGCAATGCATGGCCGGCGCACATTCGTTTCCTAGTGAAATAGGCTCTTAATCCATAGAGAATCGAATCGTGAGCGAAAATTACAGCGTCATTCCGTCCGCACCCTTGCAAAAGGGGGCCGGTTTCCAAAAGCCGAGCCAGGCCTTGCCCGAGAAGGTAAGCCTGGACGAGCCGGCATTGATGGTGATGACCGACTTCCGTAGCGTCACCGCCCATAGTACCCATCCGCTGGAGAGCATCGAGTCGGCCCGGCTCAAGATGATCAACCGCGCGGTGCGTCTGCTTTTGGTGGTGGACGAGCAGAACCACATCCTGGGCCTGGTGACCTCGACCGACCTGACCAGCGAGAAGCCGATGCGGATCATCCAGACCCAGGGCATTCGCTACAGCGATGTGCT
This sequence comes from Betaproteobacteria bacterium, assembly GCA_016234655.1. Taxonomy (GTDB): domain Bacteria; phylum Pseudomonadota; class Gammaproteobacteria; order Burkholderiales; family Thiobacillaceae; genus Sulfuritortus. Next base: position 163,185 of record JACRAU010000031.1, read on the forward strand.
GGTCAAGGACATCATGACCCCGCGCGAGAAGATCGACGTGCTGTGCATGGACGACTTGGCCAAGGCCCGGGTCGGCGATGTCGTGGCCACGCTGCGGGCCTGCGGCCGTCAGCATGCCTTGGTCGGTGAGCGACAGGTCGACCGTAGCCAGGTCTTGCGCGGCGTGTTTTCGGCTTCGCAAATCTCCCGTCAGCTCGGTGCGGCGGTGCATGCCATCGATGTGGCGCGCACCTTCGCCGAGATCGAGGCGGAGCTGGCCCACTAGGGGTATGAAGCTAACGGTGCGCCCAAGCCAGGTACCGCGCCGCGCACCGGATTGGCGGGCCGGCCAACCGCTTTGGCAGAGGCTGCCCAAGTGCGACGGGCAAGGGCGCCGGTTGGCCGATTTCGTCATGGCCGCGCCCAGCCTCAAGGGCTGGCCGCCGAGCCGGTTCGCGCCTTGGCTAAGCCTGGTCGAGGGCGCGCTCAAGCGTTTTGGCCCCGCGGTGGTCTTCGCCGATTTCAATCTCCAAACCCGGCTGCTTTGGGTGTCGCACGAGGCCCGGCTCGGTCTTGGGCTGGAAATCGTTGCCGCATTGCGCTTGGTAGCGCCGGAATTGCTGTTGGTAGCGCAGCCGGCCGATCTACCCAGCTAATGCTGGGGCTTACCTGATCCGGCAATATCCGAGTAAAATGCTTGGATAATTCCCGCCGGCTGTGTGCCGCTGACCGTCCGATGACGGAAGGCCTTGAAATTCGACGTATTGCCGTCAGTTACCAAGCCAGAGATCAAGGCCGGGGCCTTTTGCTTATGCCGGGGTGCCGGTTTGCGTTTAATTGAATAGAGGTTTTAACGATGTCAGTGACCGAACAGCAAGTACAAGCGGCTCTGAAAGAGCTGATCGACCCCAATACCCAGCGCGACTTCGTCAGCACCAAGTCCGTGCGCAATATCAAGATCGACGGCGACAAGGTCGGCCTCGACGTGGTGCTGCCCTACCCGGCCAAGATGGTGCAGGGCGAGATCAAGCAGATGGTCGAAGACAAGGTCAAGACCGTGGCCGGGGTTGAGTCAGCGAGCGCTAACATCTCCTGGAAGATCGTCGCCCACGGTGTGCAGAAGGGCGTCAAGCTGATCCCCGGCGTGAAGAATATCATCGCGGTCGCCTCCGGCAAGGGCGGCGTCGGCAAATCGACCACCGCCGTCAACCTGGCCCTGGCCCTGGCCGCGGAGGGCGCCAGCGTCGGCATGCTCGACGCCGACATCTACGGCCCGTCGCAGCCGACCATGCTCGGCATCCACGGCCGGCCGATGTCCGACGACGGCGAGAACCTCGAGCCCATGATCGGCCACGGCATCCAGGCCATGTCCATCGGTTTCCTGATCGACGTCGACACCCCCATGGTTTGGCGCGGCCCCATGGTCACCCAGGCGCTCGAACAATTGTTGAACAACACCAAGTGGAAGGACCTCGACTACCTGGTGATCGACCTGCCGCCGGGCACCGGCGACATCCAGTTGACCCTGGCCCAGCGCGTGCCGGTGACCGGCGCGGTGATCGTGACCACGCCGCAGGACATCGCGCTGATCGACGCGCGCAAGGGCCTGAAGATGTTCGAGAAGGTGGGCGTGCCCATCCTCGGCATCGTCGAGAACATGTCGCTGCATATCTGCTCGAAGTGCGGCTGCGAAGAGCGCATCTTCGGCGAGGGCGGCGGCGAGAAGATGTGCAAGGACTACAGCGTCGAGTTCCTCGGCGGTCTGCCGCTGGACATCCACATCCGCGAGGATGCCGACTCCGGCAAGCCTTCCGTGGTGGCCGACCCGAACGGCCGGGTGGCCGAGATATATCGCCAGATCGCCCGCCGCGTCGCGGTCAAGGTCGGCGACCTGGCGGTGGACCACAGTTCCAAGTTCCCCAGCATCGTGATCCAAAATACGTAAGGCGCAAGGCGTGAGGCGTGAGGCGGTGTAAAATCCGCCTCACCCCTATCTCTTGACTCCTCACGCGAATATGAGCATCAAATCCGACAAGTGGATCCGGCGCATGGCCGAGCAGCACGGCATGATCGAGCCGTTCGAGCCGGGCCAGGTGAAGAGCGTCAACGGCCAGAGCATCGTGTCCTACGGCACCTCGAGCTACGGCTACGACGTGCGCTGCGCCAACGAGTTCAAGCTGTTCACCGACATCAACACCACCATTGTCGATCCCAAGTCCTTCGACCCCAACAGCTTCGTCGAGGTGAAGGGCGATTCCTGCATCATCCCGCCCAACTCCTTCGCCCTGGCCCGTACCGTCGAGTATTTCCGCATCCCGCGTAGCGTATTGACCATCTGTCTGGGCAAGAGCACCTATGCCCGCTGCGGCATCATCGTCAACGTCACCCCCTTGGAGCCGGAGTGGGAGGGCCACGTGACCCTGGAGTTCTCCAACACCACCCCCTTGCCGGCCCGTATCTATGCCAACGAGGGCGTGGCCCAGATGCTGTTCCTGGAGTCGGATGAGGTCTGCGAGACCTCCTACCGCGACCGAGGCGGCAAATACCAGGGTCAGACCGGCGTCACCCTGCCTAAAATCTAGGCAAGGCATCCATCCTGGCCGGCCGATGCATTTTCTACCCCACGCCGGCCGGATGCTCCCTATAATCCGCGCTTTCTTGCCACCCGGTCCGCGAGAGGATTAGGCCATGCGTTTCCGTTTTCCCGTCGTCATCATCGACGAAGACTTCCGTTCCGAAAACCAGAGCGGCTTGTCGATTCGCGCCTTGGCCAAGGCCATCGAGGAACAGGGCATGGAGGTGTTGGGGGTGACCAGCTACGGCGACCTGTCTTCCTTCGCCCAGCAGCAGTCGCGGGCCTCGGCCTTTATCTTGTCGGTCGACGACGAGGAGCTGGCCAACGAGGAAGAAGAGACCATCGCCGAGCTGCGCGCCTTCGTCGAGGAGATCCGTTTCCGCAACGCCGAGATACCGATCTTCCTCCACGGCGAGACCCGTACCTCGCGCCATATCCCGAACGACATCCTGCGCCAGCTCAACGGCTTCATCCATATGCTGGAGGACACGCCGGAGTTCCTGGCCCGCTACATCGGGCGCGAAGCCAAGACCTATCTGGATTCCATCGTGCCGCCGTTCTTCCGGGCACTCACCCACTACGCCTCGGACGGCTCTTATTCCTGGCACTGCCCCGGCCATTCCGGCGGCGTCGCCTTCCTCAAGTCGCCGATCGGCCAGATGTTCCACCAGTTCTTCGGCGAGAACCTGCTGCGCGCCGATGTCTGCAATGCGGTGGACGAGCTGGGCCAGTTGCTCGACCACACCGGCCCGGTAGCGGCCTCCGAGCGCAATGCGGCGCGCATCTTCCATTGCGACCATTTGTATTTCGTCACCAACGGCACCTCGACCTCGAACAAGATGGTCTGGCACTCGACCGTGGCGCCGGACGACATCGTGGTGGTCGATCGCAACTGCCACAAGTCCATCCTGCATTCGATCATCATGACCGGCGCGATTCCGGTGTTCCTGACGCCGACCCGCAACCATTACGGCATCATCGGCCCGATCCCGCTGAGCGAATTCAAGATGGAGACCATCCGCAAGAAGATCGAGGCGCACCCTTTCGCCAGCAAGGTCAAGAACAAGAAGCCGCGCATCCTGACCATCACCCAGTCCACCTACGACGGCGTGATGTACAACGTCGAGACCATCAAGGAGATGCTCGACGGCCAGATCGATACCCTGCACTTCGACGAGGCTTGGTTGCCGCATGCCGCCTTCCACGATTTCTACGGCGATTACCATGCCATCGGCGAAGGCCGGCCGCGCTGCCAGGAGTCGATGATCTTCGCCACCCAGTCCACCCACAAGCTGCTGGCCGGCCTGTCGCAGGCCTCGCAGATATTGGTGCAAGACTCCGAGCGGAACCAGCTCGACCGCGACGTGTTCAACGAGGCCTATCTGATGCACAGCTCGACCTCGCCCCAGTACGCCATCATCGCCTCCTGCGATGTGGCGGCGGCGATGATGGAGCCGCCCGGCGGCACCGCCTTGGTCGAGGAGTCGCTGGTCGAGGCCATGGATTTCCGCCGCGCCATGCGCAAGGTCGAGCGCGAGTTCGGCGGTTCCTGGTGGTTCAAGGTCTGGGGTCCGCAATACCTGGCCGAGGAGGCCGAGGGCGTGGGCGACCAGGAAGACTGGATGCTCAAGGACAATGAGCGCTGGCATGGCTTCGGCGACATCGCCGCCGGCTTCAATATGCTCGATCCGATCAAGGCGACCGTTATCACTCCGGGCCTGGATGTCTCCGGCGAGTTCGCCGAGGGCGGTATCCCGGCGGCCATCGTCACCAAATACCTGGCCGAGCACGGCGTCATCGTCGAGAAGACCGGCCTGTACTCCTTCTTCATCATGTTCACCATCGGCATCACCAAGGGCCGCTGGAATACGATGTTGACCGCCTTGCAGCAGTTCAAGGCCGACTACGACGCCAATCTGCCCTTGTGGAAGGTGCTGCCCGAGTTCATCGAGAAGCAGTCGCGCTACGAGAAGATCGGTCTGAAAGACCTATGCGACCGGATCCACAGCTTATACAAGGCCAACGACATCGCACGTCTGACCACCGAGATGTATCTGTCGGAGATGGCCCCGGCCATGAAACCGGCCGAGGCCTTCGCCAAGATGGCCCACCGCGAGATCGAGCGGGTCGAGATCGACAAGCTCGAGGGGCGCATCACCAGCGTCCTGCTGACTCCCTATCCGCCGGGCATTCCGCTCTTGATCCCCGGGGAGCGCTTCAACAGCACCATCGTCCGCTACTTGCAGTTCGCCCGCGACTTCAACGAGCAGTTCCCGGGCTTCGAGACCGATATCCACGGCCTGGTCAAGGAATCGGTCGATGGCAAGGTGGTCTATCACGTCGACTGCGTGGCCTGACAAGGCGCGGCGTCCTCGCAGCCGTTGTTCGGCCCCAGGAGGGGCCTCCTACAACACCTCCTGTGGGAGCGGCGTCCTCGCCGCGAACAACCCGGTTGATCGCCTTGCTATCCAACTGATTTTTCATTAGAATTCCGCCCCTTTCCCGGCTTATTGGTTTGGGCCGGGTCCTTGCTCCACCGCTGCTTTGGCTTATGGCCGAAGTTGACGGGGGGCCGTTAGTCCGAAAGGAGTGTTATGCGTCACTACGAAATCGTCTTTATCGTCCATCCGGACCAGAGCGAGCAGGTGCCCGCCATGCTCGAGCGTTACCGCGGCCTGATCGCCGGCAAAAATGGCCACATCCATCGTCTGGAAGACTGGGGCCGCCGCCAGATGGCCTACAGCATCCAGAAAGTGCACAAGGCCCACTATGTGCTGATGAACATCGAGTGCGACCAGGAGACCCTGGACGAGCTGGATCACGGCTTCCGCTTCAACGACGCCATCCTGCGCCACATTGTCATCAAGCGCGACGAGGCCGTCACCGGCGCTTCGCCGATGATGAAGGAAGAGAAGTCGCGCAATATGCTGGCGCCTCAGTCGCAGCAGGAGGCCTCGGCCGAGGCTGCCGCCTAAGGGTGGCCAACCGGGTCGAGCTGAGCGGACAGGTTCTGGAGACCGGCGGCCTGCGCCATACCCCGGCCGGCCTGCCCACCGTGCAAATGCGTTTGGCGCACGGGTCGGAGCAGGGCGAGGCGGGGCGGATGCGGCAGGTGGTGTGCGAGATCGAGGCGATTGCCTTCGGCGACATCGCCGGCAAGCTCAGCCAGTGCCAGATCGGTAGCCAGATAAGCGTGACCGGATTCCTCGACCGCAAGAGTCCCCGTAGCAGCCTGCTGACGTTGCACATAACCGATTACGAATTGATTTAAGGAGTAGGACCATGGCGTTTTTCCGACGCAAGCCTGATAACAAAGGCAAGGGCAAGACCGGCGGCGCGCTGTTTCGCCGCAAGAAATTCTGCCGTTTCACCGCCGAGGGCGTGAAAGAGATCGACTACAAGGACACCGAAGTTCTGAAGGACTTCCTGACCGAGCAGGGCCGCATCATTCCCGCCCGCATCACCGGCACTCGTGCCCACTATCAGCGCCAGCTGGCCACCGCGATCAAGCGCGCCCAGTTTCTGGCCCTGTTGCCCTACACCGACCTGCACGAGTAAGAGGAGCGCAACATGGAAATCATTTTGCTGGAAAAGGTTGTCAACCTGGGTGGCTTGGGCGATATCGTCCGGGTCAAGGACGGCTTCGCCCGTAACTTCCTGATCCCCCAGGGCAAGGCCAAGCGCGCCACCGCCGCCAACAAGGAAGCGTTCGAGCAGCGCCGCGCCGAGCTGGAAAAGGCCGCCGCCGAGAAGCTGGTCGCCGCCCAGGCCCGTGCCGAGAAGCTGGCCGGCTATATGCTGCAGATCAGCCAGAAGGCCGGTGTCGATGGCCGTCTGTTCGGCTCCGTCACCAACGTCGACATCGCCGAGGCCCTTAAGGCCCAAGGTTACGACGTGAGCAAGGCCGAGGTGCGCATGCCCGAGGGTCCGTTCAAGATGGTCGGCGACTACGACCTGACCCTGGCCCTGCACAGCGATGTCTCGGTCGACATCAAGGTGTCGGTCCTCGGCGAGCACTAAACCGAAGTCAAGCCCTTAACAAAAGGCCGCGCATGCGGCCTTTTGTCATTGCAGGGTCGGGACTACAATTGACCCCCCCAAACGAGTAAGCCCCATGTCCGCTGTCTTTGCCGATCCCGATCTGTCCGCCATCAAGCTGCCGCCCCATTCGGTCGAGGCGGAGCAGTCCGTGCTCGGCGGCCTGTTGCTGGAAAACGGCGCCTGGGACCGGGTGGCGGATGCGATTTCCGAGGTCGATTTCTACCGGGCCGACCACAAGCTGATCTGGAAGCAGATCACCCGGCTGATCGAAGACAATAAACCAGCCGACGTGATCACCGTGGCCGAGGCCTTGGAGTCGCACAAGCAGCTCGACGAGGTCGGCGGCCTGCCCTATCTCACCACATTGGCGCAGAACACGCCGTCGGCGGCCAATATCCGCCGCTACGCCGAGATCGTGCGCGAACGCGCGGTGCTGCGGCGCTTGGCCGAGGTCGGCTCCGAGATCGCCGAGCTGTCCTACAATCCGGCCGGGCGCAAGGCGAGCGAGATACTCGACGAGGCCGAGGCCAAGGTGTTCGAGATCAAGGAGGCCGGTGCCCGCGGCGGCCAGGGCTTCCAAGAGATCAAGCCGGTGTTGATCGAGGTGGTCAACCGCATCGACGAACTCTACAACCGCGACAATCCGAGCGAGATCACCGGCGTGCCGACCGGCTTCGCCGATCTGGATGGCAAGACCTCGGGTCTGCAACCGGGCGATCTGGTCATCGTCGCCGGCCGGCCGTCCATGGGTAAGACCGCCTTCTCGCTCAATATCGCGGAGAACGTCGCCTTGGCGGCCAATTTGCCGGTGGCGGTGTTCAGCATGGAAATGGCCTCGACCCAGTTGGTCATGCGGATGCTGGGTTCGGTCGGCAAGCTGGACCAGCACAAGCTGCGCACCGGCCGCATCAGCGCCGACGATTGGCCCAGGCTGACCCACTCGCTCGGCCAGTTGAGCGAGGCCCCGATCTACATCGACGAATCCGGCGGCCTGACCTCGATGGAAGTGCGCGCCCGCGCTCGGCGCCTGGCGCGCCAGTGCAAGGATGGCCGTCTTGGCCTGATCGTGATCGACTACCTGCAACTGATGTCCGGCAGCGGCGGCGCGGGCGAAAACCGCGCGACCGAGATATCCGAAATCTCCCGTTCGCTCAAGAGCCTGGCCAAGGAGCTGCACGTGCCGGTGGTCGCTCTATCCCAGCTCAACCGCTCGCTCGAACAGCGTCCGAACAAGCGGCCGGTGATGTCCGACCTGCGCGAATCCGGCGCCATCGAGCAGGATGCCGACGTGATCCTGTTCATCTACCGCGACGAGGTCTACAACCCGGACAGCCAGGACAAGGGCACGGCCGAGATCATCATCGGCAAGCAGCGGAACGGCCCGACCGGCACCGTGCGCCTGACCTTCATGGGCGAATTCACCCGCTTCGAGAACTTCGCGGCCGACATCTACCTGACGCCGAACAACTAAGGGCGTTGTTGCCAGCCATGTCCCGCCCGCTCGTCGCCCGCATCGATACCGCCGCCCTGGCCCATAACCTGGGCGTCGCCCGGCGCCTGGCCGGTTCGGCCCGCGTCTTGGCCGTGGTCAAGGCCAACGGCTATGGTCACGGCCTGCCGCGCGTCGCCCGTGCCTTGCGCGCGACCGACGGTTTCGCCGTTCTGGCTTTGGACGAGGCGGAGGCCTTGCGGGCGGAGGGGCTGACCCACCCCATCGTGATGCTCGAGGGCTTCTTCCACCCCGACGAATTGCCGGCGATGGCGCGTTGGCGCTTGCAGCCGGTGATCCACCGCGAAGATCAGGTCGATGCCTTGATGCGCGCCCGGCTCGATCATCGACTCGATGTCTTCGTCAAGGTCGATACCGGCATGCACCGGTTGGGCCTGCACCCCAAGCGGCTCAAGGAAACGGTGGCGCGGCTGCGAGAGGCCGAATCGGTCGGCCACATCACCCTGATGACCCACTTCGCCAACGCCGACGATGCCTCGCTCGGCATAGGCGAGCCGATGCGGGTATTTCAGGAAGCGGCGGCGGGGCTCGACCTGCCCGCGAGCCTGGCCAATTCCGCCGCGCTGATGCGTTATCCGGAGTCGCATGGCGACTGGGTCAGGCCCGGCATCATGCTCTATGGCGCCTCGCCCTTCGCCGACCGGAACGGCCAGGACATCGGCTTGCTGCCGGCCATGACCTTGGAGAGCAGGCTGATCGCCCAGCGGCCTCTGCGCAAGGGCGAGGCGGTCGGCTACGGCAGCGCCTTCGTCGCGCCCAAGGACATGCGCATCGGCATCGTCGCCTGCGGTTATGCCGACGGTTACCCGCGCCATGCCGACACCGGCACGCCGATCCTGGTGGAGGGCCACCGTACCCGTACCTTGGGCAGGGTATCCATGGACATGCTGTGCGTGGACCTGAGCCTCGTCCCCAACGGCCATGTCGGCAGTCTTGTCACGCTTTGGGGCAATGGCCTGCCGGCGGAGGAGGTGGCGGCCAGCGCCGGCACCATCGCCTATGAGTTGTTCACCGGCATCGCGCCGCGCGTGCGCATCGAAGAACATTAGAACGATGGGCGGCGCACCGCCGTCAAGGAAGAATGCCATGTCAGATATTCTGGATAAGATACTTGCCGTCAAACGCGAAGAGATTGCCGCCGCCCGCAAGGCCGAGCCGCTCGAAGCCCTGCGCGAGTCGGCCGAGCTCGCGCCGCCGCCGCGCGACTTCGTCGGGGCGATGCGGGCCAAGCTGGCCGCCGGTCAACCGGCGGTGATCGCCGAGATCAAGAAGGCCAGCCCGAGCAAGGGGGTCATCCGACCCGACTTCCGGCCGGCCGAGCTCGCCAGCAGTTACGAGCGGGGTGGGGCAGCCTGCCTCTCCGTGCTCACCGATCGCCAGTTCTTTCAGGGGGCGCCGGAATATCTGAAAGAAGCGCGCGAAGCCTGCGCCCTGCCGGTGTTGCGCAAGGATTTCATGATCGATCCCTATCAGGTCTATGAAGCGCGGGCGATGGGGGCGGATTGCATCCTGTTGATCGTGGCAGCCTTGAGTCTGGCCCAGATGCAGGAATTGGAATCCCTCGCTATGCGCTTGGGCATGGCCGTGCTGGTCGAATCGCACGACGCGGCAGAATTGGAGCAGGCCTTGCGGTTGGAGACGCCGCTTATCGGCATCAACAACCGCAACCTGCGCAGCTTCGAGGTCAGCTTGCAAACCACGCTCGGCCTTTTGTCCAGAATTCACCCCTCCCCCGCAAGCGGGGGAGGGGCTGGGGGAGAGGGCGGCCGCATCGTCATCACCGAGAGCGGCATCCTCGCGCCGACCGATGTGGCGCTGATGCGGCAAAATGGCGTCCATGCCTTCCTGGTTGGCGAGGCCTTCATGCGAGCGGCCGATCCGGGGGCGGAGTTGGCCAGCCTGTTTTACTAAGTGATTGATTCTTAATTGGATAGTTAAAAACTACCAGGTCCAGCCTTGTTGTTGGCAAGCAACAAGGCGACCGGGGCGGGTAGCAAAAGTCGGAAAACCTTGGAGCCGAGTACACTGGCTTTGAGAAAATGGGCACCGAACTTCTCGCGCGAGAGGTTGTAGATTCCCGGAAACCCGGGTGGTTTTCATCACAAAGGAGAGTTACATGAAGAAGTCTCTGATCGCTCTGGCTGTGGCTGGCGCCTTTGCCGCTCCCGCCTTCGCTGACACCGCCAACGTTAACGTTGGTGGCCAGCTCCATATGTCTTTGGACTATCTGGACGCCGACACCGCTGCCGCTAGCGGCAACTGGAACGTTTCCAGCAACGCCTCCAACCTCTACGTCAAGGGTACCGAGGATCTGGGCGGCGGCATGAAGGCCGTTTGGCAGGTTCAGACCTATTTCGACGCGGGCGCGACCGGCAATGCCGACGCTTCCTTCGGCGGCACCGCCAACGGCGTGGGTTCTGGTAACACCTATGTCGGCCTGTCCGGCAACTTCGGTACCGTTCTGCTGGGCAAGCACGAAGCCCCGTTGAAGATCGTCAGCCGTAAGGTCGACCTGTTCAACAACCAGATCGGTGACTCCCGCAGCCTGACCGCCGGCGCCGCCAACGACATTCGCCCGAACAACGTTCTGGCCTATGCCACGCCGAACATGAACGGCGTCGAGGCCACCGTGGCCTACGTGACCAACACCGCCGCCGGTGCTGCCACCGACGCCTCCGACACCGCCGTCAGCATGAACGCCTTCTACACCAACGGCCCCCTGCTGCTGGGTGCCGGCTACCAGAACCGCGACTTCGGCGCTGCTGCTCTGAGCGACGAGACCGTGTGGCGTTTGGCCGCTGGTTACACCTTCGGCGACTTCAAGGTCGTGGCCTTCTGGCAGGACGAGAGCGACGTCGCTGGCGCTGCCAACGCCGACCGTAACGTCTGGGGCCTGGGTGGCGCCTACAAGATGGGCCCGATGACCCTGAAGGCTCAGTACTACAACCGTGACGACCTGGGCGCTGCCGTGAACAACGGTTCCGACCTGTGGGCCGTCGGTGTTGACTACGCCATGTCCAAGCGCACCACCGCTTACGTTGCGTATGCCACCACCGACAACGACGCTGCCGCCAACGCCAGCGTCTTCGGCGGCGGCCACGGTGACAACCCCGCTACCGGTCTGGGCGGCAACCCCAACGGCTTCTCCGTGGGTTTGATCCACAACTTCTAATCGTCTAGTTTTCTGGTCGTTTAGTTGTTGCAACGGGCGTCTTCGGACGCCCGTTTTTTTTTGCTCGGTCCCCTTCGCCAGCCATTCCGGCCGAATCTATAACTTTTGGCCTAGTCGCCTCATCCGAATAGATGAGGTGGTTTCTAATCCCAACCGCACCACTGCTTAATAAATGAGCGGACATGAAGAGCGGGTCTGGTAGTGTGGCAGTGCGACCCACACACACACCAGGAACCCACCCTCATGTCCTACATACAGCTTACCTCAGAAGAACG
>JACRAU010000032.1 GCA_016234655.1 Betaproteobacteria bacterium
CCGGCAGCAGCCGGGGGCTGCGATCTATCGTTTTGTATCTCGCCATGCGCATCGCTCCGGGCTATTTGGGCAATGGCTTGTTGGAGGTGGGGGTGGGGATTTTGTTCCGGTGGGTTGGGGGTTTTTGTACAGCCTCAACGTTCAAGGTGAGGGCCGCTGTGCGGCTTTATCGTGCAGCGTCCCCTCGACCGCAGAGTTAGCCTTGTCTTGCGGCACGGCTGTCGATGATGGGGCCGTCAATGGCGATGTCTTTGTGGCCTTCTCAAGCATATTTGTGTAGACCGTAGCGCCAACGGATACCAGAAAGCCGACGATGACGACCCAATGGATATGTTTTCGTTGTTCTTCACGATTGGCGAATTGAACGGCTTCATCTCCCCAATAGAACGACGACTCCGGGCCTGTCCATCGAGAAAGCCAATCATCTCTTCGACCGATTGCGGTGAGGCAGAGCCCGCAAACAGCGAACCAAATACCCACTTGAAGGGCATCGTGAAGGAAGCTAGGCAAGAATGGGGGAAAGGGGACTAATGACAGAGCGGAAGCGAGAAACCCGCCGATGGCAAGAAATGTTAGAACCAGCAGCCATGTCGGAATTCTTTTTGCACGAAATGTCCGGGTTAATTGCGGTTCGATGTCATCAGCCAAAAGCAAAGCCCAGTTACGATCCTTTGTAAAGATGTCGAACATCACCTGGCGACTAACTGTCTTGTCGAACCCAATTCTCACTATCCAATCGCGGTCCCATGGTTCAGGCGTTCTATCTGGTGATGTATCTCGCAGCTCCAAGCCAACTAGATCAATTCGTCGTCCCCTGGCATTAGGATCTTGAAGAACATCATCAAGCGAAGTAGTCTCGTAGAAGCGATCATCTTCGCGGTGGACATGGAACACGACAGCACTCGGATGAGAAAGCTTTTGTGAGTGTTGTTCCAAGATTGCGGATAGCTTCCGCAATCCGTCTTCATCAAGGATGAACCCTTCTTTAAATTCTTTCGAAATTCCAGATTTCAGGTTTGGCATAGTCATATGTGGCCTCGGAGAGAGCGGAAAGTGTGGCGAGTCTAACGTTAATTAGACACCTGAATAGGTGTATAACGCATCCGCGCTGTGTGCATAACCCGGGTGTTTCTGTTTGTATCCGATGGATTTTTCATGCATCGCTAAGTTGCTCCCGATGTTATGGGCCTGATGGCCCTTGCATGTACACCTAGCCGTTCTCTATGACGGCTTTCTTTGTCCGGTAGTATGGCCGAGCCATGGGGGTCTGCCAATCTTGCCGCTGTTCACCGTTGCTTGAGAAATTCCTCAAGCGTCAGCCCGATGTCCTTGGCGATCAGTCTTAGTAGTACCGGCGAAACGTCCATGGTCAGGCGACGGCGACGTTCTGGACCCCGATGAATTCCGACTCCAAGGTGGGCTCGCCGTCTTCGAGCCGCATGGCGATGACTTCCTGGAGGTTGCGGTTCAACTCGTCCAGGGTTTCGCCTTGCGCGTGGGCGCCCGGAAAGCCCGGCACGAAGCCGACATACAGGCCGGTCTGCGGGCAGCGTTCGATGACGGCGGGATAGGTTCGCATGGCGCGCTCCGGGAATCGCTTGGTCATGGGATGATGGTCTCGGCTCTGGCGGGGGACAAGTTGCCGATGAAGCGTCAGGCCTTGTACTTCCGCACCATGCCCACCACCACGCCGAAGATCTCCAACTGGCCCTTGGGCCGGATGATGGGGTAGGCGGGGTTGGCGGGTTTCAGCACGTATTCGCCCTTGTGGCTACGGCCGGCACTCTGAGCCTTAACGCCGGCTTCGCCGGCATAAGCCTTCGCCGAAACTTCGTTTTCCCTCGCCAGATATTTCAGGGTGAACTCGTTGTCGACGATGGCGATGACCATGTCGCCGACATCGGCCGTGGGCCGGCGCTCGACTACAACGATGTCGCCCGCGTGGATGCCGGCGTCGATCATGGAGTCGCCCTTCACCCGCACCAGCACCGTGCGCGAGGGCCGCTCGATCAGGTATTCGTCGATGGTCAGGCTGTCGGTGCCGTTGTCGGCCGGCTGGGGCAGGCCGGCGCGCACGGTGGAGTCGGCCAGGGCGCGCTCGAAGAAGCGCGGGCCGGGTTTCAGCCGCTTGTCCGGCGTGGCTTCGAGAAAAGCGGCCAGCTTGAGCCGGGCGACCAGGGCGGCGACGGAGGATTTGGATTTCAGCCCGAGCATGGTGCCGATGGCGGAATAGGGCGGAAAGACGCGGTGTTCGGCGTAATAGTCTTGCAGCTTGTTCAGGTAGTCGGCGTCGTTGGACATCTTGGGCACCTCAAATTGCTATGCCTATACCTTATCGAACGATGGTTCGTTGCGTCAAGCATTCTTGTTGGACAAGGGATGCATGCCGTAGGTCGGCAATACTTTGCCGACATTGGCTATGGATGGCGGCGGAACAGTAGTACCCATACTGGGCATAAATTCCGCCCTACTTGGGCCGCCAGCGTTTCAGCCACAGCGAGTTGCTGACCACCGAGACCGAGGACAGGGCCATGGCGGCGCCGGCGATCACCGGGTTGAGCATGCCCAGCGCGGCCAGCGGCAGGCCGAGCACGTTGTAGACGAAGGCGAAGAACAGGTTCTGCCGAATCTTGCGCAGCACGGCGTGGGAGAGTTCCACCGCGTGGGCGACGCTGGCGAGGTCGTTGTGCATCAGGGTGATGTCGGCCGCCTCCATGGCGATGTCGGTGCCGGAGCGCATGCCGAAGCTGACGTCGGCGCTGGCCAGGGCCGGGGCGTCGTTGACGCCGTCGCCGGCCATGCCGACCACGCGGCCTTCCGCTTTGAGTGCGGCCACGGCGGCGGCCTTGTCCTGCGGCAGCACGCGGGCGCGGAAGTCGGCGATGCCGGCCTCCTTGGCGATGGCGGCGGCGGTGCTGGCATGGTCGCCGGTGAGCATGACCACCTGCACGCCGCGCGCTTGCAGCAATTGCACGGCGGCCTTGGAGCTGGGCCGCAGGCGGTCGGCGAAGGAGAGTTGGCCGAGGAGGTTGGAGTCATCGGCGAGGGCGATGGTGATGTGGGCAGCGCTTGTTCCCTCTCCCCCAGCCCCTCCCCCGCTTGCGGGGGAGGGGGGAACGGCTAGCCAATCCAGTCGGCCTAAGCGAAGCTCCCTGCCTTCCACGCGACCGCGCACGCCTTGGCCCGGAATGTTCTCGAAGTCGTCAACCGCGGGCAGACTGACGCCGCGCGCCTGGGCAGCATCGAGCAGGGCCTGGGCCAGCGGGTGGGCCGAGCCTTGCTCCAGCGCGGCGGCCAGGCGCAGCAGTTCGGCCTGGTCGATGTTGTCAGTCGCGTGCAGTTCGACCAGGGCGGGCTTGCCTTCGGTCAAGGTGCCGGTCTTGTCCACCGCCAGCACCGCGAGCCTTTCCGCGCGCTCCAAGGCCTCGGCGCTGCGCACCAGGATGCCGAGTTGCGCGCCACGGCCCAGGCCCACCATCACTGCGGTCGGCGTGGCCAGGCCCAGCGCGCAGGGGCAGGCGATGACCAGCACCGCCACGGCCGGGATCAGGCTTTGGGTGAAGTCGCCGCTGACCAGCCACCAGCCGGCGAAGGTGAGCACGGCCAAGGCGACCACCGCCGGCACGAACACGGCGGAGATGCGGTCGGCCAGTTTTTGAATGGGCGCCTTGGAGCCTTGCGCCGCCTCGGTCAGGCGCACGATTTCCATCAATTGCGTTTGCGCGCCGACGCCCTCGGCGCGAATCTTCAACATGCCGTCCAGGTTCTGGCTGCCGCTGAACACCTTGTCGTTACCGGCCTTGGCGGTGGGCAGGCTCTCGCCGGTGAGCAGACTCTCGTCGACGCTCGATGCCCCTTCGACCACCACGCCGTCGACCGGGATGCGCTCGCCGGCACGCACCAGCACGATATCGCCGGCCTTGAGCGCGGCGATATCGATCTCCACCGTCTCGCCGTCGCGCTCGACGCGTGCGGTCTTGGGTTGCAGGCCGATGAGTTGTTCGATGGCCGAGGAGGTCTTGGCCTTGGCCCGTGCCTCGAGCAGTTTGCCCAGACGCACCAACGCGATCACTGCCGCGCCGGCCTCGAAGTAGAGATGGCCGCCGCTTGTACCACTTAGGGCGTCGAGCAGCACGACGAAGACGCTGTAAAAGTAGGCGGCGCTGGTGCCGAGCGCGACCAGCACGTCCATGTTGGCGCCGCCGCCGCGCAGGCTGTGATACGCTCCGGTGTAGAAGCGCCAGCCGGCCCAGAATTGCACCGGCGTGGCCAGCAGCCATTGCAGCCAGCCGGGAATCCAGGTGCCGTGTTCTTCGCCCAGGCTGAACATCATGCCCATCTGGATCAGCAAGGGCAGGGTAAGGACGGCGGAGACCGCGAAGGCGATGACCTCGCGTTTGTATTCCGCCGCCTTGCGCGCCTTTTCCTCGGCGCGCGCCGCCTCGGTGATCGGCTCGGCCCCGTAGCCGGCCTTGTGCACGGCGGCGATCAGCGCGTCGAGCGTGACGAGGCCGGGCGTGTAGCTGACCCGGGCCTTCTCGGTGGCGAGGTTCACTCGCGCCTCGACCCCAGGCAGCCGGTTGAGCACGGTCTCGATCCGCGCGGCGCAGGCGGCGCAGGTCATGCCGGTCAGTCGTAAATCCAGGCTTTGCGGCGCCACCGCGAAGCCGGTCTTGGCCACCTGGGCGACGATGGCCTCGGCATCGGTTTGCGACGGGTCGTATTCCACCCGCGCGCGTTCCATCGGCAGGTTCACCGCCGCGCTCACGCCGGCCAGCTTGTTCAGGTTGTTTTCCAGCCGGGTGGAGCAGGCCGCGCAGGTCATGCCGGCGATGGGCAGTTCGAGGACTTTCTTTTCAGCGAAGTCGGTCATGGGTTCAGGCGGCGCGATAGGCTCTAGAGGCATCGGCAAAGACATGGACCGCCGAGCGCAGGAACAGCGCCGCGATGCCGAGGCCGACGATGAGATCGGGCCACTGCGAGGCGGTGAGCCAGACGCCGGCGCCGGCGATGAGCACCGCGCTGTTGGCGATGATGTCGTTGCGCGAGCAGAGCCAGACCGAGCGCATGTTCACGTCGTCGGCGCGGTGCTTCCACAAGAGATAGAGGCAGACCGAGTTGGCGGCCAGGGCCAAGAAGCCGATCGCGCCCATCGTCTCGTAGATCGGCAGTTCCGGGTGCAGCATTTTGTAGATGGCCTGGCCCAGTACGAACAGGCCGAAGCCGGCCATGATGCCGCCCTTGATGAAGGCCGAGATCGCCTTCCAGCGGTCGTCGCGCGCCAGCACGTAGAGGCTGAAACCGTAGACCAGGGCATCGCCCAGCATGTCGAGCGAATCGGCCAGCAGGGCGGTGGAGCCGGCCAGCCAGCCGGCCGTGGCCTCGACCCCGAACATCGCGAGGTTGATCGCCAGCACGAGTTTCAGGGTCTTGCCCTGACTCTCGCGCATCTGGTCGCTGGCGCAAACATCGCCGCAGCCGCAGTTGGCCATGTTCGAATTTCCTACAGAGAAGAGAGGTGCGTAGGGTAACGCGGATCAGACTGTACCGGCAGTCTTGCGCGGCCGGAACCGGCGGATAAGGGCTTGCAGCGAAGCGGTTTGCTCCGTCGATGCCTGGCCGTAGCGTAGGCCGACATAGAGTTGCGAAATGCGCATGATTTCATCGGCCAAGTCAGGACGTGCCGTGGCAGTCCGGCGGGCGAAGTCGGCTGGACCTTCATGAGCCTCGCGCACCAGGCCCAAGCGCGCAAGCTTGCGGCAGAAGCGGGTGTACTGGCGACTGATCGGGTCTTGCCGGGTCCGCGTTTGGCGCAATAGATAAAGGCCGGCCAAGCCGAAAATGAACAGGCCGCTGCCCAAGCCGAGCAGCCAGAGCATGGCGTTTAAATTGGCCAGCCAGGGGGCCAGGCGCGACAGGAATTCGCGCTGGCGCACGTCGTTGTAACCGAGCACCCACAGGTTCCAGCGATAGTTGACCACATCCCAGCCCAGGCGCACCGGCGCCAGCCAGCCCGCGTCGAAGTCGATCAGCGGCGCCGGCCGTTCGGCCGCCGGCAAGGCGGCGTCGACGCCGAGTTCCACCCGTGTCGGCGAGACCGCCGCCGTGGGGTCTACCCGTCGCCAGCCTTCGCCCGCCAGCCAGACCTCGGCCCAGGCATGGGCGTCGCGTTGGCGCACGATCCAGTAATTGCCCACCGCGTTGTATTCGCCGCCCTGATAGCCGGTGATCACGCGGGCCGGAATGCCGGCCGCGCGCATGAGAAAGACGAAGGCGCTGGCGTAGTGTTCGCAGAAACCGCGCCGGGTGTTGAATAGGAAGTCGTCCACCGCTTGCACGCCGAGCGCCGGCGGTTGCAAGGTGTAGACGAAAGGTTCGCCGCGGAAATGGTGCAAGGCCCGTTGCACGACGGCCGCATCGCCGATGCCGCTGTCGGCCCAGCTTGCCGCCAAGGCGCGGGCTCGCGGGTTGAGGCCGCGCGGCAGTTCCAGGGCGCGGGCGCGGGTGGCTGCATCGAGGTCCAGGCCATGGCGGTAATCGAGCCAGGCGCTCACCGTGTATTGCAGGCGTTGGTCGACCGGTGCGCGGGCAAGCCAGAGCAGGTCGCTGCGCAGGTCGGCCGGCAGGGCGGGCAGCGCGGTCGGCAGACCGAGCAGGAACAGCCAATGCTGGCGATGCGGTTCGAGAATGATGCGGTAAGTCACCGGTTGGCCGCGGCCTTCGCCATCGACCTTGCCGTCGGGCACGCGGCGTACGGTGCGCCAGCTGCGGCCGTCGAAATCCCACAGCACCGGGCCGCGCCAATAAAGCTGGCCGGGTTCGATGTCGCGCGTGTCGAAGCTGGCGCGCAGCGCGATCTCGTTCGACTGGATCAAGCGGCTGACATCGCCCGGCTGCATCTGGTCGGACAGGCCGGTGCTGGCCAGGTTTTCCTGCTTCATGGTCCACAGCGGCGCCGACAGGCGCGGAAACAGGAGGAACAGGAAGACGGCCAGCGGCAGCGCCTGCAATACCAGCATCAGCGTGGGCCGCAGCTTGGGCCACACGGCCTTGGGTTCCGGCATCTGGCTGGCGATCAGCGAGGCCGTCAGCCCGAGCATGGCGAGCAGCATATAGGCGGCGCTGAGCAGGCTCTGGTCTTCCAGGAAATAGGCGACCAGCAGGAAATAGCCGACGAAGATCAGTCCGGTGCGGTCGCGCGGTGCCTCGGTCTCCAGCAGCTTGGCGGCCGACAGAAAGACCAGCAAGGCGACACCGGCGCGCGGGCCGACGAGGGTGCCGAATTGGGCGAACACCGCGACCAAGCCGACGATGACAATGACGGTGCGCAACCAACGCGGCGGCAGCGGCAATCGACGCGCGGCGCGCAACAGGCACCAGCCGGCGATGGCGGCCCAGGCGAGGCCGAGCCAGATCGGCAAATTGGCGGCATGCGGCGCGACCACCAGCGCCAGTGGCACGAGCAGCCAGAGCAATTCGGGCACGCTGTATTGCCGGCGCATCAGCCTTCTCCGAACCGGGCCAGCGCTTCGAGGCAGGCACGCAGATGGGCCTCGCCCCGGGCCGGGCTGAAAGCGCGCGCCGGCAGGCGCAGGCCGTAGCTCAGGCCGGCGGTCTCGGCGTCGAGCAGCCAGCGAGTCAGGCGCGACAGCCGGGCCTCGGGGCCGCTGCCCGGCGTATCGGCCAGGTCGAACCAGAGGCCGCGCGAAACCGGCGCGGCAAATTGTTTGGTCGCCGGCGGCAGTTCGCGGGCCAGGGTCTTCCAGGCAATGCGCTTGAGCGAATCGCCCGGCCGGTATTCGCGCAGGCCGTCGAACTCCTCGTCGCCCGGCCGGCTGGCGCGGCCGGCCCGGTCGGCGGCATCGCCGCCGGGGAAGGGCCGGCTATCGGCCGCAGGGTGCGGATAGACCAGCACGCCCCAGTCCAGCTCCAGCACGGTCCAGCAGCGGAATAGCCCGAGCGGGTAGGTGGTCGACAGCGCGATGCGGCCGGGCCGGTGAAAGCCGCGCTGGGCTTGCGTTAGAGCCAGGGCCAATTCGGCGCTGCCGTGCGCGGGGATATCGGCATGGGCCGGCTGGGCATCGGCGTGTTCGATGCCCACGCGATAGCGCGTGCTGCTCGACGGGTTGGCCAGATGCAGCACGAAGCGGGCGGCGTTGCCGGCGAACACCGGGGCGATATGGCCGGCGCGCAGCGCGAGGCCGTTCAGGTTGCGGTGGGTGTGAATGAGGCCGACCAGGCCGATGCCGCCGAGCAGGAAGGTGAACAGATAGGCGAGACTCAGCATGTAGTTCATCGCGCCGATCAACAGCGCGGCGAGCAAGGCAGCGAACACCAGGCCGGCGCGCGTGGGCAGGATGTAGAGCCGGCGGCTGTCGAGGCGGATGTCGCCGCCTTCGAGTTTTGGCACGCGCCAGGGGATGTAGGCGAAGCGCAGGGCGGGCATGCCCCTATCCCGTAGACATAATCAAGTCACAGGCGGCCCTCTCCCCCCAGCCGAGGGGTGCGCGGCAGCGCGGGAGAGGGAGTATTTGGGGTTGTGGTGTTCATGGTATCGCCACTTCCAGCAGCAATCGCGCGGCCCAATCCGGTTCGGCGCTATCGACGCCGGCGGCCGGGTGCAGGCGATGGCCGACCACGGCGGGCAGCACGGCCTGCACGTCTTCCGGTTGCACGAAATCGCGGCCGGCCAGATAGGCCCAGGCCTGGGCGGCGCGCAGCAGGGCCAGGCCGGCGCGCGGCGATAGGCCGCTGCCGAAGCGGGCGTCGCGCCGGGTGGTGTCGATCAGGCTTTGCAGGTAGTCGAGCAGGGCATCGGAGGCGTGTATGGTCTGCGCCGCCTGCTGCATGGCCATGAATCCATCCGGCTGGAGCATGGCTTGTAACTGGCCGAGCAGGTCGCGCCGATTCTCGCCCTTGAGCAGGGCGCGTTCGGCGCTATGGTCGGGATAGCCCAGGCGGATGCGCATCAGGAAACGGTCGAGTTGCGATTCGGGCAGCGGGAAGACGCCGGCCTGCTCGATCGGATTTTGCGTGGCGATGACGAAGAAGGGCTTGGGCAATTCACGCGTTACGCCTTCGATGGTGACCTGGCCTTCCTCCATCGCCTCCAGCAGCGCGCTTTGCGACTTGGGGCTGGCGCGGTTGATCTCGTCGGCCAGGATCACCTGGGCGAAGATGGGGCCGGGGTGGAAGCTGAATTGGCCGCTGGCGCGGTCGTAGATGGCGGCACCCAGGATGTCGGCCGGCAACAGGTCGCTGGTGAACTGGATGCGGTGGAAATCGAGGCCCAGCGTGGCGGCCAGGGCATGGGCCAGGGTGGTTTTGCCGACGCCGGGGGCGTCTTCGATCAAGAGGTGCCCGCGCGCCAGCAGGCAGGCCAGGCAGAGCCTGATTTGATGCGGCTTGCCGAGCACGATGCGGTTGATCTGGTCGAAGGCCTGTTGCAATTGAGGGTTCATCGTTCGCGATCCATTCGTCGGTCCCTTTTGCTTGCACGGCGTGAGGGCGTTCTGGGCATTGTATCCAGTGCGGACACCAATATGGTTCATCCGCCGTGGCCGTTGCACCAAAAGGGGTCTGTGCGCGGTGCCGTGGCCGTCGATTCTTCGGGGACTTGATCGTTCTAGGCACGTTCTCGGCTTGGCACGAAAACTGCGTAGCCTCATGCGAATTAAAACATTCGATACGGAAAGAACCATAAATCGATGGTGGCGAGCAATACGGTAGTAAACGACACGAAAGAATGCGCCATGGCATTTCGTAACCCAAACCTCGATCTCGGCCGCATGCTGGAAACCCTGGTGAACAACCTGGACGGCGTGGTGTTGCGCTGCCGGTTGGACGAGCATTGGACCGTGCTGTTCATCAGTTGCGGCTGCCAACGCCTGACCGGCTATGCGGCCGAGGACTTGGTCGGCAACAAGCGCATCTCCTTCGAGCGGCTGACGCATCCGCTGGATCGGGAACAGGTCAGGCAAAGCATCGTAGCCGCCGCGCGGGCACATGGCTATTACCGGGTCGAATATCGCATCCGGCGCGCCGATGGCGAGATTCGCTGGGTGTACGAGCGCGGCAGGGTGGTCGTGGCGGAGGACGGCGAGAACGTGCTGGAGGCCTTCATCGAAGACATCGGCGATCAGGTCGATGCCAGGGATAATCTGGCCCTGGCCGAGGCGCGCTATCGCAGCATCTTCGAGAACAGCGGCGACGGCATCTTCCAGACCACGGCCGACGGCCATTATCTCGACGCCAATCCGGCCCTGGCGGCGATCTACGGTTATGGCTCGCCGGCCGAGTTGATGGTGGACCTGAAAGACATCGGCAGCCAGCTCTATGTCGACCCCGATCAGCGCGGTCGCTTCAAGCGGGTGATGGCCGAGCGCGGTGCGGTACAGGACTTCGAATCCGAGATCAGGCAACGCGATGGCGCGGTGATCTGGATCACCGAGAACGCCCACTCGGTGTATGGTCCGGACGGCGCATTCCTTTATTACGAAGGCACGGTGCGCGACATCACCGAGCGCAAGCGCTACCAGCAGCAATTGGAGTTCCACGCCAACCACGATCAGTTGACCGGCCTGCCCAATCGCAACCTGCTGAACGACCGGCTGCTACAGGCGATTCATCATGCCCACCGCAACAGCTATTTCAGCGTGGTTGCGTTCATCGACCTCGACAACTTCAAGTTCATCAACGACAGCATGGGCCATCGCGCCGGCGACACGCTGCTGATAGAGGTCGCCAAGCGGCTGCAATCCTGCCTGCGCGAGACCGACACGGTGGCGCGCTACGGCGGCGACGAGTTCGTGCTGATCCTGAACGACTACTATCAGGTCAGCCAGATCGTGCGCGTGCTGGAACGGGTGCTGGACGAGATCGGCCGGCCGGTCACCGTGCTCGGCCAGGAGTTGTATGTCACTTGCAGCATCGGCATCAGCCAATACCCGACCGACGGCGAAGACCCGCAAAGCCTGCTGCAGCATGCCGACGCCGCGATGTACCTGGCCAAGGAACGCGGCAAGAACAACTTCCAGTTCTACACCAATCGTCTGAATGCGCTGGCGACCCAGCGGGTGAAGCTGGAGAGCAGCCTACGCCGCGCCTTGGATTGTCATGAGATCGAGGTCTATTTCCAGCCCAAGGTCGACCAGTCCGGCGCCTGCATCGGCGTCGAGGCGCTGGCGCGCTGGCACAGCATGGAATTCGGCTGGGTCGCGCCCAGCCAGTTCATCGGCATCGCCGAGGACAGCGCCTTGATCGAACCCTTGACTGAATACATCCTGCGCAGGGCCTGTCAGCAGATCGCCGATTTACTGGAGCAGGGCGGCGGGATCGGCGTGGCGGTCAACCTGTCCGCCCGCGCCTTCCACCAGAAAGACCTGGCCCGGATGATAGCCCGAGTGCTGGCCGAGACGCGCCTGCCGGCGCACTTATTGGAACTGGAGATCACCGAGAGCGCGATGGTCGGCGACATCGAGAAATGCATCGCGACCTTGCACGAACTCAAGGCCATCGGCCTGCGTATCGCCATCGACGACTTCGGCACCGGTTATTCCTCGTTGAGCTATCTACAACGTTTCCCGATCGACACCCTGAAAATCGACCGCTCATTCGTCAGCAATATGCGGCTCGACCCCAAGGACTCGCCGATTGCGCAGGCCATCATTTCATTAGGCCAAAGCCTACGGTTAACAGTGGTGGCCGAGGGTGTGGAAACGGCCGAGCAATTCAGCGCCCTGAAAACGCTGGGTTGCGAGACCTTCCAGGGCTTTCTGTTCGCCAAGCCGATGCCGGCCGAGCAGTTCGCGGCCTATTACTTGGCCGGCAGCGAGCGGGAAGCGGTAGGGCGGGCCATGGAATGAGCACTCCCCCTCGTGGCGGCTGACGCCAGGCGGGTTTTGTGTCACATTCGGCCATGCCCGCCATGGCCCGCATGGCTGTTCAACCCCGATAGATATGACGACGCGCATTTGCATCATTCGCCACGGCGAAACCGACTGGAACGTGGAAAAACGCATCCAGGGCCAGATCGACATCGAACTCAACCGCACCGGCCGCGCCCAGGCGCTGGCGATGGCCTTTCATGCGGCGCATCACGACTTCCAGGCGATCTATAGCAGCGATCTCGGCCGCGCCATGGACACCGCAGGCGCCCTGGCCGAACGCCTGGGTCTGGAGGTGAAGACCCTGCCGCAACTGCGCGAGCGGCATTACGGCATCTTCCAGGGACTGACCTCGGCCGAAGGGGCGGAGCGCCACCCCGAGGCGCATGCCCGCTATGTCGCGCGCGACCCGGCCTACGGCTTCGAGACCGGCGAGACCTTGTACGACCTAAGTACGCGGATTACCGAGGGCATCGAATGGCTGGCGCGGCATCACAGCGGCCAGACCGTCGCCGCGATCAGCCACGGCGGCGTGCTCGACGTGATCTACCGCAAGGCGACCGGCCGCTCCCTGGAGGCGCCGCGCGACTTCAAGATTCCAAACTGCGCGCTCAATTGGTTTCGCTTCGATGCCCACGGCTGGCATGTCGAGGCCTGGGGTGAGCGGCAGCACCTCGAAAACGTGCTGGCCGAAGCGCCGGAGTGAGCGGCTAGTGGCGGGCCGGTCGAGTCGTCGGGCAAGTTGGCCGATTACCTCATGGCCATTCACGAGGCAACCATATCCGCTCGTTTGATCGGCAAGGTGATACGGAAGGTGGTGCCCTGCCCCGGCTCGCTTTCCACCTCGATGCGTCCGTCGTGCTTTTTGACGATGCCATAGACCAGGGACAGGCCTAGGCCGGTTCCTTTGCCTATGGGCTTGGTGGTAAAGAAGGGGTCGAAGATGCGCTTGAGGTTCTCCGGTGGAATGCCACTGCCGGTATCGGCGATCTCCACCCAAACCCGCGCGTCGTCCGCGCCGGTGCGGATGGCGATGGTGCCGCGTTCCTCGATGGCGTGGGCGGCGTTCACCAGCAGGTTCATGAAGACTTGATTGATCTGCGAGGCCAGGCACTCCACCAAGGGCAGTCGACCGTATTCCTTGATCACCTCGGCCTTGTACTTGATCTCGTTGTTCACCACGTTGAGCGTGGAATCCAGGCCGTGATGCAGGTCGGCATGCTGCCATTCGCCGCTGTCGACATGAGAGAAATCCTTGAGATCCTGGACGATCCGGCGCACGCGGCCGATACCGTCGAGGGATTCGGCGATGAGGGCCAGAACGTCTTCCTTGAGATAGGCCAATTCGGCCTCGCGTTCGCTGGCCTCGATGCGCTCGCGTTCCTGGGAATCGGCCGGCAGCAGCGGTTTGGCCGCTTCATAGGCGGCCAGCACGTCGAGCAGTCTCTCCACATAGCTGCGCAGGCTGCCCAGATTGGAGCCGACGAAACCGATGGGGTTGTTGATCTCGTGCGCGACCCCCGCCGCCAATTGGCCGATGGAGGCCATCTTCTCGGATTGCAGGAGTTGGTTGTGGGCCTCTTCCAGCTTGGCGATTAGCCCGGCCTGTTCCGCTTTCTCCCGATGCAGGGCATCCTCTATCCGTTTGCGGGCGGTGATGTCCAGCAGCGTCCCGAACATGATCAGGGTGTGCCCATGCTCGTCGCGCTGGACCTCGACCTGGGTGGTCACGTATTTCACCGTGCCGTCCGGTAGGACCACGCGGTGGTCGGTGGGGCCGACGGCCTGCCCGGAGAATGCCTGCTGCAATTTGTGGTCGAGCATGTCGAGATCGTCCGGGTGCACGCACGCCAGGAAGGAGCCGTGGGTGGGGATGAAGGTGACGGGGTCGACCCCGAGCAGTTCATACATCCCGACGGACCAGGTCACCGCATCGCGGGTTACGTCCCAGTCCCAGTTGCCCAACCGCGCCACCTGTTGTGCCTTGTGCAGCCGCATTTCGCTCAGGCGCAGGGCCTTTTCGGTTTCCTCCTTTTCCCACAGCCGCTGCTGCAATTCCCGCGCCAGCTCGGTGACCTGCCTGTTCAGGCGTAGCTCTTGCCGATGCCGACGGTCACGGCTGCATTTGCGGATGGCATCCAACAGCAGAGCCGAATCCACCGGTTTGACCACGTAGCGTTCGATGCCGGCCTCCATGGCGCGGCGCAGATTGCCGGTGTCTGCGGAGGCGCTGATGACGATGATCTGGGCGTCGGGGTCCTCGGCCTTGATGGCTTGACTCATCGCCAAGCCGTCAAGGCCCGGCATCTCGATGTCGGTCAAGACGACGTCCGGCCGCCACTCGCGCCAGCAGGCCAGGCCCTCATCGCCGCTGGCCGCCAGCCTGACCTCGCTGACGTGCCGGCCCAGCATGCCGTGGAGTCCGGTGCGCACGATGAGGTCGTCTTCCACCACCAGGACGTGGATATCGGGATCGGGCTGGGGGGGCGTCGCCGCTTGGTTCATATCGGTGTCTTTCCGTTGGCCCGCTTATTCCGAATCATCGTCGAGCAACAGCGAACCATCCGGCCCCCACTCGACCTGGGTGATGCCGGGCATTTCCTTTTCCAGGCGATGGCGCTCCTGCTCCTCGGGCGTCAGCGGTCGGCGGAGCATGCCTTGCCGTATTCGGCTCTGCGCCGCCAGACGGCGCTCTTCCATCTGTTCATCGTGCCGGGCGAAGGCCTCCGTCACGATGGCGGCCAATTCCGCATCGTTCCAAGGTTTACTGACAAAACGCATGATCTCCGCTTCGTTGATGGCCCGAATCAGGGCGTCTTGGTCGGCGGCGGCGCTGAGGATCAGGCGTACTGCATCGGGTTGGAATGCCTTGATCTCCTTCAGAAAATCCACGCCGTTCATCTGCGGCATGCGGTAGTCGGAGATGACCAGGTCGTAGACCTCGGCCCCCATCTCGTCCAAGGCCACCCGCGGTGAGTCATAGGCCTCTATGCCGAGGGCATCGCGCGGGAAATGCAGGGTCAGGGTACGCCGCAGGGCGTTGAGGATAGGGACTTCATCGTCCACCAGTAGGATGCGTCTCATATTCGTTACCTATCGGCCCTCACGTGAATGGTCATGGGTACCCCTTCCGTTTCTTCGAAGTTCTTGAGCTGGCCGATCAGGTTCTGGTCGATGATGTAATCGGCGGACAGCAGCAGCACGCCGTCGCGCGACAAGATGTCACGGCTCAACACCATGCTCGCCTTGAGTTCGCCGGGCCGCAAGGCGATCTCGCGTCCACGAGGCGGCTCCGGCGGCGCTCCTTGAATGCCGAAAAAGGCGTCCACCACTTGGGGGTCATAGCGCTTGCCGCGGCCTTCCTGGATGAAGGTGAGGGCATCGGCGGAGGACAAGCGCTTGTTGATGAGCATGCCCGCTTGTAGGGCCTCGTAATCGTGAGCCAATGCCAGTATCCGTGCTCCCTGCGGGATGGCTAGGCCGCGCAGCCCGTCCGGGTAGCCCATGCCGTCGAAGCGCTCCCGGTGCGAGCGCAGCAGCTTGGCGGCCCCGCGCAGCTCCTCGATGGCCATCAGCGCCGCCTCGCCCTTGAGGGGGTATTTGCGCAGCACGGCAAATTCCTCGGTACGCAAGCCTTGTTCGGGCCGGGTAAGCAACTCGTCGGGTAGCGCCAGCTTGCCCACGTCCTTCAGCATGCCGGCGAAGGTCACGTCCTGCACGGCGGCCGGTTCCAAGCCGAGTTTAAGGGCGAGCCGGCGCGCCAATTCGGTCACCTGGCGCGCCCTGCCGGCCTTGTCGCCGAAGCGCAGGCCCATGAGGGTGGAAAACACCTTGATGGTGGTGAGGAAGTTGCCCTTCAGTTTCTCGTTGGCGGCGGACAAGGCATCCAGGGTGCGCTGCAATTCCGCGGTACGTTCCTTGACCTTGGTCTCCAGATGGGTGTTGAGTTCGCGCAATTCCTCGTTTTGCCGCCGGGTCAGGGCGGTGAGCCGCTGGTTCTCCCGCTCCATCGCCTTGCGCTCCAGGGCTTGGCGCACGGTGATGAGCATGTCGTTGTCGTCCCAGGGCTTGCTGAGATAACGGTAGATCTGGCCCTTGTTGATGGCCTCGATGGTGGAGCCGATATCGGCATAGCCGGTGAGCAGCAGGCGCACCGTGTCGGGCCAGCGGGCGCGCACTTGTTCGAGGAACTGGGCGCCGTTCATCTCCGGCATGCGCATGTCGGAGATGACCAGGTCGACCGGCTCGGCCTCCAGGATGGCCAAGCCCGCCGCGCCGCTCTCGGCGGTGAGCAGGCGGTAGCCCTCGGGCCGAAACAGACGGCGCAGCGAGCCGAGGATGTTGGCCTCGTCGTCCACGCACAACACGGTGTAACTGCCGGCCGGCTGGGCCTGCTCCTGATCCTTGACTGCGGTGTCCTGCGACGGTTCCATGCCTTAGGCTCCTAGGGTCTCCGTTTGCTGCCGCCATTCTATTTGCGAGACGGGCAGCCAGACGGTGAAGGCGGTACCCTTGCCCAATTCGCTCGCCACCTCGATGCGGCCATGGTGTTTTTGCACGATGCCGTAGGACAGGGACAGTCCCAGGCCGGTGCCCTTGCCCACCGGCTTGGTCGTGAAGAAGGGGTCGAAGACGCGATTAAGGTTCTCCGGGGCGATGCCTTTGCCGGTATCCGCCACCTTGATCCAGACGTAGTCGCCCGCCCGGTCGGAGCTCAGGGTGATGGTGCCGTGCGCCTCGATGGCATGGGCGGCGTTCACCAACAGGTTCATGAACACCTGATTGAGCTGCGAGGGCAGGCATTCGACCGGCGGCAGTTCGCCGTAGCGCTTGTCCACCTTGGCCTTGTATTTGATCTCGTTCCAGACGATGTTCAGGGTGCTATCCAGGCCCTGGTGCAGGTCGGCCTGTTGCCATTCGTCCGCGCTGTCCACGCGGGAGAAGTCCTTCAGGTCCTGAACGATCTGTTTCACCCGCGTCAGGCCGTCCCGGGTCTCGCTCACCAGGGCGCCGACATCCTCCTTGAGGAAATCCAGATCGGTCCGTGCCTTGGCCTCGTGCAGGCGCTTGGCCAGTTCGGCATCCTGGATGGCCGGTTCGGCCAAGCCGTACATCTCGATCAGTTCCAGCAGGGAACGGATGTAACCTTCGAGGGTGCCCAGATTGGAAGAGACATAGCCGACCGGATTGTTGATCTCGTGTGCCACCCCCGCCGCCAATTGGCCGATGGAGGCCAGCTTCTCGGACTGGAGCAACTGGTTCTGGGCCTCCTGCAACTGCCCGTTGATGGTTTTGAGCTCGGCATAGCTGCGTTCCAGCGCCATATTGGCCTGGGTGTGCTCCGCCAGCTCCCGTTCCAGGTCCTCCTTGGTGTGATTGAGTTCGGCGGTGCGCTCCGCGACCCGGCGGGCGAGCTCCTTTTCGGCCAGCTTCATGCGGGTGATGTCGGTGCGTAGCGAGACGTATTGATAGGGCAGGCCGCGCTCGTCCAGGAAGGGCATGATGGTGGTGGCCACCCAGTAGTAGTCGCCCTTGCGGTTGCGGTTGCATACCTCACCCTGCCAGAGCTTGCCGGCGGCGATGGTCTCCCACATCTGTGCGTAGAACTCGGGCGGGTGCCGGTCGGATTTGACGATGCGGTGATTGACCCCCAATAACTCTTCGCGGCGGTAACCGCTGATCTGGCAGAACTTGTCGTTGGCGTAGGTGATGCGGCCCTCGGCATCGGCGATGCTGACGATGGCGTGCTCGTCCAGGGCCTGTTTCTGGAAGCCCAATTCAATCAGGGCCGCGCGCAGCCTGGTCTCGCTGCCCTTGAGTTCGCCGATCATCCGCTCGTTCCAGCGATAGATTCGAACAGTCGCCATCAGGCCCAGGGCGAAGGCGACACCGCCTCCGGCCAACATGATGACGATGGCTTGCCGCGCCTGGGCCTGGGCTTGCCGGGTCAGGGCTTGCGATCGCTCCTGCCTGGCCGCGACCAGTGCATCCAAGACCGCGATCAGTTGGTTTTGCATTGGGATGGCGGTCCCGACCAGGAGCCGGCGCGCAGCGGCCAAGTCGTCCCGGTGAGTCAGGTCGATTACTTGGTCTAGAAGTGCCATGACCCCGCTGACGAGTAGCGCCTGGCGCTCGAGTAGCGCCTTTTCCTCCGGCGTGAGGGGAAAGGTCAGCAGGGTGGCGCGTGCCTGGGCGAATTGTCCGCCCAGCTTGTCGAATCGCAGGAGTTTCGTGTCGCGCTCGAAGGCGTCTTCGATGCTGCTGACCTCGGCGAGCAACAACACCCTTTCCCGGGCCGTCCTCGCCATGGTGTACAGCGCACCGCGCACCAGGTGACTCTCGCGCGCCTCCATGTCCAAGGTGCGGGCCAGGCTGCGCATCTCATGGATGCCGATGCCGAAGCCGATGGCCATCAGCGCCATCACGGCCAGGAATCCCGCCAGCAGGGGGGCCGAAGGGCCGCGCAGGATGGTCCAGGCGAATGCGCGCTGTTTTGTGGATTTTGTTGGTCGGGCCGGTCGGCTTGCATTCATGGGCGCTACGTCTCCAGTTCTCCAAGGCTGTTTTCGATACGAGTAAGGCGCCTACATCGCATCGTACGCTTTCCGTCGATCGTCGCTGCAATCAGCAGGCCAGAAGCATTTCGGCCGCCGCCTCGGCCTGGGCGACATCGGGCACGCAAGCCAGGATAGTCTCATCGTCCAAGGGCATGATTGCGTGCAAGGCGGCGGGCAACACCGGCGGGGTTTTCTCATCGCCCGTGGCGAAGTGGTCGTTCAGCAGATAGGCGACGGCGATACAGGCGGAAATCCGTTCCTTCGCGGCGGATTCCGGATCGTGGTAGTGGCGGATGGCATGCTCGATGACGGTAGGCAGTTTCCAGCGCCGGGCGACTTCGGCCCCGACCTCGGCATGGTCGAAGCCGAAGGCGTTTCGCTCGGCTTCCGCGAGGGAAAGCCCAGAGGCGAGGGCCTCGTCGCGCACCGCCGCATAAGCCTCGGGCAAGCAGGTATCCAGCACCAGCTCGCCCAGGTTGTGCAGCATGCCGGCGGTGAAGGCCGTGTCGGCGGAACAGCGGGAATGCCGGGCCAGGGTCTGGGCGATCGAGGCCACTCGGAAGCTGCGCTGCCAGTGCAGCTTGCGGTCCAAACCATGGCGATGCTGGTGAAGTAGCGCATGGGCCAGGCTGGCCGCCAACACCAACGAGCGAACCTGGCTCAGACCCATGACCATCATGGCGTCATGCGGTGTGGCTACCTGCCGGGACAGGCCATAGAAGGCCGAGTTGGCGATGCGCAGCAGCCGCGCGCTGAGCACCTGATCCCGTGAAATCTGTTGTCCTAGGGTCGTGGCATCGATGTCCGGATCGTCCAGGCTGCGGATGACCGTCTGGGCTACCGAGGACAAGACGGGGAGTTGACCGAGTTTATCCAAGAGCTGTTGCACTCGGCGCCCCCTATGCCGTGTGTTTCTGCGGATCGATGACCAGCACCCAACCGCGCGCCGTCGACTTGGCGCCCATGGCATAGCACCAATACTCGCAGCTCGTGCCGTCGCTCAGGTAGCCATTCTTCCTCGCGGCGATTGGCTTGCCTTCCATGCGGCCGATATCTTCCAAAAATGCATCTGGAATACGACCTTTGGCCGGCTCGCCCAATAAGGGTATGTTGTCTGCGGTGACGAATATCCCATCTGCCGTGTGGTTGGCCACGGCGATCATGCCTTCCTCGTCGAGGCCGATCACCGCGAGGGGCAGATGTTCCAGTATTTCTTGCGAAATGCGCAGGGCGCTCAGGCTGCGGACTATTTCATGGGTTTTTTCCTCGACCCGCTGTTCCAGTTCCTGGTTGAGCGCGGACAAGGTTTTGTTGGCTGTTTTCAATTCCTGCGCCAGGCGTAGATTCTCCTGCTTCATCTCATATCGCCGGAAGGCCTCTTCCACGTTGGCTCGCAGCAGATCGTCTTCCCAGGGCTTGGTGAGGAATTTGTAAATGGCACCGCGGTTGATGGCGTCGGTGATGGAGGCCAACTCGGTATAACCGGACAGGACGATGCGCACCGTCTCCGGATAGAGCTCCTTTACTTGGCTGAGGAACTCGGTGCCGGTCATCTCGGGCATGCGTTGATCGGAGATGATCACGCCCACCCGATGTTCGGCCAGCAAGTCCAAGCCTTCCCGGCCGCTGCCGGCGCGGAGGATGCGGTAACCATCCCGCCGTAGCAGGCGGGTGAGAGCGGAAAGGATGTTCTCTTCATCGTCCACCAGGAGCAATGTGCGTTCATCCATTGAGCCTCCTTGTTTTTTTGGATAGGGCGAACCGTATCTCAATCTAGTGCATTTTTTATATCGCGCTAGCCATCCGGATTTCCCGCCCGTGTCGTGGAATTCTTGGGACAACCATGCCGCTGGCCGGCGGCGTCAAGGCCTGTTGCAAGTAGGGGTATCGGGTACTGCGGGCTGCGTGAGGGAGGGGTTTGGCAGGACGGCGATACCGTCCTCACCGGTGCTGGCTGGATTGAGCAGTTCATCCACAGATTACGCAGATTGGCACAGATGCTTCAAAGACTTGTTTTCCCGGCCCGGCTCACCCCGAGGGTGGGCAAGCCATATTCAATAACCCTATGATTCTTCGAGGTCATATCTGCGTTCATCTGCGGATTTTTGCTTGAATTGCCGGCGACGCCCTTCTATCCGGCCGGCGAGACCTGATCCGGCTTGTGCAGGCAATAGCGGCCGCAGCCGCCGGCCTTGGCGGCATACATCGCGCTGTCGGCCAGCCGGATCAAGGCCTCTTCGTCCTGGGCGTGCGAGGGGTAGAGGGCGATGCCGATGCTGGCCGCGGTGCGGACCTCGTGGCCGTCGAGCAGGAAGGGTTCGGTCAGGCGGTTGATGATCTTTTGCGCAACAGCCTCGGCATCGGCCTCGGTTTCAACCTGGGGCAGGATGACGGTGAACTCGTCGCCGGCCAGGCGGGCCACGGTATCCGTTTCGCGCACGCAGTCGAGCAGGCGTTGCGCGACGCCCTTGAGCAGCAGATCGCCGACGTGGTGGCCGAGGCTGTCGTTGATCGATTTGAACTTGTCGAGGTCGAGGAAGAGCAGCGCGACCTGGTGCTCGCCGCGCTTGGCCATGGCGATGGCCTGGCTCAGGCGGTCGTCGAAGGTGGCGCGGTTGGGCAGATCGGTCAGGGCGTCGAAGTGGGCCATGCGGTGGATGATGGCCTCGGTGGCCTTCTTCGCGGTGATGTCTTCCATGATGGAGACGAAGTGGCTGATCTTGCCCTGGCGGTCGCGGATGGGCGTGATGGTCTGCTGCACGGTGAACAGGGTGGCATCCTTGTGCCGCTCGACGGTCTCGGCGCTCCAGGTCTCGCCGGCCAGGATGGTCTGCCAGAGTTTCTGATAGTAGGCCTTGTCCTGCTGGCCGGAATGGAGCAGGCGCGGCGTTCGGCCCAGGGCCTCGTCGGCCGAGTAGCCGGATAGGCGGGAAAACGCCGCATTCAGCCATTCGATACGCCCGGTCGGGTCGGTGATGAATACCCCGTTGCTGGCCGAGGCCAAGGCCGCGCTCAACAGGCGGATGCGGTCATGCTCGTAGGCCATTTCCAGCACCATGCTGAGCCGCGTGGCCACGCCGCTGAAACGTTCCTGACTGTGCGGGTTGTCGAAGGTATTGCCATGGGACGAGTAGAGGGTGAGCGCGCCATAGATGTTGCCGTTGACCAGCAAAGGCAGGCCTAGGATGGCATGGAAGCCATATTTATTCGCGGCCGCGCGCCAAGGATCGAAGCCGGGGCTGTCGAGCTTGAACAGTTGCTGCCGGCCGCTGCGAATGGTCAGGCCGCTGGGGCCGTGGCCTTGCGGGCTGTCGTCCCAGCGCACGCCGATCTCCACGAGGTGCTGCTGGTATTCGCTCGCACGGCCTGCCCAGGCCGAGATGGCGATGCGACCATCCGCCTCCTTGCGCCCGATCCAGACGAAGGGCAGATCGAATAGCTTCACCATCTCGTCACAGGCGAAACGCAGGATGCTATCCGGCTCGCTGCCGCGTAGGACTTGTTGGTCGAGGCTATGGATCAGGCCATCGATGGCCTGTGCTTGGCGGGTCTCGGTGATGTCCTTGGCGTAAAGGGCGATCTGCACGACCTGTCCGCGTTCGTCGAATATCGGATAGAGGTGATGCTCGAACTGGATGCCATGGCGGCTGTCCTCGGCGATCAGCGGCTGGCGGCCGCGCACCACCTGGTCGACCATCTGGCGCCGACTGGCGGCCAGATCGGGCGGAAATAGTTCATACACATTCCGGCCGACGATTGCCTCCGGCGTACTTTTCAGACGCTTGGCGCCGATCCGGTTGATGGCGAGCACGTTGCCGTCGACGGCCATCAGGACGGCGCTTTCGGTCGTGGCGTTGATCAAGGCGTCGGTGGCCTCCCGGTTTTGCCTGAGCGCGGCCTCGGTAGCCTTGCGCTCGGTGATGTCGCGGGCGATACTCAAGGCGGCGCGCTGGCCGCCGAATTCAATCAGGCGGCTGCTGATCTCGACCGGGATGATCCGGCCGTCCTTGGCGACATGGGCGGATTCGAATACGAGCTGGCCGGTTGTTCTCAGTTGCCGGGTGCGCTCGGCGACCCGATTGGCGAATTCCGGGGTGTCGATACCGGCCGGCCCCAATTCCAGCAATTCCTCCCGGCTGTAGCCCAGGCGCTGGCAGGCGATGTCGTTGACCTCGACGAACCGCCCGTTCAGTCCGTGGATGAGGATGGCGTCGCTGGCGGTATTGAACAACTGGTGGAACCGGGCCTCGGCATCGATACGCTGCTGCTCCGCCTGCTCGCGGTCGGTGACATCGCGCAGGTTGAGCACCAGGCCTTCCACCGCGCCATCGCGGGTGAATACCGGGTACAGGCCCCAGTCCCAATAGGTGACGCCGCGTTCGGGCTGGCCGGGATATTCGAATGGCCTGGCATGGCAGATATAGGGTTCGCCGCTGGCAACCACGTGTCGGAAGATATCCTCGTTCTCGCGGTTGGGGTAGAGGTCGAAGTGGTTCTTGTCGGGAAAGTCCGCCGGCACTTTATGGTCGGCTGCGGCATAGGCGGCGTTGACCTTGAGGAAATTGAAATCGCGGTCGAGGTAGGCCACCAGGGTATGGGTCGCGTCGAAGGTCTTTTCCAGCAACTCCTTACTGCGGTGCAAGGCCGCACTGTTCCTGTTCAATCGCCGGCCCATGGCCAACAGGCCAAGGCTGCCGGCCGCCATGAGCAGCACCGTGATCATGGCCGGCACCAGGCGCGGGTCGTACCAGCCGGCATCGGCACCCAAGACGATCAGCCAACCCGCCAGCGGCGGCAGTAGAAGGGTCGCGGGCAGCAAGAGGCGTAGCATGGCGCCGCCGGGCAGGGCGGCGGTGAGCAAGGTCATCAGACCGCGTTTGGGTTGGCTGGCGAGCACGCCGCCGGCGAGGGCCAGCAAGGCCAGCGCCGTCGACGGCGACATGCCGAGGTCGGGTGTGGAGCGGTATAGGTGGTGAGCTTCGAACAAATAGCCGGTAACGACGCTAAGCGCTTCCACGATCACCAAGATGGCGAACCATTGCGCGCCCAGGATTTGCCATTTCCGCTTCCCGTTGGCCAGGAGCAAGGCGCCGGCCAACAGACAGAAACCGAAGGCGGTATGCGGCGAGGGGTGAATGGCATGGCCGCTCAGATGAGAGAAGAAGGGAAATGCCAGAAGCGCATGGAGGTCGGGA
This sequence comes from Betaproteobacteria bacterium, assembly GCA_016234655.1. GTDB lineage: Bacteria > Pseudomonadota > Gammaproteobacteria > Burkholderiales > Thiobacillaceae > Sulfuritortus. The sequence continues at coordinate 23,638 of JACRAU010000032.1, forward strand.
TAGGCTACCTCGGGGGCGATTGCGTGCTCGGCCAGGGTGATCGCCCCGATCCAGAGCACGAGTCCTGCCGCCAATTTGCCCACGATGCGAAGCCATGTCGATCGATGCAGGAGCAGCAGGGCGGCCGTGGCGAACAGCAGGGTATAGGCGCTGACGACCGAGAGGCCGGGCAGCTCGGGCAGGGGCTGGGTGAGTCGGGGGAGATTCAGCGCCCAGCCCAGTAGCCCCAGTGCCGCGATGGTGCCGGCTATGAGGGCGAGGGTCGCGGGCAGCTTGTCGGCGATAAGGGGCTTGCTGGTCATGCGTGAGCGGGGATGGCGAGCGTCGGCAACGAATTCAGATTAGCACCGGTGTGCCGCTCGTGCCTTGGTACGAGCGGTCTAGGTGCGGTGGAGATCGCGCGGCGTGGCTGAATGGAGGCGGGCGCCTCGCATTCAAGGTCTTCTTCGTCAGTCTTCCTTGCGCATCTGCGGGAACAGGATCACGTCGCGGATGCTGGCCGAATCGGTCAGCAGCATGACGAAGCGGTCGATGCCGATGCCGCAGCCGCCGGTGGGCGGCAGGCCGTGTTCCAGGGCGCGGATGTAGTCGGCGTCGTAATACATGGCCTCTTCGTCGCCGGCCTCTTTCGCCTCGACCTGCTTCTGGAAGCGGGCGGCCTGGTCCTCGGGGTCGTTCAGCTCGGAGAAGCCGTTGGCCACCTCGCGGCCGGCGATATAGAGCTCGAAGCGCTCGGTGATCTCCGGCCGGGCGTCGGAGGCGCGGGCCAAGGGCGAGGTCTCGACCGGGTAGTCGATGATGTAGGTCGGCTGGATCAGCTGGTGCTCGGTGGTCTCTTCGAACAGGGTGAGCTGCAGGCCGCCGAGGCCGTCGTTCTTGCGGTATTGAATCTTGCGCCGGGCCAGTTCCTCGCGCACGAAATCGATGTCGTCCAGCGGCTTGCCGGCCAGTTCCGGGTTGTACTTGACCGTGGCTTGCAGCGCGGTGAGGCGGGCGAAGGATTGGCCCAGGTCGATCACCGTGCCTTGGTAGTGGACTGCGGCGGCGCCGGTGGTCTTGATCGCCACCTCGCGCAGCAGGGCTTCGACGAAGTCCATCAGGCCGTTGTAGTCCTGGTAGGCCTGGTAGAACTCCATCATGGTGAACTCGGGGTTGTGCCGGGTGCTCAAGCCTTCGTTGCGGAAGTTGCGGTTGATCTCGAACACCCGCTCCAGGCCGCCGACCACCAGGCGCTTGAGGTACAGCTCGGGCGCGATGCGCAGGAACAGTTCCATGTCCAGCGCATTGTGGTGGGTGGTGAAGGGCTTGGCCGAAGCGCCGCCGGGGATGGGGTGCATCATCGGCGTTTCCACTTCGAGGAAGTCGTGGCCGCTCATGAACTCGCGGATGGCCTGGACGATCTTCGAGCGGCGGATGAAGGTCTGCCGGGTGTCGTCGTTGGTGATGAGGTCGAGATAGCGCTGGCGGTATTTCTGCTCGGTATCGGTCAGGCCGTGGAACTTCTCCGGCAGCGGACGCAGCGCCTTGGTCAACAGGCGCACCGATTGGGCGTTGATGGTCAGCTCGCCCTTGCCGGTCTTGAACAGGGTGCCGCTCACACCCAGGATGTCGCCCAGGTCCCAGTGCTTGAACGCTTCGTGCGCATCCAGCCCGGTGACGTCGTTGGAGACGTAGATCTGCAAACGGTCGCTCATGTCCTGCAGGGTGGCGAAGCTGGCCTTGCCCATGACGCGTTTGAGCATCATCCGGCCGGCCAGTTGCACCTCGACCGCCATGCCTTCCAGCGCTTCCTTGGTCTTCTCGCCGTACTGCGCGTGCAGGTCGGCGGCCAAGTGCTTGCGCTCGAAGTTGTTGGGGAAGGCGACGCCGTTCTGGCGCAGCCGGGCCAGTTTTTCCCGGCGCTCGGCGATGATCTGGTTCTCCGCAATAATTCCAGGGGCAATTTCTTCAATCGTCTTGTCGATTGCCTTTTCGAGTTCGTCGTTTGCGTGGGAGTTCTTCTCGTTAGCCATTTCTATACCCCTTGCTTGAGGCTTGCCTCAATAAAATCGTCCAGGTCGCCGTCGAGCACGGCCTGGGTGTTGCCCACTTCGTAATTGGTGCGCAGGTCCTTGATGCGCGACTGGTCGAGCACGTAGGAGCGGATCTGGTGGCCCCAGCCGATGTCGGACTTGGCGTCTTCCAGCTTCTGCTGTTCCGCCTGGCGCTTGCGCAGTTCCAGTTCGAACAGGCGGGCGCGCAGCATCTTCCAGGCCTCGTCCCGGTTGCGGTGCTGCGAGCGGTCGTTCTGGCACTGGACCACGATGTTGGTCGGGATGTGGGTCAGGCGCACGGCCGAGTCGGTCTTGTTGATGTGCTGGCCGCCGGCGCCGGAGGCGCGGTAGGTGTCGGTGCGGACATCAGCCGGGTTGATGTCGATCTCGATCGAGTCGTCGACCTCGGGATAGATGAACACCGAGCAGAAGCTGGTGTGGCGCCGGGCGTTGGAGTCGAACGGCGATTTGCGCACCAGGCGGTGCACCCCGGTCTCGGTGCGGAGGAAGCCGTAGGCGTAGTCGCCGTCGACCCGGATGGTCGCGCTTTTGATGCCGGCCACGTCGCCTTCGGACTCTTCCAGCAGTTCGGCCTTGAAGCCCTTCTTCTCGCAATAGCGCAGGTACATGCGCTCGACCATGCTGGCCCAGTCCTGGGCCTCGGTGCCGCCGGCACCGGCCTGGATTTCGATGAAGCAGGGGCTGGGGTCCATCGGGTTAGCGAACATGCGGCGGAATTCCAGCTCCGCCAGACGTTTCTCGATGCCGGCCACGTCCTCGGCCACGGAATTCAGCGTGTCTTCGTCGTCTTCCATCCGGGCTAGCTCGAACAGCTCGCCGGTGTCCTTGAGGCTCCGGTCGACCTCTTCCAGGGTGATGACCACCGCTTCCAGCGACTTGCGCTCGCGCCCCAGTTCCTGAGCCTTTTGCGCATCGTTCCAGAGGGCGGGATCCTCGGTGAGTTTGATGACTTCGTCTAGCCGGTCGCGTTTGCCCGGGTAGTCAAAGATACCCCCGTAGCTCATTGGCCCGACGGGCGAGGTCGGCCAATTGGTTTTCGATCTGATTGAGCTGTTCGGCTTCCATTTGAATTCCTGATTTCCTACGGGGGCGGAAAAAACGCAGAATTATAGCCGTCTTAGGCCACTCCCCCTAGTTATCCATGTCCAGCCGCTACCGCTACCGCTACTTCGATCACGAGGCCGACATCGGCATCGAGGCCCTGGGCAAGACCGTGGACGAGGCCTTCGCCAACGCCGCCCTCGGCATGTTCGCCATCATGGCCGAGCCGGCCACGGTGATCCCTGAGCAGGAGGTGGCCGTCGAGTTCGAGGAGGCCGATATCGAGCTGGCCCTGGTGACCTGGCTGAACCGTCTCCTGGGCCAGGCTAGGCTGCGGGGGCTGATCTTCTGCGCCTTCGAGCTGGAGCACGAGGGCGATCATTGGCAGGGCCGGGCCTGGGGCATGCCCTGGCGGCCCGGAAGCGAACGCGGCACCGAGGTGAAAGGCGCCACGCTGACTATGCTGAAGGTGGAGCAGGGGCCGAAGGGCTGGCAGGCTCGCTGCATCGTCGACGTCTAGGGTGCGTTATACGCACCAGGTGCGCCGAGCGCACCCTACGGGATAGATCATGGACCTGAGCCGACTCAAGCAGCTCGACGACTACTGCTATACCGTGCCCAGGGCGCCGGGCGAGGCCCGCTCCGAGGTGCTGCTCTACGGCAGCGCGCCGCTCTTGCAGACCATGGACGACATGGTGCTGACCCAAATCACCAATGTGGCGAAGTTGCCCGGTCTGGTCGGCCCGGCCATGACCATGCCCGACGCCCATTGGGGCTACGGCTTTCCGATCGGCGGCGTCGCCGCCTTCGACCCCGACCTGGGCGGCATCATTTCGGCCGGCGGCGTCGGCTTCGACATTTCCTGCGGCATTCGCTGCCTGCGGAGCAATTTGAGCCTCGGCGATGCGGCGCCGCATTTCCCCAAACTGGCCGATGCCCTGTTTCAGGCCATCCCGGCCGGGGTGGGCGAGGAGGGTACGCTCAAGCTGACCACCCACGAACTGGACCAGATCATGTCGGGTGGGGCCGAATGGGCGGTGCATCAGGGCTATGGCAGCGAGGCCGACCTCGGCCTGATCGAGGAGCACGGCAAGATGCGCGGCGCCATGTCGGCCAAGGTCTCGGAACTGGCCAAGCGGCGCCAACGCGGCGAGATGGGCACCTTGGGCTCGGGCAACCACTATCTGGAGGTGCAGGTGGTGGAAAAGATATTCGACGCCCAGGCGGCCCAGGCCTTCGGCCTGCACGAGGGCCAGATCGTGGTCTCCATCCACTGCGGCTCGCGCGGCCTGGGTCATCAGATCGGCACCGACTATCTGGTTTCGCTGGCCAAGGCGGCGGGCCGGCTCGGCATCCAGTTGCCGGACCGGGAGCTGGCCTGCGCGCCGATCAATTCGCCCGAGGGCCAGGAATACCTGGGCGCGATGAACGCCGCGATCAACGTGGCCCTGGCCAATCGGCAGATTCTCGCCCACCTCACCCGCGCGGTGTTCGCCGAGGTCATGCCGGGCAGCCATCTGGCCACGCTCTACGACGTCTCGCACAACACCTGCAAGCTGGAGCAGCACCCAGTCGAGGGCAGGGAACGCCTGCTCTACGTCCACCGCAAGGGCGCCACCCGCGCCTTCGGGCCGAATCACCCGGCCTTGCCGCCGGACTACAAGGCAGTGGGTCAGCCGGTGATCATCGGCGGCAGCATGGGCACCGGCTCCTATGTCCTGGCCGGCACCGCCGAGGGTGAGCGCAAGGCCTATTCTTCGGCCAGCCACGGCGCCGGCCGGGCCATGAGCCGCAATGCCGCGCTCAAGCGCTGGCACGGCCGGGAATTGATCGAGCAACTCAAGGGCCAGGGCATCCTCATTCGCACCAAGTCCCTGCGCGGCGCGGCGGAAGAGGCGCCCGGCGCCTACAAGGACGTCGATCTGGTGGCCGAGGCGACCGAGCGGGCCGGCCTGGCCCGGCGCGTGGCCTTTCTGCGGCCCAAGGTCTGCATCAAGGGTTGATCGTTTTTTCTACTCAGTGTTTCTACTGAGGGCGGCTTAGTATTCAAAGCAAGCCTAGATTGGTTCGCTATGCATATATTGTTTGTATGGACGTAGCGGTCCTGAGATGGCGTGTGAATTTGCCAGGCTTGGAGCAAGTCGACATGTCGTTCGCCAATGGCAACCTTTTGATGATGGAGAGAAACGATGCAAACCAAAATCTTGAATTTGAAAACACTGATGCTGGGCGGCCTATTGGTTGCTGCGGCAATTGCCATGCCGGCTGGCAAGGCTGCCGCCGCCGAGACGCCCGACTCCCTGGCGGGGGCCATCCTGGTCACTGCGGACAAGGCGAAGGAATTGCAGGCCAAGGGCGCGGTCATCGTCGATACCCGCGTGGCCAACGAATATGCCGAGGCCCACATCAAGGGTGCCGTCAGCGTGCCGTACAAGGAAAAGAGCGCCAAGGCCCCCGATTTCGACGCCAGCCAGGACAGCTTCGATCTGGGTAAGCTGCCGGCCGACAAGAATGCCGCGATCGTGATGTATTGCAACGCCGGCGAATGCTGGAAGAGCTACAAGGCCTCGGTGGTGGCGATCAAGGCGGGCTATAAGAAGATACATTGGTTCCGTGGCGGTTTCCCCGAGTGGAAGGGCAAGGGTTTCCCCACCGAATAATCGCCTGGACGGCGTGTTGCCGTGCCGGTGCCCGCGATATGCGACGCCGGCATGGCTATTTATCGAACTAAATGACATTAAGCAAAACTCGCGAGGAGAAGCCGAAGATGAAGATGCTCCACACCATGTCGATTCGAGCCAAGTTGCTGAGCAATGCGGCGGTGGCGGTGGTGATTATTCTCGGGCTCGGCTTGCTGAGTTTCGTCTCCAGCCAGCGCAGCATTTCCGCCCTGGCTTCCGTTTATGAAAACCAGGTCGTTCCGGCTACCTTTCTTCAGACCATGGATTCCCGCCTCAAGGAGGTGCGTTTCCGTATGGCGGGCGTGATGCTCGACCAAATGCCGACGGTCGGCTCGATGAACCATGCGAAGGAGGTCAAATCCGAACTGCCCAAGCTATGGGCCGAATTTCGCGCGCAGACCAAGGACAACCAATTCAGCCAGGAAGGCCAGGATCTGGTCGACAAGATCGACAAGAAAATGTCCAGCCTGGATCCCTTCTTCGATAACCTGATCGCCGCGTATTCCGCCGGCGACAAGGCCAAACTCGGCGGCATGCTGGAGGACGATTGGCCGGTCGTGCAAGGCGGCGTGGTCAAGCCCCTGTCGCAGTTGCTGCCCATGCAAGAGGCATCGGCGAAGGAGACCTATCTGGGCAGCGTGTCCGGCGCTCGGCGCATGTTGGCGATCCAAGGCGCCATGATGTTGATCGGCTTGGCGATCCTGGTTGGTATTACCTGGCAGTTGACGCGCATGATCAATCGCAATATCGCGCAACTCAACGGGGTGCTCGACAAGGTGGCCGATGGCGACTTGACGGTACGCGTTGCCTTTGCCCAGCAGGACGAGCTGGGCCAGATGGCGGATTCTCTGAACCGCACGGTAGGCCGCTTGCGCCAGATCGTCGGCGGCGTGAAGCAGGCGGCGGATTCCGTGGCCGATGCCTCCAGCCGGCTCTCCGCCGAGGCGGACACGGTGATGGACCGAGCCAAGAAGCAGACCGACGGCGTCATGGAGATCAGCGCGGCCATGGAACAAAGCACCGTTTCGGTGACCGAGGTCGCCCAAAATGCCGATGGCGTGGAGAAGGCGGCCTTGGATACCCAGGCGATGGCCCATGAGGGTAACAACAACATGGTCAAGAGCATCGAGGCCTCGCGGCGGATCGAGGCCGCCGTGCAGTCGTCGAGCAGCACTATCGCCGGTTTATCCGAATCGATAGACCGGGTTGGCGAGATCACGCAAGTCATCAAGGACATCGCCGACCAGACCAACCTCCTGGCCTTGAACGCGGCGATCGAGGCGGCGCGGGCCGGCGAGCAAGGGCGTGGTTTCGCGGTCGTGGCGGACGAAGTGCGCAAGTTGGCCGAACGCACGGCGGCGAGCACGGCCGATATCGCCCATACCGTGGAGACGATCAAGGGCGCATCGGGCGCCGCCGTGAGCGCGATCGACCACATCGAGCAAGAAGTCGAGGCCGGCGCTAATTTCAACCGGATGACGGGCGAAAGCCTGAATCAGATCGTCGCGGCGGCGGAACGGGTGTCCGATTCGTCGCACCAGATCGCCACCGCGGTCAAGGAGCAGTCCCTCGCCAGCGAGGAGATCGCGCGCAACATGGAGCGCATCAGCAGCCTCACCGAGGAGAACAGCTTCTCGATCCAGGAAGTGGATACCGCCGCGCGGCAACTCTCCGGCACGGCAAATGAATTGCAACACCTGGTCGGCCAGTTCCGCGTGGGTTGACGGCTGCCGCCACGCTTGACAAAGGCTGGCGGCAAGTTCATAAATCAAAGCGTGGGGAGATTCCCCACAAACCTAACCAGGGCAAACCCGTCGAAAGGCGGGGACGCAAAGTTTCCGGTCTAAGGGGGCAACCCTACGACAGCGGGGCCGCTAGGTGCGTAGCGTGACGCTACGTCTCTTCCGCTCGCCAGGCGTTCCGCCTAGACCGATTCCGCGTTTGCCCTGACCGTGATGACCGAGGTCATCGTGGCCAAGGCCGGCATGTGCCGGTCCAAGGCCTGGAGAGAGGCATGCGGGATTCAAGCAGCACATTCAAACAGCTCGATTCTGGATCGTTCGTCGACTCGCTCGCGGAGTGCCAGGCGTTCGCGCTGGCATGCCTGCCCATCGCCGTTTCCCAATGCTTGGCCGACATCGCCGCCGAGTTTCCGGAGCGGCCCGACGGCGGGGATGCCGAGTACGAACAGGCACGGCATGCGCTGCGCAAGCGCAAGGACGATGTGGTGGCCGGCTTTCATGAACATCTGGTCACGCAGGCATCTGGCGGTCATGGCCGTGTTCTAGCGCCGGCCGGGCCGTGCCCCGACCGGCTCGGACTGATGCTGGAAGACGAGCATTATGATTTCACCGCGCCCGAAGCGGTCGCGGCGGTCATCGGTGCCGCCTGTAGCAGCGAGCTATATAGCCTCGATAAACGCTTCGAATATCTGCTCGGGCCATCCGTTCGGCGCGAATTGGCCTTCGGCCCGCGCGCCATCGGCCAGGCCGTCATGGCCGCCCTAAAGGCCGTCGGCATGCCCTTGGGCATTCGCCAGCAATTGTTGCCGGGGTTGGTCGAACATCTACCGGGGAACGTGGGGAGCGTGTATCGGGCGCTCAACCAGGCCATGATCGCGCGCGGCGTGTTGCCGCTGATGCGCGCGGGTTCGATGGGCAAGACAAGGGACGATGCGATAGCCAATATGTGCTGGGATTGGATGTCCCGGTACATGGAAGCGGCGCCGGATGCGGCCATCGCCGTGCCAAAGCGCCGCGTGCGGTGGCATTCGGATGCCGCCCGGCTGCATGAAGGATTGATCGCGCATGGGCTTGAGGTCGAGAAATTGCAAGCGGCCGGGGCGAATCTGGCGCGCGAGATCGATCAGGCGATGCCGGCGAGCCTGGAGGCCGTCGATAAGGTCTTGCTCAACTGGGTGGCCATCCTGTTCGACGGCGTATTCATGCGATCGGACATGGACGCGGCATATCGCGCGGTATTCAGCCGGCTGCAATGGCCTTTGATCAAGACGGCATTACGCGACCAGGGGCACTTGATCGACGACGTGACGCATCCGGCGCAACGCCTGTTCGGCGCCTGGGTGGCGGCGGCCGATGCGCACGACGCTGCCGGGCTGGCGAGGATGCAAGCGCTGGCCGCCGAGTTGAGCGCTGCCATCCAGCCCGATTTCGCGGCCGCATGGCGCCTATGGTCCGCCGATACGCCCGGCGAGCCGCCACCCCCGGCCGCCGCCGATGCGGAGCGTTATGCCGCGCCGATCCATTTGGCCATCTCCGATCTGCGTATCCCGCGCGCGATGGCGTCGTTTCTGATCGAGCATCGGGTTGCGGTGTTGGGCGGCGTCGCATCTCGCCATGGCGAGGGCGGCATGGAATGGCGAATCGCCGTCGATGCCCTGGACGAATTGCTGCATAGCCTGGAGCCGGCCAGTTGGCGCCAAGACCGTGCCGGCTTGTCGGCATCGCTGCCCGGCACGCTCAAGCGCTTGCGCGCCAGCATGGAAGCGGCGGGCGTGATGGCCGAGGCCCGCGAGCGCTTCTTCGGCATGCTCGTCAAATACCATGCGATTCTGATGAAGGCGGCCCAAGGGCGGCCCATCCACACCATTGATTGATTCGAGGAAGCCATGACCGAGAACCACCTGCGCCTAGTGAAAAATGAGAGCCCGGCCGCGCGCGGCGCGGAACCGGTACGCCAATATGAGTCGGGGCCGGCGCGCTTTCTGATTCGCCAGCCCGTCATCGGGGCCAACCAACGGCTCGCCGGTTACGAACTCAAGCTGCGGGACAGCGTGCCCGTGCCCGTGGTCGCCGGCGCGGCCAACCTGCAACAGATGCGCGATGAGATGCTGCTGACCTGCACGCTCAACAGCGATCTGCGTCAAGTGGCCGGCGACAACTTGTTGTTGTTCCTGTCCCTGGGGGCCGAGACCTTGTATAGCCCGTTCATGGAGTTTCTGCCCAAGGCCAATGTCGTCGTCGCCACCGCCAGGCTGAACCTGGCGGGCAACGAGATGAAGATGCGGCTGGGAGAATTGGGCCGCATCGGCGTGCGCCTGGCGCTCGACGACCCGGATACGGACTTGGCGCTCAAGTTGCCGCCCACCCTGTGCCGTTATGCCCGTATCGATAGCCGCAAGCACGATCTGCCGAGCCTGGCGCGATATGTCGACACACTGAGAACGATGTACCCGCTGGCGAAATTGATGGCGACCCATGTGGACACCGATGAAATGCGCGAGTGCTGCGGCCGTCTGGGCATCGATTATTTCCAGGGACAGTACTTCACCGAATTGCGGCCCAACACCGAATCGAAGCTCGATGGCAATCGATGGCGCATCATGGAATTGCTCAACTTGGTGATCAGCCATGCCGAGGTCGGCGAGATCGAGGAGAAGTTCAAGACGGACGCGGCGTTGAGCTATCGCTTGCTGCGTTACATCAATTCCCCGGCCTTGATGCTACAGCACCCCATCCAGTCCATTTCCCAGGCGGTGATGTTCCTGGGGCATGACCAACTCTACCGCTGGCTCGCGCTGCTGCTGTTTTCCGGCGACACGCCGGACCCGCGCAGCCTGTCCTTGCTGAGAAATGCCCTGGTGCGGGCGCGTTTCACCGAGAACCTTGGGCAGTGCCATATCGCGCCGCCCAGGCGTGGCGGCCTGTTCATCGTCGGTCTGCTGTCCATGCTGGATGCCCTGCTCAACCTGCCCATGGCGGAGGCGATCGCCGGCCTCAAGTTGCCGGAGGAGATCGTTTTCGCGCTACTCAAGCGGGCGGGGCCGCTGGCGCCGTATCTTGAGCTGGCGATCGCCTGCGAGCATTTCGACCGGGACGCCATCAATCGCTGTTCCGAGCAGAATGGATTCACTCCGGATGAGGTGAATTTCGCCCATGTCGATGCCTTGATCTGGGCGGAGCGCCTGGTCCAGCAATGAGGCCCACGCGGCCGGGTTTATAAGCGGTTTGTCGCCGCGATATAAGCGGCGGCCGCAGCGGCATCGAGCGCGGGGCTGAAGAAATAGCCCTGGACATGCTCGCAATTCAGGTTCTTGAGATATTCCAGTTGCTTCTCGTTTTCCACGCCCTCGGCGATGACCTCCAGGCCAAGGTTGTGGGCAAGCGAGATGGTCGCGGAGCAGATGGCCGCGTCGTTGGGGTCGGTCTCGATATCCTTGACGAAGGAGCGATCGATCTTGAGCCGGTTGATCGGGAATAGCTTCAGGTAGTTCAGCGAGGAATAGCCAGTCCCGAAATCGTCGATCGCCAGGCCGACGCCAATTCCGCGTAGCATCCACAGGGTCTCCGTCGTTTCCTGCGGGTTGTCCATGGCCACGCCTTCGGTGATTTCGAGTTCGACGATACTAGGCTCGATGCCGGCCTTGACGATGGTGGCGGCCACCAGCATCGGCAGGGTCCTCTGATGGAACTGGCGCGAGGAGATGTTGATCGAGACGGTGATGCCGCCAATGCCATGGTCGGCCCACTGCCTGGTCTGGCGGCAGGCCTCGCGTAGCACCCATTCGCCGATGGGCAGTATCAAGCCGGTCTCCTCCGCGACAGGGATGAACTTCGCCGGCGATATGAGCCCCTTGCCCGGATGCTCCCAGCGGATCAAGGCCTCCACCCCGATGACCTTGCCCGTGTCGATATTTATTTGAGGTTGGTAGTAAAGGCGCAATTGGCGCTGGACGATGGCTTGGTGCAGGTCGTGCTCCAGCTCCAGACGCTCGTGGGCGATGTGGTTCATCTCCTGGCGGAAGAACTGGTAGTTGTTACGCCCGGCCGACTTGGCGTGATACATCGCCGCATCGGCATTTTTCATCAATTCGCCGACGTCGAGTCCATCGTCGGGATAAAAGCTGATGCCGATGCTGGGGCTGGAATGCAGTTCGTGCCTTTCGATGCGGTAGTGCGCGCCCAATGCACGCAGGATGTTCTCCCCGACATAGCTGGCGCCGACGGCATCCTCGACCTCGGTCAAGACGACGACGAATTCGTCGCCGCCCAGGCGGGCCACGATATCGCTGTCGCGCACGCAGCCCCTCAGCCGGCTGGCTACCTCGATCAGCAACTGGTCGCCGACATGGTGCCCGAGCGTGTCGTTGATGACCTTGAATCGATCCAGGTCCAGGAACATCACGGCGATCTTTTCGCGATTGCGATGGGCGAGCTCGATCGCCTGGTTCAGCCTTGCCGTCAGCGTGAACCGGTTCGGCAGGCCGGTCAGCGCGTCATGGTGGGCCAGGTGGTAGATCTGGTTTTGCGCCGCCTTGTGTTCGCTGATGTCGGCGAAGCTGTAGATATGGTGGGTGACGGTATTGTTTTCATCGCGCACGGTGGTCGCGGTGCACCACTTCGGGTAGGTCGCGCCATCCTTGCGCCGGTCCATGATCTCGCCTTGCCAATAGCCGTCCTCGGACAAGGTGCCTTCGACCTCTTCATATTTGAGCCGGCTTTCCAAATTGGCGGCCAGGAAATCCGGGCCACGGCCGAGAATTTCTTGCTGCGAATAGCCGGTCAGTTGGGTGAAGGCCATATTGCATGTCATCACCTTGTTTTGCGGGTCGGTAATCAAAATGGCCTCGCCGCTGGACTCAAACACGCGCGCCATCAAGTGGATTTGCTTTTCCGCCTCGTGTCGTTCGGTGACATCCTGCACCGTGCCGATCGAGCGCAAGGGGTGTCCGGCCGCGTCATATTCCGTATGGCAGTTCTCGACCACATGCTTGATGCGGCCATCCGGCATCATCAGCCTGTGGGTGATGGTGTAGGGCGTCCGATTCTTGACCGATTCGGTGTAGGCGGCGTTGACCATGTCCCGGTCGTCCGGGTGGACGGCATGGAGGAAGGCCTCATAAGACGCACCGAATTTTTCTTGGTCGATCTCGAACAGGCTGAAGATTTCATCCGACCATATCAGCCGGTTGTTCATCAGGTCCAATTCCCAGCTGCCGATATGGGCGATCTTCTGGGCCTCGGCCAAGAGCGACTCGCGCTGCTTGAGGTCTTCCTCGGCGGCCTTGCGTTTGCTGATGTCGCGCACGATGGCCCACATGCCGGAAGGCCGTAGGTCTTCCCCCCGCAGCAGGAAAGTACGCAGCTCGACCGGGAAGACCAGGCCGTCCTTGCGCAAGTACTCCTTTTCATACACATAGGAAAAACCGTGGGGCAGAATCTGTTCGTCGACGATGTCTTGTTCGAGGGCATGCCACCTCTCCGGAGTGAGGTCGGTATAGCGCAGTCGTTTCAGTTCGTCCGAGGTGTAGCCCAGCATTTCCTGGTAGGCAGGATTGAAGTCGACGATAAGGCCGTTCATGTCGACCTGGACATAGGCGTCGCGCATGCTTTCGTATAGCCGGCTCAGGTGCGCCTCTTTTTCCTTGAGTGCCTTCTCGGCCAGCTTTTGTTGGGTGATATCGCGCGTGATGGTCGAGTATTGCATGATTTCACCACCGTCATTGCGATGCGCGACGATGGTCTGTTCGCCGATCAGTAGAGAACCGTCACGGCGCCTGAACTCGTTTTCGCCATGCCAGTAGCCGTGGGCACGGCAGGCCGGGAAGGCGATGTTATTGATCTTGGCGATCCAGCCGGGACGGTGGAAATTGGCGATGTGCTCGCCGATGATGTTTTCGTTTTCGGCGATGCCCAGCATTCGCCTGCCGGCGTTATTCATATAAATCAGGTTGCCGTCCATATCGGCCGAGGCGATCAGGTCCTGGGCGTTTTCGATGATTTGCAGCAGGTCCTGCGTGCGTCGATAGGCCGCCTGATTTTCGCCAAGCATCGCATTGTCGCGTTCGATGAACTTGGCCCAGTTCGCGGCGACCAGGCCGAGTTCGTCCACGGTCCGGGCCACGGGCGCCGATATTCCAGCCGGCCCTTGTCCTTGGCCGGCCAGGTGGTCTTGCAGCGGGCGAATCCCCTGCATGAAGCTATGCCAGGCCAGGTAGGTGCCAAGCGCGGCCAGCACCAGCAAGCCCAGCCAGAGCAACAGCGCGGTGGAATTCAACTCGTCGTGTAGGTTCGAGTAATAGCCGATCAAGACCGTGTCGATGAGCATCGGCGTGGCCAGGCCGAGCATGATCACCTTGGCCGAGAGCGGGATGGCATTGAGCACGACGCCGCGCGGCGCCAGGTAGCGGCCTAGGCGGTCGGCCAGGAAAAAGAAGATCGGAAAACCTGCGATCAGCGTGGCGCTGATGCTGCCCAGTATCCGGGCCGCATGGTCGCCCGCGTCGTAGTGCCGGATGCCGAGCCGGTCGAGCGAGAGGTCCGCGCTCAAGGCACCGAACGCGCTGTAGACGGCGAGGAAGCCGAGCATCAGCCAGGGCAGGCGGGCCAGCCGTTTTTGCGCACGGGCCAAGCTCACCTCGTCCCGCAGGCGAGGCAATGCGGTGATCCAGCGGCAGGCGGCCCGTGCCGACAGTAGGACGCCGATGCCGACAGCCAGTACATAGAGGCCGCCATAACTCATGAAGATGAGATAGAACTCGGGCAGAGGGTAATAGCCCACCAAGCTCATGGCGGTGCCGCCGACAAGGGTGGGGATCAGCAACGACATCAGGGCCGTGGCATAAATGTCTCGGCAGATGCGCTTATCGTCGTCTGCCCTAGGCCTCGCGGCGGGTGCATCGGGGAGAGGCGTCATGGTTGCTTCATAGAAGAAACCAAGCCGTTATCAACCCCAAGGCGACAAAGGCCATGCCGGGCAAAACCAGGCGGATCAATTGGCCGCCGCTGAGCAAACTGGCCAGTAGCGTCTTGAAGGCGATATTGGCCAGCAAGGCCAGCAGAATGACCGTGGCCGCCTGCTCGGCCAGGATGTTGCCGATGCCGAACAAGCGCAGGCTCGATAGCGTAATGGCATCGACATCGGTGAGGCCGGATACGATGGCCACGCCATAGAGGCCCTGTTGCCCGGCCAAATCGCTTAGCCAGGCGGCGGCGAACAGGACCAGGGCATATAGGCCGCCGAAGGTGAGCGCGGTGCGAATCTCGGCCGGGTTTTGCACTTGCAAGGTGGGCGGGCGCGGTTTTTCGCCGAGCCGGTGCCATAGCAAGAGAATGCCGGCCAGGCCGGCGGCCGCGCCACCGCCGAGGATGACGGCCAGGCGCGGCAGCAGGCCGGGCGATACCACGGCCACCACGATGGCCAGCCTGACCAGCACCATCCAGTTGGCGAGCAGGATGACCACGGCGGCCACCCCGGCCAGGTCGGGGTCGCCGCGGCTGTTGCGGGCGAAGGTGAGCGTGGTGGCGGTGCTGGACACCGCGCCGCCGAGCAGGCCGGTCAACAAGGCGCCGTTGCGGTCGCCGGCGACGCGTAGGGCGGCGTAGCCGGCCAGCGAAATGCCCGAGATCAAGACCACCATCCACCAGATTTGCGAGGGATTGAGCACGCCATAGGGGCCATAGTCTTGGTTCGGCAACAAGGGCAGGATCACCAGCGACAACACGGCGAATTGGAGGATGGAGACCAGATCGGTGCGGGTCAGGCGTTGGCTCACGCCGCGCAGCTCGGCCTTGAAATACAGCAGCACCGTGCTCAAGATCGCCAACGAAAGGGCCAGCTCGATATAGCCGTACCAGACCATGGCGCCCAGGCCGTAGCAGACGACGATGGCAGCGACCGTGGTGGTGCCGGGGTCGCCTTCTTCCGGCATGCGTTGATAGGCGGCCACCATCATGCCGCCCAGGATCAGCAGGCCGGCGGCGAGCAGCCAGGGCGAGCCGGTCTTGTCCGCCAGCAGCGCGCCGATGGTGCCGGCCAGCGCGACCAGCGAGAAGGTGCGCAGGCCGGCCTTGGCGGCGGGCGAGCGTTCGCGCTCCAGGCCGATCAGCAGGCCGATCGCCAGGCTGACCACGAAGGCCGACCACGGCCACAAGGCTTGGATGATGTCGTTCATGCCGGCGCCCAATGCTCCAAGGTAAGTTGCAAACCGCGCTTGCCGTTGTACTCGTTGACCTCCAGCCGGTAGACCGCCTGGATGCGGTCCGGCAAGGGCGTGTCATGGTTGAACAGCATGGCCTCTATCTCGATGTCGCCACCGAGCTTTAACTTTAGATGCTTTTCGCCGACCAGGCGCTGGGCCAGGACCGGGAACTCGCCATGGAAGCTGGGGTGCGCGAAGCCCTGGCCCCAAACGCCTTGCTGGATGGCGACGGCGTTGTCGAGGGTGAAATCCTCGCGCGCCAAGCCGCCGTCGGTTTCGATCAGGCGTTCCAGGTCGGCGGGCGACAACAGTTCTCGCGCCACCGCCTCGAAGGCCTCGGCGAGGCGCGGGAAATCGGCCTCGCGCAGCGTGAGGCCGGCCGCCGCCGCGTGGCCGCCGAACTTCAGGATCAGCCCCGGCTGCCGCTTGTCGACCAGGTCGAGCGCATCGCGCAGGTGCAGGCCGGGGATGGAGCGGCCCGAACCCTTGAGCAGGCCGTCGCCGCCGTCGGCGAACACCAGGGTCGGCCGGTGGTGGCGTTCCTTCAGGCGCGAGGCCAAGAGGCCGATCACGCCTTGGTGCCAGCTCGGGTCATGGAGGCTCAGGCTGGCGCCGTCCGCGACGGCGATGCCGTCGAGCAGGGCCAGGGCCTGTGCCTGCATCTCGGCCTCGATGCCGCGCCGCTCGCGATTGAGCCGATCCAGTTCGCCCGCCAGCTTCAGGGCCGTGTCGGGCGTTCGCGCCAGCAGGCATTCGATGCCCAGGCTCATGTCGGTCAGCCGGCCGGCCGCGTTCAGGCGCGGCCCGAGCGAGAAGCCGAGGTCGTAAACCGAGGCGCGCTCGGGCCGGCGGCCGGCGGCTTGGAACAAGGCGGCGATGCCGGGGCGCATCAGGCCCTTGCGCATGCGCGCCAGGCCCTGGGCGACCAGCAGCCGATTGTTGGCATCCAGCCGGACCACGTCGGCCACGGTGCCGAGCGCGACCAGATCGAGCAGCTCGGCCAGGTTCGGTTCGGTCCGGTCGGCGAAGGCGCCGCGCCGCCGCAGCTCGGCGCGCAAGGCCATCAATACATAGAACATCACGCCGACCCCGGCCAGGTGCTTGCTCGGAAAGGCGCAGCCGGGCTGGTTCGGGTTGACGATCAGCGCCTCCGGCAGGCTGTCGCCGGGCAGGTGATGGTCGGTGACGATCACCTCGATACCCAGCCGTTTGGCCTCTTCGATGCCGGCATGGGCGGCGATGCCGTTATCCACCGTGACGAGCAGGTCGGGCCGGCGCTCGGCGGCCAGACGCACGATCTCGGGCGACAGGCCATAGCCGTAGTCGAAGCGGTTGGGCACCAGATAATCGACCGTGGCGCCGAGCCCGCGCAGCCCGGCCACGGCCACGGCGCAGGCCGTGGCGCCGTCGGCGTCGTAATCGCCGACGATCAGGATATTCTCGCCACGCTGGATCGCATCGGCCAGGCGCGCGGCGGCGGTATCGGCATTGCGCAATTGTCCGTGCGGCGCCAATTCGGCCAGGCGCTGACGGATTTCATCCGGGCCGGCCACGCCGCGCGCGGCGAACAGGCGGGCGAGCAGGGGGGGGTGCCCGGCCGATAGCAAGGCCTGGGCGGCCGCTTGCGGCCAAGGCCGGGTCACGAGTTTTAGCATCGGTGGGGCGTGTCTTTGGCTGTAACGGTTCAGTGGCTATCATAACCTCATGCCCCACTACCTACCGCTTTCCCGCGTCGCCCGCCTGGTCGGCACCAGCCGCGCCTCCTTGCAGGCCATGATCAAGCAGGGCGAGATCGATACCTTCGACGGCATGATCGAGTTGGAGGAGTTGCTGCGCAAATTCCCCGACGTGCATTGGCGGGACGAGGGCGAACTCGAATACGTCAATGCCATCAAGGAACGGGCCTTCGGCAAACGCATCATGGAACGCGTATTGCCGGACAAGGAAGTGCTGGCCGAGCGCCTGTACGAGCTGGGCAAGGAGTTCGCCTCGGCCAAATCGCTGCTGCTGCACTACGACCAAGTGTTCGATTGGCTGTGTAAGCACCTGGGCGAGTTGGCCGACGGCGGCGGCGAGGCCGACACGGCGGTGTTGGCGCTCAAACACCGTCTACGCCAGCAACTGGATGCGGCGCCGCAAGAGGCGGAACGTGCCCGTGCCCTGTTGGCGCGGGAGAGCCTGCTGCGGGTGATGACGGCGCATGTGCTCGTGCAGCCTTCGGGCCACGAGTTTTTCGTCGAGGGCAACGACACCTTGCTGCAGGCGGCCCTGCGCGCCGGCATCCCGCTCGATTACGGTTGCAGCAACGGCAACTGCGGCGAGTGCAAGGCCAGATTGGTGGCGGGCCAGGTGAAGAAGGTGCATCCGCACGATTACGTGCTGAAGGGGCCGGAGAAAGCCAACGGCACCCTGCTGCTATGCTCCTATACGGCGGTGAGCGATGTGGTGATCGAGGCGCGCGTGGCCGGGGCCGAGGACATCCCACGGCAGACCCTGCCAACCCGCGTGCGTAGCATCGAGCCGCTGGCCGACGGCCTGATCGCCTTGCATCTGTTCACGCCGCGCAGCCAGCGTTTCCGTTTCCTGGCCGGGCAACGCGTGAAATTGAACGTCGGCGACGCCGGGGGCGACTATTACGTCGCCAGTTGCCCCTGCGAGGAGCGGCATATCGAGCTGCACGTGCGGGCCGGCGCCCAGCCTTTCGCCGGCAAGGCCTTCGGCGGCCTACGCAAGGAAGATGCGGTGAGCCTGAGCGGGCCGGAGGGCAACTTTGTCATAAAACTCGATTCGCGCCGGCCGGTGATATTCTTGGCCTGGGACGAAGGCTTCGCGCCGATCAAGAGCCTGGTCCAGCACGTCATGTCGCTGGAGATGGCCGACAGCATGGATTTGTATTGGGTGAGCGACCGTTTGCCGCATTACCAGGAGAATCTCTGCCGGTCCTGGGCCGATGCCCTGGACAACTTCCACTACCAGGCCCTGTTCGCCCGGAGCGGCATGGAAGCGGTGGCGCGGGCGATCTTCTCCCGGCATGCCAGCCTCGAACATTGCGACATCTATGCCGCCGGCCCGGCCGCATTCCTCGATGCGGCCCGGGCCGAGGCCACGGGCCGGGGTTTGTCCTTGCTCGGTTTCCATTCGGAGAAGGTAGAATAGGGCCATGACAGCAAAAGTAATCGCCGTAGTGAATCAGAAGGGCGGGGCCGGCAAGACCACGCTCGCCATGCTCTTGGCCGGCAGCCTGGGCAATGCCGGGCATCGCGTGCTGGTGGCCGATGCCGATCCGCAAAACACCGCCTTGCGCTGGGCCAGCGTCGGCGAGGCCTTTCCGGCCGATGTCGAAGACCTATCGGGCGAAGAGGGCAAGCTGCACAAACACCTGCGCAAGCGTGAGGACGAATACGACTACATTGTGATCGACAGCCCGCCGGCCGCCACCGCGCCGGTGACCGAGAGCGCCTTGCGCCTGGCCCATGTCGCCCTGGTGCCGGTGATCCCGTCGCCGCTCGACCTCTGGGCCTCGGAGATGATCCGCGACGCCATCCAGATCGCCCGCGAAAAGAACCCGAACCTAGTGGCGCGCCTGGTCATGAACCAGTTGCAGCCCAACACCCTGATCTCACGCGAGGTGATCGGTCTGCTGCCGAACTTCGGCATCCCCCTGCTTTCCGCCACCCTGCGCCAGCGCACGGTCTACAAGGAATGCGCGGCCGAGGGCCACAGCATCGAAGGCCTGGGCAGCCGGGCGCAGATGGCGGCGAAGGAAGTGGATTTCCTCAAGCGCCGCGTGCTGGCGCTGCTGCGCAAGGTAGAAGCGAGTTAATCGATCAGGCGCTTTTCTTTTCCAGGCATTGCAGATAAAGCGCGCTATCCAGGCCGCCGTGCTGGCGCTGTGCCTGCCAGATCGTCTCCGCCAGGCAATCCATGATCGCGTGCTGGGCGGCGTGGAGGTCCAGGCCGCGCGCGAGCAACTTGTCGTGAAACGCCTTGATGCCGGGCGGCTGGTCTATGGACAGTTGCTCGGAGATCGCCAAGTGCAGCGACAGGTGCAGGAAGGGATTGGTTTCGCCCATTTCCGGTAGCCAGTCGCGATCGAGCCCCGATTCACCGGCATCGAGCAGGGCATGGTATTCCGGGTGGTTCTGGATATGCCCGGCCGCCAGCGCCTCGAGCTCGCTCAAGATGGACCTCTCGTGCTGTTTGCGCCACGCCTCGATGAAGAAGCGGCGGGTCTGTTCGCGGCTGGGGTTGAACATTCAAAGGTACCCCAGCCCAAGCACAGCGCCGTATTGCAGCAGCCGGTTCGTGCCGTTGAGCGGCGCGATCTCGCCGTTGCCGTAGAAACCGATCAGCGGCAGTTCGGGATAATGTTCCAGGATCGAGGCGATGTCGCGGTCCTCGCCGCCGTAGAAACCGGGGCCACGGCCAAGGCAGGGAAAGAATAGGCCGAAGGCCGGCGCCTCCAGGGTATCGCTGCCCAGCCGGTCCAGCATCGCGCGCATGTCCTGCTCGGCCGCTTGCGGCTGGCGCACCGCCCAGAACAGGCGGTCTCCGGGCGCGAGCAGCGCGGGCACGGTGACCGAGCCGGTGTCGGCGCTGGCCGAGACGATGGGCATCATCTGGTAGCGCCCTTCCTCCAGCGCATGCTCGGGATCGCCATGGGTCACGCCGGCCATGAACAGGTGCAGCGGCATGCGGTCCATTTCCTGGTTGATCTGCGGCAGCGCGCTCGCCAAGCTGCCGAGGGCGAGGTAGCCGCCAACCGCCAGCACATCGTTGCCGTTGACTTCTGTCACCGCCTGCGGCCGAGATAAGGGACGAGCGCCTTGCGATAGGCCGACGCGCAGCCGGACGCCATCGAAGGCGAGATCGCAGCGGCCTTCATTTTGCACGCGGCCGCCACTCCAGGCCTTGAATGGGCCTTGTCCGTCGCTGTCGCTGGCGACGGCACCGAAGCGGGGCGATTGGGTCTCCAGCCAAGCCAAGTCCAAACTGCCCGGCGCGGCGAGAGAGAAGATAGGTGCGTCGCCGGCACGGCAGCGCCGCAGTTGGATGTCGCCGCCGAAAACCATGGCGGCCGCCGCCGGCCCGCCCTGGCAGTTGTCTTGCTCGGTGAACAGGCCGGCGCCGATGCAGCCGTCGATTTGCAGACAGCCCGCCACGCGGGCGGCCTCGTGCAAGGCCGGCTGCGGGTCTGGCGCGAAGTGCTGGCTCAGGAACAGCAGCACGGCATTGGCATAGTCCAGGCCGGCCTTGTCCAGCGCGCTGCGCACGGCCTCGCGCACGAGATCGCTCTTGGCGCTGTGGCCGCGAGCCAATGCGGTAGCAATGCTCATGTTGCCCCCTTGGTTTTGTTCTTTTCCGGTGTTCGGCGCTTCGCCTTTATCTGTATAGCATCGGATTTGCGCGAGCGGGTGGTCGGCGTCTCGCCGACCGGTTCGAGCTGCCGATCGCACAGGTCCTGGATCAAACAGTGCGCGCAATCCGGCTTGCGTGCCTTGCAGACATAGCGGCCATGCAAGATCAGCCAATGGTGCGCGTCGTGCTTGAATTCGTCGGGCGTGGTCTTGAGCAGCTTTTTTTCGACTTCGAGTACGGTCTTGCCCGGCGCCAGGCCGGTGCGGTTGGCGACCCGGAAGATATGGGTGTCGACCGCAATGGTCGGCTGGCCGAAGGCGGTGTTGAGCACGACGTTGGCGGTTTTGCGGCCGACGCCGGGCAAGGCCTCCAGCGCTTCGCGCTCGGCCGGCACCTCGCCCTC
The DNA here is from genome assembly GCA_016234655.1 of Betaproteobacteria bacterium. GTDB lineage: Bacteria > Pseudomonadota > Gammaproteobacteria > Burkholderiales > Thiobacillaceae > Sulfuritortus. Next base: position 45,115 of record JACRAU010000032.1, read on the forward strand.
ATGCTTCTCTAGTAATTGCCGGCACAGGCCGATGAGGTTCTTCGCCTTGGTCTGGTACAGGCCGATGGTCCGGATATATTGTTTGAGGCCTTCTTCGCCGAGCGCGAGCAGTTTCTTCGGCGTGTTGGCCACCTTGAACAGCGTGGCCGTCGCCTTGTTCACGCCGACATCGGTGGCTTGGGCCGACAACACCACGGCGACCAGCAGCTCGAACGGCGTGCGATAGACCAGTTCCGTGGTCGGCTTGGGCTTGGCCGCACGCAGGCGCTCGAAGATAGCGCGGCGCTTGTTCGCGTTCATGCCGGGTGCGGCCCGTGTTCCTTTTTGCGCAGCTCGATCAGGTTGCGCAGCGCGATCAAGAGGCCCAGGCCGATGAAGGCGCCCGGCGGCAGGATCGCGAGCAGAAATCCGTCGTAGCCAGGCGCGAGGTGGATGGTCCACGCCGCCGCCCGTGGCCCGAGCGCGAGGTCGAGCCCGGACAGCAGGGTGCCCTTGCCGAAGGCCTCGCGCACCGCGCCGAGCGTGAGCAGCACCAGGGTCAGGCCCAGGCCCATGAAGGCACCATCCAGCACCGAGTGCCAGGTCGAGCGCTTGGAGGCGAAGGCCTCGACCCGGGCAAGCACGATGCAGTTGGTCACGATCAACGGGATGAAGATGCCGAGCACGAGATAGAGCGACAGCAGGTAGGCGTGCATCAAGAGATCGACCACGGTGACCAGCGCGGCGACGATCAGGATGAAGACCGGGATGCGGATCGCATGCGGGATCAGGTTGCGCACCAGGGCCACCGCGCCGTTGGACACGGTCATGACCAAGGTGGTGGCCAGCCCCAGCGACAGCGCGTTGACCACGTTGTTGCTGATCGCGAGCAAGGGGCACAGGCCGAGAATCTGCACGATGCCCGGATTTTGCTTCCACAAGCCGTTGACGACGATGTCGCGCGCCTCTTGGGTAAACATGGCTTTACTCCTTCGCGCCGGCGAGCAGCTCGGCCTTGTGTCGCTCGAAATATTGCAGGGCGCGGGCCACCGCCTTGACGATGGCACGCGGGGTGATGGTAGCGCCGGCCAGGTAATCGAAGCGGCCGCCGTCCTTGCGCACCCGCCATTGTGCCGCCGGCGCTTGGTTCAAGGATAGGCCGTCGAATTGCCGAATCCACGGGTTTTTCTCGACCTCGATGTAATCGCCCAGGCCGGGGGTCTCCTTATGCTTGACCACGCGCACGCCCCCGAGCCGGCCGTCGGCCAGGATGCCGACCAAGAGCTTGATCTCGCCGGCATAGCCGTCCGGCGCCGTCACCTCCAGTACCACGCCGCTGCCTTTGCCGTCCTTGCGCGCGAGGTAGGCCTGGCCGGGCTTTTTGGTGCCGAGCAGCGGGTCGGCGGCGACGGTATGGGCGATGAGGTCGGCGTCGAAGCTGCCTTCGGGCAGGGTCTGCGCCAGCAGGGCCTGTTGCTTGGCCTGCTCGCTGCGCGCGATGGTGCCCAAGGTCAGGCCGTAGGTGCCGGCCAACAGCGCGGTGCCGGCCACCGAGAAGGCGACCAGGGCCAGGCCGTTGCTGACGGCGCTGCGCATCAGCCGCTTCACGGCTTGCCTCCGCCGGTGCCGAACACGCGCGGCTGGGTATAGACATCGATCAGCGGCGCGGCGATGTTCATCAACAAGATGGCGAAGGCCACGCCGTCCGGGAAGTTGCCGAAGGCGCGGATGATCACGGTCAGGCAGCCGGCGCCGGCGGCATAGAGCAATTTGCCCTTGGGCGTCGAGGCGGCGGTGACCGGGTCGGTCGCGATGAAAAAGGCGCCCAGCATCGCGCCGCCGCTGGCCAGATGGAACAGGGCGCCGGCATGCTGCGCCGGGTCGTGCCATTGCAGCAGGCTGGCGGTGACGGCGACGGCAGCGAGGAAGGCGACGGGGATATGCCAGGTGATCAGGCGCCGGCCGAGCAAATATGCACCGCCCAACAGGAACATCAATGCGACGACCTCGCCGCCGCTGCCGCCGACTTGGCCGTAGAGGGGCTGGCCCATGACCTTGGGCATCGGCGTGCCGGTACGCAGCTGGGTCTTCAAATGATCGAGAGGCGTGGCCGAGGTGTAGGCATCCGGGCTCAATGCGCCTTGGCCGGCGAAGACCAGGTCGAAGGCCTCGGCCAGGCTGGGGACATGCGCGGCCAATTGGGCCGGGGCGGCCCATTGCGTCATCTGGATCGGGAAGCTGACGATCAGCACGGCATAAGCGACCATGGCCGGGTTGAACAGGTTTTGCCCGAGGCCGCCGTAGAGATGTTTGGCGACGACGATGGCGAAGAAGGCGCCTAGCAGATATAGCCACCACGGCGCCAGGGTCGGCATCGACAGGGCCAGCAGCCAGGCGGTGACCAGGGCGGTGTTGTCGCGCAGGTAGAAGCCGAGCGGCTGGCCGCGCATCAGCAGGACCAGGGTCTCGAAGCCGACGGCGAACAGGCTGCACAGCAGCAAGCCGACCAGGATACCGGGGCCGAACAGCCAGACATGGGCGCCGATGGCGGGCAGCAGCGCGAGCATCAATTGCCGCATGATCTGCGGTGTGGCATAGCGGACGTGCAGGTTATAAGGTGAGCCGGTCATTCGCTGTCCTCGTCCTTGGCGTGCGCGGTCTCGCGCAACTTGGCGCGCCGCGCGTCGATGTCGGCGATCTCCTGCTCGATCTCCGGCGGCAGGCCCTCGACGTTCTTCGGCGTGATGTCCGCCTTGGCCTTTTGCGCGCGTTCGATCGCCGCTTGCAGGATGGCCTTCTTGCGCTCGGCCTCGGGGTCGGCGGCGCCGGTCTCCACCGTCTTCAGGCGATCGACCGCCTTGGCCGCCAGCTTGTCGGCCTTCTCTTGCTTTTCGCGCTCCAGGCGGAACTGGTGGAACTCATGGCGCCGGCGGGCCTGCTCCGACGCCTCTTTCTCCCGTTCGCGCGCCCAGACCTCGTCCTTGGCGAAGCGGAAGAAATCGACCAGCGGTATATGGCTCGGGCAGACATGGCTGCAACAGCCGCACTCGATGCAATCGAACAGCCTGTAGCCTTGCGCCTTGCCGAAGTCGCGCGCGCGCGCGTACCAGTACAGCTCGAACGGTTGCAGCAGAGCCGGGCAGGCGCGGGCGCATTCGCCGCAGCGGATGCAGGGCATGGCCGGCGGCGCGGCCGGGAACAAGGCCGGGCTTTTGACGATGACGCAGTTGACCGCCTTGGTCGTCGGCGCGGCGTCGTTACGTAGATCGAAGCCCATCATCGGGCCGCCGATCAACCGGCCCGAGGCACCGGCCAGTTCGCCGCCGGCTTGCCGGATCAGATCCGCGACCGGCGTGCCGATGCGCACCTCGAAGTTTTGCGGCTGGCCGACATGGCCGGTCACGGTGACGATGCGCGAGATCATCGGTTCGCCGAACTCGATGGCGCGGTACAGGCTGTAGGCCGTGCCGATATTGAACACCTGCACGCCGATGTCGGTGGACAGACCGCCGGCCGGCGTCTCCTTGCCGGTCAGCAAATAGGTGAGTTGCTTGCCGCCGCCGCTGGGATACAGCGTCGGCGCCAGCGCCACCTCGACCGCCAAGCCCAGTTGTTGGGCGGCGGCTTGTAGCGCGGCGGCGGCCTCGGGCTTGTTGTCCTCGATGCCGACAATGATCTCGTCGGCATGCAGCATGGCCTGCATCGCGGCGGCGCCGCGCAGGATGCCCTCGGCCCGCTCGCGCATCAGGCGGTCGTCGCAGGTGATCCAAGGTTCGCACTCGGCGCCGTTCAGGATCAGCGTCGGAATCTTTTGCGCGGCACCGGGGTTGAGCTTGATATAGCTCGGGAACACCGCGCCGCCCAGGCCGGCCAAGCCCAGGTCGCGGATGCGGTTGCGCAAGGCGCTGGGGTCGAGGTGTTGCCAGTCGAGCGGCTGGTAGTCGACGGCGCGGTCCTCGCCGTCGCTCTCGATCACGATGCACAAATCAGGCAGGCCGGATGGGTGCGGCACCGCTTGTGCCTCGATACCCAGCACGGTGCCGGAGGTCGGCGCATGGATGGCAGTGGACACATAGCCGTCGGCCTGACCGATGGCCTGGCCTTTGAGCACCCGATCGCCGGCCTTGACGATGGGGAGCGCTGGGTTGCCGATGTGCTGGCGCAGGGGCACGGCATAGCGCGGCAGCAAGGGCATCGTCGCAATCGGCCGGCCGCTCGATTCGGCCTTGTGTTCAGCCGGATGAACGCCGCCATGGAAGCGATAGAGGGGACGCGTCATCAATGCGGCCTCGTCGGATGCAGGGTGTATACCGGGTAGCGCCATTTCCAGGTGGCCACGTCTTCGTGGACCACCTCCATGTGGATGCATTCGACCGGGCAGGGCGACAGGCACAACTCGCAACCGGTACATTGGTCGGCGACGATGACGTGCATCTGCTTGGCGGCGCCGACGATGGCATCGACCGGGCAGGCCTGGATGCACAGGGTGCAGCCGATGCACAGATTTTCGTCGATCACCGCCACGCTCTTCGGCTTGTGCTCCAGGCCCTCGCCCAAGGGCTTGGGATCGACGCCGAGCAGCTCGGCCAGGCGTTTCACGCCGTCCTCGCCGCCGGGCGGGCAGCGGTTGATGTCGGCTTCGCCCTTGGATATCGCCTCGGCATAGGGCTTGCAGCCGGGAAAGCCGCATTGGCCGCACTGGGTCTGCGGCAGGATCGCGTCGATCTTCTCGACCAGCGGGTCGTCCTCGACCCGATAGCGCACCGAGGCCCAGCCCAGCACGCCGCCGAGCAGCAGGCCGCCCAAGGCCATGACCAGGATGGCGGTGAGCATTACTTGATCAACCCGGAGAAGCCCATGAAGGCCAGGCTCATCAGGCCGGCGGTGATCATCGCGATGCTGGTGCCGCGAAACGGCAGCGGCACGTCGGCCGCCTCCAGCCGCTCGCGCATCGCGGCGAACAGGATCAGCACCAAGGTGAAGCCCAGCGCGCCGCCTAGGCCGAACAACAGCGATTCGACGAAGTTATGGCCTTCTTGCACCGTGAGCAGCGGGATGCCCAGCACGGCGCAGTTGGTCGTGATCAGCGGCAGGTAGATGCCGAGCACGCGGAACAGCACCGGGCTGGTCTTCTTGATAAACATCTCGGTAAAGCCGACGATGGCCGCGATGGTGACGATGAACGACAGGGTGCGCAGGTAGGAGAGGTCCGGCCCGAGCAGGTAGGTGTCGATGATGTGGCTGGCGCCCGAGGCCAAGGTCAGCACGAAGGCCGTGGCGGCCCCCAGGCCCAGCGAGGTCTCCAGTTTTCTGGATACCCCCATGAAGGGACAGAGTCCGAGGATCTTGCTCATCACGATGTTGTTCACGAACACCGTGCCGATCAGGAGTAGAAGGTAGTCTTGCATGTCTGGGCCGCCGCAATCGGAGAATTATCGGCTACCGGCCCAGGGGTGACAACCCTGGAAACGGCGGCGTTATTGGGGTAAGGCGGCTTGTTTGCGCAGCCGCCGAATCGCCCAGGCATAGACCGCCAGATTGATCGCAACGGCGAGCAGGCCCAGGCCGATCTGCACCGGCCGGGTCAACCCCGTCGGGTAGATGACGGCGAGCAGATAACGGCCGATGAAGTCGCCGGCATAAGCAGTCTCGCCGGCCAATTGGCGGAAATGATTTTCCAGCGGCGTGAGCGGGCAGACGATACCGGCGATCTCGACCAAGGCGCCCCAGGCCGCCGCCGGCAGGTGCAGCCAGGCCAGGCGCGGCCAGCGCGCGACCAGCAGACCGCCGCCACCGACGAACAGGATGAAGCCGAAGTGGGCGAGCAGCACGAGATCGGCCAGCAGGTTGTAGGGCATGGCCTGGCCGTTCGGCAAGCCCGCTCAGTCGAGCAGTTCGTGCGCGCCGTCGCAGAAGGGGCCGTTGGCCGTGTGCTTGCAGGTGCAGAGCCAATAGGTGTCCTTCTTTTCGACCTTGAACATCTGCGGCTGAAAGCTGGTGCCTTCGTGCGCGCCGTCACAGAACGGTTGGTTCCTGGAGCGGCCGCAGGTACACCACCAGTATTCGCCGGGTTCAAGTTCGATTCCGGCTGGGGTTTTCGAGGCAACGACGGGTTTGTCCATTGATGATCTCCTTCGGGAAAACGATTCGTTATTGGATCAGCTGACGCCAATCGCCATGGGGCAATTTTAAATCTTCGGCCAGGCCGGCATGCGCGATTCGGCCTTGAGCGAGATTGAGGCCATTGGCGAAGCCGGGGTCTTGCTCGAAGGCGGCGCGCGGGCCGCCTTCGGCCAGTTTCAACAGATAGGGCAGCGTGGCCTCCGATAGGGCCAGCGTGGCGGTACGGGCTACGGCGCCGGGCATATTGGGCACGCAGTAGTGCACCACGCCTTCCTCGACATAGAACGGTGCGCTGTGGCTGGTCGGGCGCGAGGTCTCGGCCGTGCCGCCCTGGTCGATCGACACATCGACCAGGGCGCTGCCATTCGGCATGCGCCGCAGCAGGGTGCGGTCGAGCAGGCGCGGGGCATGGCGGCCGACGACATAGGCGGCGCCGACCACCAGGTCCGCGTGAGTCACGCAGGCCTCGATATTGGCCGGCGTCGCGAACAGGGTCTTGAGCCGGCCTTGGTAGAGCTCGTCGTAGGCCTTGAGTTTTTCCGCGCCGTGGTCGAGCAAGGTCACGTCGGCGCCGATGCCGACCGCGATGCGCGCGGCATTGGCGCCGACGTTGCCGCCGCCGAGGACGACCACCCGACCCGGCGCCACGCCCGGCACGCCGGACAACAGCACGCCCCGGCCACCGTTCTTCATCTCCAGGGCCTGCATGCCCATCTGGATCGCCAGCCGGCCGGCGATCTGCGACATCGGGGCCAGCAAGGGGGTGTCGCCGCGTTTGCCGCTCACGGTCTCGAAGGCGAAGGCCGTCAGCCCGCAATCGAGCAAGGTTCGCGCCAGCGCCGGCGCGGCGGCCAGGTGCAGGTAGCAGAATAGGATGTGCTCCGGCCGCAGCAGCGGCAATTCGGCGGCCAGCGGTTCCTTGACCTTGTAGATGAGTTCGGCCTCGCGGTAGACCGTGGCGGCATCGTTGGCGATTTCCGCCCCGGCCGCGCGGTAGTCGGCATCGTCGTAGCCGATGGCTTGGCCGGCGCCGGCCTGCACCAGGACAGGGTGGCCGGCGGCCGCCAGCGCGGCTACCGCCGTGGGGGGCGCGGCGACGCGGTATTCGTGATCCTTGATCTCTTTCGGGATGCCGATGCGCATGAGGGCTCTCGTCGATGAGCCTTCATGTTACCGGCAATCGATGGCCCGCCCAACCCCGAGCGGGAAAGTGTGATGCGCTGGCTGAAGAAGGGGGGAAAGGGATAAAAAAGCACAGGCCCCGCCCTGGAGGAGATGCCTAAAGGGGCCTGCGCGAAAAGGTAAGCTTTGCCTCCATGGCCGGAGGCAAGGGCAAGGTCTTAGGGCTTGACGTAGACGAAGCCGGACTTGGCTTGCAATTTGCCCAGCTCGGCCACGCCGGACGGCACGATCTTGGCCTCGGGCAGCACGCTCTTCGGGTCGATCTTGCGGCCCTTCAGGGTGTTGTTGCAGACGGCGAATTGGACGCCCTTGGCCTTGAGGGCCTGGACGCGGGCGTCATAAGGGTTGCCCTGGGCATCCTGGGCGCCTTCGAGCAGGAAGTCGATGCCCTTGCCATGGGTCACCACCACGATCTCGGCCTTGGGGCTGGCGTTCAGGTGGTTGTTGATGTTCTGCATAGCGGCGCCGGCATTGGCGGAGTCGTTGACGTGATAGAGCACTTTTTCCGGCGCGTCGGCGTTGCCGTCGCCGGCCAGGGCGGGGGTGGCGGCGAGAAGGAGGGCGGCTACGGTGGTGCTCAGCAGGATGCTCGATTTCATGGCGATGTCTCCAGTTAAATTATCGGGGTAGAGCGGCGGGTCCGCTTGGAACTTGTCTCCAGGTACGGCCACACCTGATGTAAAAGACGCGACAGCCGGCGGATTTATTCCACTAAAACGGGGGTACAAATGGACTGGAATAAAACGGCACCCCGGCTCGTCTATCTGTTTAAATGGCGCTGTTAAATCGGCGGCGGCTAAAGGATTGGGGATCGGATGGCCATCATTTCGTTTTTTTCGGGCTCGCGCGAATGTTGCGCGCGTCTCAAGCAGCAGCACGCCAAGCTGCTGCGCGTGGCCTATTCCTGGTGCCACGACCGCGCCCTGGCCGAGGACCTGGTGCAAGACACCCTGGCCCGCGCCGTCGAGAAGTGCGAGCAATTGCGCGAGGCCGAGCAGACCGAGCCCTGGCTGTTCGCGATCCTGACCAATTGCTGGCGCGATCATCTGCGCCGGTTGCGCCCGCATGACGACATCGAGGATATCGAAGAGACCTTATATGACACCGGCGCCGGGCCGGAACAGTCCGGCGAGCGCGGCCAGATTGTGGATCGCGTGCGACGTGCGGTGGCGCGCCTGCCTGTTGGGCAGCGTGAGGTGTTGACCTTGGTCGACCTGGAAGAATTTTCCTACGCCGAGGTGAGCGGCATCCTGAACATCCCCATCGGCACGGTGATGAGCCGCCTATGCCGGGCCAGGCAGGCGCTGAAAAAAGACCTGATCGAATTCGATATGTCGGCGGCCGGCGAGCCCGCCCGTTTGAGGAGGGTGAAATGAAACCCGAGCAGCATTTTTCCGACGAGTACTTGAACGCCTTCGTCGACGGCGAGCTGTCGCAGGCCGAGCGCGCGCGCGCGATCGAGCAGATCAGCGGCGATACGTTGTTGAAGAAGCAGGTGTGCGAGCTGAACATGCTCAAGGAGATGGTGCGGTCCAGCTATCGCCATGCCGAAGCGGCCGTGCCCGACGAACGGCGCGGCCGGCGTTGGCCCCATGCCCGCCAAGCCTTGGCGGCTTGCTGCCTGGTACTGGTCGGACTCGTTGCCGGTTGGCTCGGGCGCGGCCTGGCGCTGGTCGACGATCCTTACTTGCAAGTGGCCTCGCTCAAGGATGTCGTGGCCGATTCCGAACGCGTGGTTCTGCATGTCGACACCGCATCGGCGGCGCACTTCGAGCGCGCGTTGGACCGCACCGAGGCCCTTTTGGCCGAGGCCGAGCGCGAAGGCCGGTCGATCCAATTGCATTTGGCCGCCAACAGCTATGGCCTGGACCTGTTCCGCACCTCGACCTCGCCCTTCGCCGGGCGTTTGCATGCCTTGAAGGCGCAATATCCAAACCTGAGCTTGATCGGCTGCGGCCAGACGATACGCCGTTTGAAAGAACGGCAGCAGGACACCGTCTTGCTGCCAGAGGTGCAAGTCGTGCCGGCCGTGCTCGACGAGGTGGTGGACAATCTGAAATCCGGCTGGACCTACATCAAGGTCTGACGATTCCTTGACGGTGAACGCTAAAGGCCTGCCTATTTAGGCGGGCCTTTTTATTGATCCGCCCGGCTAGGATTTCGCGGCGAGCGCGCATTCGGCGATCAGCGCCGGGCCGCGATAGATCAGGCCGCTGTAGATTTGCACCAGGCTGGCGCCGGCCGCCAGCTTGGCCTTCGCATCCGCGCCCGACAGGATGCCGCCAACCCCGATCAGCGGAATCTCGCCGGCCAGCTTGCGGTGCAGGGCGGCCAGCACGGCGGTGGATTTGGCGCGCACCGGCGCGCCGGATAGGCCGCCGGCCTCGTCGCCGTGCGGCAGGCCCTCGACGCCCTGGCGCGACAAGGTGGTGTTGGTGGCGATCACGCCGTCGATGCGGTGCTTACGAAACAGGCCGGCCATCTCGGCGATCTGCGCTTCGTCCAAATCGGGCGCGATCTTGATCGCGATGGGCGTGTACTTGCCGTGCCGGTCGGCCAGCAGGGCCTGCTCGCTCTTGAGCGCGCCGAGCAGGCGGTCGAGTTCGTCGCCTTGCTGCAAATCGCGCAGGTTCTTGGTGTTGGGCGAGGAGATGTTCACCGTCACGTAGCTGGCCGGGGCGTAGGCCTTGCGCAGGCCGATCAGGTAATCGTCCACGGCATTCTCGATCGGGGTATCGAAGTTCTTGCCGATGTTGATGCCGAGGATGCCGCGATAGCGGGCACGGGCCACGTTCGCCAGCAGGGCGTCGATGCCATCGTTGTTGAAGCCCATGCGGTTGATGATGGCCTCGGCCCGCGGCAGGCGGAACAGGCGCGGCTTGGCGTTGCCCGGCTGCGGCCGGGGCGTGACCGTGCCCACCTCGACGAAGCCGAAGCCGAGCGTGGCCCAGGCATCGATGCACTCGCCGTTCTTGTCCAGGCCGGCGGCCAAGCCGATCGGGTTGGGGAAATCGAGGCCCATGACCGTGCGCGGGTTGTCGGGTACCGGCTGTACGGCCAGCCCGAGCAGCCCGGCCGCTTGCAGATCGCGCAGGGCCTTCAGCGTGAGCTTGTGCGCGGTCTCGGCATCGAGTTTGAACAATAGCGGCCGGGCGAGGGGGTAGAGATTCATGGACGAGGGGTGAAGAGTTTGGCGTGGGGCGTACTTTACCGCATCGGCGCGGGCGCCTCACGCCTCGCCCCTCAGGCATTAGACCGTCTGCCAGATCTCGATACGGTTGCGGCCGTTTTCCTTGGCGCGGATCAAGGCCATATCGGCGTTGGCGATGGCCTCTTCCACCGGGCGGCGGGTGTGCATCTCGGCCAGGCCGAAAGAGATGGAAATGCGCAGCGTATCGCCAGACGGTAATTCGACCGGCAGTTCGGCCAGTCCATGGCGGATACGTTCGATGACTTGATGGGCATCCTTGAGCGGCGTGCCGGGCAGACAGATCAAGAACTCCTCGCCGCCGTAGCGGTAGATCGAGTCGTATTTGCGCAGCAGGCTCAGGGTGAACTTCATGCCCTGGCGTAGCACGGCGTCGCCGGCCGGGTGGCCGAGTTCGTCGTTGATCCGCTTGAAGCGGTCGAAATCCATCAACGCGATACAGCAGGGGCGCTGGATGCGGACCGCGCGCTCCTGTTCCTCGCGCAGCTTGGACAGCATGCCGCGACGGGTGGCGCAGCCGGTCAGGCTGTCGGTCGACAACAGCTCGCCGATGATGTCCAACTGCAACTTGCGCAGCTTGGTGTTCAGCCGCAGGCTGAGGTCGATGTAGCTGTCGTAGGTATTCGGGTAGGGGCGCGAGCCGTCCATCACGTCGAGCAGGGCCAGGCGCGCGGCATTGTGCATGGCCTGTTGTACCTCGGCCAGTTCCTGGAAGGCGGGATATTCGTTGAGCGGGTGCGTTTCGTGCACGTAATACCACTGGCCGAACGGCGAGCGCAGGTGGGCATCGGGCGCGAGATCGGCCTGCGGCGGGTCGCAGGCGCAGACCAGGGAGCGGTTGAGTTGCTTGAACCAAGCCAGATGCGCGGCGATGATCACCTCGAGTTCCTCGGTGAGGTTTTGAATCGCTTCGCGTTCCAGGGGTAGCGGCATGGTTTGATGATTGTTGTCGACTGACGGTATCTTAGTCAGATTATCGGCGTCTGCATTGTTTTACTGAATAATGCATGTGTTTGTTGCCGCGAAGTGTGGCATGGTTGCACCCCGCTAAAGATGGCTTTTCGTTGCAAAAAGATTGCAAAAACATGGAACCGGATCACAAGGAAGTGCTTTATGCCAAGCTCAACGGCGAGACGGCACGCTTGGCCTGGCAGGAATTGCAGCGCCATTTCGCGCGTGGCGTCGTCATCAAGGTCGGGCCGGGGCTCGATCTGGTCGAGGTGGCTACGCAATTCGCCTTGGACGACAAGTCGTCTATATTGAGTCAAATGAATGCCGGCCTGGTCGCGCGCGCCTCCGCCGAGGACGCCATCGGCTGGCACGAGCGGCAATCGGTGTTCTGGGCCGTCGTCGCGGCACCCTGGGTGCTGGTGCAGGAGATCGCCCAGCCGGACGGTAAGCCGACACTCAATTGAATGGGGCTTGAATGGTCGACATGAACGAGGTTCACGGCGCCGAATCCGATAGACGGATGCACGGCAAGATACGCGAGGTATTTCCCGATGCGTGCGCCTTGATGGCGCCGATGATGCTGGCGGTCAAGCAAGGCCATATCTCCGACTTCGCCTTGACCCATATCGTGCACGACCGTTTCCCCGATCTGAGCTCGGAAGAAGTCGAAATCCTGATCCTGGCGATCAAGAACTGCGGCGCGCAAACGGGCACCGCCTGATTTCGTGGGCGTTTTGCCCGCGCGGTGGGATAATCCGACAATTCCCCCAATGCTCGCTTGAACATGCCCATCCAGTGGTTTCCCGGCCATATGACCTCGGCCCGCAAAAAAGCGGCCGAGACCATGGCGCGCATCGATGTCGTCATCGAAGTGCTCGACGCCCGCCTGCCCGAGGCCAGTTGCAACCCGATGATCGACGCGCTGCGTCGCCACCGGCAGCGGCCTTGCCTGAAGATATTGAATAAGAGCGATCTGGCCGACCCCGAGGCCACCCGCGCCTGGATCGAGTTCTACGCCAAGCAGCCCGGCGTCAAGGCGGTGGCGCTGTCGGCCAAGAAGCCGAGCGACACGGCGAAAATACCCGCCCTGTGCCAAGCCCTGGCCCCGCACCGGTCCGACGGCACCAAGCCCCTGCGCATGATGATCATGGGCATCCCCAACGTCGGCAAATCCACCTTGATGAATGCGCTGGTCAAACGCAAGGTCGCGGCCGTGGGCGACGAGCCGGCGGTGACCAAGTCGCAGCAAAGCCTGGAGATCGCGCCGGGCATGATGCTCACCGATACCCCCGGCCTGATGTGGCCGAAGATCGACCACGACAGCGACGGCTACATGCTCGCCGCCAGCCACGCCATCGGCCGCAACGCCGTGATCGACGAAGAGGTCGCGCTGTTCCTGCTCGACATCCTGCTCGTGCGCTACCCCGCCGCGCTCGGCGCGCGCTACGGTTTCGATACGAAAGGCTTGGACACCGTCGCCGCGCTGGAGGCCATCGCCAAGCGCCGCGCTTGCATCCTGAAAGGCCGTCGCGGCGGCGAATTGGATTTGGAAAAGGCCGCGATGATCTTGCTGACCGACTACCGCGCCGGTGCGCTCGGCCGCATCAGCCTGGAAACGCCGGAAACCCGCCAAGCCATGTTGGCCGGTGCCGGCAAACGGCCGACGGTGATGCCGGATGACGATACCGTGGAGGCCTAGCCGTGGATGCCCGCATCACCGAACTCGAAATCAAGTTGAGCTACACCGAAGACCTGGTCGAAGAACTCAACCGCACCGTCTACCGCCAGCAAGAACAAATCGAAAGCCTGCAAAGGCAGATACTCAGCTTGCAGCAGCAGGTGCAGGACCTGAGCCCGCCGGGGCAGGGCGGCGACCTGCGCGACGAGATCCCGCCGCACTATTGAGCGGCGGGGATGGCAATCAGCGGCTGATCGGCCTGTAGCGAATCCGCTTCGGCTTCGCCCCTTCCTCGCCTAGGCGCTTCCGCTTGTCCGCCTCGTATTCCTGGTAGTTGCCGGCGAAGAATTCCCAGTGCGAATCGCCCTCGCAGGCCAGGATGTGGGTGGCGATGCGGTCAAGGAACCAGCGGTCGTGCGAGATGACCAGCACGCAGCCGGCGAATTCCAATAGGGCGTCTTCCAGCGCGCGCAGGGTCTCCACATCCAGGTCGTTGGACGGTTCGTCGAGCAGCAGCACGTTGCCACCCTGAATGAGCGTCTTTGCCAGGTGCAGGCGGCCGCGCTCGCCGCCGGACAGCTTGCCGACGATCTTCTGCTGGTCGCCGCCCTTGAAGTTGAAGCGGCCGATGTAGGCGCGGCTGGGCATCTCGAAGCGGCCGACGGTGAGGATGTCGGCGCCGTCGGCGATGGCGTCGAACACGGTCTTGTCGTCTTCCAGGCCCTCACGGCTCTGGTCGACCGAGGCGATCTTCACGGTCGGGCCGATGTCGATGCTGCCGGAATCCGGCTGTTCGCGGCCTTGCAGCATCTTGAACAGGGTCGACTTGCCGGCGCCGTTGGGGCCGATGATGCCGACGATGGCGCCGGGCGGAATCTGGAAGGACAGGTTGTCGATCAGCAGCCGATCGCCGAAGGCCTTGGACACGTCGTTGAACTCGATGACCTTATCGCCCAGGCGTTCGCCCGGCGGGATGAATATCTCCTGGGTCTCGTTGCGCTTCTGGTATTCGACGCTGTTCAATTCCTCGAACCGGGCCAGGCGCGCCTTGGACTTGGCCTGGCGCGCCTTGGGGTTCTGCCGCACCCATTCCAGTTCCTGCTTCATCGCCTTCATGTGGGCGTCGATCTGCTTGTTTTCCGTCTCTAGCCGCGCTTCCTTCTGCTCCAGCCACGAGGAATAGTTGCCCTTCCACGGGATGCCGTGGCCGCGATCCAGTTCCAGTATCCACTCGGCGGCGTTGTCGAGGAAGTAGCGGTCGTGGGTGACGGCGACCACGGTACCGGGGAAGCGGGTGAGGAACTGCTCCAGCCATTCCACCGACTCGGCGTCCAGGTGGTTGGTCGGCTCGTCCAAGAGCAGCATGTCGGGCTTGGACAAGAGCAGCTTGCACAAGGCGACGCGGCGCTTCTCGCCGCCGGACAGGTGTTCGATCCTGGCGTCCCAGGCCGGCAGGCGCAGGGCGTCGGCGGCGATTTCCAACTGGGTCTGGGTGTCGTTGCCGGCGGCGGCGATGATGGCCTCCAGCCGGGCCTGTTCCTCGGCCAGCTGGTCGAAGTCGGCGTCCGGCTCGGCATAGGCGGCGTAGACCTCTTCCAGCTTCTGCTGGGCCTGCATCACCTCGCCCAGGCCGGCCTCGACCTCTTCGCGCACGGTCTTGGCCGGGTCGAGCTGGGGTTCTTGCGGCAGGTAGCCGATGGAGACGTTGGGCAGGTGCTGCACCTCGCCCTCGTAGTCCTTGTCCTCGCCGGCCATGATGCGCAGCACGGTGGATTTACCCGAGCCGTTGAGGCCGAGTAGGCCGATCTTGGCGCCGGGAAAGAAGCTGAGGGAAATATCCTTGATGATCTGCCGCTTGGGCGGCACGACCTTGCTCACGCGGAGCATCGACATGACGTATTGGGCCATTGCTTTGAATCTAGCTAGAACGAAAACCGGATTATCGCATTACGCGCGCCGATCAGGCCGTCGCGGCCGGCAGTTCGATCCAGAAGGTGCTGCCTTGGCCCGGCATGCTGTCCAGCCCGATGCTGCCGCCCATCATTTCCACCAGCCGCTTGGCGACGGCCAGGCCGATGCCGGTGCCCTCGCTGGAGACGCCTTTGATGTCCAGCCGGTTGAACATGATGAACAGCTCGGGCTGGCGCTCGATCGGTATGCCGTGTCCGGTATCGGTCACGCTCAGCCTGACGCGGTTGTCATCGGTGCGCTGGATGTCGAGCCGCACGATGCCGCGCTTGCGGTTGTACTTGATGGCATTCGAGATCAAGTTGATCAACACCTGTTTGAGGCGCATCCGGTCGGCTTGGCCGCATAGGTCTTCTTCGGCGGGCTCCGTCAGGTGCAACTCGATGCCGTGCTGGGCGGCGAGAGGGCGGATCAAGTCGATGCTCTCCTTGACCAGGCCTCGCAGTTCGACCGCTTCGATCGACAGTTCGATCCGGCCTGCTTCGATGCGCGACAGGTCGAGTACCTCGTTGATCAGCTCGAGCAGATGGCTGGCGGCACTATGGATGGATTGCAGGTGTTCCTTTTGCTCCACGCTCAGGCTGTCGTCCATCTCCAGCAGTTGGGCGAAGCCGATCACGGCGTTCATCGGGGTACGCAGCTCATGACTCATGCTGGAGAGGAATTTCGATTTGGCCAAATTGGCGCGCTCGGCTTCTTCCTTGGCCGCGAGCAGGGCGGCATCGCGCGTCTCCGCCTCGATGCGCAGGGTCAGGTTTTCCTTGAATGCCTGGGCGACGCGGCGCGCATTCGAGCCGATGAAGGCGAGGAAGGCGACGATCATGATGCCGATGACGATCGCGATCTCGCTGCCTTCCAGAACGAAACGGATGAGCAGGGGGACGAGCGCCAATACGAGAAAGAGCATGATCGACACGATGTCGACCGATAGCGAGGTGGCGGCGCCGGCGCCGATGCCGATCAGGACGACCGCCAGGAATACCTGGAGCGTCAGCGTATCGGCGGGAAAGATCAGGACGGCCGTCAGCCCCCAGACCGCCCCGCCCAGGGCGACGCCGATTCGGAAATACCGGCGCCAGCGCAGGTTTTCCTCGAGGGAAGCGGGGCGTTCGCGCCGGTATAGCAGGAGCAGGCCCATGCGGCCGGCCAGCATGCAGGCCACGAGCATGGCCCAGGTGGCGAGCGCCGCCGGGGCGATACTTTTGGCATTGACCCACGCCACGAGCGCGACCAATGTCGTGTGGGCCAGGAATGTCGTGGGCAGCGTGGCATAGAGCAGCCGGGTCTGTTCCGCGACGATGCGCGCCATGTCCTCATGGGCGGCTGCGGGGTTGCGGGGCGGGTCGTTCTGCATTCGGTTGCTATTCCCATGCCGTTCCGGACCAGATCAAGGCCGCCAGGGGCGGCGATCCTCCAATCGTTCCGTGTTTATAGTCAACCGGACGGAAAGATGGGCCGGCAAGCGCCGTGCGGCGGCGTTACTGCATCATGGCCAAGCCCTTGCGCACCAGATCGGCCAGCGAGTCGGCGCGCATCTTGGAATAGAGGTTGGCGCGGTGGACCTCGATGGTGCGCGGGCTGACCCCGATCTTGCGGGCCATTTCCTTGTTCGACATGCCGGCCATGATGAGCTCCAGCACTTCGCGTTCGCGCGGGGTCAGGCGGGACATGAGGCCGTGGATTTCTTGGGTGCTTTCCCTCGGCGAGCTGGGCGTGCCGCACTTGGCCAAGGCCTTTTGCACGGCATCGAGGAAGACTTGGGCCTTGAGCGGTTTTTCCAGAAAGTCTTCGGCCCCGGCCTTCATGGCCTGGACGGCGGTGCCGACATCGCCATAGCCCGAGGCGAAGATCACCGGCAGCCAAATGCCTTTCTCCCGCATCTTTTCCATGACGGTAAGGCCGGTCATGTCGGGCAGGATCATGTCGATGATCGCGCAAGAGGATTCGGAGGGGTGCACCATGTCCAGGAATTCCTGGCCGGTCGTGTAGAGCGCCACGCTGACGCCGATAGGCTGTAGCAGGCCGATATACCACTGGCCGAGCGTGGGATCGTCTTCCAAGATGTAGACGATGCTGAGGGTGCCATCTTTTGCCATCGTTATTCTCGCTCTTGAATCAGTTTTGGGCTGAGATCAAAAGGATTCTCCCGCTCTTCTATCGGCAATATACCGGTAAAAAAAAGATATGGCATCTGTCATATTCCGGACGAGGATAACGCAGAAACAGGCAGGGCGCTAATGTGGCCCTGAAATGCGGCATTGTTTTTTATGGCACGTCGCATACGTGACAACAATTGCCAGGTGACTGGGATAGCCAGTCAGAAGCGGTAATTGATGTCGACCGTGTATTGAGGGGTGAGGTCGCGGTCGAGCAGGTCGTCTATCGCAAAACGCAACATCCAGTGTTTGTCGCGCGATTCGCGGAACAGGTCGAAGCTTGCATTCCAGCCGGGCCGGAGGGGACGCTGATTGGCTTCGTCCGCATGGCGCGCGCTGCGGTAGACCAGCAGGCCGGTGAAATACCAGCCGTTCGGGTGGACCCAGGTCGCGCCGCCGGCCAAGGTGTGACGCGCAATATAAGGGACCTCCAGGCCCGGATGGGTCGAGCCGGTGTTGCGCGAATCGGCATGGATATAGCGTCCGACCACGGCCCATTCGTCGGTCAATAGGCGGTTGAGGGCGATACCCGCGCTGTCGATGCGCCCGCCCGCGAAATCGGGCGTGTTGACGAAGCCGAGCAGGTCGTCGCGCATCAGGGAGCCCAGATCGCGCGGACGCAGCCTGCCCAGGCTTTCCAGTTCGTTGACCGAATAGGGCGTGACCGAGAAGGGGGCATTGTCGATGCGTTTACGGTCGATAAAACCGGTGGCGAAGGTACGCGGCGTGAATTCCCAGTCGAGCTGCGCACGATAGCGTTGCAGTTCGCCGCCGCGTTGCACCAGCCGGTCGTCTAGCGGGATGCCGGCGGTGGCGACCGGACCGAGCGAGCTGAAGCCGGCCGGCCGTAGCCAGTTCTGGTAAGCCAGCCGCAGCGTCCGATTCTCGCCAAGGCGGTAGACCATGCCCAGGCGCGGGCTCCAGCGCACCCGATCCTTGCGCTCCTCCTCGACGTAAAGGGAATAGGGTGGCAAGTCGGTGAGAAGCGATTGGTAATCGAATCGGGCGCGGCGTTCGTGCCGCTGGTAGAACAGGTCCAGCTGTAGGCCGAGCCGTTCGCTGCCCTTGATCAGGCTGGAAATGTAGGCGTCGAACGAGTGCTCGCGGTAGCCGGCATCGATCCGGTCGGTCAGGAGATTGCTGACGATCTCGCGGTCGAATAGGGAGGCAGTACGCCGTTGGCCCAGGTCGACCCCCCAGGAGAACTGGGCGTCGTCGGCGGCCTCGAAGCTGTGGCGGAAGGCGTATTCCGGCTGCTTGACCGTGACATGGCTGGCGATGGGCCAAGAAGCCAGGGTGCCGTGGATGGTTTCGGTCGAGTCGAAATGGCCGAGCTTGAGCCAGAGCTGGGAGCGCGCGCCGAGCTTGTAGTGAAAGCCGAAGTCGGCGCGGTCGGTGTTCAGCTTGTCCTTGAAGTCGTACGGAGTGCGCTGCGATGTGCCTTGCAGGGCATTGTCCAGCCGGCTGCGGTCGAGGAAGGCGAACAGCCCAAGGTCATGACGGGGCCGCAGGCCAAGGGCGGCGGTCAGGGTGCCTAGCTGGTAGGGGCCGCTGTCGAAATCGAGGTCGACGGCCTCATAGCCCAGGTAGTAGGCGGCAGGCAGGGGATCGACCCGGTAGCCGCTCGCCTCGAGCTTGGGGCTCGTGCCCTGGACCGTGTCGGTGTAGGTGTAACGGTAGGACACGCCCAAGTTGCGGGTCGGCGCGGGGAGCAGGGTTTGAAAGCGGTTGCTCGCGCCGAACACGGTCGGGTCGGCGAGCAGGCCCTGGAACAGCTCGGAGTTCTTGGTGTATAGGCCGGAGTAACGGTCGGCGAGGAAGAGGTGGCTGCCTGCCCAGTAGGGGTCGTACGAATCCTGCGCATAGCTGCGCGCCCATTCTTCCATGCCCAGATAGGCGAAGGCCTGGCCCAGGTTCGCGCTACCGCGCTGGTCGTTGGCCAATTGGTTGAGCGACTTGAGATAGGGCATCAGGCGCAGGGCCTCGCGTGCCGAGGCGATGGCCTGTGCCGGCCGGAACCGGTCGGAGTGGATGCTGCTGGCGAGAAAGTGAGGCAATGGGTCATTGGCATCGAGTTCGCTGGCCCGGTTCAGTTCGTGCAGGGCCTGGTCGATCAGGCCAAGCTGGTAGTAGGCGACTGCCGCATAGGTGTGGGCGCGGGCATAGCGCGGTTCCATCAGCCCGGCCTTCAGGAAGGCATCGAGCGCCAACTGGGCTTGGCCGCGCTTGAGTTCGAGCAGGCCCAAGCCGGTCAGTGCCACGAAGTCGGCGGGATCGAGCCGGAGCGCTTCGCGATAGGCGGCCTCGGCATCGGCGAAGGCGTTGGCGAAGGTCTCCAAGGTGCCGCGTTCGCCATGGTAGGCGGGGTCCATCGGATTGAGCGCCAGGGCCTGTTCAAGATCGGCCCGCGCGGGCCGCACGTCTTCCCGCTCGCTGTGGGCCACGCCCCGGCCGTACCAGGCGCGGTCGTCATTGCGCTTGAGCTCGATGGCGCGGCCGTAGGCGGTGAAGGCCGCCTTGGCCTGGCCTTCGTGCCGCGCGATATCGCCTCGGGCGAGCAGGGCGGCATAGGCGTGCGGGTCGGCCCGCAGGGCGGCCTCGGCGCTGGCCACCGCATCGGCCGGCCGGTCGCCAAGCAGTTGCAGGCGCGCCAATTGGCTCAACAGTCGGGGGTGGTCGGGAAAGCGCCGCAGGCCGGCATGGATGTGGTCAGTCGCCACATCCAGATGTCCTTCGTAGGCATTGAGGTCGGCAAGCAGCAGGTAAGCGGCGGCTTGGGCAAGGTCCGGCCGGGATGTCAGACGCTCTAAGGCGCTTAGGGCACCGGCGATGTCGTGCCTTAGGATGGCCAAGCTGGCCGCTGCCAGCGCCCAGGGTTCGGCAGCGCGTAAGGCGGCCGAGCGTGCGAGCCAAGCGTCGGCCTGGTCGAGCGCGCCGGCGTGGAGGGCGACATAGGCCAGGCCGAGCATGGCGCCCGGTTCTGCCGCATCGGCATCCAGCGCGTCCTGGAAGGCCCGCTGTGCCTCTGCCCAGCGGTCCAGGTCGGCCAGGGCGCGGGCGCGTATGAGTCGGTCGCTGCTGTTGCTCAGGCCCTGCAAGCTGGCGAGGCTATCGGCCTCGAGGCGGATGTGCCGCAGCGGATCGAGCCGATAGGCATTGACCCACTGTACCCGCTCGCGGGCATTCAGCACGAATTGCTTGATCGGCGGCTTGCCCGGTGCGGCCTGGGCCTGTTCGCCTGCCTTGAGCAGGACGCGGCCATGGTCGTTGGCGACATCGACCTCGCCGCTGAGCACGGTAAGCACGGAGCGGCCGTCGGGGAAGACCTCGGCCTCCCAATCGGTGCCGCGAATGCCGGCCACGGCGGTGGGCATCTCCCAGTGCATGGCCTTGGGCACCACCTTGGACTGTACCCAGGTGCGGCCGATCAGCTGGCGCAGTTTGGTTTGGCCGGCGGTGCGGGCGCTGCCGGCCACCTCCTTCACCTCCAGCACCGTGTTCTCGTTCATGCGGATCTGGCTGCGGTCGGCCAGCAGCAGGGCCGCGCGGCCGTGCGGCCCGGTACGGATGAAATTGCCATGGCGCAATTGCTGGTCGATCACGGCGGGGAGCCAGGGCGATTGCGCATCCAGCCGATACTCGCAGCGTCCCCGCAGGTCGATGATGGCGGCGGCGCCCTGGATGAACTGGTCGGCGGCGTTGCCCGCCATCGACCAGAAAAGAATGAATACCAGAGTGATTCTGACCATGAGACCCCTCTTCGGTTGGGCGCTCGATAGCGGCTTTCAGTATAAAGCGCCCGACGCAGCGGGGCTATTCGCCGAGTTTCTTGGTCGTGCTGCGGGCCTTTTCCTGCTGCTGGCTCAGGGTTTTGCCGACTAGGCCCATCAGGTCGGACGAGGCGGGGGGCTTGCCGGTGCCTGACTTGATTTGGGCCTCGATCCGGCGCAGTTCGAGCAGCTGTTGTTTCAACTGGTCTGTCGCGGCGGCGATGTCCTTCGCCTCGGCTGCGGGCGTGGCGCTGCGAAGTGCCAGCAGCCTTTCCAGGCTCTTGCCGGCCTGATCCAAGGTCTGGCGATATTTGTCGAGCAAGGGCTGCTGCTTGGGGTCCTTCGCGAGTTCGTCGAGTTCCGTCTCGAGTCGTTGGCGTGCCTGCCGCCATTGCTCCATGACGGTCGCCATGGCTTGTTTAGGTGCGGCCGATGGTGGCGATGCGGGTACTGCGGGCGGCGCCTCGGCCCGGCAGGGGCCGAGGGCAAGCAGCAGTATCGGGGCGAGGAAGAGGGCTGAGGGTTTCATGTTGGCGCCTGTTTCGATAGCAGGATACCAAACCCCTCTCGCCTCCCCTATTTCTTGGCCGTGCGCCGCAGGCGCGACAACAAGCGCCGCGCCAGCTCGCCGAACAGCTCGGTCTGGGTCGGATGCGGGAAGATGGCCTGGGCGACCTGGGTCAGGGTCATGCCGCCGGACACCATCATCACCGCCGCGCCGATCAGGGTGTCGGTGTGGTCGGCCAGGAAATGCACGCCGACGATCTTGCCGCTGGCCTTGTCGGCCACCAGCTTGATCATGCCGTGGGTCTCCAGCGCGATCATGGCCTTGGCGTCGATGCTCATGGGCATCTTGGCCTCGACCGCGTCGATGCCCTTGGCCTTGGCCTGGGCGACCGAGAGGCCGACGAAGCCGGCCTCGGGCCGCGAGAAGGTGACGCCGCAGTCCAGGTCCTGGTTGTATTGCAGCGCATGGCCGGTCAGGTTGTGCGCGGCCACGCGGCCCTGGGTGGCGGCGGTGTGGGCCAGCATGTAGCCGCCGACCACGTCGCCCACCGCGTAGATGTGCGGCACGCTGGTGCGGCCGGTGTTGTCGACCTTGATCGCGGCGCCGTCCAGCGTCACGCCCACCGCTTCCAGGTTGAGCTTGGTCGTGTCGGGTCGCTTGCCGGTGGCCATCAGCACATAGTCGCAGGCGTATTCGGCGGCCTTGCCCTCGGCGTCGCTGTACTTGATCGTCATCTTGCCCGGGGTGCCGCCGATCTCGGCGATCTTGGCCGAGGTCACCACCTTGAACTCCTCGTTCAACAGGCCGGTCAGGTTCTTGGCGATCTCATCCTCGATTTCGGCCAGGATGCGGTCCTTGGCCTCGAGCATCAGGATGTCGGCACCGAAGTCGCGCCAGATCTGGGCCATCTCGACGCCGATCACTCCGCCGCCGATGATGCCGAGCTTCTTGGGCGGCTTGGCCAGATTCCAGATGGTGTCCGAGGTGAGCACGCCGCCGCTGCCCACGCCTTCACGGGCGCCCGGGATCGGCGGCACGAAAGGCGGGGCGCCGGTGGCGATCACCGCCGCGCCGAAGGTCAGGGTGGATTCCTTGCCGTCGGCAGCGACGATCTTCAGGGTGTGGGCGTCGACGAAGGAGGCGAAGCCCTCGCGCACGTCGATCTTCACGCCCTTGTCGGTCTTCAGCGCCAGCTCGCCGCGGGTTTGCAGGATGCCCTTGCGATGGGCTTCCAGGGTCTCCCAGGCCATCTTCGGCTTGTCGGTGCCGGTCACGCCCTTGGCCGCATCATGCGAACGGTCGCGGATGATGTCGGCGGCGTGGCGCCAGGCCTTGGACGGGATGCAACCGCGCCACAGGCACTCGCCGCCGGGGAAGGGGGCGTTGTTGATCATGGCGACCTTGATGCCGTGCTCGACCAGGTCGCGGGCGCAGTCCTCGCCGCCGGGGCCGCCGCCGATCACGGCGACCTGCACGTCCCAGTTGCCTTCGGGGATGGGCGACACGGCCGGGGCGGCCGCCGCGCCGGCGCCGGCCATCCAGGCCTCGGGGTTCTCGATGGCCTGTTTCAGGTCGACCAGATAGGCCGCGACATCGGCGCCGTTGAGCACGCGGTGGTCGCCGGTGATGGTGAACGGCGTGCCCTGCGGGCCGTTGGCGGCGATGGCCAGAATGGCCGCGATGCCCGGGGTCGGGATGGCGGTGAAATGGGTCACCCCGAACATCCCCATATTGGAGATGGTGAAGGTCGGGTTGGCGAATTCCTTGGGCGCCAGCTTGCGGATGCGGGCGCGCGGCACCAGGTCGTTCCAGTCGGCCTGCATCGCTTCCAGGCTCTTGGCCTGGATGCCGCTGACGATGGGCACCACCAGGCCGCCGTCGTCCGACTTCACCGCGATGCCGAAGTCGTGGTTGGGCCGCTCGATCAGCTTGTCGACCGGTTGATAGGCCCAGTTCATGCGCGGGAAATTCGCCATGGCCACCGAGCAGGCCTTGGCGATCGCCACGGTGACCGACACCTGGCGCGCCTTGGCGGCGGCGGTGAGCTTGCCGGTGTCGATGTTCATGGTGACGTTGAAGGTCGGCAGGGTCAGCGAGGCGGTCATCGCGTGCGACACGGCCTTCTCCATGCTGGTCATGGCCCGGCCTTCGCCCGGCACGTCGACCTGCGGCAGGCTGTGCGCCACCTCTTTCATCGACGGCCGCGCGCGCAGCACGTCGTCGGCGACGATGGCGCCGTCCGGGCCGCTGGCGGCGACGCCGCCGAGTTCCACGCCCATCTGGCCGGCGAGTTTGCGTGCCAGGGGACTGGCCTTGCGGCCGGCCGGGCGGGCCGTCGGCTTGGCGTCGCTACGCAGGGCGGGGGCCGGGGCGGCCGGCTTCGGCGCGGCGGCGATCTTCTCGCCCGGTTTCACGTGATGGGTCTCGACCACCTTGTGCTCGGCCGAGACGGTGGCGACGGTGTCGTTGACCTGGGCTGCGTCCTGCACGATGAAGGCCATGGGGTGGCCGACCTCGATGGTGCTGCCGACATCGGCCAGCGGGCCGGACAGGATGCCCTCGTTGAACACCTCGACGTCCATGATGGCCTTGTCGGTCTCGACCGTGGCGACGATGTCGCCGCGCTTGAGCCGGTCGCCGATGGCCTTTTCCCAAGTGACGACGATGCCCTCGGTCATAGTGTCCGACAGTTGCGGCATGACGATGGGCGCGCCGGCATGGTGCGGGATCATCTCGGACGGGGCCTGCTCGGTGACCACCTCGCCGGGCTGAATGGCCAGATCGCCTTGGGTGTCGGTGATGTAGGCCATGGCGGCGCCGACGGCGACGGTGGCGCCGGCCTCGGCCAGCGGGCCGGCCAGATAACCGGCCTTGAACACCTCGACATCCATGATGGCCTTGTCGGTCTCGACCGTGGCGACGATGTCGCCGCGCTCGACGCGGTCGCCGGGCTGTTTTTCCCAGGTGACCACCACGCCCTCGGTCATGGTGTCCGAGAGCTGGGGCATGGTGATTGCGTAGTGTTGGCTCATAGTTTTATCCATTCGATGTAGGAGGCCCGTGCTCTGAAGGGCATAAATCCTCGGGCCGAATCGTTCGCGGCGAGGACGCCGCTCCTACAAGGGGGTTATGCCTTGCCGAACAGTTTGAGTACGGCCTTCACCACATCCTCGTGATCCGGGATGGTGGCCTTCTCCAGGTTGTGCGCGTACGGCTGGGGCACCAGGGCCGAGTGCACGCGCACCGGCGGGGCGTCCAGTTCCCAGAAGCATTCTTCGTTGATGATGGCCATGATTTCGGAGCCGACGCCTACCGGCGCTTCGTCTTCCTCGGCGATCACCGCCTTGTGGGTCTTGGCCACCGACTTCTTGATGCCCGCGCGGTCGAGCGGGGACAGCGAATACAGGTCGACCACCTCGGCGCTGATGTTGTACTGCTTGGCCAGGATTTCGGCGGCCTTCAGGCACCAGTGCACGGAGATGTTGTAGCCGAAGAGGGTGACGTCGGTGCCCGAGCGGGCGACTTCCGAGCCTTCGAGCGGGTGGAAGTATTCCTCGTCCGGCACTTCGCCCTTCATGTTGTACATCAGTTCGTGTTCGTTGATGTACACCGGGTCGGGCGAACGCACGGCGGATTTCAACAAGCCGTAGGCCTGCTTGGGGTTGGACGGGGTCACCACGCGCAGGCCGGCGATGCCCATGAACACCTTCTCCATCCGGGCTGAATGCTGAGCGCCGAGCTGGTGCGCCGCGCCGCCGGCGGAACGGACCACGACCGGCGCGGTGAGCTGGCCGCCGGACATGTAGCGCACCTTGGCGGCCGAGTTGAATATCTGGTCCATCGCCAGCCAGGCGAAGTTGACCGACATGATCTCGATGATCGGCTTCACGCCGAGGAAGGAGGCGCCGACGCCGAGGCCGGTGTAGCCGTTCTCGGAGATCGGGGTGTCCATCACCCGCAACGGGCCGTATTTTTCGTACAGGCCCTTGGTCGCCTTATAGGTGCCACCGGCCACGCCGATGTCCTCGCCCATGCAGATCACCAGCGGATCGCGGGCCATCTCTTCGTCGTGGGCGCGCTGGATCGCTTCCCAATACATGATTTCAGCCATTTCAAACTCCTTTCGGAGGGCAGCCTGTAGGAGCGGCGTCCTCGCCGCGAATTATTCCGGCCCGAGGACGGGCCTCCTACAAGAGGCCCGATGTCAATCCGCGAGAACGTACTTGGTGAGTTCCTCGACCTTGGGATCGGGCGACTCTTCGGCGAACTTGATCACCTCGTTCTCGATGTAGCCGTCGATCTCTTTTTCCATCGCCTCGAATTCGGCCAGGGTGTACTTGTCTTCGACGATCATCCGGTCGCGCAGCATATTGATCGGGTCGCGCTGTTTCCACTGCTCTTCTTCCTCGCGCGAACGGTAGCCGCGCGAATCGGACATGGAATGGCCGCGATAGCGGTAGGTCTTCAGTTCCAGGAAATAGGGGCCCTTGCGCGAGCGGACATGCTCGACCGCCTTGTGGGCGTGCTCGAGCACGACCTCGATGTCCTGGCCGTCGCACACGTCGGACTCGATGCCGTAGGCGCAGACCCGCTTGTATTGGTCGACCACGGCGGTGGAGCGTTCCAGCGCGGTGCCGATGCCATACAGGTTGTTCTCGCAGACGAACAGCACGGGCAGTTTCCACAGCGCGGCCATGTTCATGGTCTCGTGGAAGCTGCCTTGGTTATTGGCGGAGTCGCCCAGGAAGCAGATGGCGATTTCGTCGCCGCCCTTCATCTGGATCGCCTTGGCCATGCCGGCGGCGAGCGGAAAGGGGCCGCCGACCAGGGCATAACCGCCCATGAAGCGGTGCTCGACATCGAAGATGTGCATGGAGCCGCCACGGCCCTTAGAGCAACCGGTCTCCTTGCCGTAGAGTTCGGCCATCACCGCCTTGGGGTCGGCGCCGCACTTGATGGCGTGCACGTGGTCGCGATAGCCGGTGATGACATAGTCGAAACCCGGACGCGCCGCTTCCATGACGCCATAGCAGCAGGCCTCCTGGCCGGGATAGAGATGCAGGAATCCGCCGATCTTGCGCTCGATATAGGCTTGGTAGCAGCGCTCTTCAAAACGGCGCGCCAACACCATTTCGCGCAGCACCCGCTTACGATCTTTTAGCTTCATTGAGCTAGACCTCTGGGTTGAAAAAAACGCGGTATCATCGCGGAAAGACCGCGTCCGGTCAAGGATTCCAGAGAGAATGAAATTGAACACATTGGCTGAACTCATTGAAACGAAAAAAGATTTTTCCGGGTTAAAAAAGGCCGTTGCCGGCCATGTGCTGCATGTATCGGCCAAGGGGGCGGCACTGCAAGGTTTGCCCGGCGGCGAACAGGTCTTGGCGGTTTTGAAGCGCAAGGGCATGAAGCCGGAGGAGCTGCTCAAGTCGCCGCAGACCTGCGAGTCGGCCGACGGCGTGGTGGCGCGTTGGGTCATGGTCGATGCCAAGGCCGACGCCTTCCGGCGCCACGAGATCGTGCGCAAGGCGCTGCTGCCCTTGTTGGAAGAACACCCGTCGGAGATACACATCGCCGTGCATGGCCCGGCAAACGAGCGCTTGGGCCTGGCCGAGACTGCCGTTTACGTGGCCTGGCTCAACGGCGCCGAGCTACCGAACTACAAGAGCAAGAAAAAGGCGAAGCCGCTGGCCAAGATTTATCTGCACGGTTGCCAGAGCGTCGACGGCTTCGCGCAGGCGCGCGCGCTGGCCGAGGGCAATACGCTGAGCCGGCAATTGACTATGCTGCCGCCCAACGAGCTGACCCCGCGCACGTATCGCCAGCGCATCGCCAAGCTGGCCAAGGCCGAGGGCTGGGCCGTCGAGGAATTCGACGTGAAGAAGCTGCGCAAGCTCAAGGCCGGCGCTTTCCTCGCCGTTGCGCGCGGCAGCGGCCATGAGGACGCGGCCATCGTCAGGCTCACCTACGGCGAGCCGGTAAGGGGCGAGGCGCGAGGAGCGAGGCGTAAAAAACAACCTCCTCATGTCGCCCTGGTGGGTAAAGGCATCTGCTTCGATACCGGCGGCCACAACCTCAAGCCGGCGCGCTACATGAACAATATGCACGACGATATGAACGGCTCGGCCGTGGCCTTGGGTATCCTGCTTGCGGCCACGCGTTTGAAGCTGCCGGTGCGCATCGATTGCTGGCTGGCCATCGCGCAGAACCACCTGTCGCCCGAGGCTTATACCCAGAACGAGGTGGTTACCGCGCTCAACGGCACCACCATCGAGATCGTGCATACCGACGCCGAGGGCCGCATGGTCCTGGCCGATACCTTGACCCTGGCCGCGCGCGCCAAGCCCGAGGCCGTCGTCGATTTCGCCACGCTGACCGGCAGCATGGCGGTGGCGCTGGGCGAACGCATGAGCGGGGTGCTGAGCAATCGCGATGAATTGGCAATGAAGGCGGTGCAGGCCGGTCAGGCCTGCGGCGAGCGGATGGTGAGCTTCCCGCTACCGGAAGACTATGACGAGGCCCTGGATTCGACCGTGGCCGACGTGAAGCAATGCACCTTGGACGGCGAGGCCGATCACATCCTGGCCGCGCGTTTCCTCAACCGTTTCGTCGCCGATACGCCTTGGCTGCACGTCGACCTGTCGGCCAGCCGCTGCAAGGGCGGGCTCGGCGCCGCCGGCTCGGACATCACGGGGTTTGGCGTGGGGTTGGGCTTGGCCTTGCTGGCCGGCTGGTCGGCCTGATTAGGTGGCGGCCGAATCCGTCGGGTTCGGCATGTGGAAGCGGTAGGTATTGCGGTTTTCCGTCTTGGCCACGTACATCGCGCTGTCGGCCATATTGACCAGTTCGTCGAGGCTCCGTGCATCGCGCGGGTAGAAGGCGATGCCGATGCTGGTGCCGATCTGGACCTCGTGGCCTTCCAGCATGAACGGCTTACCGATCGCGCGGATGATCTTGTCCGACACCAAGGCGGCATCGTTCGGGTCTTGGATGTTGGGCAGGATGACCGTGAATTCGTCCCCCGCCAGGCGGGCCACGGTGTCGCTATCGCGCACGCACTTTCTCAGCCTTCTGGCTACTTGCCGCAACAGCAGGTCGCCGATGGCATGGCCCAGGGTGTCGTTGACCTGCTTGAAACGGTCGAGGTCGAGGAAGAGCAGGGCCATCTGCTGCTTGTTGCGCTTGGCCTCGCGCATGGTCTGTTCCAGCCGGTCATAGAACAGGTTGCGGTTGGGCAGCTGGGTCAGGGCATCGAAATGTGCCAGGTGATGGATGCGGGCCGCCGTTTCCTTCTGGCTGGTGATGTCTTCGTGGATGGCGATGAAGTGGCTGACCTCGCCCGTGTTGTCGAGAATGGGCGTGATGGTTTGGCGCACCGTGTATTCGTGGCCCTCCTTGTGGCGTTCGATCGTCTCGCTGCTCCAGGCCTTGCCGGATAGGATGTTCTGCCACAGGGCTTGGTAGTAATCCGGGCCTTGCTTGCCCGATTTCAACAGGCGCGGGGTTCGGCCGAGTAGTTCTTCCGAGCTGTAGCCGCACAGCTTGGTGAAGGCCTCGTTGACCCATTCGATCAGGCCGCTGCGGTCGCAGATCAGCACTGCGTTGCTGGCGGCGGACAGGGCCGTGCCGAGCAGACGTACTTCATATTGCTCTTGCGCCATCTCCAAGGCCACGCTGATGCGGTTGATGATGCTCTCGAGCATGCGCACGCTGGCGGGCGGATCGAAGGTATGGCGGTCCTTGGCATACAAGGTGGCGACACCGTAGATATGTCCACGCAGGACGATGGGCAGCGAGATCACGGCACCGAGGCCGTTCTTTTGGGCGGCCGCCCGCCAGGGCTGGAAGGCGAAACTGTCGGTACTGACGACCTGCGTCTTGCCGGTGCGGATGGCCAGGCCGGCCGGGCCACGGCCGGTCGGCGATTCGTCCCAGCGTACGCCGATGCGCAGGAAGTCGTCGGCATATTGATTGTCCTGGCTTTGCCAGCTCAAGACCTTGATGCCGCCATCCGCCTTCTTTTCGCCGACCCAGGCCAGGCCGTAATCCAAAGTCTGGACCAGGCGCTGGCAGACGATATCCAGCAGGGCATTGAACGCCATGCCGCTCAGGGCCATTTGGTCGATGTCCTGCAGCAGGCTTTCGATCGCGTTGTGCCGTCGCTCTTCGGTCACGTCCTCCGCGTAGATAGCCAGGCTGAAGACCTGGCCGTTGTTGTCGGGCACGGGGTAGACCGTGGTCTTGTAGATGGTCTGGCCGTGCCTGTCTTCGAAGGTGCGCGGCTGGACGGTGCGGATCACCTCTTGGAATTGGCTGTGGCACTTGGCGGCCTGCTCGGGGGATTTGAGCGTGTCGACCCGGCTGCCGATCAGTTGCTCCGCCGATTTTTGGAAACGCTGGGCGCCGACGTCGTTGATGGCCAGGATTTTGCCTTCCAGGTCGACCAGCAAGGCCGTTTCGCTGGTGGCGTCGAGCATGGCCTTGAACCGCGCATCGGACTCGTGCCGCTGCCGTTCGGCCAGCGTGCGTTCGGTGACATCGCTCAGGTTCAGCAACAAGTTTTCCACTTGTCCATCCGCGCGCTTGATCGGGTAGAGGCTCCAATCCCAGAACCCGGCCTCGCCTTCGGGCCGGCCGGCATGTTCGAAAGGCCTGGCGTAGGCCTGATAAGGCTCGCCGGTGCGGACGACCCGGTTGAAGATGGCCTGGTTTTCGGTACTGGGGTAGAGCTTGAAATGGTTCTTGCCGATGAGCTGGTTCGCCCGCGAGCCGTCGAACCGCGCGAACGATTCATTGACCCAGACGAAATCGAAATTGGCGTCCAGATAGGCCACCCCGGTTTCCAGGTTGGAGAAAATGCGCTCCAGCAGGATGTTGGATTTGCCCAGCGCGGCCTCGACCGCCAAATGCGCGCTGATGTCGCGGATGAACACGGCGTAAATGCCGCCTTGGCCGGCATCGGCCTGGCTGATGGAAAGCTCCATCGGAAATTCGCTGCCGTCCTTGCGCGCGCCGGTGAGGATGTTGGTGGCGCCCGGGATATGAATGGCCGTTTGCCGGACATATTGGCGCAGCTCGGCATACTTGCTGTCCCGTTCTGCTGCCGGCAGCAGGATGCGGCTATCCTGGCCGATCAGCTCCGATTCGGCATAACCGAACATAGCCAGGGCATCGGCATTGGCCGAAACGATGCGGCCGTCTGCGTCCAGCGTCAGGATGCCGCCGCTTACCGCTCGAGTGACCGCCTTCAGCCGCTGGGATTCCTCCAGCTGTTTATTCAGCAGGGGCTTGACGGCCCACGACCAGAGCACCGGCAGGAAAACCAGGCCGAATAGGGCAAGGTCGAGCACGATGTGTGCGGCGATGCCATACCAGCTATTGCTGGGCGGCAGATGCGGAACGACGGCGATCTCCAACGCGATCAGCGCGCCGAGCAATAGGGCGGTGAAGGCATATCTCGGGTGCAGCGGCGTGATCGGCGAAGTCCGTTTCATAAGATGAATATTAGAGGTCCGCGCCCAATAAGCCTTTCCGCACGGCGACCTAGGATAAATACGTAGCCGGCTCGGGCATGGGTTAAAATCCGAACAATCGAATTGTTAGGCCTTCACATGTCTGGAAACACCATCGGATCGTTGTTCTGCGTCACTTCCTTCGGCGAATCCCACGGCCCGGCCATCGGCTGCGTGGTCGACGGCTGCCCGCCCGGTCTGGCCCTCGCGGCCGAGGACATCCAGCTCGAACTGGACCGGCGCAAACCCGGCACCTCGCGCCACGTCACCCAGCGCCGCGAATCGGACACGGTGGAAATCCTGTCCGGCGTGTTCGAGGGCAAGACCACCGGCACGCCCATCGCCTTGCTGATCCGCAACGAAGACCAGCGCAGCAAGGACTATTCCGAGATCGCCCAGACCTTCCGCCCCGGCCACGCCGACTACACCTATTGGCAGAAATACGGCATCCGCGACTACAAGGGCGGCGGCCGTTCCTCGGCCCGCGAGACCGCCGTGCGCGTCGCGGCCGGCGCCATCGCCAAGAAATGGCTGCACGAGAAATACGGCACGGTGATTCGCGGCTATCTGGCCCAGCTCGGCCCCATCGTCGTGCCGTTCAAGGACTGGGACGCGGTGCGCGAGAACCCGTTCTTCGCGCCCGATGCCGCCAGCGTGGCCGGCCTGGAGCAATACATGGACGAGCTGCGCAAGGAAGGCAACTCGGTCGGCGCCCGCATCAACGTGGTGGCCGAGCAGGTGCCGGTCGGCCTGGGCGAGCCGGTATACGACCGGCTCGATGCCGATCTGGCCCATGCCCTGATGAGCATCAACGCGGTGAAGGGGGTCGAGATCGGCGCGGGTTTCGCCTGCATCGAGCAAAAAGGCACCGAGCACCGCGACGAACTGACGCCGCAGGGCTTCTTGAGTAACCATGCCGGCGGCATTCTCGGCGGCATCTCCACCGGCCAGGACATCGTCGCGTCCATCGCCATCAAGCCCACGTCGAGCATCCGTCTGCCCGGCCGCTCGATCGATTTGCAAGGCGAGCCGGCCGAGGTGGTCACCCACGGCCGGCACGACCCCTGCGTCGGCATCCGCGCCACGCCCATCGCCGAGGCCATGCTGGCCATCGTGCTGATGGACCACACCCTGCGCCAGCGCGGCCAGAACGCCGATGTGGTCTGCCCGACCAAGCCGATTCCCGGTCAGGCGCCGCGCTGAATTTTCCTGGAGAACGCCATGCAACTCGAACCCCACGACCTCGCCCATGAGTTTCCCGAATTCAAGGAAACCATGCACAGCCTGAAGACCGGCAACGCGCACTTTGCCAAGTTGTTCGACGAATACCACGAGGTGGACCGCGAGGTGCGCCGCATCGAGCAGAACATCGAGCCGGTGTCCGACGCCTATGCCGAAGAAAAGAAAAAACAGCGTCTGACCCTGAAAGACGAGCTGTACCAGATGCTGGTGGCCGCCAAGGCCTGATCGCCGCCTGACTCAACCCAGTGCGCCGGGCCACCCCGGCGCGCTTAAACTCACCCCATGCCCCATTCCCTGCCGTACTGGCGCCTGTCCGGTTTCTATTTTTTTTACTTCGCCTTCGTCGGCGCCATGGCGCCGTACTGGGGGCTGTACCTGCGCTCGCTCGGCTTCGACGCGCTGCAAATCGCCATTCTGATGTCGCTGTTGCAGGTGATGCGCATCTTCGCGCCCAACGTCTGGGGCCACATCGCCGACCGCACCGGCAAGCGCGTGGCCATCGTGCAACTGGCCGCGCTGATCAGCCTGGTCGCCTATCTCGGCGTGTTCTTCGGCACGAGTTTTTGGTGGCTGTTCGTGGTGATGAGCGCGATCAGCTTTTTCTGGAGCGCCTCGCTGCCCCTGGTCGAGGCCACCACGCTGTCGCACCTGAAGGCGCGCACCGAGCGCTATGGCAACATCCGGCTCTGGGGCTCCATCGGCTTCATCCTGGTCGTGGTCGGCCTGGGCGCCATGCTCGACCACCGGCCCATCCACGAGCTGCTCTGGGTGGTGCTGCTGCTCTTGGCCGGCGTCGCCGTGTTCGCTCGCAGCATCCCCGAGGCCGAGCTCGCCAACCTCGAGGCCGAGCCCGTTTCGCTCAAGAGCGTGCTCCAGCGGCCCGAAGTCGTCGCCTTGTTGCTGGCCGGCATCCTCATGGCCGCCGCCCATGGCCCGTACTACACCTTCTTCACCATCCACCTGGTCGACGCCGGCTACAGCAAGACCGTGGCCGGCTGGCTCTGGGCCTTCGGCGTTGTGTGCGAGATCGGCGTGTTCCTGGTCATGCCCCGCGTGTTCAAGCGGGTGCGGGTCGAGACCGTGCTGCTGGCCACCTTGCTCGCCGCCGCCGTGCGCTTTCTCATCATCGCCTGGCAGGTCGACAACCTGCCGCTATTGTTGGTCGCGCAAACCCTGCACGCGCTCACCTTCGGCGCCTACCACGCCTCGGCCATGGCCCTGGTCCATCGCCACTTCCGCGGCCGCAACATGGCGCGCGGCCAGGGCCTGTACAACAGCCTGTCCTTCGGCATCGGCGGCACCCTCGGCGGCCTCTACGCCGGCCTGGCCTGGACCCCGTTCGGCCCCGGCGTCACCTTCAGCATCGCCGCCGCCTGCGCGCTGCTCGCGGCGCTGGTCTTCGCCTGGCGCGGGCATGGCTTGCCAGCGCAGTAAAGCCGGCGTTTAATCCGGCTGAAAGACCTGCGCAAGAGAACGCAGGCGGTATTGAAGAAGTGGGTTCTGGCGCGAACCGGATCAAGCGAATCGGTTGGGAGGCTTCATGGGTTTCGAGGTGCATAACGCTTTTCAGGCGGTGCCTCTGTATTGCAGGGGGTAGGCAAGAAAAACAATTACATGACGAGCCGCTGTCAGGTTGCCCCCCGGATTGGGTGTAAAACTTTGCCCCATTTAGGGGGACTACTTTACGTTAGAGCGTGAGGTCCGCTATGGCCGGAATGGAAGGTGTCGTGAAGCAACTATCTGAGCGCGCCCTCAAGGATGAGCACGACAAGAGGATCGAAACGATGATCAAAGTTATGTCGGCGCTTTATGATAAGTCTGCCGCATACACCAATATCATCATGGCTGCGGGCTATGCCGGATTCTTTGCCGTTTGGTCAAACATGAAGGAATACATGTCGCCTACCGAAATGCGAGTGTCGGCTCTTTGCATGCTTGTGTCGCTACTGGTGTTCGTCCTGTGGGAGGTCACAAAGATGATCCTCACGTCTAGAAATCTTCATCGCTTGCTTGAAGTCATACAGGCACCGCAAACGGAATTTGACACCAAGCTCAAGAAGCAGCAACACGACGAAAGGGTGTTTAACATAGGCTTCTTGCGCGCGTGGAGAATTGTATTGGTCAGCGCTATCGCACCTGCGTTGTTGGCCGCAGTAACTCTGATCTACAGTTTCATCGCTCACCTATGAATCGCGCTCTAACCCGGCAGTCCACCGGACTTGCGCGAAAAGCCGTGCAGGCCGGTGACTTTTGACGTTGGAGGCCTCTATGAATCGATTCATTTCCAAGCTCCTTTTTTTGTTGAAAAGCGAAAAATCCAAGCACGCCGCAGTCAATGAAGCATTTCTCGTGGGGTCAGGAGAAGAACAGCCAGAACCACCGCTTTTGGAGAAAACGCGCCTACTCATTGCGGCTCACTTTAAGTTCACTGTCACCATTCTTATTGCAATAGCGGCAGTAGTCGTTGCTTGGTACAAGAAATAGAACTCGTAGGGCGGCTTCACGCAGCAAGCCGCCGAGTCAGGATGAATGCCGCCTCTCCAATCCTAACAACGCCTACCGGCGCAATGCCGGGATAGACCGGGGGCGTAGCGCCTAAGCCCCTGTAAATGCGATAATTCGCGCTTTCTGATCTGCGTAAGCCTTATGTCTGCCCGTACTCTTTACGACAAGCTGTGGGAT
This sequence comes from Betaproteobacteria bacterium, assembly GCA_016234655.1. Lineage (GTDB taxonomy): Bacteria > Pseudomonadota > Gammaproteobacteria > Burkholderiales > Thiobacillaceae > Sulfuritortus. Next base: position 80,074 of record JACRAU010000032.1, read on the forward strand.
GCCCATGTGGTGCATGTGGAGCCCGACGGCACCGCCTTGCTTTATATCGACCGGCATCTGGTGCACGAGGTGACCAGCCCGCAGGCCTTCGAGGGCCTGAAGCTGGGTGGCCGCAAGGTCTGGCGCGTGGCCTCGGTGCTGGCGACGCCGGACCACAACGTGCCGACCACCGACCGGGACAAGGGCATCGCCGACCCGGTGTCGCGCATTCAGGTCGAGACGCTGGATGCCAACTGCCGCGACTTCGGCCTGACCGAGTTCGCGATGAACGACCCACGCCAGGGCATCGTCCATGTGATCGGCCCGGAAGAGGGCTTCACCCAGCCGGGCATGACCCTGGTCTGCGGCGATTCGCACACCAGCACCCACGGCGCCTTCGCCGCGCTGGCCTTCGGCATCGGCACCTCCGAGGTCGAGCACGTGCTGGCCACCCAGTGCCTGTGGCAGAAGAAATCCAAGGCCATGCTGGTCAAGGTCGAGGGCCAATTGGGCCAGGGCGTGACCGGCAAGGACATCGTGCTGGCGGTGATCGGCCGGATCGGCACCGCCGGCGGCACCGGCTATGCCATCGAGTTCGGCGGCTCGGCCATCCGTTCGCTGTCGATGGAAGGGCGCATGTCGATCTGCAATATGGCGATCGAGGCGGGTGCCCGCGCCGGCATGGTGGCGGCGGACGACAAGACGGTCGACTACCTGCGCGGCCGGCCCTATGCGCCACAGGGCGCGCAGTGGGACCAGGCGGTGGCCTATTGGCGGACCCTGGTCTCCGACGACGGCGCTAAGTTCGACGCCGTGGTCGAGATCAAGGCCGAAGACATCCTGCCGCAAGTGACCTGGGGCACCTCGCCCGAGATGGTGGTGCCGGTCGACGGCCGCGTGCCCGACCCGGCCGAGGCGCCCAATGCGGTGAAGCGGGGCGACTGGGAACGGGCGCTGCAATACATGGGGCTCAAGGCCCATACCCCGATTGCGGAAATCCCGGTGGATAAGGTGTTCATCGGCTCCTGCACCAATTCGCGCATCGAAGACCTGCGCGAGGCGGCGGCCGTGGCCAAAGGCCGCAAGGTCGCGGCCAACGTGAAGCTGGCCATGGTGGTGCCGGGCTCCGGCCTGGTGAAGGCGCAGGCCGAGGCCGAGGGCCTGGATAAGGTGTTCACGGCGGCCGGTTTCGAGTGGCGCGACCCGGGCTGCTCGATGTGCCTGGCGATGAACGCCGACCGGCTGGAGCCGGGCGAGCGCTGCGCCTCCACCTCCAACCGCAATTTCGAGGGCCGGCAGGGGCAGGGCGGCCGCACCCATCTGGTCAGCCCGGCCATGGCGGCCGCCGCCGCCGTGTTCGGCCATTTTGTCGATGTCCGTAATCTTTCGTGAGGGCTTGATGATGATTCCGAAGAAATTCATCGTGTTGGGTCTGGTCAAGGTGGCCTTGCTGGCCCTGGCGGCCGGCGTGGTGTTCAGCCTCTACGGCTGCAACACTGTGCGCGGCATCGGCCAGGATATCGAGAAGGCCGGCGAGAGCATCCAGAAGTCGAGCAACCGATGAAGCCGTTCGTCAAGCATGAGGGCCTGGTGGTGCCGCTCGACCGCGCCAACGTCGATACCGACGCGATCATCCCCAAGCAGTTCCTGAAGTCGATCAAGCGCACCGGCTTCGGCCCCAATGCCTTCGACGAGTGGCGCTACCTCGACCGCGGCGAGCCGGGCATGGACAACAGCAAACGGCCGCTCAACCCGGAGTTCGTGCTGAACCAGCCGCGCTACCAGGGCGCCTCGGTGCTGTTGGCGCGGGAGAACTTCGGCTGCGGCTCCTCGCGCGAGCACGCGCCCTGGGCGCTGGAAGACTACGGCTTTCGCGCCATCATCGCGCCGAGCTACGCCGACATCTTCTACAACAATTGCTTCAAGAACGGTTTGCTGCCCATCGTGCTGCCGGGCGAGGTGGTGGATCAGTTGTTCAAGCAGGCCGAGGCGCAAGAGGGCTATGTCCTGACCGTGGACCTGGCCGCGCAGACCGTGACCACGCCGTCCGGCGAGAGCATCCATTTCGATGTCGATGCCGAGCGCAAGCACCGTCTGCTGAACGGCCTGGACGACATCGGCATCACGCTCCAGCACGTGGAGGCGATCAAGGCTTACGAGGAGCGGCGTAAAAACGAGACGCCGTGGTTGTTTGTGTAGGAGCGGCGTCCTCGCCGCGAACGTTCGGCCCGAGGACGGGCCTCCTACAGTGGATATGGAGAGATTATGAAACTTGCAGTCTTGCCGGGTGACGGCATTGGTCCGGAGATCGTCGCCCAGGCGGTCAAGGTGCTCGAGGTCCTGAACAAGGACGGCATGAAGATCGAGATGGAGCACGCGCCCATCGGCGGTGCCGGCTACGACGCTGCAAAAGACCCGCTGCCCGAGGCCACGCTGAAACTGGCCCGCGCGGCCGATGCCGTGTTGCTCGGCGCCGTCGGCGGCCCGCGGTACGACGCGCTCGACCGGCCGCTGCGCCCCGAGCGCGGCCTCTTGCGCATCCGCAAGGAACTCAACCTGTTCGCCAACCTGCGTCCGGCGTTGCTCTATCCCGAACTGGCTGGCGCCTCTTCACTCAAGCCCGAGGTGGTGGCTGGGTTGGACATCATGATCGTGCGCGAACTGACCGGCGACGTGTATTTCGGCCAGCCGCGCGGCATCGAAGTCCGTAACGGTGAGCGCGTCGGTTTCAACACCATGATCTACTCGGAATCCGAAGTGCGTCGAGTCGCTCATGTCGCCTTCGGCATCGCCATGAAACGCGGCAAGAAGCTGTGCTCGGTGGAAAAGGCCAATGTGCTGGAGTGCTCCGAGCTGTGGAAGGAAGTGGTGGCCGAGGTGGCCAAGGACTACCCCGAGGTCGAGCTGTCCAGCATGTACGTGGACAACGCCGCCATGCAGTTGGTGCGCAACCCTAAGCAGTTCGACGTCATCGTCACCGGCAACATCTTCGGCGACATCCTGTCCGACCAGGCCTCCATGCTGTCGGGCTCCATCGGCATGCTGCCCTCGGCCTCGCTCGATGAGAACAACAAGGGCATGTACGAGCCGATCCACGGCTCGGCCCCGGACATCGCCGGCAAGGACATCGCCAACCCGCTGGCGACCATCCTGTCGGTGGCGATGATGTATCGCTACACCTTCGCCGACATGGCGACCGCCGACCGTATCGAGAATGCGGTGAAGAAGGTGATCGCCCAGGGCTATCGCACCGGCGACATCTACACCGATGGCTGCAAGAAGGTATCGTGCAGCCAGATGGGCGATGCCGTCGTGGCGGCGATGTAAGAACAGATTAACGGATTGAGGAAGATAGTCATGAAGAAGGTAGGTCTGGTCGGTTGGCGCGGCATGGTGGGCTCGGTGCTCATGGGCCGCATGCGCGAGGAAAAGGACTTCGATCTGATCGAGCCCACGTTCTTCACCACCTCCAACCCCGGCGGCAAGGGGCCGGACATCGGCAAGGCAGTGCCGCCGCTGAAGGACGCCAACAGCATAGCCGAGCTTCAGGCGATGGACGTGATCATCACCTGCCAGGGCGGTGACTACACGAAAGAGGTGTATCCCAAGCTGATGGCCGCCGGCTGGAAGGGCTATTGGATCGACGCCGCCTCCACCCTGCGCATGAAGGACGACGCGATCATCATCCTCGATCCGGTCAACAAGAACGTCATCCAGGATGGTTTGAAGAAGGGCATCAAGACCTATGTCGGCGGCAACTGCACCGTCTCGCTGATGCTCATGGCCATCGGCGGCCTGTTCGACAAGGGCTTGATCGAGTGGATCGCCCCGCAGACCTATCAGGCCGCCTCCGGCGCCGGCGCGCGCAATATGCGCGAGCTGATTCAGCAGATGGGCGCGGTGAACACCGAGGTGAAGGGCCTGTTGGACGACCCGGCCTCGGCCATCCTGGAGATCGACAAGAAGGTCGCCGATTTCATCCGTTCCGACCGCTATCCGCTCGATGCCTGGCCGGTGCCCCTGGCCGGCTCGCTGATCCCATGGATCGACGTGCAGCTCGAATCCGGCCAGTCGAAGGAGGAGTGGAAGGCCCAGGTCGAGTGCAACAAGATCCTCGGCCGCTCGGATCAGCAGATTCCGATCGACGGCCTGTGCGTGCGCATCGGCGCCATGCGTTGCCACAGCCAGGCGCTGACCATCAAGCTGACGAAGGACGTGCCGCTGGACGATATCCACGGCATCGTCGCCGCGCATAACGACTGGGTGAAGGTGGTGCCGAACGACCGCCAGATCACCATGGAGCAGCTGACCCCGGCCGCCGTCACCGGCACCCTGACCGTGCCGGTCGGCCGCATGCGCAAGCTGAACATGGGGCCGCAGTATCTCTCCGCCTTCACCGTCGGCGACCAGTTGCTGTGGGGCGCGGCCGAGCCGCTGCGCCGCATGCTACGCATTCTGCTCGAGGCCTGATGGCACATTCAATCAAGCTTGCCGTTCTCGGTGCCGACGAGCCCCTGGCCGAGGCGCTGTTCAAGGAGCTGGAAGCGCGCGACTTATCGGTCGGCGAGGTTCACGCCCTGACCCTGGGCGAGGCCGAGGCGAACACGAGTTTCAACGGCGAAGAGATTCCCTGCCAGCCGGCCAGCGGCTTCGATTGGAGCCGGGCCGATCTCGTCGTGGTCGCGACGCGTAGCCGCGCGGCCGGCCATTTCGTCGATGCCGCCCTGGCCGCCAAGAGGCCGGTGCTGGCCGTGGGCGAGGCCTTGGCCCTGCATGCGCAGGCCACGGGGCTCGATCCGGATCATCCCGAATTGCCGGCGGGCAGACTGTGGCTTGCGCCGGATGCGGTGGCAAGCCTGATCGCCCGCGTGCTGAAACCCTTGGCCGCGAGCCTGGGGGTGACGCGGGTCGATGCCTTCGCCAACCTGGCCGTCAGCACAATGGGCCAGGCCGGCATCGACGAGCTGCGCGAGCAGGTGAGCCAGTTGTTCAGCCTGAGCGGAATCGACAATGCGATCTTCCCCTTGCAGATCGCCTTCAACCTGATCCCGCAGGTCGGCGATATCCTGGCCGACGGCAAGACCCAGGCCGAGCAGGCCACGGGGCAAGCGCTGGGGCAATTGCTCGGCGCCAATGCGCCGGCATGCCACTTGACCATGAGTTGGGCGCCGGTGTTTTACGGCCATGGCATTGCCTTGCACCTGGCCGGCGGCGAGGGCCTGAGCATCGACAATGTGCGCACCCGTTTGCAGAACGCGCCCGGCATCGTGTTGATGGACGAGCACATGCCCGGCGGTTGCCCGACGCCGGCGACCGATGCGGCCGAGAGCGGCGATGCCTTCGTCGGCCGTTTGCGCGCCGTGGGAGCGGGCGATACTAAATGCGTGCAGTTGTGGCTTGTGGGCGACAATGTGCGCGTGGAAGCCGCGAATCTCGCACAGATCGTGGAGCGTTTCGTTGAAAAACAATGAGCTTCGGTGCTAACTTAGGCCGGAGACTCAACTAACGCCGGGAGGCCGCTTAAGCATGCGGCCACTCGTCCCGCAGTATCGGCGTATGGTCTGCATTGGCAGACCTGCGAGGCAGAGGACGGAGCGATGCATAAAAAATTCAAGATAGCCGGTTTGCTTGCGGTGTTACTGTCGGCATGGACGGAGGCCGACGCGGCCGGACTCGGTAGGCTGACGGTGCAGTCGGCGCTAGGCCAGCCGCTGAAGGCGGAGATCGAACTCTATTCCGTCACCCGCGACGAGCTGCCTTCGGTTAGCGCCAAGCTGGCCAGTAGCGATGCCTTCCGCCAGGCCCGGCTTGAGCGCATGGATGTGCTGAACGGTCTGCGCTTCAGCGTCGAACAGCGCCCCAACGGCCAACCCATCGTCCGCATCAGCTCCAGCGCCCCGGTCAGCGATCCCTTCGTCGATCTGTTGATCGAATTGAACTGGGCCTCGGGTCGCCTGCTGCGCGAATACACGCTGCTGCTCGACCCGCCGGTCGAGGCCAAGCCGGCCGAACGTCCGGCCCCGTCCGCGCCGCCGGTAACGGCAACCGTGACGGAAAGCAAGCCGGCGGAACCGGCCAAGGCCTCGGCCGCCGAGCCCAAGCCAGACAAACCTATGGCCAAGGAATACGGTCCGGTCAAGCAGGGCGAGACCCTGCGTGCCATCGCGATCCAACTCAAGACGGGCGATGCCACCACCGAACAAATGATGGTGGGCCTGTTCCAGGCCAACAAAGAGGCCTTCGCCGACGGCAACATGAATCGCCTGAAAAAGGGCGAAGTGCTCAAGGTGCCCGATTTCGAAAGTCTGATGCTGACGGCTAGCCCGAGCCAGGCGCGCCAGACGGTGCGCGAGCAGGCGTCGGCATGGCGCGCCGGGCAGCCCAAGCTAGGCGAGGAGGTGTCGGCGGCCAAGGACAAGGCGGCCGCGACCGGCAAGATCGAGCCGAGCAAGCCCGAGGCCCAGCCGAGCGCCGCCGCGCCGGCGAAGGACGTGCTGAAGCTGTCCAAGGGCGAGCCGGCCACCGGCAGCAAGGCCGATGCCAAGACGGCCGAGCGCCTGCATGCGATGGAAGAAGACCTGGCGGCGAAGAGCCGCGCCTTGAAAGAGGCGCAAGACCGCGTTGCCCAGCTCGAAAAAACGGTCAAGGACCTGCAACGCCTGGTCGAGTTGAAAGGCCAGCAAGCCGCGGCGGTGCCCGTGCCCGAGGCCAAACCGGCCGAGCCGCCCGTCCCGGCGGTGCCGTCCGAAGCGGCCAAGCCTGTACCGCCCCCCGCGCCAGCTCCGGCCCCCGTGCCCGAGGCCAGCTTGATCGACGAGATTCTGGCCAACCCCCTCTATATGGGCGGCGGGCTGGCAGGCGTGCTCTTGCTCGCGCTGGCGGGTATTTCGATCTCGCGTCGGCGCAAGCAGAAGGCGGCGGCCGAAGAGGTGCCTAGCGCCTTGGCCGGCGGCGACCTGTTCGGCGAGGCGAGCGCGGCGGTGGCTGGCGCCGCCACGGCTGCCGCAGCGGCAGCCGTGGCGCAGGACAGCGGCGTCTTGACCGATTTCAGCCGCTTGGGCCTGGGCGCGATCGACACCCAGGAAATCGACCCTATCGCCGAGGCCGAGGTCTATCTGGCTTATGGCAAGGAGGCGCAGGCCGAGGAGATTCTGCGCGACGCCTTGGCCAAGCACCCCGATCGCGAAGACGTGCTGCTGAAATTGCTGGAGATTTATCACGGGCGCAAGGACATTGCGACCTACGAGGCGACGGCGCGCAATCTCCAAACGGCCTTGGGCGGCAATGCCGACAATGCCTCCTGGATCAAGGCCGCCGAAATGGGGCGCGAGATCGATCCGGGCAATCCGCTCTATGTCCTGGCGGCCGCCATGGCCCAGCCGATGGAAGAGGCCATGCCCGCCGAGCCGGCCGAAGAGGCTGCGCCGGAGCCGGTCAGCATGCTCGACCTGGAAATTCCGGCCATGGAATCGCTGGAGATGCCCGCCGACTTCGAGTCTGAGCCCGCGCCCGCATCCGCGCCTGAAACAGCGGCGCCCGAGTCGCCGGCCTCGGTCTTGCCGATGGGCTTGGATTTCGAATTCTCCATGTCCTTGCCCGGCGAAACCGAGACTGCGGCCGAGCCCGAACCCGAATCGCAGGCATTGGCGGAAGAGATGCCTAGCCTCGACTTCCCGACAGAACCGATGGAGCAGGCGGAAGCCGGGGTCGATGTGATCGACACCTTGCCGGCCTTGGAAGCCGAAACCGCCGCCGAGCCGGAACCGATGGAGATGGCGCTGCCGGAAGCACCCGTGGCCATGGAAATCGAGCCAGGGTTCGAGGCGCCGGAAGCCGAGCCCGAGCCTGAGCCCGAAGAGATCGGCGCGCCGCCGGCTTCGAAATTGCCGGACCTCGATTTCGGCGGCTTGGACCTGGAATTGAGCACGCCCGCGCCGGCAACGGAAGCGGCTGCCGAGCAGGAGCTGCCCGACCTCGACATTGGCGACTTGGATTTTGCCGGCGAAGAGGCCGCTCAGCCCGCCGAGGCGGCTGCCGAGGCGGCCGAACAGCCCTTGCCCGACCTCGAACCTGGCGACCTGGACTTGGATATGGCCGAGGCCAGCGCCGCGACGGAGGAAGCCGAGATCAATATCGAGGCGCCGATCAGCGAGAGCGAAGAGGTCTTGGCCGAGGTCAACACCAAGCTCGACCTGGCCCGTGCCTATATCGAGATGGGCGACAAGGAAGGCGCGCGCGAGATACTGGAAGAGGTGTTGAAAGAGGGTAGCAGCGAGCAGGTCGAAGAAGCCAACAAGCTCTTATCCGAGGCGGGTTGATTTGCACCCAAGCGCGCGTATCCTGATCGCGATCCTTTCAGCCCTGGCTTTGCCGGGGCTGAGTTTTTTTTACCTGCTCGTTTTGAGCGCACTGCTGTTGCTGGCCAACCTGGCCGAGCCACGACGTTCGTGGCGGCTATTGTGGCGTAGCCGTTGGTTGCTGCTCGGCATCCTGTTGCTCCATGCCTTCCAATTGCCCGGCCCCGCTTTGTTCGAGGCTTGGGTCTGGGGGCCTAGCCGTCCGGGCATCGAGGCCGGCACCATGCAGGCCTGGCGTTTGGCGGCGATGGTGTTGTTGATCGATCTCTTGGTGCTGCGCCTACCGGCGGCGGCCTTGCTGTCCGGCCTGTTCACCTTGCTGCTGCCGTTGAAGGCCTTCGGGCTGCCGGTCGAGCGCGTGACGGTGCGATTGGGCCTGACCCTGCATGCCTTGGCGAAGCTCGGCCAGGCCAAGCCGCCGGGCATTTCCTGGGCGGCGGTGGAGGCGAGCGCCTCGGAGCTGCCGATCGGCCTTGCGGTGCAACACCAGGCTTGGCGTGCCGGCGATAGCGTGCTGGTGTTCGCCGTTTTCGGTATCGCGCTCTGGTTATGACAAACCGCATAGCGCTCGGCGTCGAATACGACGGCCGCCTGTTTTGCGGCTGGCAAACCCAGCCCGGCGGCTGTGCCGTGCAGGATGCGCTGGAGGCGGCGCTGGCCGAGGTGCATGGCGCGCCGGTCGCCACCATCGTGGCGGGTCGCACCGATGCCGGCGTGCATGCGCTGAATCAAGTAGTGCACTTCGATGCCGTGAACGCGCGGCCCGAGAGTGCCTGGCTGCGCGGTGCCAATGCCTTGCTGCCGGCCGGCGTGGCCGTGGTTTGGGCCCGGCCGGTGGCGGCGGAATTCAGCGCCCGCTATTCCGCCCAGGAGCGGGCCTATCGCTATGTCCTGCTCAATCATCCGGTGCGGCCGGCCTTGTTGGCCGGAAAGGTGGGTTGGGTGCATGCGCCACTCGATTCGGTGGTCATGCGCGATGCGGCGGCGCATCTATTGGGCGAGCATGATTTTTCCGCCTTCCGCGCGGCCGAGTGCCAGGCCAAGTCGCCGGTGCGCGAGATGCGGCAGATCGCCATCGTCCGCCATGGCGATTTTCTCGTGCTGGAGTTTCGGGCCAATGCCTTCTTGCATCACCAAATCCGTAATATGGTCGGCGCCCTGGTCTGGGTCGGCCTGGGCCGTCGCGCGCCGGGCTGGGTCAAGGCGGTGCGGGAGTCGCGCGATCGCAGCCAGGCGGCGGCCACCTTCGCCGCCGACGGCCTTTATTTGAGCGAGGTTCGCTACGATCCAAAATGGGACCTGCCAGCCCCGGCCGACCGCAGTGGCTGGGCTTTTGAGGGCGCGGCTGGCATCATGCCGACTTTCTAAGCGCGGTTTTTCTCCATGAGCCCGACCCGCATCAAAATCTGCGGCATCACCCGCGTCGAAGACGGCTTGGCCGTCGCTCTGGCCGGGGCCGATGCCATCGGCCTGGTCTTCTACGGTAAGAGCCCGCGCAATGTCGGGCTGGCGCAGGCGCGGGCCATCGTCGATGCCTTGCCGCCCTTCGTGACCACCGTGGCCCTGTTCGTCGATCCGCAAGCCGGCGAGGTTCAAGCGGTGATCGACGCCGTTAAGCCCGATCTTTTGCAGTTCCACGGCGACGAATCCCCCGAGTTTTGCCGCGGTTTCAGCCGGCCTTACCTCAAGGCCGTGCGGGTCCGGCCGGGGTTGGATTTGCTACAATACGCGGCCCGTTTTGCCGAGGCGCGCGGTCTGTTGCTCGATGCCTATGTCGAGGGCGAGGCGGGCGGCACCGGCCACCGCTTCGATTGGGGCTTGATCCCGCAAGACCTACCCAAGCCGGTGGTGTTGGCCGGCGGGCTGGCACCGGGCAACGTGGCCCAGGCCGTCCAGACGGTCCGCCCGTGGGCGGTGGATGTCTCCAGCGGGGTCGAGGCCGGTAAAGGCATAAAGGATGCGGCGCTGATCGCGGCATTCGTCAACGAGGTCAAACGAGTCGATGTACAACTATCCCGATAGCGGCGGGCATTTCGGCCCATACGGCGGCATCTATATGGCGGAGACGCTGATGCCGGCGGTGGACGAGCTGCGCCGCCAGTATGAGCATTTTCGCGACGATCCCGAGTTCAAGGCCGAGTTCGCCTACGAACTGAAGCACTACGTCGGCCGGCCCAGCCCGATCTACCACGCCAAGCGCCTGTCCGAGCAGTTCGGCGGCGCGCAAATTTATCTCAAGCGCGAGGACCTCAACCACACCGGCGCGCACAAGATCAACAACGCCATCGGCCAGGCGCTCTTGGCCCGCCGCATGGGCAAGAAGCGGGTGATCGCCGAGACCGGCGCCGGCATGCACGGCGTGGCCACGGCCACCGTGGCGGCGCGTTTCGGCATGGAGTGCGTGGTCTACATGGGTGCCGAGGACGTGCAGCGCCAAGCGCCCAATGTGTTCCGCATGAAGCTCCTGGGCGCGACCGTGGTGCCGGTGGAGAGCGGCTCGCGCACGCTGAAGGACGCCTGCAACGAGGCGATCCGCGACTGGGTGACCAACGTCGAGACCACGTTCTATATCTTCGGCACCGCCGCCGGCCCGCATCCTTACCCCATGCTGGTGCGCGACTTCCAGTGCGTGATCGGCAACGAGGCCAAGGTGCAGATGCCGGAGCTGATCGGCCGCCAGCCGGATGCGGTGATCGCCTGCGTCGGCGGCGGCTCGAATGCCATCGGCATCTTCCATCCCTACATCGACGTCGAGGGCGTGCGCCTGATCGGCGTCGAGGCCGGCGGCCACGGCATCGCCAGCGGCCAGCACGCGGCGCCACTGACCGCCAACGCCAAGGTCGGCGTGCTGCACGGCAACAAGGTCTATCTGATGCAGGACGAGAACGGCCAGATCGTCGAGACCCATTCCATCTCGGCCGGCCTGGACTATCCCGGCGTCGGCCCCGAGCACTGCCTGCTCAAAGACCTGCACCGTGCCGAATACGTCGCCATCGACGACGACGAGGCCATCGCCGCCTTCGATGCGCTGTGCCGCTTCGAGGGCATCATCCCCGCGCTGGAATCCAGCCACGCCTTGGCCCACGCGCTCAAGATCGCGCCGGGCATGGGTAAGGACAAGGCGCTGTTGGTGAACCTCTCGGGTCGCGGCGACAAGGACATGAACACCGTGGCGCGCATCAAAGGCATCACGTTATGAGTCGCATCCAAGCCGTATTCGAGAAATTGAAGGCCGAGCAGCGCAAGGCCTTGATCCCCTTCATCACCGCCGGCGACCCCGATCCGCAGCTGACCGTACCCTTGTTGCACGCGCTGGTCGAGGCGGGGGCCGACGTGCTGGAACTGGGCGTACCGTTTTCCGACCCGATGGCGGACGGTCCGACCATCCAGCGCGCCTCGGAACGCGCCTTGAAGCATGGCGTGTCCTTGCGTTCCGTGCTGGCCATGGTGGCCGAGTTCCGCCAGCAGGACGCGAAGACGCCGGTGGTGCTGATGGGCTACGGCAACCCGATCGAGGCCATGGGTTGGGAGGCGTTCGCCCAGCGCGCGGCTTCGGTCGGCGTCGACGGCGTGCTGACCGTGGACTTCCCGCCGGAAGAGAGCCACGAGGCCTTTACCCATTTGGAGGCGCACGGCCTCGATCCGATCTTCCTGCTGGCGCCGACCACCTTGGATGAGCGCATCGCCGAGGTGGCCAAGCTGGCGCGCGGCTATGTCTATTACGTCTCGCTCAAGGGCGTGACCGGCGCCGGCCACTTGGACCTGTCCGCCATCGAGCAGAAGCTGCCGCAATTGCGCCGGCATATCGCCTTGCCCATCGGCGTCGGCTTCGGCATCCGCGATGCCGAGACGGCGCGCAAGGTGGCCGAGCTGGCCGATGCCGTGGTGATCGGCAGCCGCATCGTGCAAGAGATCGAACAGTCGCCGCGCGAGCGCGTGGTCGACAACGTCAAACAATTCGTCGCCGGCGTGCGCGCCGCCTTGGACAAGCAGTAAGCCATTTACGAGGTGCCAAAATGAGTTGGTTCCAGAAGATCATTCCGCCCAAGATCAAGCGCCGTGTCGAGGCCCGCAAGACGGTGCCCGAGGGCCTGTGGAGCAAGTGCCCGAGTTGCGAGGCGGTGCTGTATTCGGCCGATCTCGACAACAACATGCAGGTCTGTCCCAAGTGCAATCACCACAACCGCATCAGCGCGCGCCAGCGCCTGGGGTTGTTCTTCGACGAGGATACCGGCAGCGAGATCGCCGGCAACGTGCAGCCGGTCGATACCCTCAAGTTCAAGGACAGCAAGAAGTACGCCGATCGCCTGGAAGATGCCACGAAGGAAACCAAGGAAACCGATGCCTTGGTGGTGATGGAAGGCAAGGTCGAGGGCGTGGCCATGGTCGCTGCGGCCTTCGAGTTCCGCTTCATGGGCGGCTCCATGGGCTCGGTGGTCGGCGAGCGCTTCGTGCGCGGTGTCGAGGCGGCGATCAAGGGCAAGAGGCCCTTCGTCTGTTTCTCCGCCAGCGGCGGCGCCCGCATGCAGGAAGGCCTGTTGTCGCTGATGCAGATGGCCAAGACCAGCGCCGCGCTGACCCAGTTGGCGGCCAATCGCCTGCCGTTCGTCTCGGTGCTGACCGATCCGACCATGGGCGGCGTCTCCGCCAGTTTCGCCACCCTGGGCGATGTCATCATCGCCGAGCCCAATGCCTTGATCGGCTTCGCCGGCCCGCGCGTGATCGAGCAGACCGTGCGCGAGAAACTGCCGGAGGGCTTTCAGCGCGCCGAGTTCCTGCTCGAACATGGCGCGATAGATCGGATCGTCGACCGGCGTGAACTGCGCGGCGATATTGCCCGCCTGTGCACGGCGATGATGCGAAAACCGGCGCCGAAGAGCTGATCCAGGCTGTCTCTTTGAGCCTAGCTAACACGCTGTCCGAGTGGCTGGCGCTGCTCGAAACCCGGCATCCAAAAACCATCGATCTCGGCCTCGACCGTGCCGAAGCGGTCCGGGCTCGTCTCGGCCTGCAACCGGCTTGTCCGATCGTCACCGTGGCCGGCACCAACGGCAAGGGTTCGGTCTGCGCCTATCTCGAAGCCATGCTGAGCGCGGCCGGTTACCGGGTCGGCTGCTATACCTCGCCCCATCTCTTGCATTACAACGAGCGCGTGCGCATCGGCCGGCAAGAGGCGAGCGATGCCGATCTGGCGGCCGCCTTCGCTGCCGTGGAGGCCGCGCGCGGCGACACCTCCTTGAGCTATTTCGAGCAGGGTACCTTGGCCGCCGTCTGGCTGTTCCAGCGGCTAAAGGTCGATGTCATGGTGTTGGAAGTCGGCCTGGGCGGCCGGCTCGACGCGGTGAACCTGTGGGATGCCGACTGCGCCGTCGTCACTACGATCGATCTCGATCATCAAGACTATCTGGGGCCGGATCGGGAGCGCATCGGTTTCGAGAAGGCCGGCGTGTTCCGGGCGGGCCGCCCGGCCATCTGCGCCGAGCCAAACCCGCCGCAAAGCCTGCTCGATCATGCGGCCAGGCTGGGCGCGCGATTGTTCGAGATCGGCCAGGACATCCGCTTCGATATCGGCCCCGAGGACTGGGCCTGCCATGTGGGCGGGACCGGCTACGTACGGCTGCCGCACCCGAGGATGCGGGGTCGTCACCAATACGCCAACGCCTCCGCCGCGATCGCCGCGCTGTGGAGCTTGCGCGAGCGTTTGCCGGTCGATCCCGATGCTATCCGCGCGGGTTTGAGCGAGGCTCGGCAACCCGGCCGTTTCCAGATCGTCGGCGAGCGGCCTCGGCGCGTGCTCGATGTCGCCCACAACCCGGAGTCGGCTCGCAGCCTGGCGGCGAACCTGCGCGAGCTGGCCGGCGGCGGCGAGGTACACGCGGTATTCGCCATGCTGGCCGACAAGGATATCGCCGGGGTGGTGGCCGCCTTGGACGATGCGGTCGGTCATTGGCATATCGCCGGGCTGAATGTGCCGCGCGGTGCCGATGCCGAGGCCTTGGCCGGCGTGCTTCGGGCCGCCGGGCGCGCGTACACGGCGCACCGTGACGTGGCAACGGCTTGGCGTTCGGCCTGTGAAGCGGCGAAGCCGGCTGATACAATTGCGGCCTTCGGTTCCTTCTATACCGTTGCCGAGATCATGGCCGTACCTAGGGAAAATAGCTGAATGGCTGCGAACACCCCGACCCCCGAAGAACTCGATCTGCGCCGTCGCGCGCGGCGCCGCTTGATCGGCGCGATTGCCTTGGCGCTGCTCGTCATCGTCGTGCTGCCTATGCTGTTCGAGCCCGAGCCCAAGCCCTTGGGCGAGGATGTCGACATTCGGATACCCGGCCAGGACACGCCGTTCCAGGCGGCCGTCGCGCCTCCGGCCGCCATGCCCGAGCAGAAACCGGCCGCCGTCGAGCCGGTGCCGCCGCCGGTCGCCGTCGCCAATCCCACCCCGAAGCCGGCCGTGCCGGCGGAAGCCCCCAAGCCGGCGCCGGCCAAGACCGAGCCCGCCAAGGTCGAACCGGCCAAGGTCGAACCGGCCAAGCCCGCGCCGGCCGTCAAGGACGAAAAACCGAGCAAGCCCGAATCGAAGCCGGCGGAGAAACCGGCGGCCAAGAAGGACGAGGCTAAGCCGAGCGCGGCGGGCTACAACGTGCAAGTCGGTGTTTTCGGCAACGAGCAGAATGCAAGGCAGTTGGTCGACAAGCTGAATAAGGCCGGCTACAAGGCCCGGGTTATTCATGCCAACGGCCAAAGCCGAGTCTGGGTCGGCCCCTATGCCGACAAGCCGCAAGTGCAAGAGGCGCAGTCTAAACTGAAGGCGAAAGGCTATACGCCGGTACTGATCGCGCCATGACGGTCATCGACCTGATCGCCTTGGCGATCGTGGCCTTGTCGTGCTTGCTCGGTCTGATGCGCGGTTTCGTGCGCGAGGCGATGTCCTTGGCCGGATGGCTGCTGGCCTTCTACGGCGCCCGCAGCTTTGCGCCCGAGGTGGGTGCCTGGTTGCCGGGTATCGAGGATACGGGCCTACGCTACGGCATTGCCTTGGTGTTGATCTTCGTGTCGGTCTTGCTGGCGGTTAGCCTGTTGTCGTTGTTGTTGCGTAGCGTGGTGAAGTTGGCGGGTTTGGGGCCTTACGATCGGGCCGTCGGCATGGCCTTCGGTTTGACGCGGGCCGTGTTGGTCTTGTTGGCGCTAACGGTAGTGGCCGGCCTGACCGCCTTGCCCAAGACCGAGGCCTGGCGCAATTCCATGAGCCATGCCTGGCTGGAGCCGGGCGTGCTGTATTTGAAACCGTGGTTGCCGCAGGATTTGGCGGCGCTGATTCAGTTCCAGTAGGAGTTTGCCATGTGCGGGATACTCGGGATCGTTTCCCACCAGGCCGTGAACCAGTTGTTGTACGACGGCTTGCAGCTGCTCCAGCATCGCGGTCAGGATGCGGCCGGCATCGTCACCGTCGACGGCAACATGTTCCACATGCACAAGAACAACGGCATGGTGCGCGACGTGTTCCGCACCCGCGACATGCGCAACCTCATGGGCAATGCCGGTATCGCCCATGTCCGCTATCCGACCGCCGGCAGCGCCGACAGCTCGGCCGAGTCACAGCCGTTCTACGTCAACTCGCCGTTCGGCATCGTGCTCGGCCACAACGGCAACCTGACCAACACCGAGCAACTGCAGGAAGAGATATTCCGCCAGGACCTGCGCCACGTGAACACCGGCTCCGATTCCGAGGTCTTGCTGAACGTCCTCGCCCACGAGCTGAATGCCGCAGTGAAAGATCATCGGCTGACGGCCGAGGCCGTGTTCCAGGCCGTTGCCGGCGTGCATCGCCGCTGCCGGGGGGCCTATGCCGTGGTGGCCATGATTGCCGGCTTCGGCCTCGTGGCCTTCCGCGACCCCAGCGGCATCCGCCCGCTGATCTTGGGCAAGCAGGAGACCGAGGCGGGCGCCGAATGGCTGGTCGCCTCCGAGAGCGTGGCGCTCGATGCCCTCGGCTTCAGCCAGGTGCGCGACGTGCAGCCGGGCGAGGCGGTCCTGATCACCCTGAACGGCGAATTCTCCAGCTGCGCCTGCATAGAAAAGCCGAACTTCACACCCTGCATCTTCGAGTACGTCTATTTCGCCCGGCCGGATTCGGTGATCGACGGTATCTCCGTCTACGAGAGCCGCCTGCGCATGGGTGAGCGCCTGGCCGAGAAGATCAAGCGCCAATTCGGCCACCTCAAGATCGACGTGGTGATCCCGATCCCAGACACCAGCCGGCCCAGTGCCTTGCAGTTGGCCAACCGCCTGGGCATCGACTACCGCGAAGGCTTCATCAAGAACCGCTACATCGGCCGCACCTTCATCATGCCGGGGCAGGGCGTGCGCAGGAAATCGGTGCGCCAGAAACTCAACGCCATGGCCATGGAGTTCAAGGGCAAGAACGTGTTGCTGGTGGACGACTCCATCGTGCGCGGCACCACCAGCCGCGAGATCATCCAGATGGCGCGCGATGCCGGGGCCAAGGCGGTGTACTTCGCCTCGGCCAGCCCGCCGGTACGCTTTCCCAACGTCTATGGCATCGACATGCCGACCCGCGCCGAGCTGCTGGCCAACGGGCGCACGGATGAAGAGATCGCCCACGAGATCGGGGCCGATGCCGTGATCTATCAGGACCTGTCCGATCTGATCGCCGCGGTGCAGGAACTCAATCCGAACATCAAGGGTTTCGATGCCTCTTGCTTCGATGGCAAATATGTCACCGGCGACATCAGCGAGGAATACCTGGCTCGCCTGGAGGCGCAACGCAGCGGGGCCATGCCCGTGGGCGCCGCGCCGCCGACCCGGCAGATGCATTTGAACCTGAACGCCGCGTGAGCGTTGACAGGCGAATAGTGCGGTAGTAGCTTTGACCCTGCGCCGATTTGAGTAACAGCTTGCGGGCGCGTTAAAAATACCGCTAAAGCGAGGGAAAACCCGTTTTGGCGGCGCAAGCGCAAAACGGGTTTTTTGTTTTTGGGGATAGCCATGAGCAACGATTACGGGATCGACGATTACGAACTCGAGACGCTGGCCGTGCGGGCCGGCATCGTGCGCAGCCAGTTCAACGAGCACTCCGAGGCGATGTTCCTCACCTCCAGTTTCGTGTTCGACAGCGCGGCTCAGGCCGCCGCGCGTTTCTCCGGGGCCGAGCCAGGCAACATCTACGCCCGCTTCACCAACCCGACCGTGACCATGTTCGAGCAGCGGCTCGCCGCCCTGGAAGGGGCCGAGCGCTGCGTCGCGTTCGCGTCCGGCATGGCCGCCATCCTGGGCACGGTGATGGGCTTGATGAAGGCGGGCGAGCACATCGTCGCCTCGCGCTCGATTTTCGGCTCGACCGTGCAGTTGTTTTCCAACATCCTCGGTCGTTTCGGCATCGAGACCACTTATGTCTCGCCGACCGATCCCGAGGCGTGGCGCCGCGCGGTGAAGCCGAATACCAAACTGTTTTTCGTCGAGTCGCCGTCCAATCCGCTGACCGAGGTGAGCGACATCGCCGCCTTGGCCGCCATCGCTCATGAGTCCGGCGTTTGGCTCGCGGTGGACAACTGCTTCTGCTCGCCGGTCCTGCAACGGCCGCTGGATATGGGCGCCGACATCATCATCCACTCGGCCACCAAGTATCTCGACGGCCAGGGCCGCGTGCTCGGCGGCGCGGTGCTGGGCAAGAAGGACCTGATGGAAGGCGTGTATACCTTTCTGCGCACGGCCGGCCCGACCCTGTCCGCCTTCAATGCCTGGGTGCTGCTCAAGGGCCTGGAGACCTTGAGCCTGCGCATGGACGCGCATTCGCGCCATGCCCTGGAGCTGGCGAGCTGGCTGGAGGCGCAGCCCAAGGTCGCGCGCGTGCTCTATCCGGGCCTGCCGTCGCACCCGCAGCATGCGTTGGCCATGCAACAACAAAAGACCGGCGGCGGCATCGTCGCCTTCGAGGTGGTCGGCGGCAAGGACGCGGCCTGGCAGGTGATCGACTCGACCGAACTGATGTCGATCACCGCCAACCTGGGCGACGCCAAGAGCACCATCACCCATCCCGCCACCACCACGCATAGTCGGATGACGCCGGAGCAGCGGATGGACGCCGGCATCGGCGACGGCCTGATCCGCATCGCGGTCGGCCTGGAGGCGGTGGCCGACCTCAAGGCCGATCTGGCGCGCGGCCTCGACCGGCTATGAAGCGGCTCGCGCTGTTGCTCGGCCTGCTGCCGGCCTGGGCCGGCGCGGCCGCGATGACCGAGATCGTCTACGAGGACAGCGAGCCGGGCGAGGCGCCGTATGCGAGCCGCATCCTGGTTTATGGCGACAAGCTGCGCCTGGACGGCGGCCAGGATGCCGAGGACTTCACGCTGTTCGACCGCCGCGCCGGCAAGATCTATGTGGTGGCGAAGGGCAGCGAGCGCATCACCGAGATCGCGGCCGCGAAGCGCCCGGTCGCCCTGCCCAAGGGCTGGCGGGTGAAGGTGGCCGAAACGGCGCCGCAGACCCGGCAATTGAGCCTGAACGGCCGGCTTTGTGTCGAGGTGCGTTCGGCGCCGTTGTTGCCGGACGAGTCGCGCCTGCTGGCCGGCTTGCGCCGCGCCTTGGCGGCGGGCCAGGCGGCGGCCTGGCGGGCGACGCCGCCCGAGCTGCGCGACCCTTGCGCCTTGGCCGTGGATGGGGCGAGGGCGGGTTTCGAGTATGAAAACGGCTTGCCGCTGTCGATCCGCCATGCCGATGGCCGCAGCCGAAGCTATCGCAGCCATGCGCAACGCGAGGCGCGGCCCGAGTTGTTCGAGCTGCCGGCGAACTACAAATACTTCAATCTAAGGTGAGCGCCGCGCAGCCTTGCGCATCGCAGCGCAGGTAGCCGCCGCCTTCATACCAATCGGGCAGCACCCAGCGTTCGCAGGCGTGGCCGTCCACCTCGTGCACGTGCCGGGCCGGGCGATGGGTATGGCCGTGGATCAGGCGCGGGTAACCGTGCGCGCGCAGGGCCTCGGCCACGGCGTCGGCGTTCACGTCCATGATCGCCATGGCCTTGCCGGATTTTTCCTGCTCGCTTTGTTCGCGCAGGGCCTGCGCCATGAGGCGCCGTTCGGCCAAGGGTTTGGCGAGAAAGGCGGCCTGCCAGGCAGGGTCGCGCACCTGCTGGCGAAAGGCCTGGTATTTCAGGTCGTCGGTGCACAGGGCATCGCCGTGCGCCAGCAGCGTCGGCTGGCCGTGCAGGTCGATGAGTCGCGGGTCGCTCAGCGGCATCGCGCCGGCGGCGCGCAAGAAACGCTCGCCCAGCAGGAAATCGCGGTTGCCGTGCATGATATGGAGCCGTACGCCGTGGCGCTGCAATTCGGCCAGGGCCTGGGCGATCTTTAGATGGAAGGGCAGGTCGAGGTCGTCGTCGCCGACCCAAGCCTCGAACAGGTCGCCCAGGATATACAGCGCCTCCGCGCGTGTCGCCACATCGCGGAGGAACTGCTTGAACAGGATGTTTGCCCGGGGCAGCGCCGGGCTCAGATGCAGGTCGGCGATGAATAGGCTGTGGCCGGCCGAGGGCATGGTTCGAGCGTCAGTCGACGATCTCGGCCTTTTCGATCAGCACGGTCTCGGTCGGCACGTCCTGATGGCCGGCGCGGTTGCCGGTCGGCACGGCCTTGATCCGGTCGACCACGTCCCTGCCTTCGACCACCTGGCCGAACACGCAATAGCCATAGCCGCGCGGCGAGGGCTCGGTGAAGTCGAGGAAGTTGTTGTCTTTCACGTTGATGAAGAACTGCGAGCTGGCCGAGTGCGGGTTGGGCGTGCGCGCCATGGCGATGGTGTAGGCCGTGTTCTTCAGGCCGTTGTGGGCCTCGTTCTGAATCTCGGCGCGGGTCGCCTTCTGTTCCATGTCGGCGGTGAAACCGCCGCCCTGGATCATGAAACCGTCGATCACGCGATGGAAGATGGTGTTGTCGTAGAAGCCGTCGCGCACGTATTGCAGGAAGTTGTTGACGGTATCGGGGGCCTTCTCGGCATCGAGTTGCAGTTTGATGTCGCCGAAATTGGTGTGCAGTATGACCATGGGGTGTTTCCTAAGAGTGAAGTGAAATCAGCGGGTAAGAGCAGCGACGCGTTTTTCGCCGTCGATGGATTTTTCCAGCGCGATGCGCCATTCGTTGTTCTCTTGGCGCAGGTATAGGCGCTTGCGCGAGGCATCGCTGAACTTGTCGCTGGCGTAGTCCTGCTGGAAGCCGGCGACGGCGAGGTCCTCGTTGTTATAGCGATAGAGGTAGAGATTGGTGTCGGACAGGGCGACGCGAATCCAGGCCTTGTCGGTCAGGTTGCGCCGCTTGCTGTCGGCCCAGCCCTTGCCGGCGCCCTGCAGGAAGCCGTTCGAATAATGGCGCAGGAATTGCTCGGCATCGCGGCTTTCCCAATCGGTGCGCCATTGCGCCAGTCGGTCGAGCATGGCTTGGCGGTGCTCGCTCCATGTCTTGCGCTCCAGCCAATCGACCCGCTCGCTGATGACGATGGGCGTGCCGGGCTTCATCCACTGCCGCAACTCGTTCAGGTCGGGGTTGGTCAGCACCAGGCAGCCGTCGCTGGCGCGCGGCGCCCGGTTATAGGTGTTGGACGGCGTGCCGTGCAGCCAGATGCCGTGGCCGCCACGGCCTTGCATCTGGTCCCATTCGTTCGGGTAGCTGATCGGGAAGGCGCCGTCGCCGTAGAGATCGCCCAGCTTGTCGCGCGGCAGTTGGCTGGTGATGGTGTAGGCGCCGATCGGCGTGCGCTTGTCGCCCTCGCTGCGCTTGTCGGTGCCGTTGCGGCCGATGGTCAGGTAATAGTCGCGGCGCAGGCGCGGCTCGCCGTTGACGTTCTCGAACAGGTAGAGCCGGGCGCGGCTGGTGTCGGCCAGCAACACGTACTTCTGATCGGCCGCCAATTGCAGGATGTTCTTGGGCAGCAGGTCGGCGCCGGGTTGTTCCAGATAGCGCAGCAGGCGCAGGCGGGCCTCTTCGCGCAGGTCGGACAAGGGTTGCTCCGCGCCCCGTGCCGTGGCGGCGCCCAAGGTCGGCAACGGCTTGGTCCGGGCCAGCAGCAGGTCGCCCTTGATCAGGTGGGCCAGCTTGAAATCGGGCCGGATCGCGATGGCCTTGTCGACCTCTTTCAGCGCATCGTCCAGGCGGCTGGCGCGAATGGCTTCCAGAGTTTGCGCGATCAGCGCGTCGGGCGAGGGCAGATAGCGGCTATTGTCGGCCAGTTGCACCGGCCGTTCCGCCGCGCCGGCTAGGCCGGCCAGGAGGCATAGGCCGACGGCCAGCCACAGATTACGCAGCATGGAAACCACCACTTGGCTTAGCGTTCCTCGACGATCTTCCATGTGCCGCCCTGTTTTTCCAGGGTGATGCGCTTGGTGGAATTGGCCTTCAGGATGTTCGACTCATAGCGCTGCTTGAAGCTCGCCAGCACCTGGTTGCCCTTGACCTCGATCTTGAGGTTCGACAACTCGACCTTGATGCCGGTCGGGCGGGTGATCCGCGCGCGGCGCTCGTCGGCCCATTCGGCATGGCTCTTCTTGTCGGCCTTGTAGTCGTCGGCATAGAAGGCCAGGTAGCCATCGGCGTCGCGCCGGCTCCAGGTATCGGCCCAGGCTTGCAGCAGCTTTTGCGCGGCGGCCTTGGGATCGGCCGGCAGGGCCAGCGGCTTGACGGTCTTGGCCGGCGCGGTTTCGGGCTTTGCGGTGTCGGCGGCGGCGGTTTGCGCCGGCTTGTCGCGCGCGGGCATTTCGGGGATGGGCGGCGCCGGTTCGGTGCTCAGGGCGGCGGTCTTGGGCGCGGCCGGCTTGGCCACGGCCGGCTTGTTCTTGCCGGCATCGGCCAGGCGGGAGGGGCCGAAGATATCCTTGATCAGCGACAGCTTGGTCTGGGCCGACATATTAGCCTTGTCCAGTTGCAGCGCCTTGTCATAGGCCTGCGAGGCCATCTTGGCATAGATGTCGCCCAGGTTCTCGTGCGCGGTGGCGTAGCTGGGGTGGGTGCGGATCGCCATCTCCAGGCTGTTCTTAGCCTTGTCGAACTGACCCTGGGCGGCATAGAGCACGGCCAGGTTGTTATAGGGCTCGGGCAGTTCCGGGTAGTCCTCGGTCAGCTCGGTGAACACGCGGATGGCGTCTTGCGCGCGGTTCAGCTCGGTCAGCACCAGGCCTTTGAGGAAGCGGGCCTGCGCCTCTTTCGGGTTCTTGCCCAGATAGGCGTTCACCTTCTCCAGCGCGGCCGGATACTGGCCTTGCTTGAAGGCCTGGCTGGCGTCTTGCAAAGAGGGCGTGGCGGCAGCGAATGCGGCGCTACAGAGCAGGGTGCCGAGGCCGAGGATGAAGAGGCGTGCAGAGGTCATTGTGATATACTTTTTCTCGGTTTTTGCGGGATTCCGACTGCCCGATTTTAGCAGTCAAACAGAAAATATCACACAGCGAGCCCCTTGCGGCATCAACCCTTCCAGAACTTTGGCATGAATAGCCCCACACCGCCCGTCCAGCACTTCATCCGCACCGTCATCGACAACGACCTGGCCTCGGGCAAACATGGCGCCATCCAGACCCGTTTCCCACCCGAGCCGAATGGCTATTTGCACGTCGGTCATGCCAAATCGATCTGCCTGAACTTCGGCCTGGCGCAAGACTTCGGCGGCCGGTGCAACCTGCGCTTCGACGACACCAACCCGGAAAAAGAGAGCACCGAATACGCCCAGGCCATCCAGGAAGACGTGCAGTGGCTGGGTTTCCAGTGGGCCGGCGAGGTGCGCTGGGCCTCGGACTATTTCGAAAAGCTCTACGAATATGCGGTCGAACTGATCGGCAAGGGCCTGGCCTACGTCGACGAGCTGACGCCGGAGCAGATGCGCGAATACCGCGGCACGCTGACCGAGAAGGGCAAGAACAGCCCCTATCGCGATCGCAGCGTGGCCGAGAACCTGGACCTGTTCGCCCGCATGCGCGCCGGCGAGTTCCCCGACGGGGCCAAGACCCTGCGGCTCAAGATCGACATGGCCTCGCCCAACATCAACCTGCGCGACCCGGTGATCTACCGCATCCGCCGGGCCCATCATATCCGCACCAGCGACAAGTGGCTGATCTACCCGATGTACGACTACACCCACTGCATCTCCGATGCATTGGAAGGCATCACCCATTCGCTCTGCACCCTGGAGTTCGAAGACCACCGCCCGCTGTACGACTGGGTGCTGGACCACATCTCGGTGCCCTGCCACCCGCAGCAGATCGAGTTCTCGCGGCTGGAGCTGCACTACACCGTCACCAGCAAGAGGAAGCTCCTGCAACTGGTGACCCAGGGTTTGGTCAGCGGGTGGGACGACCCGCGCATGCCCACCATCCACGGCATGCGCCGACGCGGCTACACGCCGGAGGGCATCCGCGAATTCGCCCGGCGCATCGGCATCTCCAAGAGCGAGAACGTGGTCGACATGGCCGTGCTCGAAGGCTGCATCCGCGAAGACCTGGAGGCCAAAGCCCCGCGCGTGATGGCCGTCATTCGTCCGCTCAAGGTCACGCTGACCAACTTCGAGGCCAGCGTCACCGCCAGCCGCAGCGCCGGCTTTCACCCCAACCACCCGGAATTCGGCGAGCGCGACGTGCCCATCGCCAAGGAAATCTGGATCGAGCAGGACGACTTCGCCGAAACCCCGCCCGCCGGCTGGCAACGCCTGACCGTTGGCGGCGAAGTGCGCCTGCGCTATTCCTATGTCATCAAGTGCGACGAGGTGGTGAAGGATGCCGCCGGCAACGTCACCGAGCTGCGCTGCTCCATCGACCACGACACCCTGGGCAAGAACCCCCAGGGCCGCAAGGTCAAGGGCGTCATCCACTGGCTGTCGGCCGAACACGCCGTGCCCGCCGAGATTCGCCTGTACGACCGGCTATTCACCGACCCCGAGCCGGACGGCCACAAAGACCGCGATTTCCTCGACTTCATCAACCCGCATTCGCTGGAAACGGTGCAGGGCTGGGTCGAACCCGTGGTAGCCAACGCCGCGCCCGAGACCCGCTACCAGTTCGAGCGCCTGGGCTATTTCTGCACCGACCGCTTCGACCATCAGCCCGGCAAGGCGGTGTTCAATCGCACGGTGACTCTGAAGGATTCCTGGGCGAAAGAGCAGGGCTGATCTAGCCCTGTTCTATCCCGCCATTCCCGTGGTGCGTGGTTGTTGCCGCTTCAGCGGCTTTACAACCACGGCCTGCCCCTTGCGGGTATAGGCGGGAATCCAGTTTTGAGAGGCGGGTTGGCATAGCCAATCCGCTCTCTGTAGGGCGCAGTCGCGTAGCACTGCGCCGCATGGGGTTGGCGTGGGGAACTTCTCCATTCGGCGGCTTGCTGCGCGAAGCCGTCCTACGAATGCTGGCGGTATTAGAAATGCTTCGGTAGCCCTGCTTGCTTAAGCACCGCGTTGGCGGTGTGGCGGGATTTGATTTTGTGATCGACCGGGAACCGCATGCCGGTTGTCGGCGAGAACCATATGTCGTGATCGCCCTTGCCGGGCCGCTCAAACCGGCAGCCCGCCTCTCTTAGCAAGCGGATCAGTTCAGGGGTGAAACTGCCACCCATCAACCGTGGGCGCGATGCGTCACGGAGAATTTGCGCGCCAGAAGCTCGAACGGGACTTCCTGGACGTCAGGATACCCATTTGCCTCCAGCAGCTCCGGAATCATGCTGTCCAGCTTGATGGAGAGGGCTTCCAGCGTATCGGCCTCGGTGGCCAATCCGGGAACATCGTCGGAGGTTGCCACCCAAACGCTGGCCTCCTCATCCCACTCGGCGCGAACGAAAAAAATCTTTTGCATGGCGGTCCTCCTAAGATTGCATTCTACTCCAGCCTTTACGCCTGGTCTTCGGCTCTTGGTTGCTTGGTCTGCGCTATATGGGGTGGATTCACATTCCAAGTGCACCACGCTTAGCTTCCTGAAAGACCTCATGAGGGGTTCGGTAGCCGAGGCATTTGCGCGGTCTATGATTGAGTTTTTTGACAGCGGATGCAAGCAGTTCGTCGGACACGGTTCTGAAG
>JACRAU010000033.1 GCA_016234655.1 Betaproteobacteria bacterium
ACTTGTGTCTTGAATGCCGGCGAGTGGTTCCGCCGCTTCCTTCTTGCCATGCTCTTGCTCCTTCAAAAGACCGCTTTCGCGGCCATCTGTAAAAGCAAGGCTATCACTTATCCCCCTGTCCAATTTCTTGAGGCCGGCTCTCTCGATCAGAGAGTGGCGCCACGGTTCGATAGGCGCCGACCCTGTGAGGAAGAGACCGCGAGTTACTTCGTGCTTGCCAGAAAACAATGTCGCTAAAACACCAAGCGTTTTCAGCCATCCGGTGGACGACGACCGCGACCGTAGCCAAAACATTGCTACAAATCGGCCAGGTCGCAGTCTTGGCGAGGCTTCTCACCCCATCGGACTATGGTTTGATGGCCATTGTGAGCTTGGTATTAAGCTTCGCCTTGTTATTTGTCGACTTAGGTTTAAGTAGCGCCTACTTGCAAAGGCAGCAGGTCTCGGATGAAGAGCGTTCCAGCCTATTTTGGCTGAATATCGCGTTGGCTGCGGTGGTCACCATTTTGGTGATGATTTTAAGCCCGGTGCTGGCTATCTTTTTTGGCGATATGCGGCTAGCGCAGCCACTGGTGTTGAGCTCATTGATCTTCCTAATCGGTGCATTGGGGCAGCAGCCTAGAATTACCATGGAAAAGACGCTGAATTTCAGGCCGTTGGCGGTTCTGGAGATAGTGGTTGCCATATTCGGCTTTGTCGCAGCAACCTTGGCGGCCTTGGCGGGCCTGGGGATCTATGCACTCGTGTTAGGTGGACTTGTGACTGCAGCTGCAAGCACCTTGCTGGCATGGGTTTATCTTTCCGGCGGATGGCGACCCAAGATGTGCTTTAGCATTGCAAATATCCGACCTTTCATTGGGTTTGGCAGCGCTACAATGGTGAACGATGCCATCAATCAGATAAATATGGGGCTCGATTTGCTGCTGGGTGGTCGATATCTGATGGCATCTCAACTTGGCCTATACAGCATTCCACGCAACCTTGTTTTGCAGATTCAATTTGCGGTCAATCCCATTGTTACTAGGGTTGGCTTTCCCCTGATTGCACAAATTCAGAGCGATATTCCACGTGTCAAGTCCGTCTATTTGAAGACGTTGAATATGACGGCATCCACGAACGCGCCTTTGTATATTGGCTTGGCTTTTTTTTCGTCTGAAGTCGTACAAATACTTCTCGGGGAAAAATGGGCCGCAGCGGGGGACTTAATGCGTATCCTGGCCATATGGGGATATGTGCGGTCGACGGCCAACCCAGTTGGTAGTCTGTTGATGGGAATGGGCCGCGCGAACTTGTCGATGGTTTGGAACGCGGCAATGTTTGTGATATTGCCGCCCTTGCTTTGGCTGGGTTCAAGCCATGGCCCGGAAGGCTTGGCTTGGGCACTCCTGCTATTTTCCGTAGTTATGTATATTCCGAACTGGTATTGGCTGGTGCGCCCGGTATGCCAAGCCGGTTTAATCGAATATGCGGCTGCCACAATGTGGCCGCTGCTGGTGGCGTTGTCGGCAGTGGCGCCCGCTTACCTCATTGCCGACGTGTTCGCGTCTTCGGGCTTGAGGCTGATGGTGGGTTGTGCGGTAGCGGCGCCACTCTATTTTCTATTTAGCTATTTAGGCAATCGCGATTGGCTAAGCGCGATAATGGAATTGTTGGGCCGAAAAAAAAGGCTGGCCTGAGTATGCAGCGTCCTATCGAGATCAGCGTAGTCATCCCAGCAAAAAACCGTGCCGGCACCTTGCCGGAATGCCTCGAATCCGTTTTAGCCCAGACCTATCCCGCGAGCGAAATCATCGTCGTGGACGACGGGTCAACAGACGATACACACATGATCGTGGAATCGTATGCCCCTCGGGGGGTCAGTTATGTACGCCTAACTGTCGGGAAAGGCGCCCAGGCGGCCCGTAACTTTGGCATTGGCATGGCTAAATGCGAGTGGATTGCATTCCAAGATTCGGATGATGTCTGGCTCCCTGACAAGCTGGCGTTACAGGTCAAAGCCTTGAAAGAGTATGGCTTCGATCCGCTTACGGTTGTTCATGGCAATGGGCTGAAATGTTTCACTGCCATGGGCAAGAAAATGCCTTTTTCAGTACCGCATATGGCAGGGTGGTGCTACGAAAAGCTATTGCTGCAACCCGCGCCGATGTTCCAATCGATGCTCACATCGAAAACTGCGATTTTACAGGCGGTCGGACTCGACAACGATTGCCCGTCCTATCAGGAGTGGGACACTTCAATACGCCTGTCGAGGCATTGCCAATTCATGCATATCGAGCAGCCGCTTTTCGAATGGCACTGGCATGACGGCGATACCATCAGCAAAGACCTTCGCCGCGACGTATTGGGATTTAACTATGTAATGAATGCACATAGGTCAGAAATCATGGCGGTGCATGGCATGAAGGCGTGGAGAAAGCTAAAGATTACGAATGTCGTACGTGCTCTACGCTGGGGCCTATGGGACGAAGCAATGGCCTTTATGAATGGCGAGCCTACTTGCCCGGCTTTTATTTTTGCGAGGGCGCTGGCTAAGACTCGCCGTTTCCCCGCAGGGACGGCCACGCTATTAAAGCTGCTTGCCGTTTGATTTTTGGTGGAGACATACATGGTCGACAGGATTACGCACAACAACAAGGAACTTGCACTGATCATACGATCCACCTTCCACAAGGACGGCATCGAGTTCTTCACGCCCGGCAGCTATTCCCAGCAGATCGGCTACATGAACCGGCCGGCTGGCTACGTGATCGCGCCGCATGTGCATAACCCGGTGGCGCGCGAGGTGCATTACACCAACGAGGTATTGTTCATTCGTTCCGGCCGGCTGCGGGTGGATTTCTATTCCGAGGATAGGCAATACCTGGAGAGCGCGATTCTCGGTGCTGGCGACGTGATTCTTCTGGCCCATGGCGGACACGGTTTCGAGATGCTGGAGCCGACCGAGATCATCGAAGTGAAGCAAGGGCCTTATGCCGGCGATCACGATAAAACCCGTTTCGATAGCGCCATACCCGCCAAACTGAAATTGCACGATCAATCATGATTCCGGTCAACGAACCGCTGCTCGACGGCAACGAAAAACAATACCTGCTCGAATGCATCGAGACCGGCTGGATTTCGTCCGAAGGCCCCTTCGTCAAGCAGTTCGAGGAGCGGTTCGCCGAGCGAGTCGAGCGCCGGCATGGTATTGCCGTCAGCAACGGCACGGCGGCGCTGGATGCCGCCATCGAGGCGCTGGGCATCGGGCCGGGCGACGAGGTGATCATGCCCGCCTTCACCATCATCTCCTGCATCGGTCAGATCGTGCGGGCCGGGGCCAAGCCGGTGCTGGTGGACAGCGACCCCGTCACCTGGAACATGGATGTCAGCCAGATCGAGGCCAAGGTCACGCCGCGCACCAAGGCCGTCATGGCGGTGCATATCTATGGCCTGCCGGTCGACATGGACCCCGTGCTGGCCATTGCCCGCCGGCACGGCCTGAAGGTGCTGGAAGACGCGGCCCAGATGCACGGCCAGACCTACAAGGGCCGGCCTTGCGGCAGCCTGGGCGACGTCGGCACCTTCAGCTTCTACCCCAACAAGCACATCACCACGGGCGAGGGCGGCATGATCGTCGCCGACGACGACCGGCTCGCCGAGGTCTGCCGGAGCCTGCGCAACCTGTGCTTCCAGCCCGGCAAGCGTTTCGTGCACGAGCGCCTGGGCTGGAACCTGCGCATGACCAATATGCAGGCCGCCTTGGGCCTCGCCCAATTGGAACGGCTGGACGAATTCGTCGGCCGCAAGCGTGCCATGGGTGCGCGCTACAACACCTTGTTGAATGGCTTGGCGGGCGCACAACTACCGCTGCCGCGCACCGACTATGCCGAAAACATCTATTGGGTCTACGGCCTGGTGCTGGACGACGCCCTGGCGCTGGACGCCGAAGAGGCCATGCGGCGCCTGGCGGCGAAGGGCGTCGGCTGCCGCCCCTTCTTCTGGCCCATGCACGAGCAGCCCGTGTTGCAACAGATGGGCTTGTTTAAGGGCGAGCGCTATCCGGTAGCGGAGCGCCTGGCCCGGCGCGGTTTCTATTTGCCCAGTGGCCTGGCGTTGCAGCCCGCGCAACAAGACCAGGTCGCGGCGGCGCTGAAGGAAGTACTGCATGGCTGAGTCAACTCAAGATAAGGCTGATGAGGGCATCTTCGATGCCTATGCCGCCTATTACGACCTGCTCTACCGGGACAAGGATTACGTCGGCGAGGCCGCCTACGTGCATGGCCTGATCCAGCGCCACAACCCGGCTGCGCGCGAGGTGCTCGAACTTGGCTGCGGTACGGGAGCGCATGCCACATGCCTTGCCGGCCATGGCTATCGGATCATCGGTGTCGACCGAAGCGAGGCCATGGTGCGGCGAGCCCGAGCCCGCGCCGCCGACATCGAGTTCACAACGGGCGACCTGCGTAACTTCCGGGCGGGCAAGACCTTCGACGTGGTCCTGGCCTTGTTCCACGTCATCAGCTACCAGACCGGCAATGCCGACCTTCAGGCGACGATGGCCACGGCGGCCGCGCATCTACGCCCCGGCGGGCTGTTCATCTTCGATTGCTGGTACGGCCCCGGCGTGTTGTCGGACCCGCCGGCGACACGGGTGCGGCGCCTGAGCGGCGACGGCATCGCCGTGACCCGTATCGCCGAACCCGAGCATCGCCCTAACGAGAACCGGGTGGACGTGCATTACGAGGTGCTCGTGGAAGGCCGGCAGGGGCTGCAACGCATCAACGAGACACATGCCATACGCTATCTGTTCGCGCCGGAAGTCGATCTGCTGCTAGAGACGGCAGGCTTGCGGCGGCTCGCCCTGCTGAATTGGCTGGAGCACGAGCCGCCACGGCTTGCCAGCTGGAACGCCTGCTTCGTTGTCACTAAATGAAGCGCATCGGCCTTTATCTAGGATTTCCCCCGGAGGGCGGAGGTGCCTTCCAGTATGCCCAGTCCGTGCTCGATGCCTTGGCAAATCTGCCCCCGTCCCACTATGAGATCGTAGTGGCCCACGCCCACCCAGCCTGGCCGACGAAGCTGGAAAAATATGGTAGCCGTCTCGCACACATCGAGTTGCACGAGGGTGGGATGGAGTTTCTGATACGCACCGCACTGCGCTTCGGTCTACCGCTATCCCTCTGGAGGCGGGCGGGCCGGTACCTGCATCCCTTTACCCAGCGCCTCCTCGACGAGGCCTGTGACCTCTGGCTCTTCCCCGCCCAGGAAGTCTGGACCTACGCTGTACCGACAACCAACCTTGGGGTCATCCACGACCTGATGCATCGCTACGAGGCCAGCTTTCCAGAGGTCTCATCCTTTGGCCTCTTCCGCCGGCGAGAGCGCCACTACCGGCATATCTGCGGCTATGCCCGAGCAGTTCTGGTGGATTCGGAAGTCGGCAAGCGACAGGTGATGGAGTCCTACGGCCAGAGCGCCGATCGCCTTCACGTCCTGCCTTTCGTGGCCCCGGCCTATATGCATTCAGATGGTGTTCCGGCTGGATTCGAGCATCGTTATCGTCTCCCCGCGAGATTTATTTTCTATCCCGCCCAGTTTTGGGGGCACAAGAACCACATCCGCTTACTGCAGGCCATGGCAGCAGTACGCCCGGTCGTGCCTGATCTCCATCTAGTCCTCGCGGGATCGAAGAAGAATGCTTATCCCCGTGTCCTGGAGGAAATCGAACGGCTGGACTTGGTGGAGCAGGTGCATGTGCTGGGCTATGTATCTGACGAGGACATGCCGGTGTTCTACCGGCGCGCGCTAGCCCTGATAATGCCAACCTTCTTCGGTCCCACCAATATCCCTCCCTTGGAGGCCATGGCCATTGGCTGCCCTATGGCCGTCTCCGGCATTTATGCCATGAGCGAACAGGTAGGTGACGCAGCACTGCTGTTTGATCCTCGCTCGGTAGACGAGATCGCCCAGGCTGTTCTCCGCCTCGCTACGGAGGAAGACCTCCGCCATCGGCTGGCCGAGGCTGGCCGGGAGAGGGCAGCCCGCTGGGGGCAGGCCCATTTCAACGAGCGCCTGCGAGGCATTCTCGATACGGTATTAGGGACATGAGGCTACTCTGTCTTTGCAAGCGCCGCCCCCAGGGCCGGGATCTTTTTACCCAACCCTACGGCCGCTTCTATCATCTCCCGCGCCTGCTCGCGGAGCGCGGCCATGAGGTGCACATACTGCTCCTCGGCTATCGGAACGAACCCGCCACCTATCGGCAAGAGGGCAATCTGCATTGGCATGCGGTTTCCGCCTTGCACTGGGGGCCTTGGCCCTATCTGGCCAAGGCCGGTCGGTTGGCGGCCGATGTCAAGCCGGACTGGGTGTTCGGCCTGTCCGATACTTGGTATGGCATCCTGGCCGAGCGGCTGGCTAGGCGGCATGGCGCGCGATCGCTCATCGATGCCTACGACAACTACGAGAGCTACATCCCTTGGCTCAAGCCGCTGCACGGCTTGTGGCGGCGCGCGCTGGCGCGGGCCGACGCGGTGACCGCAGTGGGGCCGCAGTTGGCGGCATGGATGAGTACCTGCGCCGGAGGCCGGCCGGTCGAGGTGATCCCGATGGCGGCGGACCCCATCTTTGCGCCGCTCGATAAAGCGGCTTGCCGGCAGCAGCTGGGCCTGCCGGCCGATGCAACTCTGGTTGGCTATGCCGGTGCCCTGCACCCCAGCCGCGACATGGAATTGTTGTTCCAAACGTATGCCCGGCTGCGCGCGGCCGATCTACGAATCGAGCTTGTCCTGTCCGGTCGCCTGGCCAAGGGCATCGCCTTGCCGGCTGGCACCCATTGGCTCGGCTATCGGCCCGCCGAAGAAGTGCCGTTGATTCTCAACAGCCTGGACTTGGTGTTCGTGCTCAACAAGCCCGGTGCCTTCGGCGATTACAGCTATCCGGCCAAGCTCTACGAGGCCCTAGCCTGCGGCGTGCCGGTGGTGGCGGCGGATGTGCCGGGGACGGCTTGGGTGCTGCGCGATCGTCCCGAGTCGCTAGCCAGGGCGGGAGATGCGGAGGACATGGCTAGGAAGGCGGGGCAGATGCTGGCCTTGGGCAAAACCGTACGCCCCGTGGCTAGTGTCAGCTGGCAGGAATCAACCGACAAGTTGGAGGAAATTCTTCAACATTGAAAGCCGTGCTCATATTCGTGCCAAGCGAATAGATGGTACGGGCACACATGGCGATCGCGCCGCTGCACGTTATTGCGTCTAACGCATATGGCGGGCCAGTGCATTTGTGAACCTAGGCCGATCTCTCTGGTCTAGATGCGATCCATCCGGGCACACGAAGCCGGCCAAATCAAGATGGTCTTCGAAATGAATGGTCATAGCGAAGGTAGATGTCACGATAGGGTCCCAAAACAATTTGCGTGGATATCGTTTGTCTTCGATCTTCTTGACCAAGCCACTCATGGGCATAACAACGAATATAACCCGGCCGCCACGCGTTTGAATGTTTCTGACGGCTGTTTCGAGTCTGGGCAGTGCTTCGAGAAAAGTCTTGTTGCTACTGGGTCTGGCCTGATCAATCCGGGCCGCAAGAAAGCTCTCGATTTGCTCCGGAGAGAATCCCGCAGGGATCTTTATCTCTTCGCCGAGATTGCGCATTACCCGTGCCAAATAGAAGCTTGGCATGGGCACCATTTGATAATCGGCTGCCCGCGAGCGATCAGGATAGGTTACCAGGTACTGACGCACCGGGTTGGGATTCAGTAATCGATGATGCAGTGCATCCCAGGGGCGTGCGCCATCTGAAAAATTACGCAGGTTGTCACTTCGCAGCTGGCCGAGGCGGGCTTCGATCAACCCATAATTCAGTGGTCGTTGGTAGTTGCCTCGGTCGAAATTCTCCTGATATAGATGGCTGGCATCGCGGCGCGTGCCGCCAATATCGTCGAATTGAATACCGACCAGTACCGTGCCATTGATCTCGGGATCATTCGCCAGCCCCTCCAAGATAGGCACGAACGAGCTGCCATCTATGGCGAGCTGCACTGGCTCAAGGCCGGTTGCATCGCGCAGGACGGCAAGATCGAAATCCAGCTGCACGCGGGAGGCGCCGACCAGGATCAGGGCGCGCCGGCCCAACTCTCGTGCCCTCAGGCGTTCCTGCATCCAACGATCCGGGCCGTCCTGCACGGTGGCCTGATAGCCCTTGGCGGCAAGCACCCCTTCGGTCAGGAAAACATAGGCTGCCGCGATCGTCAGGCCGCCCAACAGCAGCAGCGCCCAAGGCAGGCACGGGATGCGCTGGCTAGAACTGGAAATAGATAAATGCACGTTGCTGTCCTCCGGAAACCAGGAACAGGGAAATCAAACTGCCCGACACCAAGGCCAGTTGCAAGGCCCGGTTTAGCGCGGGAAACCAATCCTCGAGATGGCGGTTGCGATTAACCCATTGCGTCCGCACGAGGAGATAAAGGCAAAGCAATAACAGCACCATGCCAATAAAATCGTCCGTAGCCTCTCTGTCGAAATCGACCAATGCGCTCATCACACCCAGCATTGTAGGGATATCGGGTGAGCGAAAAGGTATCCAGGTCAGGGTGACGACAACGAAGGTCAGCATGCCGGCGGCCAAGGCGGGGAGACCCGTCTGCGGCAATTTGCCCTGAAACCAGCGGCGCTCGATGAGCAGGTATAGACCGTGCAGGCCGCCCCAGAGCACGAACAGCCAGGAAGCCCCATGCCATAAGCCGCCGATCAACATGGTGAGCATGAGGTTGATGCCGGTGCGCCGGGCGCCCAGGCGATTGCCGCCCAGGGGGATATACAAGTAATCGCGCAGCCAGGTGGACAAGCTGATATGCCAGCGCCGCCAAAAATCCGAGAAGCCAATTGCCGCGAAGGGATGATGGAAGTTATCGGGCAGCTCAAAACCAAAACACAAAGCGATGCCGATCGCGCAAAGCGAATAACCGGCAAAATCGCAGAAGATTTGGCCGGAGAAGGCCGCGACGCCCGCCCAGGCGTCTAGCCACCCGGTATCCGCAGGAGCGGCATACAGGTCGTCGACCATGGGGGCGAATAGAAAATCGGCCAGCACCACCTTTTGGAACAGTCCGAAGATCAGCAGCAAGAGACCCCAGCCAAATTTGGCCATGGTGATCTGGCGGCGTTCCAGCAATTGGGGCAGGAAACTTGCGGCGCGGACGATCGGTCCGGCGACCAGCTGAGGGAAGAAGCTCACGAACAACGCGAAGTCGCTGAGCGAGGACGTGGCCCGTATCTGGCGCCGGTAGACATCGATCGTGTAAGACAAGGCCTGGAAGGTATAAAAAGAAATGCCTGCTGGCAGCACGATATCGAAGGCAGGCGGTTCATAGGCCACGCCGAAGCGCCCGGCCAGGTCGACGAAATTATTCAGTAGGAATCCGCCATATTTGAAATAGCCCAACAGGCCCAGATTGCTGAGCAGACTCAAGCCAAGCAGCATCTTGCGCTGACGCGGGTCGTTCGCATCATCGAGGCGTCGCGCCAACCACCAGTCGACGATGGTGGTGAAGGCAAGGAGTAGCACGAATGGTGGGTTCCATGCTGCATAGAACAAGTAGCTGGCGGCGAGCAATAAATACTTGCGCTGTTGCCAATCGCGCAGAAGCCCATGCAGGGCAAATACCGTCAGCAGGAACAAGACGAAGGTGAGGGTGTCGAAGGGCATTTTGAAACCCACTTCTCATGTGTTTGCGTTTGGCGAACCATTTAGTTCCCGGTGGCGGATGTGAAGGTTACCCTGCCATTTAGTCTCGGCATCAAAATCAAGCAACCCGTTCGAGCCGGTAAACCAAGGTTGGGTTGATCACGGCCAGGCGGTCGAGGAACCAATCCGGCAACGTGGCTACCAGTGTAGCCAGGGCGCCTTTCCCACCTTCAATGGCCAGAATTTCACGTAGCGCATGAGTGCCCATATATTCGAATTGGAGCCCGCTTTCGCGTAGCAGCCTTTCCACCGAAGATAGCGTCAACGGGCTGCAATCGTAGCGTGTTCCTCGCCTCATCAAGCGCAAGTAAGGGGTGCGCCAGCATTTGGGCAGCCAACTCAGGAAGGCCAGTCGGTAATGCGGCTCGATCAACATCCAGCGGTTTGGCACAGCCAAGTAGCCTATGCCGCCAGGCTTCAGTACCCGGCGTAATTCGCTCAGGTGCCGCCGCTGGTCATTTTCCTCGCCGACATGTTCGATGACATGGTTGCTCAGCACCACATCGAAGCTTGCTTCGTCGAACGGCAGACGGGTGTCGGCAACTTGCACGAAACGGTAACCCTCTCTGATTTGGCGCTGATCGATGACATCCACCGCAGTGACATCACAGTTCAAGGAGTGGTGGGTGGCGAAGTAATGTGCAATACCGCCCGAGCCTGTGCCGATTTCAAGCAGGCGTAGCGGCTGATGGCGGGTGGATAGCCCCAGCAGCCGCTCGATCTTCAACGCCTTGCCAAAACGGGACGGCAAGTCGAGCACGGCGTGCGGTTGCAAATGCTCATCAGTCGCCGATTCCATGTCTTCCCGAGCCCCCATGTTGGATGATCGAACTCAACAAACGGTGATAAGCCTCTGCAACCGTTGCCCAGCCCATGATCGAATTCAGACGGTCACGCATGTTCAGGGTGCGGGCATAGGCCGCTTCGGAATTGAGTAAGGTTTCAACGATGCGCCGCGCGAGCTGATCGACCTGCCTTGGATCAACCCTCAAATCGGCCTCCGAGGGTTCGAAGATGCTGTCCTGCATCGGCATGTCGCCCACGATCACCGGACAGCCGCAGGCGATGGCCTCCACCGTGACTAGGCCCAGCCCTTCCCGGTCGCCACCAGCGGCTTCGACGAAGGGGGCAACGAAAACGCTGGCCCGTCGATACAGTGGCGGTATCTCGGTTTGCGGCAAGGACCCGATAAATTCGATGTGTCCGGTCATATCCAACTGGGCTGCCAATGTCCGCAGCCGCGCCTCTTCCGGCCCATGGCCGACAATCTTGAGGCATGCAGCAGGTATCCGCTCGACGATGGCGGGCATGGCCTCGATCAAATAACGCAGGCCCTTTTTCTCCACCAGCCGGCCGACGAACAGAATCTCTCCGGGGCGCCGATCTTCGACCGGGTCGGCGGCGAACAGCCCGTCGAAGTCGACGCCCATCGGCATGACATGCACCCGCTCGGGCGTGGCCCCCAAACGGATGGCCTCGTCGACCATGGCCCGGCTGACCACGGTGATGGCGGCGGCGCGCCGGATCACGGCGCGTTTTAGCCATTCGAACAGCCGGCCGCGCAAACCGAACAGGTCGCCGCCATGCGAGGTGAGCAGAAAGGGCGCGGGCCGCCGCAGGACCAGCCCGAGGCCGGCGGCGACCAAGCCTTGCGGCACGATCCAGTGGGCATGCAGACAGGCCGGGCGCAAGCGCCGGCTTAGGTGCCAAGTCTTCCAGCCAAGGCCGGCGAAGAACAGCGGCACCAGCAACCATTTCCATCGGTAATGCTTGAGGTTGTTGAGGATACCGCCATCCTGCACAAGGCTCTCCAGCCGGCCCGGCGCGTAGCGGAAACGGTGCACTTGCACCCCATCCAGCATTTCTTCTGGCAGCGCACCGGGGGCATGGGGGCAGACGACATGCACCTCGAAGGCGGGGATCAGCCGCCGGCACAACGCATGCACGAAGTTGGGCTCGGGGTCGCCTGCCCAACGAGGATAGGTCGAGGCCATGACCAGAAGGCGTGGCTGTTCGCGGGCGGTGGCGTGGATCATCTGCTGGCTCGGCATCGACTGGCGCAATGTCGTCGGAGCTACCGCGGCATCACTGCCTATGGTCCTTGTACAGCAGCGTCGTGATCTGCTCCGACACCAGGCCGATCAAGAACACCAATATCGAGGTGATGAACATGAGCGCGCTCATGTTGGTGAAGCGCCCTAGATGGAGGTAAGTGTAAAAGTAATAGCTCAGCCCGGTCAGAAAGAACGCCAAGCTGATCGGCGCGAACAACTTGAGCGGCGAATAGAGCGAGCCGATCTTGAAGATGATGAGCAGAAAACGGATTCCGTCCTTCATCGGCCGGATATGGCTCTTGCCTTCGCGCCTGGCCGCCACAATGGGGATGTAGGCCACCGAATAGCCGGCCCGGAAGAAGGCCATGGTGCTGGTGGTGGGGTAGGAAAAGCTGTTGGGCAAGAGATAAAGGAATTCCCGGAACTTGTCGGCACCCACCGCGCGGAAGCCGGAGGTCAGGTCGGCCACCTTCTGGTTGACCATCCAACTCGCCAGCCTGTTGTAGACGGTGTTGGCCAAGCCACGGCCGAGCGTGGCCTGCGAGGCGAAGCCGCGCGCGCCCACGACCATGTCGTGGCCTTCTTCCAATTTGCCAAGCAGGCGGGGGATATCGGCCGGGTCGTGTTGGCCGTCTCCGTCCATGAACACCAGGATATCGCCCGTGGCGGCACGGGCGCCGGTCTTGATGGCGGCGCCGTTGCCCTTGGCATAGGGGTGCGCGATGCGGCGCACGCCGTGCCGGCCGCAGACGGCGGCGGTGTCGTCGGTGGAACCGTCGTCGACGACGATGATCTCCGCCGCCGGCATCGTGGTCCGCAGCCGGCCCAGTAGCGGGTCGAGATTCGCGGCCTCGTTCTTGGCCGGCAGGACGATGGAAATGCGCTGCGCTTTCATCCGGTTTCCTTAGTGCGGCCGTTGATCGGGCGTTGTCAAGACTTGGGCCTTGTATGAGGCTTGGGCATTAATCGTATTCTTGATGGTAGAGCGCAGCCGGTTCAACTCCTGCCGCCATCTTTTCGGGCTTATGCCTTTATAGGGCGGCATGCCGAGGTAACGGTCTATCCTTTGCAGTGCCAGGTCGGGTAGCTCCGCGCTTAAAAAGAGCGGCGGGATCAGCAGCGCGAGATCCAGCCTGGGATCCAGTTCAAAGGCCTGCTCGTAATGGACCATGGTGTGGTTGAAGTCACCCGCGCGCAGGTGCAGCCTGGCCTTCAATTCATGCAGGCTGGCCATGTATTGGTTCGAGGCCCGATACCGCTTATTCGACATCAGGGCGTCGAGCACCTTGTGGATGTGCGCGGGCGTGAGTCCTGGGCAGTCTGTCGTGCCGAGACCCAAAATCATCTGATGGATAGCATCGATCGAGGCGGTGGTCCTACTGCCATATTTAAGCGTGCTGTCGATGGTGGCGACAAAATCATCGACCTGCGCCGCGTCGAGCTTGGCGCAGCCGAGGCCCAGCGCCTGCAAGGCGAGGGCCGTGTCCCTGGGTATGCGTTGATGGGCGTCCTGGATGACTTGTATGGATTGTTCTCTTTCCCCGGCGTGATACAGCATCCGCGCATGGCTCTGCGCGGCCCTCGCCGATAGTGGGTGTTGGTCGTACGCCAATTTTGCGCCAATGAAGGGGTTGGCCCAAGTGCTTGCCGTCTGGGATAGCACCCAAAGGAGCAAGGCGCCATACACGCCGGCGACATAGGCCAGATTGATCTTGGTCCTGTGTTGCATGGCGGCCAAGCCGACGACCAGAAACAGGATCGGGCCGACGGCGGGCAGATAATTGCGGTGCTCGAAATAAAGCTCCAGCGGGACGATGGTCGATTCGAGCAGATGACCGCCCAGAAACCACAAGACCGCCGCCGCGAACAAGGGGTATTTCTTATGCCAGATCGCGACGGCTACGATCACCCCCAGCCAAGACGCTACCGCCACCAGCGTCGTCATCGGTTCGGTCCAGCCGGTCGAGATCGGGTAGTCGTCGCCGAAGATGGAAATGGCGGAGGTGCGGGGCAACACGAGCAACTGGACGTAGGACCACAGCACCCGCGCCTGCGTCAGCAGTCGCTCGGAAAGGGTGAAATCGCGAACCGCATAAAGCGATTCGGGATCGCCCAACACCAGTTTCGATAGGTACGCGACGATCAGCAAGATCGGCAGGTACAAAAACAGCGCCTTCCAATAACGCCACGCCCGATCGAGCCGGCCAAGCGCGGGTTGGATCAGCACCCATTCCAAGGCCAAGGCATAGACCGGCAGCAGGGCGCCGTTTTCCTTGCTAAGCACGGCCAGCACACCGCCCAGCAGCAGGCTGGCGCTCATGCCGGCCAATGCGGCCCGAGGGCGCCTTGCCAAATAAGCGCGTGCCTTCAGGTAGCCGACCAGGCCCGCGAGCGAGAAGAGCGCGGCCAGTTCGGTCATGCGTTGTACCGGCAAATGCACCGTGGTTATCCATAGCGGGTGAACCAGCCACAGGCCGCAGGCCGCCAACGCGACCCATTCCAGCTTGTCCACCGGCTTCGGCAGTTGCCTGCCGACCAGCCAGGCCAGCCAGAACAACAATAGGCCGTTGATCAGGTGGATCAGGGTGTTGGTGTAATGGAAATCCTCGGGCGCGTTAGGCCACGACGGTGCGTTGACGACAAAAGAGGCCAGGCTCAACGGCCGCCCGGCCGGCCCGGTGTCGCCGCTCTGAATGTATTCCAACGCCGAACCCAGATTGGTGACATGGCCCAGGCCGCTCAGGGTGTGTTCGTCGTCGTAGTAGTAGCCGGCGGTAAATGCTGGCTGGTGGACGGAAAAAACGACAGCCAAGACGGCGGACAGCACCGCCATGACTGCTAGCGATGGTGTCTTGGCCATTTTGAAAAGGGGAAACATATACGTATTAAAACAAAAGCCCCGCCGAAGCGGGGCTTGAAAGCCATAGGGCCACTAGATCAGTTGCACTTGGGCTGGTATTTGGCCGGTGCCAGTTGATCGGCGTTGCAGTTCCACGTAATTGAACCGGCACTCGCAACGGGCTGATAGGAATAATCGAACTTCGTCAGGCCAGTAAGGCCGCTGGTATAGGCGACGGTGATTTTGCCGTTTGCACCGACCGTGATGCTCTTAACATGGTTGCCCTTGATATCGGTCGCAGCGGCAAGGCCGGCCGTGGTGTTGGAGGTCGGGAAGGTACCGTTGCTCTGGTAAAAAGCGGCAACGGTGGTTTTCACCGCGCCAACCAGGCTCGGGCCTTCCGAGATCTTGGCCTTGATGGTGTAGTCCTGATAGGCGGGAATAGCAACGGCGGCGAGGATGCCGATGATGGCCACCACGATCAAGAGTTCGATCAGGGTGAAGCCGGCTTGAACTTTGCGCATGGCTTGCATGGTGTATCTCCTTGAGAAATTAAACTCCGCTGAGCGGCCTGTCCCTTGTTGCGAGAACCGTGCCAGGCCTGTTTTTAGCAGACAAAACAATATGCTGCAAAGTATTTCGAGCGCTGGCATGGGCGCGGGCTGACGTTTTTCGTCACTTATGTTGCCCTGTCGCGTCACTCAAGCCTCGTTACAATCCGGCCATGGAACCCAACCCCCTGCTCGCCGCTCTCGACCCGCATACCAACGTCGTGGTCGAGGCTTGCGCCGGCAGCGGCAAGACCTGGCTCTTGGTCTCGCGCATGATCCGCCTGCTCTTGGCCGGGGCCGCGCCGTCGGAGCTGCTGGCGATCACCTTCACCCGCAAGGCGGCGGGCGAGATGCGGGCGCGGTTGCTCGAATGGCTGGAGCTGCTGGCGCTCGGCAGCGAGGCCGAGGTCGTCGAATTTCTCGCCCAGCGCGGGCTCGGCGCGGCCGAGGCGAGGCGGCTGATTCCGCAAGCGCGCGGCCTGTTCGCCGCCGTGGCCAACGCCCGGCCGGGGCCGGAGATCACCACCTTCCACGGCTGGTTCCTGAAGTTGCTGGCCCATGCCCCATTGGCGCAAAGGCCACCGGGCAACCTGATCGAGAGCACGGCGCTGTTGCTGGACGAGGCCTGGCTGGGCTTTGCCGAGTCGCTGCGGGCCAAGGCCGGCGGCCCGGAGGAGCAAGCCTTTAAGGCGCTGATTACCGAACTGCCGCTGGCCAGCGTGCGTCAGTTGCTGGAAGGCTTTGTCCACAAGCGAGCCGAGTGGTGGGCCTGGGCCGAGGGCCGGGCCTCGCCGCTGGCCGAGGCCGCCGCCGAGCTGAGCACGCTGGCCGGGGTGGGCGAAGAGGACGATGTCCTGGCCCCACTGTTGGCCGATGAGATTTTTGCGGCGCATGTGCGCGACTACCTCATCCTGCTGGCCAAGAACGGCGAGGGCATCAAGAAGGCAGCGGAGCGGGCGGTCATTCTTGAAGCCGCTCTGCTGGAAACCGGCCAGGCGAAATTCGAAGGCCTGAAGGCGGCAATGCTAACCCAGGCTGGGGCGCCGCTGGCCTGGCCAATGTCCAAGGCCCTGGAACAACGCCTCGGTGCCAACGATGCCCAGCGCTTTGTCGATCTGCATGCTCGGCTGAGTCAGCGCGTGGCGGAAACCCAGGCCCAGCTCGACGAGCAGGCCGCGCTCCGGCTCAACCGCTGGGGCCTGACCGCCGGCCTTGGCTTCCTCGAGTTCTATCAACGGCTCAAGGCCGAGCGCGACGGCCTCGACTTCACCGATGCCGAGTGGGAGGCCTGCCGCCTGCTGGGCGACGAGGAGACCTCGGCCGCGATCCAGATGAAGCTGGACGCCCGTTACAAGCATCTGCTGCTCGACGAGTTTCAGGATGCCAACCCGCTGCAATGGCGCATCCTGCGCCAGTGGCTGGCGGCCTATGGCGTCGATGGCGAGCGGCCGACGGTGTTCGTGGTCGGCGACCCCAAGCAGTCGATCTACCGCTTTCGCCGGGCCGAGCCGCGCGTGCTCTTGGAGGCACGCGGCTTTCTCGAGCGGCATTTCGATGCGCGGTATTTTCCGCAGAACGAGACCCGGCGCTGCGCCCCGGCAGTGGTGGCTTGGCTCAACGCCGCGCTTGGCGGCCGTGAGGATTACCCAAGCTTCGCCGAGCATCTGGCGCACAGGACGCGGTTGCCCGGTTGGTGCGAATTAATCGCTGTCCCCACCCCAACCCTCCCCGCAAGCGGGAAGGGAGCGAGCACCTCCCCCACAAGTGGGGGAGGCTGGGAGGGGGAATTCCGCAATCCGCTGACCACGCCG
Source organism: Betaproteobacteria bacterium (assembly GCA_016234655.1). GTDB lineage: Bacteria > Pseudomonadota > Gammaproteobacteria > Burkholderiales > Thiobacillaceae > Sulfuritortus. The sequence continues at coordinate 16,976 of JACRAU010000033.1, forward strand.
CCGCCGGAGGAGCCGGAAAAACGCGAGGCCGAAGCCAGGGCGGTGGCCGAACGGATTCAATCCCTTGTTGGCCATCTGCAAGTCGGCGAGCCGCCCCGGCCGGCGCGTTACGGCGACATCCTGGTGTTGTCCGCCACGCGCTCCGATCTCGATGTGTTCGAGGCCGCATTCAAACGGGCCGGCATCCCCTTCGTCGGCAACCGGCGCGGCGAATTGCTCAACACCCTGGAGGCGTCCGACCTCACGGCCTTGCTGACCTTCCTGACCATGCCGTTCGACGACCTGGCCCTGGCCCAGGTGTTGAAAAGCCCGATCTTCGCCTTGAGCGACGGCGACCTGATGGCGCTGGCCAAGCGGGACGAAGGGGCGTGGCACGAACGCCTGCAAGCCTGGGGCGGCGAACCGGCGGCGCCCGCATCTATCCGGCGCGCGCAACGCCTGTTGGCCGCATGGCTGGCCGATGCCGGCCGGCTGCCGGCGCACGATCTGCTCGACCGCGTCTTCCACGAGGCCGAGGTCGAGCCGCGTTATGCCGCCGCCGTGCCCGAACGCCTGCGCGCCGGGGTGCTGGCCAATCTACAGGCCTTTCTCGGTCTGACCCTGGAAGTGGGCGGCGGCCGCTATCCCAGCCTGCCGCGCCTGCTCGACGAGCTCAAGGCCTTGCGCGACAAGGCCGGCGGCGATGCGCCGGACGAGGCGGCGACCGACCACGGCGATGCCGTGCGCATGCTGACCATCCATGCCGCCAAGGGCTTGGAGGCGCCGGTAGTATTCCTGATCAAGGCCGACGAAGAAGGCGGCGACCGCGAGCACTATGGCACCCTGATCGACTGGCCGGCGACCGAGGATCGACCGCGCCACTTTTCCTTGTTCGGTACCAAGAACTGGCGCGGCCACGGCCGCGATGCCCTGTTCGATCAAGAGCGGCAAATAGCCGCGCGCGAGCGGCTCAACCTACTTTACGTGGCGATGACGCGGGCCGAACAGGCCTTGTTCGTCACGGGTCTCGATACGAGCACGGGTTGGCTGCCGCCGTTACAAGAGGCATTGGAGCCGCTTGCGGCAGCGCAGCCGCCGTGGATGGTTTGGCGGGAATCGGCCGAGACGGCACCATCGACCGAAGTAACGACGGCGCCGCCGCCGTCGTCTCGCCCGGTTGGCCAGTTGCGCGCCACGGCGGGCGCGGAGGCGAGCTTCGGCATCCTGGTGCATCGCTATCTCGAAGCGCTGACCGGCGGCCAGGCCTTGGCGCCGGACGAACAGACCAGCGCGCCGGCCGTGCATGAGCAGGCCCGCGCCACGGCCGAGCGCTTGATCGCCCGGCCCGATCTGGCGCGCTTCTTCGATGCCGGCCGGTTCCGGCGCGCGCGCAACGAACTGGAATACCTCGGCGCGGACGGCGAGCTGCGCCGCATCGACCGTCTGGTCGAGTTCGACGACGAGGTCTGGCTGCTCGATTACAAGACCGGCGGACTGGACGAGGCTGACCTCGCCCGCCGCGCCGCGCCGCACCTCAAGCAGATCGCCGACTACCGCCAAGCGGTGGCGGCGCTTTACCCCGAGCACGCCGTGCGTGCCGCCCTGATCTTCACCGACGGCCAGCTCTACGTCGCGCCTTAACGTCGGCACGGTAGTGCCGACCTACATTCGGCCCGAGGATTTATGCCCTTTAGGGTACGGCCCTCCCACAGCCCACCTACCCCTTCTGTGGGAGCGGCGTCCTCGCCGCGAACAAACCACGTAAAATGACGCCTTTCCATCCGAAAGCGTAGCGAACATGCCGGTCAAACTCACCGCTCCCGATCCCGCCAAACTCCTGCCCGTGCCCGGTGTCGAGCTGGGCATCGCCTCCGCCGGCATCAAAAGGCTGGGCCGCAAGGACGTGCTGGTCATGCGCATCGCGCACGACTCGGAGGTGGTCGGCGTGTTCACCCAGAATCGCTTCTGCGCCGCGCCGGTCACCGTGTGCAAAGAACATCTGCATTCTGAGGCTGGCATCCGCGCCCTGGTGGTGAACACCGGCAATGCCAATGCCGGCACCGGCGAGGACGGCCTGCGCCGAGCGCGCGAGACCTGCGCCGCGCTGGCACAGCAACTGGCCTTGAAGCCCGAGCAGGTGCTGCCCTTCTCCACCGGCGTCATCCTCGAACCCTTGCCGCATGACAAGATCGTCGCCGCCATGCCGGCCGCCATCGCCGATATGAAGTCGGCCAACTGGGCCAACGCCGCCGAGGCGATCATGACCACCGACATCGTGGCCAAGGCCGCCTCGCGCAAGGTAAAACTAGACGGCGTGGAGTTCGTGGTGACCGGCATCGCCAAGGGCTCGGGCATGATCCACCCCAACATGGCGACCATGTTGTCCTATGTCGCGACCGACGCCCCAGTCTCCTGCGAGGCGCTGGAGGCCATCCTGCGCCATGCGGTGAACAAGTCGTTCAACTGCATCACCGTCGACGGCGATACCTCGACCAACGATTCCTGCATCCTGATCGCTACTGGAGTGACGGAAGCCCCGGTGCTGATGGACGACGGCGACCCGCGCTTCGTGCCGCTGCGCAACGCGGTGACCGACCTGATGATCGAGCTGGCCCAGGCCATCGTGCGCGACGGCGAAGGCGCCACCAAGTTCATGACCGTGCAGGTCGAGGGCGGGCGTAGCGAGGCCGAATGCAAGCAGGTCGCCTATGCCGTGGCCAAATCGCCGCTGGTCAAGACCGCTTTCTTCGCCTCCGATCCCAACCTCGGCCGCATCCTCGCGGCCATCGGTTATGCCGGCGTCGACGATCTCGACGTGAGCAAGATCAAGTTGTTCCTGGGCGATGTCGTGGTCGCCGAGAACGGCGGCCGCGCCGCAAGCTATCAAGATGAAGACGGCCGCCGGGTGATGGCCGAGTCGGACATCCTGGTGCGGGTCGAACTGAATCGCGGTAGCGCCAGCGCCACGGTGTGGACCTGCGACTTCTCCTATGACTATGTGAAGATCAACGCCGAGTACCGCACGTGAGCGATCGATCAAAAACAGCGCGCCCGGGGCGCGCCCCGTCCCCCTCCCCCGCAAGCGGGGGAGGGTTAGGGGAGAGGGAAGGCGAAGCGCAGCGGAGCCTCGATCACTTCCTTCTGCGCGCCGGCGACCTGCTCGCGCGGCTCGATGCCTGGCTGCCGCCGGCAGCCAAGGACATCGACTGGAAGCAGGTGCAGGCCGCGCGTTGGCAGCGGCAGTTCAATCACGGCGTGCTGTTGCCGGTGCATGAGCCGCAGATCGTGGCCTGGAAAAGCCTGCGCGGCATCGACGAGCAGAAGATGGAACTCGACCGCAACACCAAGCAGTTCGTTGCGGGCCTGCCGGCGAACAACGCGCTGCTCTCGGGCAGCCGGGGTTGCGGCAAGTCCTCGCTGGTGCGGGCCGTGCTCGGGCGCCATGCCAAACAGGGCCTGCGCCTGATCGAGGTCGAGCGCTCGGATCTGGTGCACCTGCCGGAGATCGCCGACGGCATTGCCAAACAAGCTTATCGCTTCATCGTGTTTTGCGACGACCTCTCCTTCGAGGCGGACGACCCGGCCTACAAGGCCTTGAAGGCCGTGCTCGACGGCAGCATCGCCGGCGCGCCGGAGAATATGCTGATCTATGCCACCTCGAACCGACGCCACTTGATGCCGGAGTTTTTCAGCGAAAACGACGAGGCCACGCGGCGCGGCGGCGAGGTGCATCCGGGCGAGAGCACCGAGGAGAAGCTGTCGCTGGCCGACCGCTTCGGCCTCTGGCTCTCCTTCTTCCCCTTCGACCAGGACGCTTACCTCGACATCGTCGGGAGTTGGGTCACCGCGCTCGGTGGTTCAATCGACGACACCATGCGCACCGAGGCCCTGCAATGGGCGATCTTTCGCGGTGGCCGTAGCGGCCGGGTGGCGCGCCAGTTCGCCGCCGACTGGGTCGGTCGCCAGGGCCTGAAGAAATGAATCAACGCCTTGAAGTGGCCGCCGCCGTGATCGAGCGGCCGGACGGCAGCTTCCTCATGGCCTGCCGGCCCGAGGGCAAGGCCTATGCCGGCTGGTGGGAGTTTCCCGGCGGCAAGGTCGAGGCCGGCGAGACCGCGCGCGAGGCCCTGGTGCGCGAATTGCAGGAAGAGCTGGGCATCGCCGTGACCGGCGCCTATCCCTGGATCAGCCGCTTCTACGATTACCCGCATGCTCAGGTGAACCTGCGCTTCTTCCGGGTGACCGGCTGGCAGGGCGAGCCGCATCCGCACGAGGGCCAGCAGTTGGCCTGGACTCACGCCACCGCGCCCGAAGTCGATCCCATCCTGCCGGCCAACGGCCCCATTCTGCGCGGGCTGTTGTTGCCCCTGGTCTATGCGATCTCGGATGTCGAACACCTCGGGATCGAGGTGTTTCTCCAGCGCTTGGATGAACGCCTGGCCGCCGGCCTGCGCCTGGTGCAGCTGCGCGAGAAAGCGCTGCCGGTCGGGGACTTTCAGAGACTGGCCCGTGCCGTGGCCGAGCGCTGCCGTGCCGCCGGGGCGCAGCTGCTGATTAACGGCGATATCGAGCTAGCGCGTGAATTGAATGTCGGCGTCCACCTCAGCTCGAAACAATTGGCCACATTGAAACAACGGCCCGAGCTGAGCTGGGTCGGCGCCTCGTGCCATGACGCCGCCGAACTCGCCCGCGCGGTCGAGCTCGGCGCCGACCTCGCGGTGCTGTCGCCGGTGCTGCCGACCGCCTCGCATCCGGGTGCGCCGACTTTGGGTTGGCCGCGCTTCGCCGGGCTGGTGGCGCATTGCCCGATCCCGGTATTCGCGCTTGGGGGGCTGACCGAGGCCGACCTCGACCTTGCCCGCCGCCACGGCGCCCACGGCGTCGCGCTGAAAGGCCAGGCATGGCGCTGAGCCCGCGCCGGCTTTATCTGGCCATGCCCTGGCTCGCGGTCGGCCTGGTCGTGGCGCTGCTCGCGTGGTGGCAAACGCGCGCGCCGGTTCCGGCGCGCGCGGCTAGCTGCCCGGACTTGCATGCGGGCTGCACGGTGCAACTCGATGGCGTTCGCGTCACCGTGCGCATCGACGGCCCTTTGCAAGTGCTCAAACCGTTCCGGCTCTCGGTCGATGCGCCCGGCGCGCGCAAGGTGCAGGCCCAGTTCAGCATGGCCAGCATGGACATGGGCTTCAATCTCTATCCCTTGCAGCCGGATGCCCAAGGTGTCTTTCGAGCGCGTATCGTGTTGCCGGTCTGCGTCAGCGGTCGGCGCGATTGGTTGATGTCGCTGGAAATCGACGGCCGGCGGATTGAGCTGCCTTTCGTCACGGAGCTGTCATAATTTCGTCCTAAGGGCTGCTTATAATGGATGACCGGCCGCGTCATTGGCCGAAGGAGAGGAAGAGAGATGCCTGCGGAACATACCTATAAGCAATTCGATACCGAGTTGGAAGCGGTGCGCGCCCGCGTGCTGGAGATGGGCGGCCTGGTGGAAGAACAGATCAACCGCGCGGTCGATGCCCTGGTGAGCGGCGACGTGGAGCTGGCCGATCAGGTCATGGCCATGGACCACAAGGTCAATGCCTTGGAAGTGGCCGCCGACGAGGATTGCACCCATATCATCGCGCTGCGCCAACCGGCGGCGAGCGACCTGCGCTTGATCCTCACCATCATCAAGACCGTGACCGACCTGGAGCGCATCGGCGACGAGGCCTCCAAGATCGCGCGCATGACCAAGCAGATCTACCAGGGCGATCGCCTGACCGGCCCGCGCTACAGCGAGATCAAGTACATGGCCGGCCTGGTCATCAAGATGCTGCACAACGCGCTGGACGCCTTCGCCCGGCTCGACACCTCGGTCGCGGCGCAACTGGCCCGGGCCGACATCGAGGTGGACGAGGAATTCCATCTGATCACCCGCCACCTGATCACCTTCATGATGGAAGACCCGCGCACCATCTCTACCGTGATCGACCTCTTGTTCGTGGTCAAGGCGTTGGAGCGCATCGGCGACCACTCGAAGAACATGTCGGAATACGTGGTCTATATGGTCAAGGGCAAGGACGTGCGCCACACCTCGATCGAGGAGTTGGAAAGAGAGGCCTAAGCGCCTGCCTGATGTAGGGCTTGCCCGGCCTCTTGCATGAAATCGACGAAGGCGCGCACCTTCGAGGCGAGGTGGGGTCCGTTCGGGTAGACCACGTAGAGGCCGGAAGCGGGGCGGGCGAAATCGGCCAAGGCCGGCGCCAGTTCGCCGGCGGCCACGGCCTCGGCATACATGAAGGCCGGCCCCATCGCCACGCCCTGGCCCAGCCTGGCGGCGGCCAGCAGCAGCGAGGCATCGTCCGACACCAAGTTGCCGTTGATCGCCACCCGGAATTCCCGGCCGTCCTTTTCGACAAACCCCCATTGCCTGGCCTGTTGCCGTTCGCTGTAGATCAGGCAGTTGTGCGCCGCCAAGTCGCGCGGATGCGCGGGTTGGCCTTGGCGCCGCCAATAGTCGGGCGCGGCCAGGACCTGCGTGCGAACCGGGGCCAAACGCCGCGCGATCAAGCTCGAATCTTCCAGCTCGCCGATGCGCAGGCCGACATCGAAACCCTCTTTCACCAGATCGACATAACGGCCGCTGATCGAAAGGTCCAGGACGATCTTCGGATAGCGGGCCTGGAAGGCGGGCAGGGCCTCCTTGAATAGCGACAGCGCCAGGCACTGCGGCGCCGAGATGCGCAACTGGCCCTGCGGCTCGGCCTGCAAGGGCGCCACCGCCTGTTCCGCCTCCAGCGCCTCGTCCAAGGCCCGGCGGCAATGGCGGTAGAACTGCTCGCCGGCCTCGGTCAGGTGCATGCGCCGGGTGGTGCGATTGAGCAGACGCGCGCCCAGGCGCAGCTCCAGCTGGCCGAGCTGCTTGCTGATGGCGGGCTTGGACAGGCCCAGCCGCTCGGCGGCGGCGGTCACGCTGCCGCATTCGACCACGGTGGCGAAGTACTCCATATAGGCCAGCAAGCTCATGATTGTTTACCCCTGGTTAACAATTATTTTCCGCTGGGGCGGATTATCTACGATTTCTTGTTCTATAGAGTGAGGGCCGTTGCCACCCACGGAGGAAATCGCATGAACGCCGTCGACACCCCCTTGCCGCCCTATAGCCTGTTCGAGCTCGATGCCTGGCTGGACAAGCGGCTGGAGGCCAAGCTGCGGGAACGGGAAGCGGCGCGCACGCCGCGCCTGACCCTGATCGCCACCAAGGGCACGCTGGACATGGCCTATCCGCCGTTCATCCTGGCCTCCACCGCCATCTCGCTCGACTGGGAGGTCGAGATATTCTTTTCCTTCTATGCGCTCAATCTGCTGAAGAAGGACCTGGACCTGGCCATCAGCCCGCTGGGCAACCCGGCCATGCCGATGAAGCTGCCGCTCGGCCCGGACTGGCTGCGCGGCATCGATTGGCCGATGCCCAACCTGTTGATGGCCGGCATCCCCGGCTTCGAACGGGCCGCCACCGCGATGATGAACAAGACCCTGGCCGACAAGGGCGTCGCCTCGATCCAGGAACTGCGCGCGCTGTGCATCGAGGCCGGGGTCAAGCTGTCGGCCTGCCAGATGACGGTGGACCTGTTCGGCTGGCGGCGCGACGACTTCATCCCGGAGATCAACGAGTGGCTGGGCGCGGCCTCGGTCATGCCACGGGCCCAGAAATCGGATGTCTGCCTGTTTATCTAACCTGGACTTGGGCAAATAGAAAAGGGGCCGCATGGCCCCTTTCGCATCGGCGTCGGCGCGCGCTTACTTCTTCTTCGCCGGCTCTGCCTTGGCCGATTCAGGCTTGGCCTCGGCCAGGCGCTCCATCTTGGCGATCACCACGTCCTGCTTGGGCACGTCGCCGAACGGGCCGACCGAGCCGCGCGGCGCGTCGGCGATCTTCATCGCCACGTCCATGCCCTTGCTTACCTTGCCGAACACGGCATAACCCCAACCGTTCAGGCTCTTTTGCGTGTGGTCGAGAAAACCGTTGTTGGCGACGTTGATGAAGAACTGCGCCGTGGCCGAGTGCGGGTCCATGGTGCGGGCCATGGCCAAGGTGCCCACGGTGTTCTTCAGGCCGTTGTCGGCCTCGTTCTGCACCGGCGGCCGGGTCGGTTTTTGCTGCATGCCGGCGGTGAAGCCGCCGCCCTGGATCATGAAGCCGGGGATCACCCGGTGGAACAGGGTGCCGTTGTAGAAGCCGGCATCGACGTACTTCAGGAAGTTGTCCACGGACAAGGGCGCCTCGTCCGGGTAGAGCTCGATCTCCACTTCGCCTAGATTGGTGGTCATCTTCACCATCGGGTTGGCGGCGAGGGCGGGCAAGGCGAGCAGGGCGCAAGCTGCGAGCAGGGCGCGCAAGGGCCGCAAGATTGAGGTTCGGGCGATCATGGTCTTCCTTCTGTGGGTTTCACGTGAAACAGGCAAAGCGATTATCGCTCAGTCGCCCACGGTGAGCGACTGGCCGTTGTCCTTGGGGCCGAGCTTGAGCAGCCAGGGCACCGCATCCTCGGCCCACTGCTCGGCCGTGGGGTAGGCGGCGACGTCGGTGCCGAAGCAGCTTTGCAGCATCTCGGTGTTGATGATGCCGGGCGAGAGCGGGATAGCCGCCATGCCCTTGGGCAGTTCCTGGGCCAAGGCCTGAGTGAGGCCTTCCATCGCCCACTTGCTCGCGCAGTAGGGGGCAACGAAGGCATCGGTCGAACGGCCCCAGCCCGAGCTGAAGTTGCAGATCACGCCATGCTTTCGTGCCACCATAGCCGGCACAAAGTGACGGATGACGTTGGCTACGCCCTTGATGTTGACGTCGATCAGGACGTCGAACTCGGCCTGCGGCACCTCCCACAAGGGGGCGAGCCGGTTGATCAAGGCGGCGTTGTTAAGCAGCAGATCGGGCGGGTCATGGTCGGCCAGAACCACCTCGGCCCAGTGCTTGACCTGTGCATCGTCGGCTACGTCGACCGCGTCGAAGCGGTGGGGCGGGCCGTACTGTTTTTTAAGTGCGGCGATGGCCTTGGGGTCGCGGCCGCAGCCGATCACCGTGTGGCCGAGCGCGATGAACTTCTCGGTCAGCGCCCGGCCCAGGCCGCGGCTGACGCCGGTGATGAGGATGGTCTTTTTGCTCATTGCCGAATATTACCGCCAATGAAATCCGAACACCTTTCCCTCTCCCGCGCTGCCGCGCACCCCTCCCCCGCATGCGGGGGAGGGGCTGGGGGAGAGGGCAGCGGCAATGGATAGATCACGAAACCTTGTGCTTAACCAAAAACCGATCCAACTGGTTGGCAAAGGCCTGGCGGTCGGCCTGCGACAGCGGCGGCGGGCCGCCGGTCTGCACCCCGCTGGAACGCAGGCCGTCCATGAAGTCGCGCAGGTTCAGCACCTCGCGGATGTTCTCTTTCGAGTAGAACTCGCCCCGAGGGTTGAGGGCGTGGCCGCCTTTCTCGATCACCTGGGCGGCAAGCGGGATGTCGGCGGTGATCACCAGGTCGCCCGGCTCGCAGCGGCGGGCGATCTCGGCATCGGCCACGTCGAAGCCGCCGGGTACCTGCAGGGCGGTGAGCCAGGGGGAGGGCGGCACCCGCAAGAGCTTGTTGGCCACCAGGGTCAGCGGGCACTGGATGCGCTCGGCGGCGCGGAACAGGATGTCCTTGATCACCGCCGGGCAGGCGTCGGCGTCGACCCAGATGTGCATGTAATGGCCTGTGGCTGGCGTTGTTTAATTTACTGTTGCTGACGCAAATATTTACTGCGAAAAGCCATTGAATCGAACTCGCAAACTTCTTGTGGCATCAAAGTAAGATTCTTGATTGATACGCAAGACCCCACTGAGTGGCCAAAGGCAGAGCTTGAGCTTTCTACCTGATACGAGCGAGAACCATCAAGGTGGCGAATAGCGTAGTGCGCGGTATATGCGCTAGTTGCAGATGTGTCTGCAAGGGCGCCACCGATAACCGCCCCTAGAACTTGGGCACCAACATGCCCTTTCGCAGAGTAATTCCAGTCTGATGGATTCCCTGCAAATGCGCGGTCCACATAAACCGCCGACCCAACGGCGGTGCCTAGCTGAGATCCTGCCGAAGAGCCCTGAGCACCCGTATTCGCCACTTGTCTATCAACCACTTGGCCAACCTCTTTTGCTGAGACTGTTCGTACAAAATATTTTTCTTTTAGTGTTGTTACTTCTTTCGGGGAAAGTTGCTCATAGATCAGCGCACTAACATATAGTGCCTTTCCCTTACTTTGCATCTGCTGGATTTCAGCCCGAATCTTTTCTATTTCTTCCTTCGGAAGTAACGCGGCCAATGCGGTTATTGATTCTGCGATATCAGACTTGGCACGGTCCCCACCATACTTTTCTGTATTGAAAACATAGCTGTCTGGGGTTACAGAATCTTTTCCTGCTGCTAATACGTCTTTGTTCGCGCGGACAAATTCTATTGCCTTTGCCCTGTACTGCGCGTCCTCTGGCCGTGTTGTCGCCAAGGTGCTTTTGATAAAGTTAAAAGCGCCTAAATATTCACCGTTGGAAGCAAAGCGTTCTGCATAGTGAAGCGCAGAAGCGTGGCGGTCCGTGGGTACTGTTGCACAACCTGTTAGCAACATCGCTACTGCGATAAAGGCCTGTCTCACCGCTATACCCCTGTCGATTCTTTTGAACTTCAAACGTCCAGGTTGCGCGCACCCAGCGCATTGGTCTCGATGAACCTCCGGCGCGGCTCGACCGCTTCGCCCATCAGGCGGCTCGGCGCTGCTGGTCGATGGAATGATGCAGCAGCAGGAGATCGGTTTCCTTGAGCGCGGCTCGGGCATAGGCGCGCCCGTCGAGGTCGGCGAACTCGACCTCGAACACGCCGGGTTCCCATTCCTCGACCAGCACGCCGACCAGACCTTCGGGCAGGGATTGCTCGGGCAGGGCATGCTTGAGGGCTACGGTATCAAGCAACTTCATTGGGCGACCTCACGAAACAGGTGGCAAGACGGGGTGCGTTCTCGGTTTTCCGGACCAGCCAGCCGGTGCGCACCGTGGCCGATTTGCCGCCGTGCGCCAGCACGACATCCACATCATAGCGCCAACCGTAGGGGGTTTCCTCGGCCGATGCAACATCTGCTTCCGCCACGGCAGCGAGGATCGCCTCGCGCAGCCAGTCGGCCTGTTCTTGACCGAGGCCCAAGGCCGAGCGGAAGACCCTGGCCTTGTGCCGCCCCTCCGGGTGGGCGGGGTTCAGGCAATACTCCCTCAGCTTTGCCGCCTCGACGATGGCCTTGTCGGCATTGGCCAGCTTCACGATCCGTCGGCCGGTTTAAACGTCGAGGTTGCGCACGCCCAAGGCATTGGTCTCGATGAAGCGCCGGCGCGGCTCGACCTCTTCGCCCATCAGGGTGGTGAAGATTTCGTCGGAGGCGATGGCGTCCTCGATCTGCACCTTCATCAGGCGGCGCACGGCCGGGTCCATGGTGGTCTCCCACAGCTGGCCGGGGTTCATCTCGCCCAGGCCCTTGTAGCGCTGGATACCGAGGTTCTTCTTGACCTCGCCCAAGAGCCAGTCGATGCCTTCCTTGAAGTCGGCGATGGGCTTCTTGTTCTCGCTGCGGCGCATCTCGGCGCCCTTGCCGATCAGGCCGTCGAGCACCTGGGCCACCTTGTGCAGTTGGGCGTAGTCGCCGCTGTGGAAGAACTCGTGGTCGAGGGTGGTGGTGAAGGTGATGCCGTGGCGGGTTTTGATGACCAGGAGCTTGTAGAACTCGTTTTCCTCGTCGTATTCGACGGTGATCTTGGCCGGGGTACCGAGGCGGGTGAGTTCCTTGGATAGGGCCGCGCTGGCGGCCTTGGCGCCGTCCTTGGCTGTCAGGTCGGCCGAGGGCAGGGCGAGCAGGGCGTAGAGCAGGCCGGCGTCCATGCGCCGGGCCAGGCGGTCGATCACCGCCTCGGCCAGCAGGAATTCGCGGGCGATCTGCTCGAAGCTCTCGCTGGCCAGGGGTTCGGCGTCCTTGCTGGGCAGCAACTGGCCGGACTTGAGGGCCTCGCGCAGCAGGTATTGGCGCAGCTCGTTGTCGTCTTTCAGGTAGGTCTCGCTCTTGCCCTGCTTGACCTTGTACAAGGGCGGCTGGGCGATGTAGATGTGGCCGCGCTCGACCAGCTCGTGCATCTGCCGGTAGAAGAAGGTGAGCAGCAGGGTGCGGATATGGGAGCCGTCGACATCCGCGTCGGTCATGATGATGATGCGGTGGTAACGCAGCTTGTCCGGGTTGTAGTCGTCCTTGCCGATGCCGGTGCCCATGGCGGTGATCAGGGTGGCGACCTCCTGCGAGGCCAGCATCTTGTCGAACCGGGCCTTCTCCACGTTCAATATCTTGCCCTTGAGCGGCAGGATGGCCTGGAACTTGCGATCACGGCCCTGCTTGGCCGAGCCGCCGGCGGAGTCGCCCTCGACCAGGTACAACTCGGACTTGGCCGGGTCTTTTTCCTGGCAGTCGGCCAGCTTGCCGGGCAGGCCGGCGGAGTCGAGCACGCCTTTGCGCCGGGTCATGTCGCGGGCTTTGCGCGCGGCATCGCGAGCGCGGGCGGCCTCGACGATCTTGGCGGTGATGGTCTTGGCGTCGTTCGGGTTTTCCAGCAGGAAGTCGTTGAGCTTTTGCGAGACCACCTCTTCCACCGCCGGCCGGGCCTCGCTGGAAACCAGCTTCATCTTGGTCTGCGAGGAGAACTTGGGGTCGGGCATCTTGACCGACAGCACGCAGGCCAGGCCTTCGCGCATGTCGTCGCCGGTGATCTCGACCTTGGCTTTCTTGGCGATATCGTTCTCTTCGATGTATTTGTTGATCACCCGGGTCATCGCCGCGCGCAAGCCGGTCAGGTGGGTGCCGCCGTCGGACTGCGGAATGTTGTTGGTGAAGCAGAGCACCTGTTCCTGATAGCTGCTGTTCCACTGCATGGCCACCTCGACCGAGATGGTGACCCCGGCGGCATTGGCCTCGCCCATGGCGCAGACGGCATTGGGGTGGAGGATGGTCTTGGTGCGGTTGATGTACTCGACGAAGCCCTTGACCCCGCCGGACAGGGCGAAGTTTTCGTGGCGGCCGTCGCGCTCGTCGATCAGCTCGATCTTCACCCCGTTGTTGAGGAAGGACAGCTCGCGGATGCGCTTGGCCAGTATCTCGAAGTGGAACTCGACATGGCCGAAGATATCCTCATCGGCCAGGAAGTGGACCTCGGTGCCGGAGCGGTGGGTGTCGCCGAGCACCTTGAGCGGCGAGACCTCGACGCCGTTTTGCACTTCGATCAGCCGGTCGATAGGCGCGCCGCGATTGAATTCCATGAAGTGGGTCTTGCCGTCGCGGCGCACGGTGAGCTTGAGCCACTTGGACAGGGCGTTGACGCAGGAGACGCCGACGCCGTGCAGGCCGCCGGAGACCTTGTAGCTGTTCTGGTTGAACTTGCCGCCGGCGTGCAGCACGCACATCACGATCTCGGCCGCCGAGCGCTTGGGCTCGTGCTTGTCGTCGAACTTGACGCCGATGGGGATGCCGCGGCCGTTGTCGGTGACGGAGATGGAATTGTCGGAGTGGATGGTGACCTTGATGTCGTCGCAGTAACCGGCCAGGGCCTCGTCGATGGCGTTGTCGAGCACCTCGAACACCATGTGGTGCAGGCCGGAGCCGTCCTGGGTGTCGCCGATGTACATGCCGGGGCGTTTGCGCACGGCCTCCAGGCCCTCGAGTTGCTGGATGCTGTCCTCGTCGTAGCCGCCGTTGCCTTGGTCTTTAGGTTCCACGTGAAACAATCCTTAATATCTAGTTGGCAGTCAGCCGCAGACAGTCCACAGAAATTTTCTGCATACCGCCTGCTTACTGCTTTAAATCCGCATCGGCATGACGACGTAGCGGAAGTTCTCTTCGCCCGGCACCGTGATCAACAGGCTGCTGCTGGGGTCGCCGAAGGAACAAACGATCGACTCGCCGTCGAGGTTGTTCAGCACGTCTTGCAGGTACTGGACATTGAAGCCGATGTCGAGCGGCCCCTTGTCGTACTCGATGTCCAGTTCTTCCTGCGCTTCTTCTTGCTCGTTGTTGCTACAGGCGATGCGCAGGCTGCCGGAAGTAAGCGCTAACCTTACGCCACGATATTTCTCGTTGGTCAGGATCGCGGCGCGGGTGAGCGACTGGTTGAAGGTCTGCCGGCCGATACTGAAATCCTTGTCGTGGCCGACCGGGACAACCCGCTGGTAATCGGGAAACTTGCCGTCGACCACTTTGCTGCGCAGCTCGAAATGGCTGCCGCGCACGACCACCTGGTTCGGGCTGACCTGAACCTCGACCGCTTCGTCGCCGTCGCCCAGCAGCTTGATCAGCTCGACCACGGCCTTGCGCGGCAGGATGACTTCCAGGTCCTTGGCCAGATGGCCGTCCAACTTGGCCGAATCGACCGCCAGGCGATGGCCGTCGGTCGCGGCCACGGTGACTTGGCCGTCTTTCAATTGCAGCAGCATGCCGTTCAGGTAGAAGCGGATGTCTTGCACGGCCATGGCGTATTGCACCCGGGCCAGCAGGTGGCGCAGCACGCGTTGGGGCAGGCTAAAACTCACGCCTTCGCCCTCGGGAATCTGCAAGCGCGGAAAATCGCGCGCCGGCAAGGTTTGCAGGTTAAACCGGCTCTTGCCGGCGGCCAGCTTGAGCTGCTCGCCGGCCAGCTCCAGGCCGATATCGGTCTCCGGCAGCGAGCGGCAGATGTCGAGCAGCTTGCGGGCCGAAACGGTGAAGGCGGTGTCCTTGGCCCCGGCTTCGTCGGCCCAGGCGGTCAATTGCAACTCCAGGTCGGTGGCGACGAATGCGGCCTTGCCGTCCACCGATTCGATCAGCACGTTGGACAGGATGGGCAGGGTGTGTTTGCGCTCGACAACGCCGATCACGGCCTGCAAGGGTTTGAGGATTGCCTCTTTGCCGGTTTTCAGAACAAGCATAAGAAATCTTCCTGATGTTAATGATTAGGGGCTTACGTTTCTCTGGATAAGCTCTAAAAACACTTCAAAATTATACAGTTAACTTGTTGACAAGTCTCTGGGCCAACTTGTGGATAGCGGTGAATAGCTGTGGATAGATTTTGGCTCCATACCCGACTTGTCCACTTTGTCCACATTTCATCCTTGGTTTGTCCACAGGGTTATCCCGTCAAAACTTGCACCAAAAGGTTGTAATCCCGTCGGATGGTGAGGTCCGACCCCTTCAATTCCTCGATCTTGCGGCAGGCATGGATGACCGTGGTGTGATCGCGTCCGCCGAAGGCCTGGCCGATCTCGGGCAAGCTCATATCGGTGAGTTCCTTGGCCAAATGCATCGCAACCTGCCTGGGGCGCGCCAAATTCCGGGTGCGCTTCTTCGTGTACATATCGGCGACCTTGATTTTATAGAAATCGGCCACGGTTTTCTGGATGTTTTCAATCGATATCTGCCGATTTTGCACGGCAAGCAAATCCTTCAAGGCCTCCTTGGCCAGCTCGACCGAGATCGGCTGCTGGTGGAAGCGGGCATAGGCCATCACCCGCTTGAGCGCGCCTTCCAATTCGCGCACGTTGGAGCGGATCTGCTTGGCGATGAAGAAGGCCGAGGCCTCGTCCAGGGTTTCGACCTCTTGCTTGGCCTTGTTGAGCAGGATGGCGACGCGCATCTCCAACTCGGGCGGCTCCAGCATGACAGTCAGGCCCCAGCTGAAGCGCGACTTCAAGCGCTCCTCGATGCCTTCCAGGTCCTTGGGGAAGGTGTCGCTGGTGATGATGACCTGCTTGCCCGATTCGATCAGGCTGTTGAAGGTGTAGAAGAATTCTTCCTGGGTGCGGTCCTTGCCGGCGAAGAACTGGATGTCGTCGATCAAGAGCAGGTCGAGCGAATCGTATTTGCGCTTGAAGTCCTCGAACGACTTGGTGCGGATCGCGCGCACCATATCGGAGAAATAGCGTTCGGCATGGATGTAGCGCACGATGTTGCGCCGGTTGTTGGCCAAGACCTGGTTGCCGATGGCCTGGATCAAATGGGTCTTGCCCAGGCCGACACCGCCGTAGACGAACAGCGGGTTGTAGCCGGCGCCGGGATTGTCGGCCACCTGCAGGGCGGCCGCGCGGGCCAATTCGTTGGCCTTGCCGCGCACGAAGCTATCGAAGTTGAACAAGGGGTTAAGCCGGCTGTCGTCGATGACGACGGGGCCGCTACGGGGCGGCGGCGCGACCTCGCTCGGTTTGGCCTCGGCCTGCGCGGCCGGGGTCGGCGCACTGCTGGCCTTGGCCTCGGAGATGACCAGCTCGATCGGATAGCCTTGCTCGAAGTAGGCGCGGGCCAATTGCTCGATCTGATTGATGTAACGGTCTTTCACCCATTGCGCGACGAATCGGTTCGGCGCCTTGACCACGACCTTTTCCGTCTCCACGTCCACCGCCAGGGGTCGAATCCAGGTGTTCAACTGCTGGTCGGTGAGAGTGCCTTGAAAGTGGTCCAGGCAATGGGTCCAGAAATCCGCCATGTGGGGTGCTAAACGCTCGAAGACGATCTCGGATCGGGACCGCCATTCTAACATCGCCCGACGCCCCCGGTCGTGGCGACAAAAGGTTTGACAAAATAGGGGTTTACCTGTTTAATACGCGCCTTTTCTTCGAACCGAATTCGGGTAATAAAAAATGAAACGCACCTATCAGCCTTCCAAGATTCGTCGCGCGCGTACCCATGGCTTCCGCGCCCGCATGGCCACCCGGGGCGGTCGCGCTGTCATCAACGCCCGTCGCGCCAAAGGCCGTAAGCGCCTGGCCGTTTGAGCGCAACGCCGACTCGGCCGCATGCCTTCGGCCGAGAAAAAAAGCTTCACGAAACGGATGAATTTTCATCCGTTTTTCGTTTCAGGTGTGCCCAGCGCGGCACCATTCTCGATGTCTTGGCCCGGCCCAACCGCTTGCAGCACCCCAGGCTGGGCATGGTGGTCGCGCGCAAGATATTGCGCAGGTCGGTGGATCGAAACCGCTTGCGCCGCATCCTAAGAGAAATATTCCGGCACACGCAGCACGATTTGGCCGCGCTCGACATCGTGGTTCGGCTCAAGCGCGCCGCGCCGGAACACGATCTTAAAGAAGAATTTCACCGATTGCTGCTAGCATGCCGGTCTTGTGCCAACACTTCTGCCTAGATTACTAAGTAAACATGGACACCCAGCGCCTCATCGCCTTTGCCGTCTTCTCCTTCTCTTTATTGATGCTGTGGGAGGCTTGGCAGAACTACAACCAGCCTAAACAGCCGGCCGCCGCCGTCGCCCAGCAAGGCACGCCCGCCGATGCCGGCCTGCCCACGCCCGGCCAGGCGCTCAAGGCGGGCACCGAGGCCGCCGCCGCGCCGGCCGGCGGCGCGGCCAAGGGCGCGCGCGCCGTGGTCAAGACCGATGTGCTGACCGCCACGATCGACGCCAACGGCGGCGACATCCGCGAGCTGGCGCTCAGCCAATACCGCCAGGATGAGGACAAGACGCAGCCGTTCAAGCTGTTCGAAGAGCGCCAGGGCCGCAACTATTTCGCCCAGTCCGGCCTGATCGGCAAGGACCTGCCCAATCACAAGACGGCATTCGAACTGGTGCCGGGCGAGCATGAGCTGAAGCCGGGCCAGGACGCGGTCAAGCTCAGCCTGCGCGCCCGCGTCGGCGATGCCGAGCTGGTGAAGACCTACACCTTCCGGCGCGGCAGTTATGTGGTCGAGCTCGAACAGACCGTGCGCAACCTGGGCCAGGCCCCGGTCGAGGGCTTCCCCTATTACCAAATTCTGCGCCACGGCCAGGCGCCCGAAGGCGAGTCGGCCTTCATGGTCACCTTCACCGGCCCGGCCCAGTACACCGAGGCGGGCAAGTTCAACAAGATCGATTTCGCCAAGATCGCCGAGGGCAAGGCGGAACTGACCAAGCAGGCCCAGGACGGTTGGATCGGCATGGTCCAGCACCACTTCGTCTCCGCTTGGCTGACGGCCAAGCCCGACGGTACCGAGCACCGGGAGTTCTACACCCGCGCCCTGGGCAACGACGAATACGCCGCCGGCATGATCCTGCCCGCGATCAAGCTGGCGCCGGGCGAGAGCAAGGGCGCGACTACCCGCCTCTATGCCGGCCCGCAGGAACAGGACAAGCTGAAGGAACTGGCCCCCGGCCTCGACCTGGTGGTCGACTACGGCTGGCTGCACGTGCTGGCCTATCCGCTGTTCATGCTGCTGAACTGGCTGAACAAGCTGGTCGACAACTGGGGCGTGGCCATCATCCTGCTGACTGTGTTGATCAAGGCCGCCTTCTATCCGCTGTCGGCCGCCAGCTACAAGTCCATGGCCCAGATGCGCAAACTGGCGCCGCGCCTGCAAAGTCTGAAGGAGAAGTTCGGCGACGACCGGCAGAAGCTGCACGAAGCGATGATGAAGATCTATCAGGAAGAGAAGATCAATCCGCTCGGCGGCTGCCTGCCCATCCTGGTCCAGATCCCGGTGTTCATCGCGCTGTACTGGGTGCTGCTCGGCGCCGTCGAGCTGCGTCAGGCGCCGTTCGCGCTGTGGATCACCGATCTGTCGGCGCAAGACCCCTATTACGTGCTGCCGATCGTGATGGCGGCCACCATGTTCATTCAGCAGAAGCTGTCGCCGACGCCGCCGGACCCGGTGCAGGCCAAGGTGATGATGGCCATGCCCATCGTGTTCTCGGTCTTCTTCTTCTTCTTTCCGGCCGGTCTGGTGCTGTACTGGCTGGTCAACAACGTGCTGTCCATCCTGCAGCAATGGCGGATCAACACCGTCATCGAGCGTGGCGGCAAGAAATAAGCAAGACACCATCGCCGCCGTCGCGACCGCGCCCGGCCGCGGCGGCATCGGCGTGGTCCGGGTGTCCGGGCCGGACCTTACTCAACTCATCGAAGGCATTGTCGGTCGCGCGTTGACCCCGCGCCTGGCCAGCTTCGCCCGCTTTCGCGATGCGGACGGCGCGACGCTGGACGAGGGCATCGCCCTCTATTTCCCCGCCCCCTATTCCTTCACCGGCGAGCACGTCCTGGAACTGCAAGGCCACGGCGGCCCGCAAGTCCTGCAATTGGTGCTCGAGCGCTGCCTGGCGCTGGGCGCGCGCCTGGCCGAGCCGGGCGAGTTCTCGCGCCGCGCCTTCCTCAACGGCAAGATCGACCTGGCCCAGGCCGAGGCCATCGCCGACCTGATCGACGCCCACAGCCGCGAGGCGGCCCGCTCGGCGGTGCGCTCGCTGGCCGGCGAGTTTTCGCGCCGGGTGCGCGAGCTGGTCGACGGTCTGATCCACCTGCGCATGCTGGTCGAATCGACCCTGGATTTCCCCGAGGAAGAGATCGATTTTCTGAAGCAGGCCGATGCCTGGGGCCAGCTCGGCACGATCCAGGCCAAGCTGGCGGCCGTGCAGCAAGAGGCGCGCCAGGGCGCCTTGCTGCGCGAGGGGCTGAACGTGGTGCTGATCGGCCAGCCCAACGTCGGCAAGTCCAGCCTGCTCAACCGCTTGGCCGGCTATGAGGCGGCCATCGTCACCGAGATCGCCGGCACCACGCGCGACACGGTGCGCGAGGCGATCCAGATCGAGGGCGTGCCGCTGCACGTGATCGACACCGCCGGCCTGCGCGAGACGGTCGATGCGGTGGAAAGGATCGGCATCGAGCGCACCTGGGCCGCCATCGCAAAGGCCGATGTCGCGCTGTTGCTGGTCGATGCCGCCCACGGCGTCGGCGAGCAGGAACGGGCCATCCTCGGCCGCCTGCCGGCCATCCCTTTGATCACCGTGCACAACAAGATCGACCAGACGGCCGAGGTGCCGCGCTGCGCCGACGACTCTCGCGAGATATGGCTCTCGGCCAAGACCGGCGCCGGCATCGAGCTGTTACGTAAACAACTGCTCGCGGCCGCCGGCTGGCAGGCGGCGGGCGAGGGTGCCTTCATGGCGCGTGGCCGGCACCTGGAGGCGCTGCGCGGCGCGCGCGACCACCTAGCCGGCGCCGAGGCGGCGGGCGAGCGGCTGGAGCTGTTCGCCGAGGAGCTGCGCCTGGCGCAGGAGGCCCTGAACCTGATCACCGGCGAGTTCACCGCCGACGACCTCTTGGGCCGCATCTTCAGCCAGTTCTGTATCGGTAAGTAAGCCATGCATGAGACCCCGCTGACCTGGCGCGACATCTTGTTGTCCGTGCGCTCGCACAAGCCGGCGCTGATCAAGGCCAACGCCATTGCCTTGTTGGCGGTGATCTGCGCCGTGCCGGTGCCGCTGTTCCTGCCGCTCCTGGTCGACGAGGTGCTCTTGCACCAGCCGGGCGTCTTTGTCGCCACGGTCGGCCCTTGGTTCCCCCAGGCCTGGCACGGGCCAACGCTGTTCATCACTGCGGCGCTGCTGATCACCGTCGTGCTGCGACTGCTGGCGATCTCGTTCAACGTCTGGCAGAGCCGCACCTTCTCGCTGATCTCGAAAGAGGTGGTGTTCCGCATCCGCCGGCGCATGCTCGACCGCCTGTCCCGGATCGCGCTGTCCGAATACGAGACCCTGGGCAGCGGCGCGGTGACCTCGCGTTTCGTCACCGACCTCAATGCGGTGGATAGCTTCCTCGGCGCGTCGATCTCCGGTTTCCTGGTCGCCGCGCTGTCCCTGGTCGGGGTGTCGGTGGTGCTGTTGTGGATGCACTGGCAATTGGCCCTGTTCATCCTGCTGCTCAACCCCGTGGTGATCCTGTTCTCGACCAAGCTGGGCAAGCGGGTGAAGGAGCTGAAGGGGCGCGAGAACAGCGCGTTCGAGCAGTTCCAGGCGGCCCTGGCCGAGACCCTGGACGCCCTGCAGCAGATCCGGGCGATGAACCGCGAGCGCCACTATCTGGCGCGGGTAGCCGACCTGGCCGGCGACATCCGCCGCCATGCTGCCGCCTATGCCTGGAAGTCGGACGCGATGAACCGGGTGTCGTTCTTTGTCTTCCTGGTCGGCTTCGACGGCTTCCGCGCCCTGGCCATGTTCATGGTGGTCTATTCCAACCTGACCGTGGGCGAGATGATGGCGGTGTTCGGCTATCTCTGGTTCATGATGTCGCCGGTGCAGGAGATCATCAACATCCAGTACGCCTGGTATGCGGCCAATGCCGCGCTGGGCCGGGTCAACAGCCTGCTCGACCTGAAGCTGGCCCAGGCCTGGCCGGCCCGGGCCGACCCGTTCGCCGGCCAGACCACGGTCGGCGTGATCCTGGAGGACCTGAGCTTCGCCTATGACGACGGCGAGCCGGTGCTCGACCACGTCGACCTCGACATCCAGCCGGGCGAGAAGGTGGCCCTGGTCGGCGCCTCGGGCGGCGGCAAATCGACCCTGGTCCAGGCCTTGCTCGGCCTCTATCCGGCCCAGGGCGGCAGGGTTTTATACGGCGGCGTGCCGGTGACCGAGATCGGCTGGGAGCAGGTGCGCGATCACGTCGGCGTGGTGTTGCAGCACCCGGTGCTGTTCAACGACACGGTACGGGCCAACCTGAGCATGGGCCGCGAGCGTGGGGATGCCGAGCTGTGGCAGGCGCTGGAGATCGCCCAATTGAAGGATGTCGTGGCCGAGCTGCCCAAGGGCCTGGACACCGTGGTCGGCCGCCAGGGCGTACGCCTGTCCGGCGGCCAGCGCCAGCGCCTGGCCATCGCCCGCATGGTGCTGGCCGCGCCGCAGGTGGTGATTCTGGACGAGGCGACCTCGGCGCTGGATGCCGAGACCGAGCGCCACCTGCATCAGGCCTTGGCGGGGTTCCTGGCCGGCCGCACCACCCTGATCATCGCCCATCGCCTGTCGGCGGTGCGCCAGGCCGACCGCATCCTGGTGTTCGAGAACGGCCGGGTGGAGGAGGAGGGCAGCCACGACAAGCTGATGGAACGGGGCGGCCTTTATCGCAAGCTATATAGCCACGCATGAGGCCGGTCCCGGGTTTCACGTGAAACAATCGGGGGGTATGGTGGACAAGCTAGACGACAACCCGGCACATGAAACGGTTGATATCCTTGATCGAACGGCTCAGCACCCAGCGCGTGATCGCTATCGGTTTTCTGCTGGTGTTGTTGCTGATGGGCCTGCTGATTGGCGGTGCCTTGTCGCGCATGATCGCGATCAAGGCGCGCATGCAAGGCATCGTGGAGCAGCAGAACGTCAAGCTTGAGAGTGTCTACCAGATGCGCGGCCTGGCGCGTGAGCGTTACATCAGCCTGATGCAGATGGCCGTGGCGACCGACCCGTTCGAGCAGGATGAGGAGTTCCTGCGCTTCAACCAGCATGCCGCCGATTTCATCGTGGCGCGAGATGCCTTGATCCGGGCCGGTATGTCCGAAGGCGAGCAACAGGTTTGGGCTAGTGCCCGATCGCTGGTACGGGAAGACGAAGAGCTGCATAACCGGGTGCTGGGTTTGGCCCAATCAGGGCAACGGGACCGGGCCATTCGCTTGCTTTTGCGCCAGGTGTGGCCGATGGAGGCGCTCATCCTGGCCGAGTTCAACAGCCTGATCGCGATGCAGCGCGAGGCCAGCCACCAAGCCCTGGCCGAGGCGCAAGACGAGTATCGCCGGGCGCTGGTCTTCATGCTGGGCTTGGCGCTGCTGGCGCTACCATTCAGCTTTTTCATCGCCCGCGCGGTCATTCGCCGCTCCCGGCGGAGCGAGAACGAACTGGCCGAACAGAAAGAGAGGGCGCTGGCGGTGGCCGATCAGTTATCCTGGGCGGCCGGCCACGACGGCTTGACCGGCTTGGCCAGCCGCCTGGCATTCGAGCGGCAGTTGACGGAGTTGATCCAGGATGCGCAACTGCGCGGCAGCCATCATGTCCTGCTTTATGTCGATCTCGACCAGTTCAAGGTGGTCAACGACACCTGTGGCCATATCGCCGGTGACGCGTTGCTCAAGCAGGTCGCCCTGTTGATGCCGCGCCATGTCCGCAGCGGCGATACCGTGGCGCGGCTGGGCGGCGACGAATTTGGCCTGCTACTTGCTGGTTGTCCGCCGGCCAAGGCGGTCGAGATCGCCGAGGCGCTGCTGGCGGACATCAACGGCTTTCGCTTTGCCTGGCAAGATAAATTGTTCCACGTCGGCGCGAGTGTCGGCCTGGCCGGGATTACTCGGGATGTCCGGGATATGGCCGAGGTATTGAGCGCGGCGGATACGGCTTGTTATCTCGCCAAGGATAAGGGGCGGAATCGGATTTGGGCCTACCAGGCGGACGATAGCGAGACGCTTCAGCGGCAAGGCGAGATGCAGTGGTTACCCAGGCTGAGCCAAGCCCTGGAGCACGAGCGGTTCGAGTTGTATTTTCAGAACATCGTGTCGGTCGCCGACCCGAGGTCCGGCCCGGCCCTATGCGAAGTGCTGGTGCGGATGAGAGAGGAGGGCGGCCAATTGACGCCACCGATGGCCTTCATCCCGGCCGCCGAGCGCTATGGCTTGATCCAAACCCTGGATCGCTGGGTGGTGCGGCAAACTCTGGATTGGCTGGGCCGCCAAATAGAGGGCCATTGCACGACCTTGATGGTCAACGTTTCGGCGCCGAGCATGGCCGACGAATCCTTCCTCGATTTCGTCGTGGGCGCGCTCGACGCGTCCGGCATCGTGCCGAGCCGGATCGGTTTCGAGATCACCGAAACCGCCGCAGTCTCCAATTTGGCCAAGGCCACGCGCTTTATCCAGGTGCTGCGCGGCATGGGCTGCCAAGTGGCATTGGACGATTTCGGCAGCGGCATGGCCTCGTTCGCCTACCTGAAGAACCTGCCGGTCAGTCTGATCAAGATCGACGGCAGCTTCGTCGCCGACATGATGGACGACCCGCTCGACTTCGTCATCGTCGAATCGACCTGCCGCATCGCCAGGCAGATGGGCCTTAAGGTCATCGCGGAGCATGTCACCTGCCAGCCGGCCATGGCCAGCTTGCTCGGCATGGGGGCGGATTACGCCCAGGGCTATCTGCTGCATCACCCCGAGCCGCTCATCGCCTGAATGGGCGTGGCGCCACCGGCGCAAGTTTCACGTGAAACCATGGAATGTTTGCCGTATGATTGGCGGCCTTTCAGCGGCCTCGGTTTGCGGTAAACGAATGATTTTTAACGAAGCGGAGCGCGGGGCTTAGCCGTGTCCTACTCTTTTCCCGACCGATTCGATGTGATCGTGGTGGGTGGCGGCCATGCCGGCACCGAGGCCGCGCTCGCCTGCGCCCGCATGGGGGTGAAGACCCTGCTGCTGACGCACAACATCGAGACCCTGGGCGCAATGTCGTGCAACCCGTCCATCGGCGGCATCGGCAAGGGCCATCTGGTGCGCGAGGTCGACGCCCTGGGCGGCGCCATGGCCATCGCCACCGACGAGGCCGGCATCCAATTCCGCACCCTGAATTCGTCGAAAGGCCCGGCCGTGCGCGCCACCCGCGCCCAGGCCGACCGCGTGCTGTACAAGCAGGCGATCCGCGGCCGGCTTGAGAATCAGCCCAACCTGACCCTGTTCCAGCAGGCGGTCGACGACCTTGTGCTCGAAGGCGACCGGGTGGCCGGGGTCAAGACCCAACTCGGCATCGTGTTCCATGCCCGCGCCGTGGTGCTCACGGCCGGCACCTTCCTCGCCGGCCTGATCCATGTCGGCTTGGAGAACTTCCAGGCCGGGCGCATGGGCGACCCGCCGTCGGTCTCGCTGGCCGCCCGTCTGCGCGAACTGAGGCTGCCGGCCGGCCGCTTGAAGACCGGCACGCCGCCGCGCCTGGATGCGTGCAGCATCGATTTTTCGGTCATGCAGGTGCAAGCGGGCGACGAGCCGGAGCCGGTGTTCTCCTTCCTCGGCGACCGGGCCATGCACCCCAAGCAATTGCCGTGTTGGATCGCCGGCACCAACGAGCGTACGCACGAGATCATCCGCGCCGGCCTCGACCGCTCGCCGATGTACACCGGGGTGATCGAGGGGGTGGGGCCGCGCTATTGCCCGTCGATCGAGGACAAGATCCACCGCTTCGCCGACAAGGCCTCGCACCAGATATTCCTGGAACCGGAAGGCCTGGCTACCCACGAGATCTATCCGAACGGCATCTCCACCTCGCTGCCCTTCGACGTGCAATTGGAGCTGGTGCGCTCGATCCATGGCCTGGAGAATGCCCACATCCTGCGCCCCGGTTATGCCATCGAATACGACTATTACGACCCGCGTGGCTTGAAGCCCAGCCTGGAGATCCAGGCCATTCAGGGCCTCTTCTTCGCCGGCCAGATCAACGGCACCACCGGCTACGAAGAGGCGGCGGCGCAAGGTCTCTTGGCCGGCCTCAATGCCGGTTTGCAGGTGCAAGACAAAGAGGCCTGGTGGCCGCGCCGCGACGAGGCCTATCTCGGGGTGCTGGTCGACGACCTGATCACTCGGGGCGTGTCCGAACCCTATCGCATGTTCACCAGCCGGGCGGAATACCGCCTCTCGCTGCGCGAGGACAATGCCGACCTGCGGCTGACCGAGACCGGCCGTCGCCTGGGGTTGGTCGACGACACGCGCTGGGCGCGGTTCGAGGCTAAGCGCGAGGCCATCGCCCGCGAGAGCGAGCGGCTGAAGGCGACCTGGGTCAATCCCGCCAACCTGCCCGAGACCGAGGCGGTGCGTGTGCTGGGCAAGGCGATCGAGCACGAGTACTCGCTGTTCGAGCTGTTGCGCCGGCCCGAGGTGGATTATGCCAAGCTGCTTAGCCTGCCCAATGCCGGCGAGGCCTTGGCCGACATCGAGGCGCGCGAACAGGTGGAGATCCAGGCCAAGTACGCCGGCTACATCGAGCGCCAGCGCGAGGAGATCGAGCGCCAGCGCCATTACGAGGAACAGCGCTTGCCGGCGGACTTCGACTACATGCAACTGACCGGCCTGTCGATCGAGGTGCGGCAAAAACTGAACCAACAGCGGCCGGCCACCGTGGGCCAGGCGGCGCGCATCCAAGGGGTGACCCCGGCTGCGGTCTCGGTGCTGCTGGTGTATTTGAAGCGCGGCGAGTTGTTGGACAAGAAGCGCGCATGAACCTGGCTGAACAATTCTCCAAGGCCCTGGACCAGATGGGTCTGGCCATCGACGCGGCGACCCAGGCCCGGCTGCTCGACTATCTCGCGCTGCTGGCCAAGTGGAACAAGACCTATAACCTGACCGCGATCCACGAGCCGGAACGGATGCTGACCCATCACCTGCTCGACAGCCTGGCGCTGTTGCCGCATGTCGGCGGCGAGCGCCTGCTCGATGTCGGCAGCGGCGGCGGCCTGCCCGGCATTCCGCTGGCGATCGCGCGGCCGGGCTTGCAAGTGACGGTGCTCGACTCGAATCACAAGAAGGCCGCCTTCATGCAGCAGGCGGTGATCGAATTGCGCTTGGCCAATGTCGAGGTGGTGTGCGACCGCTCGGAGGCCTATAGTCCGGCGGCGGCCTACTCGCAGATCGTGTGCCGGGCCTTCAGCGACTTGAGCGACTTTGTTCGCGCCACGCGCCATGCCTTGGCCCCGGGCGGCGAATGGCTGGCGATGAAGGGCGTCTATCCGAACGAAGAGATCGCCCAATTGAAAGGGGCGCGGCTCAAGCGCGATGTCGTCTTGCACGTGCCGGGCCTGGAGGCGGAACGCCATTTGATCGTGCTGCAAGCAGAGGAGGAGACCGCCTGATGGCGCGCATCTTTGCAATTACCAACCAGAAGGGCGGGGTGGGCAAGACCACGACCACGGTCAACCTCGCGGCCGGCCTGGCCATGCTCGGCAAGCGCGTCTTGCTGATCGACCTCGATCCGCAAGGCAACGCGACCATGGGCAGCGGGGTCGACAAGCGCGAGCTGAGCCACACGGTGTACCACCTCCTGCTCGGCCAAGCCAAGCTGGCGGACGTGGTGCGCCATTCGGAGACCGCCGGCTATGCCGTGTTGGCCGCCAACCGCGACTTGGCCGGCGCCGAGATCGAACTGGTCGGCGAGCACGGCCGCGAGTTCCGCCTGCGCGAGGCCCTGGCCGAGGTCGGCGAGCACTACGACTATGTGCTGATCGATTGCCCGCCGGCGCTGAACCTGCTCACGGTCAACGCCCTGGCCGCCGCCCATGCCGTGATCATTCCGATGCAGTGCGAGTATTACGCGCTCGAAGGCCTGACCGATCTGGTCAACACGGTGAAGAAGGTGAAGGCGGGCCTCAATCCGGCCATCGAGATCGAGGGCCTGCTGCGGGCGATGTTCGACCCGCGCAATACCTTGGCCCAGCAGGTCTCGGATCAACTCAAGGGGCACTTCGGCGACAAGGTCTACGACACGGTCATCCCGCGCAACGTGCGGGTGGCCGAGGCGCCCAGTTACGGCCTGTCGGCCCTGGCCTACGACAAGGCCTCCAAGGGCGCGCAGGCCTATCTGCAACTGGCGCAGGAAATCATCCGCAGGGAAGAAGGACGTCAACATGGCAAAGCTTAAAGGATTGGGTCGGGGCCTGGATGCCCTATTGGGCAACGCGGAAGTCAAAGAGGGTGAGCGCTTGCTCACGTTGCCGGTCGAGAGCCTGCAACCGGGTAAATACCAGCCTCGGACGCACATGGACGAGACCGCCTTGGTCGAGTTGTCCGACTCGATCAAATCCGAGGGCCTGATGCAGCCCATTCTGGCCCGGGCCATCCCCGGCGGCCGCTACGAGATCATCGCCGGCGAGCGCCGCTGGCGGGCGAGCCAGATGGCCGGCCTGCGCGAAGTGCCGGTGCTGGTGCGCGAGGTGGCCGATGCCTCGGCCTTGAAGATGGCGCTGATCGAAAACATCCAGCGCGAAAACCTGAATCCGCTGGAAGAGGCGCACGGCATCCAGCGCCTGATCCAGGAATTCGCGATGACCCATCAGACCGCAGCCGAGGCCGTCGGCCGTTCGCGTACCGCGGTGACCAACCTGCTGCGCTTGCTCAATCTGGCCAAGCCGGTGCAAGCCTTGTTGATGGAAAACCGGATCGACATGGGCCATGCCCGCGCGATCGTGCCGCTGACGCATGCCAAGCAAACCGAGGCGGCGAACGAGATCGTGCGCCGAGGCCTCTCGGTGCGCGAGTCCGAGCACCTGGCCGGCCGCATGTTGCAGCCGAAAGAGGCACAGAAAAAACCGGCGGCCAAGGACCGGGATGTGCAGCGTTTGGAAGAAGGCCTGGCCGAGAAATTGGGCGCAAAGGTGAGCATTCACTCTAACCAGAAAGGCGTCGGCAAGCTGACCATAGAATTTGCCAGCCTGGATCAACTCGACGGCATCCTCAAGCGCATACGCTAAACGGGAGCCGGCTTTATCGGGGCTAGTACAACCATCAATCACATTGATGGTTGTATCAATCCCCCTAATCTATATATAATTGTCCGCTTATGTTGTTACGCTCACTAGCGTTGCAGTGTGCCAGCGTGCTTGCGATGGGCCTGGTCGCCTGGCAGCAAGCGGGATTGGCGGTTGCGCTGGCGATGCTCTACGGCGCGAGTGCGGCGCTGCTTAACACCGGTTTTCTGGTGTGGCGATACAAGCGCGGTGAGCACGACTATCACTGCGATGCCAAGCGGCATCTCCAGTCTTTCTATCGCTCCAGCCTTGAGCGGTATGCGGTGGTCGGCATGTGGTTGGCGATCGGATTCGGCGTGTTGAATCTGGCGGCCTTGCCGATGGCATTGGGATTTGTAATTGGGCAGCTGGCCTGGGTGCTGGTTGCCTTGTTGTTTCGGTGAGAAGAGACATGTCTGCGGAAACGTTGAGCTCGACGGATTACATCAAGCATCACCTGCAAAACCTGACCTTCGGCGAAAAGGCCGATGGCACTTGGGGCCTGGCCCATTCTGCGGCCGAGGCCAAAGAGATGGGCTTTTGGGCCGTCAACGTGGACACCATGGGTTGGTCCGTCGTGCTCGGTCTGCTCTTCCTGTTTTTCTTCGGCAAGGCGGCCAAGCGCGCCACCACCGGCGTGCCCGGCGGTTTGCAGAACTTCGTCGAGTGGGTGGTCGAGTTCATCGACGACAGCGTGCGCGGCTCCTTCTCCGGCCGTAACCCCATGGTCGCCCCGCTGGCGCTGACCATCTTCCTGTGGATCTTCCTGATGAACGCGATGGACTTGTTGCCCATCGATTGGCTGCCGATGCTGGCCGCCACCATCACCGGCGATTCGCACCTGTTCTTCAAGGTCGTGCCGACCACCGACCCGAACGCCACCTTCGGCATGTCCATCGCCGTCTTCTTCTTGGTGCTGTACTACAGCGTGAAGATGAAGGGCGTCGGCGGCTTTGTCGGCGAACTGACCTTGCAGCCTTTCGGCAAGTATGGCCTGCCGGCCAACCTGCTGCTCGAGGGCGTCAACCTGATCGCCAAGCCAGTCTCGCTGGCCCTGCGACTGTTCGGCAACATGTATGCCGGCGAGATGATCTTCATCCTGATCGCGCTGATGTTCTCCGGCGGCGCCGTGCTGATGGTGGCCGGCGGCGTATTGCAGTGGGCCTGGGCCGTGTTCCACATCCTGATCATTACCCTGCAAGCATTTATTTTCATGACGCTGACCATCGTCTACCTGGACATGGCGCATCAAGAACATCACTAACAGATTTTGCTTTTAATTGATTTTTCTTTAGGAGAGAAACATGACTGAAGTACAAGCCCTGCTGTTCATTGCCGGCGCCATCATGATGGGCCTCGGTGCCCTGGGCGCCTCCATCGGCATCGGTGTCCTCGGTGGCCGTTTCCTGGAAGGCGCTGCCCGTCAGCCCGAGCTGATCCCGATGCTGCGTACCCAGTTCTTCATCGTGATGGGCCTGGTCGACGCCGTGCCGATGATCGCCGTCGGCCTGGCCATGTACGTCCTGTTCGCGGTCGCTGCCTAAGCGTCACTTTTCCAAGGCTTAACCGCAAGAGGTTCGGGCATGAACATCAATATGACCCTGATTGGGCAGTCCATCACGTTTTTTCTGTTCGTGTGGTTCTGCATGAAGTTCGTGTGGCCGCCCGTGGTCACCGCGCTGGAGGCCCGTCGCAAGCAGATCGCCGACGGCCTGGCCGCGGCCGACCGCGGCAAGCACGAGCTGGAGCTGGCCGCCAAGCGCGCCACCGAGGCCTTGCAAGAGGCCAAGCAGAAGGCCGCCGAGATCATCGCCCAGGCCGAAAAGCGCGCGGCCCAGGTGGTCGATGAGGCCAAGGACGCCGCCAAGACCGAGGGCGATCGTCAGATCGCCGCCGCCAAGGCCGAGATCGAGCAGGAAACCCACCGCGCCCGCGAGCAGTTGCGTGGCGAAGTGGCCGCCCTGGTCGTGGCCGGTGCCGAGAAGATCCTGCGCCGCGAGGTGGATGCCAAGGCGCACGGCGATCTGCTCGAGGCCGTCAAGAACGAGCTCTGACCATGGCCGAAGTCGTCACTATTGCACGCCCCTACGCCGAGGCCCTCGCACGCCTGGCCAAGGAGCAAAACACTTGGGCCGCCTGGTCCGACATGCTGGGCCTGGCCGCCGCCGTCGCGGCGGATGCACAGGTGGCGGCATTGGTCGCCAATCCGTCCGTGCCCGCCGAGCGCGCGGCCGAACTGATCCTGGCGGTCTGTGGCGGCAAACTCAATGCAGAGGGTGTCAACACCGTCAAGGTGCTGGCCGAGAACAAGCGTCTTGCCGTGCTGCCGGAAATCGCCCGGCTGTTCGAGGAGATGCGCGCGGTCGCCGAAGGTGCGCTGGAAGCCAAGATCACCAGCGCCTTCCCGCTGAGCGATGCGCAAGTGACCGCCCTGGCCGACAAG
This sequence comes from Betaproteobacteria bacterium, assembly GCA_016234655.1. GTDB lineage: Bacteria > Pseudomonadota > Gammaproteobacteria > Burkholderiales > Thiobacillaceae > Sulfuritortus. Next base: position 47,708 of record JACRAU010000033.1, read on the forward strand.
CTGAGTGCAAAATATGGCCGCAAGGTCAGCACCACTCAGGAAGTGGATGCCAGCTTGATCGGCGGCGTCATGATTACGGTGGGCGACGAGGTGCTCGATGCATCGGTCCGCGCCAAGCTGGCCGAGATGGCCGTCACCCTGCAAGCTTGATCTGAAAGAATCTGGAGTCGATATGCAACTCAACCCTTCCGAAATCAGCGAGCTGATTAAGAGCAAGATCCAGAACCTGGAGTCCGGCTCCGAGCTGCGCACCCAGGGGACGGTGGTTTCCGTCACCGACGGTATCGTCCGCGTACACGGCCTGGCCGATGTCATGCAGGGCGAAATGCTGGAATTCCCCGGCAACACCATGGGCATGGCCCTGAACCTCGAGCGCGACTCCGTCGGCGCCGTGGTGCTGGGCGATTATGAACACATCACCGAAGGCGACACGGTCAAGTGCACCGGCCGCATTCTCGAGGTGCCGGTGGGCGAGGCCCTGATCGGCCGTGTGGTGAACGCGCTGGGCCAGCCGATCGACGGCAAGGGTCCGATCAATTGCAGCGAGACCTCCCCGATCGAAAAGATCGCCCCCGGCGTGATCGATCGCCAATCCGTGTCGCAGCCGATGCAGACCGGCCTGAAGTCGGTCGACTCCATGGTGCCGATCGGCCGCGGCCAGCGCGAGCTGATCATCGGCGACCGCCAGACCGGCAAGACCGCCGTCGCCGTCGACGCCATCATCAACCAGAAGGGCACCGGCGTCATTTGTATCTACGTCGCCGTCGGCCAGAAGGCATCGTCCATCGCCAACGTCGTGCGCAAGCTGGAAGAGCACGGTGCCATGGGCCATACCATCGTGGTCGCCGCCACCGCTTCCGACCCGGCCGCGATGCAGTTCCTCGCGCCCTACGCCGGCTGCTCCATGGGCGAGTTCTTCCGCGACCGCGGCCAGGATGCCCTGATCGTTTACGACGACCTGACCAAGCAGGCCTGGGCCTACCGTCAGATCTCCCTGTTGCTGCGCCGTCCGCCGGGCCGCGAAGCCTATCCGGGCGACGTGTTCTACCTGCACTCCCGTCTGCTCGAGCGTGCCGCGCGCGTCAACGCCGACTTCGTCGAGAAGGCCACCAAGGGCGCCGTCAAGGGCAAGACCGGTTCGCTGACCGCGCTGCCGGTGATCGAGACCCAGGCCGGCGACGTGTCCGCCTTCGTGCCGACCAACGTGATCTCCATTACCGACGGCCAGATCTTCCTGGAAACCGACCTGTTCAACGCCGGTATCCGTCCCGCCATCAACGCCGGTCTGTCCGTGTCCCGCGTCGGCGGCGCCGCGCAGACCAAGGTGATCAAGAAGCTGGGCGGCGGTATCCGTCTGGCCCTGGCCCAGTACCGCGAACTGGCGGCCTTCGCCCAGTTCGCTTCCGACCTGGACGAGGCGACCCGCAAGCAGTTGGAGCGCGGCCGCATGGTGACCGAGCTGATGAAGCAGTATCAGTACGCCCCGATGAACACCTCGGAGATGGCGGTCACCCTGTTTGCCGTCAACCGCGGTTACCTGGACGACGTCGAGGTCAAGCGCGCGCTGGCCTTCGAAGCCGCCCTGACCTCCTTCATGAAGAGCAAGTACAAGGCCCTCATGGACAAGATCGAGGAAACCAAGGACCTGGATGCGGATGCCGAGAAGCAAATGGCCGCCGCTATCGAGGACTTCAAGGCCACTGCGGCTTACTAAGCCGGGACCTGAGTAGAGAGTCGAGAGCAATATGGCTGCCGGAAAAGAGATCCGCACCAAGATCAAGAGCGTCGAGAACACGCGCAAGATCACCAAGGCCATGGAGATGGTGGCCGCCTCCAAGATGCGCAAGGCACAAGAGCGCATGAAGGCGGCCCGTCCCTACGCCGAGAAGATCGCGCAGGTCATGGCGCACCTGAGCCTGTCGCATTCCGAGTACAAGCACCCGTTCTATGTCGCGCGCGACAAGGTCAAGCGCGTCGGCCTGATCGTGGTGTCGACCGACAAGGGCCTGTGCGGCGGCTTGAACACCAACGCCCTGCGCATGGTGCTGAACAAGCTGAAGGATTGGGAAGCGAAGGGCGTCGAAGTCGATGTGACCGCCATCGGTAACAAGGGCATGGGTTTCATCCAGCGCCTGGGCGGCAACGTCGTGTCCGAGGCCACCGGCCTGGGCGACCGGCCGCACCTGGAAAAGCTGATCGGCCCGGTGAGCGTGATGTTGGAGGCCTACAAGGCCGGCAAGATCGATGCCTTGTATCTGGTCTACAGCCGCTTCATCAACACCATGAAGCAAGAGGCCCAGTTCACCCAGTTGCTGCCGCTGTCGGCCGAGGCCGCCGTGGAAAAGAGCACTGCGCACTGGGACTACATCTACGAGCCCGAGGCCAAGGGCGTCATCGACGGCCTGATGATCCGCTACATCGAGGCGCTGATCTACCAGGCGGTCGCCGAGAACATGGCCTGCGAGCAGTCGGCGCGCATGGTCGCCATGAAGGCGGCATCGGACAACGCCAAGGACGTGATCGGCGAACTCAAGCTGGTCTACAACAAGACCCGCCAGGCGGCCATTACGAAAGAGCTGTCGGAGATCGTTTCCGGCGCGGCGGCGGTTTAAGAGATTTTATTTTTAGGACTTAGAGTCATGACCGAAGGAAAAATCGTTCAGATCATCGGCGCGGTGGTGGATATGGAATTCCCGCGCGGGGCCTTGCCCAAGGTGTATGACGCCATCAAGATGGACAGCCCCGAGCTGACCTTCGAGGTGCAGCAGCAGATGGGCGACGGCATTGTCCGCGCCATCGCCATGGGCTCCACCGACGGCCTCAAGCGCGGCCTGGCCGTGAAGAATACCGGCGCCCCCATCAACGTGCCGGTCGGCAAGGCTACCCTGGGCCGCATCATGAACGTCCTGGGCACCCCCATCGACGAGGCCGGCCCGGTTGCCGCCGAGGCGACGGCCCCCATCCACCGCAAGGCCCCGGCCTACGCCGACCAGGCTGCCGCCGTGGAGATACTGGAAACGGGTATTAAAGTTATCGACCTGATCATGCCGATCGCCAAGGGCGGCAAGGTCGGCTTATTCGGCGGCGCCGGCGTCGGCAAGACCGTGACCCTGATGGAACTGATCCGCAACATCGCCGTCGCGCACTCGGGTTACTCCGTGTTTGCCGGCGTGGGCGAGCGTACCCGTGAGGGCAACGACTTCTACCACGAGATGAAGGAAGGCGGCGTGCTGGACAAGGTCGCCTTGGTCTATGGCCAGATGAACGAGCCGCCGGGCAACCGTCTGCGCGTGGCGCTGACCGGCCTGACCATGGCCGAGCACTTCCGCGACGAGGGTCGCGACGTGCTGTTCTTCGTCGACAACATCTACCGCTACACCCTGGCCGGTACCGAAGTGTCCGCGCTGCTGGGCCGGATGCCGTCCGCCGTGGGTTACCAGCCCACCCTGGCCGACGAGATGGGCCGCCTGCAGGAACGCATCACCTCCACCCGCACCGGCTCCATCACCTCGTTCCAGGCCGTGTACGTGCCCGCCGACGACTTGACCGACCCGTCGCCGGCGACCACCTTCGCTCACCTGGACGCCACCCTGGTGCTGTCCCGTCAGGTCGCCGAGCTGGGTATCTACCCGGCCGTGGACCCGCTCGACTCCACCTCGCGCCAGCTCGACCCGCTGGTCGTCGGCGAGGAGCACTACAACGTCGCCCGCGCCGTGCAGGGCACGCTGCAGAAGTACAAGGAACTGCGCGACATCATCGCGATTCTGGGCATGGACGAACTGTCGCCCGAGGACAAGCTGGCCGTGTCCCGCGCCCGTAAGATCCAGCGCTTCCTGTCGCAGCCGTTCTTCGTGGCCGAGGCCTTCACCGGCGCGCCCGGCAAGTATGTGACGCTGAAAGACACCATCGCCAACTTCAAGGCGATCGTCGAAGGCGAATACGACCACCTGCCCGAGCAGGCCTTCTACATGGTCGGCACCATCGACGAGGCCGTCGAGAAGGCCAAGACGTTGCAGTGAGGAGTGAGGAGTGAGGCGGAAATCGTACCGACTCGCGCGCCTCACGCCTTACACCTCGCGCCTTACAAGGATTTGAAATGGCAATGACCGTACATGTCGACATCGTGAGCGCGGAGGCCGCCATCTACGCCGGCTCGGCGGAGTATGTGATCGTCCCCGCCGAAATGGGCGAGGTGGGCATCCACCCGCGCCATGCTCCGATGCTCAGCCGCATCAAGCCCGGCTCGGTGCGCATCAAGCGGCCGCAGGAAGACGGCGAAGACGTGATCTTCGTCTCCGGCGGCATCCTCGAGGTGCAACCGCACGTGGTTACCATCCTGTCCGACACCGCCGTGCGCGGCGCCGACCTGGATGAGGCCCGTGCGCAAGAGGCCAAGCAGCGCGCGGAAGAGGCGATGAATAATCGCACCTCCGCCATGGAATACGCCCAGGCCGAGGCCGAGTTGGCGGTCGCCATCGCCCAGTTGCAGACCATCGAGAAGATGCGCCGGCTGAAGGCTTGACGACGGCACCACGGCAATCAGAAAAAGGCAGCCCGACGGCTGCCTTTTTTATTGCCCATTGCCGCGCCGGCCGGGCGATTTGTTTATACTTCCAGGCCATACGCGCAGGGCTTGCGCCGCCATGAAATTCGAATGAACAAACCGCTGAACGTCGTCATCCTCGCCGCTGGCAAGGGCACCCGGATGCACTCCGATCTGCCCAAGGTCCTGCACCCGCTGGCCGGCCGGCCCCTGATCGAGCACGTCATCGCCGCCGCCGACAGCCTGGCGCCGGAGCGCATCTGCGTAGTCTATGGCCATGGCGGCGATGTCTTGCCGCAGGCGGTCGGCCGCGACGACCTGGCCTGGGTGAAACAAGAACCGCAACTCGGCACCGGCCACGCCGTGCAGCAGACGGTGTCGCGCTTGAACCCCGATGCGGTGGCCTTGATCCTCTACGGCGACGTGCCGCTGATCCGTTCGGAGACCTTGCAGGAACTGGTCTTGCTCGCGCGTGAAGACGCCCTGGCCCTGCTCACCGTCAGCCTGGCCAATCCCACGGGCTACGGCCGCATCGTGCGCAACGCGCAAGGCGGCGTCGAGCGCATCGTCGAACACAAGGATGCGACGCCGGAAGAGCTGACCCTCCACGAGGTCAACACCGGCATCATGGCGCTGCCGGTCAAGCGCCTGAGCGCCTGGCTCGCCCGGCTGTCCAACGACAACGCCCAAGGCGAGTATTACCTGACCGACATCATCGCGATGGCGGCGGCCGAACGGGTGCGCGTGCTGCCCTGCCACCCCGGCGCGGTGTGGGAGGTGCTCGGCGTCAACAGCCGCATGCAATTGGCCGAGCTGGAGCGCGCGCATCAACACAATCTGGCCGAGGCCTTGTTGCACCGGGGCGTGACCTTGATCGACCCGAAGCGGCTGGATATCCGCGGCGAGCTGGCCTGCGGCCGCGACGTGCTGATCGACGTCAACTGCGTGTTCGAGGGCCGCGTCGACCTGGCCGACGGCGTGAAGATCGGCGCCAATTGCGTGCTGAAGAACGTCGAGGTCGCGGCCGGGGTCGAGATCCTGCCGTTCAGCCATATCGAGGGCGCGCGTATCGGCACCGGCAGCCGCATCGGCCCCTATTCGCGTATCCGCCCCGGCACCGAGCTGGCGGCCGAGACGCACATCGGCAACTTCGTCGAGATCAAGAACAGCCGGATCGGTTTCAATTCCAAGGTCAATCACCTGAGCTACGTCGGCGACGCCAGCGTGGGCAGCAAGGTCAACATCGGCGCCGGCACCATCACCGCCAACTACGACGGCGCCAACAAGCATCGCACCGAGATCGAAGATCGCGCCTCGATCGGCTCGAACTGCGTGCTGGTGGCGCCGGTCCGCATCGGCGCCGAGGCCACCATCGGCGCCGGCTCGGTGATCAACAAAGATGCGCCGGCCGGCGAATTGACCGTGGCGCGCGCGAAAGCGGTGACCGTGCCGGGGTGGAAGCGGCCCGTCAAGAAGTGAAGCGTGAGGAGTTGGGCGTGAGGCGCAAAAATGTATTGGATCGAAAGCGGGGCATGAAGATGCAAGCCAAGAATGCAAGCCGGGCAATGGGGGTTTTCCGCTCGCCGCTCGCCGCTCGCCGCTCGCCCAGCGCGGAGCGCTGATTATGTGCGGCATCGTCGGCGCCGTCGCCGAACGCAATGTGGTGCCCCTGTTGATCGAGGGTCTGCAACGCCTGGAATACCGGGGTTACGATTCGGCCGGCATCGCCGTGGTCGATGGCGAGATCAAGCGCGTGCGCCGGGTCGGCCGGGTCAGCGAGATGCAGAACGCCGCTGCGGCCGAGGGTCTCGCCGGCCATATCGGCATTGGTCACACCCGCTGGGCCACCCATGGCGGCGTCACCGAGCCGAATGCCCATCCGCACATCTCCGGCGGCCTGGTGGCTGTGGTGCACAACGGCATTATCGAAAACCACGAGGCAATCCGTGCCGAACTCAAGCCGCTGGGCTATAGCTTCGAGTCGCAGACCGATACCGAGGTCATCGCCCACTTGGTGCATCACCGCTACCAACAATCGCACGACTTGTTCGCGGCGGTCGAGGGCGCCGTGCGCGAATTGGTCGGCGCCTATGCCATCGCCGTGGTCGCGCTCGACCAACCCGATCTGATGATCTGCGCCCGCATGGGTTGTCCCCTATTGATCGGCCGGGGCGAGCACGAGAACCTGATCGCCTCCGATGTCTCCGCCGTGCTGTCCAGCACCCGGCGCGTGGTCTATCTGGAAGAGGGCGACGTGGTGGCCGTGCGCCGCGAGGGCATAGAGATTCACGACCAGAGCGGCCAGACCGTCGAGCGGGCCGAGCACGTCAGCGATGTCTCCATCGCCTCGCTCGAACTCGGCCCCTACAGCCACTTCATGCAGAAGGAGATCCACGAGCAGCCGCGCGCCTTGGCCGACACCATCGAAGCGGTGCTCGACGAAGGCTTCAGCCCGGCCCTGTTCGGCGAGGGCGCGGCCGACGTGCTGGACCGGGCCGAGGGCGTGCAGATATTGGCTTGCGGCACCAGCTTCTACGCCGCCTCGGTCGCCCGTTACTGGATCGAGGCCATCGCCGGCCTGCCCTGCCAGGTTGAGATCGCCAGCGAATACCGTTATCGCAGCGCGGTCGCCAACCCCAAGCACCTGGTCGTCACCATCTCGCAGTCGGGCGAGACCCTGGACACCCTGGAGGCGCTGAAATACGCCAAATCCCTGGGCCACGACCTCACCCTATCGATCTGCAACGTGCAGGAAAGCGCGATCCCGCGCGCCTCGCGCCTGGTGTTCTACACCCGGGCCGGGGCCGAGATCGGCGTGGCCTCGACCAAGGCCTTCACCACCCAGCTGGTGGCCTTGTTCATCCTGGCGGTGACCTTGGCCAAGCAGCGCGGCCGGCTCGACGACGAGCAAGCGCTGGCCTATCTCGACGCCCTGCGCCATCTGCCCGGCAGCGTGCAGCATGCCCTGAACCTGGAGCCGCAAATCAAGCTTTGGGCCGAGCAGTTCGGCGCCAAACAGCACGCCCTGTTCCTCGGTCGCGGCCCGCACTACCCGATCGCAATGGAAGGCGCGCTCAAGCTCAAGGAAATCTCCTATATTCATGCCGAGGCCTACCCGGCCGGCGAGTTGAAACATGGCCCCTTGGCCCTGGTCGATGCCGATATGCCGGTGGTGGTGATCGCGCCGAACGACACCCTGTTGGAAAAGGTGAAGTCGAACATGCAGGAGGTGCGCGCGCGCGGCGGCGAGCTGTTCGTGTTCGCCGACCTCGACAGCCACTTCACCGACTCGGAGGGCGTACATGTCATTCGCACCCCGCGCCATGTCGGCGTGTTGTCGCCGGTGGTGCATGCCATCCCGGTGCAGTTGTTGGCGTATCATGCGGCATTGGTTAAAGGTACCGATGTGGATAAGCCAAGGAATTTGGCGAAATCGGTAACCGTCGAGTAAACGAAGGAGACAACATGGCAGTCGTTGCAGTCTTCAACCAGAAGGGCGGGGTCGGCAAGACCACCACCACCCTGAACGTGGCCGCCGCCCTGATGTTGCTGGAACGCCAGCCCATCCTGATCGACCTCGATCCGCAGGCGCACCTCAGCCTGGCCCTGGGGGTCAAGAGCCTGCATGGCGATGCCTGCGTGTCGGCCTTCTTCCTGCGCGACAAGCCGCTGGCCAGCCTGGTGCGGACCTTGCCCAACGGCCTACGCCTGATCCCCGGCCACCCCGACCTGTCCAAGGTCGATTCCATGCTCGGCGGCGTCAAGGGCGTGGCCGCCAGATTGAAAAACGGCCTGAGCGAGTTGGTCGGCGCCAACAGTCCGGTGCTGATGGATTGCGCGCCGTCGCTGTCGGTGTTGACCTTGAACGCGTTGTTCGCCTCCGACCGGGTGCTGATCCCGGTCACCTCCGATTACCTGGCCATGCAGGGCCTGCACCGCACCGAGATCGCCTTGCGCGTGCTGGAAAAACCGCTAGGCCGGCCGATCGAGCGGCGCATGGTGGTCACCCGCTATGCCGAGGACAAGCCGCAATGCCGCGACGCCCTGGCCACCCTGAAGCAACGCTACGCGAGCGAGCTGGCCGAGGCCAAGATCGCCGACGACCTGGCCCTGGCCGAGAGCCCCGCCCACGGCATGGACATCTTCGCCTATGCCGCCGATTCCACCGGCGCGCACGATTATCGGGTGCTGACCATGGAACTGCTGTCCAAGGGCTTCTTCAAGTAAGGCCGGCGCGCCTAGCGGTGCGCGCCTATGCCGGCGATCGTCCGGCGCATCCACCACACCATGGCCAGGCCGGGTAAGGCGGCCAGGGTCGAGAACACGAAGAACATCGGCCAGCCTATGGCTTCCGACAATACGCCCGACAGCGGGCTGACATAGATGCGGCCCACCGCCGCCAGGGCCGAGAGCAGGGCGTAGTGGGTGGCGCTGAAGCGGTGATTGCACATGCCCATCAACAGCGCGACGAAGGCGGCGGTGCCCATGCCGCTGGCGACGTTCTCGAAGGCGATGGCGGCCATCAACAGGCCGTCGATCTCGCTGGCTTTGTCCAAGGCCACGAAGCCCAAATCGAACGGCGGCAACATGAAGCTGCCCCAGGCCCCCTTGCCCGATACCGCCAATAGCCAGAACCCCAGGTTGGACACCAGTTGCAGCACGCCGAAGGCCAACAGAGCCTGATACAGGTTGATTCGCAGCATCAGCGCGCCGGCGGCCAGGGCGCCGAAGATGGTCAGCCAAATGCCGATCACCTTGTTGACGATGCCGACCTCGGATTGCAGGAAGCCCATGCCCTTGATCAGGAAGGGCGTGGTCAGGGTGCCGGCAAAGGCATCGCCCAGCTTGTACAGCACGATCAAGAACAGCAAGGCCCAGGCATTCTGTTGCGAGAAATAACTGTCGAGCGAGCGGTTCAAGGTTTCGAAACCCACCCGGCGCGCGGCCCACCAGGCCAGGGGCAGCGCGCCGGCGATGCCGGCCAGGATGAACAGCAACTGGATCCACTTGTTCGGGTCCTGTGGGTCGAGGCCGATCAGCGTGAGCAGGCCGCGGGCGAGGAACCAGCCGACGATCACGCCAACAATCATCGCGCCAAAGCCGGCGAGCTCCTCCTTCGGGTCGGAGGCGAGCGGCTTGGATGCGCTGTTGACCCGAGGCAGGGTGAGCAGCGACACGCCGGCCGCGGCCAGCATGATGCCGGCCATCACCATATAGACCCGCGACCAGCTGCCCCATTGCTCGGCCCAGATCAGCGCGACGCCGCCGGCCAGGATCATCGCCAGCCGATAGCCGAACACCGACAGCGAGCCGCCCAGGCCGCGCTCGCGCGGGTCAAGCACGTCGGTACGGTAGGCGTCGATCACCACGTCCTGCGAGGCGGAGAGGAAGGCGATGCACAATGCGGCCAGCGCGAACAGGCCGGGCGCGCCGCTCGGCGACAGCCCGGCCATCCAGGCCAGCGCGGCGGCCAGACCCACCTGGCTCAGCACCAGCCAGCCGCGCCGCCGGCCCAGGAGCGGCGGCTCGAAGCGGTCCATCAGCGGCGCCCAGAGGAACTTGAAGGTGTAAGGCACGCCGACCAGGCCGAGGAAGCCGATGGTCGCGATGTCCACCCCGTCGACCGACAGCCAGGCCTGCATCGCCTGGCCGGTCAGCGACAGCGGCAGGCCGGAGGCGAAGCCGAGAAAGAGGACGGCGGCGAGGCGGTGGAAGGCGGTCAGGCGGTTCATATTTCGTCCACGGGTGGGATGGCGGGGCCTAACCCAGGTTGGGCACCGGTTAGCTTTGCTAACTGGCTGTTAATAAAGGGCCAGACATAACACACTGATATAAATGAATAATTTTCCATCTTTACTTGCTGAGAGACAGATTTTGGCGGATTGCTAATTGGGTGTTTATTCCTGCCTGGATCGCAAGGCATAGCGCCTGCTGTTGCTATGTCCGTCGGCATCCAAGAAGGCCTTCTCACCTGTGGACCAGCTTCTCAAATAGCGGGAAACCTCGACTTTGGCCGACTGCGATTCGCCCAAACCGAGTAACTCTCGATACTCCTTGGCCATGATCTATGCCCCGCCTTCGGAAGTGGGGGGCAAAGAGCTTGTGGTGCAGTAGGCTTGCCTCTCATGAGTTGGCGTTGTCGGAAAAGCCAAGCTCAATGAGCGTGTGCGGACCATCCTGCTCAGGTATCCATTGCGCAAGGACTCAGGGCGGCGATTTACCAGCTCTGCCAAACATTGCAGCGTTAGATAGTGTCCCTTGCAGATATCTAGCAATACCCTTTCTAGAACCTCCCGCTCCACCTTCTTTTTATCGCGCGGCACGCGAGCCAGTGCTTCCAGAGCGGCTCTTAGCGCCGGGTCAAGGAGGCCCAAGTCGTTAATGACCGGCAGAGGAAGCTGCTCGCTCAACAGGCAACCCTGGGCATCCCTTAGGTGGGGGAAAACTTGGGAGCTGGCCGGCAAAACTGGGGAGCTAGCCCCCAAATCTGGGGAGCTGGGAATCAAATCTTGGCGGGGTAGCAAACTTGCTAAGGGCGGTCCAAATACATCCTCAGGAGTAGGTAGTGCCATCCCCGGTAAGTGATAGATGGCTCCCCGACCACCGGTGGACTCGAGCATTCCCATCTGGGTCAAATGCTGCAAGGTCCGGGAAATATCTACCGGGTGGGCACTCGATACGGCACACAAGCGGGCATGATTGACAGTCCCCTCGCTAGCCGCAAGTGCCAATGCCACGCGCTCCTCGTAGGGCATAGGGTCAAAGTCGCCTCCGAAGCGAGCCCTTAAACCCTGGATGACTTGCTCAGGGAACAAATCGATCATTCGGAGTTCAAGCAAGGTTTGGTTGTAGGGAGTGGTGCTCTCATAAAGCTTGGGGGGATTCCAGTGTTGGGCTTTCCAGCCCTGAAGAATCCTCGGTATGCCTGTGCCGGCTTGTTCACCGACGCCCACCAGGCGAAACATCTTGTGTAATGTGCGATTACGACAATCGGGCTCACCCCCTTGCAGGGCAACTTCTACAGGGATTCGCATCAACCCCGGATTGCGAAAGCCGAACATATCCGGCCGTTTGACTACTAATACAGAAGCTCTGTCGGTGTAATCCGCATGCACCAGTACATTGGCCAAGGCCTCGCGAAGAGCGACGTGTACTGGTGTTTCGTCCTGCCGTTCTCCCTTTTCGAGTTGAAAGGGCACTTTCAGATCGGCGGTGAGCTTGAGATAGACCTTGCGGTAGAAGTCGTAGAGATTGCCCGACCATTTACCGTCTAATGTTAGGCGGTCAATCCAGCGCCGTTCTGTTTTTGCCTCGGGGCGCTCCTGGTAATCCAACATGTAATGAGGCAGTGCCTCCTGAATGGTCACCATTTGTCCGAACATCAGCAGTCCGGCTAAAGTCAATCCGGCCTCGTTTGTCTCGCGGTCACGTCGCCAGCCGCCGATCTGGCGCAAAAACTCTTGGTCGTCCAGAGAATTCCAAGGGTGGCCAGGGTCACGATTTGAAAAAACTTGACGATAGGCACGGAAGGTCTCGACATCCAGGTCGCCAATGCCATAACCCACAAGAATTCGGTCATCGCGGCTGTCCTCAACCTGTTCCGCCAGCATGCGTTTGACCTCTTCATCGGGCAACGTATGATCGCCCTCATTAAAGCGGCGGTAGGTGTGGCCTGCGAGAGGGTTTAGCGTCAAGAATACCGGCCTCTGCTGTCGACTGGCACGAGGTATCTCAATCAGCAGCAGGGTTTTGCCTTCTAGCGTGAACTCTTGTACATCGGAATCCACGAGGAGATTGGCGCTCACCTTCTGACGGTTATTCAGGTTGTTGAATAGCTCGGTGCGGATTTTGTCAGGCGTTTGCACACCCTCTAAAACAAAGCCGCCATTCTTTTCACGTACGCCGAGTAGAACTACGCCGCCATTTGTGTTGGCAAAAGCACTGTAAGTGGGCCAAAAGTCATCTGGCAATGCACCCTTGCCATCGCGTCCTGCGGCAAGCTTGCATTCCAGTGCGACAGACTCACGGAGTAGCAACAGGTCTTCGAGTGTTTGTATGGCAATCATTTGAAAAGAAATGCCGTATCTGTTAAGTAATCCGATTATCCCTCGAATAACCTCGCCTTACAGGGTGGCATCGTAGTCCACGATCAACGGCGCATGGTCGCTGAAGCGTTCGGCCTTGTACACCGAGCCGGCCTGCGCCTTGGCCGCGATGCCCGGCGTGGCGATCTGGTAGTCGATGCGCCAGCCGACGTTCTTGGCCCAGGCCTGGCCGCGGTTGCTCCACCAGGTGTAGGCCTCGCCCTCGTGTTCCGGGTAGAGGTGGCGGTAGGTGTCGACGTAGCCGAGCTGATCGAACAGCGCCGTCATCCAGGCCCGTTCCTCGGGCAGGAAACCGGAGTTCTTCAGGTTGCCCTTCCAGTTCTTCAGGTCGATCTCGCGGTGGGCGATGTTCCAATCGCCGCAGACGATGACCTCGCGGCCGGATTGTCGCAGTTTTTCCAGGTGCGGCCAGAAGCGGTCCATGAAGCTGAACTTCATTGCCTGGCGCTCCTCCGAACTGGAACCCGAAGGCAGGTAGACCGAGACGATGGAAGTATTGCCGAACCGCGCTTCGATGTAGCGGCCTTCCATGTCGATATCGGCGATGTCCAGGCCTTCGATGATTTCATCCGGTTGGCGCTTGCAGTAGAGGCCGACCCCGCTGTAGCCCTTCTTCTCGGCGTAGTGGAAATAGCCGAAATAGCCCTCGGGGTTGAGCATATGCCTGGTCATGTCGCCGACCTGGGCCTTGAGCTCTTGCAGACAGATCACGTCGGCGTCTTGTCGGGGCAGCCAGTCGAAAAAGCCCTTGCGGCCGGCGGAGCGGATGCCGTTCAAATTGGCGGTTACAATTCGCATATTGTCGATTCTATTTAATCCGCAGATGACGCAGATTTTTCTGTTGTTCATCTGTGTAAATCTGCGTCATCTGCGGATACGGTTCTTAAGGTTTTGCCATGCAGGATTACAAAAAGGATTTCATCGAATTCGCCATCGCGCAGCAGGTGCTGCTGTTCGGCGAGTTCAAGACCAAGGCCGGGCGCCTGAGCCCGTATTTCTTCAATGCCGGCCTGTTCAACGACGGCGTGGCGCTGAAGCGTCTCGGCGAATTCTACGCGAAAGCCATCCTCGATTCCGGCGTTGCCTTCGACGGCCTGTTCGGCCCGGCCTACAAGGGCATTCCGCTGGTCGCCACCATCGTCGTGGCGATGGCCGACTTGGGCCGCAACGTGCCGTTCAGCTTCAACCGCAAGGAGGCCAAGGACCACGGCGAGGGCGGCAGCATCGTCGGCGCGAAACTGCAGGGGCGGATGCTGATCGTCGACGACGTGATCTCGGCCGGCACCTCGGTGCGCGAATCGGTGCAGCTGATCCAGGCGGCCGGCGCCACGCCCTGCGGCGTCGCCATTGCGCTCGACCGCATGGAGCGCGGTCAGGGCGAGTTGTCGGCGGTGCAGGAGGTCGAGCGGCAACACGGCCTGCCGGTGATCAGCATCGTCAATCTGGACGACTTGACGAGCTATTTGATCGACAAGCCGGAGTGGCAGGGTACCTTGGCGGCGATCGAGGACTATCGGGCGCGCTACGGCGTGCGCTGATGCACGGAGCCGGCCTTAGCCTTCCAACGGCTCGGGCAAGTGCAGGCCGTAGCCCTGGGCGTGGTCGACGCCGATCTCGCGCAACTGGGCGCGCACGGCGTCGTTTTCCACGAACTCCGCGATGGTCTTGAGGCCGACGACATGACCGACTCGGTTGATCGATTCGACGATGGCGCGGTCGAGCGGATCGTCGATGATGTCGCGGACGAAGGTGCCGTCGATCTTGAGATAATCGACCGGGATGGTCTTCAGGTAGGAGAACGAACTGAGGCCCGCGCCGAAGTCGTCCAGGGCGAAGGCGCAGCCCTCCGCGCGGATGCCTTGCATGAAACTGACCGCCCGGCCCAGGTTGCCGATGGCGGCCGTTTCGGTGACCTCGAAGCAAAGCATGCTCGGGGGGACCTCCGACCTGCGTAACTCGTCGCGCAGGAAGTCGTAGAAGCCATCGTCGTTGATGGTCATGCCGGAGAGGTTGATGAAGACGCGCCGCACCGCACCGTCGAAGCGCGCGCGCTTTTGCGCCAGCGAGGACAGGAAGCGGCGGATGACCCAACGATCTAGGGCGGGGGCCAGGTTGTAGCGCTCGGCCGCCGGCAGGAAGGCGCCCGGGCTGGTGATCTGGCCGTTCTCGTCGAGCATGCGGACCAGCAACTCGCAGTTGGCGCCGTCATCGCCGTTCGCTTGCAGCGGCACGATGTTCTGGCGATACAGGACGAAGCGGTCATGCTCCAGCGCCCACTGGAGGCGCGAGACCCAGTGCATCTCGACGCGGCGGCGCTGCAAGTCGGCATCGTCCTCGGTATAGACATGGATGCGGTTGCGGCCGAGGTCCTTGGCGGCATAGCAGGCGATGTCCGCGTTGCGCATCAATTCGTCGACGCCGGTGCTGTGCGCGCCGATCGGGGCGACCCCGATGCTGCCGCCGATGGCGTAGACCTTGCCGTCCCAGTTGAAGCGGAAACCTTGGATGGCCGCCAGCAGCTGCTCCGCCAGTTGCACGGCCCGCTCCGGCGGGCAGTTCTCCAGCAGCAGGCCGAACTCGTCGCCACCCAGCCGGGCCAGGGTGTCGTGCTCGCGCACCTGGCTCTGCATCAGGGCGGCCAGCTGCTTGAGCAGCTCGTCGCCGGCGAGATGGCCGCAGGTGTCGTTCACGACCTTGAACTGGTCCAGGTCCAGATAGAGCAGGGCGTGTTCGGTGTTCCAGTCATTGGCATTGCACAGGGCCAGGGTCAGCCGCTGCTCGAAGCGGTGGCGGTTCATCAGGCCGGTCAGCGTGTCGTGCTGGGCCAGATGACGAATGGTCTCCTCCGCCTTGCGGTGCTGGCGCCGGACCGCGGACTCGCGCAACTCCCGCTCGATCGCGGGGGCCAGGCGGGCCAGGTTGCCCTTCATGATGTAGTCGCTGACGCCGGCCTTCATCGCGTCGACGGCGGCCCCGTCGTCGATGGTGCCGGACACGATGATCACGGGCACGTCGGCGGCGGTCTGGCGGACCCGGGCCAAGGCCGCCTCGAAGCCGAAGCCGGGTAGGTTGTGATCGGCGATCACCAGGTCCCAGTCGTCCTGGCACAAGGCCGACTCCAGGCGGTCCGGGGTGTCGACCCGCTGGACCGTCAGGCTGAAGCCGTTGCGCTGCAATTCGCGCTCCACCAGCAGCGCGTCGTCTTCGGAATCCTCGATCAGCAGGATGCGCAAGACCGGACCCATGGTCAGGGTCGAATGCTTGGTGGCGGTTCGTTCAACAACAGCCAGTACATGCCGAGCTGGCGGACCGCTTCGATGAACTGGTCGAACTCCACCGGCTTGCGGATATAGCTGTTGGTGCGCAATTCGTAGCCGGCGGTGATGTCGTTGTCTTCGTTCGAGGTGGTGAGGATGACCACGGGCAACAGCTTGGTCCGCTCGTCTTCGCGGATGCGGCGCAAGACCTCCAGGCCGTCGATTTTAGGCAGCTTGAGATCGAGCAGCACCACCTGCGGTTGGACGCCGAGGTCGCGGCCGGCATAGCCGCCGGTGCCGAACAAGTAGTCCAAGGCCTCGACGCCGTCGCGGGCGACCACGACCTCGTTGAGGATGTTGCATTTTTTCAGGGCGCGCAGGGTGAGAATCTCGTCGTCCGGGTTGTCCTCGACCAGCAGGATGATCTTGTCCGATGGTTGCATCTCGTCTCCGGTCTCGTCCGTTATTCTATTGCGATCGGGCCTATACAAAACCCGGTCGATTATAGGGATATTTTGGCCGGCGCGGCCAGGGTGAAATAGACTACCGCGCCTTGGCCCGGCTGCGACTCGGCCCAGGCCCGGCCGCCATGCCGGTGCACGACGCGTTGGACCGTCGCCAGGCCGATGCCGGTGCCCTCGAATTCGCTGGGGTGGTGCAGGCGCTGGAAGGCGCCGAACAGCTTGTCGGCATATTGCATGTCGAAACCGACGCCGTTGTCGCGGACGAAAAAGATGTCCTCGCCGTCCTGGCGGGTTCGGCCGAACTCGATCCGGGCCGCTTCTTGTTTGCCGGTGTATTTCCAGGCATTGCCCAACAGATTCTCCAGCACGACCCGCAGCAGGCCGGGGTCGCACTCGGCCTCCAGGTCGTCCTGCACCTGCACCGTCACTTGCCGGTCCGGCCGGCCCTCGCGCAAGTGGCCGAGGATATCCCGGGCCAGGGTGGACAGGTCCACCGGGGCCGCTTGCAGCGGCGCCCGGCTGACCCGGGACAGCCGGAGCAGGTCGTCGATGATCTGGCCCATGCGCTGGGCCGCGGCGCGGACCCGCCGGAGGTAATCGCGGCCGGTGGCGTCCAGCTTGTCGCCGTAGTCCTCGCTCAACGCCTGGCTGAAACCGTCGATGCCGCGCAAGGGCCCGCGCAGGTCGTGGGAGACGGAATAGGCGAACGACTCCAGTTCCCGGTTGACGGTATTGAGCGCGGCCGTGCGGTTTGCCACCATGTCCTCCAGGTGCAGCCGGTAGCGCTGCAATTCCGCCTCGGCCTGCTTGATGTCGGTGATGTCCTGCACCGTGCCGAGCGAGCGGATCGGCTTGCCGTTGTCATCGTAGTAGGTCTCGCAGATCTCGCGCACGTACTTGATTCGGCCGTCCCGCATCAGCAGGCGATGGTCGAGGTCATAGGGTGCGTGGTCGCGCACCGAGTCGGCATAGGCCTGATTGACCAAGGCGCGGTCATCGGGGTGGATGCTATCGACGAAGGCCTCGTAGGAGGCGGCAAACCGGCCGGGGTCGAGCTCGAAGATGCGATAGACCTCGTCCGACCAGGCCAGCTTGCCGGTCGTCAGGTCGAGCTCCCAGCTGCCCATGTGGGTGATGCGTTGCGCCTCGGCTAGCCGTGCCTCGCTCAGGCGGACGGCCGCCTCGTCCTGCCGGCGTTTGCTGATGTCCAGGAAGGTGACCACGGCCCCCATCAGTTCGCCGTCGCGGAACATCGGGTGCGACCAGTATTCCACCGGAAAACTGCTGCCGTCCCGGCGCCAATACACCTCGTCGTCGGCGTGCATGGCGGCGCCCTCGGCGGCGGATTGGCGCACGCGGCAGTCCGCCTGAGGATAGGGCCGGCCATCGACGCGGCTGTGATGGATCAGTTCGTGCAGGTTCTGGCCGAGCAGATCTTCCTCGTGTTCATAGCCCAGCATGCGCAGGCAGGCGGGGTTGACGAAGGTGCAGCGGCCGTGGGTGTTCACCCCGTAGATGCCCTCCTCGGTGGAGTCCAGCAGTAGGCGGATGCGCGCCTCGCTTTCGCGCAACACGGCCAGGCTGGCGCGATTGACCGCCTGCATGCCGTTGATGGCCGCGACCAGATCGTCCAACTCGTCCGGCTCGGCTCGTGTCCGACGCAGCAGGCGCAGGGGGTCGGCCGGTCGGCTCAGGTCGAGGCCGTGCACGTATTCGGCCACCGCCAGCAGGTGGCGCGTCAGCAGGCGATGCAGCAACACGAAGGCGAAGCCGGCCAGCAGGAAAATGGTCGCGGCGGTATTGGCCAGGATGGAGGCCGCCCGATCCTTTAGTTCAGCGAGTATCGGGTCCAGGCCGGCTGCGACGACCAGGGTGCCGACTTGGTAGGGCTTGCCGAGATGGGTGTAGACCATGGGGTAGCGCCGTTCGATCGACGCCCGCGATAGCCGCTGTCCGGCCTCGGCCGCGACGCGCTTGCCATCGAGCACGGCGGCGTATTCGATATGCGTTTGCCAGACGATGCCGCGCAGCAGCAAGTCCACGTCTTTTTGATTGGTCGCCCAGGTCGATTGGGTTAGGGAGGCCAGGTGCACCCTCCGCACGGCGTCGAGTTGGAGCTCGAGGGCATCGAGATCGCCGCGGTATTCGCGATAGAGCTGGGCCGTGGTCAACACCAGGGTGACGGCCGCGCTGAACAGGGCGAGGCCGAGGATCAGCCGCCGCGCCAGGGGGGAGCGCAGGGTGCGTCGCAATTGGCCGAGTCGGTTCACCGGGTGGGCGTATCGATATAGGGCAGCAGCGTCCGGCGATAGGCCTGCTGGTAGAAGCCCTCCTGCTTGAGAGCACGCAGGGCCTCTGCCAGTTTCGGCGCCAGCGCGGCATGGCGTTTGTGCAGGTAGATGAACATCTCGCGCGTCGCGAGCGGCGGCTGGTGGGTCCGGATACCTTGCAGGCCCCGGGCCTTGATCAGGGCCAAGCCGAGCCAGCGTTCGTAGAGGACGGTATCCACCCGGCCGGCATCTAGCAGGCGGAACAGCTGCTCGTCGTCGACGGCGGTGGTGACATGGGCGGCCCCGGCTAGCTGTTGCTCGTAGATCTTCCAGCCCTTGATATGGCCGACGGCGCGGCTGCGGATCGCCGGCCAATCCATGGCCAGCGCGGGATCCTTGCTGAAGGCCACGAACTCCCAATCCATGAGCTTTTCCGGCACCCGGATCAGGTTCGGGTATTGCGTGTCGAGGCCGGCGATGCGGACCATGTCGCCGTCCTCGATGCCGGCATTGGCGTTGAGCAGGCCGCGCTCGGGTGGCAGCACGATCAGGCGCAGTTCGGTGCCGATTCGGCGGAAGGCCTCGGTCGCGATCAGGTCGGCGTAGCCGGTGTGGGCGTCGGTGCTGTATGGGGGCTTGTTGGTGTTGTTGAGCACCAAGACCCGGGGGACGGCCCAGGCCGGGAGACTCAGGAGCAGGCCGAGGCCCAGCGCGCCACGCACCAGCGCGCGCCGACTTAGCCGACAGGCCGTTTGCTTGTCGAAAAACATGCGTCGCCTCCGATTTCGGCGGGCCTCGGTCGGACCTGTCGCCACTTGGATCGGGGCATGATGACACCAATCGCCCTGGGCGATCAATGGATGCGACGAGGGTCAGCCGGCCAGCTTCTGCTTCAGCAACTCGTTGACCTGGGCCGGGTTGGCCTTGCCCTTGCTCGCCTTCATCACTTGGCCGACCAGAGCATTGAAGGCCTTGTCCTTGCCGGCGCGGAACTCCTCGACCGATTTCGGGTTGGCGGCCAGCACTTCGGCGATGATCTTTTCGATCTCGCCGGCGTCGGACATCTGCTTCAGGCCCTTGGCCTCGATGATGGCATCGGCCTCGCCCTCGCCGGCCCACATGGCGGCGAACACCTCTTTCGCCAGCTTGCCCGACAGCGTGCCGTCCTGGATGCGGCCGAGCAGGGCGGCCAGGGATTTAGGCTTGATAGGGCTGTCGGCAATGTCCAGGCCTTCCTTGTTCAAGGTGCCGGATAGTTCGCCCATCACCCAGTTGGCGGCGAGCTTATGGTCCGGGGCAGTGAGTGCTTCAGTTGTTGTCTCAAAGAAGCTGGCTGTCGAGATGGTCGATGTGAGCGTACTTGCATCGTAGGCTGACAAACCAAAGTCACGCTGATAACGCGATTGCTTCTGTTGCGGCAGCTCAGGCAATTCCGAGCGCATCCGCTCGATCAGCTCGTCGTCGAGTTGGACCGGCAGCAGATCGGGGTCGGGGAAGTAGCGGTAGTCGTGCGCTTCTTCCTTGGTCCGCATCATCCTGGTCTCGCCGGTGTCGGGGTCGAACAGCACGGTGGCCTGCTGGATCTTGTGGCCGTCCTCGATCTGTTCGATCTGCCAGCGCACCTCGTAGTCGATGGCCTGTTCCAGGAAGCGGAAGGAGTTGAGGTTCTTGATCTCGCGCCGGGTGCCGAATTCTTGTTGACCGACCGGACGCACCGAGACGTTGGCGTCTACGCGGAAGGAGCCTTCCTGCATATTGCCGTCGCAGATGCCGATCCAGGTCACCAGGTTGTGCAGCGCCTTGGCGTAGGCCACGGCCTCCTTGGCCGAGCGCATGTCCGGCTCGGACACGATCTCCAACAATGGGGTGCCGGCACGGTTGAGGTCGATGCCGGTCATGCCGTGAAAGTCCTCGTGCAGCGACTTGCCGGCATCCTCTTCCAGGTGGGCGCGGGTCAGGCGCACGGTTTTTTGCTCTTCGCCGACCTGGATGGTTAGCGCGCCGCCTTCGACGATGGGCAGCTCGAACTGGCTGATCTGGTAGCCCTTGGGCAGGTCGGGGTAGAAGTAGTTCTTGCGGGCGAAGAGGTTGACCCGGTTCAGCTTGGCGCCGATGGCGAGGCCGAACTTGACCGCGCGCTCGACCGCGCCGCGGTTCAACACCGGCAGCACGCCGGGTAGGGCGAGGTCCACCGCGCAGGCCTGGGTGTTGGGCTCGGCGCCGAATTCGATGGACGCACCGGAGAAGATCTTCGACTTCGTCGTCAGTTGGGTGTGGACTTCGAGTCCGATGACGGTTTCCCATTGCATAGTCAGAGGCCCTCCGGCGTGCGCTGATGCCAGTCGGTGGCGAGTTGGTATTGATGAGCGACGTTGAGCATCCGGGCTTCGGCGAAATAGTCGCCGATGAGTTGCAGGCCGATGGGCCGGCCGTCGTTGCCGAAGCCGCAGGGCAGCGACATGCCGGGCAGGCCGGCCAGGTTCACCGCGATCGTGTAGATGTCGGACAGATACATCTGCACCGGGTCTTCATTCTTGGCGCCGAGATCGAAGGCGGTGGTCGGCGCGGTCGGGCCGAGCATCACGTCGCACTGCTTGAACGCCTCGATGAAGTCCTGGGCGATCAGCCGGCGCAGCTTCTGGGCCTGGATGTAATAGGCGTCGTAATAACCGTGGGAGAGGACATAGGTGCCGATCAGGATGCGGCGCTTGACCTCGGCGCCGAAGCCCTCGGCCCGGCTGCGTTCGTACATATCGGTCAGGTCGCCGTATTCGGCGGCGCGGTGGCCGTAGCGCACGCCGTCGAAGCGCGACAGGTTGCTCGAGGCCTCGGCCGGGGCGAGCACGTAATACACCGGCACCGACAGGCCCATGTTCGGCAGCGAGACCTCGACCGTCTCGGCGCCGAGCGTCCGATATTCGGCGATGGCCGCCTCGATGGCCTTCGCCACGTCGGGCGCCATGCCGGCGGCGAAAAACTCCTTGGGCAGGCCTATCTTTAGGCCCTTGAGCGGCTGGGTCAGGTCGCGGGCGTAGTCTTCCTTGTCGCGCTGCAAGCTGGTCGAGTCGCGCGCATCGAAGCCGGCCATCGCATTCAGCAGCAGCGCGCAATCCTCGGCGCTGGGCGCCATCGGCCCGGCCTGGTCGAGGCTGGAGGCGAAGGCGATCATGCCGTAGCGCGAGACCACGCCGTAGGTCGGCTTCAGGCCGGTGATGTTGCACAGCGCGGCCGGCTGGCGGATGGAGCCGCCGGTGTCGGTGCCGGTGGCGGCCGGCGCCAGGCGCGCGGCGACGCAGGCGGCGGCACCGCCGGAGGAGCCGCCGGGCACCGCCTTCAGGTCCCACGGGTTTTTCACCGGGCCGAAGAAGGAGGTCTCGTTCGACGAGCCCATGGCGAACTCGTCCATATTGGTCTTGCCCAGGCTGGGCATGCCGGCCGCCTTGAACTGGCTGATGACATGGGCGTCGTAGGGCGAGACGAAGTTGGACAGCATCTTGGAGCCGCAGGTGGTCGGCCAGCCCTCGGCACAGAAGATGTCCTTGTGCGCGATGGGCACGCCGAGCAGGGTGCCGGTCCCGCCTTGGGCGCGGCGGGTGTCGGCGGTTTTGGCTTCAAGCAGGGTCTTGTCGCGGTCGACCGTGATGAAGGCGTTGAGCGTGGGGTTGAGCGCCGCGATGCGGTCGAGGTACTCGGTGCAAAGCTCGACGCTGGAGGTTTTACCCTCGGCGAGGAGGGCGGCGAGTTGTTTGAGGCTGGAATCGGTCATGGCTGTGTGGGTGGGCGGTGTGGGGGCGGCGCTGCGACAGGCATTCGCGGCGAGGACGCCGCTCCCACAGTCGATTTATTCGATCACCTTGGGCACCAGGTAGAGGCCGGCCTCGGTCTGCGGGGCGATGGCCTGGAAGGCCTCGCGCCGGTTGGGCTCGGTCACGGCATCCTCGCGCAGGCGCTGGTAGACCTCTTGGGCATGGGCCATGGGCGCGACGCCGCCGGTGTCGACCGCCTGCATCTGCTCGATCAGCTTGAAGATGCCGTTCAACTGCTCGCCGGTCTGCGCGGCTTCGGTCTCGCTCACGCGGATGCGGGCCAAACGGGCGATGCGCTGGATGTCTTCGAGGGACAAGGACATGATGCTAGGGTCTTATGGCAAAAACCCAGGTAGGGTATCATATCGGTCAATTTTCTGACCTGCCGGATAAGGCTTAGATACACATGTTTGGATTGCTTCGCGGTTACTTTTCCACCGATCTTGCCATTGACCTCGGCACGGCCAACACCCTGATCTACGTACGCGGCAGAGGCATCGTCTTGGACGAGCCCTCGGTCGTCGCGATTCGCCACGAAGGCCCCACCGGCAAGAAGACCATCCAGGCCGTGGGCATCGAGGCCAAGCAGATGCTGGGCCGCACGCCGGGCAACATCCAGGCCATCCGCCCGATGAAGGACGGCGTGATCGCCGACTTCAACGTCACCGAGCAGATGCTCAAGTACTTCATCAAGAAGGTGCACGACACCCGCCTGTTCCACCCCAGCCCGCGCATCATCATCTGCGTGCCTTCGGGCGCGACCCAGGTCGAGCGCCGCGCCATCCGCGAATCGGCGCTGGGCGCCGGCGCGCGGCAAGTGTATTTGATCGAGGAGCCGATGGCGGCCGCGATCGGCTCCGGCCTGCCGGTGGCCGAGGCGACCGGCTCCATGGTGGTCGACATCGGCGGCGGTACCACCGAGGTCGGCGTCACCTCCTTGGGCGGCCTGGTCTATTCCGGTTCGGTGCGGGTCGGCGGCGACAAGTTCGACGAGTCCATCATCAACTATATCCGCCGCAACTACGGCATGCTGATCGGCGAGACCACCGCCGAGACGATCAAGAAAGAGATGGGCTCGGCCTTCCCCGGCTCCGAGGTGCGCGAGATGGAGGTCAAGGGCCGCAACCTGGCCGAGGGCATTCCGCGCAGCTTCACCATCACCTCGAACGAGATCCTCGAGGCGTTGACCGAGCCCTTGAACACCATCGTCTCGGCGGTGAAGTCGGCCCTGGAGCAGACTCCGCCCGAACTCGGCGCCGACATCGCCGAGAAGGGCATGGTGCTGACCGGCGGCGGCGCGCTGCTGCGCGACATCGACCGACTGCTGATGGAAGAGACCGGCCTGCCGGTGATCGTGGCCGAGGATCCGCTGTCTTGCGTGGTGCGCGGTTCCGGCCGTGCCTTGGAAGAGATGGATCGCCTGTCCACCGTGTTCACCAACGACTGAGGTGCCGCTGAACCGCGTCGGACCTCTTTCCCGCCCACACGACCGACCGCTCGCCGGCCGGCGGTGCCGGTGTCTCCCTGAAATTTCCCACACGCCGCCTCGCGGCGTGTTTTGTTGTAGAGCCGATTAGTCCATGTCTCCCGCCACCCAAGCGCCGCTGTTCGTCAGAGAGATGGGGCTGGCCACGCGCTTCGGGCTCTATCTGCTGATCTGTCTCGTCTTGATGGCGATGGATGCGCGTTACGGCGCGATGAGCATCGCGCGCTCCGGTTTCAATGCGGTCATCCACCCGGCCCAGCAGGTCCTGATCTGGCCGTTCGAATTCCTGCGTGACGCCGGCGGTTTCTTCGCCGTGCATAACGATCTGGTGCGCGAGCGCGACCGTCTGCTGCGGGAGCGCGGCGAGCTGCAAGCGCGTTTGCAGGAATACCAGGCCCTGCAAGGCGAAAACGAGCGCTTGCACACCCTGGCCGGCCTGCCGTCGGAGCCGGGCCTCACGCGGGTGCCGGCCGAGATCATCCGCGCCGACCAGGATCCGTTCACGCGCAAGGTCATCGTCAATCGCGGCAGCCTGCACGGCGTGATCGCCGGCCGGCCGGTGATCGACGAGGCCGGCCTGATCGGCCAGGTCACCCAGGTCTTCCCGGCCTCTGCCGAGGTCACCTTGCTGACCGACCGCAACCAATCGGCGCCGGTGCAGGCCAAGCGCAACGGCATGCGCATCCTGGTCTCGGGCATGGGCAACGACAGCCTGCTGGAGGTGCGCTATCTCGACTTGCACGCCGACCTCAAGCCGGGCGACATCTTGCTCAGTTCGGGCCTCGACGGCGTGTATCCGGCCGGCATTCCGGTCGCCCGCGTGTTGCAGATCGAGTTGCCGCGCCATAACCCCTTCGCCCGCGCGATCTGCCAGCCGCTGGGCGGCATCGGCCAGCATCGCCATGTCGTGATCCTGATGCCGGAGAAACGCCAGTGAACGTGATCGGCAAATCCCTAGGCAACGGCACCAAGCCGCTGATCCCGCAAGGCGAGGAGCTGGCACGCCCGCCGACGCGGCCGATGGTGCTCGCCAGTTTGGCCGCGGCCTTCATGCTCACCTTGCTGCCCTGGCCGGAGGCGGCCCTGTGGCTGGTGCCGGATTTCGGCCTGCTCGTGCTGCTGTACTGGAATATCCACGCGCCGCGCCTGGCGGCCTTGGGCGTGGCCTTCGCGCTCGGCCTGGCGATGGACGCCAGCCACGGCCTGCTGTTCGGCTTGCATGCCTTGTCGTATTGCGTGGCGACCTTCCTGGTGCTGATGCTGCGCCGGCGTCTGGAGTTCTTTACGCTCAAAGGCCAGGCCGCCCATCTGGCGCCCTTGTTCCCGCTGCAAAAGGCCTTGGTTTTGCTGTTGGGCCTGGCCTATGGCCAAGGCCAGGCGGACTGGCGCTTTCTGGCGGCGGGCATCGTCACCGCCGCCTTGTGGGTGCCGGCGTGCATGGTGATGGATCGCCTGACCGGCCGGCCCGCTCGACTCGATAAGGTGGCCGGCGGCTGATGGCCACGTTCTTGCGGATGGCCAATCCGGAAGAGGAGCTGCGCCGCTATGCCTTTCGGATCAAGGTGGCGAGCGGCGTCGTCGCCGTCGCCTTCTTCCTGCTGTTCATCCGCTTCATCTGGTTGCAGCTGGTCGAGTTCGACCGCTACCACGCCCTGGCCGAGAGCAACCGCATCACCTTGACGCCGACGCCGCCGGCGCGCGGCATCATCTACGACCGCAACGGCCTGGTGCTGGCGCACAACTTCGCCGCCTACACGCTGGAGATCACGCCGAACAAGGCCGGCCGCTTGAACGACACGATCGACCGCCTGTCGAGCGTTGTCCAACTCGACGCCGGCGACCGCAAGCGCTTCAAGAAGCTGCTGACCGAGAGCAAGAATTTCGAGACCCTGCCGATCAAGATGCGCCTGTCCGAGGAAGAGGTCGCCCGCTTCGCGGTCAACAGCTTCC
Source organism: Betaproteobacteria bacterium (assembly GCA_016234655.1). Lineage (GTDB taxonomy): Bacteria > Pseudomonadota > Gammaproteobacteria > Burkholderiales > Thiobacillaceae > Sulfuritortus. Next base: position 73,589 of record JACRAU010000033.1, read on the forward strand.
GCTTCCCCGGCGTCGAGGTGAAGGCCCGCCTGTTCCGGCAATATCCGATGGGCGATGCCTTCTCGCACGTGATCGGTTACATCGGCCGGATCAACCAAAAGGACGACGAACGTATCAAGGCGGGTCCCCAAGCCGCCAATTACCGGGGCACCGACCATATCGGCAAGCTGGGCGTGGAGGAGAGCTACGAGCACCTGCTGCACGGCCTCACCGGCGTGGCCCAGGTCGAGACCGATTCCGGCGGCCGCGCGGTGCGCGTGCTGTCGCAAACGCCGCCGGTGGCCGGCAGCAACGTGTACCTGCACCTCGACGCCAAGTTGCAGGACATCGCGACCAAGGTGTTCGGCCCCTATCGCGGCGCCCTGGTCGCGCTCGATCCGCGCAACGGCGGCGTGCTCGCGCTGGTATCCAAGCCCGGCTTCGACCCCAACCTGTTCGTCGACGGCATCGATTCGGCCAACTGGAAGGCGCTGAACGAATCGCTGGACAAGCCCTTGATCAACCGCGCCCTGCGCGGCATCTATCCGCCCGGCTCCACCTTCAAGCCGTTCATGGCCCTGGCCGGGCTGGAGATGGGCTATCGCAAGCCGGGCGACGTGATCTCCGACCCCGGCTACTACTCGCTGCCGGGCAGCAGCCACCGCTACCGCGACTGGAAGAAAGAGGGCCACGGCATCGTCGACCTGAAGAAGTCGGTCACCATCTCCTGCGATACCTACTACTACCGGCTGGCCAACGACATGGGCATCGCCAACCTGCATCGTTACCTGTCGCAGTTCGGCTTCGGCCGCAAGAGCGGCATCGACCTGGACGGCGAGGTCGGCGGCCTGCTGCCCAGCCCGGAATGGAAGCAGCGGCGCTTCAAGCAGCCATGGTATGCCGGCGAGACCGTGATCACCGGCATCGGCCAAGGCTATATGCTGGCGACCCCGCTGCAATTGGCGGTGGCGACCATGGCCGTCGCCAACAACGGCACGGTCTACCGGCCGCAATTGGTGAGCGCCTGGCGCGACACGCTGACCGGCAAGATCACCGAGAACGTGCCGACGGTGATGGACAAGATTCAATTGAATCCGGAATACCTCGCCCTGGTGAGGGAGGCGATGATCGACGTGACCCGGCCGGGCGGCACTGCCGCCGTAGCCGGTGCCGGCACGCCGTATCTGTTCGCCGGCAAGACCGGCACCGCGCAGGTGGTCGGCATCAAACAGGGCGAACGCTACGACGAGCGCCGCATTTCCGCCCGGCTGCGCGACAATGCCTTGTTCATCTCCTTCGCGCCGGCCGACGATCCGAAGATCGTCATCGCGGTGATGGTGGAGAACGGCGGCCACGGCGGTTCGACGGCGGCGCCGATCGCGCGCAAGGTCACCGATTATTGGCTGCTGGGCAAGATTCCCGACGCCTTGAAGGAAGACGCGGCCGACGCCGACAGCGAGAATGAAGACGTGCCGCCGGCCGACGAGCATGCCGGGCACGCCGCGCAGGTCGCGCGCGCCGCCCCGGCGGAGAAACCGAGACGATGAATATCCGGCATTTGTTCAAGCGCCTGTTCGCCCATATCGACCGGCCCCTGGCCGGCCTGTTGGCCCTGCTGCTGCTGGCCAGCATCGCCACGGTGTTCAGCGCCTCCGGCACCAGCATGGACAAGACGATCTCGCACCTGATCAATATCGCGATCGCGGTCGGCGCCATGATCGCGGTTTCGCATATCCCGCCGCAGCGGCTGATGCAATTCGTGCTGCCGATCTATCTGCTCGGCATCGTGCTGCTGCTCGGCGTGGCGGTGGCCGGCGAGGTGGTCAACGGCGCGCGGCGCTGGCTGCACATCGGCGTTACCCGCATCCAGCCGTCGGAGTTGATGCGGCTGGCGGTGCCGATGATGCTGGCCTGGTACCTGCACTACAAGCAGGAGATACTGGGCGCCCGGCATTACGTTATCGCGGCGGTGCTGCTGACGATCCCGGTGGCGCTGATTCTGCGCCAACCGGACTTGGGTACCTCGCTGTTGATCACCGCCTCCGGCTTCTTCGTGCTGTTTCTCGGCGGCCTGTCCTGGCGCATCATCGCCGGCGGTGCCGCGCTGGCCGGCGCGGCCTTGCCCTTCGCCTGGCACATGCTGCACGACTACCAGCGCCAGCGGGTGCTGACCATGATCGACCCCACTTCCGATCCGCTCGGCGCCGGCTACCACATCATCCAGTCGACCATCGCGGTCGGCTCCGGCGGCATGGCCGGCAAGGGCTGGCTCAACGGCAGCCAAGCCCATCTCGACTTCCTGCCCGAGCGCACCACCGACTTCATCTTCGCCGTGTTTTCGGAAGAGTTCGGCCTGATCGGCAATCTGTTGCTGCTCTTGCTCTACGGCGCCATCATCTATCGCGGCCTGGCCCTGGCCGCGGTGGCGCCCAGCCTGTTCGGCCGGCTGCTGGCCGGTTCGCTGGTGCTGACCTTTTTCACCTATGCCTTCGTCAACATGGGCATGGTGTCCGGCATCCTGCCCGTGGTCGGCGTGCCGCTGCCCTTGGTCAGCTACGGCGGCACTTCCATGGTCAGCGTGTTGATCGGCTTCGGCATCGTGATGAGCGCGGCCAGCCACAAGAAACTGGTGAAGACATGAACGCCTATCGCCTGTCGCATGGCCCGCGCCTCGCCTTGCTGGCGCTGATGCTGGTTTATCTCGGCGGCTGCTCCATGATCGGTAGCCGCGATGGGCCGAAGGCCGCGCCGAAGAAGGGCGGCTATTACCTGGACGACGGGCCGGGCGACAATCCGCCGGCCAATCTGGATGCGATCCCGGATGCCGTGCCGAAAGCTGAACCTTTGGCGCGCGGCGCGAACAAACCCTATGCCGCGCTCGGCAAGCAGTTCGTGCCGATGGCGGACGGCCAGCCCTACAAGGCGCAGGGCCTGGCCTCGTGGTACGGCCGGCGCTATCACGGCAAGCCGACCTCGACCGGCGAGATCTACGACATGTACGCCATGAGCGCCGCGCACCCGACCTTGCCGATCCCGAGCTATGTCCGGGTCACCAACTTGAAGAACGGCCGTAGCGTGGTCGTGCGGGTGAACGATCGCGGGCCGTTCGTCGACGACCGCTTGATCGATCTGTCGTACACGGCGGCCTACAAGCTCGACATCCTGCGCGGCGTGACGCCGGTGGAGGTGGAGCGTATCTATCCGGAAGACACCCGGCCGGCGGTGGTGCAGGTCGTGCGCGTGGACCCGGCCTTCATCGAAGAGGCCAAGCCGCTCGAACCCGCCCGCCCGCCCGAGCCGGTCAAGCCGCCGCCGTCGGCCAAGGCCGTGCCGCCGCTCAAGGCGGTCGAGCTGCCCAAGCCGGCCAAACCGGCCGAGCCGGGCAGCTATCTCCAGGTCGGCGCCTTCGCCGCACAGGCCACCGCCGACGACCTGGTTGCGCGGATCGGCCAGCGTCTGGGCGCCCCGGCGCAAGGCGTGCGAAGCGTGCAGGTCGGCGGCCTGTTCAAGGTGCATGTCGGGCCATTCCGCGACGCCGAGACCTTGGAGCGCGCGGCCGCGTTGATACAAGAGACCTTCGGCATCCGTCCGTTCAAGGTCGTGGGAGCGACCTCCTGGCCGTGAATGGGCGGCGGGGAAATTGCCAAGCCGTTATTCGGGCCGAGGATTTATGCCCTTTAGGGTACGGCCCTCCTACAAAGGGTTGAGGAATAAGGAATGTGGGGAATGAGCGCGATGCATAAGGTGAGAGTCTTCCTGGTTTTCTGCGGCCTGGCCATGGCCATGGCGGCGCAAGCCGCGCTGCCGGTGGCGCCGCCGCCGGCCATCGAGGCCAAGGCCTGGCTGCTGGTGGATGCCCAGAGCGCCCAGGTCCTGGCCGAACGCAATCCCGACGCGCGCATCGAACCCGCCTCGCTGACCAAGCTGATGACCGCCTACCTGGCCTTCGGCGCCGTGCGCGACGGCCGGCTGGCGCTGAACCAGCCCTTGATCGTGTCGGAAAAGGCCTGGCGGGCCGAGGGCTCGCGCATGTTCCTCGACCCGAAGCGCCCGGTCGTGGTGGAAGACCTGCTCAAGGGCATGATCGTGCAATCGGGCAACGATGCCTGCATCGTGTTGGCCGAGGCCATTGCCGGTTCCGAAGCGCAGTTCGCCGAATTGATGAACCAGACGGCCAAGCGCCTGGGCATGGGCCGCACCCATTTCGTCAACGCCACCGGCCTGCCGCATGCCGAGCACTACACCACCGCGCGCGACCTGGCGCGCCTGGCCACCACCTTGATCCGCGAATTTCCCGAGTTCTACAAAATCTACTCGATCAAGGAATATGGCTACAACGGCATTACCCAGCCCAACCGCAACCGCTTGCTCTGGCTCGACCCCAACGTCGACGGCGTGAAGACCGGCCACACCGAGAGCGCCGGTTATTGCCTGATCGCGTCGAGCACGCGCGACCGCCGGCGCCTGTTGTCGGTGGTGCTCGGCACCGGCTCCGACACCGCCCGTGCGACCGAGAGCCAGAAGCTGCTGAACTATGGCTTCCAGGCCTATGAGACCGCGCGCCTGTATGGCGCGAACCAGGCGGTCGCCCGCATTCGTCTGTACAAGGGCAGCGAGAACGAAGTACAGGCCGGCTTCCTGAACGACTTCCATGTCAGCGTGCCGCGCGGCAGCGCCAGCCGGATCAAGGCCGACCTGATCTTCATGAACCCGATGCTCGCGCCGGTCGGCCAGGGCCAGAAGGTCGCCACCTTGCGCCTCAGCCTGGACGGCCAGGCGCTCGGCGATTACCCCTTGCAGGCCCTGAAGGGCGTCAGCACCGCCAGCATCATCGGCCGTGCCTGGGATAGCGTGCTGTTGATGTTCAAGTGAGGCGCGCGGCAAGTGGCTAGAGGCAAGGGGGGGTGAGATGGGCCTGGTTTATCTGAATGGTGAATATCTCCCGCTGGAAGAAGCGCGGATTCCGGTGCTCGATCGCGGCTTCATCTTCGGCGACGGCGTCTACGAGGTGATCCCGGTCTACAACCGCCGGCCGTTCCGCTTGGGCGAACACCTACGCCGCCTGCAACACAGCCTGGACGGCATCCGCCTGGCCAACCCGTACGGCGAGGCGGAATGGGCCGAGCGCATCGGCCGGGTCGTCGCCGCCGGCGAGACCGAGGACCAGGGCGTTTACCTGCAAGTCACCCGTGGCCCGGCTCCGCGCGACCACGCCTTCCCCAAGGTCGTGCAGCCCACGGTGTTCGTCATGAGCAACCCGCTGGCCACGCCGCCGCGCAGCGCGGTCGAACAGGGCGTGGCCGCCATCACCGCCGTCGACAACCGCTGGCTGCGCTGCGACATCAAGGCCATTGCCCTGTTGCCCAATGTGCTGCTGCGGCAATTGGCGGTCGATGCCGGCTGCGCCGAGACCGTACTGCTGCGCGACGGCTTCATGATCGAGGGCGCGGCCAGCAACATCTTCATCGTGAAGGACGGCGTCATCCTGGCGCCGCCCAAATCCAACCTGATGTTGCCCGGCATCACCTACGACGTGGTGTTGGAGATTGCCCGAGCCAAGGGTTTTGCCCATGAGGTGCGGCCGGTGACCGAGGCCGAGCTGCGGGGCGCGGACGAGATCTGGCAGACCTCGTCGACCAAGGAAGTCACCGCCGTGGTGCGGCTCGACGGCCAGCCGGTAGGCGGCGGCAAACCCGGCCCGGTGTTCTGGAAAATGCACGCGGCCTACCAGGCATTCAAGCAGACCGTGATGCGGGCTAATCCAATCCCCTCTCCCCTTGCGGGAGAGGGCTAGGGAGAGGGGGCAATGACAGAAGACACCCTGCTCGAATTCCCCTGCGACTTCCCGATCAAGATCATGGGCGCACGCACCGACGACTTCGCCCAGACCGTGGTCGAGATCGTGCTGCGCCACGCGCCCGATTTCGCCGCCGAAACGGTGGAGATGCGGCCGTCCAAGGCCGGCAACTACCTCGCCGTCACCTGCACCATCCGCGCCACGTCCAAGGCGCAACTCGACGCGCTGTACATGGAGCTGACCGGACACCCGATGGTCAAGATCGTGCTCTAGCGTTCACTGCACCGGCGTGCCGAAGATCGAGCCGGTGACCTTGGTGCCGCCCCTCGGCAGGCTGAGGAAGATGCGGCCGCCGCCGGTCGGGATCAGGCCGCCCGTGGGGCCGCGCCGGTTGGTGCTGATCGTGCCGGCCAGGCTGAAGCCCACCCCGGTCAGCGCCGAGCCGGCGATGGTGAAGGTCAGGCTGCCGTCCAGGATCAAGCCGCCGCCCACCTCGCAGTCGTTCAGGTTGTTGGTGCGGTCGCTGACGTAAAAGGCGATCAGGCCGCGCACCGTGGCGTCGGTCTCCGACGCGGTGACGGTCACATTGCCGGAGTAGGTGATGCGCCCCTTCACCGGGCAGGCGAATTGGCCGTTGAGCGGGATCGTCCGCGTCACCGTGACGGCGAAGCCTTGGCCGCCGCCGCCCGCGCTGTAGGCGGCGGCAATCGCGTTCATCCCGCCGCCGAGCGCCGTATTGATGTTGTCGATGTCGCTGCTTTGCAGCACGCTGGGCACGGTGTAAACCAGGCCGACCTTGCCGTTGTTCAGCATGTCGCTTTCGCTGCGGCCGTAACCGACGTAGATCTGGCTCCCGCCGAGGAAGGACATATCCACGTTGCGGATGACATCGAAACTGCGACTGCTCAAGGCGCCGGTGTAATAGGGCGGCAGCGCGCCACCGGTCCACGCCACCCAATTCGTGCCGTTGTGCAGATACCAGCCGCTGCCGATGTCGGCGGCAAGATAAATACTGCCCGGCTGGTTCACGTCTCCATCGCCGACGCCGACATTGGCGACCACGGTCAGGCCATTGGCGGCGCCGCTGCTCGTTGCGCTAAACGTCGGGGTTTGGGCCGCCATGGCCGGCGCGCCCAACATGGCCAGCCAGGCGGCCATCAACAGGCCCACCCGCGCCTTGCTGCATTTCACTAGCGTTTTCATGTCGGCCTCCTTGCCTGCGGCATAGACCCAATATCAAGACCGCCACGTCTTGAATATAGCTCTTGGCCAGCGCATGGGTGGCAGGAAAAATCATTTATCCGCATAGAAGGCGCGGCGCCGGAGAGCACCGTTCACAAGCAGTGGCTATTCATCGTTCTTGACGGGTTCCCCGCCAACGCCCACCTGCGATGCTCGGGGGATAGCGCCGAAGGCCCTATGCGCTGCGCGGGGCCCATCGATCAAACCCAATTGGAGGTAAGCATGACCTATGTAATGGAAATGTCCACGGATCAAGATATCGTCGATACCCCGCTCGATGCGGCCTGGAACCCCATAAATGCGCGTTATGATTGGAACCAAGTCAGCGCGATCAATCTGGGCATACCCAACAATGCCATCATCGTTGTCGTCGCGCACGGCGACGGCAACGAAATCGGCAATGCCGAGCCCGGCACCATCGACATCAACGCCCAGATATTCCTCGCCTTGATTCAAGGCAATATGGCGAACAACGCCATGCCAGCCAGCATCTACATTTCCACCTGCGGTCCGGGCATTGCGCAATTCGCCGCCGCAGTGCGTTTGGCCGCCGAGCAGAACGACATTTGGGTGCACACCCGCATCTACGGCCACAGCGATCCCGTGGCCGGTCCGGTGCCGCCGCCGAACGACGTGGCCTGGGTGGAAATCTTCTGACCTTGCGCCCATAAAGCAGAGGGCCGCGCCAAACGTAGCGATGCGGGCGGCGGGCCGCTGAATAAAGCCCCACCGAAAAGATCAACGATAGGGAGCACACAATGAGCGATTACATCATCGGCGGTTGGACACAAGATTTGAACGTGCGGGCACCCGCCGCATTTTCCCAAGCGATCTACGGCATGGTCACCAATCTGCAAGAGCTGAAAACCGGTGCCCCCGGCGGCCATGGCTGGAGCCCGGCCAACACCGCGCCGCCGGCCCAGGCCTCGGCCGGTACACGCGTGCGCTGGGCCTACGGCGGCCAATATTGCACACCGCAGGGCATGCCGAGCAACAACGCGGACGTGGCCGCCATCGTCACCGCCAGCGCCGCTTGGGCGGGCGTGGACGTGGACGACGAATGCGCCATGAACGCCGGCCAGGTCACTGTGGCCATGTCGGCGCTCAAGCACGCCGGCAAAGACACCAGCTATACCTTCATCGCCGGCTGGGCCTATAACAACCCCGATGCGCCGGGCGGCGACCCCGCCACCAACGCGGCGGTGCAAGGCCTGGCCGCCGCCGGCGTGTGTGACCGCTTCATGCTGATGTGCTACGGCAACCAGATGTGGTCGATGGGCGATATCGTGGCCAACGTCGGCCCCGCCATCGCCCGCACCGTGCAGCACGTGGGCGATCCGAAAAAGGTGATCCTGGCCTTGACCCCCGACGGCCTGACCCCGGAAAACCGCGATTACTTCCTCGGCCAGGTCGTCAGCAACGGCCTTGGCGGACTATTCGTTTGGGAGTGGCCGCGACTCAGCGGCGCCGATCTGTATGTTATCGAACAGCGGCTGGGTATTACGGCTTGAATCGGCGAGTGCTCATGGCGCCCGGCCCAATGGAACCGGGCGCCATGAGCCTGGCGGGAAGGGCGCTCAGTAACCGCCGCCTATGCCCTTGCCGAGTTCGCCCTCGGCATCGAAGAACATCCACAACAGGTGGGCGAACACCTCGGGCGCGATCACCGTGTGCCGGTTGTTGCCGGAGGCCAGGCCTTGGCGCAGGGCCTGGCGGGTGTCGGCATCGCCGGTCAGATCGAAGATGATGTCCACGCCCTCACCCAGGCCGAGCACATCGACCGCGTTCTGGTAGACCGTCACGCCGCTGTGCTGAAAGCCCAGCACGACCGGGGAGTCGAGGTGGCGGTGCGCGACCGCGACGATCTCCACCGGTTTGCCGCCCTCCTGGATGATCTCGAGCAGACGCTCGGCGAACTCCTGGCCCACATTACCCAGGCCCAGCAGGGCAACCTTGATCTTTTCACTCATGTTGTCTCCAGTCTCGTTTGATTATTGGGGTAAAGCAGGGACATTCTAACGGCTGAGGCGTTGGTGTGGGGCGGCGGTCTTGGGGTACCCGGCATCTGTGCGGCGTAGTTTGGCGCGGAAGAGGACGGCGTACATGTTCAGTTCTGGAGATGCAGCTAGGTAATTTAATGTTTGACGTGAGCGGTATGGCCTGCCTTGCCAAGGCTGGTCCATTCGATGGAATGGTTAGAGCCCATTGGCGAGTTCTTCCAGCATTTCCTGGGTGAACTCGTGCACAGGCTGTGTACCCTGCACAATATGCCGAAGGAATTGAACTGCTGCTTTAGTGTCATCGTCCAGAGCCCACTTTGAAGCTTCTCTATAAGCAGAAAACGGCTTCCCCAGAGCCTCATCCAGTTCGTATCCGTTCGCACTCTCGAACTCAGTATTGAAGACATAACGGTCGGCATTCACACCGGCTTTGCGCGACTGCAGAATGCCTTCCCATATCCGCTCGTTTAATGTCCATGCCGAACTCTTCCCCCCATTGGAATTGAGCTTGCTATCCATATCGTGGAGCACATGGTAGTCAATGCGAAAGTGAGTAAGAACCTTCTGAAAGAATGGTATGTTCATCTTGGTTCCGCAGTTCACGACGTGTAGCTCTCCCAGCGTTGGGTCTGGTTGGGACTCATTCATGCGCGATAGAAGTTCCCGAATAGCCACTGCCTCCGTGTCTCCTTCGACTAGAACAACCTTTGACGAGAAGAATGCTTCGCATACATATGGATCGAAGTAATTGAGCATCTTCATCGTTTCGCGTTCTTCATCTGAGAAGAGCGTGTGTGAGACCTGATGTAGCACAGCCCCTTGGTTGGCCGATGCACTTACACGTGCAAGCGTGGTATGAGGGCGAGACAGATCAATGATCACGGGCGAATGCGTCGCGGCAATCACCTGGAACTCAGAGGAAGAGGCTAGCAAGAACAGGAGGTCTCGCACACTCCGCACAGCGGAAGGGTGAAGAAATAGCTCAGGCTCTTCGACCAGCAGCATGCGTGACTTGGCGGTCCCGGGGTTGAGAACAATCTCTGAAATCTGATAGTTCTCCGGCTTTCGCTGCTTCGCAGACTTTTTGACCTCTTCTAGCTGAAGCGCTAGCCCGCGAAACGCGCTCATGATGAACTGACGACGAACGCCATGTCCGTGGCTAGACAGGCCAAGGCTTGGATGCTCGTTCTCTTGGATATCGATAGTCGCCGTCGACTTGAATAGCTCAGTGACGTCCTTCGCCCCGTCGTTCCGAATGGCGAATGAGACGTTCGGAAATACGGAGGTCACAGCATTATTGAGGTTCTTCTGAAGCGAGGAAGCGTACTCGTTCTGTGTGATTGCAGCGTCGAGCTTCTTTATTGCATCAATCGCGTCGACATAGACTTGATCGCCGGAAATGTTACGGAGAATGGTTTCTTGGACAAGAGTGCGCAATAGAGCTAGAACTTCATCTGGAGTAGAAGTGCCTCGAATCCAAACCGGCGTTGGGAAAGCATTCTGTAGCAGCGTGTCGAATCCTCCAGCCCCACCTTCTTTCCATTGGCCAGTCTGCGGGTCGAAGCTTTCTTTGTCACCCTTTTCGCCAACGTCTTTCCACGTCTTTCGGATTCGGGCGATTCCATCCTTATCCCATAGCTTAGACAGGGCTTGGTGGCTATGATCGTTTTCCGTTTCAGCACGGACACTGGCTTCGATGACAATGTGATTTGCCGGGTCCTTGTTGAAGAAGTCATGGGAGTCGGCCTCACGGTTGGCCACCACGAACATTTCGTAGGCGGATAAGACCGTAGATTTACCAGCGTTGTTCTTCCCGCATAGGAAGATCAGGTTGTTGTCATCGATTCGAAGGTTGACCGCACTACCGGTATCAGATGATCCAATCACGCGATAGTTTGTTATTCCAAGGCCTATAACTCGCACTGCTTCCCCCGGTGAGTTCTAATGTCAATTAGACCGCATAAAATACCTAAAATTTTATGACCCCAGCCTATCGGTAGCTGGGTGGCTACCGGTCTTTCGCCTATCATTGCGCTCTCCCTGTATTTGTTGGTTTTCAGCGTGCATTTAATGCCCCATTTCCCCCTTTGGCAATATCCACCACAGCGATGAGCCAGCCGATCACGATTAAACGCCTGGGCCGCGCCGACTACGCGCCGATCTGGCGCGCGATGCAGGCCTTCACCGCGCAGCGCACGGCCGACACCGTGGACGAGGTCTGGCTGGTCGAGCACCCGCCGGTGTTCACCCTGGGCCAGGCCGGCAAGCGCGAGCACCTGCTGCGCGACATCGGCGTGCCCACCGTAGCCATCGACCGCGGCGGCCAGGTGACCTATCACGGGCCGGGCCAGGTGGTGGCCTATCTGCTGATCGATTTCAAGCGGCGCGGCATCGGGGTGAAGGAGTTGGTGCGGCGCATGGAGCAGGCGGTGATCGACCTCTTGGCCGAGTTCGGCATCCGCGCCGAGCGGCTGGCCGGGGCGCCGGGGGTCTATGTGAACGGCGCGAAGATCGCAGCGCTGGGGCTGCGGATCAAGGGCGGTTGTTCTTATCACGGCATGGCCTTGAACGTGGACATGGACTTGGCGCCGTTCTCGGCGATCAACCCGTGCGGTTATGAGGGCATGGCGGTGACGCAGATGCGGGATTTGGGGGTGGAGGCGGATTGGGTTGAGGTGGGGGAGCGGTTGTTGGGACAGCTGTTGTGGCAGATGGCTAGCGACTGAGGCCATCAGTGCATGACGCGCAGTTGGCCGGGGGCGCCCGGCGGCGCGTCACTTTCTTTGCTCGTGCAAAGAAAGGTAACCAAAGAAAACGAAGTTTCAGTGAAGGCTAATGCCCGCAAAGCGGGCGTTATGCCGGAACTAAAGCACGCCCCGCTTCGCCGGCCTTCGGCTCCCCGAGCTTGAGCGAAACGATTGGGCGGCTGCGTAACTCGCCCTTCGGGCTCAAACAGTACTCGCCGACGGCCCCCAATCGTTTCGCTCAAGCTCGGCGGCTCAGAGGGGAATGGTAAATCCAAATAACGCGCCGTATTCCCGCAAGCGGGAATGCTGTTTGTTTTGAGAGAGCGTCGGCGCATTGCGCCGACGCTCTGGGGTGTGGCTATTTTTGACTTTCATCCCCCCTCTGACGCCGCCGGTGACGATGGTGTCATGCAGGGAAGCCGAAGGCCGGCGAAAGCTGTTTGAGCGAAGCGAGTTCTTTCGCCGCCTGCATGACAGCAGCGGCACCGGGGTTTCGGCGGAAGGCGGGGCGGCCTTCTTTTGGTTACTTTTCTTGGCCGCGCAAGAAAAGTAACCAGCTGCCGGGCTGCCCCCGGCCAACTGCCCAGCGTGTACAAAGGTCCTGCTTAATCTGTAACGCCGTGGATAACAACTGGATTCCAATTTACATAGGAATGACGGTAGGGCGCTGCCGACAAAGGCCCATGGATTGCCGCGCCCCTTCGGGGCTCGCAATGACGGCTACTTCTTCTTCGCCCTTGGGTGGGCCTGATCGTACACCTTGGCCAGGTGCTGAAAATCCAAATGCGTATACACCTGCGTCGTCGACAGGCTGGCATGGCCCAGCATCTCCTGCACCGCGCGCAGGTCGCCGGACGATTGCAATACGTGCGAGGCGAAGGAGTGGCGCAGGGCATGCGGGTGCACGCGTTGGTTGACGCCGTGCAGGATGGCCAGGCGCTTGAGCCGCAGGCCGACCACGCTGGCGGCGATGCGCTCGCCGCGGGCGCCGACGAACAGGGCCGGGGTGTCCTTGGCCAGCGCCTGTCGTTGCGCCAGCCAGGCGCGCACGGCGGTCAGGGCCTGCCGGCCGACCGGCACGATGCGGTCCTTGGCGCCCTTGCCGCGCACGCGCACCTCGCCGCTGTCGAGGTCGATGCCGCCGAGGTCGAGGCCGACCAGTTCGGATAGGCGCAGGCCGGAGGAATACATCAGTTCGAACATCGCCTGGTCGCGCAGGGCCAGCGGGTCGCCGTCGCCGCCGCTCAACAGTTGCGCCATCTCGTCCGGCGACAGCGCGTTGGGCAGGCGCTTCTCGCCCTTGGGCGGGCGCAGGCCGACGCAGGGGTTGGCGCTCACCTGGTTGTCGCGGGCGAGGAATAGATAGAAGTTGCGCCAGGCCGACAGCGTGCGCGCCAGGCTCTTGGGCGCGCTGCCGCGCGCATGCAAGGTGGCCAGAAAGCGGCGCATGTCGTGGCTGGAGAGCTGTTCGGGTTGGCGCCCGCCGGCCAGTTCGGCCAGCCGGGCGAGGTCGCGTTGGTATAGGTCTAGGGTGCGCGGGCTGTAGTGGCGCGTTTTCAGGTGCGTCAGGAAATCGGCAATCGATTCGCTGAACGCGGCGGCCATTACACGAAGCGCGACAAGGCGGCGGCGGTCAGCTCGGACAGCCACTTCAGGTACAAGGTGCCCATCTCGGGGTAGAAGCGGCGCGCATCTTCCGACGCGAGCAGCAGCATGCCCTTCATGTTCGGCTCGCGCAGCGGCGCCAACGCGAACGACTGCTGGTGCGGGCCGGCCTCGCCCAGCCAGCCGCGCACTTCGTCCGGCACGCCGTGGCCGCATTGCGGGCCGGTCAGGCTTTCGGTCAAGACGCGGATGTCCTCGCTGACCGGCTTGAACTCGGGCAGGTCCAGGGTGTGGTCGCCCCACAAGCGCACGGTGACGTGCGGCACGGCGAAGCTCTCGCCCAGGTTGAGGTACAGGGCCTGCAAGGCCGATTCCAGGTCGCGCGCGCGCATCAGGCCGAGCGACAGCTTGTGCAGCTTTTCGCCGATGGCGTCGTTCTCCTCGGCGAACTGGATGAAGTCGCGCAGCTTGTTCTCCAGGCTGCGGGCCCGGTCGCGCAGCATCATGACCTGGCGCTCGCCGATGGAGATGGCCTGGCCGCTGTGCGGGTGCGGCACGTTGATGTGGTTCAGCAGATCGACGTATTGCGCGAAGAATTCGGGATTGTCTTGCAGGAATTGCGCGACGTGGTCGTGGGTCAGTTGGGTCATAGTTCGATCTCGCCTTCGAAAACGGTCACGGCCGGGCCGGTCAAATAGACGGGGGCGTCGCCGCCCGCCCAACGAATGGTAAGCGTTCCGCCGCGCGTTTGCACTTCCACCGCCGGCTCGAGCAGACCGCGCTGGATGCCGGCCACCACGGCGGCACAGGCGCCGGTGCCGCAGGCCAGGGTCTCGCCCGAGCCGCGCTCGAACACGCGCAGCTTGATCGCGCGGCTGTGCAAGAGTTGCATGAAGCCGACGTTGACCCGCTCGGGAAAGCGCGGATGGCGTTCGATCTCCGGGCCCCAGGTCGCGACCGGCGCGGTGTCGACGTTGCAGGTCTCCAGCACCGCATGCGGGTTGCCCATGGACAGCGCGACGATCTCGACCGGGCCGTCGGCGATGTCGAGCACATAGGTGGTCGCGCGCGCGTCGGCGACGAAGGGGATGTCGGCTGGCTCGAACCGGGGCGGACCCATGTCGACGGTGACCTGGCCGTTGGCTTCCAGTTTGGGCACGATGACGCCGGAGGCGGTCTCGACCTTGATCTCGTTCATGCCGATCAGCCCCTTGTCGTGCACGAAGCGGACGAAGCAGCGGGCGCCATTGCCGCATTGGCCGACCTCGCCGCCGTCGGCGTTGAAGATGCGGTAGCGGAAGTCGACGCCGGGCAGGGTGGGCCGCTCGACCAGCAGGATCTGGTCGCAGCCGATGCCGAAATGGCGGTCGGCGATGCGGCGCAGTTGCTCAGGCGTCAGCGCGAGGTGCTGGTTGATGGCGTCGAACACGACGAAGTCGTTGCCGGCGCCATGCATCTTGGTGAATTTGTAGACGTGGCTCATATGAACAGCGCGACGTAGTCCTTGTAGAGGCAGCGATCCATCACCACCGTCATGCCGGCCGCGCGCGCCTTCTCGGCTGCCGCTTCATGCACGATGCCTTCCTGGATCCATATTGCCGGCAAGTTTAGCGCGAGGCACTCGTCCACGACAGCGGGGATATGCTCGGTGGCGCGGAACACGTCGACCAGGTCGATCTTATCCGGCACCTCGCTCAGGCTGGCATAGGCCCGCTCGCCCAGTACGTTGTCCACCGCCGGACGAACCGGGATGATGCGGTAGCCGAAGCCCCGCATCGCCTTGGCCACCGCATGGCTCGGCCGGCCCGGCTTGGGCGACAGGCCGACCACGGCGATGGTCTTCACCTGTTGCAGCAGGGCGTGGATTTCGTCATCGGATGGGTTTTGAAAGGCCATCTCATAGTTCCTTGGTCATGACAAAGTCGTCCATCACGAATCCATTACCGATCTCTTCGACGATGGGCACCAGCACCGCGAACCCGTATTTGCGATAGGCCGCGATGGCCTGGGCATTGTGGCGGTTCACGTGCAACACCATGCGGCGCGAGCTGCGGCGGCGGGCGTGCTCGGCCATCAAATCCATCAGCAAGTGGCCGATGCCGTGGCGCTGATAGTCCGGATGGACGTAAAGCTTGTCCAGCTTGTAGTCGCCCTCCATCAGGGCAAAGCCGTGGGCGAAACCGAGCAGGGCATCGTCGGCGCGCGCGACCAGCCAGCGGTCGCCGCGCGCCAGGGTCTGTTTGATCAGGCCGGGCTTGTAGCGCTCGGCCAGCATGTAGTCGATCTGCTCGACACTGATGATGCCGGGGTAGTGGGCGTGCCAGATCAGCCGGGCCAGCGCGGCGACTGCCTCGGCCTCGTCCAGGGCCAGCGGGCCGACCGCGATCTCAGCGATCATAGAACGCCGCTTCACCCTCGGGCCGGGTCTTGAACCGTTGATGCAGCCAGAAATACTGCTCGGGCCGCTCGCGCACGCGGTCTTCGATGAAGGCGTTCATGCGGCGGACATCGGCCTCGATGTCGCCGCTCGGGAAGCCGTCCCAGGCCGGGTAGAAGCGGGCGACGTAGCCGTTCGCGGTCTGCTCCGCGATGCAGGGCACGACGACCGCATTCGTGAGGGCGGCGATGCGCGCTAGGCCGGTCAAGGTGGCGGCGGGCACGCCGAAGAAGGGCGCGAACACCGCGTCGCGCCGGCCGTGGTCGAGGTCGGGCAGATAATAGAACGGCAGGCCACGGCGGATCGCGCGCAACACCGGCTTCACGCCCTCGCGCTTGTCGTACAGCTCGATCGGGCCGAAGCGGGTGCGTGCGTGCTGGATCAGTTTGGCGATGGCCGGGTTCTTGATCCGGGCGTAGATCGACACCGTCGGCGAATGCACGATGGACAGCCGCACGGCGGCAAGGTTGAGGCCGACGAAGTGCGGCGCCAACAAGATCAGCGGTTTGCCGAGATAGGGCGCGACATGCTCGAAGCCCTCGATCCGGGTCAGCGCCTCGACCTCGGCTTGCGCGCCCCACCACGACACGGCCTCTTGCAGCGTGGCGCGAAAGAAGGCGCGGTAGTGGGCCTTGAGCAGCGCGGCGCGTTCGGCCTCGGTCTTGTCGGGAAAGCATAGGCGCAGATTGGTCGCGCCGATGCGGCGCCGGCGGTTGGGCAGATGGTAGAGCAGACCGCCCAATGCAGCGCCAATCCGGCCCAGGGCGCGAGCGCCGAGCAGCTTATACAGCAGCCAGAGTAGGGCCAGGCCGAGGCGGGTGATCATGCCGGCGGCCTACCATTTGTAGGGTGCGTTCCACGCACCGTTTTATTGATGGTGCGTGAAATGTTTATCCTCGCGTAGCGGGGGCACCCTACGGGTTGGCCGTTCAAGAGCGCTCTCCCGGTGGCGGCGGCATGAAGTCGGGCCGGTAGCGATAAATGCGGTAGTTCCAGAGATACTGCTCGGGGTGGCGGCGCACCGCCGCCTCGATCTGGCGATTGACCTCGGCCCCGGCCTGCTGTGGATCGGCCGGTAGGCTCAGCGGTTCGATGTGCAAGTGAAAGCCACGGCCGAAGGACAGCCGCTCGGCATAAACCAGCAGGGGCGTGGCGCCGGTCGATTCCAGCAGGCGGTAGGGCAGCAGCGGCATATAGGCCGGCCGGCCGAAGAAGGGCAGCCAGGCGCCGTCGCCCTTGCTGGCGACCTGGTCGGGCAGGATGAACACGAACTCGTTGCGCTTCAGGGCCTTGAGCATCGCGCGCACACCGCGCGTGCCGGGTTCTACCGTGCTGAGCTTGCCGCGCTGGCGGCCGGCCAGCATCAATGCGTGGAACCAGTCCTGGCGCGGCCGGCGATAGAGCGCGGTGACCGGAAAATAGGGCGCGAAGTAGAGCCCGGCCAGT
Source organism: Betaproteobacteria bacterium (assembly GCA_016234655.1). Lineage (GTDB taxonomy): Bacteria > Pseudomonadota > Gammaproteobacteria > Burkholderiales > Thiobacillaceae > Sulfuritortus. Next base: position 90,842 of record JACRAU010000033.1, read on the forward strand.
TCCTGGCTGCCTAGGTGCGGGCAGAGCAGCACGACCCCCTTGCCCTTGGCCGCCGCCGCCTCGACGTGCTGCCAGCCGTGGCGCTGCTTGACCAGTTTGAGCGCGCGGTCGAGCGGCCGCAGCCAGATCGGCAACAGCTCCAGCACGCCCTTGCCCAACTCGGCGGCGGCCCGTCCGCGCAGGCCGGCCGTGTTGAGCCCGGCCTGGCCCAGGTTGAGCGCCATGTCGTGGGCCAGCCGGGGCCGCAGCAGCAGGACCAGACGGCCCAGCCCATTGCCCAGGGCATGGGTCAGCGGCAACGGCAGCCAGGCGAACAACCTTAATAACACTCGCATGAGGGGATTATTACTTAAGTGCGGGCCGGATTGACCAATAAAGCGGGCAAGGCTAGCATGCGTGGCATGTCTGGTCACAGACATGGCCGCCGAGTTAATTGCAGCAATGCAGATAGACAAATTGCGGGCGGGATATAAAACCAGCTAAAGCGTCCCGCTCCTATCCCCAGAGGCGGCCACGCCGGTCAGATTGGGGAAGCAACAGGAGTAATTCATGAGCAAGGACTATTTCTTCACCTCGGAATCGGTGTCCGAAGGCCATCCGGACAAGGTGGCGGACCAGATATCCGATGCCGTCGTCGATGCCATTCTGGCCCAGGACAAGCATTCCCGCATCGCCGCCGAGACCCTGGTCACCACCGGCCTGGTGATCATGGCCGGCGAGATCACGACCAACGCCCAGGTCGACTACGCCCGCGTCGCGCGCGAGACCATCCGCCAGATCGGCTATGCCGACCCCAGCCTGCGCTTCGACGCCGACGGCTGCTCGGTCCATGTCTGCTACGGCCAGCAGAGCGCCGACATCGCCCAGGGCGTGAATGCCGCCTATGACGACAACCTCGACCAGGGCGCCGGCGACCAGGGCCTGATGTTCGGCTTCGCCTGCGACGAGACCCCGCAACTGATGCCGATGCCGATCTGGCTGGCCCACCGCCTGGTCGAGCGCCAGGCCATGCTGCGCAAGGACGGCCGCCTGCCTTGGCTGCGGCCCGACGCCAAGTCGCAGGTCACGCTGAAATACGTCGACGGCAAGCCGCACAGCATCGACACCGTGGTGCTGTCCACCCAGCACACGCCGGAAATGGCCGAAGGCGAGGTCGGCAAGCGGCGGATGAAGCAGGCCGCCATCGACGCCATCATCGAGGACATCATCCAGCCCGTGCTGCCGAAAGAGCTGATGCAGGGCAAGATCAACTACCTGGTCAACCCGACCGGCTGCTTCGAGATCGGCGGCCCGCACGGCGACGCCGGCCTGACCGGGCGCAAGATCATCGTCGACACCTACGGCGGCGCGGCCCCCCACGGCGGCGGAGCGTTTTCAGGAAAAGACCCGTCCAAGGTCGACCGCTCGGCCGCCTATGCCGGCCGCTATGTGGCCAAGAACATCGTCGCCGCCGGCCTCGCCAGCAAGTGCCTGGTCCAGGTGTCGTATGCCATCGGCGTGGCCAAACCGACCAGCGTGATGGTCGAGACCTACGGCACCGGCAAGGTGCCCGACGAAAAGCTGACCGAGCTGGTGCTGCGCCATTTCGACCTGCGCCCGAAGGGCATCGTCCGCATGCTCGACCTGCTGCGGCCGATCTACCAGAAGACCGCCGCTTACGGCCACTTCGGCCGGGACGAGCCGGAATTTAGCTGGGAAAACACAGATAAAGCGGCGGCCCTGCGGGCCGACGCCGGGCTGTAAGCCCGCGCCAACGGCGTTTATCTGTGTTTCGTCGAAGGCTAATATCGGCGCAGCCGATGTTAAGGCGCGAAGCGCCGGCCGAAGACAAAACGTGGGATTAGCATTCAGTAACGCGCCACTTTGAAGAAAGTGGTTTGTCCTTGCTGAGGAGCGCTGCAACCCGCAATGGGCCAGGCTCAGCGAGGATGGTCGAGTAGTAACGGCGCTCATTCGTGTAACTCGTCGCCGCGAAGCGGCACCTCGTCCCCCTCGCCCGCAAGCGGGAGAGGGTAGGGGTGAGGGGTAACTAAGGAGTTTCAAATGAACGCACCTGCCAATTTCACCGACCACAAAGTCGCCGACATGGCCCTGGCCGATTGGGGCCGCAAGGAAATCCGCATCGCCGAGACCGAGATGCCCGGCTTGATGGCCATCCGCGAGGAATACGCCAAGAGCCAACCGCTGAAAGGCGCCCGCATCACTGGCTCGCTGCACATGACCATCCAGACCGCAGTCTTGATCGAGACCCTGACCGCGCTGGGCGCCGAAGTGCGCTGGGCCTCGTGCAACATCTTCTCGACTCAGGATCACGCCGCCGCCGCCATCGCGGCCGACGGCATCCCGGTCTACGCGGTCAAGGGCGAGAGCCTGACCGAGTACTGGGACTACACCCACAAGATCTTCGAGTGGCCGGACGGCGGCTACTCCAACATGATCCTCGACGACGGCGGCGACGCCACCCTGCTGCTGCACCTCGGTGCCCGCGCCGAGGCCGACATCTCCGTGCTGGCCAAGCCGACCAGCGAGGAAGAGACCGTGCTGTTCGCCGCGATCAAGGCCAAGCTGGCGACCGACCCGAAGTGGTATTCCACTCGTCTCACGCAGATCAAGGGCGTGACCGAAGAGACCACCACCGGCGTGCACCGCCTGTACCAGATGCATGAGCGCGGCGAGCTCAAGTTCCCCGGCATCAACGTCAACGACTCGGTGACCAAGTCCAAGTTCGACAACCTCTACGGCTGCCGCGAGTCGCTGGTCGACGGCATCAAGCGCGCCACCGACGTGATGGTGGCGGGCAAGGTCGCCCTGGTCTGCGGCTACGGCGACGTGGGCAAGGGCTCGGCCCAGGCCCTGCGCGCCTTGTCGGCCCAAGTCTGGATTACCGAGGTCGACCCGATCTGCGCCCTGCAGGCCGCGATGGAAGGCTACCGCGTGGTGACCATGGAATACGCCGCCGACAAGGCCGACATCTTCGTCACCGCCACCGGCAACTACCACGTCATCACCCACGACCACATGGCCAAGATGAAGGACCAGGCCATCGTCTGCAACATCGGCCACTTCGACAACGAGATCGACGTCGCCAGCATCGAGAAGTACCAGTGGGAAGAGATCAAGCCCCAGGTCGACCACATCATCTTCCCGGATGGGAAAAGGATCATCCTGCTGGCCAAGGGCCGCCTGGTGAACCTCGGTTGCGCCACCGGCCACCCCAGCTACGTGATGTCGTCTTCCTTCGCCAACCAGACCATCGCCCAGATCGAGCTGTTCACCCGCACCAGCGAGTACCCGGTCGGCGTCTACACCCTGCCCAAGCACCTGGACGAAAAGGTCGCCCGTTTACAATTGAAGAAGCTGAACGCGCAACTGACCGTGTTGACCGAGCAGCAGGCCGCCTATATCGGCGTGCCGGTGCAGGGGCCGTACAAGGCCGAGCATTACCGGTATTAACCTTGCACCCCTCCCCCGCAAGCGGGGGAGGGGTTGGGGGAGAGGGCGACTTATTAAAGTTGCCTTTAATAGACGGGGCCGCTATTAAAAGTTGCGGCCTTTTCTTTTATTAGCGGCCCGCTTGCCGCGATTTCCATTTTGCCAATCGGTCGAGCCCGGCGTGGGTTACGCCAGGCGAATAACAAAAAGCTATACAAATCCAAGGTTTCGCGTATCATGCGCGGCAGTTGTGCACTGCAGTTATGGCTTTTCGCCGCGCAAGCGGCGTCTCTGACCTAAGGGACTGTACTCACAGCCCCATCAGCCCCAACCCCCCGACGTTGCCTTTCCATCGGCTTCGTGACATCCGGTTGGCGCCGATGTTACGTAGCCGAAGCGCCCGAACCCCGGGTGCCGCGGCCATTTTGCCTGCTTTCCCGGCAGGACTACGCATTTGCGGTTCGCCGCATGGAAAGGTATTTATGCAATTCTCCGAACTCGGTCTTCACGCCAACATCCTGAAGGCCATCGAGGCCACCGGTTACACCGAGGCCACCCAGGTCCAGGCCGAGGCCGTGCCCGCCGCGCTGGCCGGCGCCGATCTCTTGGTGTCTTCTCAGACTGGCAGCGGCAAGACCGCCGCTTTCTTGTTGCCCAGCTTGCATCGCCTGGTCGAGCCGTCCACCGCGCAGGGCAACGGCCCGCGCGTGCTGGTGCTGGCGCCGACCCGCGAGTTGGCGCAGCAGGTGGAAAAGGCCGCCCGCACCTACGGCAACGAGCTGCGTCGCCTGCGCACCGCCAGCCTGGTCGGCGGCGCGCCCTACGGCCCGCAGCTCAAGCAGTTGTCGCAGCCGGTCGACGTGGTCGTCGCCACCCCCGGCCGCCTGATGGACCACATGGAGCGCGGCCGTATCGATTTCTCCCGCCTGGAAGTGTTGGTGCTGGACGAGGCCGACCGCATGCTGGACATGGGCTTCATCGACGACATCGAGGCCATCGTCGCCAAGACGCCGACGACCCGCCAAACCCTGCTGTTCTCCGCCACGCTGGACGGCGTGGTCGGCAAGTTGGCGCGCCAGCTCACCCGCGACCCGCAGCGCATCGAGGTCGCGGCGGCCAAGGCCGACAAGCCGCAGATCGAGCAGCGCCTGCACTTCACCGACGACCATGAACACAAGTCGCGCCTGCTCGACCATTGGCTGCGCGATGCCGAGATGAACCAGGCCGTGGTGTTCACCGCGACCAAGCGTTCGGCCGAGGAGCTGACCGACAATCTGCGCGACCAGGGCCACTCGGCCGACGCGTTGCACGGCGACATGCCGCAGAACAAGCGCAATCGCACCATCCAGCGCCTGCGCGAGGGCCGTACCCGGGTGTTGGTGGCGACCGACGTGGCCGCGCGCGGCATCGACGTGGCCGGCGTAACCCACGTGATCAACTTCGACGCGCCGCGCCAGGCCGAGGACTACGTCCACCGCATCGGCCGTACCGGCCGGGCCGGACGTAGCGGCATCGCCGTCACCCTGGCGCACCATCGCGAGAAGCACCTGGTGCGCGAGATCGAGCGTTACACCGGCCAGCCGCTGCAAGCCGAGGTGGTGCCCGGTCTGGAGCCCAAGGCTCGCCCGCCGCGCACCGAGCAGCGTCCGCGCCAAGGTCAGGGTTACGGTGGCCAGGGTTATGGCGGCCAGGGCAAGCCCTGGGGCGCGCGCAAGGAAGGCGCGGGCGGCGGCAACAACTGGTCCGACCGCCCGGCCCGGCCGCAAGGCGGTTTCAAGAAGGATGGCTATGCCAAGCCTTACGGCGAGCGGGCCGAAGGCGGCTTCAAGCGCGAGGGCCGTCCCAATGGCGATGCGCAGCCGCGCTCCGACTGGAACAACAAGCCGCGTTCGGAGTGGCGCGACAAGCCCTACGGCTTGGCGGGCGACGCGCAGCCGCGCTCGTTCGACCGCAATGCCGGCAATGCCCCGCCCAAGCGGGCCGAGCGCGGCGCCGATCCGGCCCGGCGCGACGACAGCTGGAAGTCGCCCGCCGAGTTCAGCCGTCCGCGCAAGGCCTATGCCGGCGCCAAGCCGGCGGGTAAACCGACCGCCAGCAAACCGGCCGCCAAGCGCAGCAACCGCTGGGACTGATCGCTCGTTAGCGCAATAAGAAACGGCCGCATTTGCGGCCGTTTTTCTTTGGGCGGTTCAATCAGCCCTGGTGATACGGCCGGCTCTCGGCATGCACGGTGTCGACCAACACCCGCACGTTGTCCGGCGGGGTGAACTGCGAGATGCCATGGCCCAGGTTGAACACATGGCCGTGGCCGTGGCCGAACGAGGCGAGCACGCGCTTGCTCTCGGCCGCCACCGCCTCCGGCGTGGTAAGCAGGATGGTGGGGTCGAGGTTGCCTTGCAGCGCGACCCGGTCGCCCACGCGCTTCCTGGCGGCGCCGATATCGATGGTCCAGTCCAGGCCGACCGCGTCGGCGCCGCATTGGGCGATGTCTTCCAGCCACAGGCCGCCGCCCTTGGTGAACACGATGCGCGGCACCACGCGGCCGTCGTTTTCGCGCTTCAAGGCGGCCATGATCCGCGCCATATAGGGCAGGGAGAATTCCAGGTAGGCCGCTTGCGACAGCATGCCGCCCCAGGAGTCGAACACCATCACCGCCTGGGCGCCGCATTCGATCTGGGCATTGAGGTAGTCGATCACCGCCGTCGTGGTCACGTCGAGGATGTGGTGCAGCAGGTCGGGCCGCGAATACATCAGGGTCTTGAGCTTGGTGTAGCTGTCGCTGCCCTCGCCTTCGACCATGTAGCAGGCCAGGGTGAAGGGGCTGCCGGAGAAGCCGATCAGCGGCACCGAGCCGTCGAGCGCGCGGCGAATCTCGCTCACGGCATCCAGGACATAACGCAGGTGATCGTGCGGGTCCGGCGCCTTGAGGTCGCGGATCGCCCATTCCTCGCGCAGCGGCCGCTCGAACTTCGGCCCCTCGCCCTCGGCGAAATACAGGCCCAGGCCCATGGCGTCGGGGATGGTCAGGATGTCGGAGAACAGGATGGCGGCGTCGAGGTCGTAACGGGCCAGGGGCTGCAAAGTGACCTCGGTCGCCAGCGAAGGCGACTTGCACAGATTGAGAAAGCTGCCGGCCCGCTGGCGGGTCTCGCAGTATTCCGGCAGATAACGGCCGGCCTGGCGCATCAGCCAGACCGGCGTGTATTCGGTGGGTTGGCGCAGCAGGGCGCGCAGGAAGGTGTCGTTCTTCAAGTGGCTCATGGCGTATCCAGGAAATCAGCCCGCCATTCTACCCCAGGCCGCCTTGCCCGCCGGCCCCGCCCAGGCCGGCCGGTCATACCATGCACGATCTATATACTGGATCGAGTTAATTATAATTATTCATTGGATCAATTATCGTCGTCTCCCTAAGATTCGTCCCGTCGCTTCACACCGAGCCGACCCACTTAACTTAAGGAGATTCAAATGCAGTCTTTGATCAACACCCAAGTCCAACCGTTCAAGGCCCAGGCTTTCCACAACGGCAAGTTCATCGAAGTGACCGAGAAGGACCTGCACGGCAAGTGGTCCGTCCTGATCTTCATGCCGGCCGCCTTCACCTTCAACTGCCCGACCGAGATCGAGGACGCCGCCGACAACTACGCCGAGTTCCAGAAGGCCGGTGCCGAGGTGTACATCGTCACCACCGACACCCACTTCTCGCACAAGGTGTGGCACGAGACCTCGCCGGCCGTGGGCAAGGCCCGGTTCCCCCTGGTCGGCGACCCCACCCATGCCCTGACCAACGCCTTCGGCGTGCACATCCCGGAAGCCGGCCTGGCCCTGCGCGGCACCTTCGTCATCAACCCCGAAGGCCAGATCAAGACCATGGAAGTGCATGACAACGCCATCGCCCGCGATGTGAAAGAGACCCTGCGCAAGCTGCAAGCCGCCCAGTACGTGGCCGCCAACCCGAACCAGGTCTGCCCGGCCAAGTGGAAGTCCGGCGAAGCCACCCTGACCCCGTCGCTGGACCTGGTAGGCAAAATTTAAGCGATGTTCACCCCTCCCCCGCAAGCGGGGGAGGGGCCGGGGGAGAGGGTATACGGCGGCAATCCCTCTCCCGGCGCTTCGCGCCACCCTCTCCCGCTTGCGGGAGAGGGGAACCCCGGGTGGCAATACCAAGGCGCCGACGCCTTGGTCTTTCCATCTCTTACCCAGGAGAACGAAATGTTGGATTCGAACATCAAGGCCCAGCTCAAGGGCTATCTGGAAAAACTCGTGGCCCCCATCGAACTGGTGGCCTCGCTGGACGACAGCGACAAGTCGCGCGAGATGCGCGCGTTGTTGGAGGACATCGCCAGCCCGTCCGACAAGGTGGCGCTGGTAGAGAGCGGCCATGACGCCCGCCGCCCCTCCTTCACCATCGGCAAGATTGGCGAGCCGGCGCGCATCGGTTTCGCCGGCCTGCCCATGGGCCATGAATTCACCTCCCTGATCCTGGCCTTGCTCCAGGCCAGCGGCTACGCGCCCAAGATCGGCGAGGAGCAGGTCGAGCAGATCAAGTCGCTGACCGGCGAATTCCGCTTCGAGACCTACATCTCCCTGTCCTGCCACAACTGCCCGGACGTGGTGCAGGCGCTCAACACCCTAGCCGCGCTGAATCCGAACATCCGGCACGTCATGATCGACGGTGCCCTCAATCAGGCCGAGGTCGAGGCCCGCCGGATCATGGCCGTGCCCAGCGTGTGGCTGAACGGCGAACCGTTCGTCGAGGGCCGCGTGAGCCTGGAGGAAATCCTGGCCAAGGTCGACACCGGCGCGGCCGACCGCGAGGCCGCCAAGCTGGCGGAGAAGGCCCCGTTCGACGTGCTGGTCGTCGGCGGCGGCCCGGCCGGCGCGGCGGCGGCGGTGTACGCCGCGCGCAAGGGCATCCGCACCGGCGTGCTGGCCGAGCGCTTCGGCGGCCAGGTGATGGACACCCTGGCCATCGAGAACCTGATCTCGGTGCCCCACACCGAAGGACCGAAGCTGGCCCGTGCCCTGGAAGAGCACGTCAAGGAATACGAGGTGGACATCATGAACCTGCAGCGCGCCGAGGCCCTGATCCCCGGCGAGGCCGGCGGCTACCATGAGGTGCGCCTAACCAACGGTGCAGTGATGAAGGCCAAGAGCGTGATCGTCGCCACCGGCGCCCGCTGGCGCGAGATGGGCGTGCCGGGCGAGCAGGAATATCGCGGCAAGGGCGTGGCCTATTGCCCGCACTGCGACGGCCCCCTGTTCAAGGGCAAGCGCGTGGCGGTGATCGGCGGCGGCAACTCCGGCGTCGAGGCGGCCATCGATCTGGCCGGCATCGTGGCGCACGTGACGGTGCTGCAATCCGGCGACAAATTGAAGGCCGATGCGGTATTGCAGAACAAGCTCATGAGCTTGCCCAATGTCAGCGTGGTCACCAATGCGCGCACCACCCGGGTCAATGGCGACGGCGGCAAGGTGAACGGCTTGAGCTACATCGACCGCGTGAGCGGCGCGAGCCGCGACATCGCGCTGGAGGGCATCTTCGTCCAGATCGGCCTCTTGCCCAACACCAGCTGGCTCAAGGGCACGGCCGAGCTGTCGCAATACGGCGAGATCGTGGTGGACGCCAAAGGTCAGACCTCGGTGCCCGGCGTGTTCGCGGCCGGCGACTGCACCACCGTACCCTACAAGCAGATCGTCATCGCCATGGGCGAGGGCGCCAAGGCCAGCCTTGCGGCCTTCGATCACCTGATCCGCACCTCGGCTGGTGTGGCGGCGGAACGCTTAGCAGCTTAGGCCGTGCATGCCGCACAGATAGCGCTTGAGCACGGCCAGGGCGATCCACAGCCAGAGCAGCAGGAAGAAACTGACCAGCGGGATGTGGGCGTCGATGATGAAGCGCGGCATGACCCGGCGCACCGCGCGGGTGACCGGGCCGGTGACCACCTGGAACAGGCGGTAGACGAAATTGTCCTGCCGGCGTTTGCCGGCCAGCACGGCCAGCAGGCCTTGGCCCAGTAAAGCCAGCCCGGCCACCTCGACCAGGGCGCGGAGGATGCTGACGAGGGTGATATCGAATTGCATGAGCAGCCTTTCTCGAATGGCGGTAATTCTACGGCTTGCGGCGCTTGCGGGCACAGCCCAGAATGCGCGGGACTCGAGGAGGAGCCATGAATTACGAAGCCCTGCGCCACTATTTGCGCGGCCAACTGATGCAAGCCTTCAAGCGCGACGAGGCCGCGATCGAGGCCCATCGCGCGGCCTGCGCGGCCGACCCGGCCATGGTCAAGGCAGCGCGCAGCCTGGGCTTTCTGCTGGCCGGCCGGCGGCGCTTCGCCGAGGCCGAGCGCTACTTGGCCAAGGCGACCGCGCTGGCGCCGGAAGAGGCCACCACCTGGTTCAACCTCGGCTTCGTGCGCGATGCCGAAGGCCACCGGGCCGAGGCCGTCGCCGCCTTCAAGGAGGCGGTGCGCCTGCGGCCGACATTGGACCCGGCCTGGTACGGCCTGGGCCTGGCCCACGCCGGCCTGGGTGAACACGAGGCGGCGGCCGAGGCCTTGGAGGAGGCGGCCCGCCTGCAACCTATGAACGGCCATGCCTGGTATGCCTTGGGCATGGCCCACCACCATTGCCACCGGCCGGAGCGGGTGAAAGAGGTCGTCGAACATATCGTGCGCTTCGATCCGCGCATGGCCCGGCAACTGATCCGCGAGGCGGAACGGGCCGATTTGGCCCACTTGGTGGCACATCTGGAAGACCTGTAGAGAACCGTTCGCCACAAACAAAAAGGCCCGCACAGTGCGGGCCTTTTTGTTTGCCTGCCCCGCGCAAGCGGGGCGGCGGCTGTCGAAAGCAACGTCGCTAAGCGACGCCTTGTCCCTCTCTCCCTCCGGGAGAGAGCAAGGAGAGAGGGAACGGACATGACGCCAGTCATGTCCGTCAGGCGGCTTGGGTGTCGATGTCGCCTTCCAGGTTGGGGTAGCGGACGTGGTCGACCAGTTCCTGCACTTCCTTGGCCGGGGCCGGGGAGAGCAGCGAACCGAGGATCACGCCGAGGAAGCCCGCGGGCAGGCCGAAGACGCCGGCCGCGATGGGCTTGATGTTGAACCACTCGTTGGCCGCGACGCCGCCGAAGAAGTCGTAGGTGGCGTACATGTAGTACATGCACACACCCAGACCGGCGAGCATGCCGACGATGGCGCCGAGCTTGTTCGCCCGCTTCCAGAACACGCCGAGGACCAGGGCCGGGAAGAAGGCCGAGGCCGCCAGCGAGAACGCCGCGCCGACCAGGAACAGGATGTCGCCCGGCTTGAGCGAGGCGGTGTAGGCCGCCAGCACGGCCACCACCAGCAGCAGCGCCTTGGATACGGACAGGCGACGCACGGTGGAGGCGTTCGGGTCGATCATCTTGTAGTAGACATCGTGCGACAGCGCGTTGGCGATGGTCAGCAGCAGGCCGTCGGCGGTGGACAGCGCCGCCGCCAGACCGCCGGCCGCCACCAGGCCGGACACCACATAGGGCAGGCCGGCGATCTCCGGTGTGGCGAGCACGATCAGGTCGGGACCGATGGTGATCTCGGCCAGCTGGATCAGCCCGTCCTTGTTCATGTCCACCACCTTCATCAACGATGCGTCCACCGCCGACCAGTTGGCGACCCAGGCCGGCAACGAGGCGAAGCTGGAGCCCACCAGGTGGTGGTAGATCTCGAACTTGGCCAGCACGGCCAGGGCCGGGGCGGTGAAGTAGAGCAGGAAGATGAAGAACAGCGACCAGAACACCGAGGTGCGCGCCTCACGCACGGACGGCGTGGTGTAGTAGCGCATCAGGATGTGCGGCAACGAGGCGGTGCCGACCATCAGGCAGAGCACCAGGGCGAGGAAGTTGTTGCGCTTGATGTTGGCCGCCTTCTCGTCCTCGGCGCGGGCCTTGGCGATCTCCTCGGCACCGGCGCTGGGGTTGTCCTTCAGGAGCTTCTTCTCGGCGCCCTTGCCGGAGAAGGCGGCGGCGTGGGCGGAGACCGGGCCGGCCTTGGCCTTGGCGCCGTCGGCGGCCTTCTTCCACTTGGCCTTCAAGGCATCGGGGGTGGGCGGGAACTCCTTGAGGTCTTTCTCCTTGGCCGCGATCTTCTTGGCGTCCGGGGCCGGCGCGGCCTTCAGCTCGGCCAGCTCGGTCTCGACCTTGGCGCGGGCGTCGGCCAGGAACTGGGCGCCGGTGCCGGTGGCCACGGCCGCATCCAGGGTCTTGATTTTGTCTTCCCACTCGGTCTGCTTGGCCTTGTGCAGGGCGCGGACTTCGGCTTCCTTGGCGCCGAGGACGGAGCTCGGATCGTTCAGTTCCTTCTCCTTCACGGTCACCGCTTGCAGGGCCTGGCCGTAGGCGATCTGCGGAATCGGGTTGCCGGTATCCTTCACCGACAGCCAGACCACCGGGATCATGTAGGCGATGATCAGGATGATGTACTGGGCCACTTGGGTCCAGGTCACCGCGCGCATGCCGCCCAGGAAGGAACAGACCAGGATGCCGGCTAGACCCGCGAACACGCCGACCTGGAACTCCATGCCGGTGAAGCGCGAGGTGATCAGGCCGACGCCGTAGATCTGCGCCACCACGTAGACGAAGGAGGCGATGATCGCGGCGATGACGCCGATGGTGCGGGGGATGTTGCCGCCGTAGCGGGCGCCCAGGAAGTCGGGGATGGTGAACTGGCCGAATTTGCGCAGGTAGGGCGCGAGGAACAGCGCCACCAGCACATAGCCGCCGGTCCAGCCCATGACGAAGGCCAGGCCGTCATAGCCGGCTGCATACAGCGTGCCGGCCATACCGATGAACGACGCAGCCGACATCCAGTCGGCGCCGGTCGCCATGCCGTTGAACAGCGCGGGCACGCGCCGGCCGGCGACGTAGTACTCCGACACGTCGGCGGTCTTCGACATGATGCCGATGCCGGCATACAGGGCGATGGTGGCGGCGAGGAAGAGGTAGCCGAGAACCTTGGGCGTGACGCCCATCTGCTCCAGGATGGCCAGCACGATGACGAAGGCGATGAAGCCGCCGGTATAGAAAGTGTAATAACGCTTGAGCTGAGCGAAGAACTGGCTTTGAGTCAGGGCTGTCATGTCAGTCCTCCCCTTCGTGGACGCCGTATTCCTGGTCCATCTTGTTCATGCGCTTGGCGTAGAACCAGATGACCAGAACGTAGATGATCAAGGACCCTTGCGCACCCATGTAGAAGCCCAGCGGGAAACCCGCGATGACGATCTCGTTGAGCTCGCGGGCATAGAAGCTGGCCACGAAAGTGGCCACGAACCAGATGGCGAGCAGGATCCCGGTTAGATTCAGGTTCCTGCGCCAGTACTCACGGTGCTTATCCGTCAGCTGCATAACGCTCTCCTCGTTTGGTGGTGTTGACCGCTGTCGTGGACGACACCTCTGATGTGTGCCTTGCCGAATCTCCCCTTCACCGCGCTGACAGCCGCGCGGGGCTGCGCCAGTATATGCCCACTAATGGTGCGGACAAGCGCCCTTTCGCTTCACGATGCGCAATGGCGCGGAGGGGGGGTCAGCTGCCGCGGTTCAGCCAGAGTTGGGCCTTTTCAAGGCCTTGCAGGGCCGAGTATTGGGTCGCGCCCTGCGCGCGGGCCAGGGGCAGGGCAGCCAGGAAGAGCTGCCCGGTGGCCAGGGCGTCGGCTAGCGCGTTATGACGTGCGGTATTAGTAATGCCAAAGTGGCGTAGCCAATCGTCGAGCGAACGGTGCTTGCGCGCCAGCTCCGGCAGCAGGCCGGGCATGACGTAGGCCAGGTCGAGCCACGGCCGGCGGAACTCGAAACCCAGGCATTCCTTGCAGGCCCGGCGAATCATGGTTTCATCGAAAGCGACATGGAAGGCGACCAGGGGCGATGCGCCGAGATAGTCGAGGAAACGCAGCAGGGCCTCGGCCGGCTCGACCCCTTCGCGCTGGCGTTCGCCGCCGATGCCGTGGATCAGGATGTTGCCCTTGCCGCTCACCTCGGCTTGGCGTAGCACGATCTCGAAGCTGTCGGCCAGGCGGATGCGGCCGTCATGCACCGCGACGGCGCCGATCGCGATCAGCCGGTCGCGGCGCATATTCAGGCCGGTGCTCTCGACATCGACCACGACATAGCGGCCTTGCTCGATGGGCAAGGCGAGATCGGCCTTGCCCAGGGCCTGCCAGGCCGCCAGGCGGGCGGCGGCTTCGGGCGCCAGGGTAAGGTCCCGTCGCCATGGCCGGAGCCAGCCGGTCATGCCTGGTAGTCCAGGGCCAGTCGGGCCTGGATCTTGCGCGCCTGGCGGAAGGCCTCTTTCAGGATGCGACGGTCCAGGCCGTTGAGCCGGTCGGGGTAGATGCGGTTGTCCATGGCCTGGCCCGACTCGCTCTCCTCATGCTGCCGGCGCAGGCGCAGCGACTGGATGAAATAGAAGGCGGCGATCCAGGCCTCGATCTCGGGCGGCGGGATATTGAGCTTCGGCCCGGCCTGGCGCAGGCGCTGCGCCGTGCCGGTGCCGGGGCCGCCTACGGCCAGGGCGAACACCCGAGCGGCATCGACGAAGGGCGTCGCGCCGTTGAGCTTGAGGTCCAGGGTGTCGGCATGCTCGCCGCCCGATTCGGTGACGAAGTCGCGCACCAGGCCCAGGGGCGGGCGGTTACGCAAGGCGTTGGCCGCCATCTGGTGCAGGAAGCGTGGGGTGGCCGCAGCCTTGGCCGCCAGCCACTGGCGCAGCTCGTCGGCCAGCCGGGCCTCGCCGTGCAGCGGCCGGAAGTCGAAGAAGATGCTGGCGTTGAGCAGGGCCTCGGGGTCGCCGGCATCGATCCAGCGGGCGAATAGCCCCTTCCATTCGTCGAGCGACAGGCACCACTTCGGGTTCATCGCCATGATCCCGCCGCGGCACAGCGGGAAGCCGCAGGCGTCGAGGGCGCGGTTGATCCGCTCGGCCAGGTCGAGGACCTCGGCGCGCACGCTGTCGGGGTCTTCGTTCGCCTGCGCCACGAAGACGATGCCGTTGTCCTGGTCGGTGGCCAGGGTCTGCTCCAGCCGGCCTTCCGAGCCGAAGGCCAGCCAGCAGAAGCCGCGCCGACAGGCCGCATTCGCCGCGCACTCCAGCTCGATCACCCGCTGGGTCAGCAGGTCGTTCAGCGTGGAGAGCAGCAGGGTCAACTGCTCGGCGCCGACCCCCTGGGCCATCATATTGTGGCCGAGCTGGCGGATGTCTTCGGCCGCCTGCTGCAATTGACCGAGCTCGGTGGCGGCGCGGATGGCCGAGGAGAGCTGGGTGACGCCGATGCGTTGCAGCGAGAACAGGTCCTTTTCCGAGATCATCCCGGCGAGCCGGCCGTCGTCGACCACCAGCACGTGGCGGAAACCGTGCTTGGCCATGGCCAGGGCCGCCTCGAAGGCATGGGCACCCGGCGGCAGCGCGACCGGATTCGGGCTCATCAGCGCGCGCATCGGTGTGTCGAGCGGGGTGTTGGCCAGGATCACCCGGCCGATCAGGTCGCGCACCGTGAAGATGCCGAGCGGCCGGGCATCGGCCTCGGTCACGACGATGGAGCCGATGCCTTGCTCGCGCATGGTCTTCAGGGCTTGGTGCAGCGGCGTATCCGGGCCGCAGGTCACCGGGTCGCGCCGGATCAGGCTGCCCAGGCTGCTCTCCAGCGATTGCTGTTCGGTCGCGGCCGACAGATAGCGGGCCTGGGTCTGGCGCTGCGACCGGGCCAAGAGGTCCGCCAGGCGCAGGGTGCAAAAGGCGTGGAAGGGCGGCGACAGTTCGAGCAGGCCGTGGAAATCGGCGGCCGGCAATTCATAGCAAAAGACATCGGTCTCGGCCCGGAAGTGGCTGATCGCGGCCCGGCGCGACAGCAGGGCGCCGATCGGGAAGCATTCGCCCTCGTGCAGTTCCAGCCAGGCCGCCTCGCCCTCGCGTTCGCCGCGCACGATGCCCTGCTTGATGATGTAGAAGGTCCGCGCCTCGCCCTGCTCCGGCGCCAGCACGGCCTCGCCCTTGGCGTAATAGCCGAGGGCGAGGCGCTCGGCCAGCCAAGCCAGGTGGTCCGCTTGCATGCGGTCGAACGGCGCATGGCGCGACAAAAGATCGGCGGTGGCGGCGACGAGGGCGGTGTCGGTGGGCATGCTCGGCTCCGAAAATCAGTCTGACCTGCCGGGGTGACTAGGCCAAAAGTTATAGGCCACTATACCGTTTGGCTGATTGTTTAGTTAAATCAGCCGTTTATGATTACACCTGATTGTGGCGGGTTGCCATAGGTGGAATTCGCAGCGGTCAGGGAGAGAATTCCAAAAAAACTCCTCCAGAGTTTTTCGCCGGGCCTAGCGCCCGGCTTTCTTTTTTATAGCCCCAGCCTTTGCCACAGGGCGCTGGTCAGCGCGGCCTGGTTCAAGGTGTAGAAGTGCAGGCCGGGGGCGCCGCCGGCCAATAGGTCGTCGCACATGCCGGTCACGAAATCCAGGCCGAAGGCCTTGATCGAGGCCGTGTCGTCGTAATAACTCTCCAACTTTTTCGCCAGCCAGCGCGGAATGTCGGCGCCGCACATGGCCGAGAAACGCGCCAGTTGCGCGTAGTTCGAGATGGGCATGATGCCCGGCACGATCGGGATGCCCACGCCCAAGGCCTGGCAGTCGTCGACGAAGTTGAAATAGGCGTCGGCGTTGAAGAAATACTGCGTGATCGCGGCGTTGGCGCCGGCATCGACCTTGCGCTTGAAGTTGGCCAAGTCTTCCGTGTAGTTGCGCGCCTGCGGATGGGTCTCGGGATAGGCCGCCACCTCGATCTCGAACCAGTCGCCGGTCTCCTGGCGGATGAACGCCACCAGTTCGTTGGCATGGCGGAACTCGCCGGGATCGGCCACGCCCGAGGGCAGGTCGCCGCGCAGCGCGACGATGTGGCGGATGCCGTGCGATTTGTAGACATCGAGGATCTCGCGGATGTTCTCGCGGGTGGAGCCGATGCACGACAGGTGCGGTGCGGCGGCCAGGTCCTCGCCCTGAATCTCCAGCACCGTCTCCAGCGTGCGGTCGCGGGTGGAGCCGCCGGCACCGAAGGTCACCGAGAAAAATTTGGGCTTGAGCTGGGCCAGTTGCTTGCGCGTCTCGCGCAGCTTGACCACGCCCTCGTCGGTCTTGGGCGGAAAGAATTCGATGCTGAAGGTCGGTTGCGTCATGTTTGGGTAAGGGGGCTGGGGACGAGAGGCGATTCTAACCCAACACGATCCCCAGGCCCCTGCCGATCAGCCAAGTGCCCGCGCCGGCCGCGCCGCCGATCAGCAACATGCGCAGGCCGCCGTGGAAGGCGCGCTTGCCGGTGAACAGGCTCAGCGTGGCGCCGACGCCGAACAGGCAAATGGCCGTGACCACGGCGGTGCCGAGCAAGGCGACGTGGCCGGAGAACAGGAAGTAAGGCGCGAGCGGCAGCAAGGCGCCGGCGGCGAAGGCCAGGAAGGAGGCCGTGGCCGCCAACTGAGGCGAGCCCAGCTCGGCCGGGTTCAGCCCCAGCTCTTCGCGCGCCAGCGTGTCCAAGGCCTTGTCCGGGTCGCGGATCAAGGCCTCGGCCACGCGCCGCGCCTCTTCCTTGGCGATGCCCTTGGCCTCGTAGATCAAGGCCAGTTCGGCCGCCTCTTCTTGCGGATATTGGTCGAGCTCCTCGCGCTCCAGCGCGATCTGGTATTCGTAGAACTCGCGTTGCGCGCGCACCGAGACGTATTCGCCGGCCGCCATCGAAAACGCCCCGGCCAAGAGGCCGGCGACGCCGGACAGGACGACGACGCCCGGCTCGGCCCCGGCCCCGGCCACGCCGAGGATCAAGCTGGCGTTCGACACCAGGCCGTCGTTCACGCCGAACACGGCCGCGCGCAGGCCGCCGCCGCCCGGCATGCGGTGGCGGCCCGCATCGATCCGGTCGGCCCGGGTCGGCATGCCGTGCGGCAGCGGCGCGTTATACAGGCTCATGCCGCGCACCTTCATCGCGGCCAACATCCCGCGCAGCGGCGCCACGCCCAGACGGCCGACCAGCCAGGCCACCACGCGCGCGCGCCGATCGGGCCGAAAGCCGCCGGGCACCGGCCGGCCGGCCTTGCGCAGCTCGGCCGCCCAGAGATCGGCCTGGCTATCGGCGGCCCGGGCCAGTTCCAAAAACAACACTTGGCGCGGCGTGCCGGCCTCGGCATCGGACACGATGCGGTAGAGGTAGGCCGAGCGTTTTTCTTCTTTCCAGCTATTCAGGGCGTGCATGGGCGTGGAGGTGATTGCGCTGGCCGATTATCGCTCAAGCGATGCCTTCGCCTCGATCTTGCCGTCCTTCAGGAAGAGCGGGTTGAACAGCCACAAATAAAGCAGCGCGCCGGCCGAAAGCATGAAGACCCAGAGCCAGGCCGCCGCGTACAAAACCAGCTCGCCGCCGTTCATGCGCAGCTTGCGCAGCAGGGCCAGGCGCTTCAATTCTTCCTGAACGCCGCTGAGGCCGAGCAGCAGCACGACCGAGCCGAGCACCAAGCCTTGGAGCAAGTCGTACAAGGTCAGCGGACCGGCAAGCAGAACCCGGTCGCCATAACAAGCGAGCGCGAGCCAGAGCGCGACGGCCAAAGGCAAGAGATAGGCCAGGCTGCGCAAGGCGGCCCGCCAGGGCGTCAGGAAAAAGGGCCGGAAGAACTGGCGCGCGCCGATCTTCAAGCGCTTGTGCAGCCAGACCAGGCGGTGGTTGTCCGTCAGGCAGTCGCGAATCGCCAGGAAACGCCAATGGCCTTCGCGTTGCCAGCCGGGCACCGAAAGCGCGCCGAGCTGGCCGGCCAGATGTTCGTGCGCGAGGTTGTAGCCGTCGTACATCAGGCTATAGGCCTCGGCATCGCTGAACGCATCGAGATCGGTGCGCAGACACGACAGGCGGTAGATCGTGCCCTCGGGCCGGTCGGCCGGACCGGGAAAATTCGGGTACTCGGCGCTGTTGGCGAAGGCCTGGCGCGTGTGGGCCAGGGCGTAGCCCAGCACGCCGTTCTCCGCGCGCAGCGAAGCGGCCGCCGGGTCGTCGGCGGCGCAGTTCACCTGCTCCAAGGTGTGGCCGGAATCCACGCGATACAGCGTCTCGCCGCGAATCTTGTCCATCATCACCTCGTTCGCCCGCAGCGCGACCTGGAAGGCCTTGGTGCCCAGGATCGCCTGGTCGTCGATCTGGCCGGCGGCGTCGCTGATCACGAAGTGCGTGCAGTGCTTCTCATACAAGGCATCGACACCCTGGTTGTCGAACACGCCGCCGTCGCACAACTCGACCACAATCTCCTTGTCGGTGCCGGTTCGATAAAGGTTGTGGATGGACAAGGGCGAAAAGACGCCAGGCACCGCCGCCGATGCGACCACGGCCTCGGCCAGGGTCAGGCCGTTGAGTACGCTTTGCCGTTTTTCAGGCACGGGCCATTCGTCCATCGGCGGCGGGTTGCGGCCGTCGAAACGCAAGATCGGCAAACGGTAGCCGCTGTCGTTCGCGCGCACGAAACCACGCACGGGCGCCGGCTCGCCCACATAGGCGCCGGTGAAATGCCAGGTGTGGCCGGTGTTCAGGCTGGTGGCGTTGAGGATCAGGATGGGTATCTTGTGCTCATGCCCGGCGTTGAACTCGGCCACCTTTACATCGACCCCGCCGGGCTTGATGTGGATGTCGCGTAAGGCGATGTTCGGCTCGCCGCCGGCATCGTCGTAGAAATGCCGGTTCAGCAACTCGGCCATGCGGTCGCTGCGCGAATAGTCCTCGCGCAGCATCTTGGCGTTTTTGAAGGGGTTGGTGAGCAGGCGCAGGCGGATGTTCTTCTGCACCGCCGCCAGGAAATCGCGCTCGATCTCCGCCACGATCCGGCGATACGCATCGGGCGTGGGCGCCGGGCAGCCCGGCCGGTTGCCTTCGAGCAGGCGCTTCACCTTGAGGTAGTAATAAGCGCCGATGATCGAGCCGCCCGACACGGTGGAGATCACCTCCACCTTGTGCAGCATCTCGCGCTCGGCCAGCGCGGCCAGCACGCCGATGTGGAACAGCGAGGCGCGAAAGCCGCCGCCGGAAAGGGCGAGGCCGAGCTTCGTGCTGGTTGTTGCGGCCATGGTGTCCTCCTATCGCCTACCAACCGTGCGCCGCAAAAAACCCGGCCCGGTTCAAGGTGTCTTTGCCGTAGTCGCGGCCGGCGGTGTAGTAGTCGATGTCGAGCTGCGCTTGCACCGCCTTGATCACGTTGCCGGCGCCGCAGTTGTAGGCGGCGAGCGCGGCCTGCATCAGGGTCTGGCCGGAGAGTTGCAGTTTGCGCGCGAGCAGGTCGCGGTTTTGCGCCAGCACCATGCAGCCATAGGCGATGTTGGCGGCCGGGTCTTGCCAGTTGCCGGTGCGGGCGAATTCGTGGGCGTCGTAGTCGATCTGCATCAGGCCGCGGCCGAAGCCGCCGCCGTCGGGCGGCAGGGGGCCGGCGCGGTATTGCGTGGGCGCGCGGCGTTGGACGGCATCGCCGGTGCCGCCGGGGCCGGGTGGCCTCAAGGCCAGGCCCCAGCCCGATTCGCGCGAGCCGATGCCGCCGACGATGGCGAGCGGCAAGCCGTATTTTTGGGCGCCGGTTTGGATGTTGGCGCGGTATTTCGTCGCTTCGTTCAGATGGGCGAGCAGGCCGGGGTTGTTCGCGGCATAGGTGGTGCCGGGCAGATCGGTCGCGGCGGGCGGCGCTTGGCCCAGCAACCTAGCCCAGGTTTGCGGGCCGGCGATGCCGTCGTCGACCAGGCCATGCTCGCTTTGGAATTGCATGACGGCGGCCTCGGTGCCCCGGCCGAACAGGCCATCGACATCCATCGCATAGCCGTGCTGCTTGAGCAGGGTTTGCAGCTCGCGCACCTCGTCTTGCAGATCGGGCCGGGTGTGCGGGTAGCCGTCGTAAAGGCGTAGCGTGGCGTGTGCCATATCGTGTCTCCCTTGCCTGGATTATTTTTTGTTGGAAGCATTATCGGCAGGCCAAGGGCTGCTGTAAATCCGAGTTTTATGGCCTGCCGGGCACGATCCGCATGTCGAACGGCGCGCTGCTGTCGTAATCGGCCTGCCAATAGGCATTCGCATCGGGGTAGAGAATGCGCAGGCTGTCTTGCCAGCCTAGCCTGAGGCCCAGGCAATCCGGGCCGCCGCGCAGGGCCAGGCCGATGCCTTCGGTGTGTTTCAGTCGCGGCCCCGCGCCCGGCCGGTAGGTGGACCAGACCAGACCGAGGTGGTTGCCGATGCCGTCGCCGTCCCGCCAACCGCCGGGCAGGCTTTGCGCCGACAGCGCCGGGGCGGCGGCGGCCAGGCCGGTCCGTTCGGCGCCGAGGTAGAGCCCGGCGCAGCCGGTGTCGAACCGGGCGGCCAAGCCGAGTTGCCGGGCCTCAAGCAGGGCGCCGGCCGGGCCTTGCCGGTAGCGTAGCCACATCAGGCCGGCGTTGTGTTGGCTACCGTCTTCGTTGACCCAAGATACGGCGCAGCCGGGCAGGGCGGCGAGCAGGAGCGCATAGGCCGCCCATCGGCAGGGCGCGGGCGAACGAGGGCCGGTCTGGCCGATGCCCCGCTTGGGGTCGAACGTCATAAGGCTTTATTGCTTGGGTGCCGCCTTGCTCTTGGCGGCCTTGGTCAATTTTTCCCGAATCTCGTCTGCCTTCACCAGTTTCTCGGCGGCCTCGCCGGTGGCGAAGCTTTGCACGATGCGCACGCCGAAGCCGGAGAAGCGGGTGGGGTGCTGGCCGACTTCCCTTTCGATCCAGCTCTCGCCGCTGTCCGGCCTGTTCTCATCCTTGCTCGAGGTGTCGATGGAGATATCGGCATAGACCGAGGCGACCTCTTCCTGGCCGGGTTTGACCGGGATGAGCGTGGCTTCTGAACGCCGGTAGAGCATGGAGCCGAAGCCGGGCAGGCCGTTGTTGTCGATCTGCACGTTGATCAGGCTGAGGCTGGCGTCGGTGGCGAACACGATGGGCTGGCCGAATTTCCTGGGCGCCGGTTTCTTTTCGGCCGGCGTGCCGCTTGCCTGGACGGTCTTGCCGGGCTTGTCGGCGGCCAGCTTGGCCGCCTCGCCGGTGGCGAACAGTTGCTTGATGCGCACCTGGTTCAATGACAGGTCGGCGTCGATGCCGCCCAACACCGAGTGCGCGTCGCCGTCGGCCTTGGCCGGCACGATGGCGACCTCGGTGCGGTCGTAGCCGATGTTGGCCCGGGGCGCGCCGTTGGTGGCGGAGACATCGATGCCGATGGACGACTTGGTGCTGAAGAACAGCGATTCGGTGGCGCAACCGGCGGTAAAGACCAGCGGTGCGGCCAAGAGATAGAGCGCGCTAGGTTTCATGATTGTCCCTTCCGTGATGTTCGGGTTGTTGTTGTCTGGTGCGGCCTCTCGATAGCCGAGAATCCCGTCGCATTCTCGATGCCGCGTATTCAACCGAACGGCTCAATTATCGCCGGACCGGGTCGATATCCGTCAAGCGATGGCGATTAGTGCGTTTGGGGCTTATCGACTATGCTGCCATGAGCCGGGTTTATACGGCACTGGCCCGAGAACACTTGAAATCGAATAAGACATGCGACTTGGAACGCTGCTGAGCGGTATTTTGTTGTTGCCCTGCTTTTTGTTCGGGCATGTCGCTCAGGCGACGCAGGGACCGAGCGAGGCGCGTGCGGCCGATGCCAGCGCGGCTAAATTGGCCCTGGTGCCCTGGTCGGCCATCACCAAAGACCCCAGCAACGCGCTGACCGCCGATGAGGTGGAGCGGCTGGCCGAGAGTGGGCTGCCGTCGCAGGGCGAAGACATTGTCAGTTTCGGTTTCAGCGGCGCGACCTATTGGTTTTCGGTCGCGCTGGATAACCCCGGGCCGGCCCCGCTCAAAAGGCTGCTGGTTTTCGAGCCGAGCTGGCTGGACGATATCCGGCTTACGCTGATCGGCCCCGATGGGGGCAAGCAGGAACAAGTCGGTGGTGACTACCTGCCGTTCGACCAGCGTGCGCTGCCGAATCGATACATCAATTTCGAATTGACCCTGCCGCCCGGCCGAAACCGCCTACTGGTGCGCACGCAGACGACCGACCCCTTTCAGGTCGGCATGACGCTGTGGGAGCGAGGCGCCTTTTTCCAGGCCGATAGCCGGGAGCTGGTGTATTTCGGTTTTATATATGGCGGCATCGGGGTCATGCTGCTGTTCAACCTAATGCTGTATTTCTCCGTGCGAGAGAAGGTCTATCTCGCCTATGTCGCTTATCTGGCCGCCTTCCTGCTGATGAACAATGCAACGAATGGCATCCTTTATGCCTTGCTGTGGACGGATTCGCCGGGATGGGGCAATTGGGCGCATTCGGTATTCATCTATCTCGTGCTTTTTTCCGGCCTGTTTTTTTCGATCACCTTTCTCGACCTCAAGGCCAGGATGCCACGGGCCTATCGATGGTCGCTTGGGCTGGTGGCCGCGATGGCCGCTTCGTTCGTCGCGACCGCGCTATTCGGCTATGGCCCGCATGTGTTCGGTTCGATTCTGTGGGTCGCCGTGTATACCCCGTTCGTGTTGATGCTGGGCGTGCTGTCGCTGCTGGCGGGCAATCGTGCCGCGCGATACTTCCTGCCGGCCACGGCCGCCGGTTTTATCGGTTCGATGATTACCGCCCTGACCGTCCTCGGTTATGTGCCGTATTCCATCTATGGTTTTCGGGCGGTCGAGATCGGCATGTTGGCCGATGCGGTGCTGCTGTCGATGGCGCTGGCCGACCGGCTCAGGTTGGCGCGGGCCGATGCCGAGGCCGCGCGGACCAAGCTGATCGAAACGTCGCGTAGCCATGCCCGGCAACTGGAGGCGACCGTGGCCGAGCGCACGGCCGAGCTGCGCCAGGCCAATGCGACCAAGGACAAGTTCTTCTCCATCGTCGCGCACGATCTGCGCGGGCCGATCGGCAGCCTGTCGGTGATGTTCAACGATGTCGTGGCCTCCACCGTCGAGGTGACGGACGAGATATTGGACATGGCCCGCGCCACGACCAAGAACACCAGCCTGTTCCTGGAAGAGCTGCTGACCTGGGCGCGCAGCCAGCGCGGCGAGATCGACTGCAACCCCCAGGCCGTCGACCTGCGCAGCGTGTTGCTGGAGACGCAGGCCTTGTTCGCCACGCAGGCCAAAGCCAAGGGCGTGCGGCTGGACCTGGCCATCGCCGACGCGTGCTGGGTGTTCGCCGATCTGGCCATGGTGCATACGGTCTTGCGCAACCTGGTCCACAATGCCTTGAAGTTCACCGGTCGTGGCGGCTCGGTGCGTGCCGGCGTGGCGCGCGAGGGAGGGCGTTGCGTGGTGTCGATTACCGATAGCGGCGTGGGCATGGACGAGGCGGCGCGGCGGAGCATATTCCGGCTCGACGTCAAGGCGCATTCGTCGCGTGGCACGCAGAACGAGTCGGGCACGGGCCTCGGCCTGGTCTTGTGCAAGGATTTCGTCGAAAAGAACGGCGGCGAGATCGGTGTGCGCAGCCAATTGGGCCGGGGCACGACCTTCTGGTTCGGCCTGCCGGTCGCCGGCGCGGAGAAGATCGTCGATCCACGGTCCGCCTTGGACAGGCTCAAGGCCTTGAAGGTGCTGGTCGTGGAGGACGACCCCCTGCATCGCGAGGCGAACGGCAAGATACTGCGCGACCTGGGTTGTGTCCCCGTCTTCGCGGCCGATGGCGGCGAGGCGGTTCGCCTGGCATCGGCGGGCGGTTTCGACCTGATCCTGATGGATATCGACATCCCCGGCCTCGACGGTTTCGAGGCCACCCGGCGCATCCGCGCGGGCGGCCATGCCGGTCGGATCGTGTCCCTGTCCTCCTATTCCCGGCGGGAGCTGAGTCGCTTGGCCGAGGGCGTGGCGTTCGATGCCTGGCTGGACAAGCCCCTGGGCAAGGATGCCTTGCTCGGCATGATCGCCAATCTTTTTATCGAGAGCTAAGCCCGGTCAAAGCGCCGGTATTGCACGGCCTCGGCGATATGGCCGGCCCGGATGCCGTCCTGGCCGTCGAGGTCGGCCAGGGTGCGCGCGACCTTCAGGATGCGGTGGAAGGCGCGCGCCGATAGGCTCAGGCGCGCGATGGCCTGCTTGAGCAGGTCTTCCCCCGCCTTGTCCGGCCGGCAGTGGCGGTCGATCTGCGCATTGTCGAGCAAGGCGTTCGATTTGCCCTGCCGCGCCTGTTGCCGCGCATGGGCCTCGGCGACGCGCGCGCGCACCGTGGCCGAGGTCTCGCCCGGCGGGGCCTGGATGAGGTCGCGTTCCGCCAGCGCGGGCACGTCGACCTGCAAGTCGATGCGGTCGAGCAGGGGGCCGGAAATGCGCGCGCGATAGCGCACCACTTGCTCCGGCATGCAGCGGCATTTGCCCGACGGGTGGCCGAGCCAGCCGCAGGGGCAGGGGTTCATCGCGGCGACCAGTTGGAAGCGGGCCGGAAACTCGGCCTGGCGCGCCGCGCGCGAGATGGTGATGCGGCCGTTCTCCAGCGGCTCGCGCAGCACCTCCAGGGCTTGGCGCGAGAACTCGGGCAGCTCGTCGAGGAACAGCACGCCGTGGTGCGCCAGGCTGATCTCGCCCGGGCGCGGCACGCTGCCGCCGCCGACCAGGGCTACGGCCGAGGCCGAGTGATGCGGATTTCTAAATGCGCGCTGGCGCCAGAGCCCGGCATGGAACACCCCGGCCAGCGATTGCACGGCGGCGGCCCGCAAGGCCTCGTCCTCCGACATCGGCGGCAGGATGCCGGGCAGGCGTTGCGCCAGCATGGATTTGCCGGTGCCGGGCGGGCCGCTCATCAACAGCGAATGGCCGCCGGCGGCGGCCACTTCCAGCGCCCGGCGCGGGCCGGCCTGGCCCTTCACGTCGGTCAGGTCGGGGTAGGCGAAGGCGTCGGGCGCTACCGGCTCGGCCTCCGGCCGGGCCAGCTCGGCGCGCCCGCTCAGGTGGGCGCACACGTCGAGCAACGAACGGGCGCCGAGGATATCGGCGTTCTCGCTCAAGGCCGCTTCGCGCGCGCTGGCCTCGGGCAGCACGAAGGCGCGGCCGGAACCGGCGGCGGCCAGGACCATGGCCAGTGCGCCGCGCACCGGCCGCAAGGCGCCGGTCAGCGCCAACTCGCCGGCGAACTCGTAGCGGTCGAGGCCGTTGCCGGGCAACTGGCCCGAGGCGGCGAGCAGGCCGAGCGCGATGGGCAGGTCGAAGCGACCCGACTCCTTGGGCAGGTCGGCCGGCGCCAGGTTGACGGTGATACGCCGGGCGGGGAATTCGAAACCCGATTGCAGGATGGCCGCGCGCACCCGGTCGCGCGCCTCTTTCACCTCGGCCTCGGGCAGGCCGACCAGGGTGAAGCTGGGCAGGCCGTTGGCGAGATGGGCCTCCACCACGACCTCGGGCGCGTCCATGCCGGCGGCGGCACGGCTATAGAGCACGGCTAGGCTCATGCGAACTCCCCAAATTGATTTTATGTGCCGCTGTTGGCGGCGGTGCCGCGATTATCGCGCCGGACCGTCTATTTCTGGAACGGCTCGATCAACTTGCGCACGGAGTCGTAATCCTTGTCCTGGATGGGCACGAAGCCGTCGTAGCTGACATCGAAGGCCTCCAGCACCAGGGTCTTGTCCGGGCCGTCCTTCTTCAGCGCGAGCAAGGCGTCGCGCAGCTTCTGGCGGGTCTTGGCCGGCAGCTTCGGGTGCGCGGCGAAGACATACGAGGCCAGCGGCGCCGTGCTGCCGACCACGGCGAGCCCCTTGTAGCGGAACTCCTCGGCGATGGAGTCCTTCAGGATGCCGCCGTCGAAGTCGCCGGCCAGCACGGCCTTGGCGATGTTGTCGTAGTGCTTGAGGTAGGCGAACTCGGCGAAGTCGCCGGTGCCCAGGCCGAAGGAGGCGACGGCGGCCTTCTGCAACAGGGCCTTCTCGTCGCCGAAGGCGAAGCGCTTGCCCTTGAGTTGGGCCGGCTTGTCGATGCCGGAGCCGGCCTTGGTGACGAGGACCAGCGACAGGTGCGGCTTGCCGCGCGTGGTCGGGGCAACCAAGGGGATGGCGCCGTATTTCTTGCGCGCCTCGATATAGGCGACCGGGGTCAGGTAGGCGATCTGGGTGCGGCCGGCGCCCAGATCGTCGACGGCCGAGCTGAGGTTGGGCGAGGGCCGGAAGTGGACGTTGAGCCCGGTCTGCATGGCCAGGTAATTGGACAGCGCGCTCATGCGCTTGATCATCTCGACCGGGATGTCCATCGCGACCGAGCCCAGGGTCACGCTTTCCGCCGCCGGCGTGGCGCCGGTTCGCAGGCAGAGCAGCAGGCCGAGCAGGGCGGTGGCGAACAGTCGGGTCATGTCGTTTCCTTAGCGAGCGTGGAATACAGCGCGTATCGGTCGCGCCCTTGGTGTTTCGCGCTATAGAGCGCGCGGTCGGCCGCGAAATAGAGGGCCTGCGGCGAGGTGTTGGCGCCGCCGTATTCGGCCGCGCCGGCGCTGATCGTGACCGGTATCCGGCTGCCGTTGTAGTGGAAGGGCTGGCTCCTGATCTTGTCGATGAGCTGGCGCATGAAGGCCTCCGCTTGCGCCTCCTCGGTGTGGTAGAGGATGACGGCGAATTCGTCGCCGCCCAGCCGGGCCGGCAGGTCGGCCTTGCGCACCATGTCTTTGGCCAGGTTGCCGATCTGATGCAACACCTCGTCGCCCGCCGCGTGGCCGTGGCCGTCGTTGATCTGCTTGAAATGGTCGATGTCGAACAGCACCAGGGTCAAGGGTTCGCCGAAGCGTTCCGCCTGGCCGATCAGGCGATCGAAGGTCTCGTCGAACTGGCGCCGATTGGGCAGCTTGGTCAGCCAGTCGGTCGTCGCCATCGAGCCGAGCAGTTCGAGGGTGTGCTCCAGCTCTTCGGTGCGGGCGACCAGTTCGATGTTCTTGTCCTTCAAGGCCTGGTCGGCGGCCTGCACCTTGCCCTGCAATTGGGCATAGTAATCGGCGAGGGCGCGGTTGAGCTTGTTGAACACCGCGATCAGGCGGCCGATCTCGTCCTCGCTATTCACCGGCAAGGCCTCGGCGACATAGGGCGCGCCCTTGGCGGTAGCGGCCTCCATGGTCTCGGTCACGCGATGGATGGGCGCGACGATGCCGCGCGAGGTGATGACGAATAGGATCAGGCCCAGGATGCCGGCGAAGACGATCTGCTCGACAAGGATGCGCAGGTAGAGGGCACGGATGGCCTTATCCTCGGTCTCGGTCGATAGGCCGACGGTGACCTCGCCGATGTTTTTATTATCGAACACGATGGCCGCTTGGAAACGGCGGGAAGGCGTGTCCATCTGTTTCTCGGTTTGCGTCACGATCCGGTCGGAGGCGTTGCGGATGGCGACATGGATCACGCCGGCTTGTTGCGCGACGTTGTTGGACAGGATTTCCAGATTGCCGTAATCGTAGCCGGCGACCAGGCTGGCGGCGCCGGCCGCCGCGGTGTTGGCGATACCCTGGCCGGATTGCCGGAGCAGCTCGCTCAAATGGGACTGCTCGGTATGCACCCGGCCGATACCGATGGCGGTGGAGGTCAGCATGACCCCGGCCGCCACATAGCCGACGAGCTTGATGCTCAATCCGCGCTTCGATGCCACGATTTCTCCTTTGACCGGCGAGGGGAGGATTCAAGCGCCCTGATCGAACTATAGCCCGGTAAAAAACGAGCGCCGATGGCGGGCGAAAAACCCGCGCGGTGACGTGTCACGGCGTATCGGCGTTCGCCGACCGGCCTTGTTCCAATTGCGCCACGCGTTGCTCCAGCAGGGCGAGGCGTTCGCGCGTGCGGGCCAGCACGTGAGCTTGCACCTCGAATTCCTCGCGGGTGACCAGATCCAGCTTGCCCAGCAGGCCGGTCAGCGTGGCGCGCAGGTTTTTCTCGACATCCTTGGCGGGGCTGGCGGCGATGACTTGCGCGACATGCATGTTGATTTCGTCGAGCAGCTTGTTGGCGATCATGGGGACTCCTTGGTGATGTGGGCGCAGTCTAGCAAAAAGCGGCGGGCCGCCAGGCACCAGAATGATGCGCGCGCTGGCAAATGTTGCACCATGATGGGGCGAAGTCGCCGAGGACAAGGCCGAACTTCCTTTATTTCATTGATCTGTAACGTGAATTTATGTTGGCACGGCTAATGCTTGTGATTTGTCGTGCGCTGTTGCACTTCCATTTTGCATCCGAGGAGAAAGTAATGAAGAAACTGTACGCCTCCCTGGCCCTTGCCGGCATCGTTTGCGTGCCCGCCGTGGCGATGGCCGCCGATGGTCCCCATACCTTCACCGGCAACGTCGGTATCTACTCCGACTATTCTTTCCGTGGCCAGTCGCAGACCGATGGCGAGCCCGCCCTGCAAGGCGGCTTCGACTACGCTCATGCCAGCGGCGTCTATTTGGGCACCTGGCTGTCCAACGTCGACACCAACTTCCTGAACGGCTCCAACCTGGAATGGGACATCTACGGCGGCTATAGCGGCAGCGTGGGCGACCTCGGCTACAACATCGGCCTGCTCAAGTATTACTACCCCGGCCAATTCTCCGGCCTGAACATCGACACGCTGGAGGCCTATGCCGGCGTGACTTACAAGTGGTTCGGCCTGAAGGCCTCCTACAACCTGGACAACTACTTCGGCGTGGCCAACTCCGACGGTACCGTCTATTGGGATGCCAGCTTCAACTACGAGCTGCCGGCCAAGGTGATGTTCACCGCCCATTACGGCTGGACCAAGTACGCCGGCGCCGGCAACAGCGCGCTCGACTACGACGACTGGAAGGTCGGCGTCACCAAGGAATTCGGCGGTTTCAACTTCGGCCTGGCCTACACCGACACCGACACCCGCGTACCGTCGCCCAAGCCGGGTAGCACCGAGGACCTGGCCGACGGCCGCTGGATCGTCTCGGTCGGCAAGACCTTCTAACCCGAGCGGCGGCCCGGCCGCCGCATAACCGTAAGGAGATGGATGTGAAACTCGTAACCGCCATCATCAAGCCCTTCAAGCTCGACGAGGTGCGCGAGGCCTTGTCGGCCATCGGCGTCACCGGCGTCACCGTCACCGAGGTCAAGGGCTTCGGCCGGCAGAAGGGCCATACCGAACTCTACCGCGGCGCTGAATACGTGGTGGATTTCCTGCCCAAGGTGAAGATCGAGGTCGCGATCAAGGCCGACATGCTCGATCAAGTCATCGAGGCGATCATGAAGTCCGCCCAGACCGGCAAGATCGGCGACGGCAAGATCTTCGTATCCGACCTGGAACAGGTCGTGCGCATCCGCACCGGCGAGTCCGGCGACGCGGCGATTTGAGGGGGCGACCATGAAACATTTGCTGGCTGTATTGAGTGTGGTGGGGCTGCTCGGCCTGTCCGGGCTGTCCTTCGCCGAAGAACCGGCACCGGCGCCCGCCGTGGCCACCGAGGCCGCACCGGCCCCGGCGGCCGATGCGGCGGCGGCGCCTGCCGCTCCGGCCGAGGCCGCCGCGCCGACGCCGGACAAGGGCGACACCACCTGGATGCTGGTGTCCACCTTGCTGGTCATCCTGATGACCATCCCCGGCGTGGCCCTGTTCTATGGCGGCCTGGTCCGATCCAAGAACCTGCTGTCGGTGCTGACCCAGGTGTTCGCCATCTTCTGCCTGGTCGCCATCCTCTGGGTGGTCTATG
Source organism: Betaproteobacteria bacterium (assembly GCA_016234655.1). Classification (GTDB taxonomy): domain Bacteria; phylum Pseudomonadota; class Gammaproteobacteria; order Burkholderiales; family Thiobacillaceae; genus Sulfuritortus. The sequence continues at coordinate 120,952 of JACRAU010000033.1, forward strand.
GCTATAGCTTGGCCTTCACCGCCGGCGGCGATCTCAACAGCTTCATCGGCGGACTGTCCAAGGCCTTCCTGGCCGGGGTCGACCCCTCGGTGAACGTGGAGACCTTCAGCAACGGCGAGGTCATTACCGAGATGGTGTTCATGGTGTTCCAGCTCACCTTCGCGGCGATCACCGCCACCCTGATCGTGGGCGGCTTCGCCGAGCGCATCAAGTTCTCCGCGCTCTTGGTGTTCGTCGTGCTCTGGTTCACCTTCGCCTACCTGCCGATGGCGCATATGGTCTGGTTCTGGGGCGGCCCGTCCGCCTTCGGCGACCCGGCCGGCTTCCTGTTCGCCAAGGGCGCGCTCGACTTCGCCGGCGGCACCGTGGTCCACATCAACGCCGCCATGGCCGCGCTGATGGGTGCTATCGTGATCGGCAAGCGCGTCGGTTACGGCCGCGACCCCATGCCGCCGCACAACCTGATGGCGACCATGATCGGTGCCTGTCTGCTGTGGGTGGGCTGGTTCGGCTTCAACGCCGGCTCCAACCTGGAAGCGAACGGCACCACCGTGCTGGCCATGGTCAACACCGTGGTGGCGACCGCTGCGGCGGCCCTGTCCTGGATGGCCGCCGAATGGGCGATCAAGGGTAAGCCGTCCATGCTGGGTATCGCCTCCGGCGCCGTGGCCGGTCTGGTCGCGGTCACCCCGGCAGCCGGTTTCGCCGGTCCCTTCGGTGCCCTGGTGCTCGGTGTCATCGCCGGCGTGGCCTGTCTGTGGGGCGTCACCGGGCTCAAGCGCGCGCTGGGCTATGACGACTCGCTCGACGTGTTCGGCGTGCACGGCATCGGCGGCATCATCGGCGCCATCGGCACCGGCATCGTGGTCAACCCGGCCCTGGGCGGCAGCGGCGTGTTCGATTACGCCACCAACGCCGTGGCCGAGTACAACTTCGCTGCCCAGGTGACCAGCCAGCTCTGGGGCGTGGGCGTCTCCGTGGTCTGGGTCGGCGCGGTCAGCTTCGTGCTGTTCAAGCTGATCGACATGACCATGGGTTTGCGCGTGAGCGAGGAAGAGGAACGCGAAGGCCTCGACACCGCGACTCACGGCGAGCGGGCCTACACCCTGTAGCGATCTGATTCACGACTCTCCTCCGCAAGGATTTAGGGCGCCCTCGGGCGCCCTTTTTTTATGGCTGGCGGCTATAGTGGCGCAATCCAATAGCCGGGATGCAAAGTGAAACTGCTGATCGTCGCCGTCGGCGACAAGATGCCCGCGTGGGTCGAGGCCGCCTATGCCGAATACGCGAAGCGCATGCCGCGCGAGGCGCGGACCGAGCTGATCGAGGTCAAGCCCGAGAAGCGCGGCGGCCAGTCGGTCGACCGGATCAAGGCCTTGGAGGCGGCGCGGATCCTGGAGAAATGTCCGAAGGGCGCGCGCCTGGTCGCCCTCGACGAGCACGGCCAGACGCCCGACACCAAGGGCCTGGCCGGCCTGATGCAGGGTTGGCTGGCCGAGGGCCGCGATGTCGCGCTGGTCGTCGGCGGTGCCGACGGGCTGGCGCCCGAGCTGTTGCAAAAGGTCGAATCGAAGCTGGCGCTGTCGCGCCTGACCTTGCCGCACGGCATGGTGCGGGTGCTGCTCGCCGAGCAGTTGTACCGCGCGATGAGCCTGTTGCAGGGCCATCCCTACCACCGTGAGTAGGCGGCTCGCCACGGCGTGGGCTCGGGTGTCATAATCGCCGCATGCAAAAGCGCATCTACCTTGCCTCGCAGAGCCCGCGCCGGCTCGAACTGTTGCGCCAGATCGGCGTCGACGCGATGGTGTTGCCCTTGCGCCAGCAAGGCGGCCGGGCCGATGTCGACGAGACCCCGGTCAATAGCGAGAAGGCGGTCGATTACGTGACGCGTGTCGCACGCATGAAGGTCGAGGCCGGGGCGATGGCGGTGGCCGGTCGCCGCTTGCCCCAGATGCCTATCTTGGCGGCCGATACCGCCGTGGCGGTGGATGGCATGATCCTGGGCAAGCCCACGAGCGCGGAACAGGCGGCGGCATGGCTGCGCGGCTATTCCGGCAAGACCCACAAGGTACACTCCGGCGTGGCCGTGGCCTGGGACGGCCAGGTGCAGGTAGCGCTGTCGACCAGCTCGGTGCGTTTTCGCGAGTTGAGCGAGGACGAGATCGCGGCCTACGTCATGAGCCGCGAGCCGATGGATAAGGCCGGGGGCTATGGCATTCAGGGCCGGGCCGCCGTCTTTATCGAGCATATCGCCGGCAGTTACTCCGGCGTCATGGGCCTGCCCTTGTTCGAGACGGCGACATTGCTGCGCGAGGTGGGCCTCTCTGTCCTGTAGCGTTCAATCGGCGGCCGGTGCCTTCGGGTCGCCGGCCGCCGATTGAATATTGCTTGGCGGAAAATATGAGCGAAGAGATTCTAATTAACGTCACCCCCCAGGAGACGCGGGTGGCGGTGATCTACTTGGGTACCGTGCAGGAGCTGCTCATCGAACGCGAGGGGCAGCGCGGCCTGGTCGGCAATATCTATCTGGGCAAGATCAGCCGGGTGCTGCCCGGCATGCAGTCGGCCTTCGTCGATATCGGCATGGACCGCGCCGCATTCCTGCACGTGGGCGACATCTGGCAAGCACGCGACAGCGATGGCGCGTTGCGGCCGATCGAGCGCGTGCTGCACGAGGGCCAAAACCTGATCGTGCAGGTGATCAAGGACCCGATCGGCGCCAAGGGCGCCCGCCTGTCCACCCAGGTCAGCATGGCCGGCCGTTTTCTGGTCTACTTGCCGCACGAGACGCGGATCGGCATCTCACAAAAGATCGAGGACGAGGCCGAACGCGAGATGCTGCGCAGCCGCCTACAGCAAGTCTTGCCGGAAGACGAGCACGGCGGCTTCATCATCCGCACCGTGGCCAACATGGCGGAAGACCAGGAACTGGCCGCCGATGTCGAGTACCTGCACACCCTATGGGATGCGATCCAGGCGCGCGCCGAAAACAGCAACGGACCGCTCCGGCTCTATCATGAGCTCGACCTCGCGCATCGCGCGCTGCGCGACATCGCGACCCTCGACACCGCGCGCATCCTGGTCGACTCGCGCGAGACCTTCCAGAAGCTGCATGGCTTCGCCAGCGAGTTCGTGCGCAACGTCGCCGACAAGATCAGCCATTACGCCGCCGAGCGGCCCTTGTTCGACCTGTATGGCATCGAGGAGGAGATCGAGCGCGCCCTGTCCCGGCGCGTGGACCTGAAGTCGGGCGGTTATCTGATCATCGATCAGACCGAGGCGTTGACCACCATCGACGTGAACACCGGCGGCTTCACCGGCGGCCGCACCTTCGACGAGACCATCTTCAAGACCAACCTCGAAGCGGCTCAGGCCATCGCGCGGCAACTGCGCCTGCGCAACCTGGGCGGCATCATCATCCTCGACTTCATCGACATGGAGAGTACCGAGCACAAGGAGGCGGTGCTGCACGAGCTGAACAAGGCCCTGGCGCGCGACCGCACCCGGATGACCATCAACGGCTTCACCTCGCTCGGCCTGGTCGAGATGACGCGCAAGCGCACGCGCGAGAGCCTGGCCCGGGTGCTGTGCGAGTCCTGCCCGACCTGCCAGGGGCGCGGCCAGATCAAGACCGCGCAGACCGTTTGCCATGAGATCCTGCGCGCGATTCTGCGCGAGGCGCGCCAGTTCGATGCGCGCGAGTTCCGCATCATGGCGGCGCAGCCGGTGATCGACCTGTTCCTGGAAGAAGAGTCGCAAAGCCTGGCGCAGTTGTCCGACTTCATCGCCAAGCCGATCTCGATGCAGGTGGAGAGCCTGTTCAGCCAGGAACAATACGACGTCGTATTGCTGTAGAACTCAGGCGGGATCGATCGACAGCGGCTCCCAGCCGTCGTCGGCCGGTTTGGCCGGCGCGGTCTTCGCCGGTTTGGCCGGCGCCTTCTTGGCCGCGGGCTTGGCCTTGGCTGCCGGTTTCTTCGGGGCGGGCGCGATCGGCTGCATCGAACCCAGCATATCCACCAGCAGGGCCTTGCCCATTTGGCTGGCCAGCTTGAATTCGTGGCCGCATTTTTGGCAACGGAATTGCTTGTAGGGAATGACCTCGACCAGCGAGAGCAATTGGCCCACGCTCAGTTGCGCGCCGACATGATCCGGCCGGTCGAGGTCGATCTCCGGCGGGCGGACGCCGGCCGAGATCGGCAGCCGGGCCTCGGCCTGTGCGCCGGCGCCGCACATCGGGCAGACCTTGCGCAGAATAGAGACGTGCTTGGCGGATGGCATGGCGTTTTCGTTGCGCATGAGGTCAGCCTAGAGCTTTTTCGTGACCTCTTCCACCGTCAGCGGCAGCCAAACGGTCTTGCGCCGTGTCTTGTCGCCGCGCAGCAACTTGAGCTCGCGGCCGGCCAAGCCGAGGCGCGTGGCGACGAAGGCAAGCACCGCCGCGTTGGCGGCGCCGTCGACCGGCGGGGCCTGGATGCGCAGCTTCAGCGCATCGCCGTGCGGGCCGGCCCATTCGCTTTTCGAGGCACCGGGTTGGATGTGCAGGATCAGTTCGCTGCCGCCATTGCCGCCGGGCCGCAGCCAGGAAGGGGTCACCATATCAGGCCGGTGGCATGGCGCTCCAGTCCGCTCACCACGGTGATCAGCAAGAGCTGGATGACGATGAAGGCCGCGATGGGGCTGACATCGATGCCGGCGATGTTGGGGATCAGCCGTTGCAACGGCGCCAGCACCGGCCGGACCAGGGCATGGAACACCGGGGCGAGCGGCGAGAAGGGGTTGACCCAACTCAGGATGGCTTGCAGGAAGATCAGGCCCATCAGGATATACAGCGCCAATTGCAGCAGCATGGCCAGGGCATGCAACAGGAAGCCGGGCACCACGGCCCAGCCGGCCACGGCGAACGGATAGCTCACCAGCCACAGGCTGCCCAGGGTGATCAGCAGCTCGGCCAGATAGCACAGCAACAGGCTGGCCCAATCCAGGCCGAGCAGGCCGGGGATGACGCGGCGCAGCGGCCGCACCGCGAAATCGGTGACCTTGACGATGAACTGGGCGAACGGATTGTGGAACGGTACCCGCGCCCACTGCATGTAGAACCGCAGCCAGAAGGCCGAGGCGGCCAGGCCGAGCAGCACGCGCAGCAGGAATTGTAGGGCATCGATCAGCATCACTTGTCCTCCCCGAACAGTTCGCCCATCTCGTGCGCGCGCGCGGCGGCGGCCCCGGCCGCGCGCATGATGGCTTGGCGCACATTGGCTTGATCGAGCGCGAGCAGGCCGCGCTCGGTGGTGCCGCCCTTGGAGGTCACGCGCAGGCGCAGCTCGGTCGGACTGACGCTCTCGCTCAGCGCCAACTGGGCCGCGCCATGGAAGGTATGCAAGACCAGTTGGCGCGCGGCGAGCGGGTCGAGGCCGAGCTCGATCGCCGCCTCTTCCAGGGCCTCGATGAAATAAAAGACATAGGCCGGACCGCTGCCGGAGATCGCGGTGACCGCATCGATCTGCTGTTCCGTCCCGACCCAGACCGCGGTGCCGACCGTTTCCATGATCCGGCCCGCCTGTGCCCGCTGTGCCTCGCCGACATCGGCCAGGGCGTACAGGCCGGTGATGCCGGCGCCGATCAGGGCGGGCGTGTTGGGCATGGCGCGCACCACGGCCGGGTGGCCGTGCAGCCAGCGCGAAATATCCTTGGCGCGAATGCCCGCCGCGATCGACAGCACCAGTTGATCCAGCCGCGGCCTGGGCAGGGCGTGCAAGACCTGGCGCAGCTGCTGCGGCTTCACCGCCAGCACGATGACATCGAGCGCGGCGAAGTCGCCGAGGCCTTCGCCGGCATGCACGCCGAACTCTTGCTTGAGCCAGGCGCAACGCCCCGGGTCGAGCTCTGCCACGGTGATGTCGGCGGCAGCGAAGCCCTGCTTGAGCAGGCCGCCGATCAATGCGGCGGCCATGTTGCCGCCGCCGATGAATGCGAGTTTCATATCTGTCCTTCTCTGGTCGTTTTGCTGCGGGCGCCGAAGATCGCGCTGCCCACGCGCACGATGGTCGCGCCCTCCATGATAGCCGCCTCCAGGTCGTCGGACATGCCCATGGACAGGGTGTCGATGGCCAGGCCGTCGGCCCGGGCCCGGTCGAACAATTCGCGCAGTTGCCGGAACTGAGTCCGTTGTTCGGCCCGGCCCGGCGTTGGCCGTGGAATGGCCATGAAGCCGCGCAGTTTCAAGCGCGGCAGCGCGGCGATCCGGCGGGCCAGGACGATGGCCTCGGCCGGCGCCACGCCGCCCTTGCTGGCCTCGCCGCCGATGTTGACCTGGAGGCAGACATCGAGCGGCGGCATTTCGGCCGGCCGCGCGGCGGACAGGCGTTCGGCGAGCTTGAGCCGGTCGACGCCATGCACCCAGGCGAAGTGCTCGGCGATGGGCCGGGTCTTGTTGCTCTGGATCGGGCCGATAAAGTGCCATTCGAGTTCGAGGTCGGCCAACTGCTCGATCTTGGCCAACGCCTCCTGCAGATAGGACTCGCCGAAGGCGGTCTGCCCGGCGGCATGCGCCGCGCGGATCGCTTCGGCCGGGAAGGTCTTGCTGACGGCGAGCAGCCGGGTCGATGCGGCCGGTCGGCCGCTGGCGGCGAGGGCGTCGTCGATGCGTCGGTGGATGTCTTGCAAGGCCTCTGCGATTGCACCCATAATGCCCGCGAACCCTCTGGAAACCGCGATAAACGGGGAGATTGTAATGGATATCAGCGATCTGCTGACCTTTGTGGTCAAGAACAAGGCCTCCGATCTTCATCTCTCCGCCGGCCTGCCGCCGATGATTCGCGTGCATGGCGACATCCGCCGCATCAACCTGCCGGCCATGGACAACAACGAAGTCCGCGCCATGATCTATGACATCATGAGCGACGGGCAGCGCAAGGCTTACGAAGAGCATCTGGAGACCGATTTCTCCTTCGAGCTGCCCGGCGTCGCGCGGTTCCGGGTCAACGCCTTCAACCAGCACCGCGGCGCCGGCGCGGTGTTCCGCACCATTCCGTCCAAGGTGCTGACCCTGGAGGAGTTGAGCGCGCCGGAGATATTCAAGGATATCTCCAACCAGCCGCGCGGCATCGTGCTGGTGACCGGGCCGACCGGCTCGGGCAAGTCGACCACCTTGGCCGGCATGGTCGACTACATCAACGACAATATGTTCGGCCACATCCTTACCATCGAGGACCCGATCGAATTCGTGCATCAGAGCAAGAAGTGCCTGATCAACCAGCGCGAGGTCGGTCCGCATACCCTGGGTTTCGACGAGGCGCTGCGCTCGGCCCTGCGCGAAGACCCGGACGTGATCCTGGTCGGCGAGATGCGCGACCTGGAGACCATCCGCCTGGCGCTGACCGCGGCCGAGACCGGCCACCTGGTATTCGGCACCCTGCACACCAGTTCCGCCGCGAAGACCGTGGACCGTATCGTCGACGTGTTCCCGGCGGCGGAGAAGGACATGGTGCGCGCCATGTTGTCCGAGTCGCTCAAGGCGGTGATCTCGCAGAGCCTGTTGAAGAAGAAGGACGGCAGCGGTCGGGTGGCGGCGCACGAGATCATGATCGGCACCCCAGCCATCCGCAACCTGATCCGCGAGAACAAGATCGCGCAGATGTATTCCTCGATCCAGACCGGCCAGGCGGTCGGCATGCAGACCTTGGACCAGTGCCTGAGCGATCTGGTCAAGCGCAACCTCGTCGCCGCGGAAGAGGCGCGGCCCTACGCGGTGAACAAGGACGCGATCCCGGCCTACTGAAGGCGCGGGCCGGCTATCCCGGTCAAAGCGTTTGGTCGAGATAGCCGCGCACAGCCTCGATCAGCGCCGCATCCAGCCCCTCGAAGAAGTGATTGGCGCCCGGCACGCTCTGCTGCATCGAGCCGGCGCGCTCCTTGAGCCAGGCGGCGCGCTTAGGCGCGTTCTTGACCACGGCCGGCAGGTCGTTCTGGCCGTATAGGTCGAACACCGGCAGCTTCAGCTTGCTGTAGTCGTCCAGCGTCGAATTGCCGATGGCCACCCAGGCGGCGATCGGGGCATCGGCCTGGCTGCCGAGATAGCGGTAGCTCATGCGGCAGCCCATGCTGTGCGAAACCAGCGCGATCTTCTTGTGGCCCTTGGCCTGCAAAAAGGCGGCGGCCTTTTCCAGCCGTTGCGCCGCCTCGTCGAAGGTCGGCGGGTAGTCTTCCGGCTTGGCGTCGACCTTGAGGATGGGCATCTGCAGCGACAAGGTGGTATAGCCGGCATCGACCAGTTGTTGGCGCAAGGGGCCGATCAGGCCGTGGTCCGGATGCACGCCGATGCCGTGGACGACGATCGCCGCCGCCTTCGGCTTGGCCGCCTCGGCGTAGAGCCCGAGGAATTTGTGCTTGTTCGGCAGCTCCAGATAGACCGGGTCGCCGACCAGCACGGCCGGCAGGATTTCGTCGGCCCATTTTTTTTCACGCGCATAGTGGCTTTGGCCGGCCGCTTGGGCGGCCTTAACGCCGGCCTTGCCGGCATTAGCCGGCACCGAAACTACGTTTTCCGAGGCGATGGCACCGGTGCAAGCGAACAGCAGGGCGAAGGCGACAAGCGATATCCTCATGGTTTCCCTCTCCTTGAGTCTCTGGATTTAATAAAGGCTGTATGCCATGCGCACGGCCAAGATATAGAGCAGGCCGGCGAAGATGCGTTTCAGTTTCGCCACCGGCAGGCGATGGGTCATGCGGGCGCCCCAGGGCGCGCTGAGCATGCTCATGGCGGCGATGGCGGCCAGGGCCGGCAGGTAGACGAAGCCCAGGCTCCACTCCGGCAGGCCGGCCGTGGCCTGGCCGGACACGGCATAGCCGATGGCGCCGGAGACCGCGATGGGGAAACCGATGGCGGCCGAGGTGCCGATGGCCTCTTGGAAGCGGACATTGCACCAGGTCATGAACGGCACCGACAGCGTGCCGCCGCCGATGCCGACCCAGCTGGAGACCAGGCCGATCACCGAGCCGGCCAGGGTCATGCCGGGCCAGCCGGGCAGTTGCCGGTGGGCCCGGGGCTTGAAAACGGAGTTTCGGGGAAGGCTAACATCGGCGGAGCCGTTGTTAAGCCCGCGTGAGCGGGCGGCCGGAGCCAAGCCAAATAACATTTGCGTGGCGGCATAAAAGAGAAACACGGTAAAGAACACGCGCAGGCCGAAATCGGGCAGCCAGGCGGCGGCGATGGCGCCGGCCAGGGTGCCGAGCACGATGCCGGGCGCGATGCGGCGCACGATCGACCAGCGTACGGCGCCGTGGCCGTGGTGGGCGCGCAGGCTGGAGAGCGAGGTCAGCACGATGGTCGCGAGCGAGGTACCGAGCGCCATGTGGATGTTGTACTCGGCCGGAAAGCCTTGGTGGGCATAGATCCAAGACAACACCGGCACCAGGATCAGGCCGCCGCCGACGCCGAGCAGACCGGCGATGAAGCCGGCGATCAGCCCGACGAAGAGATAGATGGCAAGGAAGGTCACGGTTTCAGTTTGTCGAGGATGAACTTCCATTCGGCCGGGTCGACCGGGGTGATCGACAGCCGGTTGCCCTTGGACAATACCCGCATATTGGCCAGTTCGGCATAGCCGCGTATTTCGGATAGCGGCATGAGCCGGGTCTTCTCTTTGACCTTCACGTCGACGTTGAACCAGCGCGGCGCCTCCGGCGTGGCCTTGGGGTCGAAGTACTTAGCCTTGGGGTCGAATTGGGTGGCATCCGGGTAGGCCGGCTTGGCCACTTCGGCCAGGCCGGCGATACCCGGTTCGGCACAGGACGAGTGGTAGAACAGCACGCCGTCGCCGACGCGCATCTGGTCGCGCATGAAGTTGCGTGCCTGGTAGTTGCGCACGCCGAACCAGGCCACGCTGCCGTCGCGCGCCAGGTCGTCGATGCTGTATTCGGAGGGTTCGGATTTCATCAACCAATAGCGCATGCGGGTTCCTCTAGCGGAAATGTGGGGGCTATAATTAATTCCGAGTGATTTTGTCGGATATGGCGGAGTCTAAAACATGACGGGGTTAAATGCAGCGAGTTGGAATTTTGGCGCGGTCGTCAGCGCCGTGCAAAAGAATTGCCATATCTCGGACGCACAGTTCGCCGGCGACCTGACGATGTGCACCTTCCTGCTCAAGATGCGCGAGCTGTATCGCTGGGAGCACGACATCCCGCTGAACCGAGACATGCCCAAGGCCGAGGTCGGCGACTGGATGAACGCGCGCGGCCTGCTCTGGGACGACATCGAGACCGCGCCCTACGAGTCGGTGCCGCTGCCGGGCGGCGGCGTGGATGCCTTCGAGGTACGCGCGATCAACCGCGAGCTGACGCCGCGCGGTCTGGTCTATTCCGGCGGTTACGGCCGCCAGTGTAAGCCGCATTTCTTCCTCGGCCGGCTCGACCGGCACGAGCAACGCGACGGTTTCGATGTCTACGTCTCCGCCTGCGAATATGCCCGCGACCTGGATGCCCCGCCCGGCATGATGCTGGACGAAACCGTCTTCGTCCGCACCGAGGCGCTGAAACGTTGGCTGTGGGAGCGCTACGAAGAATGGCGGTGGAACCAGCGCAACCAGGCCATGGGCCGCGCCGTCGCTTGCTACCCGTTCGAGCGCGATATCGAGGCGGCGTTGCAGGCAATGACCGAGACCGAGGTGGAATCGGTGATCCTGCACGAGTTGGGCGAGGCGCGGGCCGATGCCGCCCTGGGGCCGGAGTGGCCTGTGCTGCTGGCGGCGGTGATGCGCGGCCGGGCCGAGATCGTGGTGCGCGCGGTGCGCGACCTTTATGCCGATTGCCTGTCGACCCTGCCCGGCCTGATCGAGCGGGGCGAGCCGGCGGCGATCCATTTCTACATGTCGAACCTGGTCGGTATGCGGCGCAAGCTGTTTCCGGAGCTACCGGCCGCCTATCGGGCGTGGCTGGCCGATGGCGATTTGACGGCCTTGCGCACGACGGCCGCCGCTGGCCTGCAACATTGGGGTGAAACGGCACAGCAACTGCTGCGACTTCATCGGGAACGCGGCGAGGCGGCCGGCCCCGAGATCGAAGCCCGGCTGGCCCCGAAAGAGGCACCCTGAGAACATCTCGAACGGGATGAAGCGCGCGGCCGTCTATTTGGACTCGCTAGGCGAAACCTTGGCCTTGAGGTCGATGGGGTAGGCCGTCAGAGTGGCCTGCCGGATTTGCTTCTCGATCGGCGTATCGGAGTCTAGTTTGATGGCGACATGCTGCACGGCAAATCCGACCTTCGGTTTTTCTTCGTCGGCTTGCGCGGCCATTCGGCCGCGGGCCGGCGTCTTGGCCGGCTGGTCGTCGTCGATGGCGCAGGCGGTGTCGGCGCCGATGGCATCGGCGGTATCCGCCTCCAGGGACAGGCTGATCTGCAGGGCCTGCATGTAGGCCGGGCTCAGCGTGGCCAGGATGCTTTCTTCTATCGCCTGGGCTTGCTTGAGCGATTTGTCGGGCAGGCAGACGATGAAGTCTGCGCCGGTGTAGCGATAGATCCGATCCCTCTCGTGCAACAGCCCCTTGATCTTGGCCAGGCAGGTGCGCAGCACCCTGTCGCCGGCCTCGTTCCCATGGCGGTCGTTGAGCGCGAGCAAATCGAATTTCAGCCGGATCAGGCCGTAATCGCCGCCCTTGGCCTTTTGTGCGGCCTGCACCTCTTCCAGGTCGGGCAGCAGTTGGGAACTGCAAAAGGCGCCGGTCAAGGCATCGATCTTGTGCAGCGTCTCGCTGGCCTTGTGCCGAATGATGAGCAACTCGCTGCGGAATTGGTACATCGCATCGAGCAGGCTGTCGTATTCCTTGGCGGTGATGACCCAATGGCCATGGCAGATCGCGTATAGATTGCGGGCCTCGGTGTGCATCACTTCGTGGATATTGCCCAATCGTTTGAAATTGCTGAGTTCGCGCAGGTGCGCATTGCCGGGGCTATGGAACCATTTGCCGAACTCGCAGTGCAGATGGCCGTGCTCGTCCAGGTCGGCCTGCGTCGGCACTTGTTTGCAAATGATGGTGCGATATAAACGATCGCGCCATGCATCGTGCATATTGAGCGCCCGGTCTATGGTGTCGATGATGGCTTCGAGTTCCCGAGGCCTGACGTTGATCATGCATTCCCCTTTCGCTTGGCGCGTTCTTTCGTGCCCTGAGTAGAGGTATAGCAAAAATTCGGGGCGCCGAATCGGCGCCCCGATTGGGGGATGGCGAGGCTAGGCCGATTTGATCAGGGTACCGACGCCCTGGTCGGTCATGATCTCGAGCAGCAAGGCGTGTTCGACCCGGCCGTCGATGATGTGTACCGCCTTCACCCCGCTCTTGGCCGCGTCCAGGGCCGAGCCGATCTTGGGCAGCATGCCGCCGGACAGGGTGCCGTCGGCGACCAGTTGGTCGATCAGCTTGGGCGTGAGCCCGGTCAGCAGCTTGCCGTCCTTGTCCAAGACGCCGGGGGTGTTGGTCAGCAGCACCAGCTTCTCGGCCTTGAGCACCTCGGCCAGCTTGCCGGCCACCACGTCGGCGTTGATGTTGTAGGTCTCGCCCTCGCTGCCGACGCCGATCGGCGCGATCACCGGGATGAAGTCGCCGGAGTCGAGGAAGGCGATCAGGGTCGGGTCGATGCCGGTGATGTCGCCGACCTGGCCGATGTCGATCACGTCGCCGGCCTTTTCCTTCGATGCCATCATCAGCTTCTTGGCCCGGATGAAGCCGCCGTCCTTGCCGGTGAGGCCCACGGCCTTGCCGCCGGCCTGGTTGATCAGGTTGACGATCTCCTTGTTGACTTGGCCGCCTAGCACCATCTCCACCACGGCCATGGTCTCGTCATCGGTCACCCGCATGCCCTGGATGAACTCGCCCTTCTTGCCCACGCGTTTCAGCATGTCCTCGATCTGCGGGCCGCCGCCGTGCACCACCACCGGATTCAGGCCGACCAGCTTGAGCAACACCACGTCGTGCGCGAAGGCAGCCTTCAGCACCGGGTCGGTCATGGCGTTGCCGCCGTACTTGATGACCACGGTCTTGTCCCAGAAGCGCTGGATGTAGGGCAGGGCTTCGGCGATGACCTTGGCCTTGTCGGCGGGGGAGAGTTGGGAAATGGGCATGACGGGCTCCAAAGTCGGCTGCCCGGATTTTACAAACAAAAAGGGCGGCCGGGGCCGCCCTTGCTCGCCGAAGGCCGCCGCTCAGTCGATGGTCAGCCGCTTGGTCGCGCTGGCCGCCTTTTTCGGCAGGGTCAGGTCGAGCACGCCGTTCTCGAACCGGGCCTTGGCCGCCGCCTCGTCGATGTCGTGGCCCAAGGTAAAGCTGCGGTAGACCTTGCCGTAATAGCGTTCGCTGCGCAGCAGCTTCTCGCCTTCCTTCTGCTCGGACTCGTGCTTGACCTCGGCGCTGATCGACACGGTGTTGCCCTCGATGTTGACGTGGATGTCCTCCTTCTTCACGCCGGGCAGGTCGGCATGCACGGTGTAGGACTTGTCGTCCTCCTTCACGTCGACCTTGACCTGGCCCAGGGCCCGGGCCTCGGCCGGCATCGGCATGGGGCGGACAAAGAAGCCGCGCATCAGATCGTCGAACAGGTCGTCGATAGCGAAGGGGTCGCGACGAATGATATTGGCCATTTTGCTTACCTCCTTTGAATCACGGGTTGGAAACTCGGCATCGCCGATTGGGATGTATTAATCATGGTGCGATACGCGCGGATTTCAAGCGGCCCGTGGGCGCGTGGCGATACATTGTTTTAATGGCGGCCGGCCTTTCTTGTCAGGAATCTCCGCTTCGGACGACCAAGGCAGGTCAACCATTTCAAGCGAGAGTCACATGGCCTTCCTGATCGACAGCATCAAGCAGGGGTTTGCCGTTCTAAGCCGGGCGCGGGGGCTGGATATGCTCGCCGTGCGCCTGCTGCTGGCCTGGGAGTTCTGGGAGGCGGGCATCGGCAAGCTGCGGGGCGAGAACTGGTTCGCCAATATCCAGGCCGATTTCCCCTTCCCCTTCAGCCTGCTGCCGGTGGAATGGAGCTGGGCCATGGCCACCTGGACCGAGCTGGTCGGCGCCGCCTTGCTGGTTCTGGGCCTGGCCACGCGCCTTGGCAGCCTCGCGCTCATGGCCCTGACCGTGGTGGCCTGGGCCAGCGTGCATGCCGGCCAGGGCTATAACGTCTGCGACAACGGCTGGAAGCTGCCGCTGATCTATCTGGTCCTGTTCCTGCCCTTGTTGATCGGCGGCGCCGGCCGTTTGAGCCTGGACCATGTATTGGCCCGGCGGCTATTTTCCTGCCGCACGGGCGCGGCCTGAATCGGCTGTACCATGGCAAGCCGGCTAGGACTGGGCCGACAATAAGCAAAACGATTCGGGATAGGGAGCGCGTATGAGCGGCACATCGAAACTGGAGCCGGCGTTGTGGCTGGAGCGCTACGGCACGTATCTGTTCCGCTATGCCCTGAACACCCTGCGCGACGAGCGCCTGGCCGAGGATGCCGTGCAGGACTGCCTGCTGGCGGCCTTGCAGGCGCAAGCCGGCTACTCCGGCCAGGCCAACGAGCGGACCTGGCTCACCGGCATCCTCAAGCACAAGATCGTCGACATCGTGCGCCGCGACAGCCGGGAAAAGCCGCTGGAAACGGTCGATATGGAAAACCCCTACGGCGAGTTCGAGGCCAGCTTCGACGAGACCGGGCATTGGGGGCATGTCCTGGCCGAATGGGGCAACCCGGAAACCGCGCTGGAGAACCGGCGTTTCTGGCAGGCCTTCGAGGCGTGTTTGGCCGCGATGCCGCGCCGGCTGGCCCAGTTGTTCATGCTGCGCGAGGTCGTCGGCGCCGATAGCGAAAAAGTTTGTCAGGAAATGGAGATCAGCCCGACCAATCTGTGGACGATGCTATACCGCGGCCGCATGAGCCTGAGGCGATGCCTCGAGCGCAATTGGGCCGACGGAGAGGGGGCGCAATGCTGAATTGCAAGGAAGTCAGCTTGTTGGTTTCGCGGTCGCGCGACCGACGCTTGAGCTGGTCCGAGCGCTGGGGCGTGCGCCTGCATCTCTGGATCTGCGAGCAGTGCCGAAGGTATCAGCGCCAAATGGCCTTTTTCGGCTGGCTGGCGCGAAAGCTGGAGGCGGACCCTAGCCCGATGGCGGGGGCCGAGTTGTCGCCGGAGGCGCGCGAGCGCATCCAAAAGGCGATCGAGGCCCACCGGCATGACGGCTGCGCAGGCGGTGGGCATTGCCATTAGCACGAGTCGTTGTAGGTTCACGCAGTACTTAACTTAATCAATTAGGAGATTCGAATGAAGCGCAAGCAAACCACCCTGACCCTGGCCCTCGGCGCCGCCATTGCCACTTCTTTTGCCGTCGCTCCGGCCTCGGCCGACAGCGTCTTTTCCGCCCAGGCCCTGAACGGCGGTTACATGGTGGCCGACAACCACAAGGCCAAGGAAGGCAAGTGCGGCGGTGACAAGGCCAAAGAAGGCAACTGCGGCAACAAAGAAATGGGCAAAGGCAAGGAAGGCAAGTGCGGCGAGGGCAAGTGCGGCAACAAGCCCAAGGCCAAGGAAGGCAACTGTGGCGCCGGCGCCAAGGCGCAAGAAGGCAAGTGCGGCGGCAAGAAGTAAGCAAGATCATGACGGCCATGCGGACCCTACAAGGTGCCGGCCTCGGCTTCAGGCGGGACTTGATTCCCGCGCTGAAGGCCGCGGTGCCGTCCACCATCGATTTCTTCGAGATCGCGCCGGAGAACTGGATCGATCTCGGCGGCGGCTTCGCGCGCGACCTGCGCGCCTTCACCGAGCGCCATCCCTTCGTCTGCCACGGCCTGTCGTTGTCGCTGGGCGGCCTGACGCCGCTGGATGAAATGCTGCTGAAAAAGATCAAGGCCTTCATGGCCGCGCACCAGATCGACTTGTATACCGAGCACCTGTCCTATTGTTCGGACGACGGCCATCTCTACGACCTGTTGCCGATCCCGTTCACCGAAGAGGCGGTCAAATACGTGGCCGGCCGCATCCGCCGCGCCCAGGACATCCTGGAGCGGCGCATCGCCATCGAGAACGCCTCGTACTATGTGGCGGCGCCGGTCGCCGAGCTGAGCGAGGTCGAGTTCATCCACGCCGTATTGAACGAGGCTGATTGCGACCTGCACCTCGACGTGAACAACGTCTACGTCAACAGCGTCAACCACGGCTTCGACCCGGTCGCGTTCCTGCGCCAGATGCCGGCCGAGCGCATCGTCTACCTGCATACGGCCGGCCACTACCAAGAGGCCGAAGACCTGATCATCGACACCCACGGCGCCGAGGTGATCGAGCCGGTCTGGCAACTGCTCGACACGACTTATGCCTTGCTCGGGGTCGCGCCGACCCTGCTCGAGCGCGACTTCAACATCCCGCCCCTGGTCGAGCTGGTGTCCGAGGTGGCGCGCATCGCCCAATTGCAGGCCAAACACGGCCAGAACGCAAAGGCGGCCTGACGCCATGGAATTCCAGGACTATCAACGCGCCTTCACCGGCCACATCCGCGACCCCAAGGGCGCGCCGCGGCCGAAGGGGGTGCCGGCCCGGCGCATGCGGGTCTACAACGAGCTGCTGTTCAACAACATCGAAGGCTTTCTGCTCGCCTGCTTTCCGGTCTGCCGCGCGATATTGGGCCAGCGCAAATGGACTCGGCTGGTCCGCGCGTTCTTCCGCGAGCACCGCTGCCATACCCCCTATTTCCGGCAGATACCGGACGAGTTCCTGAAATACCTGCAAGACGGCTGGCGGCGGCCGGACGACGTGCCCGAGTTCCTACCGGAGCTGGCGCATTACGAGTGGGTGGAACTGGAGCTGTCGACCTCGGCCCGCGACGAGCGACTCCCCGCCCATGCCCCCGACGGCGACCTGCTGGCCGGCCGGCCCGTGCTCAACCCGGTGCTGCGGGTGTTGGCCTATCGCTACCCGGTGCACAAGATCGGCCCGCGCCATAAGCCCAAGGCCGCGCCGGAACTGCCGACCTTCCTGTTGGCCTATCGTAGCGCCGAGTTCGAGGTGCGCTTCGTCCAGATCGATGCCCTGGCCGCGCTGTTGCTGCAAACGCTGGAGGAAAACCCGGCGCTGACCGGGCGGGCGGCCATCGAATCCCTGGCCTCCGAGCGGCAGGGGGGCGACGCCTGGCTGGTTGCCGGCGCGGCCTTGCTGGGCAATTTACGCGCGGCCGGGGCGATATTAGGCTGCCGGGCCTGAGGGTTTTCACAAAAGCTTCATGGAAGCGTCATAACATGCCCCTGTCGCGCAAACTTTAGGGGAATCGACGTGTCCGCAACCATCCTAGTCGTCGAAGACGAGCCGGGCATTCAAGAGC
This sequence comes from Betaproteobacteria bacterium, assembly GCA_016234655.1. Classification (GTDB taxonomy): domain Bacteria; phylum Pseudomonadota; class Gammaproteobacteria; order Burkholderiales; family Thiobacillaceae; genus Sulfuritortus. The sequence goes on from JACRAU010000033.1 coordinate 138,296, forward strand.
TGCTGAAATTCAATCTGGGCCAACACGGGCATGACGTGCTGGTGGCCAACGATTCGGACGAGGCCATGCATAGCTTGCGCGGCGCCTTGCCCGACCTGATCCTGCTCGACTGGATGTTGCCCGGCCTGCCCGGCGTCGATTTCGCCCGGCGCATCCGTGGCGATCAGCGGCTGAAGGACATCCCCATCATCATGCTGACCGCCCGGGCCGAAGAGCGCGACAAGGTGCTCGGCCTGGAAACCGGCGCCGACGACTACATCACCAAGCCGTTCAGCCCCAAGGAGCTGATGGCGCGGATCAAGGCCGTGCTGCGCCGCCGGGCGCCGCAGATGACCGAGGATACGGTCGAGATCGGCGGCCTCAAGCTCGACCCGGCCAGCCACCGCGTGTTCGGCGGCGAACAGGCGCTCAATCTGGGGCCGACCGAGTTCCGCCTGCTGCACTTCTTCATGACCCACCCCGAGCGGGTCTATTCGCGTTCGCAACTGCTCGACCAGGTCTGGGGCGACCACGTCTTCGTCGAGGAACGTACCGTGGACGTGCATATCCGCCGCCTGCGCGGGGCCTTGGAGCCGAGCGGACATGATGGTCTGATCCAGACCGTGCGCGGCGCTGGCTATCGGCTGTCGGCCAACTAACATAGAATCTTCTTACTAAAGCAATAGCCAGGTCCGCGCATGCTCGCCTTCTGGTGGCGGCCACTGAGTATCGTGGCGCTACTCGTCTTCTTCTCGCTGTTGATCGGCACCGTCCTTGGCCGCGTCAGCGGCTTGGTGGTGCTGAGCCTCGGTCTGGGCTGGGGCCTGTTCCTGCACCTGCGCCAACTCTCCCGCCTGTATGTCTGGCTGGCCAAGCCCGGCCGCTCGATGCCCAACGCCGAGGGTTCCTGGGGCGAGGTCTTCTATCGCCTGAACAAGCTGGTGCGCAGCCACCTCGATGCCGAAAACCGGGTCAGCGCCGAACTGGAGCAGATGCAACAGGCCACCGGCTCGCTGCCCGACGGCGTGGTCATCCTCGATGGGCTCAACAGCATCCTGTGGCTGAACGACGCGGCGCAGGGCATGTTCGGCCTGCGGCCGGAGCGCGACATCGGCCAGTTCGTCAGCTATCTGGTGCGCAATTCCCGCTTCAACGAATGGCTGGTGGCCGAGGACTACGGCCAGACCCTGACCCTCGCCGCCCCCGGCGCGCAGGAAAAGACCCTGGTGCTGCGCCTGGTATCGTTGTCGCGCGAGCCGGCAATGAAGATGCTGATCGCGCACGACATCACCGAGATCAGCCGGCTGGAGGCCATGCGGCGCGACTTCGTCGCCAACGTGTCGCATGAGCTGCGCACGCCGGTCACCGTCATCGTCGGCTTCCTGGAAACCTTCGCCGAGATGGAGCAACCCGACCCGGCCCAGTTCAAGCAACACATCGCGCTCCTGCGCGAGCAATCCGAGCGCATACGCCGCCTGGTCGACGACCTGCTGACCCTGGCCCGGCTGGAAGGCGACGCCGATGTCAGCGACGAGCCGGTCAACGTGCCGGCCTTGGTCGGCCGGCTGCTCAGCGAGGCGCGCAGCCTGAGCCACGGCCAGCACGAAATCAGCGCCGAGGCCGACGGCCGCGCCTGGGTGCTGGGCAGCGAACACGAGATCTACGGCGCCTTCACCAATCTGGTCAGCAACGCCGTGCGCTACACCCCGGCCGGCGGCCGCATCCACTTGCGCTGGCAAGAACGCGAGGACGGCGGCGTCGAATTCTCGGTGGCCGACAGCGGCGAAGGCATCGAACCGCAGCACATCCCGCGCCTGACCGAGCGCTTCTACCGGGTCGATCGCGGCCGTTCGCGCGCCTCCGGCGGCACCGGCCTCGGCCTTGCCATCGTCAAGCACACCATGCAGCGGCACCAGGGCCGCTTGCGCATCGAAAGCACGGTCGGCAAGGGCAGCACCTTCGCCGCCTGCTTCCCGCCCGAGCGGCTCATCCCGCCGCCGGTGGCCCCAAGCGTCGACGCAGAGACTCAAGCAGACGCGGCCTGAGATTCTCGACCGGCCGCGTCGTCCCGGCGCGTTTCGCCGCCGCCCAAATCGCATCCGGAAAGTGCGGGTCGTCGGCAAAGCGCGGGATCACATGCCAGTGCAGGTGCGGCACCATGTTGCCCAGGCTGGCGAGGTTGACCTTGTCGGGCTGCACGACCTCCCGTACCGCCGCCTCCACCGCGAACACCACGTCCATCAGGCGTTGCCGGTCCTGTTCGGGCAGGTCGGTCATCTCTTTGGCGTGGGCGTTGAGGATGACGCGGCAGAAGCCGGGGTAGGCGGGGTCGTCGACGAGGATGACTCGGCAGAAGTCATCCTGCCAGAGGAGGTCTTCGTTGGTTGGGGTGCAGAGGGGGCAGGGCGGCATAGAGGTATCGCTTTGGCTAATAAATTGAGCCGGGCAGTCAGTGATGTTGGCTATTTCCAGCTCTAAAAATTGCTGGCATGCGAGTCGAGTATATATGGGCTTAAAGTGGCGCTGTAGGCAACTCACAGCATCTTGGGGTATTCAGCGCCGTTGGCCGGGGGCGCCCGGCGGCGCGTCACTTTCTTTGCTCGCGCAAGAAAAGTAACCAGTTGCCGGGCTGCCCCCGGCCGTAGGCCTGCCGTGAACCAAATACTCTACGTAATTTGTGCGGCCTGCCAATAAAGTCAGGTTTGTTGTTGGATTGCCGCGCCCCTTGCGGGGCTCGCAATGACGGCCGGGTTAGAGCAGCACCCGCTCGATGCCCCCCTGATTGGCCTGCTCAATAAACCCCTGCATCCACGTCTCCCCAAACCGATGCCGCGCCATCTCGATAATCAGATAGTCGGCCTCGACCCCGGCCTCCGCCTCGTATCGACTCAAACCTTGCAGGCAAGACGGGCAAGAGGTCAGCAGCTTGACCGTGGCCTCGCCCTCGCCGCGCAGTTCGCCGGCGACCCGCTGGATCTCTTCGGCCTTGCGGAAACGGACCTGGGTGGCGATGTCGGGTCGGGCGGCGGCGAAGCTGCCGGATTCGCCGCAGCAGCGCTCGGACAGCTTCACCTCGGCGCCGAGCAGGGTCTTGGCGGTGGCGATCGGGTTGTGCTGCTTCATCGGGCTGTGGCACGGGTCGTGGAACATGTACTTGGTGCCGGGCACGCCTTCCAACGTGACACCTTTCTCCAGCATGAATTCGTGGATGTCGAGCAGGCGGCAGCCGGGGAATATCTTGTCGAACTGGTAGTCCTTCAACTGGTCGAGACAGGTGCCGCAGGACACGATCACGGTCTTGATGTCGAGGTAGTTCAGGGTGTTGGCGACGCGGTGGAACAGCACGCGGTTGGACGCGGTGATGGCCTCGCCCTGGTCGCGCCGGCCGCCGGCGGTCTGCGGGTAGCCGCAGCAGAGTTGGCCGGGCGGCAGCACGGTCTGTACGCCGAGCTCAAAGAGCCAGGCCATGGTCGCCAGGCCCACTTGCGAGAACAGGCGCTCGGAGCCGCAGCCGGGGAAGTAGAACACCGCCTCGGTATCCTCGGTCACCTTGGTCGGGTTGCGCAGGATGGGCACCACCTTGCTGTCGTTGAGGCCGAGCAGGGCGCGCGCGGTCTTGCTCGGCAACTTGTCGGGCAGGGGCCGGTTGAGGAAGTGGATGACCTGGGCCACCGGTGCGGCGCGGCCGACGGTGGCCGGCGGCTGGCGCAGGTCCTTCTTGCCTAGGCCCAGGCGCTTGATCAGCGTGTGGCCTAGGCGCTGGGCCTGGTAGCCCCACTCGATGGCGGCCTTGCGTGTCGCGTCGATCACCCGCTCGGAGCTGGCGTTGAGGAAGAACAGGGCCAGGGCCGAGCCGGGGCTGAATCGCTTCTGGCCCTGTTCGCGCAGGAAGTTGCGCATGGCGACCGAGACATCGCCGAAGTCGATGGCGACCGGACAGGGGTTCACGCATTTGTGGCAGACCGTGCAGTGGTCCGCCACGTCGTTGAATTCGTCGAAGTGCTTGAGCGAGATGCCGCGCCGGGTCTGCTCCTCGTACAGGAAGGCCTCGATCAAGAGCGAGGTGCCGAGAATCTTGTTGCGCGGGCTGTAGAGCAGATTGGCGCGCGGCACGTGGGTGTTGCACACCGGCTTGCACTTGCCGCAGCGCAGGCAGTCCTTGATCGAGTCGGCGATGGCGCCGATCTCCGACTGCTCCATGATCAGCGATTCCAGTTCCAGCAGCGAGAACGACGGCGTGTAGGCATTGCGCAGGTCGGCCTCGCGTTCGAGCTTGCCCCGGTTGAAATGGCCCTCGGGGTCGACCCGTCGCTTGTAGGCGGCGAAGGCGGACAGCGCCTCGTCGCTGAGGAATTCCAGCTTGGTGATGCCGATGCCGTGTTCGCCCGAGATCACGCCGCCCAGGTCGACCGCCAGTTGCATGATGCGGTGCACCGCCGCGTTGGCGGTTTGCAGCATCGCGTAGTCGTCGGAGTTGACCGGGATGTTGGTGTGCACGTTGCCGTCGCCGGCGTGCATGTGCAGCGCGACGAAGACGCGGCCCTTGAGCACGCGCTGGTGGATGGCCTCGCACGCGGCCAGCACCGGCTCGTATTCGCGGCCGGTGAAGATTTCGCGCAGCGCGTTGCGTATCTCGCGCCGCCAGGAGACGCGTTCTTCCTTCAATTGCAGTTGGCGGAATACCGCCTCTTCGGCCAGGCGGTCGAGCAGGTCTTGCCAACGGGTGCGCACGCGGCCGAGCAGTTCCAGCGCGCGGCCGCGCCGTTCCTCGGTCCGGATCGGGTCGGCGCTGGTGTCCTCGTCCTCGGCCAGCGGCAACGCGCCGCGCAGGAAGGGCTCCAGCGCGTCGAGCATGGCCAGCTTGTTCTTGATCGACAGCTCGATGTTGATGCGCTCGACGCCGTCGGTGTAGTCGGCCATGCGCGGCAGCGGGATGACCACGTCCTCGTTGATCTTGAACGCGTTGGTGTGGGCGGCGATGGCCGCGGTGCGGGCGCGGTCGAGCCAGAACTTGCGCCGGGTCTCGGCGCTGACCGCGACGAAGCCCTCGCCGCCGCGCGCGTTGGCGAACTGCACGATGCGGCTGGCGGCCTCGCCCACGGCGGCCTCATCGTCGCCGGCCAGGTCGGCCAGCAGCACCATGTTCGGCCGGCCGGGCCGGTTGGCCTTGGTCGCGTAGCCCACCGCCTTCACGTAGCGGGCGTCCAGGTGTTCCAGGCCGGCCAGCAGCGTGCCGCCGGGCCGGGTGTCGAGGAAGTCCTTCACCTCGACGATGGCCGGCACCGCCTCGTGCGCGGTGCCGAAAAATTCCAGGCAGACCGTGCGCACGTGGGCCGGCATGCGATGCAGGATGAAGCTGGCCTCGACGATCAGGCCGTCGCAACCTTCCTTTTGCACGCCGGGCAGGCCGGCGAGGAATTTGTCGGTGACATCCTTGCCCAGGCCCTGCTTGCGAAACAGGCTGCCGGGCACCTCGATGATCTCGGGTCGGCCCTTGGGCCGGCCGTCGGCATCGAAGCGGCGCAGCTCGAAGCGGGCGGTCGCGGCGTCGTGGATCTTGCCCAGGTTGTGATCGAGTCGGACGACCTCTAGCCAGTCTGCCTGCGGCGTCACCATCTTCCACGACACCAGGTTGTCTACCGCCGTGCCCCAGAGCACGGCCTTCTTGCCGCCGGCGTTCATCGCGACGTTGCCGCCGATGCAGGAGGCGTCGGCCGAGGTCGGATCGACCGCGAAGGCCAGGCCGGCGCGCTCGGCCGCCTCCATCACCCGGCGGGTGACCACGCCGGCGCCGCAGGTGATGACCGGCGTGGTCGCGCCGTGGCCGGGCAGCACGCGTTGCTCGATGGCGGACAGCGCATCGAGTTTTTCGGTATTGATGACGGCGGAGCGCCGGGTCAGCGGCACGGCGCCGCCGGTATAGCCGGTGCCGCCGCCGCGCGGGATCAGGGTCAGGCCGAGGGCGGACAGCTCGCGCACCAGGGCCGGGATTTCGTCCGCGCTGTCCGGCGTCAATACCACGAAGGGGTATTCCACGCGCCAGTCGGTCGCGTCGGTCACGTGCGATACCCGGGTCAGGCCGTCGAAGCCGATGTTGTCGCGCCGGGTGTGGCGCGCCAGGCGATGCAGAATTTCTCGCCGCAGGTGGGCGGTTTCCTCGAAGCAGCCGGCGAAGCGCTCGACCGCCTGGCTGGCCAGTTCGATCACGCGGCCAACCTTGGCATTGCCTTGGCGGCGTTTTTCAATCTCGGCCAGACGGTGTTCCAGCGCGCCGACCAGCATCTGCCGCCGCTTGGGGTTGGCCAGCAGATCGTCTTCCAGGTAGGGGTTGCGCGAGACTACCCAGATATCGCCCAGCACCTCGAACAGCATCCGGGCCGAGCGGCCGGTGCGGCGCTCGCCGCGCAGCTCCTCGATCAGCGTCCAGCCTTCGGCACCGAGCAGGCGGCGGATGATCTCCCGGTCGGAGAAGGAGGTGTAGTTGTAGGGGATCTCGCGGATGCGTTCGGTCATGGTCGGCGTGGGAGGCCCGTCCTCGGGCCGAATCTCGGTGTGCCGCAGCCTATTGTTCGCGGCGAGGACGCCGCTCCTACGGAGGCAATGGGGTGCGCGGTAAAGCCGTGATTTTACTTGGCCGGCGCGGCTTTTATAAGCCCAGGCCGGACAGGGCCTTGAGCATCGCTTGGGACAGGCCCGCGGCCGAGGCGGGGTTTTGGCCGGTGAACAATTGCCGATCCTGCACCACGTGGGCCTGGCCCGGCGGCGCGAAGGAGAGTTCGGCGCCCAATTCAGCCAGGCGTTCGGCCAAGAGCCAGGGCAGGCGTTCGGCCAGGCCGGCTAGGCGCTCTTCTTCGGGCGAGAAGCAGGTCATGCGCTGGCCGGCGAACAACCAGCGGCCGGCCTGCCCGGCCGGCAGCAGGCCGGCCGGGCCGTGGCAGATCGCGCCGATCAGGCCGCCCTGGGCATGAGTTAGGCCGACCAGGCGGCCGATATTCGCGTCGCCGGCCAGGTCGGCCACCGGGCCGTGGCCGCCGGGGAAGAAAATCGCATCGTAAATCCGCGCTTGTTCGGCCAGGGTCTCGGCCGACAGCGGCGCGCGCCAATCGGGCAGCGCGGCCAGCGCCCGGTTCAGCCGGGCGGGCCGCTCAGGGTCGTCGAGGTGGAATTCGGGGGCGAGGCACAGGGCATCGAGCACGGCCGGACGGCCGCGCGGCGTGGCGATTTCGATCGCGTGGCCGGCCCGGCGGAAGGCCTCGTAAGGCGGAATGAATTCCTGCGCCCAAAACCCGGTGGCCATTTCATGGTCGTCGCTTAGGTGCAATGTACCGGCCGAGCTGAGTACAAAAAGGATGCGGGCCATGGCGTGGGCAGGGGTAAAATGCCGGCAAATCAAATTACGCCAAGTCTACATGATCGGTCTTCTCATCGTCGCCCACGGCACCTTGGGCGAAAGCCTTCTCGAATGCGCCACCTATGTCATGGGCAGCCCGCCGCCGAACCTGCTGGCGCTGGATGTGCGCGATTGTTCCAACACCGGCGAGATCGTCGCGGTCGCGCGCGCGCAACTGGCCAAGCTGGAGGCCGGCGACGGCGTGCTGGTGCTGGCCGACATCTACGGCGCCACGCCCTGCAATACCTTGTGTCAATTGATCGAGCCCGGCCGGGTCGAGCTGGTGGCCGGGGTAAATCTGCCGATGCTGCTCAAGGTGCTGACCTATCGCAACGAACCCTTGCCGGCCCTGGCCGAGCGGGCGCTGCATGGCGGCCACGACGGCATTTTTCGGGTGACGCACTGCCATGCTTGAGCGCGAGGTCGAGATCGTCAACAAACTGGGCCTGCATGCGCGGGCCTCGGCCAAGCTGACCAAGCTGGCGAGCGAGTACGCGTCCGAGGTCTGGCTCGCGCGCGATGCGCGGCGCGTCAACGCCAAGAGCATCATGGGCGTGATGATGCTGGCGGCCTCCAGGGGCACGCGCCTGAAGCTGGAGGTTTCCGGGCCCGACGAGGCGCAGGCCATCGCGGCCTTGGCCGCCTTGGTCGAGGACAAATTCGGTGAGGGGGAGTGAGCGTGGCATGGCACGGTAGGAGGCCCGTCCTCGGGCCGAAACATTCGCGGCCGAGAGGCCACTCCCACGTTGCGCGTCCCTAGCCCGCCATGGCCTTCACCCTACACGGCATCGGTGTCTCCGGCGGCTACGCGATAGGCCGGGCCCAGCTCTATTCCCAGGCCCGGCTGGAGGCGCCGCATTACGTGTTGCGCAAGGAACACCTGGCCGAGGAGGTGGCCCGCTTCGAGGAGGCGATCGAGCAGGTGCGGGCCGACATGCAGGCCACGCGCGAGCATATCCCCGAGGGCGCGCCGGCCGAGCTGGCGGCCTTCCTCGACCTGCACCTGATGTTCCTCGACGACTCGATGATCGCCGAGGTGCCCAAGCAACTGATCCGCGAGACCCGCTGCAATGCCGAATGGGCCTTGGCCCAGCAGACCGAGGCGCTGATCGGCCAGTTCGAGGCGATCGAGGACGACTACCTGCGCGAGCGCAAGCACGACGTGCGCCAGGTGGCGGACAAGATACTCAAGGCCTTGATGGGCCATCCCGGCCATGCGCCGCTGAAGGCGGCGGACGAGCCGACCGTGCTGGTCGCGCACGACCTGTCGCCGTCCGACATGGTGCTGTTCAAGCGCCAATCCTTCGCCGCCTTCATCACCGACCTGGGCGGCGGCACCTCGCACACCGCCATCCTGGCGCGCAGCCTGAATATCCCGTCGGTGATGGCCTTGCACAATGCCCGCGCCTTGATCCACGAAGGCGACATGCTGATCATCGACGGCGTCAACGGCGTGGTCATCGTCGCGCCGGACGCGTCCATCCTCGACGAATACCGCCTGCGCCACAACCAATGGCGCATCGAACAGCAGAAGCTCAAGCGGCTGAAGAGCAGCCCGTCGACCACGCTCGACGGCATCGAGGTCGAGCTGCTGGCCAACATCGACATGCCGCAGGACGTGCAAGAGGCCATCGACGAGAAGGCGGCCGGCATCGGCCTGTTCCGTAGCGAGTTCCTGTTCCTGAATCGGCCCGACCTGCCGTCCGAGGAAGAGCAATTCGAGGCCTATCGCCACGTGGTCGAGGCGATGAAGGGCAAGCCGGTGGTGATCCGCACGCTGGATGTCGGGGCCGACAAGTCCTTGGCCTGGCTGCCGCAGGCCAGCGTCAACCCGGCCCTGGGCCTGCGCGCGATCCGGCTGTGCCTGACCGAGCCGCAATTGTTCCTGGCCCAGTTGCGCGCCATCTTGCGCGCCAGCCACCACGGCCGGGTGCGCATCCTGATCCCGATGTTGGCCAGCCTGACCGAGTTGGATCAGGCCCTGGCGCTGATCGAACAGGCCAAGGCCAGTCTGCGCGAGCAGGATATCCCGTTCGATATGGCGGTGCCGGTCGGCGGCATGATCGAGGTACCGGCCGCGGCGCTGGCGGCGGAATGGTTCGCGAAGAAACTGGATTTCCTGTCCATCGGCACCAACGACCTGATCCAGTACACGCTGGCGATCGACCGCACCGACGACACGGTCGCGCACCTATACGACCCGCTGCACCCCGGCGTGATCCAGTTGATCCATCACACCTTGAACGTGGGGCGCCGCATGAACAAGCCGGTCTCGGTTTGCGGCGAGATGGCGGGCGACCCCAAGCTGACCCGCCTGCTCCTGGGCCTGGGCCTGCGCAGTTTCTCCATGCACCCGGCGCACCTGCTTGCGGTCAAGCAGCGCATCCTGCACAGCCAGGTGGCGGAGCTGGCGCCGCAGACCGCGAAACTGCTCAAGGCCGGCGAGCCGGAGCGCATCCAGGTCTTGCTGGGGCGATTGAACGGCTAGAGCTGGAAACGCGCGCTGACTTGGTTGCCGTTGCCGGCATAGCGCAAGCTGCTGCACAGGCTTTGCACCAGGGCGATGCCGCGGCCGTAGGGGGTGGGTCGGTCGAGCAGATTGGTCGCCGCCATCAAGTAGCGCGAGAAGTCGAAACCGGTGCCGCTATCCGTGACCGTGATGTCGAGCACGAAGCCGCTGTCGTTGTTGTGCAGCGACAGCGCGATATCGATGCGGCCTTCCGACAGGCGCGCCAGCCGCGCGCTACGTTCCTGCAGGTACGCCTCGAAACCGCTGTTGGCCTTCAGGCCGGAATCCAGGCCGAGCAAGCCATGATCGAGCGCATTGTTGAACAGCTCCGACAGGATCGTGAATAGCGAACTCTTGTGCGGCTGTAGTAGTTGAACCTGGTGCATCAGGTCGAGCACGCCGGGGATGACATCGAGGTATTTCAGGTCATGGGCGCTGTAGGTAAGGGCGAGGCGCCATTCGCCGCCCTGTAGCGCGGCGGCGGTGGTTTGTGCTTTGTCGACACGCGGCAGGACACGGCGATCGACCGGCACCCAGGCCATGACGCACGACACATCGTCGTGCGCCGGGCGGTCGCCCAGATGACTGCGCACCATCGACCTCAGGCCATCTAGGTGCGTGTGCCTGTCGGCGACCGAGAACAACGCCAGGATGCGCTCGCGGCTAATGCGCCGGCCCTCGCTGTCCTCCGCTTCCCATAAGCCGTCCGAGCAGATCAGCAGCGTGCAATCCGTCTTGTAGCGAACGATTTCGCCATAATCGGAAGCGCTGATTTCCGGCAAGATGCCCAGCGGCGGATGCCGCGATTCCCACTCTTTCAATAGCGCGCCGGCGGTGTCGATTAGCAGGACGCCGGGATTACCGGCATTCCGGACCTCGATGCTGCGATTGGTGAGGTCGACGGCCGCCAAGGTAACGGCCACGAAACGGCCGGTCGGCAGAAATTGGTGCAGTTTATGATTGATCTCCCTGGCGATGCTGGCGATCGGGAAGCCCTTGCCGGTCATGCTGTAGAAGGCGTGCGCGGTGGGGATTGCGGTCAGGGCTGCCGGCAGGCCGTGGCCGGTGGCGTCGGCCAGCAGCAGGTGCAGGGTGCCGTCGGGGGTGTAGGCCGAACAAACCAAATCGCCGCTGAAGTCCTCGGCCGGGATATTGAACTGGCCGATCGAGGCGGGTGTGGCACGATCGCTGACCAGGCGGGCCATGATATGGCTGCCGAGTTCGGTCTGCACCTGCGCCTCGGCACGCCATTTTTCCAACTCGGCGGTGTGTTGCAGGAGCTGTTCCTGCATTTCGATCTGGTGCGTGAAGTTCTGCACCTTGGCCTTGAGCAGTTGGATATTGACCGGCTTGACCACGTAATCGTCGGCACCGGCCTCCAGGCCGCGCACGATGTCGCTGATGTCGTCCAAGGCGGACAGCAGCAGGATCGGCACCCAGCGATGGGTCGCTTGCAGGCGTTTGCGCAAGGCCTTGGTCGCCGCGATGCCATCCATCACCGGCATCATTACGTCCATCAATACCAGATCGGGCTCGTGGGCCTCGAACAGGTCGAGGGCCTGTTGCCCGTTTTCCGCGATCAGCGTCGCATGGCCCATGCGGCTGACGACGGTCTCGACCAGCCGCGCATTGGCCGGCGTGTCGTCGACGATGAGTATCTTCAGGGTGTGCAAGGGATGTTGCCGCCGCTTAGGGCTTCATCGGGAATATCTTGTCGAAATTCGCGACATCCAAGACCTGTTTCACGGTGCCTTGCATCTTGGCCAGGGCCACGCTCTTGCCCAGGCTCTCGGCGCGCTCTCTCAGCAAGAGCAGCATGCCCAGCGCCGAACTGTCGAGATATTCGACGCCGCCGAGGTCGATGACGATCTCTCTGAGATTTTGATCTTCCAGCGGCTGTTCGCAAGCGGTGCGGAAATCGCGGTGGGTGTGGAAGTCGAATCGGCCGTGCAGGGCCAAGGTAACCTGATGGTCGGCGTTGCGGGTCGTGATTTGCATGGGAGCCTCCGGGTTATGCCAGTCCGATGCCATGATAGCGCGGTCGGACGGGCTTGGCAGCGGTTAGCATGAAACTCGCGTAGCGAGCCTGCGTCCCTCTCTCCCTCTGGGAGAGAGCAAAACGGGCATGGCTGGCGGCCATGCCCGTTAAGCGTTTTTCGCCAGTTGCTCGAGGATGCGGCCGGCGATGCCCTGCAACGGCGCCACTTCCCGCGCCGCGCCGATGTCGAACGCCGCCTTGGGCATGCCGTAGACCACGCAGGTCGCCTCGTCCTGGGCAATCGTATGGGCGCCGGCATCGCGCATGGCCAGCATGCCGGCGGCCCCGTCCCGGCCCATGCCGGTCAGCATCACGGCGATCGCGTTCGGCCCCACGGCCCCGGCCGCGCTGTTGAACAGCACGTCGACCGACGGCCGATGGCGGTTAACCGGGTCGGCCTGCGACAGTTCGGTGTAGTAATAAGCGCCGCTGCGGCGCACCAGCAGGTGGGAATGGCCCGGCGCCAGGTAGGCATGGCCGGGCACGATGCGCTCGTTATCTTGCGCCTCTTTCACCGTCATGGCCGACACGCTGTTTAGGCGTTGGGCGAACGAAGCGGTGAAGGCCTCCGGCATGTGCTGGGTCATCAAGATGGCCGGCGAGTCGGCCGGCATGCGCGACAAGACCTCTTTCAGCGCCTCGGTGCCGCCGGTCGACGAGCCGATGAAGATGATCTTCTCGGTGGTGTGGATCAACTGCTTGGAGATCGGTTGCGGCCGGTCGGGCGAGGCGCTGTCGTGGGCGCGCCGCTTGACTCGCGCGCGCACGGCGGTACGCACCTTGTCGGCGATGCTCTGGCTCAATTCGTTCATGCCGTCGACCACGCCGAGCCTGGGCTTGGCCACGAAATCGACGGCACCCAGCTCCAGCGCCCTCAACGTGACGTTCGAGCCTTCCTCGGTCAGGGTCGAGATCATGATCACCGGCGTCGGGCGCAAGCGCATGAGCTTTTCCAGGAACTCCAGGCCGTTCATCTTCGGCATCTCGACATCGAGCGTCAGCACGTCCGGGTTCAGTTCCTTGATCATCTCGCGCGCGACCAAAGGATCGGCCGCCGCGCCGACGACTTCCATATCGGGTTGGCTATTGATCAATTCCTTGAGCACGCTACGGATCAGCGCGGAATCGTCGACGATGAGGACGCGGATATTGCGGCCCGAGGCGAGGGGCGAGGGGCGAGAGGATTGTTCAGGCATCGCGGGTTCTTGCCTTGATAAGCGCACCGATGGCATGGCCCAGCGATGTGCATTCGTCCAAGATGGGTAGGGTATCGCGCTTATTCATCAATTCGACATCACTGGCAATTTCCAGTTGGGTGGCCAATTCGGCAAGAGAACCCTTGGCCATGAAAAAGAATCTGACGGAATCTTTGTCCGATCCACGTTCGTCACCCTCGGCGAGGTTGCTGCAAACGCTCACGGCCGCCCGTCGCATCTGGTCGCGCAGGCCGAAGTCGCGACAAATCGCCCCATCGGAGGTAAGCCGGTAAATCTCTACCGCCAATGCCTTGGCCCGTTGCCAAACCGCCAAGCCGCGATAGCCGGCCGCCGCTGGCCCCTTGCCGCTTGCCTCTCGCCCCATCAGAACAACTCCACATCGCCGGCCATCTCGGCGGATTTGATGCGCGAGACGTATTCCTTCTCGCGCTCGATGATGGTGTTGTTGTGCACCGAGCGCAGCGATTTCACCAATACCCGGCCGCTGGACGGGAAGAAGAACACCTTGCGCGGATACAGCCCGCGCAGGTCTTGCGAGGCCACTGGGATGCGTTCGTTTTGCAGGTATTCCAACACGAATTCGCTGTTGTCCTCGCCCACGGTGACCGTGGTGAAGCCGCGCAGCACGGCCGCGCCGCCGAAGACCTTGGCCTCCAAGCGATTGCGGTTGGCGCCCATTTTCAGCAATTGGTTGACCAGTACTTCCATCGCATAGCCGCCATAGCGCGCCGAGACCGACAGCAGGTTGTGGGCATCGCCGCTCTCCGGCAGCATGAAGTGGTTCATGCCGCCGATACCGGTCTTGGGGTCGCGGATGCAGGCGGCCACGCAGGAGCCGAGCACGGTGACCAGCAGCATGTCGCGGCCGGTGACGTAGTACTCGCCGGGCAATATCTTGGCCGCTTCGGTCTGGAAGTTGCGGTCATAGTAGTGCGTCGGCGCCAGGACTTCCTCGAAGGCCGGGTGCGTCATCCGTGGCCCCTCGTTTCGTGCGACTCGGCATGCACGTAAACCGTCTGGCCGCGCAGGCGGAACAGATCGGAGGCGTGGTAGAGCGCCTCGGAGTGGCCGAGGAAGAGTAGGCCGTCCGGCTTCAGCAGCGGTTTCATCTGCTTCAGTATCTGGTACTGGGTCGGCTTGTCGAAATAGATCATCACATTGCGGCAGAAGATCGCATCGAACGGCCCCCGGGCCGACCAGGTCTTGTGCAACAGATTAAGCTGGAAGAAGTCGATCATGCCCTGCAACTCCGGGCGCACCCTGGCCAAGCCCTCGCGCGAACCGGTGCCGCGCATGAAAAACCGGCGTTGCTGCGCGTCCGGCATTTTGCTCAGCCGGTCCAGGTGGTAGATGCCCTCGCGTGCCTTTTGCAGCACGTTGGTGTCGAGGTCCGAGGCCATGATCTTGACCGGTGGGCTGGCCGACTCGAAGGCCTCGGCCGCCGTCATCGCGATGGAATACGGCTCCTCGCCGGTCGACGCGGCACAGCACCAGATATGGATCGGCCGCTCGCGCCGCTGCTTCAAGAAATCCTTCAGGATGGTGAAGTGATGACCCTCGCGGAAGAATGAGGTCAGGTTCGTCGTCAGCGAGTTGACGAAGGCCTCCCATTCCTCGGGGTCGTTGGTCTCCAACAGGGCCAGATAAGCCTGGAAGTCGCCCAGGCCGGTCGCGCGCAGGCGCCGCGCCAGGCGGCTGTAGACCATGTCGACCTTGGCATCGGACAGATTGATGCCCGCATGCTCATAGATCAGCTTGCGGATTTTTTCGAAATCGCGCCGGGTGAATTCGAATTCACGGTCAGCGCGGATGCCAAAGTTATCGTTCATGCGTCGGGAATCAGGGATCAGGGATCAGGGATCAGGGATCAGGGATCAGGGATCAGGGATCAGGGATCAGGGATCAGGAGCGCCGAGTACCGGGTCATTTCTGACCCCTGATTCCTGCCCTCTGATCCCCGACGCCTTAGAACTCCTGCCATTCGTCGTCGTCGTCGCCGGCCGGGGCGGGGCGAGCCGGTTTGGATGCGCGGGCCGGTGCCGGTGCGGCGGTGCGAGCCATGGCCTGACGGGGAGCGGCTTGCCGTGGCGCGGCGACCATGCCGGACCCCGCCCCGATCTTGAACACCGAGACGGCGCGGGCGAGGCCGTCGGCCTGGTCTTGCAGCGACTCGGCGGCGGCGGCGGCCTCCTCGACCAAGGCGGCGTTCTGCTGGGTCATCTCGTCCATCTGGGCGACGGC
>JACRAU010000034.1 GCA_016234655.1 Betaproteobacteria bacterium
CCGGCAGCAGCCGGGGGCTGCGATCTATCGTTTTGTATCTCGCCATGCGCATCGCTCCGGGCTATTTGGGCAATGGCTTGTTGGAGGTGGGGGTGGGGATTTTGTTCCGGTGGGTTGGGGGTTTTTGTACAGCCTCAACGTAAAGTAGCCCCCTAAATAGGCGAATGCTTACCCAAGCCCGGCGTATTGCATGACGGCCTCCCCCGTCGCTTTTTTAGGGCTAGACCTCTCCAACCCACCCTGGCAAGGGCCGCGCCAAACCGGCCGTAAAGCCGCTTGCCACGGCCGTTTCCACCCAATCCCGGACTTCTCGGGTGCTAAAAAAACAAGCATTCATCGCATAAAAGGTGCACACTACCCTGCTCGGCGCCAGTTTCGACCGTCGCCGAGGCATGCCGGGGACTACCCGCTCCACCGGCGACAACCAGGAGTTATCCGATGCAAGAAATCCTGCAATTCTTGAAGGCCAACGGCGAGCGGCTCGACACCGAGATCGCGGCGGGCACGGGGGTCTCGCTGAAGAACGTGCGGCTTTCCCTATCCGAGCTGTCGGCCAAGGGCGAGGTGATCATGTGCCGCACGACCCGTTACACCAGCGGCAAGCCGGTGGAGGGCATGCTCTGCCGGGCATCGGGCTATGTGCCGCCGGCCAGCCCCGGCCGCAAGCCTAAATCGGCGCAGCCGGCCACGCCGACCGAAGACCGGAACCCGCCCTTGCGGCAGGCGGGCTCGGCAAAGAAATAATCCGTCTCGCCGCTCAGGCGAAGGCCAACAGGGACTTGAGTTTGGCCTTGGCCGCGCCCGAGGCGAGCGCGGCGCGGGCCTTTTCGATACCGGCCGCCAGCGAATCGGCGACGCCGGCGACGTAGATCGCGGCGCCGGCGTTGAAGGCGACGATGTCGTGCTCGGCCGAATCCAAGTCCTCGAAAGCGCGCATGAAGCGCAGCTTGGCTTCTTCGATGTCGGCCACCGTCAGTTGTTCGGACGGGCAATGGACCAGGCCGAAGTCGGCCGGCTGCACCGCGTATTCCTTGATCTCGCCATCCTTCAATTCGGCCACGAAGCTGACGCCGCCCAGGCTCAACTCGTCCAGGCCGTCGGCCGCATGCACGACCAACACATGGCGGCTGCCCAACTCGCGCAGCACCTCGGCCAGCAGGCGCACCAGGTCGCGGTGGAACACGCCGAGCACCTGGTTGGGCGCGCCGGCCGGGTTGGTCATCGGGCCGAGCAGGTTGAACAGGGTGCGCACGCCGAGCTCGCGCCGCACCGGCGCGGCGTGCTTCATCGCCGAATGGTGCTGTGGCGCGAACATGAAGCCGACGCCGATCTCGCGCACGGCCTGGGCAATACGCTCAGGCGGCAGATCGACCTTGATGCCCAGCGCCTCCAAGACGTCGGCACTACCGCATTTGGACGACACCGAACGGCCGCCGTGCTTGGCCACGCGCGCGCCGGCCGCCGCCGCGACGAAGGCCGCGGCGGTGGAGATGTTGAAGGTGTGGGCGCCGTCGCCGCCGGTGCCGCAGGTGTCGACCAGATGCTCGACGCCTTCGAGCGGCACCTTGGTCGACAGCTCGCGCATGACCTGGGCGGCGGCGGCCAGCTCGGTCACGGTCTCGCCCTTGCAGCGCAGGGCGACGATGGCGCCGGCGATCTGGGCCGGGCTGAGTTCGCCGGTCATCACCGCGCGCATGAGTTCGAGCATTTCCTCGCGCGCGAGGTCTTCGCGGCCGATCAGCTTATTGAGCAGCGCCGAGTAGTTCATCGCCGGTCCTCCAGAAAGTTCTTGAGCAGGGCATGGCCGTGCTCGGTCAGGATGGATTCCGGATGGAACTGCACGCCCTCGACCGCCAGGGTCTTGTGGCGCACGCCCATGATCTCGCCGTCCTCGGTCCAGGCGGTGATCTCCAGACAGTCGGGCAGGCTCGCGCGCTCGATCACCAGCGAGTGGTAGCGGGTGGCGCGGAAGGGATTGGGCAGGCCGCGGAAGACGCCGATGTCCTTGTGCTGGATCATCGAGGTCTTGCCGTGCATGAGCTGCTTGGCATGGACGATCTTGCCGCCAAAGGCCTGGCCGATGCTCTGGTGACCCAGACACACACCCAGGATGGGCAGCTTGCCGGCGAAGGCCTTGATCAGCGGCACCGAGATGCCCGCCTCGTTCGGCGTGCAGGGCCCGGGCGAGACCACAATGCGGTCGGGTTTCATCGCCGCGACGGCGTCGAGGTCGATCTCGTCGTTGCGGAAGACCTTCACCTCCTCGCCCAGCTCGCCGAAATACTGCACCAGGTTGTAGGTGAAGGAGTCGTAATTGTCGATCATCAGCAACATATCGCCGCTACCCTGGAACAAAATGCACGAAAGCCGCCATTTTCCCCGATATCGGCCGCGACTTGAACCACTTTCCGCTTTGCGCGGTCACTGCGAAAAGAAAGGCAGGAAGAGATTCCGCAGTTTTCTGACGACCTCCAGCTCCCCCGGGCTAAGCGTCTTGTTCGACTCCCAGTCGTAATACACCAGGCCCGTCACCTTGTCGGTGCCTATCGGCAGGACCAGGAACCGGGTCACGTTGGGCAGCAGTTGCCTAAAGCCGTCCGGCAGCGCCGAGGGGGCCAGCTTGTTGACATCGGTGATCGAGACATCGACGTTGTTCTTGATCGCCGCATGGAATGCGGTGGGTTTGAACTCGGCCGATATCTTGAGCTTGTGCTTGAACGCGTCCACGTCCTGTCCATGGCCGTGGCGCACATAGAGATCGCCCGTCTTCACCGCCATGAACAACAGGCAATGGACCACGCCGAACAACTCGCAGAATGCGGGGAACATGGCCGCCGCGAGTTCTTCGACGGTCTTTTTCCTCTCCCCGGACAATTGGGCCAGCAGCCGCTCGAGCGCGACTTGCTCCGGCCGGGGCTTGGCAACGCCTTTCTTGCCCATCCTCGGCCGGAGCGCCTCGACCTTGCGCGCCACCAAGCCGCTCAGTTTCGATTTGTTCGCGCCCGACAGGCTCGATGCGGAGACCAGCTTGCTCGCCTCTTCGGCCTTGCCTTCGTGGATCAAGCTGGAGATGGCGGTGGAGAACCTCGCCACCTCGATCAGGCCCTGGTCGCCGGAACCGTCGATGATGGAAACGATCTGCTCGGGCAATTGCCAGTGCTTGGCGACCTCGGAGCCGATCTCCTGCAAGGTGAGGCCCAGCACCTTCTTGGCGGCGGCCTGAGCGTCTCGCCCACTCACGACCAAGGCCTCGATGGCCGCCATCTCGTCCGGCAGGTATCTGCCCACCATCAGGCTGCCGAGATCGTACATCAAGGCCGCGATGGAGGCGTGCTCAAGCCTGTCGGGCAATGCGTTTCTCGCCACCTCCGAGGCCAGCAAGGTCCTTGACAGCCCGCTGTCCTCTTCCAGCTCGGCATGGCTGACCATTTTCGTGCCGAGCACGATGTGCAGCAGGCCGTCGGCCCCCACCACCTCGAGCGCGGACGTGACGGAGGCCGCGCTTTCGGCGAAGGGGGCATACATGGGCGAATTCGCCAGCTTGAGCACCTTCTGGGTCAAGGTGAAGTCTTCGACGATTTCGTGTGCCAGCTCCGTGTGGCTCTTGGCCTCGCCGTGCAAGGCGGTCAAGATCGAGGCGACCTTGCTCTCCGAGGCCGGCAGGCCGCTCGCGCCTTGCATCGCGGCAAGCAGTTTGCTCATCGTTTTTTCTGCTGTCATGCGGCCTCCTTCAATAAGGAGGTCAATGCAGCCCCGGAGATCGGCTTGCCTAACAGATAACCCTGGATCAAATTGCAGCCGGATTTTTTAAGGAAGTCGAACTGCCCTTCCGTTTCGACCCCCTCGGCCACCACTTTCAGGTCGATGCTGTGCGCCAGATCGATCATGGCGGTCACCAGCTTTTCGTCCGCGAACGAGCCGTCCCTTGGCTTTTCTATCGCGCGGATGAAGGCCTTGTCGATCTTGATGCTGGAAACGGGCAGCCGCGTCAGGTAGGCAAGACTCGAAAAGCCGGTGCCGAAATCGTCGATGGAGAAACGGATGCCGGCCTCGCGCAGCTTGGCCAGGGCGCGCTCGGTCTTCTCCTGGCTTTTCATCAGGGTGGACTCCGTGATCTCAAGGATCAGCCGGTTCGGGTCTATGCCCGCCTCGGAGATGGCCTCGATCACCAGCGCATCGAAATCGTCGGCCCCGAACTGGACGGGCGAGACGTTGACCGACATGGCGAAGCCGGGCATCAGCTCGCGAAATTGTTTGAGCTGGTGACAGGCATATCTCAGCGCCCATTTGCCGAGGAAGGGCATGAGCCCGGCATCTTCGACGATAGGGATGAACTTGTCCGGCGAGACGCGCCCGAAGGTGCTGCTGGTCCAGCGCATCAAGGCCTCGGCGCCGACCAATTTTCGATCGATGTCGAATTGGGGTTGGTATTCGATATAGAACTCGCCCTCCTGAATGCCCTTATGGATGGCCGCCTTGATCGAAAAATCGACGCTCTCGGTGGACTCCGTATAAATGCTGATGCGATTTTTTCCGGCGCTCTTGGCGTGGTACATCGCCGTGTCGGCATTCTTCAGGACGGTCGAGTAGTCCTCGCCGTGCACAGGATATTCCGCCACGCCGATGCTGACGCCGAGATAGGCATTGTGCGGCGCGGTGTCGAATGGCCGCGCGATGGCCAGCAACACGTCGGTCAGTTTGCCGCTCACCGCAGCGGCGGCGCCCTCGGTCAGGATGACGAATTCATCCCCGCCCAGCCGGGCCAGCAGGTCGTTGGGGCCGATCACCTTGGCGAGACGCCGCGTCGTCTCTTTCAGCACCGCATCGCCGATAGGATGACCAAAGGTGTCGTTCACCTTCTTGAAGCCGTCCAGGTCGAGCAGCGCGATCGAGAATGGCTTGGCCCCGCGTTTGGCGAGTTGATCGAAAGCGCGTTTGAGGTGGGTCCTGTTGGGCAGGCCGGTCAATTCATCGTGCTCGGCCGCATAGCGCAAAGCGGCATCGTCGGCCTTCCACGGGGAAATGTCGATGACGCACAACATGTATTGACGGGAATCGGCCAGCAGATAGGCCCGGATATTGACCCAGACCGCCTTGCCCTGCCTGACGATGCGCGCATCGCAAGCGAAGCTTTCCGGCTGTTCGGCGACCTGGGCACGAAGGGTCCCGGCATCCTCGGAATCCAGGATTTCCGCGAAGTCTTGCGGAAGCTGCGCCAGGCTTTCGACCCCGAACCAGCGCAGACCTTGTTCCGAAACGAAGGTCAGCTTTAAGGCGGTGTCGATGCGGACGACGATATCGACGACACGGTCTATGGTGGGGGGGATCACCTAACACTCCCAACGCGGATAGGCAGCTCCTCGCGGCGCGAGGAGGTTCAAGCGCTATTAAGAATCCACGCTTTCGGGGGAAAATTCAAGCGAATAAGCCGCAGCCCGGCGCGTTCCGCCGGAAGCACCCGGTATACCTGGACTATCGGCGGATGCCCTATTCGGGCTCGCCTTCGGCCCGTACCAGCTCCGCCGCGCGCACGACCGCGCGCGCCTTGTTGCGGGTCTCGATCCATTCGTTGTCGGGTACCGAGTCGGCGACGATGCCGGCACCGGCCTGGACGTACAGGGTCTGGTCCTTGATCACCGCGGTGCGGATGGCGATGGCCAGGTCCATGTCGCCGTTGAAGCCGAGGTAGCCGACCGCGCCGGCATAAATGCCGCGCTTGGACGGTTCCAACTCGTCGATGATCTCCATCGCCCGCACCTTGGGCGCGCCGGACACGGTGCCGGCCGGGAAGGTGGCGCGCAATACGTCCATGGCGCTGAGGTCCGGCTTCAGCTTGGCCTCGACGTTGGAGACGATATGCATGACGTGCGAGTAGCGCTCGATCACCATGTTCTCGGTGACCTTGACCGAGCCGGTCTGCGCCACGCGGCCGGCGTCGTTGCGGCCGAGGTCCATGAGTTGCACGTGCTCGGCCAACTCCTTGGGGTCGGCCAAGAGGTCTTGCTCGAACCTGAGGTCTTCCTCGCGGGTGACGCCGCGCGGCCGCGTGCCGGCGATGGGGCGCACGGTGACGGTGTCGCCTTCCAGCCGCACCAGTATCTCGGGCGAGGCGCCGACCACGTGGAAGTTGCCCATGTCGTAATAGAACATATAGGGCGAGGGGTTGAGGCTGCGCAAGCTACGGTAGAGCGACAGCGGGTGGGCCCGGAACGGCCGGCTCATGCGTTGCGACAGCACCACCTGCATGATGTCGCCCTCGACGATGTAGCGCTTGGCCTGCTCCACCGCCGCCTTGAACCCGGCCTCGCCGAATTCGGACACCGCCTCGGCCGGCTCGCCCGCCTCGCTCTTCGGCGGAATCGCCGGTTTACGCAACTGCCTGGCCAGCTCGTTCAAGCGGCGTTGCGCTTGGAGATAGGCCTCGGGCTGCATCGGGTCGGCGTAGACGATCAGGCTCAACTGGCCGGACAGGTTGTCGACCACCGCCAGCTCGTCGCTCAGCAACAGCAGGATGTCGGGCGTGCCGAGCACATCCGGCTTGTGCGCGTGCGCGAGTTTCTTCTCGACGTAGCGCACGGTGTCGTAGCCGAAGTAACCGCACAGGCCGCCGGGGAAACGCGGCAGGCCGTGCGGCGCGGCGGCCTTGAACCGCGCCAGATAGGCCTCGACAAAGGCCAGCGGGTCGGCCTGGTCGCTCTGCTCGACGGCCTGGCCGTCCTGCTCGATGCTGACGAAATGCGCGTGCACCCGCAGCACCGTATGGGCCGGCAGGCCGATGAAGGAGTAGCGGCCGAAGCGCTCGCCGCCGACCACCGATTCCAGCAGATAGGAATAGGGCTGGTTGGCCAGCTTGAGGTAGATCGACAGCGGCGTGTCGAGGTCCGCCGGCAGGGTCTTCACCAGCGGGATGCGGTTGTAGCCCTGGCGGGCGAGGTCGTTGAATTCCTGTTCAGTCATGATGGTCCTCATGGAAATGGGTTGCGATCGATGCGGGGCAGCTCAGTGCTGCCATCGCCATCGCCGATCGGAAATCATCTCCATGAGGTTCATGTTCAGACCTTGCTCACAAGCTTGCTGGCCTCGAGCAGGCTGGGCACCACAGCGTCCAGGTCGAGCTCGGTCACCGGCCGGCCGCGGTTGTAGCCGTAAGGCACGCAGAATACCGGGCAGCCGGCGGCGCGGGCGGCCTGGGTGTCGTTGAGCGAATCGCCGATCAACAACAACTCGGCCGGCTCGATGCCGAACACCTGGCAGGCGTGCAGCAAAGGCAAGGGCGAGGGTTTTTTCTCGGGCAGCGAATCGCCGGACAGAACGAGCTCGAAGTAGTCGAACAGGCCGGTGTCTTTCAGCAGCGGATGGGTGAAGCGTTCGGCCTTGTTGGTGATGCAGGCCACGCGCAGGCCCATGGCCTTGAAGGCCTGCAAGCCCTCGACCACGCCGTCGAAGGGCCGGCTCTTGCGGCTGACCCACTCGGCATAGTGCCGCTCGTAGATCGGCAGGGCCTTGGCGAACAGCTCGGGCGCCGGGTCGGCCTGCATGTCGCGGGTGAGCACGCGCTTGACCAGGCGCGAAACGCCATTGCCGATGTAGGTCTTCACCTCGTCCAAGGTGATCGGCGGCAAGCCGAGGTCGGCCGCCATGGCCATGGCGGAGTCGGCCAGGTCCGGCGCGGTGTCGAGCAGGGTGCCGTCGAGGTCGATGACGACAGCTTTGATAGCAATAGGAGTATTCATAGTCATCAGTCGTCAGTCGTCAGCTTGCAGCAACTGCCTACTGCAAACTGCCGACTGATCGCTTTCTCTTCAGGCCTTGGCTAGCTCGGCGCGCATTTCGCCGATGATGCTGTCGTAGCGGTTGGGGTCGTTCTCGTTGCGCTTGCCGAATACGGCGGAGCCGGCGACGAAGGTATCGACACCGGCCTTGGCCACTTCCAGGATGTTGCCGGGGCCGACGCCGCCGTCGATCTCCAGGCTGACATCCAGGCCCTTGGCATCGATCATCTGACGCACCTTGCGCGCCTTGTCGAGCACGTAGGGGATGAACTTCTGGCCGCCGAAGCCGGGGTTGACGCTCATCAAGAGCACCATGTCGATCTTGTCCAGGGTGTATTCCAGCACGTCCAGAGGGGTGGCCGGGTTGAACACCAGGCCGGCCTTGCAACCGCTTTCCTTGATCAGGCCGATGGTGCGGTCGATGTGCTCGGAGGCCTCGGGGTGGAAGGTGATGTAGGTGGCGCCGGCCTTGGCGAAGTCGGGGATGATCCGGTCGACCGGCTTGACCATCAGGTGCACGTCGATGGGCGCGGTGACGCCGTGCTTGCGCAGGGCCTCGCACACCAGCGGACCGATGGTCAGGTTGGGCACATAGTGATTGTCCATCACGTCGAAGTGGACGATGTCGGCGCCGGCGGCGAGGACGTTGTCGACCTCCTCGCCCAGCTTGGCGAAATTGGCGGACAGGATGCTGGGGGCAATACGGAACTTCGACATGACAACTTCCCTCGAACGGCAATTGAAAGCCGTTATTTTAGCCGCTGGAACGCCACTCTGGACAGGCCATGGCAAATCGCGTGTAATGCCCGTTCACAGGGAAAACTCCATGAGCGACAAGAAATACCAGATCAGCATCACGACGGCGACCGCCTACATCCCCGATCAATCGGATGAAGAGTCGGATCGTTATATCTTCGCCTACACCATCACCATCACCAATACCGGCGAGGTGCCCGCCCAGCTGGTCTCGCGCCGTTGGCTGATCACCGACGCCAACCAACAGACGCAAGAGGTGCAGGGCATCGGCGTCGTCGGCGAACAGCCCAAGCTGAAACCGGGCGAGAGCTTCGAATACACCAGCGGCACCGCCCTGGCCACGCCGGTCGGCACCATGAGCGGCAGCTATCAGATGGTGGCGGAAGACGGCCACGCCTTCGACGCCGAAATCCCGGAGTTCGTGCTGAGCATGCCGCGCGTGCTGCACTGACGCTTGAGCGGTGTCCCTCAAACACAGCTACACCCTCTTCGCCCCGATATACGACGCCCTGATCGCCGGCCCCTCGGCCAGCGCGCG
Source organism: Betaproteobacteria bacterium (assembly GCA_016234655.1). Lineage (GTDB taxonomy): Bacteria > Pseudomonadota > Gammaproteobacteria > Burkholderiales > Thiobacillaceae > Sulfuritortus. Next base: position 9,067 of record JACRAU010000034.1, read on the forward strand.
AGCCCGTGGCTTGGCCCCGCTGGCCGCCTTGCCGGCCAGCGACATTTTGATCGACGGCATCGGCACCGGCCTCGACCTGCCGCATCTGCCGCCGCAACATCGCTATACCGGCCTCGACCTCACCCAGGCCATGCTCGCTCGCGCCCTGCCGCGCGCATCAAACCTGGACATCCGCTTCGTGCAAGGCGACAGCCAGCGCCTGCCCTTCCCCGACGCGAGCTTCGACCATGCCGTGCTGCACCTGATCCTGGCCGTGGTGCCCGATCCGCGCGCCTGCCTGGCCGAGGCCGCCCGCGTGGTCAAACCGGGCGGCTCGGTCCGCATCTTGGACAAATTCCTCAAACCGGGCGCCGTCGCACCGCTACGGCGCCTGCTCAACCCCGTTTCGCGCCGCTTGGCCACGCGCTTGGACGTGGTGTTCGAGGAAACCCTGTCGGATACGAACGGTCTTATTTTGGTCAGTGACCAAAATGCCTTGTTGTCCGGCTGGTTCCGTTTGATAGAGTTACGCAGAACCGATTGAATAGGAGCGAAGCAAATGAAGCGGCTTATTTGGTTCGGCGCCCTCTTGGCCCTGCCTGCCCTGGCCCAGGATTTCAGCCGGTCGGAAATACCGCAAAACGGTTTCAGCTATGTCCTGGGCAATGCGCAAGAGCGCTGGCAGGGCGGCCGAATCGATTGGTATTACAACCCGGCCAACCAGCCGGCCGGCTTGAGCACGGCGGACGTGGTCGGCCTGATCCAAATCGCCACGGCGAAATGGGCCGGCATGTGCAATCTCCAGTTCAACTACCTGGGCCTCACCTCGGCCGCGCCCAATATGGGCTCCGACCCGAACGCCATCGACCGCGTCAACGTCATCGGCTGGACCGCGCTCAGCGGCGACAAGGCCGGTTTCGACGGCTACACCAAGTGGTGGTACTCCAGCGGCAACATGATCGACGCCGACATCGCGCTCAACACCGCCGGCAAGACCTGGACGCAGAACAACAAGAACGACCTGGAGGCGCTGATCACCCACGAATTGGGCCATGCCCTGGGGCTGAACCATTCCGATGTCCAGTTTGCGGTTATGGCCGGCACAAGCCAGAACTACCCGGCGATAAAATACAATTCTTACAGTTTCCAGCGCACCCTGCGCGGCGACGATGCCCGAGGCTGTGCCGCGCTCTACGGCGCCTCGCCCTATGTCGAATCCAACCGGCTGTTCAATTGGGTGGAAGTGGGATCGCCCTATACCGCCGCCTTCACCCCCGCCGTGCAGCCCTCAGCAATCTTTGCCGGCTATTACTATCGCCATTACCCGACGAGCAACAGCTATCTCGGCACCAAGGACGGCGATGTCTGGTACCTCGGCCCGGATGGCCAGTTGCAGAATGTCGGCCCGATAAGCAGCTATATCGGTTCGACCTATGCGGACGGATTTTGAGCACCGAAAACCCATGCTAGGGAAATCTTGGGCTTTGCATTAGCATTGCGACCGGAAACCATCCCGTACCAACCCCTAAGCGAATACCCCGCAGTGAAACCGACCCCGTTCATCCTGACTTGCCTGCTGCTCGGCCTGGCCGGCTGTGCCACCCCGCCGCAACAGACCGCCGAACCCGGCCCGACGCCAAGCGCCGTGCTGCCTGAGACCAAACCGGCGCCGACCGCCAGCGCGCCCTCCGCGCCGCCAGCGGTCGAAACGCCAGCCGAACCCGCCCCGAGCAAGACACCGCCGACCGCGATGCCCTGGCTCAAACCCGCCGCCTTCGCCGATCTGCCCGGCTGGCAGGACGACGACCCGAGCTCGGCCTGGCCGGCCCTGCTCAACTCCTGCAAGGGCTTGAAAGGGCAGACCGCCTGGACCAAGACCTGCCAGGCCGCCGGGCAGATCGGCCCGAGCGATGCCGAGCGCATGCGCCAATTCTTCGAAACCCACTTCCAGCCCTACCAAGTGCAACAGGCCGAGGGCGGCAACGAGGGTCTGATCACCGGCTACTATGAGCCCTTGCTGCGCGGCAGCCGTGGCTTCGGCGGCAATTACATCTATCCGCTCTATGCCGCACCGGACGACCTGCTCGTCGTCGACCTCTCCAGCCTCTACCCGGAACTGAAAAACCTGCGCCTGCGCGGTCGCCTGCAAGGCAAGCGGGTGGTACCCTATTTCTCGCGGGCCGAGATCGAGGCCGGCGGCAGCCCGGCCCGAGGCAAGGAACTGCTCTGGGTGGACGATCCGATCGACCTGTTTTTCCTGCAAATTCAAGGCTCCGGCCGCGTGCAACTGGAGAACGGCGAGACCGTCCGGGTCGGCTATGCCGACCAGAACGGCCACCCCTACAAGTCCATCGGCAAATGGCTGGTCGATCAGGGCGAGCTGACCCTGGACAAGGCCTCGATGCAGGGCATCAAGGACTGGGCGCGCAGGAACCCGGCCAAACTGGCCACCTTGCTCAACACCAATCCGAGCTACGTCTTCTTCCGGGAACTGCCCAACAATCTGAGCGGACCGTTGGGCGCCCTGGGCGTGCCGCTCTCGGCCGAGCGCAGCGTCGCCATCGACCCGCGCGCGATCCCGCTCGGCGCCCCGCTCTGGCTGGCCACCACCCGGCCGAACTCGCCCGAGCCGCTGAACCGCCTGATGCTAGCGCAAGATACCGGCGGCGCCATCCGGGGCAATGTCCGGGCCGACTTCTTCTGGGGCTTCGGCGAGGCCGCCGGCCAACTGGCCGGGGCGATGAAGCAAAAGGGGCGGATATGGGTATTTCTACCTAGAGACTATCCCCTTGTTTTGACTGGCGCCAACGGAAAAATTGGTTTATAAAAGCAGCGTAATAGCGTTTAGCCGAGGTTAACCATGGAAGCCATCTCCTCTCTTGCCCAAAGCCAGGCCCAAACGGCGGCCCAGGCCAGCACCATCGCCCTGCAAAGCGCGGCCCAGGCCGAACAACGTACCGCACAGGTTGTAGCGCAGCAGTCGCAACAGGTGCAGCCGTCCAACCAGTCGGGCTCTTCGAACCCCGACTACCTCGGCAACAGCGTAGACACCTACGCCTAAGGGATATGCCCCGACACCATGCGGCAGGCCATTTGGCCTGCCGTTTTTCATTCCAGCTCGAACGTCACCCGGAAGTACCCCTCATAGCGCACCGGCAGACCTTGCCTGCGCGCGGGCTCGAACCTTGCCTGCTTGAAGGCCTCGGCCGCCGCCGCGTCGAACACGCCGCGCGGCTGGGCCTCGACCGCCTCCGCCTCGGCCACCCGCCCTTGCTCGTCGATCTTGAGCCGCAGCTTCACCCAACCCGAAACCCCCTGGCGCCGGGCAGCCTCGGGATAGGCCGGCCGGATGCTGCCGACGGCACGGGGATGGCTATCGACCTCGCGCGCGGCATACCAATGGGCATCGAACAAGGCCGGCAACTCCAGGGCCGGCCCCGCCGGCTCCGGCCTTTGCACCAGGCGCTGGCCTTCGGCGGCGTCCGCTTGCACCGGCATGGGCACGGACGCCTCCCGCAGCATCCGTGGCGGCGTGTCTTCCGAACCCGCGCTGCGCTCGGCCGGCAGGGCCGGTGCCGCCAAGCGCACCTCGATTACCTGCACGTTGCCAGCATCCACGATGGGCCGCACTTGCACCCAGGCCAACAGGGCCAGGTGCAGGCACAGCGACAACCCGATCGCCCTGGCGAGCGGTTGCCGCAATAAATGGTCGATCGAGACCCGGCCGAAGATACGCATGCCAGAAGTATAAATGCACCGCTCGCCCGGCCCTCCGCTTGGTTAAAATCGAGGTTGACCGATCACCGAGGCAAACGACATGAAATACCCGCACGCGCTCGCGGCGCTGATGATCCTGCTGCCGGGCCTGGCCTGGGCCGAGGTGCGCATCCAGCAAGACACCCTGAAGACGCCGGGCGCCGAGGTGCCGCTCGACATCGCGATCCCCGCCGGCAAGGGCCCCTTCCCGCCGGTGCTGTTCATCCACGCCAAGCGCGGCATCGACGAGAACGAGCGCAAGCACATCACGGAGCTGGCCGAACAGGGTTTTCTGGTGGTGATGCCGGATTGGCAGAGCGGCCGGATGATCGAGCGCTGGCCGTCGGAACACAACCCGGAGACCGAACTCGATGTCGAGGCCGGACTGGATTATCTGAAGAAGCACCCGCTAGCCTGCAAGACGCCGGCCGGCATCGTCAGCCAGTCGCGCGGCGGCTATTACTCGATCCGTCTGGCCGCCAAACGGCCGAAGGACATCGCCGCCATCGCCACCTATTACGGCCACATGCAGAACCCGAACGCGCCGGAGCCGGATCAGTTGTTCCGCGTCGCGCCCGAGGTCATGCAGATCACGACGCCGATGCTGTTCCTGATCGGCGACGCCGATTTCGAGCTGCGCCGCATCAATGGCGGCCGCGCCTTTTACGCCTTGGTGGATCGCGGCGTGCCGGTGGAATACCAGGTCTATCCGCTGGCCCGGCGCGCCTTCGATTTCCGGGCCGATCAAGGGCCGGAAGAAAAGATCGCCACCCGCCATGCGCGCCAGCGCGTGAAAGACTGGCTCACGCGCTGGATGAAGCTCGGCCCCAACGGCGGTTGTCGCTGATTACTTGCCGCTATCCTTGAGCAGGGCCTCGATGCGGTCGGCCTGGATATAACCCGGCACCCGCTTGCCGTTGGCGAACACCAGGGTCGGCGTGCCGCTGATGCCGAGCTTCTGGCCCAACTCGACGTTCGAGTCCACCGGGTTCTTGCAGTCGGCCGCCTTGCCCGGTTGCTTGCCCTTGAGCATCAGGTCGAGCCAGGCCTGCGCCCTATCCTTGCTGCACCATATCTGTTTGCTGCGCTGGCCCGCCTCGGGGTGCAGGCCGGCGATCGGATAAGGGAACATGTAGATCGTCACGTTGTCGAGCTTGGCCAACTCCGGCTCCAGCTTCTTGCAGAACGGGCAATCGACATCGGAGAACACCGCCAGCTGGCGCTTGCCGTCGCCCTTCACGAACTTGATCGCATTCTGCATGGGCAGACTGTCGAAGCGGATGCGGGTCAGCTCGTCGACCTTCTCGCGCGTCAGGTTGCGCCGGCTATTCAGGTCGATGATCTCGCCCATCAACAGGAACTCGGCCTTCTCGTCGACATAGGCCAGCTGGTTGCCGTCGGCCACGATCTCATACACGCCGGGCAGCGGCGTCTTGGCCACGCTCACCACTTTGGCCCCCGGAAAACGGGCCTCGAAGGCGCGACGCAGATCGGCATCGTTCGCCTGTACGTGAACGGCCGCGAGGGACAACAGCAACGCCAGAAATAATTTCATTTTGACTCCGTTTGTTATTGAATCGCATGGCGCATCAGCGCCTGTTTCAACCAGGTCTGACCATCGGTCATGGTCATGCCGGTATTCCGCAGCCAGCGCAACAGAGTCTCGTCGCTGGCAAAAAGTTTCTTCAGGCCACCGGTGACGAATTGCACCGAACTCACATCCTCGTCGCGGCGCAAGGCGTAGGCCTTAAGCCGGCCGATGTCGCCTGGCGCCAGGTGCGCGTCGCGCAGCGACTCGGCCAACAGCCGGACATCGCGAAAACCGAGATTGATACCCTGCCCGGCCAGCGGATGCACGGTATGCGCCGCATCGCCGATCAGCACCAGACCGGGCCGCACCCAATCCTCGGCCCGCCGGCGCTTGAGCGGAAAACCCTGCGGCGGCGTCACCGGTCTCAAGGCACCCAGGCTATGACGGCCGGCCTCGGCCACGCGTGAGGTGAACTCGTCGGCCGGCAGCGCCTTGAGCGCCTCGGCCCGATCCGGCGTGGTCGACCAAACGATGGAGATACGCTTGCCCGGCAGGGGCAGATAGGCGAGCACGCCGTCGTCGCGGAACCATTGGTAGGCGATGCCACGGTGCGGCCGCTCGGTCTCGAAATTGGCCACCACGCCGACGTGCCGGTAATCCTCGACCGTGAGGCCGATGTTGGCCTGATTGCGCAGCCAGGAATTGGCCCCGTCGGCACCGACCAGCAGGCCCGCCTGCAAGCGGCGGCCGCCGGCCAGAACCAGTTCATGTTCGGCCGCACCCCAAGTCACGGAGGCCGTCGCCGTGCCGATCGATTCGATGTTGTTCGCTGCCTGCAAGCCTTGCCACAGCGCGTGGTGCAGGCGGTTGCTCTCGGCGATGAAGGCCAGCTCCGGCAGGCCGGCGTCCAGCGCGTCGAACGCCAGATGGCCGCCGGCGTCGCCGACGATGCGCATGGCATAGACCGGCTGATTGCGCACCGTCGCATCCCAGGCGCCCAGGGTTTGCAGCCAGGCGACGTTGCCGGGGCTATAGGCGTAGACGCGGGCATCCCAGTTCCCCTCTCCCGGCGCTTCGCCCCACCCTCCCCCGCTTGCGGGGGAGGGTATGTCGGCAGGCGGGTTCGGCTCGACCACGGCCACGCGCCAGGCCGTGTCGCGCAGGGCCAGGGCCAGGGCCGCGCCGCTCAGGCCGCCGCCAATGATCACTATATCGAAACGCGCTACCATGCTTGCGCCCCGAACATCATCTTGCGGGCGAAGGCCTTTTTCAGCGGCGGCAGCGCATCCATCAAGGCTAACCCAACACCGCGCCCGTGACGCAACAGGAAGTTGTCGTTGGAGAACAGCTCGACCATCAGATCGGTCATGCGCATGCCGCCGCGTACGTCGGGGCCGCGCCGGTCGCGATAGCGCGCGCAGAACGCGGCGCTGCCCAAGTCGGCCTTGTCGGCATCCCATATAGCCTGGCTGAGTTTCCAGGCGTCGCGCAGACCGAGGTTGAAGCCCTGCCCCGCCACCGGGTGCAAGGTCTGCGCCGCGTTGCCGATGCGCAGGATGCGCGGCCCCTGCACCGGCTCGCTGGTGATCATGCGCAGCGGGAAGGCCACACGCTTCGAAGCGGTGAGGAAACGGCCCTGACGGTCGCCGAAGCGGTCGTGCAGGCGCGCAAGAAAAGCGGCATCGTCCAAAGCCAGCACCGACTCGGCCTGGGCATTGGGCACGGTCCAGACCAGGGCATAGGCCTCATTCAAAGGTAGCAGCGCCATCGGCCCTTCCGGCGTAAAGCGCTCATAGGCGCGCCTACTGTGCGGCCGCGCCGTCGTCACCGTGCACAAGATCGCGGTCTGGCCATAGTCCTTTACCTGCTGCCCGCCCGGCAGGCTCTTGCCGCCATCGGCCAGCACCACCAGATCGGCGGTCAGCAACCGTTCGGCGCCGTCGCGGCGATACTCGACCGCGCCATAGGCGCCGGTCGAACGAATCGCAGTGACCTGGGCGCCGGTCGACACTTGTGCGCCGCTCTGCTGCAACTGCGCGGCCAGCGCGGCATAGAGATCGCCGTACTGGACGACATAGCCGAGTGCCGGCACGTCCAGCTCGCTCGCCAGCAATTCGGCGCGGCCGAAGCCGCCGCGCTGCGAGACATGGATGGTCTCGATCGGCGTCGCCTTGTCGGCCAGCGCTGGCCAAGCCTCGATGCGTTCCAGGATCAAACGTGCACCCTGCGACAAGGCGATAGCGCGCGGGTCCTGGGCGGTAAGGACATCGCGCGCCTCCAGCACCGCGATACTGTTTTCATTTCCGGCAAGGGCAGCCGCCAGCGCGGCGCCGACCGGGCCGCCGCCCACCACGGCAATGTTGACGTGTTCAGTCACGGCCGACGATCTCCTCGATCTCGGCCACGGCCTTGGGCGCACCGTGGGTCAGAATCTCGCAACCGGCCTCGGTCACCAGGGCATCGTCCTCGATGCGAATGCCGATGTGCCACAAGGCCTCGGGCACGTCGTCGGCCGGGCGGATATAGAGGCCGGGCTCTACGGTCAGGGTCATGCCCGGCTGCAATGCGCGCCAATTGCCGGCCTGCTTGTATTCGCCGGCGTCGTGCACATCCAAGCCCAGCCAATGGCCGGTGCGGTGCATGTAGAAACGCTTGTAGGCCTCGCTCTCGATCAGGCCGTCGACCTCGCCTTGCAGCAAGCCCAGATCGACCATGCCCTGCGCCAGCACCTTGACCGCCGCCTCGTGCGGGGATTGCCAGGCGCGGCCCGGCGCGACCTGTTCAATCGCCGCCGCCTGGGCGGCCAGCACGATCTCGTAGGCATCGCGCTGCGCGCCGCCGAACCGGCCGTCGACCGGAAAGGTGCGGGTGATGTCGGCGGCGTAGCCGCGATACTCGGCGCCGGCGTCGATCAACAGCAGCTCGCCGGCCTTGAGCACTTGGTTGTTGAAGACATAATGCAGCACGCAGGCGTTGGCGCCGCCGGCGACGATGGAGGTGTAGGCCGGCGCCTCGGCGCCCTGGCGGCGGAAGGCATAGAGCAGTTCCGCCTCGATCTCGTGTTCGTGCCGGCCCGGCCGGGTCGCGCGCATCGCGGCGATGTGGGCCGCGGCCGAGATGTCGGCGGCCTTACGCATCAAGTCGAGCTCGAAGCCGTCCTTGATCAAGCGCATCTCGTCGAGCAGGCGACGGGCATCGAGCAATTGCTCCGGCGCCTGCACGCCGCTCCGCGTCTTGGCGCGCACAGCATTAAGCCAGCCGACCACGCGCGCATCCCAGGCCGAGTCGTGGCCGATGGCGAAATGCAGGGCCGCTTGGTTCTCCAGCAGGCGCGGCATCTGCTCGTCGAGTTCGGCGATGGCGTGGGCGGCATCGAAGCCGAAGGCCTCGCGCGCCGCCTCGGGGCCATGGCGGAAGCCGTCCCAAATCTCGCGCTCCTGGTTCCTCTCGCGGCAAAACAAAATCTGCCGTGGCTGCTCGCCGCCGACCAGCACCAGCACCGCCTCGGGCTCGGTAAAACCGGTCAGATAATAAAAGTAGCTGTCGAAACGATACGGGTGGTGGGCATCGCGATTGCGCACGGCCTCGGGCGCGGTGGCGATCACCATCACGCCCTCGCCCAAGGCTTGCAACACGCGCTCGCGCCGATGGCGATAGGCATTAAGCGACACGGCGTTGCCCCAGTTCCAGATCAAGCGCGGCCAGGCGCTCGGGCGTGCCGACATCTTCCCAACGGCCGTTGAAATGCTCGCCGCTGACCTGGCCCCGCGCCATGGCCTGGCGCAGCAGCGGGGCCAACGCCGCCTTGGTGCCGGGGGCGATGCCGGCGAACAGCTCGGGCCGGTAGCAGGCGACGCCGCTGAAAGTGAGCACATTCCCCTCTCCCCCAGCCCCTCTCCCGCTTGCGGGAGAGGGGAGCATGGCCTTCCCTTCCGCTAAGGCAAAATCGCCCTGCGGGTGGTGCGGCGGGTTGTCGACCAGCACGAGATGGGCGAGATGCTCGGGCTTGCCGCGCATGTCGTGCAGCGCCGGCAGCAAGCGGCTGTAGTCGAACTCGGTGTAGACATCGCCGTTGGTCACGGCGAAGGGGGCATCGCCCAGCAAGGCCAGCGCGGTGGCGATACCGCCGGCCGTTTCCAGCGGCGCGCCCTCGTCGGAATAGGCGATGGTCACCCCATAGGCGGCGCCGGCGCCGAGGTCGCATTCGATCTGCATGCCCAGGTGGGCATGGTTGATGACCAGGCGCTCGAAGCCGGCCTGCTTCAAACGCTCGATCTGCCAGACAATCAGCGGCTTGCCGCCGGCCTGGAGCAAGGGCTTGGGCGTGTGCTCGGTCAAGGGGCGCATGCGCTCGCCCAGACCGGCCGCCAGGATCATGGCCTTGAAACCGTGAGGCGTGGGGGGTGAGGCGTGAGGCGACATGTCAGAAGGTATAACCGACTTCGGCCTGCCGGCCTTCCAGCGCGTCGAGGAAGCGCAGGAAGGGGGCCAGGGCGTTGTAGCGCTCGCAGGCGCGGCGCAGGTAATGCATGACCAGCGGCATGTCCTTGAGATAGCCCGCCTTGCCGTCGCGGTGATAGAGCCGGGCGAAGATGCCGAGCACCTTGATGTGGCGCTGCACGCCCATCCACTCGAAATCGCGGTAGAAGTCGGCGAAGTCGGCCGGCACCGGCAGCCCGGCGCGGCGGGCGGCTTCCCAGTAGCGGATCGTCCAATCGAGCACCCGTGCCTCGTCCCATTTGATGTAGGCATCCTTGTAGATCGACACCAGGTCGTAGGTGATCGGGCCGTAGACCGCATCTTGGAAATCCAGCACGCCGGGATTGGGCTCGGTCACCATCAAGTTGCGCGAATGCCAGTCGCGGTGGACGTAGACCTTGGCCTGGGCCAGGTTGTTGTCGAGGATGGCGCGGAAGGTGGTGTCGAGCAGCGCGCTCTGCTCGGCGCTCAATTCGAACTTGAGGTGCTTGGCCAGATACCACTCGGGGAACAAGCGCAACTCGCGCGTCAGCAGGGCCTCGTCGTAGTCGGGCAGTTCGCCCGGCCGGCTGGCCAGTTGAATCTGGATCAGGGCGGCATTGGCGTCGCGATACAGCCCGTCGGCCGTGTCGTCGTCGATTCGATTTTGGCCCAGCGATTGCTCCCTCTCCCCCTGGGAGAGGGTTGGGGCGAGGGAACCCGCCGGAGCGCCCGCGCTCTGGCGGGTCAAGGCCGCGAGATAAGTGGTGTCGCCGAAGTCGGACAGCAGCAAAAAACCCTCGGCCGGGTTCTCGGCCAGTATCTCCGGCGTATTGGCCCCGGCCGCCCGAAACAGCCGGGCGATGTGGATATAGGGCCGGCAATCCTCGTGACTGGGCGGCGCGTCCATCACGATATAGCTGCCCGCTGCCGTCCTGGCCCGGAAGTAGCGGCGGAAGCTGGCGTCGGCCGAGGCCACTTCCAGCGCAAGCAAGGGTGCCGGCAGGGCCGACTCGACCCACTGGCGCAAGCGTTCTGTTCTTTCCATTGAATACGTTCCGGGCGATAATCCGGTCCAAATAAACCAGAGCGATTCTAGCACCCGCGACCCCATTCACATGCCGCTCAAGCGTCTCTTGCTCCTGTCGGTACCGCTGACGGTATTCAGCCTAGGGGCACTTGCCGCCGAACCCGAGGGCATCGTCCTCAAGCAATCCACCACCTTGCGCGTCCCCTTGCCGGGCGAGGCCGGGCGCGAGGCCCTGCCGGTCTTCGTCGATGCCGACCAGATATCCGGCGCGACCGAGCAATATGTCGAGGCCAGCGGCCAAGTGGTCGCCCGCCGGCTGGACGAGAACCTGAGCGCCGATTGGATGCGCTACGACCAGGCCGAGGATCGCCTGCGGGCGCGCGGCAATGTCGTGCTGACCCGTGGCCGCAGCCGGATCGAGGCCGACGAGCTGCAACTGCAACTGGCCAGCCACCTGGGCGAGATGCGGCCGATACGCTACGAAAGCCAAGGCGAAAAGGGCCAGTATGTCCGTGGCGCCGCCGCGCTGCTGCAATTCGAGGGCGAGGATCGCTACCGTCTGAGCGAGGCGAGCTACACCAGCTGCCCGGTCGGCAACGACGACTGGCTGCTACGCACCGGCGACCTCAAGCTGGACTACGCCGACAATATCGGCGCCGCGCGCAACGTTCGGGTCGAATACCTGGGCATGCCCATCCTCTTTGCCCCGTGGATGAACTTCGGCCTGGACGACAAGCGCAAGTCCGGCTTCCTGACGCCAGGGGTGGGTGTCTCCGACAGGCGTGGCGCCGAGATCACCGCGCCCTGGTACTGGAATATCGCGCCCAACCACGACGCCACCATCACGCCGCACTATATGTCCAAGCGCGGCCTTCAACTCGGCGCGGAATTCCGCTATCTGGACGACCGCTACCAGGGCAAGCTGGATTTCGAATACCTGCCCGAGGACAAGGCCGCCAATCGCGACCGCTATTACGGCCGCATCCTGCACAGCCAGCAGTTCGACGCCAACTGGGCGGGCAGCCTGAACGTCAGCCAGGCCTCCGACGACAAATACTTCACCGACCTGTCCAGCGTCGTGCACCAGACGGCGCAAGCCAACCTGCTCAAGGAGGGCACGCTCTCCTACAACGGCGGCTGGTGGGCGGCGAACGGACGCCTGCAATCGTTCCAAACCCTGAGCGGCAACCCGCTGTACTCCAGACTGCCGCAACTCACCTTGGTGGCGAGCCGGCAACGGCCCCAGGGTTACCCGGTCGACATCGACTTCTCCAGCGAGTTCGTGCGCTTCAGCCACGCCTGGGCCAGCGAGCCGGAAGGCGACCGTTTCCACGCCTACCCCAGCGTCAAGCTGCCGTTCACCACCAGCTATGCCCACATCACGCCCAAGTTCGGCTGGCACCTGACCCGCTACGACCTCGACCGCGCCGCGACCGGCGGCATCTTGCAGGAAACGCGTAGCCTGCCGGTCTTCACCCTGGATGCCGGCCTCGAATTCGAGCGCGAATTCGCCTTCGGCGGCTCGCCCTTCGTGCAGACCCTGGAGCCCAGGCTGTATTACGTCAACATCCCATACCGGGATCAATCCAAGCTGCCGGTGTTCGATTCCGCCCTGCTCGATTCCAGCCTGTACACGATCTTCAGCGAGAACCAATACGCCGGCGTCGACCGCGTCAACGACGCCAACCAGATCACCATGGCGCTCACCTCGCGCCTGCTCGACAACCTGAACGGCATCGAGCGCATCCAACTCACGGTCGGCCAGCGCTATTACTTCAGCGATCAGCGCGTCACCCTGCCCGGCCTGGCGGCGCGCAACGCGAATAGCAGCGATATCCTGGCCATCCTGTCGGGCCAGGTCACCAACCGGCTGCGCCTGTCCGGCAACTTGCAGCACAACGCCGACACCGGCGAGACCGCGCGCTTCGGCCTGGGCGCCTTCTACCGCGACGGCCCGGGCCGCGCGCTCAACGCCGACTACCGCTATGCCCAAGGCAGCATCGATCAAATCGACCTGTCGGCGCAATGGCCGTTGAGCCCGATGTGGTACGGCATCGGCCGCCTGAACTATTCTTTCCGCGACAGCCGCGTGATCGAAGCCTTGGGCGGCTTCGAGCACAACGCCGGCTGCTGGTCCTTGCGCGGCGTCCTGCACCGCCTGGCCCTGACCCAGACCGAAACGAGCAATGCCTTCTTCATCCAGCTGGAACTGCGCGACCTGACCAAGCTCGGGCCGAACCCGCTGGACCTCTTGAAACGGAGCATCCCCGGATATGCGAAGAGCGATGAAAACTAAGTTTCAATACAGGCTGACTTGCCTAAGCAAGTTAAGCCGCGCGGCCGGAGCCAATTCAATCTGCCGTAAGCTGCTAGCCACCCTGGCCTGCGCCGCCTGCCTGCAAGGCTTGGCGGGCAGCGCCATGGCGAAGGATCCCATCCCGCTCGATCGCATCGTGGCCGTGGTCAACAACAGCGTCGTCACCGAACGCGAACTCGCCGCCAAGATCGAGCAGGTGGGCCAGCAACTCAAGCGGCGCAACATCGCGTTGCCGCCCCCCGCCACGCTGTCCAAACAGGTGCTGGAACGCATGATCACCGAGCGCGTGCTGTTGCAGCGCGCGGAGGAAACCAACATCCGTATCGACGGCACGCAACTCGACCGCGCCCTCGGCCGCATCGCCCAGCAGAACGGCATGGACCTCGCCGCCTTCCAGGCCAGCGTGGAAAAAGAAGGCACCGACTTCGCGGCCTTCCGCGAACAGATTCGCAACGAGATCGTCATCTCCCGATTGCGCGAACGCGAGGTGGACAACCGGGTCGGCGTCACCGAGGCCGAGATCGACAACTTCCTGGCCAATCCGGCGCTGAAAGACAGCCGGCAGACCGAATATCTATTGGCCCATATCCTGATCGCCACGCCCGAGGGGCTGGCGCCGGACCGCCTGCAAGCGATCAAGGCCAAGGCCGACAAGGCCCTGGCCGAACTCAAGTCGGGCGCCGATTTCGCCCAGGTCGCGGCCGGCCATTCCGACGCCAAGGACGCGATCGAGGGCGGCCAGATCGGCTGGCGCGGCGAAGGCCAGTTGCCCGGCCTGTACGTCGATGCCGCGCGCGCGCTGAAACCGGGCCAGGTATCCGGCCTACTGCGCAGCCCGAACGGCTTCCATATCGTCAAACTGCTCGATGCGCGCGGCAAGGATACGACGCTGGTGATCCGCCAGACCCAGGCCCGCCACATCCTGATCAAGACCAACGAGGTGGTCACCGATCAGGACGCCAAGGGCCGCCTGACCCAGCTCAAGGAACGCATCGACAACGGCCAGGACTTCGCCGAACTGGCCAAGCTGCATTCGGACGACCTCTCCGCGGCCAAGGGCGGCGACCTGGGTTGGCTCAATCCCGGCGACACCGTGCCGCAATTCGAACGCGTGATGGATGGCCTGAAGCTCGGCGAAACTTCCGAGCCCAGCCAATCGCCGTTCGGCTGGCATCTGATCCAAGTGCTCGAACGGCGCGACCAGGACGTGACCCAGGAGCGCAAGCGCCTGGATGCCCGCCGTTCCATACGCGACCGCAAGAGCGACGAGGCCTTCGATAGCTGGGTTCGGCAGATACGCGACTCGGCCTATGTGGAATACCGGAACGAGGAGTAAGGGATGATCCCCGAGGGGAATCTCGCGCCCCTCGTCCTGACCGCCGGCGAACCGGCCGGCATCGGCCCCGATCTGTGCGCGCGCCTCGCGCAAGAGCCGCCGGCCGGCATCCCCATCGTCCTGCTCGCCGACCGCGCGCTGATCGAGGCCCGCGCCGCGCAACTCGGCCTGGCCTGCGCCCTGCCCGACCACGCACCGGGCTCCGCCGCGCCGATCAGCCTGCTGTCCCTGCCCTTGGCCGAGCCCGCTCAGGCCGGCCGGCTCGACCCCGCCAATACCGCCTATGTGCTGGCCAGCCTGCGCCGCGCGACCGAGGGTTGCCTCTCGGGCGAGTTCTCCGGCCTGGTCACCGGCCCGGTGCACAAGGGCGTCATCAACGACGCCGGCATCGCCTTCACCGGCCACACCGAGTTTCTGGCCGAACTGACCGGCACGCCGCGCGTGGTGATGATGCTGACCGGGGCCGGCATGCGCGTCGCGCTGGTCACCACCCACCTGCCCCTGAGCGAGGTCGCCGCCGCGATCACGCCCACGGCCGTGCGCGAAACCCTCCATATCCTCGACGCCGCGCTACGGCGCGATTTCGCCATCGCCGCGCCGCGCATCCTGGTCGCCGGCCTCAACCCGCATGCCGGCGAGGGCGGCCATCTGGGCCGGGAAGAGATCGAGGTCATCGAACCGGTACTGAATCAACTGCGCCAGGCCGGCATGCGCCTGGAAGGACCGCTGCCGGCCGACACCCTGTTCCAGCGCAAATTCCTCGATGCCTGCGACGCCGTGCTGACGATGTACCACGACCAGGGTCTGCCGGTGCTCAAGCACGCGAGCTTCGGCGAGGGCATCAACGTGACGCTGGGCCTGCCCATCGTGCGCACCTCGGTCGACCACGGTACCGCGCTCGAACTCGCCGGCAGCGGCCGGATCGACGACGGCAGCCTGCGCGCGGCGATCGACTTGGCCTGGCGAATGGCGCAAGGACGGGCGCGCACATGAATACCACCGCACATCGCCACAAGAAGAGCCTGGGCCAGCACTTCTTGCATGACGCCAACATCCTGAACAAGATCGTCGCCGCCATCGCGCCGCAGGCGGAGGACCTGATGGTCGAGATCGGCCCTGGCCTCGGCGCCCTGACCCGGCCGCTGCTCGAACGGCTCAAGCATCTGCACGTGGTCGAATTCGACCGCGACCTGGTGCCGCGCCTGCGCGCCGAATTCCCGCCCGAGCGGCTGACCGTGCACGAGCGCGACGCGCTGAAGTTCGATTTCGCTACCCTTCTCCCCTCCCCCGCAAGCGGGGGATACCGAAGGGTAGGGGATTCATCAGGGGCCGGGGGAGAGGGCCAGCTGCGCGTGGTCGGCAACCTGCCCTACAACATCTCCAGCCCCTTGCTGTTCCATCTGGCCGACTATGCCGACCGGATAAAGGACATGCACTTCATGCTGCAAAAAGAGGTGGTCGACCGCATGGCCGCCGCGCCCGACAGCGCCGACTACGGCCGTTTGTCGGTGATGCTGCAGGCTCGCTTCCGCGTAGCCAAGCTGTTCAACGTGCCGCCCGGCGCGTTCAACCCGCCGCCCAAGGTCGACTCCGCCGTGGTGCGCCTGGCGCCGCTGCCGGCCGAGGCCGTCGCCTACCGCGACGCGCGCGCCTTCGCCGAGGTGGTCGCCCGCGCCTTCGGCCAGCGGCGCAAGACCTTGCGCAATACACTGAAAGGCCTGGTCGATGCGACCGAGATGGAGGCCATCGGTATTGACCCCGGCCGCCGGGGCGAGACATTATCGGTGGCGGAGTTCGCCCGACTGAGCGAGAAGGCCGGACAACGGCCCGCCGACGAAGACCGCTAACGCACCGCCAAAGACACGCACACGATCATGAGCCAGCCCGAAGACTACCTCGACATCGATATCGCCCAGCTGAGGGTCGGCCTCTATATCACGCTCGATATGCACTGGATGGACCATCCCTTCGTCACCAACACCTTCAAGATCAAGGACGAAGAGCAGATCAAGACCATCCGCCACCTCGGGCTCAAAAAGATTCGCTATTGCCCGGCCAAGAGCAGCGGCAAGCCGCTCGACCCGCCCAAACAGGCGTCGGCGCCGGCCCCGGTGCAAGTCAGCCCGGAAGAACAGGCCGCCATGCAGGCCAAAAAAGAGCGGGTCGAGCGACTGAGCCGGCACCGGCAATCGGTGATGAAATGCGAGAAGCAGCTCCTGGAGGCGACCCGCGCGCTCAAGGCAGTCAGCCACAACCTGTTCTCGCGGCCGCAAGAGAGCGTCCGGGCGGCGCAGGACCTGGTCGACAAGATGATCGACTCGCTACTGAACGAAAAGGACATCGCGATCCACGCGATGAACGACAAGGTCGCCGGCGAGGACGTGTACCACCACTCGCTCAATGTCTCCATCCTGGCGATGATCCTGGCCAAGGAGATGGGCCTGTCCAAGGAGGAAATCAGCCTGGTCGGCCTTGGCGCGGTGTTCCACGACATCGGCAAGAGCCAGATCCCCGACCGCATCCTGCGCAAGACCGAGCCGCTGACCAAGCCGGAGCAAAACTTCCTGGACCAGCACCCGAGCTACGGCAAGGAGATCGCCCTGTCGCTCAGGCTGCCGCTACCGGTGCAGGAAATCATCTTGTACCATCACGAGCACGTCGACGGCAGCGGCTATCCCCACGGCCTGCGCGAATCGGCCATTTCGCAGCTGACCCGCATCATCACCGTCGTCAACACCTTCGACAACCTGTGCAACCACGTCAACATCG
Source organism: Betaproteobacteria bacterium (assembly GCA_016234655.1). Classification (GTDB taxonomy): domain Bacteria; phylum Pseudomonadota; class Gammaproteobacteria; order Burkholderiales; family Thiobacillaceae; genus Sulfuritortus. The sequence continues at coordinate 26,243 of JACRAU010000034.1, forward strand.
CCAAATCGCTGACGCCGTACGAGGCCATCTCGACGATGTTCGCCAAGCAGCGGGCCATGTTCGACCAGGCCGCGCTCACCCTGTTCATCCGCAGCATGGGCGTCTACCCGCCCGGCACCATCGTCAAGCTGTCGAACGATCTCTGGGGCATCGTGGTCTCGATCAACGTAAAAAAGCCCCTGAAGCCCAACGTGCTGGTCTACGACCCCGAGGTGCCGAAACAAGAGGCCATCGTCATCGACCTCGACGAGCAGCCGGATATTTCGATCAGCAAGACCTTTCGCCCGGCTCAATTGCCACGCGACGTGTTCGATTACCTCAGCCCACGCACCCGCATCACCTATTATTTCGACGATGCGCCGGACAGCCAGAACAAGGCCTGACCTTCTTTCTGGCCACCGGGCCGGCGCCCCATGGCCCTACTTAGGTAGTCCCACCATGCCACCGGGAAAAACCGCCGTGCTACCGTTCAGCTGGCCTATTGGCTTCTCCATCCGATCATTAGCCTCATGAGCGACCAAGAAGAATTCCTCAGCATCGATGTCAGCCAGCTTCGGGTCGGCCTTTATATCAGCCTCGACCTGGGGTGGATGGATCACCCTTTCCTGAGCAATAGCTTCAAGATTTCCTCCGCCGGCCAGATCAACACCATCAAGCGGCTCGGCCTCAAGCAGGTACGCTACCATCCGGCGAAGAGCAGCAACCAGCCCTTGCCGATGACGGCGGCGCCCGCAGCCGGCGAGGCCGAGGCCCAGCCGGAGCCGGAAATCAGCCCGGAAGAACAGGCCGCCATGGCGGCGAAAAAGGCCCGCATCGAGCGTTTGAAGCGGCACCGCCTATCGGTGCTCAAGTGCGAAAAGGCCTTGCTCGAGGCCGTCGGCACCATCAAGGGCATCAACAAGAATCTCTTCGCCCGGCCCAAGGAATGCGTCGCCTCCGCGCTGGGGCTGGTCGATCGAATGGCCGATTCCCTGCTGACCGACAAGGATGTCGCCATCCACGTGATGAACGACAAGCTGGCCGGCGAGGAGGTCTATTTGCACTCGCTCAACGTCTCCATCCTGGCCATGATCCTGGCCAAGGAAATGGGCCTAGCCAAGGAGGAAGTAAAACTGGCGGGCCTGGGCGCGGTCTTTCATGACATCGGCAAGGTCAAGATACCCGACCTCATCTTGCGCAAGACCGAGCCCTTGACCAAGCCCGAACAGCACTTCCTGATGCAGCACCCGCTCTATGGCGAGGAGATCGGCCGGCAACTCGAATTGCCGGCGCCGGTGCTGGACATCATCCGCCATCATCATGAACAGATGGACGGCGGCGGCTATCCGGACAAGCTCAAGGAAGACCATATCTCCAGGCTGGTGCGCATCGTGGCCATCGTCAACACCTTCGACAACCTGTGCAACCACGTCAACCCGCTGAAGTCGGCCACGCCGCACGAGGCCATCTCCTACATGTTCGCCAAGCAGAAGTCCCAGCTCGACCATGAGGCCATGAACGTCTTCATCCGCAGCATGGGCGTGTATCCGCCGGGCACCATCGTCCGGCTGTCGAACGAGATGTGGGGCAGCGTCGCGTCGGTCAACTTGAAGCGCCCCCTGCGGCCGACCGTGATCGTCTACGATGCGTCGGTGCCCAAGGACGAGCCGATCATCCTCGATCTCGAAGACGAGCCCGACCTCGGCATCAGCAAGACCTTCCGGCCTGCCCAGCTGCCGCGCGACGTGTTCGATTACCTCAGCCCGCGCACGCGCATCACCTATTATTTCGACGAAGCCTCCGACGGGCCGTACAACTGACGGCCATGACCATGCGGAACGAACAAGCCGACCCGATCGCCCGCGCCATGGCCGACGCCGCCATGGAGTTGCTGATCGCGGTCGACACGGAGACGGGCACCATCGTCGCGGCCAATTCCCGCGCCTGCTCGGCCTTGGGCTATACCACCGACACGCTCGAAGGACTGCCTATCGAGACCGTCGAGGACCAGCTGGCCGACCAGATGTACTGGGGCGAGATATGGCTCGGCAACTTCTTTCCGCAGCAACGCGTGGAAACGGAATACCGCTGCCAGGGCGGCCAGACCCTGGCGGTGGAGAAATCCACGCGCCTGGTCGACATCGACGGCAAGGAGCACATCGTCATCTCGGCCTATGACATCAGCGACCGCAAGGCCGTAGAGGACACCGCCGACCAGCTTGCCTCGCAGCTGCGCGCGGCCTTCGAGTCGGTGGCGGAAGGCATTCTGATCACCCGCCTGGACGGCAGCATCCTCAACATGAACCACCGCTTCACCCGCATGTGGGACATGCCGGATTCCCTGCTGCTGGAGCGCAACGATGCCGCCATCCTGTCCTATATCCAAGGCCAATTGGCCGATCCGACCGGCTACCGGCTCCAACTGGTCGAACTCTATGCCGACCCCAACCTCAGCGTCAGCAATGTCCTGGAATTGCGCGACGGCCGCGTATTCGAATATCAGTCCAGCCCGCAACTCCTGCGCGGCCAGGCCATCGGCCGCGTATTCAGCTTCGACGACATCAGCAACGCCGTCCGTTTCGAGCAGGAATTGATCGCCACGCGCGATCAGGCGATGAACGCAAACCGCGCCAAGAGCAGCTTCCTGGCGATGATGAGCCACGAAATCCGCACCCCGATGAACGGGGTCATCGGCATGACCAAGCTGGCGCTGGAGACCCAGCTCAGCGCCGAGCAACGCGAATACATCGAAATCGCGAACAGCTCGGCCGAGACGCTTTTGGTCATCATCAACGACATCCTCGATTTCTCGAAGATCGAGGCCGGGCATTTGAATATCGAACACATCCCGTTCGACTTGCGCGAGCTGGCCGGCGAGATCGTCAAGACTATGGCGTTCCGCGCCGACCAGAAGGGCCTGGAACTGGTGCTCGACATCGCGCCGGCCGTGCCGGCAAGACTGATCGGCGATCCCACCCGCTTACGCCAGATATTGCTCAACCTGTTGAGCAACGCGCTCAAATTCACCGATACCGGCGAGATCGTCCTGAAGATCGAGATGCATGCACCGCCTGGCGAGAACGCCGAGATCTATTTTCATGTGCGCGACACGGGCATCGGCATCGCGGCCGACAAGATCGACACGGTATTCGACTCGTTCAGCCAGGCCGATGCCTCCACCACCCGAAAGTATGGCGGTACGGGCTTGGGCCTCAGCATCTGCCGGCGCCTGGTGGATATGATGCAAGGAAACATCTGGGTCGACAGCCGGCCCGGACAGGGCAGCCGATTCCAATTCACGATCCGGCTCGATGTGGCCGGCACCGAGTCCGAAGGCCCGCCCCCTACATTGGCCGGGCTCTCCGCCTTGATCATCGACGACAACGTCAGCGCCGGGCAAGCGCTTTGCGGCCTGATCGAATCCTTGGGCATGCAGGCCCGGCTTTTGACCGACATGCGAGAGGCCGAGGCCGAGACCCGCCGCGCCCAGGCGGCGGAAACGCCTTATCGTTTCCTGTTGATCGATGCGGCCACGGGACAAGGCGACAGCTTCTCCCTCGCCGCCGGACTGAGGGAATCGTCCGGCGCCAAACTCGTGATGCTGCTGCCGGTCACTCAACTGGAAACCAGCATCGAACGCTGCCGCGAACAAGGCATCGCCAGGCATCTGACCAAACCCATCCTCGCGGCCGATTTGCGCGCCATCTTGCTCGATGCCAATGAGCACAAGGCAATAACCGGCGCGGCGCGGCTCGAGGACATCGGCCATGGCGAACCGGGCCGGCCCTTGCATATCCTGCTGGCCGACGACGACGCCATCAACCAGAAACTGGCGACCATCTTGCTCGAAAAGGCCGGTTATCGGGTGACCACGGCCACCGACGGTCAAGCCGCGCTCCAGGCCTGGCAGGAAGGCGGCCACGACTTGATCTTGATGGATATGCAGATGCCGGGCATGGACGGCATTCAAGCCACCCGGCGGATCCGTGAAATCGAGCGGCAACGGGGTGGCCACACCCCGATCGTCGCGCTGACCTCGAACACCTCGCCGGAGGAACGCGCGCGCTGCCTGCAAGCCGGCATGGATAGTCATGTCGCGAAACCCATTCGGCAGGACGAACTCTACCGCGCGATTCAGGCAGCCGCCGCCGGGGCGCGTTAGGTCCCGCGCGTGCCCCGCTGGATGAATTCTATTTTGTAACCGTCCGGGTCTTCGACGAAGGCAATCACCGAACCGCCGTGCTTCATCGGCCCGGCCGGGCGCGCCACCTTGCCGCCCTTGGCGGCCACCTCGTCGCAGGCCCGATAGGCATCGTCCACCTCGATCGCGATATGGCCGAAGGCCGTGCCCAGTTCGTATCCGTCCACGCCCCAGTTGTAGGTCAGCTCCAACACCGTGTGATCGTCCTCGCCGCCGTAACCCACGAAGGCCAGGGTGAACTTGCCGTCCGGGTAATCCTTGCGGCGCAGGAGCTTCATGCCCATCACCTCGGTATAGAAGGCGATCGACTTGTCCAGATCGCCGACCCGCAACATGGTATGCAGCATGCGCATGGGCTTCATCCTCAAAATTGGAAATACAGCGCGGCGTTCTGCCTGAGCCTGGCCTTGGGTTCTTCGAACCCCGGATACAAGGCCTCGACCTCGCGCCAAAAACGGCTGGAATGATTGGGCACCCGCATATGCGCCAACTCGTGGCAGATCACGTAATCGATCTCGGCCTCGCTGGCCTTGAGCAGGCGCCAGTTCAGGCTCAACACCCCGGTCGGCGACAGGCTGCCCCAGCGGCTGGACGCGCCGGTCAGGCGAAAGCGCGGCATCGGGTAGCCGACGCGGGCGACATGCGCGAATAGGCGCTCGGGCAAGAGGCGCGCGGCCTCGCTGCGATACCAATCGGTCACCAGCACCGCTGCGCCGTCCTCGCCGCCGCCGACCAGGATGCGGTCGGCCAGCGGGAACACCAGGGGCAAGGCCGCCGGCTCCATGCTCAAGCGGCGCAGGCTGCCGAGGTAAGGCAGCTCGATCCCGTCCTGCCAGCGGAAGGTCTGCCGACGCAAATTTTCCAGGCGTTGCCTGAGCCAATCGGCATGCTGGTTCAGGAAGGCCTCGATCCGGTGCCAGGCCATGCGCATGGGCGCGTTGACCGTGACCTCGCCGTCCTCGCCGACCTTGAGCGCCAAGGTTCGACGGGCAGAGCTGCGCTTGAGCGTGTAGGCCACGCGCCGCTCGCCCAACACCAGCTCGCGCTGCTCCGCCTCGCGCAGGATCGGCCGCCTAGCGCGCATGCGGCAGCCTTGCCATCTCGGCCTCGATCCAGGCCTCGGCCTCGGCCAGCACCTCGGTCGGCTTACGCCCCTCGGTGGCGATGGCCGGGCCGATGCGCACCGTGATCGTGCCCGGATATTTGACGAAGGCATGCTTGGGCCACAGCTCGCCGGCATTGTGCGCCACCGGCACCGCCGGCGCGCCGGCCTTGGCCGCCAGCCAGGCGCCGCCGATCTGGTAGCGGCCGCGCTCGCCCGGCGGCATGCGCGTGCCCTCGGGAAAGATCAACACCCAAAAGCCCTGGCGCAGCCTCTGCTTGCCGCGCTCCTCGATCTGCCTCAGGGCCTCGCGCCCGGCGGCGCGGTCGATCGCGATCGGGCTGAACAGCGAGAGCCCCCAACCGAAGAACGGGATGAACAAGAGCTCGCGCTTGAGCACGAAGGACAGCGGCGGAAAAATCTGCTGGAAGGCGATGGTCTCCCAGGCCGATTGGTGCTTGGACAGCACGACCGACGGCCGTGCCGGCAGATGCTCCAGGCCTTCGACCCGATAACGGATGCCCAGCACCACGCGCGCCAGCCAAATGACGAAGCGGCCCCAGGCCGTGATCAGCCGATAGCGCGGCAAGCGCGGGATCGGCGTGGCCAACAAGATCGAGGTACTGAACACGACGGTCGCGACCGCCTGGATCGCGGCGAACAGGGCACTGCGTAGAAAGATCATGGCTCGGCGATCAATGCGCGCGCGGCGGCGGCGAGATTATCGAAGATACGCACATGCGGCGGCAGGTCGCCATTGCTGGAGGTCTTCGCGCCCTTGCCGGTCCGCACCAGGATGGGCTTGGCCCCGGCCTCGAACGCGGCCTGGATGTCGCGCGCCGAATCGCCGATGGCGGGCACGTTGCTCAGCTCGGTGTGGTAGCGGGTGGCGATCTCCTCGAACAACCCCGCCTTCGGCTTGCGGCAAGCGCAATGGGAATCGGCCGGGTGCGGGCAGAAGAAGATGGCCTCGATGCGGCCGCCCGCCTGGGCCACCATCTTGTGCATCTTGGCGTGGATCGCGTTCAAGGTCGCCATCTCGAACAGGCCGCGGCCGATGCCGGACTGGTTGGAGGCCACCACCACCCGGTAACCCGCCTGGTTCAGCATGGCGATCGCCTCGAGGCTGCCGGGTATGGGCTTCCATTCATCGGGGCTCTTGATGAATTGATCGGAGTCGAAGTTGATGACCCCGTCGCGATCCAGGATGACCAGTTTCATGATTGCGGGCTAGGCGACATTGAACCCTATTTTGGCCGCTGCACGCGCCAGGCTCAAGCGGGAAATGAAACCTCCCGCCCGAGCGGCCACAGCAGGCTCAGCGGCTCGACAACTGGCCGATGTCGGCCACGCTGTTCATCGTCGCGGCCAATCCGGTCAACAAGGCCAGGCGGTTGTTGCGCACCAGCGGCTCGTCCACCATCACCATCACCTCGTCGAAGAAGCGGTCCACCGCCGCGCGCAGGCCGGCCAGGGCCTTGAGCGCCGCCGTGTAGTCCAGGTTGGCCAAGGCGGCCTCGACCTTGGGCCGCACCGCGAGCAGTTGCTCGTACAGCGCGCGCTCGGCGCCTTCCTGCAACAGCGCCGCCTCCACCGCATCGGCCACCACCTCGGTCTTCTTCAGGATGTTCTGGATGCGCTTGTTGGCGGCGGCCAAGGCCTCGGCCTCGGGCAGCGCGCGGAATTCGCGCACCGCGGCCAGCCGCGCCGGCACGCGGTCGATGCGGCGAGGCTGCTGGACAAGCACCGCCTCCACCTCGTCCACCGCCGACACTTCGCGCAGCAGGCCACGCAGCCGCTCCAGCATGAACGGGTACACGTCGAGCGCGACGCTATCGGCCACCTGGCCCGGCGCAAAACCGGTACGCGCCAACTCGAGCAAGTCCAGCAAATCGAGCGGCAAGCCGCACTCCATCAGGATGCGCAACACCCCGAGCGCGGCGCGGCGCAGGGCGAAGGGGTCCTTGTCGCCGGTCGGCGCGAGACCGATACCGAAGATGCCGACCAAGCTGTCGAGCCTATCCGCCAGCGCCACGCTCAGCGCGACGTTGCCTTCCGGCAGCGCATCGCCGGCGAACCTCGGCTGGTAATGGGTTTCGACCGCATCGGCCACGGGAAGCGCTTCACCATCATGCAAGGCGTAGTAACGGCCCATGATGCCCTGCAACTCGGGAAACTCGCCGACCATGTCGGTCAGCAGGTCGGCCTTGGCCAACAATGCGGCACGCTCGGCCTGCGCCTCGTCGGCCTTGAGCAGGCGGGCGATGCCACCGGCCAGCTTGACCAGACGCTTCACCCGCTCGCCCTGGCTGCCCAGCTTGTTGTGGTAGACCACGTTGTCCAGGCGCGGCACCCGCGCCGCCAGCTTCTGCTTGCGGTCCTGGTCGAAGAAGAACTTGGCGTCGGCCAGGCGCGGACGCACCACGCGCTCGTTGCCGCTGACCACCTGCGAGGCATCGGCCGGCGAGATGTTGGACACGATCAGGAACTGGTTGCTCAGCTTGCCGGCCGCATCCAAGAGCGGGAAGTACTTCTGGTTCGCCTTCATGGTCAGGATCAGGCATTCCTGCGGCACGGCGAGGAAGTCTTGCTCGAAACGGCCGACCAGGACATTGGGCCGCTCGACCAGGGCGGTCACCTCTTGGATAAGCGTATTGTCCGGCAGAATAACTTCCGCTTCAGCATCGGTAAGGCCCCTTGCAACCTCAAGCTGCAACCCAAGATTCTTCGCCGTCGAGAGCAATTGCTGAATCATATTCAGGCAACGCACCTCATAGCTGGGAATCACCGCACCTTCGGATTCCATCTGCGCGGCGTAGCTATCGGCATCCTTCAGGCCAACCGAACCGGACTTCGCCTCGAAGCGATGCCCCTGGGTCGTGCGCCCGGCGCTCAGGCCCAGCACGCCGATGTTCACCACCTCGGCGCCGTGCAGCGCGACCAGGCCATGCACCGGCCGCACGAAGTTGACCGTGCTCCAGCCATCGGCCAATTGATAGGTCATCACCTTCGGAATCGGCAGCTTGGCGATGGCCTCGTCCAACGCCTTTTGCAAACCATCGGCCAACAAGGCGCCTTTCGCCGTGCTGTCGAAAAACAAGGCCTCGGCCTTGCCATCGGGCGCGCGTTTCAATTGTGGCACCACGCTGGCATCCAAGCCCAGCGCGCCCAGCTTCTTCAGCAAGGCCGGCGTGGCCTGGCCGTTGGCGTCGAGGCCGACGCTGACCGGCATCAGCTTGTGCGATACCGGCTTGTCGGCAGCCTGCGCCGAAACATTCGTGACATGCACCGCCAGCCGGCGCGGCGAGGCATAGGGTGTGACCACGCTATCGGCGCCAGCCAGGCCTTGCGTCTTGAGCGATTCGGCCAAGGTGCCGGCGAAGGCCTCGCCCAATTTCTTCAGCGCCTTGGGCGGCAGTTCTTCGACGAACAGTTCAACGAGAAGGTTGTGCGTGCTCATGCCTTCACCGCCTTTTCTTCCAGCTTCGCCAACACCTCGTCGGCCCAGGCCTTCGGCGCCATCGGGAAACCGAGCCGCGCGCGCGAATCCAGATAGCTCTGCGCCACGCTGCGCGCCAGGTTGCGGATGCGGCCGATGTAAGCGGCGCGCTCGGTCACCGAGATCGCGCCGCGCGCGTCGAGCAGGTTGAAGGTATGCGCGGTCTTCAAAATTTGTTCATAGGCCGGCAACGCCAACTGCTGTTCCATCAAATGCTTGGCCTGACGCTCGTGCGCGTTGAAGGCGCCGAGCAGGAATTCGACGTCGCTGTGTTCGAAGTTATAGGTCGACTGCTCGACCTCGTTCTGGTGGTAGACGTCACGATAGCTCAGGCCCTCGGTCCAGCGCAGGTCGAACACGTTCTCGACGCCTTGCAGGTACATGGCCAGACGCTCCAGGCCGTAGGTGATCTCGCCGGTGATCGGCTTGCAGTCGATGCCGCCGACCTGCTGGAAATAGGTGAACTGGGTCACCTCCATGCCGTTCAGCCAGACCTCCCAGCCCAGGCCCCAGGCGCCCAGGGTGGGGTTCTCCCAGTCGTCCTCGACGAAGCGGATGTCGTTGGTCTTGAGGTCGAAGCCGAGCGCTTCGAGCGAACCCAGGTACAACTCCAGGATGTTTTCCGGCGCCGGCTTCAGCACCACCTGGAATTGGTAGTAGTGCTGCAAGCGGTTGGGGTTGTCGCCGTAGCGGCCGTCCTTGGGCCGGCGGGAGGGCTGGACATAGGCGGCGCGCCACGGCTCCGGGCCGATCGCGCGCAGGAAGGTCGCGGTGTGGCTGGTGCCGGCGCCGACCTCCATGTCGTAGGGCTGCAGCAGGGCGCAGCCCTTGTCGCCCCAATAGGCTTGCAGCTTGAGGATGATGTCTTGGAAGAAAAGCATGGAACTGGTTTCGCGGGTTGGTCGAAGCCGCGATTTTACAGGATTCCCACGTCCCGACCGTGGTCCGTGCTCAGCGCGGGACGATTAGGCTGGCGGCAAGGCCGCCGCCCTCGCGCTCGGCCAACTCGATGCGCCAGCCGTGGGCGTCGGCCAATTGCTTGGCGATGGCCAGGCCCAGGCCGCTGCCGCCGCTGTCTTTCGAGCGCGACTGCTCCAGGCGATAGAACGGGCGGAACACCGCCTCGCGCTCGGCCGCCGGGATGCCGGGGCCATGGTCGAGCACGCGCACGGCCACCTCGCGCTCGCCGCACGCCAACTCAAGCTCGACCGGCCGGCCCTCGCCGTAGCGCAGGGCGTTCTCCAGCAGGTTGCCGACGATACGGCGCAGGGCCAGTTCGCCGGCGACGACCGTGCAGGCATCGGCCGCCGAAACGCGCACCCGCGTGGGCTCGCTCGTGGCTTGCGCCAGGCCGGCCAACAGCGCCGGCAGCTCCAACGCCTTAGGCGCCTCGGTCTGCAAGGCGCGGGCGAAGGCCAGCATCGCGCCGATCAGCCGGTCGATCTCGGCCAAGTCGGCCTCCATGCGCTGGACCTGCTTGGCGTCCGCGCCACCTTGACCATCGGCCAGCATCGACAGGGCCAAGCGCAGACGGGTCAGCGGCGTGCGCAGGTCGTGCGAGATGCCGGCCAGCAAGGTGGTGCGGTTCTCCAGCAAGTCCCGCACCTCGGCCGCCATCCGGTTGAAGGCGCGGGTCAGTTGCTGCCATTCCTCCGCGCCGGTCTCCGGCATCATGGCCGGCTGGCGGCCCTGGCCGACCTCGGCGGCCGACAGCGCCAGGCGCTTGAGCCGCACGGCGGTGCGGCGCACCATCAGCAAGGCCATCGCCGCCGTCAGCAAGGCTCCGAGCAGCAGGATGCCGGCCACGACCAGCGGCGCCTGCAACTGATAGCGCTCCTTCAGGAAACCGATGCGCAGCAGATTGCCGGCCGATCGGAATTCCACCCACGACCAGGCCGGGTCTGGCCCGCGCTTGATCTCGATGGCCTGGCCGATACGTTGCGCGAGCACGGGTTCCAGGCGGTCGCCGAAGAAGCTCGGCGCCTCCGACTCGACCAGGGACGCGCGCACCGCGCCCAACTCCAGGTTGTGACGCAAGGCCAGTTCCACTTCGTAGTCTTCCCGCGTTTCCGGCGGCAGCTCGACCCAGGTCTGCGCCGCCAACACGATACGCGCGGCCAGGTCCTCGGCCGAGCGCTTGGCCAGGGGCTCGATCACGCTGAACCAGACCACCGCGAGCGCGGCCAACTGGAATAGGGAAAACCCCGCCAGCAAGGCCGCCGCAGTGCGGCCGAACAGGGTGCGGGGAACGAGCCCGGTTACGGCCGCCGCAATGCGGCTTAACGCCGGCATTAGCCTCCGCCGAAACTTCGGTTTCAATCTTTGCCCTTGGGCGCGAACAGATAACCCTGGCCCCAGATCGTGCGGATGTAGGCCGGGTTGGCGGGGTCGTCCTCGATCTTCTTGCGCAAACGGGTCACCCGCACGTCGATCGAACGGTCGAAGGCATCGCGCTCGAAGCCCTTCAACCATTCGACGATCCGGTCGCGCGACAAGGGTCGATTCGGGTGTTCGACGAAGACCTTGAGCAAGGCGAACTCGGCCTGGGTCAGCACCACCTCGGCGCCATCCCGCCTCAGGCTCTGAGCCGGCAGATTGAGCGTGAACGGCCCGAAGCTCGCCACATCGCCCGGCTTGGCCGCCGGGTTCGCCTGGGCCTCGCCCCGGCGCATGACGGCGCGAATGCGCGCCAGCAGTTCGCGCGGATTGAACGGCTTGGCCAGGTAGTCGTCGGCGCCGACCTCCAGGCCGACGATGCGGTCGACATCCTCGCCGCGCGCCGACAGCATGATGACCGGCAGGTCATGCGCGGCCTTGACCCGGCGGGTCAGGCTCAGGCCGTCCTCGCCGGGCAGCATCAGGTCCATCACCACCAGGTCCGGCACTGCGGCGTCCAGCCGCGCCTCCATCTCGCCGCCGTCGGCCGCGACGCTGACGCCATAGCCTTGCTGCGCGAGGTATTCCGCCAACAGCTCGCGGATACCGGCGTCGTCGTCCACCACCAGGATATGGGTCTTGTCGGTCAATTGCTTCTCTCCAGATACCGCCTTGCTTCCATCGTCGGCGACGCGGCGAGATTATTCCAGCCCGCGCAACAGATTGTTACAAATCTCCGGCCACGCGGAAGCATCCGGTACTGTCCAAGGGACTAGACTGTGACACATGAGAATTGGAGTTGGGAAATGAACAAGACCTTGGCTTGGCTGCTGCTGTCGACCGGCGCCTTGCTGTCGGCCGCCGCCTGGGCCGGCCCGACCGACCCGTTATGGCTGGCGCAGCTGACACCGGAAGAGCGCCACCGCTTGCGCGAACGCTGGGAAAACGCCTCGCCCGAGCAACGCGCCGCCGTGCGCCAGGAGTTGCGCGAGCGGTGGAACGAGGCCCCGCCGGAACTGCGCGAACAGCAACGCCAGCGCAGTTTGGAACAACTGAACCGCGCGCCGCCGCGCGAGCAATGGCAAGAACCACCGCCGAACCGCCTGCCGCGCGACGGCTTCGGCGCCGGCTTCGAGCAGCGCCGCATCGAAAACGAAGGCCCGAGGCGCCCACCGCGCCCAGGCCGCTAACGGACATGGCTGCCAGCCGTCCCAGAATATGAAACGCCAGTCAGCCATGCCCGTTTCCCTCTCTCCTTGCTCTCTCCCATGGGGAGAGAGGGACGCAGGCTCGCTATGCGAGTTTCACGTTAACCCTCACGAAAGGAGAATCGACATGAACCGAATCCTCATCGCCGGCCTGATCGCCGCCGGACTGTTAGCCGGCGCGCAATCGGCCCAGGCCTCGAACCGCCACGCCGACTACGCCCGCGTCATCGCCAGCGAGCCGGTATACGAATACGTCGGCCGCCCCCAGCGCGAATGCTGGAACGAACGGGTCGGCCAAGAAACCATGCGCGACCGTTCCTATGCCGGCGCCGTCATCGGCGGCATCGCCGGCGGCATCCTGGGCAACCAGGTCGGCCAGGGCAGCGGCAAGAGCATCGCCACCGCGATCGGCGCCGCCACCGGCGCCATCGTCGGCGACGGCATCGACAACGACGGCCCGGCCCAATATGGCAGCCGGCCGGTCTACGCCGAACGCTGCCGCACGGTGGAGCGCTCAAGCCGGCGCCTGGCCGGTTATGAGGTGACCTACCGTTACCACGGCCGCGACTACACCACCTTCATGCGCCACGCCCCGGGCGACCGGGTGCGGGTCGATGTCGATGTCGCGCCGGACTACGACGACTGAGCGCGGTTGAAGCACGGCGAAGCCCCTGGCACGCCGGGGGCTTCGCTGCTACAGTGCCCGCATTCGAGAGAGAGCGATCGTGGGCGTGTTACAAAAGTTTGGACTGGCGGTATTTCTGTCGACCTTGGCCCTGGCGGCCGGGGCCTCGCAAGACAAAGACTTCGTCGCCGCGCGCGACGCCTATGCCAAGGGCCGCATCGACCAATTCGAGCGCCTGGCCGACAAATTCCCCAAGGACCATCTGCTCGCGCCCTATTTGCGCTATTGGCGGCTCAAGAGCAACAACCCTTCGGCCGAGGCGATGCAGGCCTTCATCGGCCAGCATGCCGACACGCCGCTGTCCGACCGCATGCGCCAGGACCTGGTGCGCAAGCTGGCCGAGGCCGGCGATTGGCCCGGCGTCATGCACCAGGCCGGCCGGCTGGTGAAGACCGATGCCGAGACCCAGTGTTTCACCTTGCGCGCCCGGCTCGCGCTGAACGAGGCCACTGCGCAGAAAGACGGCGTGGCCTTCTACCGCAACGCGCGCGACCTGCCGAGCGCCTGCGACCCGCTGTTCGCCCAACTGTTCGAACGCGGCGCCCTGAGCGACGAAGACCGTTACGACCGCATCCGCCACGCGCTGGAGGCCAACAACCTACGGCTGGCGCGCGAGCTCGATGGCCGCCTGCCGGCGGACCAGCGCATGCAGGCCGACGCCCTTGCGCGGGCGCAGAAATCGCCGGCGGGCCTGGTCAAGGGCGGCTCGGAGCAGCGCGCCCAACGCGAGGCCGCGCTCTATGCGCTGGCCCATATCGCCAAGCAGGACACAGTTGAAGCGGCCCACCTGTGGGAAGCGGAACAGGGCAACTACACGGAAAACGAACGCGGCTACGGCTGGGGCACGATCGCAATGGCGGCGGCCAAGCGGCACGAGCCGCGCGCCCTGGAGTGGTATGCCCGCGCCGGCGAGCCGATCAGCGAGGCACAGCGCACTTGGAAGGTGCGCGCGGCCCTGTGGAAAGGCAATTGGCTGGAGGCGCTGTACGGCATCAACGGCCTGCCCGAGGCCACGCAGGCCGAGCCGACCTGGCGTTATTGGAAGGCGCGCGCGCTGCAAGCGCTCAAGTCCACCGCCTCGGCCAATGCGATGTTCGCCCGGCTGTCCAACGAGTTCCACTATTACGGCCTGCTCGCCGCCGAGGAATTGGGCACGCGGCTGGAGACGCGCGGCGGGGATCATGTCCTGACGCCGGATGAACTGGCCGAGACGGAAGAACGCACCGGCCTCAGGCGAGCCCTGCTCTTGCGCAAGCTCGATCTCAAGATCGACGCGGTGGCGGAGTGGGACTGGACCCTGCGAGCCTTAAGCGATGCCCAGATACTGGCCGCGGCCGAGCTCGCCCGGCGCGAGAAGTGGTACGACCGCGCGATCCTCACCGCCGAGAAGACGCGCGACATCCACAACTTCGACCTGCGCTACATGACGCCCTACCGCGACATCGCCGAGGCCTATGCCCGGCGCAACGAGCTCGACCCGGCCTGGGTCTACGGCCTGATGCGCCAGGAGTCGCGCTTCATGGACTACGCCCGCTCCAGCGTCGGCGCCATCGGCCTGATGCAGATCATGCCCGCCACCGCGCGTTGGATCGCCGGCCAGCTCGGCCTGAGCAAGGCCAAGGCCGCCGAGCACATGAAGGAGCCGGAAGAGAACATCCGCTACGGCACCTATTACCTCAAGCGCATCCACGGCTCGCTCGGCCAGTCGGCCGTGCTCGCCACCGCCGGCTACAACGCCGGCCCGGGCCGGGCGCGCAAATGGCAGGCGGACAAGCCGCTCGAGGCCGCGATCTATATCGACAACATCCCGATCCTGGAGACGCGCGACTATGTGCGCAAGGTGATGGCCAACGCCATCTTCTACAGCCAGCGTTTCGGCAGCGACCACAACAGCCTGAAGGCCCGGATCGGGGTGATCCCGGCGCGAACGAAGGGCGTGAACGGCGACGAGGCCTCGCCCGACCCCGATTGATCGCGGCCCTACGATTCAGCGGCCGTAGACCAGACTGACGACGGCGAAATAGGTCAGCAACGTCAGCACGTCCTGGATCACCGTCGCCAAGGGGCCGCTGCCGAAGGCGGGGTCGCGCTTGAACCGGGTCAGCAGCCAAGGCAAGACCAGGCCGATGCTGGTGGCCAGGCCGCCGGCCGCGAACAAGGCGCTGGCCACGGCGAAGGCCAGGCGCACGTCCTGAAACGCCAACCAGACCGCCGGGAAGGTCAGGCCGCCGAGCACCGCGCCGATGATCAGGCCGGTGCGCAACTCGCCCGCCAGCAGCCGAGCGATGCCGATATGCGACAGCGAAATGCCGCGCACCGCGATCGCCTCGGTTTGCGTGCCGATGGCGTCGGCCAGATAGACCAGGCCGGGCACGAAGAAGGCCAGCGCCAGCCTCTCGTTGAGCGCGGCCTCGAACCGGCTCATCACGAAGGTGGCCACCATGCTGCCGATCAGGCCGAAGACAAGCCAGGGCAAGCGGTCGCGCGCGCGCCGGATCGGCGGCGTATCCAAGGCGCGGCGCGCGATGCTGGTCTCGTGCTGGATACCGGCGAAGCGATGGATATCCTCGATATGTTCGTGGCGCAGGATATGGAGCAGGGCCTTGGCCGGCACCACGCCGAGCAGGCGGCGGCCATTGTCGACCACGGGTACGCTGTTCAGGCCGAAGTGCAAGGCGATGGACGCGATCTTCTCCTGGTCCTCGCTCGCCAGCACCGCCGGGCTGGTGCGCATGGCCTCGCGCATCGGCAAGTCGGCGGCCAGCCGGAACAGATCGGCGAAGCTCAGCACACCGAGCAATTTGTCGTTCTCGTCCACCACGCAGACGATCTCGGTGTCGTCCAATTCCCGGCCGACCAAGGCCTGGCGCACCTCGGCGATGGTGTCCTCCGGCGCCGCGCGCAGCAGCGCGGCGGTCAAGTGCTGCGCCGCATCTTCGCGGCGATGCCTATGCTGGGCCACCGCCCGCCTCCAATTGTTCGATCAGCTTGCGCACGGGCGTCGGCAAGGCCGCCTCGCCGGCATCGGCGAGCGGCAGCCATAGGCGGCCCGGCTCATTCAGCCTGGCCGGACGCCGCGCCACCGACAGCGGCTGCGGCTGGATGTGCAGGCGGAAGTGCGTGAAGGTGTGGGTCAGCTTGGGCAGCGCCGCCAACGGCCGCGTCTCGAAGCCGAACCGGCGCGCGCAGGCGGCGGGATCGGCCTCGGCCGAGCACTCGGGCAGGCTCCACAAGCCGCCCCAGATGCCGGTGGGCGGCCGTTTTTCCAAAAGTATCTCGCCGGCATGAACGAACAACAACATGGTCGTGTGCCGCTCGGGCAGGGCCTTGCGCGGCCGTGCCGCAGGCAACTCGGCCTGCCGGCCCTGGCGATTGGCCACGCATTCGTCGGCGAAGGGACAGCGCACGCAATCGGGCCTGCCGCGCCGGCACAAAGTGGCGCCCAGGTCCATCAAGCCTTGGCTATAGGCCGCGATGCCGGTATCGGGCAGCAGGCCTTCGGCCAGTGCCCAAAGCCGGTTCTCCACCGCCTTCTCGCCCGGCCAACCCTCCACGCCGAAGATGCGGCAGAACACGCGCTTGACATTGCCGTCGAGGATCGCGCGCCGTTCATCATAAGCAAAGGCGGCGATCGCGGCGGCGGTGGACCGGCCGATGCCGGGCAGGCCTTGAATGGCGTCGAACTCGCGCGGGAATGCGCCGCCGAACTCGCGCATGACGATACCGGCCGCCCGGTGCAGATTGCGCGCCCGACTGTAGTAACCCAAGCCGCTCCACAGGGCCAACACCTCGTCCTCGCTCGCCATGGCCAGGGCCGCCACGTCGGGCAGGCGGGCCATGAACCGCTGGTAATAGGGAACCACCGTCTCCACCTGGGTCTGTTGCAGCATGATCTCGGAGACCCATATCGCGTAGGGGTCGCGGCTGGCCTGCCAAGGCAGGTCGTGCCGGCCATGCCGGCGTTGCCAGGCGATCAGCTGCGGTGCGAAGCGCTCGTTCATCGGGCCAGTGTGCCACAATCGCGCCATGCCTGAACAAGCCCCCCATCCCGCGCCAATGCTCGGCACGCGCGACCACGACCGCGACAGCGCCGGCATGCGCTATGTCTACCCGGTGGTGTCGCGCCGGGCCGGCGGCGTTTCGGTCGGGGTCAACCTCAATCCGAACAATGCCTGCAATTGGCGCTGTATCTATTGCCAGGTGCCGAATCTCACGCGGGGCGGCCCGCCGCCCATCGACCTGGCCCGGCTGGAAACCGAACTGCGACGGATGCTCGCCGACATCGTCGATGGTGATTTCATGGCCCGCCAAGTGCCGGAGGGCATGCGCCGGCTGAACGATATCGCCCTATCCGGCAATGGCGAGCCGACCAGCGCCGAGGAGTTCGCCGAGGCCGTCACGCTGATCGGCCGGGTGCTGGCCGAGTTCGATCTGCCGGGCAAGATCAAGCTGCTGCTGATCAGCAACGGTAGTCTGATGCACAAGGCCTATGTGCAGGAAGGACTGCGGCGCATGAGCGCGCTCGATGGCGAGGTCTGGTTCAAGCTCGACCGCGCCACGCGCGAGGGCATCCGCCTGGTCAACAATGCGGAACTGGAGCCCGGGCGGGTCTACGCCAACTTGAAAACGGCCGCCCTGCTCTGCCCGACCTGGCTGCAAACCTGCATGTTCGCCTTGGATGGCAAGCCGCCGAGCCAGGCGGAGATCGATGCCTATCTGGACCTGCTGGCCCGGGCCAAGGCCGAAGGGCTGCCGCTCCTGGGCGTCTTGCTCTATGGCTTGGCCAGGCCTTCGCTGCAAGCCGAAGCGCCCCGGCTGGCGAACCTGCCCGAGGCCTGGCTGGCCGATTTCGGCCGACGCATCCAGGCACGGAGCGGCTTTACCGTTAAGCTAAGCCCTTAATACATAACGCGCTTTTCCACGGCCGGCGTTTCTGTTAACCTCTTGCCCAACGTCGGCCCAAGCTTCGGGATCGGCCTTGTCTAACCGCTCAGAACAAGGGTATTACCCGCGCATGTTCCAGAAGAAGCGCCTGATCCTTTTCCTTGCCTCGATTCCGATGTTCGGGGTGATGGCTGCCTTCGGCCTCGCGCCGGACACCGTCACCGAACGGATCGAACAGCAGGTCTGGAGCCAGCCCATCGACTTGCCGGCCCCGGCCCTGACCGATAGCGGCACCTTCGATTTCTGGCGCGAAGAGCGCATCGGCTCCGCCGAAACCCTGCCCCATTTATTGCAACGGCTTGGCGTCGCCCAAGAGGAGATCGCGCCCGCCGTGAGCGCCGGCCGCGAGACCAAGGCCCTGGGCCATTTGGTCGCCGGCCGTACCGTGCTGGCCCGCGTGACCTCGACCGGCCGTCTGGTCTTGTTGCGCTACCTGCCGAGCGAAGACCGCATGATCACCTTGCAGCGCGTCAACGGCGGCTTCAAGGCACAGGAGTTGGCGATCAAGCCCGAGGTGCGCCATGTGACCCGCGCCGGCACGGTTCAAGGCTCCCTGTTCGGCGCGACCGACGCGGCCAACGTGCCGGACAGCATCGCATCGCAAATGGCCGAGATATTCTCCAGCGACATCGACTTCCACCGCGACCTGCGGCCGGGCGACCATTTCTCCGTTATCTACGAGAGCTACAGCTATCAAGGCAGCCCGATCAAGACCGGGCGCCTGCTCGCCGCCGAATTCGTCAATGGCGGCGAGGTCCATCGCGCCCTGTACTTCCGCGACCCCAAGGGGCGCGAAGGCTATTACACGCCGAGCGGACAGAACATGCGGCGCGCCTTCTTGAAGTCGCCGATGCCTTTCACCCGGATATCCTCCGGCTTCTCCAATGCGCGCTTCCATCCGGTTCTGCAAGAATGGCGCGCGCATAAGGGCATCGACTATGCCGCGCCCACCGGCACGCCGATCCGCGCGATTGCCGATGCGACGGTCGACTTCGCCGGCCGCCAAGGCGGTTACGGCAACCTGCTGGTGCTCAACCATCAGGGGCCTTACAGCACGGCCTACGGTCACCTCTCGCGCTTCGCCAAGGGCCTCAAGCGCGGCTCGCGCGTGGCTCAGGGCGAGGTCGTCGGCTACGTCGGCAGCACCGGCTTGGCCACCGGCCCGCACCTGCATTATGAATTCCGCGTCAACGGCCAGCAGAAGAACCCCTTGGCCCTGAAACTGCCCAACGCCTATCCGCTGGCGGCGCAGTATCGCAGCCTGTTCGCAAGCACCGCCCAGCCCCTGCTTGGCCGCTTGGATATGGCACGCAACACCCGTACCGCCTCTCTGGATTGACCACCGAACCCCAGTTGTATATCGGCCTGATGTCGGGCACCAGCCTGGACGGGGTCGATGCCGTCATCGTCCCGCTGCCGGGCAGCACACTGATCGCCGAGCACTGGCTGGCCTACCCCGATTCCCTCAAACAAGCCCTGCTGGCCCTGCACGAGCCGACTGGCAACGAGCTGGATCGTGCCGCGCGCCTGGCCAATCAATTGAGCGAAACCTACGCCGACACGGTCAAGCAACTGCTCGCCAAGGCGGGCTTCGACGCGGCGAATATCCGTGCCATCGGCTGCCACGGCCAGACCGTGCGACATCGGCCCGCCGACGGCTACACCCTGCAACTGGTCAATGCCGCGCGCTTGGCCGAATTGACCGGCATCACCGTGGTCTGCGACTTTCGCAGCCGCGACATCGCCGCAGGCGGCCAGGGCGCGCCCTTGGTGCCGGCCTTCCACGCGGCCGTCTTCGGCTCGCCCGAACTGGCCCGCGTCATCGTCAACATCGGCGGCATCGCCAACCTGACCTATCTATCGCCAGGCAAGGCCGTCACCGGCTTCGACTGCGGCCCCGGCAATATGCTGATGGATGCCTGGGTACGGCGGCACTGGCGCCAGGCCTATGACGACGGCGGCCTGCTGGCCAGCCAAGGCGAGGTTTTGCCGGCCTTGCTCGAACGCCTGCTGGCCCACCCTTTCCTGAGCGCCATGCCGCCCAAGAGCGCCGGCCGCGAGGAGTTCAACCTGGCCTGGCTGGACGGCATGCTAAGCGGCCAGGAGGTGCCGGCCGATGTGCTGCGCAGCTTGCTCGAATTGACGGCCGAGGCCATCGCGCGCGATATCCGCCGGCACTGCGGCGATGCGCGGGAAGTCTATCTGTGCGGCGGCGGCGCCCGCAACCGCCTGCTGCGCGGCACCCTGGCCAACAAGTTGGGTGGGCTGCATGTCGGGCTCAGCGACGACTTGGGCGTGCCGGCCGACTGGGTGGAGGCCATGGCCTTCGCTTGGTTGGCATCGAAGACCTTGAACGGCGAACCGGGCAACCTGCCCGAGGTGACCGGCGCCGCCGGGCCGCGCGTGCTCGGCGCGATCTATCCCGCTTAAGAGTTCTCTATAGATTGCACAGGGTCAGGGAAAAGCCGACATCCTGATCGCAGGGGCGCGGTTTCTGGGATTTCTCGGACAATACGTAACGGATGTTGATCGCGTATTTGTTCGCGCTGATCTCGGGGGCGCAGGTCACGTCGTCGTCGACCTCGACCCGGACCAGATGCGCCGTGCGTCCGCCCAGCGTCAACTGGAAAGCGCCCGCTGTCGCCAAGTGGCGATTCGCCCGGCCACTGTCGCGCAGGATACGCAGCACTTGGCCGACGGCGTTGCGCACCGGCAGCAGCGGCGCCAGCCATTCGTTCAGGTCGGTCGCCCTGCGCACCCAGGGCTGGTGCAGCCAATGCTGGTAGCAAGGCACGTCGAAACCGCATAAACCGCCCGGCAAATTGGAACGGCTCTTGATGCTCGACAGCCATTCGTTCTCGCGCAGATGCTGCCCCACCTTGCCACTCAGGCCATGCAGATCGGACAGCGCCGACGCGATCTCGGACAACACCGCATCCAGGCGCGAGCGATCGACCGCCGGATTGTTGGATAGGCTCTCCAGCCCGACCTTCTGCCGCTCCAGTTCCTGGATCAATTCGCTCTTCAGTTCGGGACGCGTGGTGACCTCCGCCAATTCGAGCAGCGAAAGCAGCGCGGCATGGTGCGCACGTGGGCTATCCATGCCGATGAAGAACTGTGCTTTATCGAACAGATCTTCCAGCCTGAGCCAAGTGCGAATGCGCTCGTGTAGCGGAAACTCGTATGTGATCGGCAAGCCAGGCAGCCTGTTTGATGTCCCCTGTTGACTGCGCATTGTGCAGGACGGATGCGGGTTTAGGCAATGTTTTCCGCCGCCGCACCCGCCATTTTCTGATACTTCCGGTGCAGTTCGCCCACGGCGGCGGCGAGCGCGGCCAAGTCGCCGGTATTGCCCAGCACGTCGTCGGCCTGGGCCAAGCGGGCTTGGCGCGAGGCCTGCCAGGCCATGAAGGCGCGCACTTCCGCCTCGCTCCGGCCATCGCGGCGACAGGTGCGCGCCAATTGCATGGCCTCGTCGCAATCCACGACCAGCACCCGGTCGACCATGTCTCGATAAGTGCCCAGCTCGACCAGCAACGGAACGACCAAGATCACATAGCTTGCACCGGACAGTTGTTGGAGCCGCCGGCCGGCCTCGGCCCGAATCATGGGATGCAAGATGGCCTCCAGCCGGCCGCGCGCCGAGTCGTCGGAAAGCATGCGCATGCGCATGGCCACTCGGCTCATGGCGCCACTCGGCTCGATCACCGTATCGCCGAATTCCTCGCGAATCGCCGGCATGGCCACGCCGCCGGCTTGGGTCAGCTCGCGCGCGAGCGTGTCGGTATCGACGACCGGCACGCCCAGCGCGGCGAACATCTCGGCAACCGTGCTTTTGCCCGAACCGATGCCGCCGGTCAGGCCGATGCAGAATGGGCGAGTCGTGGACGGCACTTTAGGGCAGGTAGAGCCGGATCAGGGCCGGCCCCCAAAACAAGCAGACGATGCCGCCCATGACCAGATAAGGCCCGAACGGGATGGGGCGAGCGCGATCGTGGCCGGCGAACAGGATCAGACCGATACCGACCGAGGCGCCGACGATGCTGGAGGCCAGCAGGATGGTCAGGATCATCTTCCAACCCAACCAGGCGCCGAGACCGGCGAGCAGCTTGAAATCGCCATAGCCCATGCCCTCCTTGCCCGTGGCCAGCTTGAACAGCCAATAGACGGCCCATAGGCTCGAATACCCGGCCATCGCGCCGATGACCGCCTCGTCGAGCGGCACGAACAGCGATTGCAGATTGACCAGCAGGCCCAGCCAAAGCAACGGCAGGGTCAGACTGTCCGGCAGCAGATAGGCGTCGAGGTCTATGAAGGCCAGCGCGATCAGCAGGCCAAGCAGCGCCAGTGCTGCGAGGGTGCGGCCGTCGACGCCGAATTGCCAGACCGCGAGGCCGAACAGCAAGCCCGTGATTAGCTCGACAGCGGGATAACGCCAAGAGATCGGCGTCTTGCATTCGGCACAGCGGCCGCCGAGCATCAGGAAGCTCAGGACGGGGATGTTCTCGTGCCAGGCGATATGATGGCCGCAGGCGGGGCAGGCCGAGCGCGGTACCAACAGGTTGTAGTCGGCCTCAAGCTGCGAGGTTTCCCCCCTTAGTTCGGCGCACTGCTGGCGCCATTCCCGCTCCAGCATGCGCGGTAGGCGATGGATGACGACATTGAGGAAGCTGCCGATGGCCAAGCCGAGCGCCAAGGCCAACGTGATCGAATAGGCCGGGTCCATCATCGGCAGGGGCGGAGCGGCAAAAAGCGCAAGCTCAAACCGTGCTGCCCATTTTGAAGATGGGCAGATACATGGCCACCACGATGGTGCCGATGAGACTGCCGAGCACCACCATGATCATCGGCTCCATCAGGCTGGCGAGGCTATCCACCGCCTCGTCCACCTCGCGCTCGTAGAAATCCGCCACCTTGGCCAACATGCTGTCCAAAGAGCCCGACTCCTCGCCGATCGAAACCATCTGGACAAGCATGTTCGGGAATATCTTTGCATCCTGAAGCGAGGCGGTGAGGCTGGCACCCGTTGCCACTTGGCCCTTGATCTTGATCGTGGCGTCGTAATACACCGCATTGCCCGAGGCCCCCGCGACCGAATCCAGCGCCTCGACCATGGGCACGCCGGCGGCGAACAGGGAGGAGAAGGTGCGCGCCCAGCGCGCGATAGTCGCCTTTTCTATGATCATCCCGAACACCGGCAACTTCAGCACCAAGGCATCGACCTTGGCCGAGAAGGCCGGCGAGCGCTTCGTCGCCTGCACGAAGGCAGCAGCGCCGCCGCCGATAGCGCCGAAGATCATCCACCAGTAGTCGACGAACAGATCGGAGAAGTCCATCACCAGTTGCGTCAGGGCCGGCAACTCGCCGCCGCTGGAGGTGAAGAGCTCCTTGAACGCCGGAATCACGAATATCATGATGCCGGCGGTGATGACAAAGGCCACCACGATCACGATCAACGGATACATCAAGGCCGATTTGATCTTGCCCTTGATCGCCAGCATTTTTTCCTTGTACATGGCGAGCCGGTCCAGCACCGTGTCCATGATGCCGGCCTGCTCGCCGGCGGCGACCAGGTTGCAATACAACCCGTCGAAATACTTGGGATGCTTGCGGAACGATTGGCTCAAACCGGAGCCGGTTTCGATGTCCGCCTTGATCTCGCCCAGCAGTTTCTGCACCCCGGGGTTGGCGTGGCTACGCGCCGTGATGTCGAAGGCCTGCAACAGCGGCACGCCGGCCTTCATCATGGTCGCGAGCTGGCGCGTGAAGAGCGCGATGTCCTTCTCGGTGATTTTCTTGCCGGCACCGGCAAGCCGACTCTGCTTCTTGACCTTCTGCACGACGATGCCTTGGCGACGCAAGACATCGCGCACCATGGTCTCGCCACCGGCGAGCAATTGTCCTTTTATCTTCTTGCCGCTCTTGTCGGTACCTTCATAGAGAAAGGTCACTTGCTTCGCGGCAGCCTTGGCAACGGCCATGTCTGATCTCCAGGCTTATTCGTTCGTGACCGCCAACACTTCTTCCAGCGAAGTCATGCCAGCCTTGACCTTCAACAAGCCCGCCTGGCGCAGGTCCAACACCCCCTCGCGCTTGGCCTGGTCGGCAATATCCATCGTCGTGGCGTTCTTAAGGATCATGCGATTGATCTCGTCCGTGATCGGCATGACCTGATACAGGCCGACCCGGCCCTTATAGCCGGTTTGCTTACAGACATCGCAACCGACCGCGCCATAGGCCTGCCAATCGCCGGTCAGGTCCGCCTCGGTGAAGCCCGCGTTGAGCAGGGCCTCGGGCGGGATATCCACCGGCCGTTTGCAATTCGAACATAGCCGTCGACCCAAACGCTGCGCGGTGATCAGCAACACCGATGCCGCCACGTTGTAGGTCGGCACGCCCATATTGGACAGACGGGTCAGGGTCGACGGGGCATCGTTAGTGTGCAAGGTGGACAAAACCATGTGGCCGGTCTGTGCCGCCTTGATCGCGATCTCCGCCGTCTCCAGATCGCGAATCTCGCCCACCATGATGATGTCCGGATCCTGGCGCAGGAAGGATTTTAGGGCCGCCGAGAAGGTCAGGCCCGCCTTCTCGTTCACGTTGACCTGGTTGATGCCAGCCAGTTGAATCTCGGCTGGGTCCTCGACCGTGTTGATGTTGATGTCCGGTTTGTTCAGGATGTTGAGGCAAGAATACAGCGACACCGTCTTGCCGCTACCGGTCGGCCCCGTCACCAGCACCATGCCATAGGGACGGTGGATCGCGTGCATCAGCGCTTCCATCTGCTGCGGCTCGTAACCGAGCGCCTCGACTCCCTTCTGCGCGCTGCTGGGATCGAGAATACGCATGACGATCTTCTCGCCATACAGCGTAGGCAGGGTACTGACCCGGAAATCGATGGTCTTGCTGCGCGACACCACCAGCTTGATCCGGCCATCCTGCGGCACCCGCTTTTCCGAGATGTCCAACTTGGAAATGACCTTGATGCGCGACGCGATCTTGTCCTTGACCGCGAGCGGCGGCTGCGCGGTTTCATAAAGCACGCCATCGAGGCGATAGCGGATACGGTAGAACTTTTCGTAGGGCTCGAAGTGGATATCGGAGGCACCGGCACTGATCGCATCCAACATGATCTTTTGCAGGTACTTCACGATCGGGGCATCGTCGATGTCCACCCCGCCCGCATCCGCCGCCATCGCCGCTTGGCTTTCCTCGTCTGCGAATTCGAGGTTCAGGTCATCCGTCTCGATCGACTTGAGGACGTTATCCTTGGTGCCCTCGGAAAGCTTGGCGATTAATTTGCCGAGTTTGTCGTCCTCGATAATGATCGGCTCGACCGCGAATCCGGTCTGGAATTTCACCTCATCCAGGGCATGCAGATTGCTCGGGTCGGCGATACCGACGAAGAGGCGGTTCCCGCGCAAGGCGAGCGGAACGACACGATGTTTCTCCAACACCGTTAGATCGCTGATAACTCGGGGAATCGCCTCGATATCGATCGCGTCGAGGTCAAGCACGGGAAAGCCGAAGGTCTGCGAGGCGAAGACGGCGATTTCGGTGGGACTGAAGCGCCGACTGGTCAAGAGATAGGCCAAAAAGGGCTGCTCGGCGGCTTTGGCCTGGTTTTGCAGGGCCTCGCCCTCGTCCGGGCTCAGCAAACCATGTTGGACCATGGCCCGGCATAGGCCCGTCAAGAGATTAGAAGTATCGGCAGCAGCCACCCGGTTTTCCCGATTTCCAAAGGCCAATCAGTGAAATAGTACTTATTAAATGCAACTCTAGGCAATAAGTCAAAGACGCCGCATCGCCCGGCAACTACCGTTTCGGGTAGATCCGTACCGTCTTCACCACCCGATCTTGCACCTGAATGACCTCCATCGGATAGCCCGCGACCATCAGGCTGACCCCGCCTTCCGGCATGGACTCCAAATGTTCCAGGATCAAGCCATTCAGCGTCCGCATCTCATCCTGCGGCAACTCGAGCCCCAGACGGCGATTCAATTCCCGGATGCTGCTCGATCCCTCGACCAGCAAACTGCCATCTTCTCCCGTGATGGCCATGGGACTCTGGAGCGGCGAGGCCACGGCGAATTCGCCGACGATCTCTTCCAGGATATCCTCCATCGTCACCAGCCCTTGCAAATCGCCATACTCGTCCACCACCAGGCCGAAGGTCTGACGCGACTCTTGAAACGCGCGCAGCTGGGTCAGCAAGGGCGTGCCGGCGGGGATGAAGTATGGGGCCTTGATCTGCCCCCGAAACTCATCGATCTCGATCGCCTCACCCGCGCAATGCGCCAAGGCACGCCGAACCTTGATCACACCGAGGACATTATTGAGCTCCCCCTCGTAGACCGGCAGGCGCGCATGATGGCTTGTAACCAGTTCCTGGTAAATCGACTTGGCGTCGGCTTGGATATCCAGGGCCTCGATCTGGCTACGCGGCCGCATGACATCATCCACTCTAATCTTTTCGAGGTCGAACAAATTGAGCAATATGCTGCGATGTGCCTGCGGCAAGATGTGCCCGGACTCCGCCAATAAGGTACGAAGCTCTTCCGTGCCCATGACATTACCCGACGCCAAGCCAGGAGGCCGTAGCCACATCAACCTTAGCAGGCCATTCACGAACAAATTGATAAACCAAATGGCAGGCTGCATCAATTTCAGCAGCGGCGCCAGGATAAAACTGGCGGCGGGCGCGACCCGTTCCGGATAGGAAGCCCCGAGCACCTTGGGCGTAACCTCGGCGAATACCAGGATCAGAAAGGTCACGCTAAGCGTCGCGATCGACAAGGCAAATTCGTTCTCGCCAAACAAGCGAAACGCAATGACCGTGACCAAGGAGGCCGCGGCAGCGTTGGCCAAATTATTGCCAATCAGCACCGCACCCAGGAGCTTATCCGTACGTGCCAACAGGCCCTCGGCCAGACGGGCACCGCGGTGCCCGGCCTTGACCATGCTCTTGAGGCGATAGCGGTTGACCGCCATCAGCCCCGTCTCGGAAGCGGAGAAGAAGGCCGCACAGACCAGCAAGACAAGCAACGCGATCAACAGCGCGCTTAATGGAATATTGTCCAAGGGAAAAAGCGTTTATGAGGACGACCACCAGTCTAGGCACATAAACGACCGTGTCAAGAGGCGCGTCATAAAAGCAAAAGCCCCCCAGGACACCTGGGGGGCTTTTTGAGTAAGAGTCTGACGATGACCTACTTTCACACGGGTAATCCGCACTATCATCGGCGCTGGAGTGTTTCACGGTCCTGTTCGGGATGGGAAGGTGTGGTGCCACTCCGC
>JACRAU010000004.1 GCA_016234655.1 Betaproteobacteria bacterium
CAGCCGGCAAGCCACCCATGGTGATCATCGGCGCCATGATGCGTAAGTTGGTGCATGTCGCCTACGGCGTGCTGAAATCGGGTAAACCCTTCGATCCAACACTTCATGCCGCTTGACATGGATAACAGTATCTACAAGGCATTCCCAGGCCTGGTGGATTTTTTGAAATGGCTTCCAAGAGACCGCGCGGCGCGGACAACATATACCTTCACGCCCCCATCAAGGCGCGTTCGAGCTCGGCCCTCAGTTCCGCCTCGCGCTCGCGGTAGATCGGCGAGAAGTGGAAAGGCTCCACCGCCTTCACCTCGGCGGCCCGAGCCAGCCGGCCGGCCTGGCCGGCGGTGAGATGCCGCTTGTCGGCCGCCCGCTCCGCCGCTTCGTCGAGGAAGACACTTTCGATGAACAGGCTGTCGGCACCGTGCGCCAGGTCGACGATACGCTCGGCATTCGCCTGGCTATAAACGGCATCCGTGATATAGGCCAACTTCATGCCGGGCGTTATCCGCACACAATCGCGTAGCGTGCCCAATGCAATCGGCTGGCCAGCCGGACCGGCGATGGCATAATCATCGCCCCGCCCCGCCAGCACGGCATGCTTGAGTCCCTGCAACCAGGGGCCGACCGGCAGCCCCAGTTCGGCCAACCGGGTTTTCCAGATGTTTACGTGCTGCCTTTCCTCCAAGGCAAAACCGAGGCAGGGCGTGCCATGGTCGAGCAGCGCGCAACGCACGCGCAGGCCCGGCTCGTCGAGCAGCACGCCAGCCTCGATTTGCATATCGCCGGCCGGCTCGCGGCGGAAGTCTTGGCGAACATGGAAGCGCGCCCGCCGCGCCCGGTCATTCGCCAGCACCTCGGTCACTTCCAGGCCGAAATCGTTGCCGTAGCGATGCAGCAGGTTCCAGGTGTAGCCGGCGAGCTTGGCCTCGACCCGGTCGATGAAGCCGGGCGGGCCATAGAGCCGCACCGCGCGCTCGCGTCCCAAACAAATGCGCAGGAACCAGTCCAGGCCGATGAAGTGGTCCATGTGGCAGTGGGTGACGAAGATGTCCGACACGCGCAAGAGCTTGCGCGGCGGCAGGGCGCGGATGTCGCCCAGATCGAACAGCAGCGCCCGCCGTTCGAACAGGAAATCGACGAATAGGCCGGGGTCGCCGAAGGGTTCGTTGACGAGGTAGGGATGCAGCGCGCGCCGCATCAGCCGGCCAGCTTGTTCCGCGCCCAGGCCAGGATGGGCTGCAAGCGCGGCGGCAACAAGCGCCCGGCCTCGTCGAAATCGACCCAGCGCCACTCGTCGTGCTCGGGCCGGCCCAGTTCCGGCGCGATGGGCAGATAGATGTCGGTCTGCCGGGTTTCCGCCAGGTAGTAACGGGCGACCTTGCCCCGGCGGTAGGGCGCCGTCTCGCAATGAATCTCGCCCCAGCGAAAGTCGAGATCGGTCACCGACGATTCCTCCGCCGTTTCGCGGATCGCGCCGGCCAGGGGCGTCTCTCCCGGCTCCAGCGTGCCCTTGGGAAAATCCCAATGGTTGTAGCAGCGCAGGATCAACAGCCGCCAATGCCCGCCCTGCCGGCGCGCGACGACGACGCCGGCGGACAGGCGTTTGGGCGGCTGGGTGGCGGTTTCCGTATCGATCATGCCCATAGCATACCAACATCCCCGCCTCGCATAGGGTCTGGCCTCTGGCGCGCCGTGGCATGCCTGGCGATAATTCGCCGAATAAAATAAGGAGGACCATCGATATGCAACGATTCCATCGCCGCGATGTACTCAAGGGGCTGGCCCTCGGCGGCCTCGGCCTGACCGGAATCGCCGGCTTGATCCGCCGCGCGCTCGCCGCCGGCATGGAAAGCCGGGTCCGCCGCCTGCAAGGCGAGGTGCGCTTCAACGGCAAGACGCTCCAGGTCGGCGACACGCTGGCCGCCCCGCTCGAAGTCGTGGCCGGCAATCAGGCCTTCGCCGCCTTCAACGTCGGACGCAATGCCTATCTCGTGCGCGCCAACAGCCGCATGACCGTTTCCGGCCCCAGCGAGACCGGCGTCGCGGTCAAACTTGCCGCCGGCCGCATGCTGGCCGTGTTCGAGAAGGGCCAGGCGACCGTGAGCACGCCGACGGCGGTGGCCGGTATCCGAGGCACCGGCATCTATGTCGAGGCCGAACCGGAACGCAGCTATGTCTGCCTGTGCTACGGCAGCGCCGAGTTGGCGGCGGCCGACAACGACTCGCTGCGCGAAGCGATCGCCACGCGCCACCACGATGCGCCGCGCTATATCTCGAACAAGGGCATCGTGCCCGCGCCGGTCAAGAACCACAGCGACGACGAGTTGGCCCTGCTCGAAAGTCTGGTCGGCCGCGTGCCGCCATTCTCGCCCTGGGACGACGGCGGATATTCATCGAGCTGACGCCCTATCCCGCCATCGCCTACAGACACGGATTCTCATATAAATCAGCCTGTTAGATGCGCGCCCGCCGTCTGCCAGTGGTTCACCCATACCATTCCCAGGCGCATCGGACGCCGTGATAGTGTCAACGATCAAGCAATAAATAATTCATATAAATGGCCTATTCGGGGTGGATATCCAGCAATCGCCGTACCCGGCTGGCGGGCGCCGGGTTCGCGCTGGTCATCGGCCTGATGCTGATCCTCATCGCCACCACGGCCTTCCACGGCGAGTGGGTGGTGAGCCGCATGCAAACCGCGGTGGCCGAGCACAGCAAGAAACTGCACTTGGCCAATACCATGTATGCCGCCGCGCGCGAGCGCTCTTTCAACGCGGTCACCCTGATCCTTTCCTCGAACCAGGCCGAGATCGACTCCCTGCTCCGGCGCCATCGCGAACTGGCCTCCAAATACATGGCGGCGCGCGAGGAATTAATCGTCATGCCGCTGAACGGCGAGGAACGCAACCTGCTGGACTTGCAGTTCAATCTGGCACGGGTGACCGCGCCGGCGCTCAACGACGCGCTCGATCTCTACCTCATGGGCGATACCGATCAGGCACGCGAGCTGTTGCTGCGCCAGGTACTGCCCAACCAGAACGTGCTGCTCGAAGCGCTCAGCCAGCAGGCGGACATGCAGCACAAGGCCATGCAAAAGCTGCTGTCGCAGGTGCAGAAAAGCCAGGAACAGCACCGCATGATCCTGGGTGGCATGAGTGCCGGCACCCTGATCCTGGCTATCGTCATCGCCCTTGCCGTCGTCCGCCGCATGTCCAAGACCGAGGAATTCGCCTTCGCGAAGAACATGCTCGAATCGGTCACCGAGGCGGTCGTCGCGGTCGATGCCAGGCAGCGGATCAGCTATCTCAACCCGGCGGCCGAGCGCTTGATAGGGATCGCCTCGGGCGAGGCGGTCGGCAAGCCGGTCGGCGAAATCATCGTGCTCACCCCGCCCGAGCGCGACGGGCATCCGTTCAAGCTGCGAACCCGCTCGGGCCAGAACGTCGACGTGGAATATGCGGCATCGGACATTCACGAACAGGGCCGGCATCTCGGTACGCTATGGGTGATCCACGATGTCACCTACACCCTGAACATGGCCACGCAACTCGCGCACCAGGCCAGCCACGACCCCCTGACCGGCCTGCCCAACCGGCGGGCGTTCGAGCTGGCCATCGACGAGACGCTGAAGACCGGCAAGCACCAGTTGCAATCGCATGTGGTCGGCTTCCTCGACCTGGACATGTTCAAGGCGGTCAACGACAACTGCGGCCACGTGGCGGGCGACGAGCTGCTGCGGCAGATCGGCGGGCTGTTCCAGCAACAGATGCGGACCAGCGACATGATCGCGCGCGTCGGCGGCGACGAGTTCGGCTTTCTGCTGCGCGGCTGTAGCCTGGACGACGCGAAGAGCGTGGCCCAGGGCCTGCTGGATGCGATTCGGGACTATCGCTTCAACTGGGACGGCCGTTCCTTCAATCTCGGCGCCAGCATCGGCCTCAAGCACATCGACGCCCACACGGAGAGCACCGCCGTCGCCATTCAGCAGGCCGATTCCGCCTGCTACACCTCGAAGAAAAACGGGCGCGACCGGATTTCCATCTACTCCAGCGAAGATGCCGAACAGCAGGGCCGCAACGACGAGGCGGCCTGGGGCGCCAAGATCAAGACCGCCTTGGACGAAGACGGCTTCGTGCTCCACGGCCAGCCCATCGTCCTGCTCGACAACACCCCGCCATCGGACAGCCGAAAGGTGGAAATCCTGCTGCGCATGCGCGATGCCGACGGTTCATTGATCATGCCGGCGAGCTTCATGCCCATGGCGGAGCGGCTCGACCTGATGCCGGACATAGATCGCTGGGTCATCCGGCACGCCTTGGCCTGGGCCGCCACCGATGCCGGAAAAGGCTTCAACCACATCGCCATCAACCTTGCCGGCGCCAGCATCGGCGACGCCAAGCTGCTCAAGTTCGTCGCCGACCAGATCAAGACCAGCGGCGTCAACCCGAGCGTGCTCTGCTTCGAGATTCCGGAAAGCGCGGCCATCGCCAACTTCAACAAGACCGCGCAATGCATCCAAGTCTTGCGCGGCATGGGCTGTAAGTTCGCGCTCGACGAGTTCGGCAGCGGCGCCGCCTCCTTCGCCTATGTCAAAAACCTCGGGGTCGATTATCTGAAGATCGCCGGCAACTATGTGCGCGACATGCAGCAGGACCTGTTCCACTACGCGATGACCGAGGCCATCCATCGTGTCGGCAAGGCCATGGGCATCAAGACCATGACCGCCTACGTCGAGAGCGAGGCCACGCTGCAAAAGCTGCAAGACCTAGGCATCGACCTCGCCCAAGGCTATAAGATCGCGCCGCCGCAAGCGCTCGACAGCCTGAAATAAACCGCACCGGCCCCGGCCGGCCCTGCTACAATCCGGGCCGGCGGCATCCGTTCCAGTCTCCTTGCCGCTGTCTCTTACGACTCAAGCCACATACCCCCATCTGCCTAAGACTGGCGCCCAATACCAGCGGCGACAGGCCGATACCCTGAATATGGAAGTTCTATGTCCTTTGCCGACCTCGGCCTGTCCGAAGCCATTGTCCGCGCCGTTACCGAACGCGGCTACACCACCCCCACGCCGATCCAGGCCCAGGCCATTCCGGCCGTGCTCTCCGGCGGCGACCTGCTGGCCGGCGCCCAGACCGGCACCGGCAAGACCGCCGGTTTCGTCCTGCCCCTGCTCCAACGCTTGAGCACGCAAGCACGCCCCGCCTCGGCCCACGGCCGCGCACCCATCCGCGCCCTGGTGCTCACCCCCACGCGCGAACTCGCCGCCCAGGTCGAAGAATCGGTGCGCGAATACGGCAAGCATGTGCATCTGCATTCGATGGTCATGTTCGGCGGCGTCAACATCAATCCGCAGATGCAGAAGCTGCGCGGTCAGGTCGACATCCTGGTCGCCACCCCCGGCCGCCTGCTCGATCACGTGCAGCAGAAGACCGTGGACCTCGCCCACGTCGAGATCCTGGTGCTGGACGAGGCCGACCGCATGCTGGACATGGGCTTCATCCGCGACATCAAGAAGATCCTCGCGCTGTTGCCCAAGCGGCGGCAGAACCTCTTGTTCTCGGCCACCTTCTCCGACGAGATCAAGACCCTGGCCGACGGCCTGCTCGACCGGCCGGCGCTGATCGAGGTGGCGCGCCGCAACGCCACCGCCGACACCGTGGAGCAGAAGGTCTACCCGGTGGACCGCGACAAGAAGCGGCAACTGCTGACCCACCTGATCCAGGAAAAGCAGTGGTTCCAGGTCCTGGTGTTCACCCGCACCAAGCACGGCGCCAACCGGCTGGCCGAGCAGCTGGCCAAGGACGGCATCACCGCCATGGCCATCCACGGCAACAAGAGCCAGGCCGCCCGCACCCGGGCCCTGGCCGAGTTCAAGACCGGCAAGCTGCAAGTGCTGGTGGCGACCGACATCGCCGCGCGCGGCATCGACATCAGCGAGCTGCCGCATGTGGTCAACTATGAATTGCCCAATGTGCCGGAAGACTATGTCCACCGCATCGGCCGCACCGGCCGTGCCGGGTCCGAGGGCGAGGCGGTCTCCCTGGTCTGCGTCGACGAGCACAAGTTCCTGGCCGACATCGAGCGCTTGATCAAGCGCAAGCTGCCGCGCGAGGTGGTGCCCGGCTTCGAGCCCGACCCCAATGCCAAACCGGAACCGATCATGCTGCGCAGCCAGGATCACCAGCAGCAACGCGGCCGTGGCCGTAGCCAGTCGGCCCCGCGCAGCGGCAGCCAGCCGGCACGCCCGGCGGGCGCCAAACCCACGCAGGGCGCGGGCCGAGGCGGTCCGGGCAACCGGCCGGCCGGCGCCAAGCCGAGCGGCCCGAAGCCGGCCTCCATGCACCGTTCCGGCGGGCGCAACCGCTAAACTGGCCGTGGCCTGGCCGCCACAGCCAGGCCAAACCGGCGGCGCCGGCCCGCGCCGGCCGCTTGCATCGGGCAGGCATCGGCCTATACTTCGTGTATCTCATTGAAAGAGAACGGGAAATGCTAGCGACAAACCTAAACAAATACGGTTACCGCATTCGCACCCGTAGTGGGGTCACGGTGGACAATCTCGTCATCCAAGGCCGCGACGAGCCCGAGGCGCAGCAAAAACTCATGCGTATGTACCCCGGCTGCATGGTGATCGAAACGCGCGACATCCGCCCTGCATGCAACACCAACGTCTGTTCCAGCTTCGAGGATGTCGTCGATGTCCTCGCGGCCGACCGCTAACGGGCCGTTAGAAAACACCGCGTTCCATCAACTCGCTGCACAACGCCATATAGTCCTGCGCGCCGTGGCTGGCGTGGGCGTGATCGAACACATCGCGGTTATAGGCCGGGCTCTCGGCGATCGACACGTTCTCCGCGATCACCGTCTCGCACACCTCGTCGCCGAAGCGCTCCATCATCCGCGTCAAAATCTCGCCGCTCATCCGACGCCGCCGGTCATAGCGGGTCAGCACATAGCAGCGCGCCACCCGGTGCTTGAGCACAGGTTCGAGCAGGTTCAAGGTGCGTTCCATCTCGGCCGCCGCCTGCAAGGATAGGAAATCGGTCGACACCGGAATCAGCACGCAGTCAGCCGCGAACACCGCGTTCAAGGACAACACGCCGACATAAGGACAGCAATCGATCAGCGTCGGCCGCGCGCCTACTTCTTTCTCCAAGGCATCCAGGCCTTGGCGCAAGCGGTTGAGCACGGCCGGCCCTTTGCCGAAGATCGAATCCACCTTCATCATCTGCTGATGCGACGGGATCAACTGGCCCACCGCCTCCCAGACCAAGCTCAATTGCCGCAAGGTCTTGCCGTCTTGGTAGAACGCGAACAGGCTATTGCCGACCTCGATCCGGGTCGTGCTGTAGATATGGCTCAAATGCCCCTGCGGGTCGAGGTCGATCAATAGCGGGTCGCGCTCGCGTCGGCGCAACGCCGCCGCCAGGTTCAGCGTCGTCGTGGTCTTGCCCACGCCACCCTTCTGATTGAAGATCGCCAGTCGCCCCACAACTCCCTCCCTTAGAACTTGGAACCACATCGCCGCAGGTCGGGATTGCCGTCCCGAGGCTGCCTCGGCGGCAAAGTATTGCCGCCCTACTTTTCCACCTTTGCTGTCAACGCATTCAGCACCTTCGCCGCCGCCAGCATGCCGAACACCGAGGTCACGCAGGCCGACGAGCCGAAGCCGGCGCAGTTGAGGCCGTGGAGGTGGGCGTCCTCGGGTTTTTCGTAGCAGACGCCGCCCTCGGCGCTGGGGTAGCGCAGCGGCTCGGTGGAATAGACGCAATCGACGCCGAATTTCTTTTTCGGGTCGCGCGGGAAGTTGTGTTCCTTGCGCAGCCGGGCGCGCACCTTGGATAGCAGCGGGTCTTGGCTGGTGCGGGCGAGATCGTCGAGTTGGACGCGGCCGGGGTCGACCTGGCCGCCGGCACCGCCGACGCAGACCAGCTTGAGCCTGTGCCGCTTGCAATGGGCGATGAGGGCGACCTTGGCGCGCACGCTGTCGATGGCGTCGACCACGTAGTCGTAGCCGTCATGCAGCAAGGCTTCGAGATTGTCCTGGGCCAGGAACTCCTCGACCAGGTTCACCTTGCAGCGCGGGTTGATCGCGCCGATGCGCTCGCGCATGGCCTGGGCCTTGGCCTTGCCCAGCTCGCCGGTCAGCGCGTGGACCTGGCGGTTGATGTTGGATTCGGCGACGTGGTCGGGGTCGATCAGGGTCAGCTCGCCGATGGCGCTGCGGGCCAGGGCCTCGGCCACCCACGAGCCGACGCCGCCGATACCGATGACGCAGATATGCGCTTGCTGGAAGCGCTCGAACGCCACAGGGCCGTATAGCCGGCGCACGCCGCCGAAACGGCGCTCGAAGTCGATGGCGTGCTCGGCTTCGAATAGGTCGCTCACTTGCCGGCCTATTCCTTCTTCTGTGCCTCGGGATCGAGTTCGGCCTGAACCGCGCTCAAGGCATCGAGCAGGGTCTCTTCGCTCAAGTCGTTCAGACTTTCTGCCAGCACCTCGGCGGCGTCGATGGTGTCCTGGTCGTCGGGCAGGCTTTCGCTGTCGAGGTTGGCCACCAGCACGGCGGCGGCGCCGACCACTTGCAGCAGCTTCTGGCGTTCGGCCATGAGCAGCTCGATCTCTTCGCTGAGCAGCTTCACTTCCTCGTTATTCATGGCATGGGTGGTCACGGCTTGTTCCCTTCGGTTTCGTGCGGATGAGCGTGGGATAATAGGCGCACTGCCAGCCGCCCGCAAACCCGCCATGCCGCCCTCGCCCTATGTCTTCGATACCAGCCGCGCCAATTTCAACGAGCTGGTGCTGGGCAACTCGCGCAAGGGCTTGGTGCTGGTGCACTTCTGGACGCCCAAGGCCGGCCCCTGCCTGCTGCTGATGCCGCGCCTGGTGCAACTGGCCGCCGATTACGGCGGACGTTTTCTCCTGGTGCTGGCCAACACCGACGAGATCGGCGGCCTCGCCCGCGAGCACGGCGTGACCAGCGTGCCGACGGTGAAGTTCTTCCTGAGCGGCGAGGTGGTGCACACCATCCACGGCGCCGAGCCGGACAGCACCTTCCGCGCCGCGCTGGCCCGCTTCGTCACGCTGGACAGCGACCCGGTGCGGCAGCAGGCGCTCAAGGCGCACCAGGCAGGCCGCAACGAAGAGGCCATCGGCCTGCTCGCCCGCGCCGCCGTGGACCACCCGGACGACCTGGCGATCAGCGCCGACCTGGCCAAGCTCTTGCTACTCTCGGGCCAGCCCAGCCAGGCGCTGGGCCTGCTTGCCGCCTTGCCTCTCGATGCCCGCCGCGACGGCCGCATCGCCCCCTTGCTCGTCCACCTGGAACTGATCGCCGCCGCCGAGCAAGCACCCGAACTCCTCGTTGCCGACACGCCCGAAGTCCACTTGTGTTTGGCCGCCCGCGCCTTGCTGGCCGATGAGATGGAAGCGGCGCTCGAAGGCCTGCTGCGATTGGCGCAAACCGAGCCCGGCTTCCGCGACGACATCGGCCGCCGCGCCCTGATCACCCTGTTCAACCTGCTCGGGCCGGAACACGAATCGACCCGGCGCTATCGAGCCAAGCTCGCCGGCCGTTGAGTACGCCAAGCTGGGTCCCCGACTTCGACGTCCTGCCTCTCTGCGGCGGCGTGGCGCATTGGGCCACGCGGTTCCGCAATGAGCACGACTGGCCGAGCGCCGCGCGGCTAAACGCCTTGGCCGAAGCGCAAGACCTGCGCAACGCCGCCGGCCGGCCCGTGCGCTTCGCCGAACAGACCGGCGCCTGCGGCCAGCTCGACTACGAACAACAGATTCTGGATACCGGCCAAGTACCCACCCGCATCGCCAGCGCCCACGACTTCTTCAACGCCCTGATCTGGCTGACCTTTCCCCAGGCCAAGGCCGCGCTCAACGCCGTGCAATGCCGCGAACTGGCCAAGGCGCCTAAGGGCCAGCGCAGCCCGACCTCGAACGCCGCCACCCTGTTCGACGAGAGCGGCCTAGTGCTGCTGGCGCGCGATACCGTGTTGGCCGAGCTGCTGCGGGCCAAGCAGTGGAAGGCGGCGTTCTGGGAGCAACGCGGGAAATGGAACGACGTACGTTTCTACGTAATTGGCCATGCCGTCATCGAGAAAGCCCTGGCGCCCTACCCCGGCATGACCGGCAAGTGCCTGTTCCTGCAAGTAGACAATCTGCCCGAGGCCAGCCCGCCGCCGGCCTGGCTGGACGCCGCCATCGCCCAGGCCTGGCTGGGCGGCGCGGTGACGAGGCCGGCCGATCTTTTCGTCATGCCGGTGCTGGGCGTGCCCGGCTTCGATGCCGCCAACGCCGAGGCCGGCTATTACGACAACACCGAGGTGTTCCGGCCGCCGCGCCCAGCGGCGGTCTAAGCGACGATCCCGCATGCCCCGCCCGATCTCTTCGCGCATGTTCATATCGCCTTACCCCGAACACGGGATTGAGACGATAATTGCGCATCCTTGCCGCCGCATGCCGGGACAACAGCCGCCAAACCCACGATGAGATCGATCAAGAATATCCTGCCCTTTCTGATGGCCGAGTCCACGCCGGTCAGCCATGGCGAGAAGATACGCTCGGCCGGCGCCGCCTTGCTGGCCATCCTGCTGGTCGCCATAGTCAGCGACCCGTTCACGCACGACAGCGGACTGCCCTTGATGGTCGCCTCGATGGGGGCCTCGGCCGTGTTGCTGTTCGCCATTCCGCACAGCCCGCTGGTGCAGCCCTGGCCATTGATCGGCGGCCATCTGATCTCGGTGTTCATCGGCATCACCTGCGCCAAGCTGATCCCAGACCTTTGGCTCTCGGCCGCCCTGGCGGTCGCGCTGTCGCTGTTGGCCATGCACCTCAGCCACAGCCTGCATCCGCCCGGCGGCGCCGCCACCTTGTTGCCGGTCCTGGGCAACAATGCCGTGCATACCGACGGTTACGGCCTCTTGCTGCCCGTCGCGCTCAACGTGCTGACCCTCTTCATCATGGCCCTGGTGTTGAACAACATCCTGCCGGGCCGGCACTACCCGGCACGAACGGCGAAAAACAAGGACAAGCTGCACCGACACGGCGACCCGCCGCCGATGCAGCGGCTGGGCATCGTGCAGAGCGATCTGCACCAGGCCTTGCGCGAGATGGGCACCTATCTCGACATCAGCGAGGCAGAGCTGGGCCACGTCTACCAACTCGCCGAACAGCACGCCCAGCGGCGCAAGATGGGTGCCATCGCCTGCGGCGACATCATGTCGCGCGATGTGGTCAGCGTCGAATTCGGCACCGAATTGGAAGAAGTCTGGACCCAGTTGTATCACCACAAGGTCAAGGCCTTGCCGGTGGTCGACAACTTCCGCCGGGTGATCGGCATCGTCACCGTGGTGGACTTCCTCAAGCATGCCGATCTCAGGACGCACATGAGCCTGAAAGACAAGATACTCGAGCTCATCCGCCGCACGCCGGGCCATGCCTCGGAAAAACCCGAAGTAGCCGGGCAGATCATGTCGCCGCAGGTATTCACGGCGGAAGAAGGCAGACATATCGTGGAACTGGTGCCGCTATTGTCGGACAAGGGCATGCACCACATCCCCATCGTCGATTCCGAGCGGCGCCTGGTCGGCATGGTCACCCAATCGGACTTGATCGCCGCGCTCTACCGCAGCATCGTGCAAGCGCCGGAGGTTTAGAGCCTATTTCAGTAGGAAACGTGCCCCGCGTTGAGGCCAGGATCGGATGGATGCAAGGCGTGTCACGCGGCGAATGGTTGTTCCATTCGCAAGTGGCACAACGCAGCAGACACCGATCCTGGCCTCAACCCGAAGGGCCGGCTGCCTGCGGGCGCATTGCCGCGTTGCGGGTGACACGTGGAGAATGACTACACTTCGTCCCCCGCGCCTTGCACTGCATCCCGCAGGCAACCGGCGCGGGGTACGTTTCCTACTGAAATAGGCTCTTAGGCCGCCCGGCCCTCCAGCCAGTCGAGCGCGATACCGGGCTCGTCGAACACCTGAATCTCGGCGTCGGTGAACAGGCGGTTGACCCAGGCGAGCCAGACCATCCACTCGTCGCTGGTGACCACGGCGATCTTGCGAAAGTCGTAGCGGTGCTGGCGCGAGAACTTGACCTCCTCCCAGGCGACATCGAGGGTGTAACCGACCATGTCGCGCAGGTCGAGCAGCAGGTTCACGCCGCCCTGGAATTCGATGTTGTGCAGCACCTGCTGCTCGAAGTCCTTGTAGTCGGCCAGGGTGAATTCGCCCATGACCGAGACGCTGATCAGGTTGTCTTTGGCATTGATGGCTATCATGTCGTTTTCCTCTGTTCGTTCAGATGCACCGCCCAAAGCCCGGCGCCCACGGTGAGCGCGATGCCGAACCAGGCGACGGGCGGCAGACTGTCTTTCCATATTAATACATCGAGCACGGCGCCGAAGACCACGGTGCTGAAGGCGAAGCTCGCCACCACCGTGGTCTGGCCGCGCTTGTAGGCGCGGGTCATGCCGAACTGGCCGATGGTGGCGAACAGGCCGACGGCAAGCAGCAGCAAGAGATTGCCGGCGCTGACCGGGTGCCATTCCCGCGCCGTG
Source organism: Betaproteobacteria bacterium (assembly GCA_016234655.1). Taxonomy (GTDB): domain Bacteria; phylum Pseudomonadota; class Gammaproteobacteria; order Burkholderiales; family Thiobacillaceae; genus Sulfuritortus. The sequence goes on from JACRAU010000004.1 coordinate 12,563, forward strand.
GCGAACAAGGCCGCGCCCAGGCTGCAAACCACGGTGAACCACAGCACCGTGCGCCATTCCGGCTCGTGCAACTGGCCGAGCTGCCGGACATGGACATAGGCCCAGGCCCCGAAGAACCCCGACAGCAGGCCGAGCAGGCCGACCCCGAGATCGCCGCCCGCCTGCCACGGCCGCAGCAGCAGCACGACGCCGACGAAGCCGAGCAGCACGCTGAGATATTGCAAGGGGCTTGGCCGCTCCTTCAGCCAGAACGGCATCAACAAGGCCAGGAACAAGGGCGAGGTGTAATTGAGGGTAATCGCCATCGCCAGCGGCAATTTGCCGATGCTGTAGAAGAACAGCGTGAGGGCGATGAAGCCGACCAGGCCCCGGCTCAGGTGCTTGAGGAAATGCGCGCCGAACAAATGCTGCCGTGCCTCGCGGCCATGCCACCACAACACGGCACTCACGATGACGATCAGGCCGAAGATGGAGCGGTAGAACACCAGCTCGTGACTGCTGAACCATTGCGCGCCCAGCTTCACGAACACGCCCATGACGGCGAAGCTCGCGCCGGCGACGAGCATCCAGGAGGATTTCACGCCGCTCAGCCTTGCTCGGGCGGTGTCAGTTCCGTCGCCTGCAATTGGCGCGGCACCGAATCCACCACGGCGGGGCTGACGATCTCCTTGGTCTCGGCGGTGACCTGCAATTCCTGGAAGCGGCGGGCGCTGACCAGCACGCGCGATTCCAGCGAGGCGGTGGCCTTGTTGTAGGCCTCGGTCGCCTGCGCCAGGTTCTTGCCGACGCCGGACCAGTGGCCGGCCATCACGCCCAGGCGCTCGTACAGTTCCTTGCCCAGTTCGCTGATCTTGCGCGCGTTCTCGGCCAGGTTTTCCTGGCGCCAGCCGAAATACACCGCCTTCAGCAGAGCCAGCAAGGTAGTCGGCGTGGCCAGGATCACCTTGTGTTCGTTGGCGTATTCGATCAGTTGCGGGTCTTCCTGCAAGGCCGCGCTGAAGAAGGCCTCGCCCGGCAGGAACAGCACGACGAATTCCGGCGAGGGTTGGAACTGGTCCCAATAGCTCTTGGCGCCCAGCGCCTGCACATGTTCGCGCACGTGACGGGCGAACTGCTTGGTATGCCGCGCCCGCGCCTCGTCGGTCTCGCTCTCGGCCGCCTCCAGAAAGGCGGCGATCGGCGCCTTGGAGTCGAGCACCACGCTCTTGCCGCCGGGCAGCTTGACCAGCATATCCGGCCGCTGGCGACGGCCGTCGGCCTCGGCCGTCTCCTGCTCGAAGAAATCGCAATGGGCCTGCATGCCGGCCATCTCGACCACGCGCTTGAGCTGCACCTCGCCCCAGCGGCCGCGCACCTCGGGCCGGTGCAGGGCGCGGACCAGGCGGCCGGTCTCCTGCTTCAAACTGTCCTGGGCCGCCATCATGCCCTTCACCTGCTCGGTCAGGCTGGCATAGGCGCCGGTGCGCTGGCGCTCGATCTCCTGGGTTTGCAGGCCGAGTTTTTCCAGCGCATCGTGGATGGGTTTGACCAGGACATCGACCGCCTGCTTGCGCGCTTCCAGGTCGCCCTTGGCCGTCTCCTGAAAGGTCGCCAGATTCTGCTTGGCCAGCTCCAGAAAGGCCTGGTTGTTGCTCTTGAGCGCCTCGGCCGACAGGGCTCGGAAGGCATCGGCCAGCTTCTGCTCGGCGCCCTCCAGCAAGGCGATCTTCTCGGCGGCGGCGGCCTGCTCGCTTTCCAGGCGCGCTGACAACCGTGCAGCCTGCGCCTTCAACTCGCCCGCCTCGGCTTGCAAGTGATTGCACAAGGCTTCCCGCTCTGCCTGATTACGCCGCGCCTCTTCAAGGTAGCGTTCGGCCTGATCGGCACGGGCCTGAAGCCCGGCTTGTTCAGCCATGCCGCGGCCGCGCAACCAGAGCAGACCGGCCAAACCGATCAGCAGGCCGATGATGAAGGCGATGGCGAGTTCCATCCGTGTGTTTCCGTTAAATACTATGGCCGGATGATACCGGGCCTGCGCCGGCCAGACTAATGCTTACGCAAGGCTGGCCGAATCAATCGTGGCGCAAGGCCTCGACCGGCGACAGCCTAGCCGCCCGGCGGGCCGGGTAGAAGCCGAAGAAGATGCCGATGCCGACGGCAAAACCGAAGGCGAGCAAGATCGAGTCCGCCGTCACCACCACGACCATGTCGGCCAAGCCGCTGGCGAGCCAGGCGCCGCCCACCCCGAGCAGCACGCCGAGCAGGCCGCCGGCCAGGCAGATGATCACCGCCTCGAACAGGAACTGGGTCAGGATGTCGAAGCGGCGCGCGCCGATGGCCATGCGGATGCCGATCTCGCGCGTGCGCTCGGTGACCGACACCAACATGATGTTCATGATGCCGATGCCGCCGACCAAGAGCGAGATCGAGGCGATGGCGCCGAGCATGACCGCCATGGCCTGGGCCGACTCGGCCTCGGCCTGGGCCGAGGCCGTGAGGTTGCGGATGGAGAAGTCGTTTTCGGCGCCCTCGGCCAGGCGATGGCGCTGGCGCAGCAGCTGGGCCATCTCGCGCTCGGCGTCGTCCATGGCATCGGCCGACGCCGCCTGGACGGAGATGAAGCGCACCGTGCCGGGGAAGGGGTTGCCGAACAGCTTGCGCTGGGCGGTGGTGACCGGCACCACGGCGGTGTCGTCCTGGTCGCGGCCGTCGAGGTTCTGGCCTTTCGGTTCGAGCAGGCCGATCACGCGGAACGGGCTGTTCTTGATGCGCACGATCTTGCCGATCGGGTCTTCCTCGCCGAACAGGTTTTCGGCCACGGTCTTGCCGATGACCACCACCCGGGTCGCGCCGCGCACGTCGCTGTCGTCGAAGCCGTTGCCGGCCGCGAAGCTCCAGCCGCGCACGTCGAAATAGGCCGGCGTGCTGCCGTAGACCACCGTGCTCCAGTTGTTGGCGCCATGGACCATCTGCGCGCTGCCACTGTAGGTTGGCGCCACGGCCTTGATCGAGGGCAACTGGGCCAGGGCCTCGGCATCCTTCAGGGTCAGCGTCGGCGTGGTGCCGGAACCGAAGCGCAGGCCGCCCGAGGTGCTGGCGCCCGACAGCACGATGAACAAGTTGCTGCCCATCGAAGCGATGGAGCGTTCCACCGCCAACTGCGCGCCACGGCCGACGCCGAGCATCAGCACCACCGCCGCCACGCCGATGACCATGCCGAGCATGGCCAGCGCCGTGCGCAGACGATTCATGCCCATGGCGCGCAGGGCCTCGGGCAGCATCGCGGTGTAGGCCGCCAATCTCATGCCGTGGGTGTCCCGTCTTCGACGATGCGGCCATCGACGAAGCGCACCAGGCGCTTGGCGTGGTGGGCGATGTCGAGTTCGTGGGTGACCAGGATGATGGTGATGCCCTGCTCGCGGTTGAGCCGGCTCAGGATGTCCATGATCTCCTGGCTGGTGTGGCTGTCGAGGTTGCCGGTCGGCTCGTCGGCCAGGATCAAGGCCGGCCGGTTGACCAGGGCGCGGGCGATGGCCACGCGCTGCTGCTGGCCGCCCGACATCTGGTTCGGCCGCGAATGCACCTGCCGCTCCAGGCCGGTGGCGCGCAGCAGTTCCAGCGCGCGGCGCTCGCGCTCCGGCTTGCCGACGCCGGCATAAAGCAGCGGCAAGGCCACGTTGTCGACGGCGCTGGCGCGCTTGAGCAGGTTGAAGCCCTGGAACACGAAGCCGATGGTGCGGTTGCGCATGGCGGCCAGGGCGTCGGGCGCCATGGCCGAGACATCCTTGCCGTCGAGGAAATAGCGGCCCGAGCTCGGCACGTCGAGGCAGCCCAGGATGTTCATGAAGGTGGACTTGCCCGAGCCGGACGGACCCATGACCGCGACGAACTCGCCCGGTTCGATGCTTAAGTCGATGCCGTGCAGCACCGGCACGGCGGTGCCGCCGGTCTGGTAGGCTTTGCTCAGTTGCTCGACCCGGATCAGCGCCGCCATCAGAACATGCGCAGCTGGAATTTCTTGTTCGGGTCGCCCTTGCCGGCGCCGATCTCGCGCACGATGACCGCGTCGCCGGCCTTCAACTCGTCGCCCTTCAGCTCGGTGAAGCTGCCGTCGGTGGCGCCGACCTTCACCTTGACCGGCACCGGCTGGCCGTCGACCACGCGATAGACCTGGGCGCCGAGCTTCTTCCGGCCGCCGTTCTTGCCGCCCTCCTTCTCTTCCGCCTTGGGCTTGAAGCGCAAGGCGGCATTGGGCACGCGCAGCACATCGGCGTGGCGGCCGACGTTGATCGAGACATGCGCGGTCATGCCCGGCAGCAGCTTGCCCTCGGGGTTATCGACCTCAAGCACCACGTTGTAGGTCACCACATTCTGCTGCACCGTCGGGTTCAACCGTATCTGCTTGATGCGCGCCGCGAACTCGCGCTCGGCGAAGGTGTCGACGCCGAACTTGGCGGTCTGGCCGATCTGCACCTTGCCGATATCGGCCTCGGCCACGCTGGTGTCGATCTGCATGGCCTTGAGGTCGCCGGCGATCTGGAACAAGGTCGGGGTTTGGAAGCTGGCGGCCACGGTCTGGCCGACATCGATATTGCGCGCGACCACCACGCCGTCGACCGGCGAGCGGATCACGGTATAGGCCAGGTTGGTGCGGCTGCGCGCGATCTGGGCACGGGCCAGATCGGCCTGGGCCAGGGCGGAATCGAGCGCCTGCCGGGCCTGGTCGAGCGCATCCTGGGAGACGAACTTCTGTTGGAACAGCTCCTTCGCGCGTTTGTCCTTGGCCCGCGCCAGATTCAGGTTGGCCTCGGCATTGGCCAGGTTGGCCTGGTCCTGGCGCAGTTGGGCCTCGATCAGGGCCGGGTCGAGCTCGGCCAGCACCTGGCCCTTTTTCACCGCGCTGTTGAAGTCGGCGTGCAGGCGTTTGATGCTGCCCGAGACCTGGGTGCCGACATTGACCAACACCACCGGATTGAGCGTGCCGTTAGCCGAGATGGTCTCGGCGATGTCGCCCCGGTCGACGGCCTGCGTCTTGTAGCTGCTCTGCTGGCCGGCACTGTTCATCTGGCGCCAGACATAGCCGCCGCCGATGGCGACGACGAGAATGAGGACGATGAGGATCGGCTTGCGCGGCATGGTATCGAGGGATTAGGCAAACAGGCGGCACTATAAACGAAGCGTGACCGCTGTTGTGGTGAGCGGTCGGCGACCGAAATGGTTCCGCTCATCCGCCTTGGGTAGATTGCACTATATGTTTGGCCGCGATAGCCATTAAAATGATTCTTTGAATTAAGCCGTCATCGGGTGTCCCATGCAGCAGCAAGCCAAAATCCTCGAACTGCGCCATGCGCTGGAGGCCGTCATCGTCGGCCAGGCGGCCCTGCTCGACCGCCTGGTGGTCGGCCTGCTCGCCGGCGGCCACATCCTGGTCGAGGGCCTGCCCGGCCTGGCCAAGACCACGGCGGTGAAGACCCTGGCGGCCGGCGTCCACGCCCGCTTCCAACGCATCCAGTTCACGCCCGATCTCTTGCCCGGCGACCTCACCGGCACCGACATCTACCGGCCGCAGGAGGGCAGCTTCCATTTCGCCGAGGGTCCGCTGTTCAACGAGATCATCCTGGCCGACGAGATCAACCGCGCGCCGGCCAAGGTGCAGTCGGCCCTGCTCGAAGCCATGCAGGAGCACCAGATCACCGCCGGCGGCCAAACCCGCAAGCTGCCGCCCTTGTTCATGGTGATGGCCACGCAAAACCCGCTCGAACAGGCCGGCACCTACCCGCTGCCCGAGGCCCAGCTCGACCGCTTCCTCTTGCACGTGCTGCTCGATTACCCGAGCGCCGAAGAGGAACTGGAAATCCTGCGCCGCGACCGCAGCCGTAGCGCAAGCCAGGAACCCATCGCCCCGGTGCTGGATGTGGAGACCGCCTTGGCCGCGCGCGAAGAGGTGCGCCAAGTTCACATCGCGCCCATGGTCGAGCACTACATGGTCGAGCTCGCCCGCGCCACCCGCGACCCGGGCGCCTGGCGCAAGGAATGGGCCGAGGCGGTGGAGGTCGGCGCCAGCCCGCGCGCGGCCCTGGCCTTGTCGCATGCCTCGGCGGCGCTGGCCTACCTGCGCGGCCGCGACTTCGTCACCCCGGACGATGTGCGCGAGATCGCCGCCGACTGCCTGCGCCACCGCATCATCCTCAGCCTCAACGCCCGGCTGCAAAAGCTGTCGCGTGACGACCTGATCGCCGGCCTGTTGGATGCCGTTCCCGCGCCTTGATGGCTTGAAGCGCTGGCGTGTGCGTCCGGCCGGCAACCTGCCGGCCGCCGCGCAAATGCCCTTGCTCGCCGCCGAGGAGATCGCCGGCCTGGCCCTACAGGCCGAACTCTTGGCCGAGATGCAACCGGCGCGCGAGGTATACGACCACCACGCCGGCGACTGGTCCTCGCCCTGGCTGGGTCACGGCCTCGACTTCGAGGAGTCGCGGCCCTATGTCGCCGGCGACGACATCCGCGACATGGACTGGCGCACCACCGCCCGCACCGGCCGCGCCTATCTCAAGAGCTATCGCGAGGAACGCCAGCCCACGCTGCATCTGGTGATCGACCGCGAGGCCAGCATGCGCTTCGGCACCCGACGCCGGCTCAAGGTCACCCAGGCCGTGCGCGCCGCCACGCTATTCGCTTTTGCGGCGGCCGATCACAACGCCGCCATCGGCGGCACGCTGTGGGACAGCGGCGACCTGAGCTTGCCGGCCCTGCACGGCCGCAACGGCGCGCTGGCCCTGATCGAGGCGGCGGCCCGGCCCTGCCCGCCGCTGCCGGATGCCGCCGCCACCGAACCCGTCAGTTATCTCGATCGCCTGCTCGCGCTGGATGCCACGCTGCCGCGCGGCACCGAGCTCGTGCTGCTCAGCGACTTCGCCTGGTTGCGCGAACAACACGAACCCCTGCTCGCCCGCCTGGCCGAACGCATGGACCTCTTCGCCATCCAGATCAGCGACCCGGCCGAGCGCAGCCTGCCCAATGTCGGCCTGGCCCGTTTTCATGACATGACCCGTGGCGACGACATCTGGATCGACACCGGCCACGAGGCCGAGCGCACCGCCTACGCCGCCGCCTTCCGCAAGCGCCAAGCCGACATCGCCGGCCAGTTCGCCCGCGCCGGCGTGCGCCATCTCAACCTTGGCAGCGAAGTAGACGACCTGCTGTCCGTGCTCATGGTGCCGCATGCCTGATCCGCACAAGGACCTGGCCGACATCGTCGAACCTCGGATCGCCAGCATTGCCGCAACGGGCGACGGCTGGGCGCTGATCGGCGGCGCGGTCGTCTTCGGCGCCGTGCTGGTTGCTGCCGCTTTCTGGTATTGGCGGCGAAATGCGCCGATGCGCGCCTTGCGCCGGGTACGCCGGCTGCCCGACCCGCAAGGCGCGGCCGATGCCTTGGCTGCATTGCTGCCGCACTTCAAGATACAGCCCGAGCCGGCCTGGCTCGACGATTTGGCGCGTCTGCGTTTCGGTCCGCCGCAAGAAGATGCGCCGACCGTGCTCGAGCGCTTGTGCCAGCAGGCAGAAACCTTGCTGCAAGGAAAAGGTTAAATGCTGGAACTGGCGCAACCCTTCTGGTTGCTGGCCGCGCTGCCCGTCGCGGCCTGGCTGCTCTTCGCCCTGCGCCGCAGCAGCGAAGGCCTGCAACAGGCTTGGCGGCTCAAGCACCCGCATCTGTTGCCGGCGGCAGCGGCCGAGCCCAGGCTGCCCGGCGGTCGCCTGCCGGTGTGGCTCACCGCCCTCGGCTTCGCCCTGCTCGCCTTGGCGCTGAGCCAGCCGCGCGAGGTCGGCCAGTGGCTGACGCCGCCGCCGGAAGGCCGCGACATCGTGCTGGTGATCGACACCTCGCAGACCATGAGCATCGACGACTTCGAACGCGACGGCAAAAAGGTCGAGCGTCTGGCCGTGCTGAAAGAGGTGATCGGACGCTTTATCGAGAAACGCCCATCCGATCGTTTCGGCATCATCGCCTTCGGCTCGCAGGCGGCGACGCTGACGCCGCCCACTTTCGACAGAAGTTATACCCTGGCCCAACTGCAACGCCTGCAAGTGGGCATGGCCGGCGACAACACCGCGCTGGGCGATGCCCTGGGCCTGGCGCTCAAGCAATTGCAACCGCAAAAGCTGCGCCCCGCGCTGATCCTGGTCAGCGACGATGCGCCGAGCAACAGCGGCGACATGACGCCGGCCGAGGCCCTGGCCGTGGCGCGGCAACTGGGCGTGGCCATCCACGCCGTGCAGATCGGCAGCGATCTGTTCGCCGAAGGCCGCATCAAGATAGAAGAGGCCGACCCGCAACCGAACATGGCCGACCTCGCCCGACTGACCGACGGCCATCATTACTTCGTGCGCGGCACCGAGGATGCCGAACAGGTCATCCGCGATATCGGCGCGCTGGAAAAGACCCTGGCCCGTCCGGCCAAGCAGCGCGAGGTGCGCGAGTGGTACTGGCTGGCCCTGGCGCTGGCCGTGGTCTGCATCACCCTGGGCCGCCTGCTCGCCATGCGCCGGGAATCGCCATGATGGACGTATTGCTCGCCCTAGACTGGCGCCAACCCTGGTGGGGCCTGCTGGCCTTGCAGCCGCTCTTGCTCTGGGGCCTCAGCCGCTGGCGCAGACACAAACTCGCCACCTATGCCGACCCGGCCCTGTTGTCGTGGGCGGTGCTGGCCGCCGGCACGCGGCCGGCCGACCGTGGCCGACTGGCGCTCAACGCCCTGGCTTGGCTGTTGCTGGCCGCCGCCGCCGCCGGCCCGCGCCTGCCCTTGGCCGAGGCTGCGGCCGGCGACGGCCCGCTCGCCAAACGCCACCCGATTCGCTTCGATGTCGTACTCGACCTCTCGGCCTCGATGAACGCGACCGATGTCAGCCCAAGCCGGCTCGCCCGCGCCAAGCTCGAATTGCGCGACCTGATCGAGCGCCTGCAAGGCGAGCGCGTCGGCCTGATCGTCTATGCCGGCGAGCCCGGCCTGTTGAGCCCGGCCACCGATGACGCCAATGTGCTCAGGCGCATGCTCGACCATGCCGATTCCGGCCTGATCGCCGCGCCGGGCAGCCAGCTCGCCGCCGCCTTGCAACTGGCCCAGCGCGATCTGCAAAGCGGGAATAGCAAATCCAAGGCCATCCTGCTGGTGACCGATGCCGAGGCCGACAGCCTGGCCGGCGGCGCCGGCGAGGCGGTGCGCCATGCCGTGCAGGCGCTGAAGCAAGCGGGTATCCCGCTGTTTATCCTCGGCGTCGGCAGCGGCACGGGCGCGCCCATTCCATTGCTTGAGGGCGGCTATGCCGAACAGGATGGCGTCCAGGTCGTCAGCCGCATGGCCGCCGCCAGCTACGCCGATCTGGCGCAACAGACCGGCGGCGTGTTCGTCGCGGCGGCGGATGGCGACGGCGATTGGGCCAGCCTCTACGACCGTCACCTCGCCGGCTTGCCGGCCGATGCGCCGCCGGCCGATCAAGTCCGCGCCTGGCACGAGCTGTATGCCTGGTGCCTGGCCCCCGCCCTGCTGCTTCTGCTTTGGCTGCACCTGCCCCGCGCCATGCCTCGGGTGGCCGTGCTGCTGTTGGCCGGCCTCGTCGCCTGGCCGCAGGGCGAGGCCCAGGCCGATGACGCCTTGCAAACGGCTTGGCGCGACTACCAGGCCAAGCGCCATGCCGAGGCGCAGACCCGGTTCGAGCGCGCCGGCGGCCACCTCGGCCAGATGGGCGCCGGCGCATCGGCCTGGCGCCTGCGCGATTACAGCGCGGCCCAGCGCCACTTCGGCGCCGCCGTCCTGCTCGCGCGCACGCCGCAAGAACGTAGCGACGCCCTATACAACCTGGGCAATGCCCACTATGGCCTGGGCAACTGGCGCACGGCGGCCGAGGCCTACCGGACGGTGCTGCGCGAGCGGCCCAAGGACGCGAAGGCCCTGGCCAATCTGGAGCGCGCGAACTATCGCTTAAAGCAGCGGCGCGACCCGTCCGGCAAGACCGATCTGCGCGGGCGCATGGGCTTCTTCAGCGAAGGCGAGATCAATATCGACTGGGACCGCGAGGTCGCGGTAAAGGAGTTCGAGCGCAAGGAGGCCGGCACCCTGGTCGACAAGAATGGCCCAGCGGTGCGCGGTGCGCGGCTCGAAGGCACGGCCGGCGACGGTGGCGGCGTCGATGCCGACAGCCGCCGCCTGCAATCCGGCTTGAAGAAACTGGAGCTACTGAACGACAAGCCGACGGCGATGTATCGAGGCATGTTGAAGCAGGACGCCTCTGGCACCACGCTGGAGTTGCTGCCATGGTGAGGCGCCTCATTTTCTGTCTGGCCGTGGCCGGCACCGCCAATGCCTGGGCAGTGACCGCCCAACTCGACCGCAAGAACCTGGCCCTGGGCGAGCCGCTGACGCTGAGCCTGAGCGGCAAGGCGGCGGTGTTGGAGCAACTCGACCTGACGCCGCTCAAGGCCGACTTCGAGCTGTTCGGCCGCACCTTGAGCCGCAGCGATGCGCAAGGCACCTTGCAACTCACGCTCTATCCGCTACGCACCGGCAAGCTGGCCATCCCCGCGCTAGGTGGCGGCGGCGAGCGCAGCCGCGGCCTGCCGGTAACCGTGACGGCGGGCTCCGAATCGATGCCGGAGGCCCGCTTCAAGCTCCACACCGAGCCCGCCCGGCCATTCGTGCGCCAGCCCACTCGGCTGACCTTGGAAATTTGCGACGACGGCAGCCTGGAATGGAAGCGCCCGGCGCTGCCGCTCACCAGCCTGGCCCAGCATCGCGCCCTGGGCGAGGAACAAGTCGAGGTCGAATACGATGGCCGGCGCTGCACCGCGCATCGCTATCACTGGGCCGTGCTGCCCACCCAGGCCGGCGAGATCGCCTTGCCGCTGCCGATGCTGGACGCGGGCAAGTTCGGCCAGCGCCTGCGCCTGCCGCCGCCCGGCGCGGCCTTCGATGCGCAAGCCGTGCCGGGCTGGCTGCCGCTCAACGTGCCGGTGGGCAAACCGACCGTCAGCACGGAAGCCTTGCCCGAGGAATGGCCGATCGAGCGGCCCCTGGCCTGGCGCTTCAGCGTCGAGGGCGGCTATAGCATCGACGGCATGAAGGCCCTGCTCGCGCTGCACTTGCAATCGCATGCGGCGTGGCGCGGCTATCCGCCGACGGTGGAGGCGCTCGCGCCGGAAGACCGCAACTCGCCGCTCAATCGCCTGGCCGTCACCTTGTATGCCTCGCCCGCCGCGAGCGGCCCGCTGAGCACGCCGGCCCTGGCCTTGCCCTACTTCGACCCGGCCACGGCGCGGCTGGAGCAGACCGCCCTGCCGACGACGCAGGTGCGAATCTACGACCCGCTCTGGCGCAAGCTGGGCCAGGTCGCACTGGTCCTGTTCGGCTATGTCCTGCTTCAAGCCGCGACCCATCTGATCGGACGCGAAGTCCAGTGGCGGCAGACGCGTCGCGCCGCGCTGAAAGCCATTCCGCAAGCCACGAGTTACGCCGGACTCGCCCAATGCCTGAAGACGTTCCACCTACGGCCCGACACGCCCACGGCGACGACCTTGCGCCGCTGGCTGGGCGCGCTGCGCCAGCAGGCGCGAGACGACGCGGCGCTGGACGTGTTGGTCGCCGACATCGAAGCCTGCCACTACGGCCAAGGGCAAACCGATCTGGAAGAACTGAAGCGACAAGCACTGGCGACGATTGCCGGCCTCCGCCCGCGCTATTCATGGCATAGGCAATAAAAAAGGGGGCTTGTGGCCCCCTTTTCCGTTTAACCAAGGTCTTTTAGACGCTGGCGATATAGTCGGCGATGCCAGGGTCGTTCTGCTTGACGCCGATGAGACGGGGATTGTTGAGCTTGGGCGGGGCGACGGTCTTGACCGCGCGCAGGTATTCGGCCACCACGTCCCAGATCGGGGTGCCGGTCGCGCCCTCGGCCACCGGCGCCCAACCGGCCACCTTGTACTTCTTGCCGGCGGCCAGCGGCTTGCCGTGCAGGCGCAGGTCGCTGATGCGCTTGCCCATCTTCTCGTAGGGGTTCAGGGCATAGGTGATGCCACCCACGCGCACCATGTCGCCGCCCTGCTGGTAGTAGGGGTCGGCGTTGAACAGGTTGTCGCAGACATCTTCCATGATGACCTTGATGGTCTCGCCGTCCATCTCGGTCAGGGTGCTGAACGAGTAGGTGGTCGCGGTCTGGTCGAGCAGGTGTTCCATGGTGATGGTGTCGCCCGACAGCAGCGAGGTGCCCCAGCGGAAGCCCGGCGAGAAGGCGGCATCGGCGCCCTTCACCTTCATCATCGCGTCCATGATCAACTGGTCCCAGGAACCGTTGAAGTTGCCGCGGCGGTAGAGCATGCCCTCGGTGATGGCCAGTTTCTCGTTCAGCTTGGCCTCGTAGGGCTTGCGCACGCGGCTGATCAGCGCTTCCATTTTCTTGTCGGCCGCCAGCAGGTTGGAGAACACCGGCACCAGGCGGTACTTCCAGCCCTTGATCTTGCCGCCCTTGACGTCGAAGTCCATGACGCCGAGGAACTTGCCGTTGGAACCGGCGTTGGTGACCAGGGTGACGCCCTTGGCGTTCTTCACCGGCACCGGCTGCGGCACGCCGTCGTGGGTGTGGCCGCCGAAGATCACATCGACGCCGGTCACGCGGCTGGCCATCTTGATATCCACGTCCATGCCGTTGTGCGACAGCACGACGACGATCCGGGCGCCCTTGGCGCGGGCCTCGTCCACCCACTTCTGCATGCCGTCGTCGCGGATGCCGAAACTCCAATCGGGCACGAAATGGCGCGGGTTAGCAATGGGGGTATAGGGGAAGGCCTGGCCGATGATGGCGACCTGCACGCCGTTGATGCTCTTCATCACGTAAGGCTTGAACACCTGGTCGCCGAAGTCGTTGGTGATGACGTTCTGGGCGATGAAGTCGATGCCGTGCTTCTTGAAGTCGCCGTTGACGATCTCCATCACGCGCTCGGCGCCCTGGGTGAATTCCCAGTGCGGGGCCATGACGTTGACGCCCAGCTCGATGCAGGCGTCGACCATGTCCTGGCCCTTGGTCCACAAGGCGGTGCCGGAGCCCTGCCAAGTGTCGCCGGAGTCCATCAGCAAGGAACCGGGCCGGGCGGCGCGCACCTTGTCGACTAGGGTCTTCAGGTGGGCGAAGCCGCCGACCTTGCCGTAGAGCTTGGACGCCTCGTTGAAATTGAGGTAGGTGAAGGCATGGGCGTCGATGCTGTTGGGAGAGATGTTGAAATGCTTGAGGAACTTGTCGCCGACGATGTGCGGCACCTTGCCGACCGCGCCGCCGACGCCGACGTTCACGTTGGGCTCGCGGAAGTAGATCGGCTTCAACTGGGCATGGGTGTCGGTGATGTGCATCAGCGACACGTTGCCGTAAGCCGGAATGTCATAGAAATTGCTCGGCGCATTGCCGGCCAAGACCTGTTTGCTGTCCAGCATCATGCCGGCGGCAGAGGCTGCGGCCAGTACTTGCAAAAATTCCCGACGCGACATCGACATTGGGATCTCTCCTTAGGGTTAAAAGCAGAAGACGAATCTGTTGTTTGAATTCTCGGCAGGCGACACACCCGCGTAAATGGTAACTATGGCCCAAAACGCATGAGATTTTCGGCAAAAAAAATCCGGGCACACGGCCCGGATTTTATCAGCCCCAGGGCTGCAACGGCTTACTTGCGGAACACCGAGGCCTGCATGGGCAAACCGTTGCTCATGTAGGACTCGAAATACTCCAGGTTCTTGTAGCGGGTGCTGCCCGGCGCGTCCGGCACGTGGCGCACCGAGTTGTGGCAGCCCTTGTAGCGCACCTGCAGGGTGACCAGGTTGTCGCCGCCACGGAACACCGGCCAGTGGGTGGTGTGGCCCAAGGCGGGCGACAGCAGCTCCGAACGCAGGCGCACGCCGGCGCTCAATTGATGGCAATTGGCGCAAGAGAAGTTCAACTGGCCGGCGCGGGCGTAGAAGGTCTTCTTGCCGTCCTCATAGGCCGCCAAGGCAGCCGGGCCGTTGACCTTGACGTTGGCCTTGGCGCCGTCCGACAGGCCGCGGGCATAGGACAACAGGATACCCATGGTCTTGGCGTCATCGATCTTGTATGCCTCTTCGCCATTGGCCACACGGCAATCGTTGAGCGCGTCTTCGAAGATCACGACCTGGCCCTTCTTGTCGTCGAACATCGGGTACATCGCTGCGACGTTCTTGCCGCCGTTCGGGAAGCAATCGGCGTACTTCTTGCCGTTCTTGAACGGGGTTTCCCACATCTTCTTGCCCTTGTCGATCACCTCGACGTAGGGCGGGAACTCCATGATGCTGTCGTACTGGGCCTTGGCATCGGCATCCAGCGCCAAGGCGCCATGGACATAGTCCTCGAACTTCACGTTCGGGAACTTGCCCTTGAAGTACTGGATCATGGCCTTGCGGTCTTCTTCCGGCCCTGCGGTCGCGGTCATCGCGCCCAGCAAAGCGCCGGCCCCCACCAGCGTCAATAGCAATTTCTTCATGCCGTCGTCCTCCATTGACTATGTTCAACATAAGCCGGCGGATATGCCGGCCCTTCGGCCCAGGCCGTATTAAGCAACCGTGGCGTCGGCGGAGTTCTTGTCGCCCTTGTTGTCCACCCAGTTGACGGTGACCTTGTCACCGGCCTTGGCGCCCTTGACCTTGAAGCCCAGGTAGGGGTTCTTGGACACGGCGCCGCCGATCTCGGCGTCGAGCACGGTCTTGCCGCCGAGAGTGGCGGTGATGCTGTTGATGTGGTGGGCGGGCACCAGTTGGCCGGTCTTGGCGTCTTTGCGGGTACCGGTTTCCATGATGTGGTTCATCAGCACTTTGATGTCGGCAACGTCGCCGGCCAGGGTGGCGCGAATCTTCATCGGCTCAGCCATGTTTATATCCTTCCTTATCCAAATATCAGTTTCGTGTGAAAGCCAGACGGGGGCGATTAGCCGCCGCAGCCGCCGATGGTGACCTTCACTTCCTTGGCGGCGGTGTACACCTTGCCGCCGGCCTTGACCACGGCGCGAACCTGGGAGGTATTGGCCAGCTTGATGCGGGTGGCGATGAAGCCCTGGGCGCCGTTGGACAGGTGAAACTCGCCGACCATCGGGAAGGCGTTCTTCTCGGCGATGATGGCGATGCTGTCGGTACCGGCGACGTTGCTGGTCACTTCGACCGGCACCACGGCGCCGTTTTCGGCGATGTCGGGGGCCTTGACGGTGATGTCCTTGCTCTCGGCGGCACCGCCGGCCTTGAGTGCATTCATCACGGCATCCTTGCCCTTGGCCTCGAAGGCGGTACGGTCGCCGGCGAAGGCAACGGTCGGCTTCAGCAGGCCGGCGGCGACGGCAACGCCCACGGCGGCAGCGGAGCCCACACCCTTGAGAACAGTTCTACGCTGATGATTCATCTATCTACTCCTTAGTGAAAATTACAGGCCGTAAACGAAGTCGACGACCTTGTCGATCTCTTGCTCGGTCATGACTTTATGCTTGCCCATGGGCGGCATATAGGAATTGGCGTTGGTCGCGGTGGCGTCCCAAATCTTGGCGCGCAGCACCTTCTTGTCGGGAAAGCGGTCCTTCATGGCGATCAGGGGCGGACCGCTGTCGCCGGGCTGCTCGGCATCGGGCAGGCCAGGCATGGCATGGCAGGCCAGGCAGTTGCCCTTGCCCCGGTTGAACGAGATGTCCTTGCCAGTCTCTTCCTTCTTGACCTCGTTCGCCAGTGCCGGCGTGGCACACAGGAACAAGGCACCCAGCAATGTTGCCCCTAGGGTGATCGGAGTGCGCTTCATATCGATGTCTCCTTCATTATTGACGGCCATTTCCGACGTGTATTGCGTTACACGCGAATCCCACGACGAGGCGAGAATAGACGAGTTCAGACAGCAGGCCAATACTTGTCAACGCAATTAGTACGAATTTATCTGGCCGGCCTGCCCTTGCCCTCCTTGTCGTCCAGTTCCAGCATCTGCCGCAGCCGCGCCTCGGCGATGGAAAGCTTGTAGAAGTCCTTCTCGCCGCTTCTCAGCGCCAATTGCAGCTGTTCGATCGCGGCACGGTACTGGTGCAGACGGGCATGGGCCTCGGCCTGGGCCATATGCGATTCCATCTCCCGCTTCAGCATCCGGTAGGCCTGGGCCTGGAATTCGAACAGGCGCGCATCGTCGGGATATAGCGCCAAGCGCTTGCGCAGATAGTCCAAGGCCGCGCTCGCCTGCCCCTGGCGCAACAGGGCCTTGGCATAGGCATAGGTCAGGGGCCGGGCATCGGGGTGGGCCGCCAGCGCCGCGCGCAAGATGGCCAAGGCTTCGCCGCCGCGCCCCCGGGCGAAGGCCGCCTCGGCCATCAGGCCGCCGATCACCGGCACCTGCCCGTATTTGCGCGGGATCGCCTGCAACTCGGCCGCCGCGCGCTCCGCCTGGTTGGCGCGCAACAAGGCCACGGCCAGCCCGTAGCGCCGAACCGCTTCGTCCGACTCGTCCTGATCGACTCGGCCGGAGAACCGCTTCACGGCATCGGCCGCGTCGCCTTCTCCGGCCCGCACCTTGGCCCGTAGCAAACGGTATTCCAAGGAATCCGCCACTTGGCGGTAGGGCAGGTCCTGGATGCGGTTCTGCATGTCCGCGATGCGCTCGTGGGTCAACGGATGGGTGCGCAGATAGGACGGGGCATTGACCTCGTAAAGCCGGCCCTGGGCCTGCAAACGCTCGAAAAAGCTCGCCATGCCGACGGCATCGAACCCCGCCCGGTCGAGCGACTGGAAACCGACCCGATCCGCCTCGCGCTCATGATCGCGCGTGAAGTCGAGCTGATTCTGCACGCTGAAGGCCTGGGCCGCGACGATCGCTCCCTGGCCGGCTTGGCTGTTCGAACGCGCCGCCAGGATGGCCACCGCCAAGGCCGCCAAGGTAACCAAGGCCGAGCCTTCTTGCGCCTTGACCATGCGCGCCAAGTGATTTTGCGTGACATGGGCGATCTCGTGCGCCAACACCCCGGCCAGCTCCGATTCGTTGCGAGTCGCCGAAATCAGGCCGGTATGCACGCCGATATAGCCGCCCGGCAGGGCAAAGGCGTTGAACGTGGCGTCGCGCACCGCGAAGAATTCGAAATGCCGGCCTGGCTCATCGCCGGCCGCCACCAAGCGCTCGCCCAAGGCATTGAGATAATCGGCCAACTCGGCGTCGTCGAGGTAGTCCTTGTCGGCCCGAATCTGGCGCATGATCTCGCGCCCCAGCTTGGTTTCCTGCGCGCTGGAAAAACTCACGCGCGCGGCCTCGCCCAGATCGGGCAGTTCGGCCGCTTGGACGGGATAGACCAACAACAGCGCTACGGCAATGGCACGGAGAGATCGCATGGGCCTATGATAACGGCCTCATACCGGAGTTCCCAAAGCCCATGAAAGATTTCACCCACTTCGACGGCCAAGGCCGCGCCCACATGGTCGATGTCGGCGAGAAGGCCGAGACCCACCGCTCGGCCACGGCCGGCGGCCGCATCGTCATGCAAGCCGAAACATTGAAACTCATCCGCGGCGGCGACGCCAAGAAGGGCGACGTACTCGGCGTGGCCCGGCTGGCCGGCATCATGGCCGCCAAGCGCACGGGCGAGCTGATCCCGCTCTGCCACCCGATCGCGTTGACCCGGGTCACGGTCGATTTCGAGTTCGACGAGGCCGGCAACGCCATCGTCTGCCGGGCCACGGCCGAGACGGTCGGCCGCACCGGCGTCGAAATGGAGGCACTGACCGCCGCCAGCGTGGCCCTGCTCACCATCTACGACATGTGCAAGGCAGTCGACCGCGGCATGGCCATCGAGCAGGTGCGCCTGCTGGAAAAGGTCGGCGGCAAGTCCGGCCACTGGCGGGCCGCCCAATGACAAACGGGGGCCGCAGCCCCCGTTTTCGTTTCGGCGTGCGCTCCGTTTAGAACGGCAGGCCGTGCCCGTGCGCGGTCATGCCCAGCAGCATGGGGATAGACAACATCGTGTTGGTGCGCGAGGCCAGGAAGGCGATCTTGCGCGCCTTGGCCTTCTCCTCGTCGCTGGCCTGGACGATGCCCAGCAGCTTCTTCTGGTTCGGCCAGATCAGGACCCAGACGTTGAACAACATGACGGTGCCGAGCCAAGCGCCCATGCCGATGGCGAAGACGGACGGGTTGGCCAGCAGGAAGGCATCCTTGAGGATGCCCATGTGGCCCAGGGCGCCGGCGCCGGACAGCCAGGTCAACACGGCCGCCCAGCGGAACCAGAACAGCGCGCGCGGCGCGACATACTTGTTGATCGCGGCCGGGCCGGGATTGCCGTCGGCGGTGGCGGCGGCCACGGCCGGCACCTGCACGGCGTTGAAGTAATAGAGCAGGCCGATCCAGGCCACGCCGACCACGGCATGGAACCAGACGGATATCTCCAACGGGTTGATCGCGCGGGCCATGCCCTCGGGCAGCGGCGCGAGTAGGGTCAGGATGATAGCCAGCACGATGCCGGCGATGACGGTACCACCTCGGGTTTGCAACGGATTCATCGGGTAAATCTCCTCATGGTTAGGTTGTTTTGATGTTGCTGGTGCTACAAAAAATCATGCCCGCGGGAGGCGGGCATGATTCTATCGGGTTTGCATCGGTGGCGTGATTTCGCTCAAACGCAACCGGTCGGCTTCGGCGTGCCGGCATAGCGGCCGGCCTGCTTGGCCGGGCCGAACGGGAACAGGTCGAACAGAAACTTCTTCTCGCCCCACTCCGGACCGAATTCCTCCTTCAACGCCTTCTGCAACATGCGCAGGTTCGGCGCGGTGCCGTATTCGTTGAAGTAGTCGCGCATGTAGTGAATGATCTTCCAGTGGTTTTCCTCTAGATCCAGCTTGTCCTGCGAAGCGAGAAAGCTCGCCACGTCCTCGGACCAGTCGGCCAGGTTGACCAGATAACCTTCTGGATCGGTTTCGACCACTTTGCCGTTGATTTCGATTTCCATTTCTTACTTCCTCTCTTCACCACTTTTATGAAATTCACCCAGCCGCTTGGGCTGTAGTTGGCGACATCGTATAAAACCCGACTTACTTTGTCAACTATTTGAGGCGTGGCCGCAAGCCAGATCAGGCGGGCTTATTTAGTACATAAGAATATTAGTCGGCTATTGTTTTAGACTCGATCCATCCCTAGAATTGGTCCCATTTTGTAGCCGCCAATTCAGGAGAAGACCGATGGAACACCCACTGCCCGCCCTGCCCTATGCCATGGACGCCCTTCAGCCGCACATGTCCAAGGAGACCTTCGAGTACCACTACGCCAAGCACCACCAGGCCTACGTGACCAACCTGAACAACCTGATCAAGGGCACCGAGTTCGAGAATCTGGACCTGGAAGCCATCGTCAAGACCGCCCCGGCCGGCGGTATCTACAACAACGCCGCCCAGGTCTGGAACCACAGCTTCTTCTGGAACTGCATGAAGCCGAACGGCGGCGGCGAGCCGACCGGCGCTTTGGCCGACGCGATCAAGGCCAAGTGGGGCTCGGTCGACGAGTTCAAAAAGGCCTTCCAGGCCAGCGCCGTGGGCAACTTCGGCTCGGGCTGGACTTGGCTAGTGAAGAAGGCCGACGGCTCGGTCGACATCGTTAACATGGGCGCCGCCGGCACCCCGCTGACCACGGGCGACCGCGCCCTGCTCTGCGCCGACGTGTGGGAGCACGCCTACTACATCGACTACCGCAACCTGCGGCCCAAGTTCGTCGAGACCTTCCTCAACCACCTGGTCAATTGGGACTTCGCCGCCGCGAACTTCGCCGGCTAAAATACGTCCCATGCACTACGCAAAAGGCCCGCGTTGCGGGCCTTTTTCATTGCAGTGACCTTTTGAAATCCATGGAATCCGCCAAGCCCCTGTTCTCCTACCGCCCCTACTGGGCCAAGCGCTTCGGCGTCGCGCCGTTCCTGCCGATGTCGCGCGCCGAGATGGATGCGCTCGGCTGGGATTCCTGCGATGTCATCCTAGTCACCGGCGATGCCTACATCGACCACCCCAGCTTCGGCATGGCCCTGGTCGGCCGCCTGCTCGAAGCGCAGGGCTTCCGGGTCGGCATCATCAGCCAGCCCGACTGGCGCTCGGCCGAGGCCTTCCGCGCGCTGGGCCGGCCCAATCTCTACTTCGGCGTCACCGCGGGCAATATGGATTCCATGGTCAACCGCTATACATCGGATAGAAAAATCCGCTCCGACGACGCCTACACCGCCGGCGCCGAAGCCCACAAACGACCGGATCGCGCGGTGACCGCCTATGCCCAGCGCTGCCGCGAGGCGTTCAAGGAGGTGCCGGTGATCGTCGGCGGCATCGAGGCCAGCCTGCGCCGCATCGCCCACTACGACTACTGGTCGGACAAGGTGCGCCGCTCGGTGCTGGCCGACTCCAAGGCCGACATGCTGCTCTACGGCAACGCCGAACGCGCCCTGGTCGCGCTGACCCATCGCCTCGCCAGTGGCGAAAAGATTAC
The DNA here is from genome assembly GCA_016234655.1 of Betaproteobacteria bacterium. Classification (GTDB taxonomy): domain Bacteria; phylum Pseudomonadota; class Gammaproteobacteria; order Burkholderiales; family Thiobacillaceae; genus Sulfuritortus. Next base: position 33,050 of record JACRAU010000004.1, read on the forward strand.
CGACATCCGCGACCTGCGCGGCACCGCCTTCATGGTGCCGCGCGACTGGCTGCCGAGCGAGGAATGGATCGAACTGGATTCGACCTTGATCGACACGCCGGGGCGGGTCGATTCGCACCCCGATCCGTATGCCGAATCTCCCTCTCCCGGCGCTCCGCGCCACCCTCTCCCGCTTACGGGAGAGGGTTCCATACCCCCCTCTCCCGCAAGCGGGAGAGGGGCTGGGGGAGAGGGAAAACAACCAACTCCCGCGAAACCGCTGCCTACTGATATCCTCGCCCACGCCCGCGAGCTGCGCAGCCACCAAACCGATGCCGAACACCTGCTCTGGGAGGTGCTACGAGCCAAGCGTTTCCTCGGACTGAAATTCCGGCGCCAGCATCCTATCGGCCGCTACATCCTGGATTTCTATTGCGACGAGTTAAAACTCGCCATCGAATTGGATGGCGGGCAACATGCCGAGCAGCAAACCTACGATGCCGAACGCACAAGATATCTGGAACAGCAAGGCATTCATGTGTTGCGCTATTCGAACAATGACGTGCTCGCTCAAACGGAAGCGGTACTGGAAGCGATCTATCAGGAGATAAATAGCGTATCGCCTACCTTATCTGCACCGCAGCTTTCCCTCTCTCCCAACCTCTCTCCCGCTTGCGGGAGAGAGGAGCCACAGGACACCCCTCTCCCGCAAGCGGGATACCGGAAGGTAGGGGCCTCATCAGAGGGGCTGGGGGAGAGGGCCAAGCATTCCATCCCCCTCCGCTTCGTCTCCCGCGAGCAACGCCTCGCCGCCCGCCGCGAAGCCCGTGCCCACACCGCCGTGCGCCTGCCGGCCTACGAACAGGTGGAAAAGAACAACGTGCTCTACGCCCATGCCTCGCGCGTGTTCCACCTCGAATCCAACCCCGGCAATGCCCGGGCCATGGTCCAGGCCCACGGCGAGCGCGACGTCTGGCTCAACCCGCCGCCGATCCCTCTTTCCACCGAGGAGATGGACCGGGTCTACGACCTGTCCTATGCCCGCGCGCCGCACCCCAGTTACAAAGACGCGCGCATCCCGGCCTGGGAGATGATCCGCTTCTCGGTCAACATCATGCGCGGCTGTTTCGGCGGCTGCACCTTCTGCTCCATCACCGAGCACGAGGGCCGCATCATCCAGAGCCGCTCGGAGCAATCCATCCTGGCCGAGATCGAGGCCATCCGCGACAAGACGCCGGGTTTCACCGGCATCGTCTCCGACCTGGGCGGCCCCACCGCCAATATGTACCGGCTGAAATGCAAGGACGAAACGATCGAGTCGGCCTGCCGCCGCCTGTCCTGCGTGTTCCCGGATATCTGCCACAACATGAGCACCGACCACGGCCCGCTGATCCAGCTCTACCGCAAGGCCCGCGCCCTGCCCGGCATCAAGAAGGTGCTGATCGGCTCCGGCGTGCGCTACGACTTGGCGGTGAAGTCGCCGGAATACGTGAAGGAACTGGTGCAGCACCACGTCGGCGGCTATCTCAAGATCGCGCCCGAGCACACCGAGGCAGGCCCGCTCAATCACATGATGAAACCGGGCATAGGCAGCTACGAAAAGTTCAAGCAGCTATTCGAGAAATATTCGAAGGAGGCCGGCAAAGAGCAGTACCTCATCCCCTACTTCATCGCCGCCCACCCTGGCACCACGGACGAGGACATGCTCAAGCTCGCCATTTGGCTCAAGCGCAACGGCTTCCGCCTGGACCAGGTGCAGACCTTCCTGCCCACGCCCATGGCCATGGCCACCACCATGTGGCACACCGAACTCAATCCGCTGAAGAAGGTGCTGGGCGGCCGCGCGCGCGCGGTGCCGGTGACCCGCCTGGGCCGCACCCGCAAGCTGCACAAGGCCTTCCTGCGCTATCACGACCCGGAGAACTGGCCGCTGCTACGCGAGGCCCTGAAGGAGATGGGCCGTGCCGATCTGATCGGCAACGGCAAACAGCATCTGGTGCCGAGCTTCCAGCCAAGTTCGCGGCCGGGAGGCCGCTCCCACAAAGGCGTTGTAGGAGGCCCGTCCTCGGGCCGAACAAAGGCTCGCCCCTAATCGAACACCACGGTCTTGTTGCCGTAGACCAGGATGCGGTTGTCGATGTGCCAGCGCACCGCGCGCGAGAACACCACCTTTTCCAGGTCGGCGCCCTTCTGCACCAGGTCTTCCAGGTCGTCGCGGTGCGAGATGCGGGTTACGTCCTGCTCGATGATCGGGCCGTCGTCCAGCACCTCGGTCACGTAGTGACTGGTCGCGCCGATCAGTTTCACGCCGCGTTCGAACGCGCGTTGGTAGGGCTTGGCACCATGGAAGGCCGGCAGGAAGGAGTGGTGGATGTTGATAATGCGGTGCTGCCAGCTGCGAATGAATTCCGGCGACAGCACCTGCATATAACGCGCGAGCACGACGAAATCGACCCGGTGGTGCTCGAGCAGGGCCTGCTGCTGGCGCTCGGCCTCGGCCTTGTCGTCCTTGCCCACCGCGATGTGCTGGAACGACACCTTGTAGGCCTCGGCCAGCCAATGGGTATCCGGGTGGTTGCTGACGATGAGCGGAATATCGCAGTACAACTCGCCCGCCTGCCAGCGATAGAGCAGATCGGCCAGGCAATGGTCGTATTTCGACACAAAGATCGCCATGCGCGGCTTCACCGAGGACAGCGCCAGACGCCATTGCATCTGGTATTCGCTGGCGATCGGGCCGAAGGCCTCGTCGAATTTGTGCAGACCCAGGTCGAACCCATCCAGGTCCCATTCCACCCGCATCAGGAATAGCCCGGCCTCCTTATCCTGGTGCTGGTCGGCATGCAGGATGTTGGCGTTGTGCCGGAAGAGGAAATTGGCGATGGCCGCGACCAGGCCTTTGCGGTCGGGGCAGACGATCAGAAGAACAGCGGTGTTGCGCATTTTGCTCGTGCGGAAGTTGTCGTTGCAGCCCGCATGATACCCGCTAATCCCCCACTGCCCATGCCACGCCCGGCCTTGGGTTTGAAAAAAACTTCAAGAAAACATCACCTAACCGTAACGGCGGCACACAACACTTTCACCCAAGCTCGACGGGCAAAATTCAATCGGGAGGCATCCATGAAAACGGTATTTTGCATTGACAATTCCAGCACCATCCTGCTCAGCCTGGGCACCATCCTCGGCAAGGCCGGCTATGGAATCGAGAAGGCCGTAAATGGCGAAGAGGCCCTGAGCAAGCTCAAAGGCAAAGTCAAACCCGATCTGATCATCACCGACCTCAATATGTCGGGCATGAACGGTATCGAACTCATCAAGCAGGTACGCATCCTGCCCCGCTTCAAGTTCGTGCCCATCCTGTTCCTCACCACCGAATCGCGGCAGGAAAAACGTGCCGAGGCCAGGGCCGCCGGCGCCTCGGGCTGGTTGGTCAAACCGGTCCATAGCGATGAATTGCTGAACACCGTCAAACTGGCCGTGCGTTGACATAAGCGAACGAATCGAAACGTATTTGAGACGGCGTGCTGCCCGCGCTTGACCTATCGAACCAGGTCGACGATTCGCTCGGCATGGTCTTGGCGCTGACGCCGGCCTTCTTGCCGACACACGTCGTCGGCAATTTCTGCTACCACGACCAAAGCCTGGTCGGCGGCGATATCCAACCGTTGGAAAACCGTCCGGACCGGCATAAATATATCCACCTCAAAATCGCCCAGGAATCGGATATGGGCCAAGTCACCGAAATCGACGCCGCCGGACTGTAATTGCTGGCATTGGCCAATACAGAGCGCGCGCGGCAAGGCAAAAACCCGCATCTGGCAAGACCTAGCGCCGTGGTACGCGAGGCCATCGACTGCTTCGGCATGGCCGGATTTTTTCGGCGATCCGGTTGACATCGCCGCATGCGTGGCGGCCTGACCCCACTAGTAGCTACGTATTTACCTAAGCAACAAATCCGTAACAACCGTGTTGGCTTAGCCAATATCCTTAGCTAAATTGAAAACAACCAGATGTCGAAAACAGCGGCAGCCATGCAAGAAAAGCGGGGTGATTGAACACTGCCGGCAAGCGCTGAGCGCCGTTCCGGCGAACCAATCGATAATATAGCGAGGTATAGAAATGACTGCCAAGACCGTACTCTGCGTGGACGATTCCAGCACCGTGCTACTGAGCCTAACTGCCATTCTCGGCAAGGCCGGCTATGGCGTGGAGAAGGCCGCCAATGGCGAAGAGGCTCTGACCAAGCTCAAGGGCAATATCAAACCTGACCTGATCATCACCGACCTGAACATGCCCGGCATGAATGGCATCGAATTGATCAAGCAACTGCGCACCCTGCCCGCCTTCAAGTTCGTGCCCATCCTGTTTCTGACCACCAGGGCGCAGCAGGAGAAACGCGCCGAGGCCAAGGCCGCCGGCGCCTCGGGCTGGCTGGTCAAACCGGTCAACGGCGACGAGTTGCTGAATACCATAAAGCTCGTTGTGGAGTAGCACTGCAATCGCCCAGCCGGACCCGCAATCTCGCCATCGCCGCAGCCGGCTTCGGCCTTGGCTCATGAGCCTTGTCCTACATTCTGCACGATGCCTTGCGCGCGAAATTGAGTCCGCTGCCTAGATCATCGTCGAGCAGTTGCAGGCCATCGACTCGGAGATGTCCGAACTAAACCGATACGTCGAGCAAAGCAGCAATGACTCCACCCAGGCTGCCACGATTTCCGAGCGGGCGATCAGGAAAGTGATCTACACCACCAACGCCATCGAGTCGGTGAACATGAGCCTGAGGCTCGGTCTTCGGCAGCCGAAAGAGGCGATCAAGCTCGGTGCCGCGCGCGAAACCATCCCGCTCAAGAACATCCCGGGCGTCATCGCCGCCCTCGGCCGCGGCATGGGCTGGAAGAACGCCATGTAAGAAGCCGCCATTGTTCGCGGCGAGGACGCCGCTCCCACAAAAACCATTTCGGTAGGACAAACATCTCACCGCCCTATCGTCACAATCTTTCGGCTTTGATCTATTCTTTAGCCTCTAATCTCCGCACAAGAGGCATTTCAAATGGCCATCGGCCCGCATCGGCCCGCCTCCACCCTCGACCGCCCACCGGAAACAAGCGCACACAACTTGGCCAGCCGCGCCTTGCTGACCGCCTGGCTGCTATACAGCGCCATCGCCCTGGGCTGGTTTCTTGCCAATGACCCCCTCCTTTCGCTTTATGTCTGCGGAGCACCTTAGATGAAAACCGACATTCACGAAGAACAAGTGCTGCATGCCAGCCGCGTCGCGGCCGACCGCTTGATGCTCGCCACCCTGGCCTTTCTATTGGTCGTCTCCTTGGCCGTGGCCGGTTTCACTTCGACCTGGGGCATCGCCCTCGTCGTCGGCATCCCGGCAGTGCTGGTGCCCTTCGCGCTGTTCAAGATGAATCCGGGCAGTCTCCTTAGCCGCATCGCGATTGCCTGCGCCTTCATGATCTTCTCGGCGCTCACCATCCAGCAGACCCGCGGCATGATCGAGGCCCACTTCGGCATCTTCGTGCTCTTGGCCTTCCTGCTCTACTACCGCGACTGGAAACCCGTTATCGCCGCCGCTGCGGTCATTGCCGTGCATCACCTGGCCTTCAACTTCATGCAGGCGGCCGGCATGGGCGTCTATGTCCTGTTCAATGGCCCCAACCTGCCCATCATCATCTTGCACGCCGTTTATGTGGTGGTGGAAACGGCGATGCTGGTCTACATGGCCGTGAAGCTGCGCAACGAAGCCCTCGAAAGCGCCCAGGTCGCCTCGCTGGCCGAACGGATCGGCCAGGGCGATCTCACCCTGGCCCTCGATAAGAAGGCCCTGTCCGGCCGCCCCTTGCTGGCCCAGATCGCCGACATGCAAAAACATCTGGTCGACACCCTGTCGGGCGTCGAGACCCAAGCCAAGCAACTGGTCGGCACCGCCCAGAACATGCTGGACGAGTCGCGCCAGGTCGACAGTGCCATGAGCCGGCAAAACGAAGCCACCACGGCCATTGCCGCCGCCATCGACGAACTCAGCGCCTCGATCAATCAACTCTCGGATAGCGCCTCGGAAGCGGCCCGCCTCGCCGAGGAAAGCGCCCGGTCGTCCGACACCGGTGCGGGCGTCGTGCGCTCCACCATCAACGAGATACGCAGCATTGCCGACTCCATCGGGGTTCTGTCCGGCAATATGGAGCAGCTCGGCGGCCAGTTCGACAACATCACCAGCGTGATCGGCCTGATCAAGGACATCGCCGACCAGACCAACCTCCTGGCCCTGAATGCCGCCATCGAGGCGGCCCGGGCCGGCGAACAGGGCCGCGGCTTCGCCGTGGTGGCCGACGAGGTGCGCAAGCTGGCCGAACGCACCCGCCAGGCCACCGAGGAAATCGGCCGCACCATCGACGACATCCAGTCCAGCAAGTCTTCCGCCATGGACAGCATCGACGAGGCGGTGAAAAAGGCCTCGGCCGGGGTCGAGCTCGCCAGCACGACCGGCTCCTCCATCGACACCATCAGCCAGGATGTCCAGCACGTCCAGCGCGTGGTCGCCGACATTTCCAGCGCCCTGCGCGAGCAAACCGTGGCCGCCGGCGAGATCGCCCGCAACATCGAGCATGTCACGGCCATGGCCCAGACCAGCAGCCAAACCGCCAATGCCGTGAAAGACGATTCGAGCAGCCTCAATCGTATCGCCGAAAACCTGGCGCAATCGGTAGTGCGCTTCCGCCTACCCTGACGCGGCCTTTACGATGTCTCAGAAGCTGTCTTAAAAAATCCACCAAGCCTGGAACTGCCTGGCAGGAGCGGCCTTCATGCCCCCTATGGGTATCCTGGCCGCGTGTTTCGCGGCCAGGAGGCCGCTCCCACAAGGGGTGTTGTAGGAGGCCCCTCCTGGGGCCGAACAACGGCTACAGGAAGGCGGTGGTTTTTTAAGACAGGCCCTCACACCGGGGCCCCGTGCCCCGGTTGTCGTTTCTAGATCCGTCCGCCCCATTCCCTACCGATAAATTGAGCGCCTAAACAGACACGCCCGTCCGCTCTCGCCGCCTCATCGTTTTGATGTCAAAGCCCTTTTTCCGCGACGGCGACAAAAACCGGAATCGAACAAAAAGAAAGCGGACGAATCTATTGACGCAGAATCTCAACACACTAGAATTAGCGCCAACAACAAAAGCAAACCACTAGATTTAGTGTTCCCTAATATGGCGCCGAAACCCGCGCCAGGACTGTAAACAAGACAACAGGAGACGAGCCGATGCAGCTTTCCACCGAATTTCAGCCCGCAAGCCCCGATGTTTCCTTGCCGCCCGCCGCCGAAGCGACCGCCTCGCCCTCTCCCTACGCCGACTACAAGATCATCCGCCGCAACGGCGCGGTGGTGGCGTTCGAGCCGGGCAAGATCGCGGTGGCCATGACCAAGGCCTTCATCGCGGTACATGGCAGCCAGGCCGCCGCCTCCGCCCGCATCCGCGAGATGGTCGACCAACTGACCGCCAACGTGGTCAATGCGCTGATGCGCCGCCAACCGCACGGCGGCACCTTCCACATCGAGGACATCCAGGATCAGGCCGAACTCTCCCTGATGCGCTCGGGCGAGCATGAGGTCGCCCGCGCCTATGTGCTCTACCGCGAGCGCCGTTCCGAGGAACGCGCCAAGCAGAAGCAGCAGCAGGTCGAGGAGCATGCCCTATTCTGCACCGACGAGAATGGCCAGCGCCTACCGCTCGACCTGGACAAGCTGACCGTATTGGTCCAAACCGCCTGCGAAGGCCTGACCGAAGTCAACCCCGAGCCCATCCTGAACGCCACCGTGCGCGACCTGTACGACGGCGTGCCCATGGACGAGGTGCGCAAGTCGCTGATCCTGTCGGCCCGCTCGCAGATCGAGAATGACCCGGACTACAGCCTGGTCACCGCCCGCCTGCTGCTGCACAGCATCCGCAGCGAGGTGCTGGGCGAAGAGGTCTGCCAGCCCGACATGGCCACCCGCTATGCCGAGTATTTCCCCAACTTCATCAAGCAGGGCATCGAGGCCGAACTGCTGGACGAGCGCCTGATGCAGTACGACCTGCCCCGCCTGGCCGCCGCGCTCAAGGCCGAGCGCGACCTGCAATTCCAGTACCTCGGCTTGCAGACCCTGTACGACCGCTACTTCCTGCACATCCAGGAACGCCGCATCGAGCTGCCGCAGGCCTTCTTCATGCGCGTGGCCATGGGCCTGGCCATGAACGAGATCAACCGCGAAGAGCGCGCCATCGAGTTCTACACCGTGCTGTCCAGCTTCGACTACATGTCGAGCACGCCCACCCTGTTCAACGCCGGCACCCGCCATAGCCAACTGTCTTCCTGCTACTTGACCACGGTGCCGGACGACCTGGACGGCATCTACCAGGCCATCAAGGAAAACGCACTGCTGCAAAAATGGGCCGGCGGTCTGGGCAACGACTGGACCCGCGTGCGCAGCCTGGGTGCCTACATCAAGGGCACCAACGGCAAGAGCCAGGGCATCGTGCCCTTCCTGAAAGTGGCCAACGACACCGCCGTGGCGGTGAACCAGGGCGGCAAGCGCAAGGGCGCGGTCTGCGCCTACCTGGAGTCCTGGCACATGGACATCGAGGAATTCCTCGAACTGCGCAAGAACACCGGCGACGACCGCCGCCGCACCCACGACATGAACACCGCCAACTGGGTGCCCGACCTGTTCATGAAGCGGGTGATGGAAAACGGCGAGTGGACCCTGTTCTCGCCGTCCGACGTGCCCGACCTGCACGACAAGTTCGGCCGCGAGTTCGAACAGGCCTACACCCGCTACGAGGACAAGGCCGCGCGCGGCGAGCTGAAAAACCACAAGAAGATTCCGGCCTTGTCGCTCTGGCGCAAGATGCTGTCCATGCTGTTCGAGACCGGCCATCCCTGGATCACCTTCAAGGATGCCTGCAACGTGCGCTACACCAACCAGCACGTCGGCGTGGTCAACAGCTCCAACCTGTGCACCGAGATCACCCTGCACACCAACGACAACGAAATCGCCGTGTGCAACCTGGGCTCGGTCAACCTGGTCAACCACCTCACGCCGGAAGGCAAGCTGGACATGGCCAAGCTCAAGAAGACCATCCGCATCGCGATGCGCATGCTCGACAACGTGATCGACATCAACTTCTACTCGGTCGGCAAGGCGCGCAACTCCAACTTGAAGCACCGCCCGGTGGGCATGGGCATCATGGGCTTCCAGGACGCGTTGCACAAAATGCGCATCGCCTACGCCAGCCCCGAGGCCGTCGAGTTCGCCGACCGTGCGATGGAGGCCGTGGCCTACAACGCCTACTGGGCCTCGACCGACCTGGCCGAAGAGCGCGGCCGCTACAGCAGCTTCAACGGCTCGCTCTGGTCCAAGGGCATCCTGCCGCAGGATTCGCTCAAGGTGCTGGCCGAGCAGCGCGGCGGCTACCTCGAGGCCGACCTGTCCGAGACCCTGGACTGGGCCAAGCTGCGCGAGCGCATCCAGAGCGTGGGCATGCGCAACTCCAACTGCCTGGCCATCGCCCCGACGGCGACCATCGCCAACATCGTCGGCGTGTCGGCCAGCATCGAGCCCACCTACCAGAACCTGTTCGTCAAATCCAACCTGTCGGGTGAGTTCACCGTGGTCAACCAGTACCTGGTGCGCGACCTCAAGGCCCAGAACCTGTGGGACGAAGTCATGGTCGGCGACATCAAGTACTTCGACGGCTCCCTGGCCAAGATCGACCGCATCCCGCAAGAGCTGCGCAGCCTCTACGCCACCGCCTTCGAGATCGACCCGGTCTGGCTGATCGAGGCCGGCGCCCGCCGCCAGAAGTGGATCGACCAGGCCCAAAGCCTGAACCTCTACTTCCACGGCGCCTCGGGTAAAAAATTGGACGAGACCTACAAGCTCGCCTGGCTGCGCGGCCTGAAGACCACCTACTACCTGCGCGCCCTGGGCGCCACCCACGCCGAAAAATCCACCGGCAAGGGCGGCGAACTCAACGCCGTGCCTTCGGGTGGCGGCCTGGGCGGCGGCGCCGGTGCCGGTAGCGGCGGCATGGGCCTGAGCGGCAGCGACGGCGGCGTCAGCGCAATGGCCAACCTGCCCGAGCCCGAGATCGTCGGCCAAGCCTGCACCCTGCGGCCCGGCGACCCCGGCTTCGAGGAATGCGAGGCCTGCCAGTAGGTCGGCACTACCGTGCCGACAAAGACAGCGGCGGGACAGTAGTCCCGCCCTACGAAACCGATTGAGAAGTGGGCAAGCCCACAAGACACAACAATACGAAGGAGATAGGCCAATGCTGAACTTCGAAGAAGACATCACCACCGGCAGCCCCGCCCTGCAACAACTGCGCAGCCCAGGCCTAGACCCCATGCCGGGCGAGATTCCCGCCGCCGCCGTCAACCTGCTGCGCGCGCAAGAACCCGCGCAAGAACAAGAGACCGAAAAGTTCCGCCGCGTGCGCATGGAAGACAAGCGCATCATCAACGCCACCGCCGACGTCAACCAGCTCGTGCCCTTCAAGTACAAATGGGCCTGGGAAAAATACATCGCCGCCTGCGCCAACCACTGGATGCCGCAAGAAGTGAACATGAACCGCGACATCGCCACCTGGAAAGACCCCAACGGCCTGACCGAAGACGAGCGCCGCGTCATCAAGCGCAACCTCGGCTTCTTCGTCACCGCCGACAGCCTGGCCGCCAACAACATCGTGCTCGGCACCTACCGCCAGATCACCGCGCCCGAGTGCCGGCAATACCTGCTGCGCCAGGCCTTCGAAGAGGCCATCCACACCCACGCCTACCAGTACATCGTCGAGAGCCTGGGCCTGGACGAAGGCGAAATCTTCAACGCTTACCACGAAGTACCGTCCATCCGCGCCAAGGACGAGTTCCTACTGCCCTTCATCGACGTGCTGTCCAACCCCACCTTCAAGACCGGCACCCCGGAGACCGACCAGGCCTTCCTGAAAAGCCTGATCGCCTTCGCCTGCATCATGGAAGGCCTGTTCTTCTACGTCGGCTTCGTGCAGATCCTGTCCATGGGCCGGCAAAACAAGATGACCGGCGCCGCCGAGCAGTACCAGTACATCCTGCGCGACGAGTCCATGCACTGCAACTTCGGCATCGACATGATCAACCAGCTCAAGATGGAAAACCCGCACCTGTGGACCGCCGCCTTCCGCGAAGAACTCAAGGCCATGTTCCTCAAGGCGGTCGAGCTGGAATACGCCTACGCCGAAGACACCATGCCGCGCGGCGTGCTCGGCCTGAACGCGCCGATGTTCAAGGAATACCTGCGCTTCATCGCCAACCGCCGCGCCACCCAGATCGGCCTGGACGAGCTGTTCCCCGGCGCGACCAACCCCTTCCCGTGGATGGCCGAGATGATCGACTTGAAGAAAGAAAAGAATTTCTTCGAGACACGCGTCATCGAATACCAGACAGGCGGCGCCCTTAACTGGGACTGACAGAAAAAGGCGCAGGCGACTGCGCCTTTTTCATATGTGCAAGCAATTTGCCAGGAGAACCGAACACATGCAGACAAGCGCATATGGCAATCTCTTGCCGCCGAAGCGGACGGACGACATCCGCACCATTTCGGCCGACCCGATCACGCAGTTCTTCCACCGCCATGTCGTGCCCATCCATTTCGAGTTCAGGAAAGGCCACGTCAGCCGAACCCGCGTCGTCACCGCCTTCGTCATGGCCATCAACGAGCAGTGGTGCCTGGTCACCGCCGGCCGCTGCATCGAGCGCATCGAAAACGAATACGACCAGGGCTACGAGATCGAGCGCTGTTGCCTGCTCGACTGCAACGGCGTCAACACGCCGCACGGCACCACCATCCCCTTCGACTATGTGGAGTCGGCCGCCACCAGATTGTGCTACGACCCCACCTACGACTGCGGCGTGTTCCTGCTAAGCAAACACCACGTGCGCCTGCTGCGGGAGAGCGGCATCGAGGCCATGAGCGAAGCCGCCTGGGAGCAGCAACCCTACGTGGTGGACTTCCACGCCATCATCGGCGTGCATGGCCAGCCCTCGGCCAGCAACGCCATGCAGGTCAGCTCCACCCTGCACAAGGTCACCCCGCTACCCCACCGGCCCGACTGCTTCGCGGACACCGGCACCCCAACCTTCTGGGCCGCCATCGACCGCGCCAACGAAGTGCCCGACCTGCCCGATCTGAGCGGCAGCCCGATCTTCGCCTTCCGGCAAAAAGAGAACGGCGAGTTCGCCTACTGGCTGCACTCCATCCAGAACCAATGGGTGCAATCGCGCGGCCTCATCGCCGCCTGCTTCGCCCGGCCCATCGGCAAGTTCCTGAAGGAGGTGGTGGAGGGTGAGAATGTGAATTTGGTGACGGTATACTAGGCGACACCAAGCTGATCCATTCCCTCCCCCGCAAGCGGGGGAGGGCTAGGGAGAGGGCAAGACATGAGCAGTTTGGCAAAAACGCTTGAGTTCGACCCCGACCAATTTATTCAGCCCCCAACCATATCCCCCATGATGCTCGACCAAGTCCGCCTTGAAGTGTCCGCCAAGCTCGACCGGAGCCATCGGTCGGCGTTCGGCCAATTCATGACGCCATCGAGCGTCGCGCGTTTCATGGCGAATCTTTTTCCCGCCAGCCCGCATAAGACAGCGCGCCTACTGGATGCGGGCGCCGGTGTCGGGTCGCTGCTTGGCGCATTTCTCGACCGTTGGGGCCAGGGAGAGTTTCCCTTCCAGCATGTCGAGGTGACCGCTTACGAAATCGACGACACCCTGCGCAAGCGCCTTTCCCATACATTGGCGCATTACGCGGAGCAACTCGATATTCGAACAGAAGTCCTGGGCGCGGATTTCATCGAGGATGCAGTCAATCGAATTCAGTTCCAGGACTCGCGCCGTTTCACGCACGCCATCCTCAATCCGCCCTACAAGAAAATCGCCAGCCGCTCCCGTCATCGCCTGCTCCTGCGCCAGATCGGCATCGAGACCGTCAACCTCTACACGGCGTTTGTAGCGCTGGCCGTGGCACAAATGGTGCCGGGCGGCCAGATCGTGGCGATCATCCCTCGCAGCTTCTGCAACGGCCCCTACTACAAACCGTTCCGCGACTTCATTCTCGAACGTGCGGCAATCCGGCACATACACTTGTTCGCCGCGCGGGATAAGGCGTTCAAAGATGATGCCGTCTTGCAGGAAAATGTCATCCTGTTGCTGGAATGCGGCGGGAAACAAGGCGAGGTCATCGTGTCCACTTCGATGGACGATAGCTTCGCGGACTATGCGACGCACACGCATCCCTTCGAGCGCATTGTCTTTCCGGCCGACCCGGAGCGCTTTATTCACATCCCCACGGATCCGGAACAAGCCGCCTTCGAACTTGCCCCGGCTTTTTCCAGCACCCTTTCCGACATAGGCGTCGAAGTGGCCACCGGCCCTGTCGTGGATTTCCGCATGAAGGAACATCTGCGCGACATGCCTGAAGCGGGGAGTATCCCCCTGATCTATCCGACCCACTTCACAGGACAATCGATTGAATGGCCGAAGCCGGGCGCGAAAAAACCCAATGCCCTGATGCTCAACGCCGATACGAAGAAATGGCTCTACCCCAACGGCTACTATGCCGTGGTGCGGCGTTTTTCCTCCAAGGAAGAAAAGCGTCGCATCGTGGCCAGCTTGGTTTCGCCAGATGCATTCGATACCCGCCATCTTGGCTTCGAAAACCACTTGAACGTGTTCCATCACGCAAAACAAGGCCTACCAGAGGATTTGGCGCGCGGCCTAGCGGCCTATTTGAACACCACGATGATCGACGAATACTTCCGCCGTTTCAGCGGCCATACCCAAGTCAACGCGACAGATTTGCGGCGACTCAAGTACCCAAGCCGGGATGCCTTGATCAAGCTTGGGCGGTGGGCCGTGGCGCACCCAACGATGACCCAAGAACAACTCGACAATAAAATCGAAAGCATGGCGTGAGCGCGCACAAGAATATCGACGATGCCCTGAAAATCCTGGCCCAGCTTGGTCTTCCGCGCGCGCAGCAAAACGAACGTTCCGCGCTGTGTTTGCTGGCGCTGCTCGACCTTGCTCCAGAGAAGAAATGGAAACAGGCCAAGAACCCGCCGATCGGCATTACCCCGATCATGGATTGGGCGCGAGATCACTACCAGAAAAATTACGCACCGAATACGCGCGAGACGGTACGACGCCAGAGCATGCATCAATTCGTGTCCGCCGGGCTTGCGCTCTACAACCCGGACGATCCATCCCGCCCGGTCAACAGCCCGAAGGCCGTCTATCAGATCGCGCCAGAAACACTCGCCCTGCTCAAGACTTACGGCACAAGAGCATGGAAAACCACCCTCGCGACCCACATCGCCAAAAATCAGACGCTCACCACAAGATATGCGAAAGAACGCGATATCAAACTCATTCCCGTAGCAATTGGTCACGGCAAGAAAATAAAAATCAGCCCCGGCGCGCATAGCCGACTGATAAAAGCCATCATCGAAGACTTCGCGCCACGATTCGCGCCGGGCAGCACGCTGGTCTACGCGGGAGATACCGGCGAAAAATGGGGATACTTCGACAACGCCTTATTATCGAAGCTAGGCGTGACCGTCGATACCCACGGGAAGATGCCGGACGTAGTGCTCTACTACGCGGAGCGGGGCTGGCTTTTGTTGGTGGAATCCGTAACCAGCCATGGCCCGGTGGATGGGAAACGACACGAAGAGCTAGCCCAACTCTTCGCCAGCGCCAGCCCCGGCCTGGTATATGTGACCGCGTTCCCCACCCGCTCGATCATGGCGCGCTACCTACCGAATATCGCATGGGAAACCGAGGTCTGGGTCGCCGATGCGCCATCGCATTTGATCCACTTCAACGGCACACGTTTTCTAGGGCCGTATTCCACAAAGAATTAAAAACCGCTGCCATGAACCTCTACCCACCCCTGCTCACCCTCGCCGCCCTCACCCTCTGCACCCCCGCCCTGGCCGACACCCACGAGGCCCTGCCCTCCGGCGTAGTGGTGACGCATCTCGCGCATGGCAAAGGCGAAGCACCCAAGGCCGACAGCACGGTGAAGGTGCATTACCGCGGCACGCTGACCAACGGCACCGAGTTCGACAGCTCCTACCGGCGCAAGGCGCCGATCTCGTTCAAGCTGAATCAGGTGATTCCCTGCTGGACGCAGGGCGTGCAGCGGATGCGGGTGGGCGGCAAGGCCCGGCTCACCTGCCCGGCCGACACCGCCTATGGCGCGCGCGGCGTGCCGGGGGTGATTCCGCCCGACAGCGTGCTGGTGTTCGAGGTGGAACTGCTCGCGATCGAGAAGCCGCGTTTCGGCCTGTTTTGAGCCATTGCAGGGGCTGGCCCGGCCGCTCGTCGCCTGGGCCACGCTTTCACACCGCGGCCTCACGGCACTAAACTGCAGGCATTACTCAGGGGGGACCGATCATGGCCGCAACCGACACCCACAACCTTGCCGTGTTCTGCGATTTCGAGAACGTGGCCATCGGCCTGAAAGAGGCCAACTACCCCGACTTCAAGATTCGTCCGATTCTGGAGCGGCTGCTGCTCAAGGGCAGCATTGTGGTGAAGAAGGCCTATTGCGACTGGGACCGCTACAAGGAGTTCAAACGCGACCTGCACGAGGCGGCGTTCGAGCTGATCGAGATTCCGCATGTGCGGCAGTCGGGCAAGAACTCGGCCGACATCCGCATGGTGGTCGACGCGCTCGACCTCTGCTACACCAAGGTACACATCGACACCTTTGTCATCATCAGCGGCGATTCGGATTTTTCGCCGCTGATCTCCAAGCTCAAGGAAAACGGCAAGAGCGTGATCGGCATCGGCGTGCGTGGCTCGACCTCGTCGCTGCTGGTGAGCAACTGCGACGAGTTCATCTTCTACGAAGACCTGGTGCAATTGAAACCGGCCCACGCGCCGGCCAGGAAAGCGGCGGCCGAGCCGGCCAAGGAGGCCGCCGCCGAGCCGGCGGCCAAAGCCCCCCGGCGCAAGGCCCGGCCCACGGTGGACAAGGCCGCGGCGACCGACGAGAGCACAAGCAAGACCGAGCCCAACCCCGAGGACAAGAAGAACCGCGCCATCGAGATCGTGGTGAGCACGGTGGAGAAACTAGTGGCCGAGCGCGGCGGCGACGGCCATATCTCGGCCTCGCTGATCAAGACCACGATCAAGCGCATCCGCCCCGGCTTCAGCGAGGCGGAATACGGCTACAGCGCCTTCGGCAAGATTCTGGACGACGCCCAAAAGCGCGGCGCCCTGGTGGTGGAAAAGAAAGAAGGCGGCAGCGTCAGCGTCAGCCTGCCCGCCTCGCGGGCCTGAAGTCGGCGGGCAAAATCAAGGGGGCCGCCCCGGAGGGTTTTTCATCCCACATCAGTCCTGTTTCTTCGACTCCATCATCGCCTTCAAGTCGGCGAAGGGGTTGAAGGTGGAGGTCGACGGCGCGCCGCCTGGATCGCTGCGCCCCGCCATGTCTTTCAGCTTGGAGTGCTCGTTCTCGTGGCAATAGGTGCAGAGCAGTTCCCAATTGCTGCCGTCCGACGGGTTGTCGTCGTGGTTGCTGTTCTTGTGGTGAACTTCGAGTAGTTGCAGGTTGCTGCGGTCGAATGTCCGGGCACAGCGGCCGCACACCCAGGGGAACAGCTTGAGCGCCTGCTCGCGGTAACCCATGGCCCGCTTTTCGGCATTGCGCCTCGCCTCTAAAACGATCTTGTCCAGCCTGTCGTTGCCTTGTGCCATGGTGCCCTCGGGTGCGATCTATCCTGGTATCGACTCTAGCAGAGCGCGCGCGGGGCGCGATAGCCCGACGTGTTCACAGGAAAGGCGTTGGGGAACCGCCCCTATAGCTTGCCCACTTCGATGGGAAGGACCGGACTGACGGCATACCGCCGTCCTTGTTAGACTCGCACCATCGCACAACAACTCTCGAACATGGCCTCTCCCGATACCGTCTGGCATCACGCCGTCATCCAACGCGCGCAGCGCGAGCGGCAGAACGGCCACCGCAGTGCCGTGCTGTGGTTTACCGGCCTGTCCGGCGCCGGCAAGTCGACCCTGGCCCACACCGTGGAAGAAAAGTTGCACCACCTGGGCGTGCGCGCTTATGTGCTGGACGGCGACAACGTGCGCCACGGCCTATGCGGCGACCTGGGGTTTTCCGTGGCCGAGCGTGGCGAGAACATCCGCCGCATCGGCGAGGTGGCCAAGCTCATGCTCGATGCCGGCTTGATCGTGCTGACCGCCTTCATCTCGCCCTTTCGCGCCGACCGCGAGCGGGTGCGCGGCCTGTTTCCGCCGGGCGACTTTCTGGAGATTTACTGCCGATGCCCGATCGAGGTGTGCGAGGGACGCGACACGAAGGGGCTCTACCAAAGGGCGCGCGCGGGCCAGGTGGCGGAGTTCACCGGCATCTCCTCGCCCTATGAACCGCCGGCCGAACCCGAGCTTGCGATCGACACCGACACGTTGTCCCTCGATGCCTCGGCCGAGCGAGTGCTGCATCTGCTGCGCGAGCGCGGCGTGATCGGCGGGACCTGAACGAAACGCCATCGCCACACCGGCCGGCTGCTACACTTCGGCCTCCCCATCCAGCCGGGATTCGCCCCATGGCCCTGAAAGCCACCATCTTCAAAGCCGACCTGAACATCGCCGACATGGATCGGCACTACTACGCCGACCATGCGCTGACCATTGCCCGCCACCCGTCGGAGACCGACGAACGGATGATGGTGCGGCTGCTGGCCTATGCGCTCTACGCCCAAGAGGGCATGGCTTTGACCCGCGGCCTGTTCGAGGTGGACGAGCCCGATTTATGGGTGAAGGACCTGACCGGCCAGATCAAGCTGTGGATCGACCTCGGCCAGCCGGACGAAGACCGCATGCGCAAGGCCTGCAACCGGGCCGACCAGGTGATCGTGATTTGCTTTCACCATAACTGCCCGGTGTGGTGGAAGCAGGTCGAGGGCAAGCTGAACCGCCTCACCAACCTGACCGTGCTGCAACTGCCGAGCGAGACCGCTCAGGCCCTGGCTGGCTTGGCCGAACGAACCATGTCGCTACAGTGCATGGTGCAAGACGGCGATGTCTGGATCAACACCGACACGCAGAGCATCCCGGTCAAGCTGACGAGCCTGATGCCGGCGACGTAAACTCGGCGGCAAAGAAAAAGGGCCGGTTTGGGATAGGCCGGAGCCTAGCGGCGGCCGAGGGTGGCTGTAGTACATAGGCACCGCCTCGTGTGAAGGAAAAGTCATATAGCAAACCGGCGACTTTTGTTAAATTAATTTGCCATCTAACCACGGTAAATACAAAGGAGACCACATGAAAAATATAATTCTGTTTTCGGCCGGATTGTTTTTCTTCCATGCTTATGCCCTGGCCGGCGAAACACTCAATGCCGACGCGGTCAAAAAACTGATCACCGGCAACACGGCACATACGCAGCGCGGCAATGGCGCCGTGCTCAAGAATTACTTCGCACCCGACGGCAAGATCATTCGTCATGAAAATGGCGAAACCAGCGAAGGCACCTGGATGGTCAAGGATGACGGTATGCATTGTGTGGAAGGCATCGCCGGTGGCTGCGCCAGCATCGTCAAGAACGGCGACGGCAGCTACGACCGGGTGCGCAGCAACGGCAAGGTCGCCGTCACCTGGACCACCGTGGTCAACGGCAAAGATTTCTAATTTCATGTTATGCCCACCGGCTCGGCATCCCGACCGGTGAGGCTTCTCCCAATTTATCTCAATCTTATTCAGGTGAATCGATGCGCCTCCCCACCCTTGCCATGATTTTGTTCGGCATTTCCATCGAGGCCCAGGCCTTCGATTTCGCCATCAGCAATTTCACCGTGCTGAAAAACGGCGAGACGATGTTCACCGATTCTTTCACCGGCACCACCCCACCTGCCGCGCCGAAATACAACACCGGCAGCGATGCCTCTTATTACCTGCCGGCCGGTAGCTTCTCGCCGGCGGTGGGTGGCAAGCTGCACCTGAACTCCGCCGCAGCCACGCTGAGTCCGGCAGTGTCGAGCAGACTAGGCGTCGCGGCTCATCTCACCACCAACATCGAGACCAGCAGTACTGCGGGTCTGAAGCCGGGCAGCTCGTTCGAGGTCATTGCCACCTGGGACGCCATTACCCCGGCCGACACCAAGGAGACCTATTTCATCGAACTGGGCGATTGGCAGAATTCTGCTTGCGACGACTGCATTCGCACCGGCGTGTTCAAGAACGCGGATGGCACGGTGGAAATCCAATTCTGGCGTAACCTGATCGCCAACGACGAGATCAAGGAAAAGGTCGTGCTGGGCACAGCACCGTTCACGCCAGGCGACAACCGGCAAATTCGCCTCCGCTTGAAAAAGACTGACAAAACGAGCAACGCGGTGCGCGCCTCGTATGCCTATATCGATAACGGCGTGGTCGGCACCGAGGTCGACCTTCCCGGCCAGACCGATATCTTCACCTCGCGCGGCTATTCGCGTGCGGCATTCAAGGCCTTCGCCCCCGCCGCCTATGGCAAGTCGAGCGGCACCAACAAGGACCTTTCGCTCACCGCCAACATCAACGTCGACAACAGCCATGCCGGCAAGACCGGCAACATCTACGTCGTGGCGATCTACCAAGGCTGGGTCTTCGTCCATAATGGCAGCACCTGGGTGAGTTGGGACCCGGCGACAACGCTGCCGGCCTATGCCACCAACGTGTCGCTGAGCGACCGCAGTATCAACGTGCTCGACAAGCTCGATGTCTCAAGCCTGGTCGGCACCACCATCCTGGTCGGCTACGCCCGCGACCAGGACGACCTGATCAACAACAAGGCCTACGAGGTGGTGCATACGGTGCAGTAAGCCGGACAAGCCCACCTGGCCATAACAACATCATTCAATGAGGAGTGCCGCAAATGACTGAGATCGCGCGCCGGATCGTCGCCATATCGGCTTTATTGCTCGCGACAGGCAGTACCGTTCAAGCCGCACCGGTCAGCGATCTGTCGCTGGGGCAGACCGGGGTGATCCAGTTCGAGAGCCTCACGCCGACCAGTATCAGCGAATTCGTCAGAAAACAAACCACTGCCAAAGTCACGATCAATGGCACGCTGACGCTGCCCGACGGCGCCGGCGGCAAGGTGCCGGCGATGATCATTGCCCACCATTGCAATGGCATCACCTCATCGGTCACCAATCTGGCCGCCTTCCTCAACAACCTTGGCATCGCCACTTTTGTGCCAGAAAGCTTCGAGTCACGAGGCATCATAGGGGGTGTCTGCAGCGGCTCGACCCTGAACAACACGGCCGCCGTCGCCGACAATCTCTTTGCGCTCAAGCTGCTGGCCACCCACCCCAATATCGACGCCAGCCGCATCGGTATCGTCGGCCAGTCCTATGGCGGCACGGCGGTCTACACCACCGCGTTCGAGGAGGCGCGCAAGGCCGTGATTGACGGGCCGCTGAAGTTTGCCGCTCACATCGGCATGTACCCCAGCGGCTGCAGCACCCGCTACTGGTCCGACAACGTAACCGGCGCCCCCATCCTTTCGCTGCTGGGCGAACTCGACGATTGGACCCCACCCGGGCCCTGCATGGATTTTGCCGAAAAGCTCCGCGCCAGAGGGGCGCCCACCACAACCATTGTCTATCCCGGTGCGCTCCATGCCTGGGTCAATCCGCCGAACTCATATTCTCAAAACGACAAGTGGTCGTCGGTGGGAAATTGCTATTGGCAATACCGCATGGATACCTTGATAAGCATGAATTACAAAACCGGTGAAAGATTCACCAGTAGCGAGGCCGTTCAAAACTACCTTAATTCGTGCCGGGTATATGGCGCCTCGCAGGGCGGCAATGCTGCGATCAAGGCGAAGTCCGATGTCGACATCGCCGATTTCCTGGCCCGGGTGTTCAAGCTGACCAACGTCGCCACCTCGGCCAGCCAGCCCGACCGCATCTTCAATTATCTGGAAGATATCTATAAGACCTACCTCATGCCGGCCGGCGCCACCTCGCAAACCGCCTCGGGCTATTACTTCCGCCATTACCCGACGACCAACCTCTATATCGCCACCAACGGCGACGGCCAAGTCTATTATTACCTACCCGGCAGCACCCCGAAGCCCACGCCCCTCGGCAGCGAGGCGTCCCTCTTGAACGAGGCCGGCCTGAAAGGCTATTAGCGCCTGCCCCTGGCCGTTTGCTGTCCTTCCCCGCATTGTGAAATCGATGCCCCTTGGTCGCCTAGGGGCCACGCACTATCATCGCGCCAAACCAAACGGGGAAAATGCCATGAAACGCTTCATTCCATTCCTCTGCGCCGCGCTGCTCGCCCTGCCCGCCTTGGCCGACAAGATGCCCGAACCCAAGGTAGTCAAGGTCAACGAGCGCGTCTATGCCTTGCTCGGCCCGGTGGCGTTGCCGAACAAGCACAACCAGGGCTATACGGTGAACAGCACGCTGATCGTGGGCGACACCGGCGCGATCCTGATCGACACCGGCTTCACCGACGAGGTCGGCGCGCATCTAGCCAAGGCCATCGCCAAACTCACGCCCAAGCCGGTCACCCATATCGTCAATACCCATCACCACGGCGACCACACCTTCGGCAACGTGGCCTTTCCCCAGGCCAAGGTGATCAGCTCGGAGATGTGCCGCAAGCTCTTGATCGAGGGCGAGGCCGACTGGCTGGCGATGGTCGAGGGTCTGGTCGGCCGCAAGTTCCCCAACACCCGCGCGGTGCCGGCGACCGAGGTCTATGCCAAGAACAGCCGCAGGCAGGTGACCCTCGACGGCGTGAAGCTGGAGTTCTGGGTGCCCGAGGCCGCGCATACCGCCGGCGACATGCTGATCTGGTTGCCCGACGACAAGGTGCTAATCGGCGGCGACGTGCTGGTCAACCAAGTGACGCCGAACTTCCGCGACGCGACGGTGAAGCAGTGGATCGCCACCCTGGCCGAGGTGAAAAAGATTCCAGCCAAGACCATCGTCCCCGGCCACGGCCCGCTGATGACGAGCAAGGACGCCGCCGCCATGCATGCGCGCATGGCCAAGCTCTACGCCGGCGTCGAGGCCGGCTACAAGGCCGGCCTGAGCGACAGCGAGATTCGCAAGCAGCTCGATCTTTCCGAGTGGAAGAAGCTGCACCACTTCGAGCAGCAGATGGGCGGCAATATCAACAAGGCCTATCTGGAAGTGGAGGCCGCGGCCTTCTGATCGGCCGCTGGGCCGCGCGTAAGCGTGGCCCTCAGATTCGTTCGATCTCGCCTTCTTTCAGCATGTAGATGCCGGCCTCGCGCTCGATGTCTTCCTGCCGCACCTTGTCGCCGATCTCGATCTTGACGTTGCTGTAGATGGTTTTCTCGACGACCAGGCGCGCGTCCTCGGCCAGCTTGAGCGCCTGCGAGAGGTCGTCTTTCTCCAGGCGCGCGCTGTCCAGCTCCTGCATGAGCTGCTCACGGGTGTTCTCGGCCTTCTTCTGCATGCCGGGCTTGGCCCGTGCCGGGTTCTCGGCCAGAAAGGCGAGTATCTTGACGACGTCTTCGAGTTCCTTGGCCTTCTGCGCCAGTTCTTTGTCCAGGCTATTCAAGCGTCCGCGCAGCTTGGGGTTGGTGCCGACCATGATATGGGTCTTCACGCCGACCGGCGTGCCGATGATGCCGGCCTGCACCAGCAAGGTGGCACGCACCGAGCCGCCGATGATGCTGCCCTGGCCGCTGCCGGGTTTGCCGACGATGATCTGGTTGGCGGCGGCCAGATCGCTCTGCCTGACCAGTTTCTCGATCTGGATGCTGTCGCCGGCCTCGATGCGGGTGTTCTCGACGAACAAGGCCGAACACGTGCCGCCGCAACGGACATGGGCCGCCGTGCCCTCCTTTGCATCGCTGTGGCCGATGATGCCGCCCTTGACTGCCACGTTGCCGCCGGCATCCAAGGTGGCGGCCTCGACCGTGCCGCCGACGTGGATGTCGCCGCTGGCATAGATGCTCATGCCGGGCTGCACGTCGCCGCTGACCACGATGCTGCCGTCGAAATCGACGTTGCCGGTGTTCAGGTCGACCGTGCCGACGGTGATGCTCGGCTCCACGGTCATGCCGTTGCTCGCCAGCACGGGCTGGCCGGAGATGGCGGCGACCAGGAAGCTGGGGTCTTGCGGATCGAGCTTGGCGCCCTTGAGCTGGGCGCCGAACTGGCAGGCCTTGCCGGCCTTGGCCGGGATGGCCTGGCCCAGCACGTTGACCCCCGGCTCGCCCCGGGTCGGCGGGATGTTTTGCATGAGCCGCTCCCCCTCGTGCACGGTGACGATGGTGCCCAACTCGCGGTAGTTCGCGACGCCCTTCGAATCGAAGCGCGGCCGGCGCTCCTTGCCCATGTCGACCTGGGGCACGAGCTTGCCGTCTTCGCCGTCGACCGGCTTGCGCCCCTCCGCGATCACCCACTTGCTCACCTCGCCCTCGGCGATGGCCCGGCCGATCTCGTCGTGCAGGATGCCATGGACGATCTTCTTCTCGGCCAGCGCCTGCGCGATCTGGTCGCGGCTGAGCGGCTTGCCGCCATGGGCGCGGGTGGCGGTGAGATAGGCCGTCATCTTGTCCGGCGCGACATCGACCTGCACCTCGGCATCGCGCACCTCGCCGATCTCGAGCGTGAACGCCTCCTTGGCCTTGCCGCATTGCGCGGCAAGTTTCTGCATGGCCGGGTCGAACAAGAACAGCTTGCCGAAGCCCTGGCTCGATATGGCCGCCTTGATCGCGGCAAGCTCGATGGGCACGGCGCCCTCGATGGGCGTGTAGCTAGCCAACAGCTTGCGGCCATCCTCGCTCGGCGCGAAGGTCAAACCGAGTTCGCCCAATACTTGCGGTTGATTCACTCGAATTGTCCAGTCACTGCTTTAGTCGGTAGTGTCTCAGTTTGAAATGCATTTTTTGTAAGGCCCACGCTTCTTCGGCTCGGGTTCCTGAACCAGCCCGGCAATCTCTTCCAGCGTCCAAACATGATCGCTAACCCCGGCCTCCATTGCGGGGGTCACCCGCAGGGTTTTATGGATGCGGCCAAAATTGTAGTACATGAAGTGCAGTGCAACGGCGTATTCGAGGTTTTGAATCTTCTTGCTGAAACCGTTGGTTAGGCGGGTGAACCGGCGCATGGACATGCGCATGGTCAGGTTCTGGCGCTCAACATGACTGGTCGATAGCTGGTCAAAGTCTGGCGCACCCATAATCCGCTTCTTCTCTGCACTAGCGAACGGGGCCGGGCTGTAGCGGCGCTGACCTTCCTTGTCCGTGTGGCCGTAGGTCTTCATCAGGACACCGTAATCAATGTTCCGGCCAAAGGCCTTGTCCACGGCATCCCGATAGGGCTTATAGCCGTCCGTGGTGAGCTGTACGCGG
Source organism: Betaproteobacteria bacterium (assembly GCA_016234655.1). Classification (GTDB taxonomy): domain Bacteria; phylum Pseudomonadota; class Gammaproteobacteria; order Burkholderiales; family Thiobacillaceae; genus Sulfuritortus. The sequence continues at coordinate 57,447 of JACRAU010000004.1, forward strand.
TCGCGAAGGCGGGAGGCCACGTCAGCGATAAAAGCCTCTGCGTATTCGTTGTCGCGCTTGCCAACCAGGAATGACACGATCAGCTTGGTATCAGGGTCTAGGGCCGTCCAGGTGTACACATCGCCGTAGCCTGGTTCGCCCTTGTGTTCCTCCGGCACGTTCTTTTCCTTCATTCCGCAGAAGGCCCAAATCTCGTCGCACTGCATGCGCTTGCAGGGTAGATCGCGTAGGGTGCGGTCTTGGTACTCAAGGCAGGCTTCGCCAACATCAACAAGCAGCTTGGTTACGGTGTTGATCGAGCAGCCGACTAGGCGGGTGATGGCTCGCATGCTGTTCCCCTCTACCAGCAGGCCAAGTATCTGGGCGCGTTTCTTGATGCTGAGCTTATTCATGCTATTTCCCAAGCATACGGTTCAGTATGAATAATAACCAATCAAACCAATTAGTCAAGTATACAGTTCAGTTTGCGAATATGTGCAAACTATAGTATGTTGGCAAACATGAATACGATTACTGAAGAATTCAAAACGCCTGGCCAACTGATTCAAGCCTTGCTGGAAGAGCGAGGGTGGAGCAATCGCGTTCTCGCGGTCGTGATGGATGTTGAAGAAACGGGAATAAGCAAACTGATCGCGGACAAGAAATCCGTGACGCCAGAAATAGCCATAATGCTAGAGGAGGTATTTGGTGTCGAGGCTGAGAAATTTATAACCCTCCAGCGCAGTTATGACCTTGCCAAGGCGAGGCTGGTAGCCAGACCAAATCCGAGGCGTGCAACTAGAGCGCATCTGTTTGCAGGGCTTCCCGTCGCAGAGTTGATTAAACGGCGCTGGATAGAGGCAGAAGATATTCGGGACATGCCAAATGTGGAGCGTTCAATTGCGAAATTCTTTGGCGTTGAATCAATCGATGACGTGGAAATCATGCCCCATGCAGCAAAGAAGACTTCCGTGTCAGGCGATGCCACACCAGCTCAATTGGCGTGGTTATACCGAGTAAAGCAAATTGCTAGTGAGATGGTTGTCGGTCGGTATTCAAAATCATCTGTAGACCGTGCGATTGATTTGTTGCGCCAGCTCACGTTTGCGGCCGAAGAGGCTCGTAAGGTTCCTCGCATATTGGCCGAGTGTGGGATCCGCTTTGTCATTGTCGAATCACTTCCATCGGCAAAAATTGATGGCGTTTGTTTCTGGCTCAATGAAAGCTCTCCGGTAATAGGAATGTCTCTGCGATTTGATCGAATTGATAATTTTTGGTTTGTATTGCGTCATGAGCTAGAGCACGTTCTTCAAGAACATGGAAAGTCGTTAATCACTATAGATTCTGAGCTAGAGGGCGCGCGCGCCGGTACTGGCGATGGCGTTGCCGAAGAAGAGAGAATTGCGAACCGGGCAGCATCTGAGTTTTGCGTCCCGCAAAAGTCTATGGATAGCTTTATCGCTCGCAAAGCCCCCGTATTTGCAGAGCGAGATATTCTCGGCTTTGCCGCTACGCTAAAAGTTCACCCTGGGCTAGTCGCAGGTCAGCTTAGGTTCAGGACTGGGCGCTATGACAGATTCACAAGTCACATCGTGAAAATAAGGTCCATTGTCACTCCGGGTGCAGTGGTTGATGGTTGGGGCGACGTTGCCCCTGTTGGAACTTAGGAGATAGGCAATGGCAACGAAGGCCCAGCAGATGCAGAGCATTATCAAATGCTACAGAGATGAAACCGGCAAAGACTCTGTAGATATGCACGATGTCGCACAATACGCAGTAAAGATGGGATGGCCATTGCCGGCGCCAAAAACTGCCATTGATCGGCTGGCAGAGCAATTTTCGAGCGCGGCGCGCGAAGAGGTGCGCCGTGACGAGATTACCGGTCGCCCATACAGAGCAAACCTTGCGGTTACAACTTGGCAGGGAAGCCAGCAGCTAACTCTATGGACGGATATTGATGTCGCACCCCGTAACGTTGCGCACAAATCATTTCAGCAACGACGCGAGCAAATGGTTGGTGATGCTGTTCAGCTTACTTTTGACGTGATGCACTGGAATCGTATTAATGAAAAAGACGATCCCATCGTCATGCCAATGGATTTCACGGATGACGTTGAATGGCGGGTGAACGCACCCGATGATAAAAGCGAAGCAGCCTAAGAGCCTTTTTTCCAGCGCGCTTCGGCAGCAAGGCGCGCGATCTCTGACCGCTCCTCGGGCGTGAGCTTCTCCGCCCGAGCCTTACCGCCCTTCTTCCCGCCCTTCACGGACGATTCCTTTTTCTCTTTATCCTTGGGGTTCTCGGTAGGCTCAGCCTCGCCAGTGGCTTCCGCCACGATGGAGGCAGCCAGTTGGTTCAAATCAGGGCGCTTTTGACGTTTCTGCATAGTGATATATCTATATCACATGCCGGCTTAGCTGCGCATCAATGCGGATTTCAAACTGAGACACCACCCTTTAGTCCGGTGGTTTTCTCACATTATTGGATGTGCTCGGTGCCTTAGCCAGTCTTTTGTGTGTGACGCCGGCAACACGGCTATTCCGACAAAATCGCTCAAGTCTTATGGCCTATACCGGAATCCTTGCCGGCAAAGAAGTAGCCACGCTAATATCGTGCAAATAGACGATTAGCATCCTGATATCGCCATAGGGAGAAGCGGAGATGCATAGGTTACTGGTTTTGCTGGGCGTATTTTTGTCGTTCTGCTCGGGCCACCTTTGGGCAGAGAGCTATAAGCCTAGCGGCACGGCGGCAACGGAAACGGTCTATACCTTCGCGCCCCACCCCTATCTGACGCCCAAGGACCTGTTCGCGGCCTATGATCCGATCATGCGCTATCTGGAGAAGAAGATACCCGGCGTGAAATTCCAGGTCGAAACCTCCAAGGACTATGCCGCCTACGAGGCCAAGATCGCCGATCGCGGCTTTCATTTCGGCCTACCCAATCCCTATCAGACCGTACTCGGCCTGAAGCATGGCTACCGCGTCATCGCCAAGATGACGCCGGACGAGGATTTTCGCGGTTGGATGATCGTGCGCAAGGACCGCAAACCGCGCCAACCGCGCGACCTGGCCGGCCAAATAATCTGCTTCCCCTCGGCCTCGGCCGTGGCCGCCACCATGCTGCCCATGCTTTATCTGCACGACCACGGCCTCAACCTGAAGGAAACGTCGGTCAAATATGTCGGCTCGCCCGCCTCGGCGATCATGAGCGTCCACTCCGGCGATGCCGCCGCCTGCGGCGTATCGGTGCGGCACTGGCGCATCTGGAGCAAGGACAATCCGGACAAGGCCGGCACCTTGGAACCGATCTGGCAGACCGCCAGCCTGCCGCACAACGGCGTGATCGCGCGCAGCGACGTGCCGCCCAAGCTGGCGCAGCAGGTCGCCGCCGTCTTGATCGGCATGGACAAGGACCCGAACCTGGATCAAAGCCAATTCACGGCCGATCAGGCCCATTTCGAAACCGCTCCCGAGGGCCTGTACAAGATCATGGAGCAATTCCTCAAGCGCTATGACGAGGCCATCGGGCTGCCGGCGCAAATGAAGCCGCAACCCGCGCGCTAGGCCCGTTTTGACACGCAGACTGCTGCACTTTCTATTCCATAGCATCCGCGGGCGGGTCATCGCCAGCGTGATCGTGTTGCATGCCGTGCTGATGGGTCTGGTGGTGTTCGACACCATCCAGCGCCAGCAGGATTTCATGCAACGCCAAATCTCCAGCGAGGGCCAAGGCCTGGCCCATAGCCTGGCGGTCAACGCCGAGCCCTGGCTGCTCAACGGCGACATCAGCGCGATGGACGAGATGGTGGACGGCCTGAAATCGCTGCCGCAATTGCAGCTCGCGCTGATTCTCGACGTCGACGGCAAGGTACGCGCCAGCACCGATGACTCGCTGTTCAACCTGTTGCTGGACGACGAGCACAGTCGATGGCTGCTGATCGACGGCAAGCAGCAATGGCACGACAACGTGGTGGACAGCATCGCCCCGATCCAGGTCGACGGCGCCACCATCGGCCATGCCCGCGTCATGCTCAACACCTCGGGCGTTCGGGCCGAGCTGGCGGCGGTGGCGCGCAACGGCGCCATCTACGCCATCGTGGCCATCGTGCTGGGCGCGCTGTTCGCTTGGGGCGTGGTGCACACCGTGACCCAGCGCCTGGCCCGCCTGTCGGCGGCGGCCGACGCGATCGCGGCGGGCGACCTCAGCGTGTCCCTGCCCCAACACGAAGGCCGCGACGAAGTAGCGCGGCTGACCCACGATTTCAACGAAATGGCTCGCGCACTGGAGAGCGACCGCGAACAGCGCAAGCGGTTCGAGGCCCTGCTGTTCGAGGAGAAGGAACGCGCGCTGGTGACCCTGCAATCCATCGGCGACGCGGTCATCACCACCGATATCACCGGCCACGTGGAATTCCTCAATCCGATCGCCGAGCGGCTGACCGGTTGGACCACCGACGAGGCACGCGGCCGGCCATTGATCGAGGTCTTCCACATCGTCAACGAGATGACGCGCATCGAGGTGGAAAACCCGGTGGACAAGGCCTTGCGCCTGAACGGCGTGGTCGGCCTGGCCAACCATACCCTGCTGATCCGGCGCGACGGCGAGGAATTCGCCATCGAGGATTCCGCCGCCCCGATCCGCGACCGCGACGGCAAGGTGATCGGCGTGGTGCTGGTCTTCCACGATGTCACCGAATCGCGCCAGATGGCGGAAGAGATCGCCTACCAGGCCAGCCACGACGCCTTGACCGGCCTGGTCAACCGGCGCGAATTCGAGCAGCGCCTGAACCACCTGATCAGCAATGCCACGACCGAGCAGCGCCAGCATGCCCTGCTCTACATCGACCTCGATCAGTTCAAGGTGGTCAACGACACCTGCGGCCACAGCGCGGGCGACGAGCTGCTGCGCCAACTCACGCTGATCATGCAGGACAAGATTCGCGGCAGCGACATGCTCGCCCGCCTGGGCGGCGACGAGTTCGGCGTGCTGCTGGAAAACTGCCCCCTGGACAAGGCGCAACACGTGGCCGAGAACCTGATCGAGTTGGTCAAGGGCTTCCGTTTCGTGTGGAGCGACAAGGCCTTCGTCGTCGGCGCCAGCATCGGCATCGTGGCCATCACCGAGCACAGCCGCGACTGGGCCAGCCTGCTCGGCAATGCCGACACCGCCTGCTACCTGGCCAAGGAAAAGGGCCGAAACCGGCTACAGGTCTACCATGTCGAGGATGCCGAGCTAGCCAAGCGCTACAGCGAGATGCACTGGGTCGGCCGCATCAACAAGGCCTTCGAGGAAGACCGTTTCCTGCTCTACCACCAGGCCATCGTCCCCACCTCGCGGCGAACGGACGAGCTGCCTCATTTCGAGATGCTGGTGCGCATGATCGACGAGGATGGCCAATTGGTCACGCCCAGCGTTTTCATCCCCGCCGCCGAACGCTACAACCTGATGGGCGCCCTGGACCGCTGGGTGGTCAGCAACGCCTTGAACTGGGTGGTCGCCCATAAAGACACGCCGATGATCTGCGCGATCAACCTCTCCGGCCATTCCATCGGCGACGAGGGCTTTTTGCGCTTCTTGATCGACCAGATCAAGGGTACCGGCGTGCAGCCGCACAATCTATGCTTCGAGATCACCGAAACGGCCGCCATCGCCAACCTGGACAAGGCCGTGCACTTCATCCGCGAGCTCAAGCTGCGCGGCTGCCGCTTCGCGCTGGACGACTTCGGCGCCGGCCTGTCCTCTTTCGCCTACCTCAAGAACCTGCCGGTGGACTACCTCAAGATCGACGGCAGCTTCGTGAAGGATATCGACCGCAACGAGACCAGTTACGCGATGGTGGAGGCAATCAATAAGATCGGCCACACCATGAAGATCAAGACCATCGCCGAATTCGTGGAAACCCCGATCATCATGGAAAAGCTCGCCGCCATCGGCGTCGATTTCGCCCAAGGCTTCGGCATCTCCGAACCGATGCCCCTAGGTGATCTTCTCGAAGCCGCCTAGGTCGGCCTGCTTGCCATGACCATCACCTATTGCATGTGCTCCAACTGCCCCTTGGCGCGGGACTGCCTGCGCCACGAGGACGATGCCGCCCATCACAGCCTGACCCGGACCTATGCCGACTTCAGCGAGGAGCTGATCCGGCACGGCGACGGCACGGTCACCTGCCCTTTTTTTCTTGACGCCACGACACGGGATAAACCCGCCTAGATCGGCTCGGCAACGCCACCGTTGCGACGCAGCCGCGTTGCCCTTAGCATCGGCCCATGCGCCTTGCCGCTTTTCTCCTGCTTCTCGCCCCCTTGCTCTCGCCGCTCGCCACGCCGGCGGCGGACATACGCATTGCCCGCGACGGCATGGTGTTCAGCGTTGGCGTGCGCGATGCCGAAGGCGTCACGGCGTTTTACGCCGCGCGTGGTTTTCCGAAGGCCATGCTCGACACCATCGGCCGGACCTGCTTCGTCGGCATCGGCATCGTCAACGAGCGCCGCGACACGCTTTGGCTGGAACTGGCCAACTGGCGCTTCATCGGCGCCGACGGCCGCGAGATAAGCCGCATCGGCCGGCCGGAGTGGGATAGGCGCTGGGCAAAGATGAACGCGCCGCTCGCCGCACGCGCCACCTTCGATTGGACCCAACTACCCGAAAGCCGAGACCTGCAACCGGGCGAACCGGTGGCCGGCAATGTGGCGCTGGCGGCGCCCTACGGCGAATTCAGCCTGACCGCGCGTTTTCGAACCGGCGGCGGCGAAGCCATCGAGATCGCGGTGCCGGGCCTGCGTTGCGAGGGAGACCGGCGATGAGCGCGATATGGCGCGCCTGTTTGTTCGCGCTCTGCGTGCTGCCGTTCATGCCGGCCCTTGCCGCCGAGGCGCCGGCCGGCCTGCTCGCGCTCGACGGCCGGCCGGCGCCGGCCCTGAAGCTCGCCGACATGGACGGCAAGATCACCGACCTCGCTAAGCTCAAGGGCCGCTGGGTGCTGGTGCATTTCTGGGCCGCTTGGTGCGGCCCCTGCCGAAAAGAGATGCCGACCTTGAGCAAGATGCTGCAAGCCTTGCCGCCGGATCGCGTAAAGCTGCTGCTGGTCAATACGGCGGAGGCCGACGACGAGGTGTTCAGCTTTCTCGCCTCGGTGAACATGGACTTGGCGCCGCTGATGGATCGCGACGGCCTGGCCACCAAGCGTTGGCAGCCGCGCGGCCTGCCCTCCACCTTCATCGTCGACCCGCAAGGCCGCCTGCGCTATCTCGCCCTGGGCGGGCGCGACTGGGCATCGAGGCCCTATCTGGATTTCCTGCAAGCCCTTTCCGCGTCCCGAAGTCCGTCCTGATCGTCGGCAATGCCGTGCTCGGCATCGACCGCTACCCGCGAGAAGACGAGATGCGCTAGCTAGCGCTCGAAATAATAGGCATGGAACGCCAGCCTCCTGGCCGACTCGGCGAAGGCATCGAGAAACTCCGCCCGCCGCGCGCCGGGGTCGTGCGCGGCCGCGATGCCGCCGCCATAGCCCTCGGCCGCCCGCAAATAGGGCAAGGCCCCTTCCTCCAGCGTGCACCCGTAGACCTCCGCCGCGAGCAGCGCGCCCAGCCAATCGGCCTCGCGTTCTTGCCAGCGCCAATGCTGGGACATTCTGAACGCCAAGGCGATATTGCCGTCGAGCAGGCCCATGGCCCGCTCGCCATTACGGGTCCAGCCTGCGGCCTTGCCCGACAGCGCCGACAGGAGCCGGGCATCCTCGTCGAAATGGCGCTGCGCGAGATGCGCGATTTCATGTCCCACCACGAAGGCCTGTTGGCAGGTATCCAGCCTCAAGGCCGACGGCGCGAGGACCAGCACGTTCGGCGCGGCCGAATAGGCCGAACCGCTGTCTTCGTCGGCCGCGATCAAAAAATGGATATCGCGCAGGCCCGCCATCTCGGCCATCAAGCGCCAACCCGGATACGGTTCGATGCGTTCGCAAGCCTCGCAGGGCGCAGATGACCATGCATAGCGCGGCGCATTCGGCTGGTCGGGAAACCAAAGCGCCTTGGCCGTCTCGCCGGCCTGCACGGGTTTGCCCATCAGCGCGAACAGCGATAGCGCCAGCGGCAAGCAACGCCCAAGCGCGGAAAGAATCAAGACCGGTCGATCGATCACGGCGGCTCCCCAACGGTCGCATCATTCACATATATACGAATATCCCGGCCGCACAAGGAGAGATCGGCCGGCCTCGCGGGGAGGCGGCGAAATGACAGGACAATGGCCGGAAACTTCAAAGGAGACCGTGAGATGCTCGACTCCGCCTCGACCGATGAAGCCGTGCACGAAACCAAGATAGACTGGCGCGAGTACGTCGATCTCCGCGCCGAGATCAAGTGCCTGAAGGCGGAACGCAAGCTGTTCCTCGAAATGGCCTCCGCCGCCGCCTTGCTGCTGCGCGATCTGGATGCCGACACCTTCGAAACCCATGAAGCGGCGGAATTGCTCCACGGCCTGTTGCAGCAGCTACCCAGCCAAGCCGTGGCGGAGGCCCCCTATTGGTGGCCGAATGCCGAGACTAGACCCCACGCATGAAAGGTGTTTTTACCGCCGGCTAAGAGCCTATTTCAGCAGTAAACATGCCCCGCGCCGGCTGCCTGCGGGACGCAGTGCAAGGCGCGGGGGGGCAAAGTGTAGCCATTCTCCACGAGCCACCCGCAACGCGGCAATGCGGCCCGCAGGCAGCCGGCCCTTCGGGTTGAGACCAGGATCGGCGTCTGCCGCGTTGCGCCGCTTGTCGATGGAATGACCATCGACTGCGCGACACGCCTTGCATCCATCCGATCCTGGTCTCAACGCGGGGTATGTTTACTGCTGAAATAGGCTCTAAGTACTATAGTGGACAAGGTCCATGGCACTGGCCAGGGCGACACCAACGGAAAACCATCGACATGAGTGAACAGCCGGCGCAGTCTGCGCCCATATTTTCCGCCTCGGGCCATGACCTGACGCCGCCGACCGGGGCCGAGAAGGCCGCCCTGGCCGCCGGCCTCGATGCAGAGGAACGCCGGGTGATCCTGGCCCAAGGCACCGAGCGCCCCTTCTGCGGCGGCCTGCTCGAAGAAAAGCGCGAGGGCGTGTTCGCCTGCCGCCTATGCGGCCTGCCGCTATTCCGTTCCGCCGCCAAGTTCGAGTCCGGCACCGGCTGGCCCAGCTTCCACACCCCATTCGATCCCGAGCACATCCATTATCTGCCCGACGAGAACCACGGCATGCTGCGCGTCGAGATCCGTTGCCGGCGCTGCGACGGACACCTGGGCCACGTGTTCGAAGACGGGCCGCCGCCCACCGGCCTGCGCTATTGCCTGAACTCCGTGTCGCTCAAGTTCACCGAACGAGGCGGCGACGATTCATGACCCCCCCCCGATGGAGCCAGCCGGCATGACGACGAAAGCAACCGATCTCGTCCAGGACATCAGCGGCCTGGTGACCCTGCCCGATGTCTATCTGCGCATCAACGAACTGATCGAGGACCCGAACAGTTCGAGCAACGACATCGCGCGCGTGGTCAAGCAAGACGCCAACTTCACCATACGCCTGCTGAAACTGGCCAATAGCGCCCTCTACAGCTTCCCGTCCGCCATCGACTCGGTGGACAAGGCCATCGCGATCATCGGCACCGCGCAGGTGCGCAGCCTGGCCTTGTCGCTTTCGGTCGCGCGCAGCTTCGCCGGCCTGCCCAACGACCTGGTCTCTATGGAGAACTTCTGGAAACACAGCCTGCTGTGCGCCTTGTCGGCCCGGCACCTGGCCAAGTTGGCACGCCGCTGCGACGCCGATGCGCTGTTCACCGCCGGCCTGCTGCACGATATCGGCGAACTCATCATCTTCAACCGCCTGCCGGAGCAGGCCAAGCAGGCCTTGTTGGACGTGCTGGATGCCGACGGCGTATTGCCGATCCACCAGGCCGAGCGGGCGGCCATGGGCTTCGACCACAGCGCCGTGGGCGGCGAGCTGGCCCGCGCCTGGGACCTGCCGCCCCTGCTGGAAGAGTGCATCTCCCACCATCACCATGTGGACAAGGCCAAGAAGCATCGAAGAGAGGTCGGCCTGATCCACTTGGCGAACATCATCGCCCAGATGGCCGAGATCGACAGCCCCGATCCGGACGATGTCGAGCCGATCGACCCGCTGGCATGGGAACTCACCGGGCTCGACGCCGAAGTCATCGAGCCGACCATGCGCGCCGCGCAGGGCGAACTGGCCGAAGTCGAAAAGCTGTTCCTGGAATAAACCGAAAGTCAGACATGGCCCTTGCCCGCCCCATGCCCCCCACCCTGCCCGGCTTCGAGCATATTCGCCGGCGCTGGGACGACAACCTCGGCACCGTCAACGCCCGCATCCTGCCCGGCGAGCTCTATGTCACCACCGGCGACGAGGGCGTGACCACCACCCTGGGTTCGTGCATCTCGGCCTGCATCCGCGACCGCGTCAGCGGCATCGGCGGCATGAACCACTTCATGCTACCCAGCGACGGCAACGACCCGGCCGCGCTCAAGGCCTCCAACCTCAGCGCGGCGACGCGCTACGGCAACCATGCGATGGAACACCTGATCAACGCGATCATGCGCAACGGCGGCCGACGCGAGAACCTGGAGGTGAAGATTTTCGGCGGCGGCCGCATCATCGCCAACATGACCGATGTCGGCCTGCGCAACATCGCCTTCGTCCGCCACTACCTGGCGATGGAGGGCCTGCAAATCGCGTCGCAGGATATCGGCGACGTGTTCCCGCGCATGGTCGCCTATTTCCCGGCCACGGGCCGGGTGCGCGTGAAGCGCTTGCGCTCGCTGCACAACAACACCATCGCCAGCCAGGAACAACAATATATCGAAAGCATCAAGCAGAAACCGGTATCCGGCGACGTGGAATTGTTCTGAGCCGGTTTCGCACCGGCCGGGCTCGCCTCAACTGCATTAATCGGCCTAGAATAGGGCGGCTTGGTATTCCCCTTTCGTCCAAGCCCGCATAGGAGAACCCCGATGTCAGCGAGACATCCCATCGTCGCGATGACCGGCTCGACCGGTGCCGGCCTGTCGACCGTCCGGCATGCGTTCAAGGACATCTTCCGCCGGCTCGACATCAAGCCGGCCATCGTCCACGGCGACGGCTTCCGCCGCTATTCCGAACGCCAATTCTCCGCCCTGCTGCAAGAAGCGCGCGGCAGCGGCCGGCACCTGTCCTGGTTCGGCCCGGAATGCAACCACTTCCAGGAATTGGAGGCCTTCTTCAAGGCCTATGGCGAAACGGGCAGCGGCATCGCCCGCGAGTACGCGCACAGCGCCGCGCGTGCGCGCGAACTGGGCGTGGCGGCCGGCGAGTTCACGCCCTGGCAAGCGCTGCCGCCGGGCAGCGACCTCTTGTTCTACGAGGGCCAGCACGGCGGCGTGGTGGCCCAGACCTGGACCCGGCGCAAGGTCGACGCGCGCCACTTCCCGCCCGAAATCGACCGCCGCATCGGCCGCAAGGGGATCGATGTCGCGCAATACGTCGACCTGCTCATCGGCATCGTGCCGGCGATCAACCTGGAATGGATACAAAAGATCCACCGCGATTGCAGCAAGGCGCATTGCACGCAGGAAGAAACGGTGGAGACGATCTTGCGCCGCATGGACGACTATATCCATTACATCGTGCCGCAGTTCGGCCTGACCGATGTCAACATCCAGCGCATGCCGCTGGTGGATACCTCGAACCCCTTCGTCGCGCGCGACGTACCCAGGCCGGAGGAATCCGTCCTGGTCATCCACTTCCGCGACCGCAAGCGGCACGACTTCGCCGAACTCATGCGCCGCATTCCGGGCTCGCGCATGACCCGAGCCAGCACCTTGATCGCGCCCGGCGGCAAGCTCAAGCATGCGCTGGAGGCCATTTGCGGACCCCTGTTGCGCGAAATGATGGATACCGCCCACGCCGGCGGCTAATGCCTTCACCCATAGGAGATCACCATGGCGACCGACGACATGAAAACCCGAGTCATCATCCTGACCGAGTCGTATCGCATCACCGGCCAGATCGACCTCGTTCCCGGTGCCCGCGTCACCGATTTTCTGCATGAGGCCCGCGCCTTCATCGCCCTCACCGATGCCGAGGTATGGGAGACCGGCGGCCGCAAGGTGCTATCCGCCCCCTTCGTCAACGTCAGCCGCGACCATATCCAACTGGTGACGCCGGAAGGCTGAGAAAGCCGCAAGAGCGAACACGCCACCGTTGACACGAATGGCGACAGCGTCGAATATGGCGGGCATGAACCCACTCAAACGCCACTCCCCGCATATCGTCCTCTGCCTACGCCCGCGCGTATGGCGTGGCATTGCATCATCCGTGGCCAGGAGTCGAAGTCGCTGAGCAAGCGCGCTGAATCCGCAAAAAGGCCACAGACCCCCTCTGTGGCCTTTTTTATTTTGCCGTCCGTATTCGCAGGAGAATGAGATGTCGCTACCGGCCGCCTTGCTATCGGTGATCCTGATCTGGTCGACCACGCCGCTCGCCATCAAGTGGAGCACGCTCGGCACCGGACCGAGCTTCGCCGTGTTCTCGCGCATGGCGCTGGGCGTGGTGCTCAGCTTGGTGCTGCTCGGCCTGCTGCGCATTCGCCTGCCGCTGCACCGCGCGGCCCGGCAGACCTATCTGGTCGGCGGCCTCAGCCTGTTCCTGGCCATGAGCCTGACCTACTGGTCGGCGCAATACGTCGGCTCCGGCCTGATCTCGGTGCTATTCGGCCTGTCGCCGCTGGTCACCGGCGTGGCCGCCGCCTACTGGCTGGAGGAACAGGCGCTGACGCCGAGCAAACTCGCCGGCATGCTGCTCGGCTTGATCGGCCTGGCCTTGGTGTTCCATGAAGGCCTGGGGCTGGGCAGCCAGGCCTTGGCCGGCATCGCCGCGCTGCTCGGCGCGGTAACGGCGCAATCGCTTGGTCTGGTGTGGATCAAGCGGATCGGCGATATGAGTTCACCGGTCGCGCTCAACCTGGGCGGGCTACTGGTCGCACTGCCGCTGTTTTTCCTGGCCTGGCTATGGGGCGACGGCCAGTGGCCGACGGCCCTGCCCGAGCGAGCCGGCGCCGCCATTCTCTACCTGGCCTTCTTCGGCTCGGTGCTGGGTTTCGTCGCCTACTACTACATGATTCGCCACATGGCGGCCGGCAGCGTCGCTCTGGTCACGCTGATCACGCCGGTGCTGGCGCTGCTGCTCGGCCACGCGCTGGATGGCGAGACGATAAGCGGCTTGGTCTGGCTGGGCACCGGCTGCATCCTGGCCGGCCTCAGCCTGCACCAGTGGGGCGAACGCTGGTCGATGGCGATCATCACGCGCCGCTGAGCGGACTAGAGGTTGGGCAAGTCCCCCGGCAACGGCGGCAGGATGCTACGCTCTTCGGCGACGGCTTGCTCGCCGTGGATCAGCAGGTGGAACTGGCGCGGCGAGTCGGTGTTGGCCTCGGCCTCCTCGTAACTGATCTTGCCCTCGCGATGGAGCGTGGCCAGGGCCTGATCGAAGGTCTGCGACTCGCCCATCAAGCGCTCCTCCATGCGCTGCTTGATCTCGTCCAGGCGCCCCTCGCGAATCAGTTGCCGCATGCCGGGATCTGCGATGAATATCTCCAGCGCGGCCACCCGCTGGCCGTCGACCGTGCGCACCAGGCGCTGGGCGACGATGGCGACCAGGCAGGAGGCCAGGTCGAACAGGATGTTGTTGCGCTGATCGAGCGGGAAGAAGTTGACGATGCGGGTCAAGGCCTGATGGCTGTTGATCGCATGCAGCGAGGACAGGCAAAGCTGGCCGGTGTTGGCATAGTTGATAACATGGTGCATGGTCTGCCGGTCGCGGGTCTCGCCGATCATGATCATGTCCGGCGCCTCGCGCAGCGCGTTGATCAGGGCGCTGTCGTACGACTCGGTATCGGAACCGATCTCGCGCTGGCTGATGACCGACTGCTTGCGCTGGAACACGAACTCGATCGGGTCTTCCACCGTCAGGATATGCCCAGGCAGGTTGGCGTTACGGTGTTCGAGCATGGCCGCCATCGTGGTCGACTTGCCGGAGCCGGTGGAACCGACCACCAGGATCAAGCCGTGCTTCTCCATGGCCAGCCGGCCGAGAATATCGGGCAAGCCCATGTCGGCCAGGGCCGGCACCGTCGTGGACAGCCGGCGGATGACCATGGCGACGGTGCCGCGCTGGCGGTAGAGATTGGCCCGGAAGCGGCCGATGCCATCCAGGCTGTAGCCGAAGTTGAGTTCGTTGCGCGACTCGAACTGATGTATCCGTTCGGCATCCATCAACTCATAGGCCAACTGTTTGACGCCCTCGGCCGTCAGCTCCGGCATGGCAACGGGATAAACCACGCCCGCCACCTTGATGCCGGCCGGCGCGCCCGCCGTGAAGAACAGGTCCGACGCCTGCTTCTGGACCATGGCTTGCAGGAATTGTGCAATTGTCGACATGATGATCTCCTCACCTCCCGTTTAGCATACCCGCCGAGCAGGCTAATGCGAAGCCGGCCTAGTAGAGACGAACCGGAACTCGATGCCCGGCGCTTGTACTAATATGGACTGCGTCAATAAGGACACAGGAGGAACCCCCATGATCGCCAATCCCCTTTCCAAGGCTTGGGTCTGGCTCGGGCTATGCGGCTTGCTGCTGGCAAGCCCCGCGCAGGCCGAGACCAAGGGCCGCTTTCTCGGCGGCATTCCCACCGAATATCCGGCCTGGTTCAAGGAGAGTTTTCTGCACTTGAAGGAAGACATCGCCGAGGCCAAGACGACGGGCAAGCGGGTGATGCTCATCTTCCATCAGAACAACTGTCCCTATTGCAATGCTTTGGTCGAGCGCAACCTGAGCCAGAAAGACATCGAGGATGCCGTGCGCAAGCAATTCGATGTGGTGGCGATCAATATGTGGGGCGACAAGGAGGTCACCGGCCTGGACGGCAAGGCCTACACCGAGAAGGGCTTCGCCGCCGCCAACAAAGTGCAGTTCACGCCGACCATCCTGTTCTTCGACGAGACCGGACAAGTGGTGTTGCGCCTGAACGGCTACGTGCCGCCGGCCCGGTTCAAGACCGCCATCGACTACGTCGGCCAGCGCCAAGAAAAGACGATGAGCTACCGCGATTACGCCGCCGCCCACGAGCCGGTACCGGCCCAGGGTGAGATGCGGGCAGAGGCATTCTTCCGCCCTGCCCCGTTCGACCTCGTGCCCAAGGGCAAGCCCATCGCCGTGTTCTTCGAGCAGAAGGATTGCCCGGCCTGCGACGAGCTGCACGCCAAGGTCTTGCCGGACAAGGCCACGCGCCAAGTCATCGGCCGCTTCCACGCCGTGCAGCTCAATATGTGGGGCAACGATCCGGTGGTCACGCCCGACGGCAAGCGGACCACCGCGCGCGAGTGGGCCAAGGCCCTAGATGTAAAGTACGCCCCGACCATCGTGCTGTTCGATGCAAATGGCCGCGAGGTCATCCGCTCCGAGGCCTTCTTCAAGGTCTTCCACACCCAGGGCATCTTCAGCTACGTCGACAGCGGCGCCTACAAGAAAGAGCCCAGCTTCCAGCGTTATCTGGAAGGCCGGGCCGAGGCCGTGCGCCAGTCCGGCAAGGATGTCGACATCTGGCGCCTGGCCGACGAGCCGGCCGACAAAAGGCCTTGAGCCGACCCGCCGCCTGCCCGTGCGGCAGCGGCCGTGCGCATGCTGCCTGCTGCGGCCCCTATCTGGCGCGCACCGCGCTACCGGATACGGCCGAGCAATTGATGCGCTCGCGCTACAGCGCCTATGTGCTGCTCGACGCAGACTACCTGCTGGCCACCTGGCACCCGGACACCCGGCCGGCCGCGCTCGATCTCGACGAAGACCCGCCGCCCAAGTGGCTGGGCCTGGACGTGAAACGGCACGAGGCACAAGACGCCAGCCATGCCACGGTGGAATTCGTCGCGCGCTACAAGGTCAATGGCCGCGCCTTGCGGCTGACCGAATGCAGCCGGTTCGAACGGCTTGGCGACCGTTGGTATTACCGTGACGGCCGCATCGATCCCTAGCCGGCCGGACGTGCGCGATCGCGCGCCAACGACCGAATAATGCGCGGCAATTTTCGGTTGACCGCACAAAATCAAACGCGTATAAGGCGAGCTGTGTTTGCTTTCAAGTCGTTCGCAGTATGGTTCGTGCCGGATGCCGCCTTGGATTTGAACATGCAGTACGTCGAGTCCGCTCGACTTTAATTTTTCATTGATTGAGGATTTTGCAATGACGACTGGTACCGTGAAATGGTTTAACGAGACCAAAGGTTTTGGCTTCATTACCCCCGACGGCGGCGGCGAGGATGTTTTCGCCCACTTCTCCGCTATCAACATGAGTGGTTTTAAGACCCTGAAAGACGGTCAGCGCGTTTCGTTCGAAATCGTGCAGGGCCCCAAGGGCAAGCAGGCCTCCAACATCCAGGCCGCTTAATTCGGACCTCGATTTCCTAAAACCGGGGCACATGCCCCGGTTTTTTTACGCCTAGCGCGCCTGTTCGCGCGCTTGCGCCAAGCGCGACTTGATGCCCGGCAAGGCCGCCAGGGTGGCCACTTCTCCCGCCAGGATCGCCGCGTGCCGGGCATCGAAATCGGTCGATTTCACATCCGGCATCGTCGGCTGGATCGCCGCATCCGCCCGCTGCAATTCCTGTTGCTTGATCGACTGCCCCATGATCGCCGTGGTTTGCAGGATCACGCCGATCGTGCCGGACACCTGCTGCTCGGCCGGCCGGCTGGCGATGTCGACCGCAATCACGAAATCGGCCCCCATCTCGCGCGCGAGATTCACCGGCACCGGCGCCACCAGGCCGCCGTCCACATAATCCCGGCCGGCGATGCGCACCGGTTGAAATACGCCGGGCACGCTCGACGAGGCGCGCACCGCCATGCCGGTATTGCCCCGGCGGAACACGATGGCCTTGCCGGTATGCAGATCGGTCGCGACGATACCCAACGGCCGGAGCAATTGCTCGATCGGCCGATTGCGCACCATGCGGTTGACGTAGTTCTGCAGCGCCTCGCCCTTGATCAGCCCGCCGTATTGGCCTAGGAAGGGCACGGCCCAATCGGCGATCTCGGCCTCGTCCATCTTCAAGGCCAGCTCGTGCAATTGGTGGCCGCTGAAACCGGCCGCGTACAAGGCGCCGATGACGCTGCCGGCGCTGGTGCCCATGATCATGTCGGGGACGATGCCGTTGGCCTCCAACACCTTGATCACGCCGATGTGGGCGAAGCCGCGTGCCGCGCCGCCGCCCAGGGCCAAGCCGACGCGCGGTGGCCGGGGCTCGGGCTTTGCCGGCGGTTGGGCGCAGGCCGCCAGTAATAGGCCGGGCAAGGCCAGGCAGAGGCCTCGGCGTTTAAGGGAAAAGCTTGCTTTCATGGAGATCGGCCTATGGGACTGGGCCATTTCGGCTGCCAAACACGGGCCGCTAGAATAGCCGCGACAACACCCGCTTGCCAGCACAAATCGGGCCACGCCCGCCACTTTCCCGGGCTATATCCGTATTGTGATACCCAAGGCCGGCAAACGGTGACAAGATAGCCGGTATTCAACGCATGCAAACAACGGAACAGAGGAGACGGTATGTCCATCCTTGACGATTGGGCCTCGGATAGCGGCCTCGATAAAGAGGTGTTGAACGATTACCTCGATACCATCATCGACAACGCGCGCGCCGTCGAGACGCAGATCGACTCGCTGCGCAACAAGCCCGATTCGCTGGAAGCGGTGGCCACGCTGTTCCGCGTCTTCCACAACCTGAAGGGCGATGCCCTGATCTGCCGCTTCGACGCCGGCGAACAGATCGCGCACCTGATCGAGTCGATCATCCTGCGCGTGCGCTCGGGCGAGATCAAGATCACCGAATTCCTGGGCGAAGCCATTCTGCTCGCCTACGACCGCCTGGAGTTGGCCGCCCGCGCGCTGATCGACGACAAGCCACCGAGCCAGCTCAAGATCGACGAGACCATCCAGGGCCTGACCGAGCTGACCACGGCCAAGCCGGAAAAGATCGACCCGCTCGCCCGGGGCATGATCGAGACCATCTCCGGCTTCCGGCTATCGGAGCAGACCGCCGATCACGATGTCATTCCGCTGGCCACGGTCGAATCCGTGGCCGGAGACCGGATCGACGACCTGCTGTTCTTCCGCTCGCTGGCCTGGCAGCTCGAACAACGCTCGCCGCTGTTCAACGGCCGCACCTCGCGCAACCTGCAACTCGCCCACGCCATCAACGAGGCCGCCGGCAAGCCGATCGACCCGCTGCAACTCGAAGTGGCGATCTATATGCACGATGTCGGCATGATGTTCCTGCCCGAGTCGGTGTGGCTGAAGGCCGGCGCCTTGAGCACGACGGAAAAATCCCTGCTGCAGCGGCACCCGAATTACGGCGCCGGGCTATTGGTCAGGATACCGGGCTGGGAAGAGGCCGCGCGCATCGTCGCCCAACACCACGAAACGCCGGACGGGCGCGGCTATCCGGCCGGCCTGAAGAGCAAGCAGATATGTCCGGGCGCCAAGCTGATGGCCATCGTCGATGCCTATGAGTCGGTCATGCTGAAGCAGAGCCATCGCGGCCAGGGCCGTTCGATGTTGCGGGCCGCCGCCGAGATCAACGCCTCGGAACGGCAGTTTGCCGAGGAGTGGATCGAACCGTTCAACCGCGTCGCGCGCGCGATGCTGGAGGCGTGATAAGGTAGCGGGCCGTTCTGCCTGGATTCGGTTTTTCATGTCCGTCATCGCCCGTTTGCACGAACAGCAGACCCGCCTGATCGCGTTGCGCCGCGAGTTGCACGCCCACCCCGAGTTGGGCTTCGAGGAGCACCGCACCGGCGACGTGGTCGCCAAGACCCTACTCGATGCCGGCATCGAGGTGCATCGCGGCCTGGCCGGCACCGGCGTGGTCGGCGTGCTGAAGAACGGCAACGGCCCGCGCACGATCGGCCTGCGCGCCGACATGGACGCCCTGCCCATCCACGAGCAAAACGCTTTTCCGCACCGCTCCGCGCACGATGGCAAGATGCACGCCTGCGGCCACGACGGCCACACCGCGATGCTGCTCGCTGCCGCCGAATACCTAGCCGCCAGCCGCCACTTCGACGGCACCATCGTCTTCATCTTCCAGCCGGCCGAAGAAACCGTGGGCGGCGCCCGCGTGATGATCGAGCAAGGCCTGTTCCGGCAATTCCCGGTCGACCAGGTATTTGGCATGCACAACTGGCCCGGCCTGCCGGCCGGGCAATTCGCCATCCACCACGGCCCGGTCATGGCCTGCGCCGATCAGTTCGACATCGCCATCCACGGCCATGGCGCCCACGCCGCCATGCCGCACCAGGGCTTCGATCCGGTCCTCGCCGGCGCGGCGCTGGTGCAGGCCTTGCAGGGCATCGCATCGCGCAACGTCGACCCGCTCGATGCCGTGGTCTTGAGCGTGACCCGGTTCCAGGCCGGCGAGGCCTATAACGTGATCCCGGATGTCGTCACCGTCGGCGGCACGGTGCGCGCCTTCCGGGCCGAGGTCGAAGACCGGGTCGAGGCCGCGATGCAACGCGTCTGCGCCGGCATCGCCGCCGCCCACGGCGTGCGGATCGAGTTGAACTACCATCGTGGCTACCCGCCGACGGTGAACACCGCCGCCGAGGCGGCGATCTGCCAGGGCCTCATCGCGCGATTGGTCGGCGAACAGAACGCGCGCACCGACCTCAGGCCCTCGATGGGCGCGGAAGACTTCTCTTACATGCTGCGCGAGAAGCCGGGCTGCTATGTCTGGATCGGCAACGGCCTGGGCGAGGGCGGCTGCATGCTGCACAACCCGCATTACGATTTCAACGACGACATCCTGACCCTGGGCGCCAGCTACTGGGTGCGGCTGGCCGAGCATCTGCTGCCCGCTTGATTCAGCCCAGATTGATTCAGCCTAGCTCGATCCATACCGGCTGGTGGTCCGACGCGGCCGTCCGGGCATCCGCCTCGCACGCCCGCAAACGCCCGGCCAAGTCCTCGGTGACATAGATGAAGTCATAGCAGCTCGGCCGGTCGAGCCAGTCGACCGGGTGGATACCGGCGGTGGGCGCATGCGCCAGATTGGGATGCACCGTCTCCCAGGCATCCCTGAAGACGGGCTCGCCGCCCTCGAAGCGGGCGAGCAAGCGGTGACGCTCCGGCGCGTCCGGCCCGGCGTTCATGTCGCCGCAGAGGATGGCCGAGGCCGGCCGGGGCGAGGTGCTGAACGGCCCCGGCTCGGCCTCGGCCGGCCGCGCGACGCGGGCATGGGCGCAGGCCGCCACATGCACGGTGCGGATCGCCTCCACCTGCGCCAGACGTTGGGCCGGCGAGTAATACTCCAGGTGCGTGGTCAGCACCCGTAGCGGGCCGTGGCCGGTATCGAGCACCGCCTCCAGCAACACGCGTTGCATGCTCGGCGCCGCCGCATCGGCCGGCCAGGGCAGCAGATGGCGGAAGACCTGGCCGACCGGCAGGCGCGACAGGATCAGATTGCCGAACAGCTTGCGGCCGCCGCCGCTCGCGGGCAGGTCCACGGCGGGACCGTAGACCGGCAAATGTCCGGGGAACAGGCGATATAGCTCGCTCACCCCGTCCTCGCCCCGGCTGCCCGGCAGCTCGGCGAAATTGACCGCGACCTCTTGCAGGCAGATCACGTCGAACTCGCCATGGGCCGCGATGGCCGCGTGAATCCGCGCCAGGTCGACCCGGCCGTCCATGCCGCGCCCCCATTGGATGTTCCACGTCAGCAGCCGCATCTTCACGTCCCCAGTGATCATCGGAATTCGCCCGGCCTGCCCGAACCGATAAAATGGGAGTATCGATCAATTCCCGGATTGGAGCACCCCTTGTCGGAAAGCCTTGAACCGCCGCGCGATCTCGTCCGGCCTTTCCTCTTCGAGTCGCTGGATATCCGGGGCGCCGTCGTCCAGTTGAACGATAGCTGGCGGCAAATGTCGGCGCGTCGCGCCTATGCCCCGCCGGTGCGCCGACTGCTGGGCGAAATGGCCGCGGTGACGACGTTGATCGCATCGAACCTCAAGCAGGCCGGCCGCATGACCTTCCAGCTCAAGGGCTCCGGCCCGATCGACCTGCTGGTCATCGACTGCGACGAACAGTTGCGCCTGCGCGGCATGGCCCACGCCGCGTCCGACCTGGCCGCCGCCCCCGTGCCCGAGCTGCTCGGCCACGGCCAATTGGCGCTGACCCTGGATACGGCCGGCATGGCCCGACCCTACCAGAGCATCGTGCCGCTCGACGGCGACAGCGTGGCCGCGATCTTCGAACATTACCTGAGCCGCTCGGAACAGCTGCCCACGCGCCTGCTGCTCGCCGCGCGCGAGGATCGCGTCGCCGGGCTGTTCCTGCAAAAGCTGCCCGATGCCGATAGCCGCGACCCGGACGGCTGGAACCGCGTGCAAGTTCTGGCCGACACGGCGCGGACCGACGAATTGCTGGATTTGCCGCCGGTGAAGCTATTGAGCCGGCTATTCGCGGAAGAGGATATCCGGGTGTTCGACCCCCGGCACGTCTCCTACCATTGCCCGGAGGACCAGGCCAAGATCGACGATATGCTGCGCTCGCTCGGCCAGGCCGAATGCGAGGCGATCTTGCGCGAGCACGGCGCGATCCACATCCACGACGAGTTGTGCAACCACGGCTATCGCTTCGACGCGCAAGACGTGGCCCGGCTATTCGGCCAGCCACGGGACTAGCCGCCGGCATGATGCGCAAATACCAGATGCGGCGGCGGCTTATCCCCCTAAAATAGGGCCATGGATAGCCAAGCCATTCGGGCCAAGCCGTGTTCTCCCGCTTCCTAGCAAGCCTCTCGATTCCCCTCGCGGCAAGCCGTGCCTACCTGCCGGGCCACGTTTGGCAACTGAGCCTGGTCGCCGGCTTCGCCGTGCAGCTGCTGCTGATCTTGTTTGTCACGCTGACCGGCCTCGATCAACTGGACGCCACCGAGCGGCACATGCAAAACGTGACCGAAGAAAGCATGCGCAAGCTGGAATTGAGCAAAACCATGGGTTTTCTTGCCCGAGAACGGACCATGAACCTATTCATGGTCATGCACACGGCGGATCCGTTCGAGCGCGACGCCATCTATCTGCATTTCGAGCAGCTGGCCAACAAATTCGTCGGCGTCCGCCGCGAGTTTCTCAAGCTCCCCCTGACCCCCACCGAGCATAGGCTGCTCGAAGAGCAAAGGCGGTTGAGCCGGATCGCCGTGCCTTATCAGGAAGAAGCCATCGCCCTCGCCATGGCCGGCAATAAGGCCGGGGCCGGCGCGATCCTGCTCGACCAGGCGATTCCGGCACAAAACGCCGTGCTCGAAACCCTGGCCGAACTGGATGGCGCCACGCACCAGTCCACCCAGGAGGCCATCCGGGAGGCCAGGTCGGCGCACGACAGCGCGCGGCTTCAGATGTACGCCCTCTCCGGCATGGCCTTGCTCATCGGCATCGTGGTCGCCGTCGTCGTCGTCCGACTGATCGGCCGAGCCGGCCGGGAGCGCGAACACATGGCCACCCACGACGCCTTGACCGGCCTGCCGAACCGGCTGCTGCTGATGGGCCGGCTGGAACAAGCCATCGCCCGCGCGCAGCGGCAAAATCTCATGATCGGCGTGATGTTCATCGATCTCGACCGCTTCAAGCTGGTCAACGACACGCTCGGCCATGCCGCCGGCGACGAGCTGATACGTCAAGTCGCCGCGCGCTTGAGTCGCATCGTGCGATCCGACGACATCGTGGCGAGGCTGGGCGGCGACGAGTTCATCGTGGTCGTATCCGACGCCGATAAGGTCGGCCAGATCATCCATGTCGTCGACAAGGTGGTGGAAAGCATCGGCCAGCCCTACCGAATCGGCGACCGGGAATTCTTCACCAGCGCCAGCATCGGCATCGGCATCTATCCGCACGATGGCGCCGATACCGACGACCTGCTGAAGAATGCCGACACGGCGATGTACCACGCCAAGGAGCTCGGCCGTAACCGCTATCAGTTGTTCGATACCGAGATGAACATCAAGGTCGCCCAGCGCCTGGAGCTGGAGACCGACATGCGCTACGGCATCGAGCGCGGCGAGTTCCGGCCATATTACCAGCCCCAGATCAATCTCTCGACGCATCGGATACAGGTCGTCGAGGTACTCATGCGCTGGCAGCACCCGACACGCGGCACGCTCCTCCCCGCCATTTACCTCGACCTGCTGGAAGACACGGGCTGCATTGTCGAAGTCGGCCGCAAATTACTGCGCGAGGCCTGTCGGCAATGCGTCTCCTGGCAGGCCGCCGGCCAAGCCGGCTTGGCTATCGCGGTGAACCTGTCGAGCAAGGAGTTCTGGCAGGAAGACCTGTGCCAAACGGTCGCCGCCACCCTGGCCGAAACGACGCTGTCCCCGCAATCGCTGCATTTCGAACTGACCGAGAGCATCCTGATGCTCGATATCGACCAGGCGGTCGACAAGATAAAAGAGCTCAAACGCATCGGGGTCCGGCTCGCCGTGGACGACTTCGGCACCGGTTACTCATCCCTGGCCCACCTCAAGCACTTTCCGGTCGACACGCTCAAGATCGACCGCTATTTCGTCAAGGATATCGACCGCCAAAGCACCGATGCCGCGATCACCCAGGCCATCCTGGCCCTGAGCGAAAGCCTCGGCCTGGAGACCGTCATCGAGGGCGTCGAATCGATGGCGCAACTGAATATCCTGCACGATATCGGCTGCGACATCGTGCAAGGCTTTCTATTCAGCGAGCCCGTGCCCGGCGAGGCGATGAGTGCCCTGTTCGAGCGCGATTGGGCCGCCGAGATCGCGCAAGACAGGCCGGCCGGCACGGCCTGATCGGGGTTCTTCGGGGCCTGTTTTCCCCATCCGGCAACCCTGGCCCGCGCGATCGCGCGGACGAGTTTCGCTAAAATAAAGTCATGCCCGCCAAGGAACCGCTCATCCCCGCCCGCCTCGCATATTCGGCCGACGGCACGCCCTATTCCCAAGCCTTCGACGACGTGTATCACTCGACCGACGGCGGCCCGCAACAAGCGCGCCACGTCTTCCTGGCGGGCAACGGCCTGCCGGCGCGTTGGCAGGAAAAGCCTCGCTTCACGATTCTGGAAACCGGCTTCGGCCTGGGCCTCAACTTTCTCGCCACCTGGGCCGCTTGGCAAGCAGACCCGCAGCGGCCGGAACGGCTCGATTATTTCTCGGTGGAAAAACACCCCTTCGGCGCCGACGATCTCGCCCAGCTGCATGCGCACTGGCCTGAACTGGCCCCTTGCGCCTCGGCCCTGCGCGCCTGCTGGCCCGTGCCGACGCCGGGCTTTCATCGCCTCTATCTCGATGGCGGCCGGGTTTGCCTCACGCTGCTATTCGGCGATGCGCGGGAAACCTTGCCGAAGTTGCGGGCACGGGTCGACGCCATCTATCTGGATGGCTTCGCGCCGGCCAAGAATCCAGGGCTGTGGCACGAATCGATCTTTCGCGCGCTGGCCCGCCTCTGCCATGCCGACACCACGCTGGCGACCTATACCGTCGCCGGCGCCGTGCGCGACGGCCTGAACGCCGCCGGCTTCGCCACGGAAAAGCGCCAGGGCTTCGGCCGCAAGCGGGAGATGCTGAGTGCCCGGTTCGCCGCGCGAAAGCCCCAACCCCGTGCCGATGCCGTGCCGGCCCGCGACCGCCACGCCATCGTGATCGGTGCCGGCGTGGCCGGCTGCGCGATCAGCGAACGCCTCGCCGCGCGCGGCTGGCAAGTCAGCCTGATCGAGCGCCACGCCGCCCCCGCGCAAGAGGCCTCGGGCAACCTGGCCGGCATCGTCCGGCCGATGCTGTCCTTGGACGACAACATCGCCTCGCGCCTGTCGCGCGCCTGCTTCCTGTTCGCGTGCCGCCATTGGCGATCGTTGATCGCGGAAGGCATGCCGGTGCGCTGGTTCCCGAACGGCGTGCTGCACCTCGCGCGCGATGACGCGCACGAAGACCTGCAACGGCGGATCGTCGACGGCCTTGGCTTTCCGGCCGATTACGTCCGTTATCTTGGCGCCGACGAGGCAAGCGAGTTGCTGCATTGGCCGGCGATGCATGGCGGCTGGCTCTTTCCCGGCGGCGGCCACGCCAATCCGGCCAGCTTGTGCCAAGCCTATTTACAGCGCTTTCCCGATCGCATCGAGCGCCTGTTCATGCGCGAGGCCATCTCGCTCGAACAGACCGGCGATGGCTGGCAGGTGCGCGATGCACACGGCCGAGCCTTCGCGCGGGCGGCAACCCTCATCTTGGCCAGCGGTGCCGAGGCCAAGCGTTTCGGGCAGACGCGGGATTTGCCGATACGCAGGGTACGCGGCCAGGTCACGCACATCCCGGCCGGCGGCATGCCCGCGCTGAACCTCGCCCTGACCCGCGAAGGCTATGCCACGCCGGCGCTGGATGGCTGGCACTGCGTCGGCGCTTCCTACGAGTTGGAAGAAAACCCGAATCTGAGCACCGACAGCACCGAGGGCAATCTCCTTCGCTTGGAGCAGATGCTGCCTGGCTCGACACGCAATATCGAGGCCTCGCGCCTGGGCGGCCGGGTGGCGACACGCGCAGCCGCCACCGATCGGCTGCCGCTGGTCGGCGCCCTGCCCGACCTCGGGGCGGCCATGCCACCGCATGCAAGCCGGCTGAGCGAGATGCCGCGCCTGCCCGGCCTCTATGGCTTGCTCGGCCTGGGCTCGCGCGGCTTGGTCTGGCATGCCTTGGCGGCGGAGCTGCTGGCCGCGCAACTGGAAGGCGAGGCCTTGCCGCTGGAAGCCGATCTCGTCGCCGCCATCGATCCCGCGCGTTTCCTGGTGCGCAAGTCCCGTCTAGTTCATCGAGGCCCCTAATGCAAATGGGGGCCGCAGCCCCCATTCGTTCTTTGACCCTGTCTCGCTCAGAACTTCTTGCTGTACATCAGCTGCCAGTTGAGCTGGCTATGCGTGACCTTGGGTCCGTTGGTCTGCGTGGCCTCGGGCGCATAGCTCAACGACGCGTTCAGCTCGCCGCCGGCATCGAGCGCATAGCCCAACCCCGCCGTGTAGTGCCGGTCCACGATGGCCGGCCAGAGGAAATTCATATTCTGGGTCGGGATCGGGTTATCGCCATAGTTGAACCCGATCCGGCCGGTGATACGGTCGCCCAGCTTATATGCCGCGCCCATGGCCAGCACGATCTGGTCTTGCCAATCCTGTTGAAAGGGGGCGCAGTTGATCCCAGGGTTGCAGGTGGCCGCGCCGGGGTACAGGATCGTGACCGTGTTCATGCTGCTGCCCCACATCACGTCCTTGATGTCGGCGACGAGCTGCAACTTGTCGGTCGCCTGCCAGGACAGCCCGATCGCCAGGATAGGCGGCATGTCGAAATCCCGTACCTTGTAGCCCGCCCCCTCGAGGTCGGACAGATTGCCGGCCGTCTGATAGACGCCGCCAATAGCGACACGGTCATCCAGCTTGTAGGTGAATCCCAGCTTGGCCGCCAAGCCATAGCCCTTGGCCTTGCCTGAATAATCGCTGTGGTCCTTGAAATTGATGCCGAAGCTGGAGAAGGTCAAATCCATACCGGCCCAGACCAAATCCACGCTGCCACCCAAGGAAAGACGCTCGCTCAACTGATAGGCCAAGGGCAGGATCACCCGGCCGACGCCGACTTGCGCCATGTCGCCATTGGCATATTCCGTGCCCATGCCGCCTTGGGCATAGATCCCCAGACCGTACGCCAGCTTGCCCTCCTTGCGGGCATAGCCTATGGCCGGCATATAAAAGGCCTCCGCCTTGGAACTCGCCCAAGTCGGGTGGCCGACTTCCACATTCGGCCCAATGAAGCCGAGCGCCGCATCCAAGCGACTGCCCTGCGGTGCCAGGGCCAGCGTGGCCGGGTTGTTGGCCATGGCTGCGGTACCGTTGTCATAGGCCATGGCGGCACCGCCCATCGCGGTGGCGATCGGGCCATAGCCTTCCATGATCATGCCGTTGGTGGCGAGGGCGGCATTCGGCAATGCCATGGCGGCCGAGGCCAACGCCACGGCAAATAGACTGCGATGCATGTGATTTCCTTACAGAGGTATTTTCGAGATTAACTAAATTCTGTTTTACTGAAACAGTAGATACAAAAAAGGGTTGGAGAAATCTCCAACCCTTTTTTGCGATAGGTATTTCTTAGAACTTCTTGCTGTACATCAACTGCCAGCTGGCCTGGCTATGCGAGACAGTGAAGCCCATGGGGCTGGTCTGCTTGACTTCCGCAGCCTGAGACAAGGCGAAGTTCAGCTCGGCGCTCTTGTCGAAGGCATAGCCGAGGCCAACCGTGTAGTGGTTTTCCTCGATCGCCGGGAACAGGTAGTGCACCGTGCTGCTGGGGATCGGATTATCGGAGATGTTGGCACCGGCACGCAGGGTCAGAGCATCACTCCACTTGTAGGAGAGGCCGATGCTGAACACGTCCTGATCGTCCCAGTTCTGCGGCAACGAGAAGGTCACGCTGTCACCCATGGCCGAATAGCTCATGGTGAAGTTGCGCATGACATCTGCCCAACCGATGCGCTTCCAGTCGGCGGCCACCATCAACTGAGGGGTAGCCTGCCAAGCCATACCCAGACCGTAGGTCTCGGGCCACTGGAAATCGCGCACGGTGATCTTGCCCGGCACGTTCTGGGTAGGATTGCCACCGTTATCGGTCACGACCATGGTCGCGCCGTTGGTGCTGGTTTCCATATCGTCCAAGGAGGTCTTGGAGTGATAGGTGCCGCCGATAGTGACGGCCGGGCTGACTTTATAGGTGAAGCCCAGCTTGCCAGCCCAACCCGTGGTCTTGGCCTTGCCGGTATAGTTGTTGTTGTCGCTGAAGTTCAGGCGGGCGTTGTCATAGCCGCCGGCCATCATGCCGCCCAGGGCGCCCATGAGGGTGCCGTTGCCCATGCCAGTCGGGGTAATCAAACCCGCCATGTTGGCCAGGGGCATCGCCATCTGCATATCCATCATGGCCCAAACGTAGTCCAGCGAGCCACCGATGCTCAGGTTGGAGTTGACGTTGTAGGTCAACGGGGCGATCAGTCGACCGACGCCAACTTCGGAACGCTCGGGCATGCCATCGACGCCCATCGCATATTCGGTACCCATGCCACCCTGCGCGAACAAGCCGACGCCATAGGCCAACTGGCCGCTTTTCTTGGCATAACCGACGGCGGGCATGTAATAGGCATTGCCGGACGAGTCACCGGACATGGTGCTCTTGACGTCGGGACCCAGGAAGCCGAGGGCGACATCCACGCGGCTGCCGTCGGCCATCAGGCCGAGCGTGGCGGGGTTGTTCATCACAGCGGCAGTACCGTTGTCGTATGCCATCGAGGCACCGCCCATACCGAGGGCGATCGGGCCGTAGCCTTCCAAGTTCATGCCGTTGGTGGCAAAGGCAGCGCCAGAGGCGGTCAGGCTGGCGATTGCCAGTGCGGCAGATAGTTTCTTCAGTTGCATTTGAGTGGTCTCCTCCACAAAAGCGGGCATAAAAAATCAGAAATCGGTCCATGCAAAAGCAACTCCCCTCGCTCGTGCATGGTTCGCATGTACCAATATAAAAGCCAGGGTCATGCTAATGGAAGATTACGGAGCCGGGCAAGGATTTTTTACCATTTGGTGAACCGTCCGCCGAGCTATGGCAACTGAGCAACAAAAAGGCCACCAGCGGTGGCCTTTTTGTCGAACCAGTAGCTTCGCACTCAGATAAACAGGCAAATATCCGAGTCGCCGGCGAATTCGAAAAAGCTGGCGGCGCCAACATATTCCAAACCGTCGATGAAATCACTGTGCTCAAAGCCGAATAATTCGACCGTCATTTGGCAAACCGTGAATTTGACGTCCGCTTCCTGGCATAGCTCGCGCAGTTCGGCGATGGTGGCCACGCCGTTGTTCTTGATGGTTTGTTTCATCAGAACCGTGGCGAAGCTCTCGAAACCAGGCACCAGAGACTGCACGGCATTGGGGATGTTCCAATTGATGCCTTTGAACCATTTCGGCCCAAACGGCATTTTCATGGGCATGCCCGGATTGCCCAAGGGGCTCACCTTCAAGGCGCTCAAGTCCTTGCGCACCATCTGCAATCCGTAGAAGGTGAAAAAAATCTGGACTTCATAGCCCAGCGCGGCTGCCGTGGACGCCAGGATCAAAGGCGGATAAGCCCAATCCAACGTCCCTTTGGTAGCGATGATTGCCAGCTTTTTTTGATCCATCGTTCCTCCAAATCTTGGTTTGCCGTACCCGATACGCCGAGGTTAAGGCGCGGTATTACTTCTTCTTGATAAAGAAGGTGTACTCGCCACCCGCTTCGGCGGTAGACAACAGCTCGTTACCGGTTTGCTTGGCGAAGGCGGCGAAGTCCTTAACGGAACCCGGGTCGGTAGCAATGATCTTGAGCACTTGACCACCACCCAACTCGCCGAGGGTTTTCTTGGCACGGAGGATGGGCAACGGGCAGTTCAGGCCGCGGGCATCGAGCTCTTTGTCAAAATTCATTTCTGCTCCTTAAATTCAGTTCAGTGCAAAGGCGTTTAGTACAAAATCAGCATGTGCTAAAAAGCGAGGCCACATTAAACCAGTTACTGGTAGATTGCAACCACGCAAAGGAAATCGGGACTGACTTGGCTGGATTTTCTAAACCGGCGCCGCCAGGGGCTTGCCGGAACGCGCCCACGCCATGATACCGCCCGATAGATTATGCATATTGCCATGCCCTTTGGCCGCCATGAAGGCACAGGCTTGGGCGGAACGGGCACCGGAATTGCAATAGATGATGACCGGCTTGTCTTGCGGAATCTCGTCCGCGCGCATCGGCAGCAAATGCAGAGGCAGGTGGATGGAGCCGGCTATGACACCGCGCGACACCTCGGCATCGGTACGCACATCCAGCAAATGGATGCCGCTCGGATCAGTGCTCGCCAAAAAATCGACATCGACTTCCTTGAAGTTATAACCGTTCAGCATGGCTATCCTTTCCATTACGCAATATTAGTTGCGGCTAATATATAGATCACGTCCTCGACTTGCAAGGCCCATGCCCGCAACTATCCAGGCCCGCACGTTCACGGCTAAAATGCCGCGATTCCCCGTATTTACTGGTCCGCCCCCATGAAAAGCAGTGAAATTCGCCGTCGTTTCCTCGATTTCTTCGCCTCCAAGGGCCATACCGTGGTGCCTTCCAGCCCGCTGATCCCAGGCAACGACCCGACCCTGCTGTTCACCAATGCCGGCATGGTGCAATTCAAGGACTGTTTCCTAGGCCGCGAACAGCGGCCTTATGTCCGCGCCGTCTCTTCCCAGCGCTGCGTGCGCGCCGGCGGCAAGCATAACGACCTGGAGAACGTCGGTTATACCGCGCGCCACCACACCTTCTTCGAGATGCTGGGCAACTTCAGCTTCGGCGACTACTTCAAGCGCGAGGCGATCGAGTTTGCCTGGGAGTTCCTGACCAAGGAACTCGGCATCCCCCAGGACAAGCTCTGGGTCACGGTCTACCAGGACGACGACGAGGCCTTCGACCTCTGGGCCAAGCAGATCGGCGTGCCGCTTGATCGCATCACCCGCATCGGCGACAAGGCCGGCCAGAAGTATCACAGCGACAATTTCTGGCAGATGGGCGACACCGGCCCCTGCGGCCCCTGCACCGAGATTTTCTACGACCACGGGCCCGACGTGGCCGGCGGCCCGCCCGGCAGCCCGGATGAGGACGGCGACCGCTACATCGAGATATGGAACAACGTGTTCATGCAGTACAACCGCGACGAGAACGGCGTGCTGCACCCGCTGCCCAAGCCCTCGGTCGACACCGGCATGGGCCTGGAGCGCATCTCGGCCGTGATGCAGCATGTGCACAGCAACTACGAGATCGACCTGTTCCAGGACCTGATCAAGGCTGCCGCGCGCGAGACCAACGTGAGCGACCTCAGCCACAACTCGCTCAAGGTCATCGCCGACCACATCCGTGCCTGTTCCTTCCTGATCGTCGACGGCGCCATCCCCAGCAACGAAGGCCGGGGCTACGTGCTGCGCCGCATCATCCGCCGCGCCATTCGCCACGGCTACAAGCTGGGCCAGAAGCAGCCCTTCTTCCACAAGCTGGTGGCCGACCTGGTCAAGGCGATGGGCGAGGCCTATCCGGAACTCGCCGCCGCCCAGGCCAACGTCACCGCCATCCTCAAGCAAGAGGAAGAGCGCTTCGCCGAAACGCTGGAACACGGTATGGGCGTGCTGGAAGCGGCGATGGCCTCCGAGGACAAGATGCTCGACGGCGAGACCGTGTTCAAGCTGTATGACACCTACGGCTTCCCGCTCGACCTCACCGCCGACATCGCCCGCGAGCGCGGCATCACCGTCGACTTCGCCGGCTTCGAGGCAGCGATGGAACTGCAGCGCGAGCGCGCCCGCGCCGCCTCCAAGTTCACCATGGGCAAGGGCCTGGAGTTCAACGGCGAGGCGACCGAGTTCCACGGCTATGACACTTTGGAGATGGAAGGCCGCATTGTTGCCATCTATAAGGAAGGCGCCCAGGTCAACGAGATCGACGCCGGCGACGAAGCGGTGATCGTGCTCGACCGCACCCCGTTCTATGCCGAGTCCGGCGGCCAGGTCGGCGACATCGGCGAGCTGATTTCCGGCCACGGCGTGTTCGCGGTGGCGGACACCCTGAAGATTCAGGCCGAGGTGTTCGGCCACAAGGGCCGGCTCAAGACCGGCCGCCTGGCCGTCACCGACACCGTGAACGCCCAGGTCAATACCGAGGCCCGGAGCCGCGCGGCCTACAATCACTCGGCCACCCACCTGATGCATGGCGCGCTGCGCACCGTGCTGGGCAAACACGTCAGCCAGAAGGGTTCGCTGGTCAGCGCCGAACGCACGCGCTTCGATTTCTCGCATCCGCAAGCGGTCACCCCGGAGCAGATTCGCGAGATCGAAAACCTGGTCAACGCCGAGATCCGCCGCAACAGCAAGGTCGAAACCCGGCTGATGAAACACGACGAGGCGATCAAGGCCGGCGCCATGGCCCTGTTCGGCGAGAAGTACGGCGACGAGGTGCGCGTGGTCGGCATGGGCGAGTTCTCTACCGAACTGTGCGGCGGCACCCATGTAAAGCGCACCGGCGACATCGGGCTGTTCAAGATCGTGGCCGAGGGCGGCGTCGCCGCCGGCGTGCGCCGCATCGAGGCGGTGACCGGCCCCGCCGCCGTGGCCTTCATGCAGGAACAGGAGGAAACCCTGCGCGAAGTTGCCCATTCGCTGAAAGCCCAGCCGCAAGAGATCGCCGGCAAGCTGGCCCAGATTCAAGACCAGGTGAAGGCGATGGAAAAGGAGTTGGCCCGTTACAAGGCCAAGCTCGCCTCTTCGCAAGGCGACGACCTGATAAATCAGGCGCAAGAGGTGAAAGGCATCAAATTACTGGTCGCGCAGATCGAGGGCGCCGATGCCAAGGCCTTGCGCGACTTGGCCGACAAGCTGAAAGACAAGCTGCAATCCTGCGCCCTGGTACTGGCGACTGTGGAAGGCGAGAAGGTATCGCTGATCGCCAGCGTCAGCGCCGACCTCACCGCCAAGATCAAGGCCGGGGAACTGGTCAACCATGTCGCCCAGCAAGTCGGCGGCAAAGGCGGCGGCCGGCCGGATATGGCCCAGGCCGGCGGCACGCAGCCGGCCAATCTGGCTGCCGCGTTGGCTTCGGTGAAGGATTGGATCGCGGCCAAGGCCTGAAATCGGTGCCCGTCCATCCAAGGGGCGGGCACCGATCGCGCTCAACGTTCTTTCGAATGCCCTTCTTGCGCGCCCATCAATCGAATCTTTTCGGCATTGACGCTGGGCAGCTCATGCGGCCGCCCTTGCCAATATTCCCAGCCCACGCCTATCGCCAACAGCAATAGGTTGAGTACCAGCAACATCGAAATCAAACGTCCGCGATGCCGTTTTCCCGCGCTATCCATAACAAGCCCTCCAGTACCAAATCTTCCGCCTGATGCACGGGTGCGCGCAGCAATGGCTTGATCAATGCCGCATCGCCACCCGTCAATACGACGCCGACCTCGGCCGCGAGCCGTGTCTCGAACCGGCCGCGCTGGGCCTCGACCGCACCGGCCAGCGCGGACAATATCCCGGTTTCCAGCGCATCCTTGGTACTGGCTGGAAAGGCCGACCACTGCCCGAAGCCGGCCCGCACGCCCTGGGTCGACTCCCCGATGCCGCGCAACATGGCGCGATAGCCCGGCACGATGATGCCGCCGACGAACTCGCCCGTCGCGGTCAACGCGTCGACCGTCAACGCGGTGCCCAAACTGGCCACGACGACATGTCCCAAGTTCATCTTGTGCGCCGCGATCAAGGCGGCGTAGCGGTCGGCCCCCAGGCTGGCCGGGGCTGCGTAGCCGTTTCGAATGCCGTGGGCATCGACCTCGGGCTTGAGCCAATATATCGGCGTACCGGCCGGACAGGCCTGCTCGATCGATGGGACGATATCGTCCCCCGCCACATTGCTAACACCGACCCAGGCCGGATTCAAACCCCGCCAGCGAGACGCCAAGTCCGCGACAGCATCGGTCGGCAGGGCATCCTTGCCGCGCCACACCCCGGCCCCGAACATCCCCCACTTGATCCGCGTATTGCCGACATCGACCAGCAGGATCACGCCGACACCCCGCGCAGACTCAACTCGCCGGAATAGAACCGGCGTTGCCCGGTTGCGGTATCGAGCAGCAGAGCCCCCGCTTCGTCGATACCCGACACACGGCCTTGCCACGATTCGCCTTGCGCCGCGATCATGCGCGCCTCGCAGCCGTGAAAGGCGTGATTGGCCTCCCACTCCGCGCGCAGGCCGGTAAAGCCGTCGCGCTCGAAGTGCTCGAGCACCTCATGCAAATATCGCAGGCATTCAACCAGCAGGTGATTGCGATCCACCGCCTCGCCCAATCCCTCCACCAAGTCGATGACGGGCTGATCGATTTCACCGCGTACCCCTTCGGACAAATGCACGTTCACCCCGACGCCGATCACCGCCATGCTCGGGCCAAGCACATCGCCTTGCAGTTCGATCAGGATGCCGGCCAGCTTGCGTCCATCCAACAGGACATCGTTCGGCCATTTGAGCTGTGCTCCGGCCAAGCCCATCTGCCTCAGGGCGCGCACCAGGCCCAGGCCGACCGCCAGGCTGAGGCAAGACAGGTCGCCGGCCGATCGATTGAACCGCCACAATATGGAGAAGGCCAAGCCCCCGCCCAATGGCGACAGCCAAGCACGGCCGCGCCGCCCCTTGCCGCCGGTCTGCCACTCGGTGGTCAGCACGGCCTTATGTTCGACGCCGGCCTGCCCCATGGCCATCAAACGGCCATTGGTCGAATCCATTTGTTCATGCCAATGCACGCGATAGCCCAAGCCGCCGAGCGCATCCTGAATCCGCTCCGCATCCAGCCAGCTATGCGGGTATACCAAGCGATAGCCGCGGCCTCGCACCGAGTAGATGTCTATACCGAGTGCCTGCGCTTGATGCACTGCGTTATGGACACTGGCACGAGAAATGCCCAGGTCCTTGGCGACAGCCTCGCCGGAGCGAAATTCCTTACCCGACAAGGCCCGCAAGACGCGGAATAAATTTGTACCGATCGAATCCACTCAAAACCCACCTGACGCAAGCCATGACCGGCACGCGAGAAATAAAACAAACGGGAACCACCCAAGATCGGCTGGCGCGATCACTTCTGCCAGCAAAAGGCCACATCCTTGCTGCCGCTCTCACCCTGCTGGCCCAGATTGTTCACGGTCAGCACATTGCAATCGCCGTCGGTATGGCTCGTGCTCCCGGCGGGGCAACTCGCGCCGCCGTTGCCACAGGGCGTGGCCGATAGCGTGTATTGCTGGCCGCTCGATGCGTAAGCGATGGAAACCTTGTAATTGGCCGCGCCGCTCTTGGGCGAGGCCGTGAACGGCAACACCGTTGCCGTGCCGCTCTGGGCTTGGCAGTCCGTCATGTTGGCATAGTTGTAACAGCCATTGGCCACGTGCGTGCGCTCCAACCAATTCGCGGCCTCCGACAGCACGGCCTTGGCATCGGCCCGTTTGCCCTTGATCATGTAATTTTGGTACGAAGGCAGGGCCACCGCGGCCAAGATGCCGACGATCACCACCACGATCAGCAACTCCATTAGGGTCATGCCCGATTCACGGCTCGCCAAGTCACGGCCGGCTCGTGCTACACGCCTACTCTCGATAACGTTCATCCCTCGCCTCCAATACGATCATTCCATCAATTCACGCCAAGATACCCGGCCGGTGCCGCTCGCCGAGGCCTTCTCCTTGGTCGTGCTGATCTCGCCCGTGGTACCGCTGGCCAGTTTGTATTCGACGGTGCCCGCCGTCACGACCGTCGGCGTCTTGATGATGCCGACGTTGGACTTCATGGCGGAAACCGGCACGGTGATCTCCTGTCCTGCGACCGTGACCGTCACGAAATCCGTGTTGTTGAAGCTGGCATCGCTGTTCAAGTCGAATACCGAGTAACTCAGCCGGCCGCCGGTCAAGGCATCCATTTCCATGATCCACCCCGTGCCGCCGAACAAGCAAGGATCGGTCGAAGGCACCAAGGTGGCGAAGATCACCCTGCCATAGCGCAGCAAGGGAATGCTGATGACCCGTTCGCCCTGCGCGGTATTGCTCGGGGGCTGCAACAAATCGAGATACCAGCCCTTCTTGCTCGCCCAGTCGACGGTATTGTTCGAGATCAAGCGGATTTGCGCCGTCGAGGCCGCGCGGCCGGCCGTGCCGGTATCGACGCCTTCGTAGAGTATGGTCTGCTGCCTGAGCTCGCTACGATCCGTCGTCGTGATGCGAGCCCCCTCGTCGAGCACGCCATATAGGCCCTGCACCTCGGTGCTGATGTTGTCGCCGGTCGCGAAGAAGCTACCGGTGCCGAAGTAGATCATCACGCCGGTCTTTTCCGCCGGCGCCACGCCGATCTCGACCGGCGACGTGACCGGCTGCACCTGATTGCTGGCATTGCGCGCGGTGAATAGCGGCTTCGGGGTCGATCCCTGCTTGTAGGCCACCCCCCAGTTGTTGGGGTTGGCATCGGACAAGCTGAACTTCCAGACGTTGCCCTGCAAGTCCCCGGCGTATACGGTATCGGCCACCTTGTCGCTATTGCTGTCGTAGAGGGAAGGCGCGGACAGCCCATTGTTGGTGATCGCCGTATCGGTGTCGAGGACCATGTAATCGGCGTCCTTGCCCTGCTGCCAGCCATCGCTGGCATTGGCGTCCAGAAACACGATGAACAACTTGGCCGTGCCGCTGGTGCTGTTGTAGCCATTGCCGAATATCGCGGCCCAGCGATTGTTGTACTTCAAGCGCGCGATGATGGGCTGGCCGATGGTGTTACCCAATTCCGCATGGGTGAATTCCCACAGCACATTGGCGGTCGTGAAGGTATTCGGGTCGGTCACGTTCAGGGCGAAAATCGCCTTGCCGCCGGCGCCGGTCGCCCCGAGCAACACCGTCTTCCAAGCGCCGCCAAGGAAGGCATCGCCGGCGAAAGGCGTGCCATCGACGAAATATTTGTGGGTATACCCCGTGTCCTTGAGCAAAGCCAGGTTAGACATCATCGCATTCGGCACGTAGGCGAATTTCTCGTTGCCGGTCGCGGCGTCGAACGCATGCAACATGCCATCGTTGGCGCCGACATACAGCATCTTGGTTCGCGCCTTGTTATTGGTGACGAAAGTGGTATACGGCGTGCCGCCGGAAATGATGCCCTCCGGCAGCACGGCATAGCCGAAGTTCGGGGCATGCACGAAAACAGGGTCGGAGTTGATGATGTCGCCCAGTCGGCGCGTCCGGTTGCGGTAGGTGCCGCTATACTGCAATTCGTTGGTCTGGTCGCCACGCAGGTAGTCCAGCACCGGTGAGCTGCTATTGCCGGCATTGGCGCTGTCGATCGCGTTCTTTTGCGTCGTGGTCAACGCGCTCCACAGGAAATCGCTGCCCGCCGTGCCGCTCCAGGTCTTGATGTTGCGCGAGGCCGCCGCCGGTATCTTGCCGGCATCGGTCACATCCCACACCTTGTTGCCCAGCGTGCCGTCGGTATTGACGCCGTAGGCGATCAACTGCCCGGTCCAGTCGCCGCTGTTGAACTTGGCCTGGTAGATCACGGTATCGGTGCCCAGACGCGTCGAGTTGGTCGCCAACGCCGCCGCCGCGCTGGTGCGGCCCTGGATGCTGCTCAACGCACTTTGGAAGGCCGTATTCAGGGCATCGGGGTCGTCCGCGCCGAAAAACTGGCCACGGCTATTGATCGCGGCATGCCAGAGATCGGCCACATTGCCCGGGCTGACGTTATCGCCCGTCGCCGGCCACAACTTGGTTCCGGCCACCAGGCCAGAATAATCGCCGGCATAGGTACTGCCGGCCCAATCCGGGTTGGTCAGCAAGGTGTTCAAGCCCAAGCTGACGGTGAAGTTGACCATGTGCTGCCAAGTGGCCGGATCGTTCTTGGCATTCCAATATTGCTGATCCGCCGTACCGGTGCGATCGCCATAGTGCGGCAATTGATTGTTCGCCAGCGTGGAGACCAGATCGTTGGCCCAGTAATAGAAGGCGATATCCGCCAGGTTGGCGCTGTTCGTGTCTTTATAGGGATAGCGGGCCGTGTAGCTTTTAGTATCCGGCAGGGTCTTGTCGGTATTGTCATAGTTGCCGTAGCTATTGGCCAGCGTGTTGTTGTTCCAGATGCCATCGGTGATCAGCACATGAAAATTCGGCCGGCAGGAATATTCCGGCGTGTCGGTCGTGCCCGGATCATAGGCATAAGGACTATCGACACCGGTGGTCTTGTAATACTCGCCCGCGCGCTCCATGGCTTCCAACAGGGGCGTGCCGCCGCTGGCCGGCAGCCGGGATAGCCAATAGTAGAAATTGGTGCGATGCGTGCCGGTGAACTTGCGAATCTTGTTGGTCACGGCGGAACCGCCCCAGCCGGAACAGGCAGTGCCAAAACTGTCGCAGCTATTCAACGCCTGCCACGCTACCCTGGAATCTGCGGAGACCGAGGCAAACGCACGGGAAGCCGCGGTCATGGTCATCAGGCTGCGGGTGCGATAAAAGGAATACCAATTGGCGAAGTTCTGCCGCTCGTCGGTACTGCCCGGTCCCGAGGTCGAACTGACGGTCACTTTCTGGTAGCAGTCGTCGTCGCTCGTCGTCCCATCGCACCCCGCCAGGCCGCTATTGAAGACATAGTAGTAAGCCGCGACGTTGGCCGAAGTATCCGCAAAATCCGCGCTGGGGTGGGCTGCATGGCTGTTGGTGTTGGTGGACGGCTCGAAATCGTAGACCGGGCGATAAGCGGTCGACAAATCAACCGTATTGTTGCTGCCATAATCGTAAAAGCCGTTTGTCTTCGCGGCGGTGAAGGATGTCGAGCGCGTGGTTCCATCGGAGTTCACGCCCGGGTCATAGCTGATGCTCGGGTTGTAATGGACTGGGTTAAAGGTCGCCGACTTGAAACGGCGCGTCGCCCTCTCTCCCGATGTGTCACCGATGCTGTCCGGCGCATAGCCCCAGCCCATGCTGCCCGAATCGTCCAGGGTCAGGATGATATTCGGCGCCAGCGGCGTCGGAATGAACAGGGGGTTGTCCGAAATGGTCACCGCGCCGGCATGGCCCGCCAAGAACAAGCCCAGGCCGAACGCCAGCGCCCGCGAGAACGATTTGTACAATCGGCATGGTTTCATGATCGCCTCCTGTCTTCCCTAGCGGATATACATGATCTGCAGCATGACCACCGTATCGCCCGTCACCCCGGTACCGCGCGCCGTGATCCGGTAGACGCCCAAGTCCGGCAGGGGCTGGCCCGCCCTGAGGCTGCCGCCCTGTTGGCTGATTTGAATGGAGGGCAGCTCTTCGACGATGCAGCGCGGCTGGCTGGCCACGCCGCTCAAGCTGCCGCTGTAGGGCAGAGTCGCGGACGACGACCAGTTCACGGTCTTCCACCGAGGCGATGCGCCCGCAGCCGCCGCCTGGTAATAGCCGGCGGTATTGTCGAAGGCGGGCAGGGTCGCCACCTTCAACAGCGTCTCGCAATCGCGCAAGCTGGCCTCCGCCGCCTGGAAGGCCCGGTAACGGTCGGCGGTATTGCCGGCCATCCGATCCTCCAATGCGCTGACCCGTACCGAGCTGACGCCGATCAGCGTCAGCAGCACGAGGAAGACCAGGGTCATGATCATGGCCACCCCGTCTTCGCGCGGGACCGGTGGCCGATGGCGGCCGATCGCGTTCATAGCAGTCGATTCCTCACGCCGATGGTGGCGGTATAGACGAAGCGCAGCCGGCGATCGGTCGACGGCGGATCCACCGTGCTGCCGTTGAACACATATCTTTGCGGCGCATCGAGCACGCCGTTCTCGCGGCTGACCAACAATAAATTGATGCGCACGCTCAACACGGTCGCCCAACGCGCGGCCGTGTCCAGCTTGTTCGGCTCGTCCGCGTCGACATATTCGTCCACGGCGCCATCGGCATTGGTATCGATGCCGTATTTGATCTGCATGTCCTCGATGCCATCGACCAATTCTTCCGCGGACGAGGTCGCCGACAGGCTGGCCTTCCTAAACAAGGCCGGAATGCCGGCCAGGTTGTTTCTGATGTAATAACTCTTCGCCGAGACGGCCACGATATCGCCATCGACGAAACAAGCACCGAGGTCCTTGGTGGCATTGCCGGGGGAGGCGGTGCCGGTGTTGTGCACGACGTTCTGGCCGGAGTTGAAATTGGTGATCTGGAACACCGTCGCGTGGGTGCAGTTGGTGGCCATCACAACCAGGCCATCCGACAATAGCGTATTCGAAGTCACCTTTAAATCGGCCGTGGTATCGCCGCAGTTATTGTCGGTAGGCTGGCCTGTTATTCGGATACCGAGGCTGTCCGTCGAGCGTAGGGCGATGACATCGGTGCCGCTCACGACCAAGGTATCGATATTGCTCACGCCGACCGCGGTCGCGGGGTTGCCGGAGGTCACCGTCGACCAGGTGCCGACGCCGGTTGCATTGAAGCCTTCGACCGCATTGCGGCTGAAGTCGTAAATATAATTGTTCTGGGCGCCGGCCTGGGCGTTGATCGTGCTCTTGAACTTGGCCGTCGAGCAGCCCTGGAAACCTGCCATGCGAATCTCGCGGCCGAGAATTTCCATCGCATAACGGCCGTTTTCCTGAATGCGCGCCATATTGTCCTGTAGCTTGTAGCTCTGGCGCGAACCCAGGTAGATATAGCCTATGCCCGAGAGCACGAGCAGCCCCAAGGCCATGCCGATCATCAGCTCGATCAAGGTCAGGCCGCCTTGCTTGGCGAAAGGTAGAGGCATCCGTTTCATAGCTGCGACACCACTTGCATGGTCTCCGTCGCGCTGCCGCCGGTCGCCCGGCTGTCGTCCCATTGCACCGTCACCGTGGCCACGCCGGCCGAGGTGACGTTGATCGAACCGTCGCCCGCCGGCAATGCGGCCAATTGCGCCAGCCAGCCGGCCCGCTCCGTATTGACCAGCGCGGTACCGGTAGGCGCCGAGGCGGCCATGGTCAGATTGTAACTGCCGGCTATCGCCGCCACCCTGTCCGCGCGTAGGCGGTCGGTCATGTCATAGGCATACAGCGCCGCCTGGGAACGGATATACGCGCTGTGGTTGTTCTTGAGGCCCTGCGCCTGCAAGCCGGCCAGACCCAGCAGGCCCAAGGCCATGATGGTCACCGCGATCAGCACCTCCAACAGGCTGAAGCCGGATTGGGCCGTGGGGGCAGCGCGAAGGATAGGGCTAGGCATCGTGCTCATGGGTTGGTACAACTGGACACATTGACTGGCGGACTATCTTTGTTCGGGATGCCGTCGCCATCGCTGTCGATGGCCACGCGCACTCGGCCGGCCCCGCCCACCACGACCGCCCGTGAACGGGAGTCACCGCCTTGCTGCAACACGCCGCCATGGCAGAACACGAAGGTACCCGAATTGGTGCTTTCACCCGTCGATTTGAAACGGATGAAATTGGTGAAGTTGTTGTTGGCATAAAGCGTCAAGGGCGAAGGCAGGGCCTCGCCGACCTTCAACACCGTCTCGCCGGCATCGAGAATGCCATCTTGATCGCTGTCGACGAATAGCGACCAGCCGGCACTGCCCCAATCCCCGGCGGTCGCGGAATTTTTTACCAAG
This sequence comes from Betaproteobacteria bacterium, assembly GCA_016234655.1. Taxonomy (GTDB): domain Bacteria; phylum Pseudomonadota; class Gammaproteobacteria; order Burkholderiales; family Thiobacillaceae; genus Sulfuritortus. The sequence goes on from JACRAU010000004.1 coordinate 98,687, forward strand.
GAAACCGAGATGCCACGGCGAATCGCCTCGCTGCGCGCGGTGTTCAGCGCCGCGACGAAGTCGTTGGCGCCGGCCACCAGACGATTATTGATGAAGAAACTCTGGAAATTCGGGATGGCCAGCCCGAGCAGGACGGCGGCGACCGCGATCGTCACCAGGAGTTCGACCAGGGTGAAACCCAAGGAAACACTACATCGGTATTGGCGGTTTACTGGCATCGACGGTCTCTGTCCGATAACTTCAACAGCCCGCCCTCTTTCTCTCCGCCTCTGCGAGAAGCACGGGGCATAACCCTACATCGGCATTTTAGGCCGAAACCTTTTGATTCGCTTGGAGACTGCCACAGATACCCCATGTAGGCAATATAGAAAAATCGACAAGCCCAGTAGAATCGAGGCATTCAAGACCCATGCCATGACTACTCACGTTCTCATCATCGGGGCCGGCGCCATCGGCCTATCCAGCGCCTTTGCCCTCGCCCAAACCGGCCATCGCGTCACCTTGCTCGATCGCGGCCCGGCCGGCGGCGAATCGACCTGGGCCGGGGCCGGCATCCTTTCCTCGCTGCCGCCATGGGGCTATGGGTCCGAAATCAACGACCTGATCCGGCGTGGCAGCCGGCTGTGGCCGGAATGGGCCGAGCGGCTCAAACGACTCTCAGGCCTTGACCCGGAATACCTACCCAGCGGCATGTTGGCCCTGGATATCGCCGAGTGCGCAGCGGCCGAATGCTGGTGCCGCGAGCACGACTGGCCCCTGGCCGAACCGCCCGCCACGGTCGCCCGCCTGATTGGCCGACCGAGCCAGGCCTTATGGCTGCCGGCGATCGGGCAGCTACGCAACCCACGCCTGGCCCAAGCCTTACGCCAAACCGTCCAAACCCTGGGCTGCGACATCCAGACCCATCGCGCGGCATTGAATCTGGTCTATGAAGAGGGCCGCATCGCCGGGGTGGCGACAGCGGACGGGCTACTGCAAGCCGACGTTTATGTCGTGGCCGCCGGGGCTTGGACGCGAAGCTTGCTGGCCGACAATGCCGCCGGCCTCGATATCCAGCCGGTGCGCGGCCAGATATTGCTGTTCAAGGCACCACCCGGCCTGTTGCCCTGCATCGTCTACCGCAATGGGCATTACCTAGTTCCCCGAGCCGACGGCCACATCCTGGCCGGCAGCACCCTGGAGTTCGTCGGCTACGACAAGAGCACTACCGAGGCTGCCAAAGACGAACTGCTGAGCTTTGCCCATGACTTATTACCCGAATTGGATGCATCGGCCGTCGTCCGCCAGTGGGCCGGCCTGCGGCCGGGCTCGCCTAAAAACATTCCGACCATCGCGCGCCACCCCCACTATGGCAACCTTTATGTTAACAGCGGGCATTTCCGCTACGGCGTGACCATGGCCCCAGCCAGCGCCGAAATCCTGGCCCGCCTGATCACCGGCCAAGGCGAGTCGCTCGACCCCGCACCCTATGCTTGGCCCAACCGCCAATTAGACAAAGTATAGTCACTTGCCTAGAATGACTTAACCTGTTGAACCAAAGAAGAATTATGCTGCGCCACGCCAACCCGAACTTGAGCCGTGAAGACATGGCCCAGTTGCTCAGACAACACCACATCACGCCGACCCATCAGCGCATCGAGATCGCGCATGCCATGTTTTCCCGTTGTGAGCACCTCTCGGCCGACCAGATCATGGCCAGCGTGAATCTGCGCCACTCCGAGACCTCCAAGGCGACGGTCTACAACACGCTCAAATTGTTTTTGGAAAAAGGCCTGATCCGGGAAGTCATCGTCGATCCCAGCCGGGTGTTCTACGACCCGAATACGACACCGCATCATCACTTCTTCAACGTCGAAACCGGCGAACTGACCGATATTCACGAAGATGCCATGCAACTGAGCGGCCTGCCGCCCTTGCCCCCCGGCATGATGACCGACAGCGTCGACATCATCGTGCGCATTCGGCCGACTGCGGCATAAATCGACTGCATCGGTGCAAGCCAGGACGAAGCGGCTTTGCTATAATCCGCCGCCGACGCCGGTGTAGCTCAGTTGGTAGAGCAGCGCATTCGTAATGCGAAGGTCGGGGGTTCGACTCCTCTCACCGGCACCACCCTTATTCCGCACAGACCCTAAACGTGGCCACTTCGCCCCTGACTTCCTTGCTCGCCCAGGACATGGCGGAGATCGACGCCGTCATCCGCGACCGGCTGCATTCCGAGGTCGCCCTCGTGCGCCAGGTCGCGGAATACATCGTCAGCAGCGGCGGCAAGCGTCTGCGTCCCGCTCTGGTCGTGCTCGCGGCCAAGTCCTTGGGCTACCAAGGACGCCATCACCACGAGCTGGCCGCCGTGGTCGAATTCATCCACACCGCCACCCTGTTGCACGACGACGTGGTCGACGACTCCGCGCTACGGCGTGGCCACGACACCGCGAACGCCTTGTTCGGCAATGCCGCCAGCGTGCTGGTCGGCGATTTTCTCTATTCCCGCGCCTTCCAAATGATGGTCGGCGTGCAGGATATGCGGGTGATGGAAATCCTGTCGGACGCGACCAACGTGATCGCGGAAGGCGAAGTCCTTCAGTTGATGAACTGCAACGACCCCGATATCTCGGTGAACGATTACCTCAAGGTCATCCGCTTCAAGACCGCCAAGTTGTTCGAGGCCGCCACGCAACTCGGCGCGGTGATCTCGAAAGCGCCGCCCGAGATCGAGCAGGCCTTGGCCACCTACGGCATGCACTTGGGCACGGCCTTCCAATTGATCGACGATGTGCTCGACTATTCCGGCGACAGCGGCCAGACCGGCAAGAATGTCGGCGACGACCTGGCCGAGGGCAAACCCACGCTGCCCTTGCTGCACGCCATGAGCCACGGCACGGAAGACCAGGCACAGCTCATCCGCGCCGCCATCGAGAACGGCAACGCCGATCATTTCCAAGCCATTCTGGACATCATTCGCGCCACCGGCGCGCTGGACCATACCCGGCGCCAGGCCGAGGCCGAGGCACGAACCGCCCAAGCCGCAATTTCTGTATTGCCGGATGGCGAATATAAACAGGCTCTGATAGAATTGTCGGCCTTCGCGGTCAGCCGCGATCACTAAGTATCTGCAAAGATCGTCGGGGTGTAGCTTAGCCTGGTAGAGCGCCACGTTCGGGACGTGGAGGCCGGAGGTTCGAATCCTCTCACCCCGACCACCCACTCGCACTTTTCGTGCACAAAATCCCGCAGGATTACCTGACCTCGCTGAACGTCAACGGGATGTCCACTTGTTGGCTGATCGGCTGGCTCATCGAAGTCGGGACACTGATGCCCGCCGGAATCGAGCCCGCATCGATCGGCGCGGTCACCGTGCCCGTGATCGATAGCTTCGCCGTCGCCGGCAATTGACCCGCCGCCGTCAGCGGTATGGCCATTTCCAGCGTGCCGCCGCCGGTCGCGCCGTTGCTGGACACGGACGACCAGTTGCCGACGTACTTCATATTGTTCTGCGCGCTATTCCCGGTCAGCACCCCGGAAAAACGGCCGGTCGTATCGACCGTGACCGTGTAGCTCACCGGCGGAATCGTGTACCCCGGCACCACCTGCGGCACGTTATAGGTGCCCGTGATGACCATCGGCGGGTCCATCCGCACGGCCCCCTCGACGCTGCCGGTCAAGGTGACCCCGCTCGCGCTCGGCACCAAGGAGGCGATCAACCGCCCCTCAGTGATAACGCTGGTCGAGAAGCTCTGGTTGAAGTTCAAAGCCGGGATGCTGATCGGGATGGTGACCGGCACGGTTTGCGCGAGGTCCAGATCATAGCGGCCGTTGGGCGGGAACTGCGAACCCATGGTGACCGCCTGTGACGGCAGCACGATGTCGAAACTAATGTCGTAAGGCATTTCCTTGCCGTCGGCGCCATGGCCCTTACCCTGAATCCTGGCATTCCACTGCAAACCGCCCTTGTGGGTAAAGGTGATCGGGAGATGCACCTTGTCCCGGTTGTCGGCATAGTAGCCCGTCAGATTGCCGGTGCCGACATCGTAATCGGTGCTGTAGCTGAACGACATGCCGTTCGACGCCACGGTGCCGCTCACCTGCGCGATCAGGTCGCCGGCATCGTTATAGATGAACGAGAGGTCGCCGGCGATGCCGGTATTGCTCGGGGTCAGCGCCGTGACCTTGCCGGTCGAGTCGGTCATGGTGCCGCTGATGCTGGCGCCATGCAGCATGCCCAAGCCGGGGTTCTTGCCGGCCGCCTGCTGCGTCGCACCGGTCTCCAGGGTCATCGCGGTGATGCTGTGCGGCAGGTCGAAGCTGCGCACCAGCACGCTGACCGGCCCGACATAGGCATATTTCTGCTCCCGTGCCAGCGCGTTGTTGTAATAGAACTTCAGGACATCCTTTTCCCAGACGATGCGATAGTCGCCGCAATAATTACTGCCCGAGCGGGTGGCGCTGCTTATCGCCCTGACATCGTGGCTGCCGCCATTCAAGACGATGGTATTCAGGCCGGAATGATCCCAGCGCTGCGTTACGCCGAACTCTTGGGTGATGAGGTATTGCTTGCTTTTCGATGCCCCGGTGAACGCCGGGTTCTTGCGGCCGACAAAGATGTTGTTGTAGCCGTAGCGGGTCACCGGGAAGCACCCGGTCCACGACAAGGTAAAGGGCGGCTTGAATTCCGCCACCGTCACCGCTTCGTCGTAGTCGACCCCTTGCCCGTCGCCCGGCGTGGCGCCGCCGAACCAGATGTTGTAGGGGTTGCCGTCCTTGTCGACATCGGGCTTGTCGTAGCCCACGCTGTCGCCGACCGTCAGCGTGCCGCCTTGCACCCCGGCGGTACCGTAGACCTTCCATTGCGAGATATCCAACAGATCGGTCGTCGCCGCCCCGGCACCGGCTTGCCATGCCACGGCAAGCACGCCGATCATCACCTTAGCCGATTGCCTCATTTTGACCTCCTGTACACAGGCTGCCTTTCAATATCTCCTTATCTTTTTATAGCCCGTGGAAGAGGAAAATACAGGCCCGGATATCAAGCGCCACCCCGATCCAGGGTCCGCAAGAATTCGTTGCGCCATTGAGCCTCTTGCTTGAAGCAACCGGTAAAGGCCTGGGTCACCACCCGCTCGTCGCCGCGCCGGTCCTCGCCCAACAGCAGGCACAACTGCTCGGCCTCGACCACGCAGGCCGCCCCCCTCGCCTTGCCGTGGATCACCAAGGCCTCGGCGATGTCGCGCGTCATCCATTCCTGGTAGGTAAAGCGGTGGCCGATGGCATCGACCATGCGGGCGATGCGGCCGAAGCCATGCAGGCGCCCGCCCGGCACATAGGCCACATGGGCCACCCCGCGAAAGGGCACGAGGTGGTGCGGACACACGCCATGCACCGCGATGCCGCGCACCACCACCATGTCGTCGCGCGGGTCGGCGAAGCCCTCGCCCAGGGCCTCGCCCGGGTCCATTTCGTAGCCGCCGAGCAGGCGGCGCTGCCACAACTCGCGCACCCGTTGCGCGGTGCGGCCGGTGTGCACGCTATCCGGCTCGACACCGCAGGCCCTGAGCAGGGCGGTGATCGCCTGCTCGAAGGCGGCCGGGTCGAATTGGCCGGCACGCGGAATACCCAGCTCCCCGGCCGGAGGCGGGGTGCAGCCATGGTCGCTACAGTCAGTCATCGTCATCTCTCAAAGAAAGCCACGTTGGCGCATTTGCCGATCATGCAGCCGGGACAACAACAGGAGCGCGGCGACGGCCCCCAGCAAGGCCAGGAACATATCCCACTGGGTATCCCAGACATCGCCCTGCGTGGCCAGAAAGGCCACCGCCTCGTCGCCCGTGGCCACGGCCACCCACCACTCCAGAAACTCATAAAAAGCGCTGATCGAAAGCGCCACGCAAACGACCAGGAAGCCCAACCAAGCACCCGGCCTCAAAGGCGAGGTGCGCAGCAATATCTCCCGAGCCAGGATGGCCGGCACGAAGCCCTGGGCAATGTGGCCCACCCGGTCATAGTGGTTCCGTGCCCAACCGAACTCGGACCGGAGCCAATCGAACAAGGGCATCTCGGCATAAGTGTAATGTCCGCCGATCATCAAGATCACGGCATGGATCGCTATCAAGCCATAGGCCAAGGCGGTGAGGGGGAAACCGCGGTAGCTCAGCATCAACAGCGGCAAGGCCACCAACACGGGCAGGACTTCGAGAAACCACGTGAAACGGTCCTTGGGCGCATGGCCGGACCAGGCCAGCACGGCACCGACCGACAACAGCAACACGAACAGAAAGGGCCGATCGCGCGCGATGGGCCTGGACATGCCGCGAGGTTCGCCGCTATTCATATTCATCGGTCATATTCATCGATAGCCACAATGTCAGGATTCGCCCAATATAACGACTAAAAGCGCAATGCCAATAGGAGGAAGCATGCCCGAGACCGACACCCCCCAAGAGACGCTGGCCACCCGATCCGTGGGCCGGCGGTTCTTCGCTTGGACACGGACCATCAGGGCTCAAGTCGGCCTGGCCCTCGGCGTATTGTTTCTACTTCTGACCGGCAGCGTCGCCTACACCCTCTATCAACTCGATCTGCGCAAGCACGACTATGAAATCCTGAATCTGGCCGGCCAGCTGCGCGTCACCAGCCATGCCATGAGCAACCAGGCCCAAAACTACCTCAAGGATACACCGACCGATTACCAGGCCTATTACCGCGACCTGCGCCTGTTCTATGGCGACCTGCAACGCAATGTCGCCCTCTACGACAAAATCATCAAGGGCTTCGAGGACCGCCGCCTCGATAGCGAGTTGACCGGCAAGCACGACCCCATCTACTGCACCTGGGACGAGCGGTCGAAGTCGCAACTGAGCCGCACGGCCCTGGTCTGGCGCAATTTCCGCGCCGGCATGTTCAAGCAGTTGGGCGAGGATCTCGATCAACCCCGGCTGAACTATGCCGCCGAATATATCGTGGCCCATGGTCCGGAACTGACCGAGGCCTCGAACAAGCTGGCCACCGCCTTCCAATCCATGATGGAGGGCAAGCTCGCCATGATCAGCCTGTTCAACCGGGTCGTCCTGGGGCTGGCCGCCGTGCTGATGCTGGGTTTGGTGGCCCTGATCTATTTCAACCTGGTGCGGCCGCTACGCCAGACGGTATCGGGCTTTGCCCGTGTCGCGCGCGGGGATTTCGGCCATCAGGTCGAAGTGCGCACCGGCAATGAGATCGGCCAGATGACCCAGGCCTTCAACCAACTATCGAAGCGCATTCATGCGCTGTTTCGCCTGACCGACCGGATCAACCAGGGCAACACCCTGGACGACAGCCTGCGCTTCGCCGCCGAGGAATTTCGCGGTTTCCTGCCGGTCGACTGGGTCGGCCTGTTTTTTCAATCGGCCGACGGCGAGCGCTGGGTATTGGAACGGCAGCACGACACCGGCCCCAAGAGCCTGCGCGAAGGCGGCCATTTCACTCTGGCCGGCAAGCAGCCCCAGCCGACCGCCCCGCTCAATATCGCTGACCTGGGCCAATATTCGGACGATGGCGATCTGTTCGCCGCGCTGCATAGGCACGGCTTTGCCTCGGCCACCCTACTTCCCCTGACCGGATCGGCCGACTCCAGAGCCCTGCTTGCCTTTGCCTCCCGGCAGCCGAACAGCTACACGCCCGAGCACGTCGAATTCCTGGCCAATGTGGCGGGACAGCTCACCCATGCCTTGGATAAAACCGTCTTTCTGGAAAATCTCGTGGTCGCGGCCGTGCAGGGCCTGGCCAAGCTGGCGGAAAGCCGCGACCCGGAAACCGGCGATCACTTATTGCGCATGGCGCTATATGCCGCCATCGTGGCGGAGGAACTCGGCGAGAACGGCCAATACCGCGACCGGATCGACAGCGCCTACGTGCGCGAGGTCTTTCAGTTCGCGCCCATGCACGACATCGGCAAGGTCGGCATCGCCGACCATATCCTGCTCAAGCCCGGCCGGCTCGACGATGAACAGCGGCGCGACATGGAGCGCCACCCGAGCATCGGCGCCGAGGTGCTGCGGCGTTGCGAGTCCCAGGTCAACGGCCTGGGCTATAGCATCTTCCAAGTCGCGATCGAGATCGCCGAATGCCACCACGAAAAGTTCAACGGCGGCGGCTACCCGCGCGGCCTACAGGGCGAGGACATCCCGCTCTCCGCGCGCATCGTCGCGGTGGCGGACGTATTCGATGCGCTGACCTCGAAGCGGCCCTACAAAGAGGCCTGGCCGGTGGAACGCGCCCTCGCCCTGCTCGACGAAGAGAGCGGCAACCATTTCGACCCCGAGGTCGTCGCGGCATTCCGCCGCGCCCTGCCGCGCGCGATGGAGGTCTACAACCGGCACAAGCATGTCTAAAAACGCAAATGCCCGCGACTGGCGGGCATTTTCACCGGGCTGTTTTTACTCAAGACATCAATACGCCCACCGGGTAACCCATCTCGCGCAGGCGGCCGAAGGTCTCGTCCATTTTGTCCGTCCGCTCCCGGTCCGAGCCGATCAGCACGACCGATATCTGCCGGCGCCTTTGCACGTAACGCAGGGTTTCCTCTTCCAAATCCCCTTCCGTGCTGGTCAGGCGGTAATCGATGCCCGCGCTCTCCAAGGCCTGAAGGAATTTGCCGAGGGCCTGTAGCGGCTCCTTCGGCGGCGAGATCATCAGGATATCCATGCGATGGGTGATTTGCCGGCACAGCTGCACCACGGAAGACAAGGTCTCCCGCTTCAATCGCTCGCCATCCAAGGCGAGCAATGCCACGCCCTTCCCTAAAGGCCTACCGGCCGCCACCGCCTGTTCCGGCCTCGGCAACGCAGTTTGCGCCGAACCGAGTATTGCGCCATGCGCCATCCCGATCCCCTTCACCAGGTAACCGCGATACCGTGGACATCGTTGTGCACCACCTTGGCTGGCAGCACCCCAAGCGAATCGCCCGGCAACAAACGTTGGTAATCGTCTATCTGAATCTCCGTCCCAACCGGAAAAGAAATACCCCCGTGCCCCAGCAACATGGTGCTCCGGCTGATGTCTTGCACACGATAAAGACCGATCTTCCGGCCAGCATAACGTACCGCCACCGCCGGATAACCCGCCATCGGCCTCCAATCACCACTCCTGGTCCGAACCATCGCTTATCCTCCTCTAATTTACGGCATGCTTCGTCCGCTTCAATGGGCCGATATCGTTTCTCGGGCCGGCCCACGGCTCTCGGCTGCACGCACTATGCTTCAAGCTAGTTGAAGGATAAGGGCTGTCAATTAAACATTTTTTACGATCAAGTGCTTAATTGAATTAATCGTCCGAATCGGATAAGAACATCTGCAACAACTCATTCAAAAAACGGCGCCCGAGCAAGGTCGGCACAATGTCTTGCGCATCGCGAACGATCAAACCGCGCGCCTCGGCCTCGGCCAGGACCGGCTCCACGCGGCCAAGCGGCAGCCCCGTGCGCTGCTGGAACAGGCGCGCATCGAAACCCTCGTTCAGCCGCAAGGCATTCATCATGAACTCGAACGCCAGTTCGGCGGTGCCAAGCCGCCGCTCGTCCGCGATCGCCTCGGGCGTGCCCGCCTTGGCCAAATAATCGTCCGGGTGCTTGGTCCTCGCCTGACGCACGATCCGATCGTGAAACGACAACTTGGCATGGGCGCCGGCCCCGATGCCGAGATAGTCGCCGAACAGCCAGTAATTCAGGTTGTGCCGGCACTCGCTGCCCGGCCGGGCGAAGGCCGAGGTCTCGTAGTGCCGATAACCCGCATCCATCAGCATGGCCTCGATCCGTTCCTGCATGTCGGCCGCCGCCTCGTCGCCGGGCAGGCTGGGCGGCTTGGCGGCGAAGGCGGTGTTGGCTTCCAGTGTCAGGTGATAGGCCGACAGATGCCGTGGCCCCAAGGCGATGGCCTGGCGCAGATCGGCCTCGGCCTGGGCCAAGCTCTGGCCCGGCAAGGCATACATAAGATCGAGGTTGACGCTGTCGAACAGCGCTATCGCCGATTCGGCCGCATGAATCGCCTCGGCCGCGCTATGAATACGACCCAGAGCGTGCAAATGCGCGTCGCTGAAACTCTGTATACCGAGTGAGAGCCGATTCACTCCAGCATCGCGGAAACCCTTGAAGCGCTCGCGCTCGAAGGTACCGGGGTTGGCCTCCAGCGTGATCTCGGCCAGAGGATTGAGCCGGGTCAGCGTACGTACCTGGGTCAGGATGGCGTCTATCGCCTCGGGCGAGAATAGGCTGGGCGTGCCGCCGCCGAAGAACACCGCCTCGATGGGCCGGCCCCATATCGAAGGCAGGGCGAATTCCAGGTCACGCGTCAGCGCCTCGACGTAGGCCGCTTCCGGCAGATCAGCGCGCAGGCCGTGCGAATTGAAGTCGCAGTAGGGACACTTGCGCACGCACCATGGGATATGGATGTAGAGGGTGAGCGGCGGCGGCGCGATGAGGCCGCCGGGCATTTGGATAACCGCGTCAGCCAAGCTGCTTCAACTTCTCCACCAGGGTACGCAAGGCCTGGCCGCGATGACTGATCGCGTTCTTATCGTCCGCCGGCAATTCGGCCCCGGTCTTGCCCAACTCGGGCAGCAGGAAATACGGGTCGTAACCGAAGCCGCCGGAGCCGCGCGGCGTGTCGATGATCTCGCCGTGCCAGGCACCCTCGGCGATGATCGGCTGCGGGTCGTCGGCGTAGCGGACGAAGACCATCACGCAGTAGTAATGGGCCTTGCGATTGGCCTGGCCCTGCAAGGCCTCGATCAGCTTCTGGTTGTTGCGCTCGTCCGATTTCGGTTCGCCGGCATAGCGCGCGGAATAGACGCCGGGCGCGCCGTTCAGCGCGTCGACGCAGATGCCGGAATCGTCGGCCAGCGCCGGCAGCCCGGTATGCGCCGAGGCATGGCGTGCCTTGGCGATGCAGTTCTCGACGAAGGTGACGTGCGGCTCGGGGCACTCGGGCACGCCGAAGGCGCCCTGCGGCTGGGCCTCGATACCGAGCGGCCCGAGGATACGGCCGATCTCGCGCAGCTTGCCCGTGTTGTTGGAGGCGATCACCACCTTCTTGCTCATCGTCTACTCCTTGATCGCCGCTTGCTGCTTGTCCACCAATTGGCCGATGCCGGCCTGGGCCAGATTGAGCAGGGCCTCCAGTTCGGCCCGGCTGAACGGCGCGCCCTCGGCCGTGCCCTGCACCTCGATGATGCCGCCGGAGCCGGTCATCACCACATTCATGTCGGTGTCGCAGTCCGAATCTTCGACGTAGTCGAGGTCAAGCACCGGCACGCCTTTGTAGACGCCGACCGACACCGCCGCCACCGGCTCGCGGATCACCGAGGCGGGCAGCTTGCCTTCTTTCACCAGCCATTCGATCGCGTCGTGCACCGCGACATAGGCGCCGGTGATGCTGGCGGTGCGGGTGCCGCCGTCGGCCTGGATCACGTCGCAATCGATGTGGATGGTGCGCTCGCCCAGCTTGGCCAGGTCGACCACCGCGCGCAGGCTGCGGCCGATCAGGCGCTGGATCTCCTGGGTGCGGCCGCTCTGCTTGCCGCGCGCCGCCTCGCGGTCGCCCCGGGTGTGGGTGGCGCGCGGCAGCATGCCGTATTCGGCGGTGAGCCAGCCGCCGCCCGTGCCTTTGACATGGAACGGCACCTTCTCCAGCACGCTGGCGGTGCAGATGACCTTGGTGTCTCCGCACTCGATCAGCACCGAGCCTTCGGCGTGCTTGGTGTAGCGGCGGGTGATGCGGATGGCGCGCAGGGCGTCGGCGGCACGGCCCGAGGGCCGCTGGATCGTCGTATTCATCGGGAAACTCGCTGTGTCGAAGCCGCGATTCTAACCGACCGCCGGTTCCGGGCCATAACGCAGGGCCAGCACGGACAGGTTGTCGCAATGCGCGCCGCCGCGCTGCTCGGCCAGGTCCATCAAGCGGGGCACGGCCTGTTGCAAGGGCCTGGCCTTGAGTTCGGCCAGCATCTCCTCCGGCGTCAGGGTGCCCCAAAAGCCGTCGCTGCATAGCAGCAGCAAGTCGCCTTCGTGCAAGGGCGTGGCGTCCGACATCTCGATGTCGGGCAGCATCGTGCCGCCGACCGCGTTGTACAGGAAGTTGCGCCCGGCCTTTTGCTCAGCCTCGTCGGCGCTGAAGATGCCGCGGTCGATCAAGTCCTGCACCAGGGAGTGATCGCGGGTATGCATGCGGAGTCGGTCGCGATCGAAGTGGTACAGGCGCGAATCGCCGACATGCGCCCAGGTCGCCATGTCCTCTTGCACGATGCAGGCCACGCAGGTGGTACGCGGCGGCTCGGGCATGTCCGCCTCGAGCGCATGGACGTTGATCGCATCGTGCGCGGCATAGATCGCGTCGAGCAGAAAGCCAGAAGGGTCGGCCACCAAAGGCCGCGCCTCTTCGTTGAACATGCGGCCCAGAGTATCGACCGTCAACTGCGAGGCCACCTCGCCATGGGCATGGCCGCCCATGCCGTCGGCCACCGCCAGGACCAAGGCCGCCTCGCTCTGGGCATAGAGCAGGCGATCTTCGTTGTAGGGTCGGCCGCCCTTGCGGCTGGCCTGATAGATACCGTATTTCATTGCCACCCCATTCGAGCACGCAGGATCGCCAGCAGATCGGGCTTAGCCTGCTGCCGCGCCAATTCCACCAGGCGCTTTTGCACCGTGAACACGCTCTGCGGCCGGTCGACGTCCGGCAGCCGCAACATCTCATCGATCAGATTCAAGAAACCCTCCGAATAAAAATCCGCGTAGGAACGCGCCACCGGCACCATCTCGTCCGCCTCCAGCCGCTTGTCGGCCGGCGGCGGCCCGCACCTGGCGATGCAGGCATACAGGCTGGCGCCGATGGCATAGATGTCGGTCCACGGCCCCATGCGGTCGCGCTGCTTATAGAGTTCCGGCGCGGCGAAGCCCGGCGTATACATCGGCGCGATCGCCGTCGGGCCGTGGGCCAAGGCCTGGCGCGCCGAGCCGAAATCGATCAGCACCGGCGAGCCGTCGGTGCGGATGAAGATGTTGCCCGGCTTGATGTCGAGGTGCAGCAGTTTGCGCGCATGTACCTCGCGCAGGCCGTTGAGCAAGTGGATAAATAGCGTCGTGACCACCGGTTCGGGCAAGGCCGCCGGATCGGCATGGATCAGCCGATGCAGGGTGTCGCCCTGCTCGTAGCGCATCGCCATATAGACCGTGTTGTTGGCGCGGAAGAAATTCAACACCCGCACCACGTTCGGGTGGCTTAGATTGGCCAGCGCGCGGCCTTCCTCGAAGAAACAGCGCATGCCATAGCGAAAGGCGCCCTGATCGGCCTCGGTGATCGGCTGCACGCCGCCGTCCGGCTGGCGCGCGACCACGCCGACCGGCAGATACTCCTTCAACGCAACCGGCTGGCCCTGCCCGTCATGCGCCAGATAAACCAGACCGAAACCGCCGCCGCTGATCTTGTGCTGGATGGTATAGCCTTCGAGCCGGAAACCTGCCGGTAGCGGATCGGTGGGGGATGCTGTCGATTGAGCGGCCATAGGGGTAATATGCCTGCCCTATTCGTATTTCAGCAAGGATAACAAAGGTGGCTGCATTGCACAGCATGACCGGCTATGCCCAGGCCGTGGCCGAGTTGCCGGCCGGCAACCTCTCCCTGGAATTGCGCGCGGTCAACTCGCGCTTTCTCGAACTCAACTTCCGCATGGGCGAGGAGTTCCGCAGCCTCGACCCCGCCCTGCGCGAACGCATCGGCGACAAGGTCAAGCGCGGCAAGCTCGAATGCCGCATCAACTTCAACGCCAACGAGGGCGCCGGCCTGCCGGACCGGCTCGACGGCGAGGTGCTGGCCAAGCTCGCCCGCCTAAGCGAACAGGCCTTGCAGGCCCTCCCCGACGCCCGCCCGCTGTCGGCCGCCGACATCCTGCGCTGGCCCGGCATATTGGGCCAACAGACGCTGGACATCGAGGCCCTGCAAGCCACCCTGCTCAAATTGCTGGACCAGGCCCTGGCCGACTTCAACCAAAGCCGGGCACGCGAAGGCGACAAGCTCAAGGCCGTGCTGCTCGACCGGGTCGGCGCGATCCGCAAGCAGGTCGCCACGCTGCGGCCGAAGGCGCCGGCCATCGTCGCCGCCTACCAAGAAAAACTGACCCGCCGCATCGAGGAACTCATGGCCAGCCCCGACCCCGAGCGCCTGATGCAAGAGGTCGCGCTGTTCGCGCAGAAGGCCGACGTCGACGAGGAACTCGACCGCCTGGAAACGCACCTGACCGAGGTGGAACGCGTGCTCTCGGCCGGTGGCGCCGCCGGCAAGCGCCTGGATTTCCTGATGCAGGAACTCAACCGCGAGGCCAATACCCTGGGCTCCAAGGCCGCCGCCAACGACCTGTCGCAGACCGCAGTCGAACTCAAGGTGCTGATCGAGCAAATGCGCGAGCAGATTCAAAATATCGAATAAGGAAACCGCCATGGCCCAAGGCAATTTATTCATCGTCACCGCCCCGTCCGGCGCCGGCAAATCCAGCCTGGTCAAGGCCATGCTCGAGGCCGACCCCCTGCTCAAGCTGTCGATCTCCTACACCACCCGCGCGCCGCGGCCGGGCGAACAGAACGGCCGCGAATACCACTTCGTCGACCGCGCGCAGTTCCAGGCCATGCTCGACCGCAACGAGCTTCTGGAGAGCGCCGAGGTCTACGGCAACTGGTATGGCACTTCACAAGTCTGGATTGAAAACGAGATGCGCTCCGGCCACGACATCATCCTGGAGATCGACTGGCAGGGCGCGCGCCAGGTGCGCAAGCTGATCCCCGGCGCGATCGGCATCTTCATCCTGCCGCCCTCGGTCGAGGAACTGGAGCGACGGTTGTCCAATCGCGGCCAGGACAGCGCCGAGGTCATCGCCAAGCGGGTCGCCGCCGCGCACGAGGACATCTCGCACGCGCAGGAGGCCGACTTCCTGGTGATCAACGACCGTTTCGACGACGCCTTGCAAGACCTGCTGGCGATCTGCCGCTGCCATCGGCTAGTTATGGCCAAGCAAGTCGAGCGTCATGCCGGTTTATTGTCTTCGCTGAGCCGCTAAACCCTCGCGTACACGGCCAATCGCGGCTAAAATCACAAACATTCGCCATTCCATCAGGAGCATCCATCATGGCCCGCGTGACCGTAGACGACTGCATCGACCGCATCGGCAACCGTTTTGAAATGACCTTGGTCGCCGCCCAGCGCGCGCGCCAGATATCCATCGGCGCCACGCCCAAGGTCGAGGCCAACCGCGACAAGCCTGCCGTGCTGGCCCTGCGCGAGATCGCCGCCGGCCTGACCGGCATGGAAGTGCTGCAAAAGACCTCTTCCTAAGCCTTCGGGCGGCTTTGGCTGCCCATGCTGTATGCCCAAAGGCACCATTGCAGAAGTCACCGCCTATCTAAAGCCGTCCGACGCCGAAGCGGTAGTCAGCGCCTACGCCTTTTCCGAAAAGGCGCACGCCGGCCAGTTGCGTAAGGACGGCAGGCCCTACATCACCCACCCCCTGGCCGTCAGCGAAATCCTGGCCGATTGGCACATGGATGCGCAGACCCTGATGGCGGCGTTGCTGCACGACGTGGTCGAAGACACCGGCATCGCGCCGGAACAGATCGCCGAGGAATTCGGCGAGTCGGTCGCCAGCCTGGTGGTCGGCGTCACCAAGCTCGACCAGATCCAGTTCGAAACCAAGGCCCAGGCCCAGGCCGAAAACTTTCGCAAGATGCTGCTGGCCATGGCCCAGGACGTGCGGGTCATCCTGATCAAGCTGGCCGACCGCCTGCACAATATGCGCACCCTGGACGCGATGCGGCCGGACAAGCGTCAGCGCATCGCGCAGGAAACCCTGGACATCTATGCGCCCATCGCCAACCGGCTGGGCCTGAACAACCTCTACCGCGAGCTGGAAGACCTGGCCTTCATGCACCTGCACCCGACCCGCTACCGGGTACTGGAAAAGGCCGTGCAGGCGGCGCGCGGCAACCGCGACGAGACCCTGAACAAGATCGGCCGCAACATCGAGGAAAAACTCAAAGAAAACGGCATCGCGGCCGATGTCTACGGCCGCGAGAAGCACCTGTACAGCGTCTACCGCAAGATGCAGGAGAAGAACCTGACCTTCTCCGAGGTGTTCGACATCTACGGCTTCCGCGTCATCGTCGACAAGATTTCCGACTGCTACCTGGCCCTCGGCACGCTACACGGCCTGTACAAGCCGATCCCCGGCAAGTTCAAGGACTACCTCGCGATCCCCAAGGCCAACGGCTACCAATCGCTGCACACCACGCTGTTCGGCCCCTTCGGCGCGCCGATCGAGGTGCAGATACGCACGCGCGACATGCACCGCGTGGCCGAGGCCGGCATCGCCTCGCACTGGGTCTACAAGACCGACGACAACACCCTGTCCGAGGTGCAGAAACACACCCACCAATGGTTGCAGAGCCTGCTCGACATCCAGGCCGACAGCCGAGACTCGGTGGAATTCCTCGAACACATAAAGATCGACCTATTCCCGGACGAGGTCTACGTCTTCACGCCCAAGGGCAAGATCATGGCCCTGCCGCGCGGCGCCACCGTGGTCGATTTCGCCTACAACGTGCACACCGACATCGGCAACCGCTGTATCGCGGCCAAGATCAACGGCGAGTTCATGCCGCTATCGACGCCGCTCAGAAACGGCGACCGGGTCGAGATCGTCACCTCGGGCAGCGCCCACCCGAATCCGGCCTGGATCCATTTCGTGGTCACCGGCAAGGCCCGCGCCCATATCCGCAACGCGCTGAAGAAGACCCATCAATCCGAATCCGAGGCCCTGGGCCTGCAATTGCTCAACCAGGCGATACGCGGCCTGGGCGTCGAGCCGGTCGATATCATCGAGGCGCAGTGGGAACGGCTGGTCAAGGAATCGGGCCGGGGCAAGGATGAAATCCTGTCCGACATCGGCCTGGGCAAGAAGCTCGGCGTCGTCGTCGCGCTGCAACTGCTGGCGCGCGAGACCGAAAACCAGGAGGAGCGCCGCCAAGCCGCGCCCATGCTGATCCACGGCGCCGAAGGCGTGGCCGTGCGTCTGGGCAAGTGCTGCCGGCCGATCCCGGGCGATCCGATCATCGGCCAGATCAAGAAAGACCAGGGCCTGATCATCCACACCCACGACTGCTCGCATGTCCGCCATTACCGCGAAGACCCGGACAAATGGGTCAACGTCGAATGGTCACCGGACATCGAAAAGATGTTCGAGGTCGGCATCCGCATCATCGTCGCCAACAAGCGCGGCGTGCTGGCCACCGTCGCCGCCACCATCGCCAACGAAGGCTCCGACATCGACAACGTCGACATGGACGAGCAGGACGGCGGCGCCTACACCGCGCTCTACTTCACCGTGCAGGTGCAAAACCGCGTACACCTGTCGCGCCTGATGCGCAGCCTGCGCGGTCTGCCCGAAGTGGTGCGCATCTACCGCATCAAGGGCCACGAAACCCGGCATAACAAACAGGAGCCAGTATGAGCAAGACCATCGTCAAGACCGACCAAGCCCCCGCCGCCATCGGCACCTATTCGCAGGCGGTCAAGGTCGGCAACACCGTGTATCTCTCGGGCCAGATCGGCCTCGACCCGGCCAGCATGCAAATGGTCGACGGCATCGAGGCGCAGATCCATCGCGTGTTCGCCAATCTGAAGGCCGTGGCCGAGGCCGCCGGCGGCAGCCTGGCCGACGTGGTCAAACTCAACGTCTTCCTCACCGACCTCGGCCACTTCGCCAAGGTCAACGAGATCATGGCGCAATACTTCGCCGAACCCTACCCCGCCCGCGCCGCCGTCGGTGTCAAGGAATTGCCGCGCGGCGCGCTGGTCGAGGCCGACGCCGTGATGGTGCTCTGACGCTGCACGATGCCGGGCAAGACGGCAGAAGTACATGACAAGCTCGGCTACGCCACGGCGGCCGAACTGATCCTGCACCTGCCGCTGAGATACGAGGACGAAACCCGGCTCACCCCGATTCGAGATTTACGCCCCGGCCTGCCGGCCCTGGTCGAGGGCGAAGTGGCGCAATGCGATGTGCAGTATCGGCCACGTCGGCAATTGGTGGTCGAGGTGCGCGAACAGGCGAACGCAGACGACGCCCTGGCGCCCACCCTGTTCTTCCGCCTGCTCCACTTCTATCCCAGCCAGCAGGCCCAACTGAAATCGGGCAACCGCATCCGCCTGTTCGGCGAACCGCGCCAGGGCCTTCACGGCTTGGAGATGGTGCATCCGCGCTATCGCCTGGTGAAACCCGGCACCCCCTTGAGCGAAACGCTGACCCCGGTCTACCCCACCGTGGCCGGCCTGTCGCAAGCCGCCATCCGCAAGGCCATCGCCACCACGATGCAGGAGGCGGACTTGGGCGAAGCGCTGCCCGCCCCGCTGCTCAAACGCTTGAAACTACCGGGCTTCGAACCCTCGCTGCGTCGGCTGCACTCGCCGCCGCCGGATGCCGCGCCGGCCGCGCTGGAACTTAAGACCGACCCGGCCTGGCAGCGGCTCAAGTTCGACGAATTACTGGCCCAGCAGCTTGCGCTCAAGCGCTATGCCCAGGCCCGGCATCGGCTCACGGCCCGCCCGCTCAAGGATGAACAACAGCTGATCGAACGCTACCTCGCCAGCCTGCCGTTCTCGGCCACCGGCGCCCAACAACGGGCGATCGAGGAAATCCTGCACGACCTCACCGGCCGTCACCCGATGAACCGCCTACTGCAAGGCGATGTCGGCAGCGGCAAGACCCTGGTCGCCTGTGTGGCCTGCCTGGCCGCAGTCGGCAGCGGCCAACAGGCGGCGGTGATGGCGCCGACCGAGATACTGGCCGAACAGCACCACCTCAAATTCCGCGAATGGCTGGAACCGCTCGGCCTCAAGGTGGTTTGGCTCGCGGCTGCATTAAAAGGCGCGACCAAACGCGAGGCCCTGGCGCAGATCGCCGACGGTAGCGCACAAGTCGTGGTCGGCACCCACGCCCTGTTCCAAGAAGGCGTCGAGTTCCATTCGCTGGCAATCGCGGTGGTCGACGAGCAACACCGCTTCGGCGTCGCCCAACGCCTTGCGTTGAGAGAAAAGGGGAAACACAAAGCAGCGCAGCCGCACTTGCTGATGATGTCAGCCACCCCCATCCCGCGCAGCCTGGCCATGAGCTATCTGGCCGACCTCGATGTCTCGGTCATCGACGAATTACCTCCCGGCCGCACGCCGATCACCACCAAGCTCATTACCATGGCCCGACGCGACGAGGTGGTCGAGCGCCTGCGCCATTACTGCGCCGACGGCGCCCAGGCCTATTGGGTCTGCCCGCTGGTCGAGGAATCGCAGAAGCTGGAATTGAAGGCGGCGCTCGATACCTTCGAGGAGATGCAGGCCGCCTTGCCGGAATTGAAGGTCGGCCTGGTCCACGGTCGCATGAAGGCCGACGAGAAAGCCGCGGCGATGGCCGCGTTCAAGGCCGGCGAAATCCAGTTGCTGGTCGCCACCACGGTGATCGAGGTCGGCGTCGACGTGCCCAACGCCTCGCTGATGGTGATCGACCATGCCGAGCGCATGGGCCTGGCGCAACTGCACCAGCTGCGCGGCCGGGTCGGCCGCGGCAGCCGGGAATCGACCTGTCTGCTCTTGTATGCCGATGCCCTGTCGGACCTGGCCAAGCAACGCTTGAAGATCATCCGTGACAGCCAGGACGGCTTCGCCATCGCCCGCGAAGACTTGAAGCTGCGCGGCCCTGGCGAATTCCTCGGCGCCCGCCAGTCCGGCCTGCCCATGCTGCGCTTTGCCGACCTGGAGAACGATGTCGAATTGCTGGAGGCTGCACGGACCGCCGCCGATGAACTGCTGAAACACGACCCCGCCACCGTGCAACGCCACCTCGCCCGCTGGCTGCCCCAGGGCGCGGCGTTCATGCTGGCGTAATGGGAGAAGACAGCATGCCAAAACCATCGAGCTCACTACCGACCGGGCACATCACCCAGTCCATCGTTTTCGTTCGAGGCGAGCGGGTGATGATCGATTCCGATCTGGCCGAGCTTTATGGGGTGGAAACCCGTGTACTGGTACAGGCGATCAAGCGCAATCTGGATCGCTTTCCGGCAGACTTCATGTTTCAATTGAACAATCAATAACTTGCAAACTTGAGATCACAATTTGTGATCTCAAGTTGGGGCGGCCGGCGCACCCTGCCCTATGCCTTTACCGAGCAGGGCGTGGCCATGCTCTCCTCGGTGCTGCGCAGTCCTCAAGCTGTTGCCGTCAACATCGAGATCATGCGGGCCTTCGTGCGCCTGCGAGAGTGGCTGGCCTCGAACAAGGAAATGGCCGCCAAACTGGACGAACTGGAGCGCAAACTCTCCAGCCACGATCAGGCCATCGCCGGCATCCTCAATGCCATCCGCGAACTGATGAAACCACCGGAAACCAAGAAGCGCCCCATCGGCTTCGTCACGCCGAAAGAGAAATGATCGCCGCCTTTCCATGTCGCCGGTAAAAGGGCTAATGGCATAATCGCGGCTTACCGCAACGGCCCATATGAACCCTTGGCAAGCCGCCCTGTTGGGCGCCAACCCCTATCGCGACTGGCTGGCCGATCACGGCTCGCTCACCCGCCGCTTGCAAGCGCGCTGCCCGAGCTTTGCCGTGCGGCGGCTCAAGCAGGGCATCGCCCGGCCGCACCGGGACGAATACGCCGAGATCGCCCTGGCGCCGGGGCACCTGGCCGTCGTGCGCGAGGTCTTGCTGCTATGTGCCGGCAAACCGGTGGTGTTCGCCCACAGCGTGGTCAAGTTGGAAGGCCTGCGCGGGCCCTGGGTGGGCCTGGGCAAGCTGGGCAACAAGCCCTTGGGCGCGGCCTTGTTCGCCAACCCCAAGGTACAACGCCATCCCCTGGAATTTCAGCGGCTGGATGCCCGCCACCCGCTCTATCGCGCGGCGGCCGCGCAGATCGATCATGCACCGCGCAGCTTGTGGGCGCGCCGTTCGCGCTTCGAACTCGATGGCTCGCCTATACTGGTCACCGAAGTCTTTCTGCCGGAGGTGCTATGCCTGCCCTGAGCCTTGCCGAACGCCTGACCCTCTACGAAAAACTGATGCGCCTGGATAAACCCATCGGCATCCTGCTGCTGGCCTGGCCGACGCTCTGGGGCCTGTGGCTGTCCTCGGCCGGCCGGCCCGACCCGATCATCTTTTGGATCTTCGCCTTGGGCATCGTGCTGATGCGCAGCGCCGGCTGCGTGGTCAACGACTATGCCGACCGCGACTTCGACGGCCATGTCGCACGTACCAAGAATCGGCCCCTGGCCGCCGGCAAACTGAACCCGAAAGAGGCGCTGGCCCTGGCCGCCGGCCTGGCCCTGCTCGCCTTGTTCTTGATCCTGCCCTTGCACAATTGGCTGCTGATCGAGCTGTCGGTGGTGGCCGCGCTGCTGGCAGCGAGCTATCCGTTCACCAAGCGTTTCTTCGCCGTCCCCCAGGCCTATCTCGGCATCGCCTTCGGCTTCGGCATCCCCATGGCCTTCGCCGCGCAGCTCGGCACCGTGCCGCCGGTTGCCTGGCTGCTGCTGATCGCCAATATGTTCTGGAGCATCGCCTACGACACGCAATACGCGATGGTCGACCGCGAGGACGACCGCAAGATCGGCATCAAGACCTCGGCCATCACCTTCGGCCGCTTCGACGTGATCGCGGTCATGACCAGCTATGGCGCCAGCCTGCTGCTCTTGGCCGTGGCCGGCGCGCAATTGAACATGGGCAAGCTGTATTACCTGGGGCTGCTGATCGCCGCCGGCATCGCGGCCCACCACTACACCTTGATCCGCAGCCGCCAGCCGGCCCAATGCTTCAAGGCCTTCCTGCACAACAACTGGTTCGGCGCGGCGGTGTTCGGGGGGATCGTGGTCGATTACTTGGCGTAGGGTGCGCTTGCGCACCAACATGGCGTTTGAATGGTGTGCAAGCGCACCCTACGAGATCATGCCGCCGGCCTCACCGCCGACTTCGGCCGAAAGGCCTTGACCACCTCTTCCCGCGTCTCCAAATACGGCCCGCCGATCAGGTCGATGCCGTAGGGCACGGCGGCGAACACGCCGTCCAGCGTCTCCTTGATCGCCTTGGGCTGGCCCGGCAGGTTGAGGATGAGGCAGGCGCCGCGGGTCGCGCCGACCTGGCGCGACAGGATGGCGGTGGGCACGTATTTGAGCGACACCGCCCGCATCTGCTCGCCGAAGCCGGGCAGCACCTTGTCGGCCACGGCCAGGGTGGCCTCGGGCGTCACGTCGCGCGGGGCGGGGCCGGTACCGCCGGTGGTGAGCACCAGGCAGCAGCCTTGCTTGTCGGCCAGGTCTTTCAGGGTGTCCTCGATCACCGCCTGCTCGTCCGGGATCAGGCGCTCGACGAAGCTGAGCGGGTTGAGCAAGGCCGCGCCCAGCCATTCCTTCAAGGCCGGCAGGCCCTTGTCCTCATAAACGCCCTGGCTGGCCCGGTCGCTGATCGAAACGAGCCCGATAATGGCTGGAGCGTGCATCCGTGTCGAATCCTCGTCTTGTAAAGATTGCGTAATATGGTGATTATATGGGCATAACTGACCAAAACCGCCGGGCGGCAAGCCATGAGCCGGGCTGGTGGGAAAGACTCTGGAGACATGAAGCGCGTCAAGCAAAGCGACATCGTCATTGGGAAGCCTATTCCCTTCGATTGCTACGATCAAGCCAAGAACTTGTTGCTCAAGCGCGGCACTGTGTTGGCCAGCCAGAATCAACTGGCCATCCTGGTCGAGCGCGGGCTTTATAGCTCCGACCTGGAGAGCGCGCCGCGCAAGGCCGAGGCGCCCATGGAAAAGCCCTCGGTCTTCACCCAGCTGACCATGATCGAGATGAATCTGGAAAAGCTATTCCAGGGCGTGATCGACCGGCAGCCGAATCCGGATTTCCCCGACACGATCCTGCAATTCGCCCGCGAGATTCAAACCCTGTGCGCGCTGGATGCCGACGCCGTGCTGGGGGCGCTGCACCTGAATCAGAAGCGCCGTTACACCGTGGTGCATCCGATCGACGTGGCGGTATTGTGCGAATTGATCGGGCAACGCAAGGAGATGCCGCGCGAGGCCCGGTTGCCGATGCTGGCCGCCGCATTAACCGCCAATATCTCCATCCTGGAATTGCAGGAACGCATGCATACCCAGGTGGAGCCGCTGACCGAAGAACAACGCAACGCCCTGCGCGTCCACCCCGTCTTGTCGATCGAATTGCTGCTTGAACTCGGCGTCAAGAACGAGGATTGGTTCGCCGCCGTCCTGCACCACCATGAAAAACTGGACGGCAGCGGCTACCCCGGGGCCAAGCGCGGCGACGACATCCCGCTGTCCGCACGCGTCATCGCGCTGGCCGACACCTACAGCGCCATGGTCACCACGCGCCGCTACCGCCAGGCGGTCCTGGCCAAGGACGCGCTGCGCGAGGTCTTCATGCAGCGCGGCGCCGAGATCGACGCCGAACTCGCCGGCCTGTTCATCAAGGAAATGGGCATCTACCCGCCCGGCGCCTTCGTCAAGATCGCCAATGGCGACACGGCCATCGTGCTCAAGCGCGGCAAGAACGGCACCAGCCCTATCGTCAAATGCATCATCGGCCCGCGCGGCGCGCCGCTGCCCTTTCCGCTCGTGCGCGACACCAGCCAGAACGGCTTCGAGATTCGCGAGATGGTAAAACGCGACCCCGTACTTAAATTGACGCCGCGCCAAGTATGGTCTTGAATCCATGGGCATGGACCTCACCTATCATTCGCGCGCACTCGTATTCGGCATTGCCCTCGCGGCCTGCGCGCCGGCCTGGGCCGACCCGCCCGAAGGCTACCCCTTCGTCGATTACGACACCGGCCTGACCCAGGCCAAACAGGCCGCCAAGCCCATCCTGCTCTACTTCGGCCGCTACGGTTGCGGCTGGTGCGCCTACACCAATCGCGAAACCTTTTCCAACGCCGAGATCAAGCGCATCTACGCGGAAAACTACGCGCTGATCTACGTCGACGCCGAGGGCGGCAAGCGCATCGCGCTGCCCAGCGGCGAACGCATCACCGAGGCCGACCTCGGCGCCCGCCTGGGCGCCTTCGCCACCCCCTTGTTCGTGTTCATGACGCCGGAAGGCCGCGTCGTCGCCAAGATACCCGGCTACAAAACGGTCGACGACTTCAAGGACTTCGACCGCTACGTGCGCGGCAAGCACTACGAACGCCAAGGCCTGCTCGAATTCCTGAAGGCCAAACCTTGAACAGGCGTATCGCCGGCCTGCTGATGGTCTGCCTGGCGCCACCTGGCTGGACCGCCTGGCAATTCGCCGAGCCGCTGGAGATCGCCCCGGCCAAGCCCGGCGTCTTCCACCACCTCGACGCCTCGGGCCGCCAGTCCTTGGCCGTATCCGCCGGCCGGGTCGCGATCACATGGGAGGACAATCGAGGCGGCGCGCCGCGATGCTACGTCGCCATCGGCCGCCCACCGGCCCTGCGCGAATTCCGTTTCGGCCAAGCCGACTGTTTTGAACTGGGCATCGCGGCGCTGGGCGGCGGCCGCTTCGCGCTCATTTGGAGCGAAACGGCGGGTATCCATGTCGCCCTCGCCGACGGCAAGGGCGTCAAGCCGGCCACGCGCCTCGCCACGACGGGCACCCAGGGCGTGCTCGCGTACCACCCGAGGCCGGGCCTGTTCGCCGCCTGGGGCCAGGCCGAAGGCCGCTGGCAACGGCTATATACGGCGCGCCTCGCGATTCGGGGCGGGCGGATCGCGACAGGCACGCCCGGCCCCGTCGACAAGGCCGCCCCTCAAGACGCCCAGATGTACCCGGCCCTGGCGGCCGGCGCAGCCGGGATATGCATCGCTTGGGAAGACCGGCGCAAGGGCCATACCGCGATCTATGCCAGTTGGAGCCGCGACGGCACGCATTGGGCGGCGCCTAGCCAAGTCAACGAGGGCAGCCAGGCGCAAAGCAATATCGGCCGAGGCACCGGCGCGATGCGCCCGACCCTCGCCCCGTTCGGACGCGGACGCAGCGCCGCCGTCTGGCTGGACAAGCGCGACTTCCTCGCCGGCTACGATGTCTATGCCGCGCTGAGCGAAGACGGCGGCGAGCGATTCGGCGGCAACATCAAGGCCCAGGACAGCTTCGGCGATGCCATCGCGCAATGGCACGCCGCCGTCGCCGGCAACGCGAAGGGCGATCTCGCCGTCGCCTGGGACGACGACCGCGACGGCAACCCCGACATCTGGCTGACCTGGCTCACGCCGCAAGGCTTCGCCGAGAACATCTCGCCGCCGCCGGCACATACCAAAGACAGCCAGACCGATCCCGTCCTCGCCTTGGACGCGCCCGGCAATCTGCATCTGGCCTGGATCGAACGCGGCCCGGACGATTCGAGCCGGATTCGCTATCTCTTCGGCAGGCGCTTGCCCTGACAAGCCCGGTTGGCCGCCGCGTTTTCGGCCACGCCGCCCACGATCCGTTTCACAAAATCCAAGCCTTCCCGTCTTTCAGCCAGGAATGAAAAGCACTGGAGGATGGGAAGGTACGCCCCATAAGACAATTAGGCCAAGGGCAAGGACAAGGACAAGGTCCGCCCCAGCCTAGGACAGGTTTCACCTCTCCCCGCCGCATCTTCCCCATTGACCGCCTCATTGACCTGGTCATGGGACTGCATGGCTTTTCATCCCGAACAAACCGATGGAACAACAAAACAAAGCGGGAGGGAAAGATGGACACCGAAGGCTTCGGTAGCCCGGTTCAGCACGGCGACGACGAGCCCTATCAACTCGATCGCGCCGGCGCAGAACATAGCGCGCAGACCTTGATGCTGGACTATCAGGGCTATCTCAGGGGGCGATGCCGGATTTTGCTGCGCGGCAATCGAGACGATGCGAACGACCTGTTCAGCCAG
The DNA here is from genome assembly GCA_016234655.1 of Betaproteobacteria bacterium. Classification (GTDB taxonomy): domain Bacteria; phylum Pseudomonadota; class Gammaproteobacteria; order Burkholderiales; family Thiobacillaceae; genus Sulfuritortus. The sequence continues at coordinate 124,627 of JACRAU010000004.1, forward strand.
GTCATGCTCAAGGTCTGCACCGAGCCGCCGGGGCGCCTGCGCGACATCCGCCACCTGGGCGGCTGGCTCAACAGGATCGCCTACAACCAGTTCATCGACGATCAGCGCGAACGCCAGGCCCAAGAGCGGCGCGACGACGGTCTCGGTTATCTCTACGAGACCATAGGACATCAGTCCCCGTCGCCCGAACAAGAATTCCTGAACAGCGAACTGGATCGCCATATCCGCTCGGCCTTCGCATTGCTGCCCGAGCGTCTGCGCCAGGCCGCGCACATGCGCTTCTACGATGGCGCGCCCTACGAGGAAATCGCGGATGCCTTGGCCATCAGCCAGGCCAACGCCCGCAAGCGCATCCAAGAGGCCAGAAAGGTACTGGCGGCCCATTTGCGCGGCTACCTCGACGGCCACGGCGGGCGACAGGCCCGCACCGGCACCGAATAAGCATCACCATGCCAGCAAGGGAGGCACCATGAGCGAAACGGACACGGCAAGACCGGACGGTGGCCGCCAAGGCGCCGACACCTTGGGCGACCTGCAAATCGCGTGGCAGGCCAGGCGGCGGCCGTCGTCCGGCTGGCACGTGCACTGCACGCTCAGGCTTGGCGCGGACAGCGCCGAGGTCGAGCTGTCCGACGACGCGCCCAGACAGGACTTCGATTTGCACGGCGAGGGCCAACATGCCTGGGGCGTCGTGAAGCTCGGCTCGGAGGGGCACGCCACCATCCTGTCCATCGACTACCACGAAGGCGATCTGGTCGAGCAGGCCTCGACCTTGTGCACCTGGCGCGTCTGCCGGGCCTGCGACCATGTCCCGCCGAGCCATGGCAGCAGCTTCCTCGGCAACGGCGGCTGGCTGAAGGTGAATTGGACCGTCACCGGCTCGCAGGACGCCTGCCAGAAGATCGATCTTCGGCTGGAGGCCGACGGCGTGCCCATCGGCCGCTCGGCGCTGACGCCGCAACACCCGGAGTGGCGCCAGACCGTTCGGCAGGGCGGCGGCTATGCCGAGCTGAGCTTCGTCGAGCGATTCCGTTCCGATGGCCGCATCGTGGTCGAAACCACGCTGTACCATGCCCAGTCGCCCGGCCGGCACGCGCGGCTGGCCGTGCTACCGGGCGGCAGCCCGATACCGCCGCAACCGCAACCCAAGCCGGACATCGGCGACCGGCCCGGCGATGCCGTGGTGCTCGGTTCGCCGCGCACCTTCGCCTCGTTCTCTTATCCGCGTGCGCTACGCCCGCCCAGCCCGAACCAGTTCGCCCGCCGTTTCTTCGAGACCGACAACAATGGCGCCTTTCAAACCCAATTGGCCAACCTGCAAGCACAACAAGATCGCGCGGGCATGGTGGCCCAGGCCCAGGATTTCGTCTCGCCCAAGTCCACGGGCTACCCTGGCCAGTTCGTCGCCCGGATCGCCAGCCTGCAAGGGGCCATGGGCCGGCTGCACGGCCCGCCCGTGCGCGCCTTTCTAGCCCAGCACCCGGCCACGGCCGTCGAGTTGAATGCCGCACTGGAGCGATTGCTGGGCGAATCGGTCGAGGGCTTCCTGAACGACCCGGACTACGCCGGTGAATTGGCGCGCATCCAGGACAGCCTGGTCGCCCTCCAGGTGCTCGGCTCGCGCCTTAGCCGGCACCAGGCGGCCTTGATCCGGGCCTTGACGGTCTGCCATGTCGCCACCTGGCTCAATGCCTTGACCGCCGTTCAACATGGCAACACCCCGACACCCGAGCCGACACCCACACCGACACCGACACCCACGCCGACACCCACGCCGACGCCCACGCCGACGCCCACGCCGACGCCAACGCCCACGCCCACGCCGACGCCAACGCCCACGCCCACACCGACGCCCTCGCCTTTACCGATCCCCATGGCGACGCCCGAACAGATGCGCGAGGCGCTGCAAGCGAATTCCATACTACCGGCCGACATCTTTCCGCTGCCCAAGCCGCCCGCCGCCAGCACGGTCACCCCGCTCGGCTATGCCGACATCAAGGTCATCCGCCAGCGCCTGCAGCGCTATCGCCTGGGCGAGCTGGCCCATGTCGAAAACGTCATGCGCGGCGAGACCAAGGAGGAGGCGCAGCAACACCGCCGGCAGACGGAATCCCGGCATCACGAGATGCAGGAAAGCCAGGACAGCAGCCAGCGCAAGCTCGACTACAACGGCCATGCGCAAGACAGCCCGATCAACGACCTCAAACGCGAATTCGACAGCCTGACCAAGACCTACGGCACCGACGGACTGACCATGACGGTCAGCGGCGGCTGGACCGACACCCTGGACGGCCCGCACGCCATCGCCTATGCCCGCGACCTGCTCGACCGCGCCGCCAGCCGCGTGGCCCGGCGCATCGGCAGCGTGCGCCGGCAACGCACGCTGGAAGAATTCAGCGAACAAAAAAGCCGCCGCTTCCAGAACGAGAACGGCAGCGGCCATCTGGTCGGGCTCTATCACTGGATCGACGAGATCCACATCGCGCACGTCGACCATGTCGGCAGCCGGCTCATCCTGGAATGCACGCTGAGCGAGCCGGCGGCGGATTTCCTGCAACGCAGCAACGCGCTGCACGGCATCAACCTCGACGTGCCGGTGCCGCCGTGGGAGCCGGCCAACGGCGTCGGCGCGATCACCTCGGCCAATGACATCACGCGCGCCAATTACCTGGCCTTGGCCGGCCTCTACGGCGCCGACGTGAGGCCGCCGCCGCCGAAACAGCGCATCGTCAACGCCAGCCTCGGCAGCGAGCCGCCGCACCCCGTCGCCGTGCTGACCGTGCCCGAAGGCTACCTCGCCGCCAGCGCGAACATCGCCTATGCCTGGGTCACGCCGCCGGCCAGCTCATCGGGCTCGGGCAGCGGCTCGGCGCCGCCGACGCCGACCCTCGATGTCCTGGTCGGCGATGCCGCGCTGAAGATCGACCCCGCCAGCGCCGTCAACCCCGGCACCCAGGCCATCGCCTCGCTCCAGGCCGCCGACGGCGCGGTGCCGGCCAGCGTGGTCGCCGCCGGCCTGGGCTATGCCGTGAACGTCGGCCTGGTCTGCCAATGCCCGGACGACTCGCCCCTGTACCGGCAATGGCAAATCGACACCTACGACAAGATCATGGCCGCCTACCGCCGCCGCAAGGAGGAGACCAACCGCGTCATGGGCATGCTGGCCGAGGAATTCATCCGCCCCGGCCGCGAGGGCCGGCGCGAGACCGAGCGCGAAGCGCTGCGCCAAGGCGCCATGCAGGCCCTGATCGCGCCCTTCCTCGCGCTGGACACCAGCGCCGCCCCGCCGCCGCTGACCCCCGACCAGGTCGAGTTCGACCTGATCCCCTTCTTCCGCCAGGCCGTGGAATGGCCGGAGATGAGTTTCAGCTATCACGGCCGCTATCCATCGGACACGGCGAACCCGGATTGGCTGAACATGGCGCAAACGATCGGCCAGGACGACGGCTTCCACGAATTTCTCCAGGCCGGCACGGCCAAGCTGCTGTTGCCGGTCGGCCCCGGCTACATCCTGCCCATGCTCTACTACCTCGCCGCCAACGGCTTTTTCTGGTTCGGCGAGCCCGATCTCTGCCCGGTGTTCGAGCGCGACCTTTGGCTGGCCAACGAATGGAAGACGCTCCGGCACAAACCGGCTCCCCTTGGCCCGATGGAGAGTTGGGAGGTCGAGGTCGCCACCTCCATGCTGATGCTGCGGCAAGACGACGCCTCGACCCTGTTCGGCGCGGGACCGAATGGCGGTGCCCTGAAAGCGGACGACGATGCCGCCTGACGCCCTGCCGGTCGGCGCCATCGTCCCTTACGCCGGGCCGATCGACAACCCGAACAATCCCAACGGCGCCAGCGCCTACCCGGCCTACGGCTCGAAGGCCTACAACCTCTATCTGGAACAGCACGGCTGGCTGGTCTGCGACGGCCGCACGTTGCTGGTGGCGCAATATCCCGAGTTGTTCCGCGCCATCGGCTTCATCCACGGCCAGGCCGGGCCGGGCAAATTCATGCTGCCCGACTACCGGGGCCGCGTGTTGCGCGGCGTGAACCTCGACGCCCAAGGCCCGGACGGGCTGCCGCGCGACCCGCAGGACACCGAGCGCACCGCCTCGAACACCGGCGGCTGGAGCGGCAACCAGGTCGGCTCGGTGCAGGACGATGCCTTCCAGGCGCACGAGCACCTCTACCAGAAGGCCATCGCGCTCAAACCGCTGGGCTATTCGGGCAGCGGCGCCTTCACCGACTACGCGACGCCCGAGCCGCAGACCGACGGCGCCGTCATGCCGACGGGATACAACCCCACCATCACCATCCGCCAAGCGCCGGAGACGCGGGTCAAGAACGCCTACGTCAACTTCATCATCAAATACAGCCAACGGCCGCGCCTGTTCGGCCCGCTGCTGGATGACGCGTTCGCGCAATTCGGCGGCTTCGATTTTTGATGCCGCGCCCGATCGTTTTTTTCACATCCATTCGCCACGCCGCGTCTTACCCGCGACAGACATAAGGAACGGCGGGCCGACACCGGCAAGCGCCATGGAAAAACACGAAAGGGATGACGATGGGGATGTACTTCACACTGGTCAACATCAACGCGAACACGGCAACCGCCGTGCTGGCGAAAAACCTGTTGGACATGGCGCCGACCCGCGCTTGCGGTGCGCCCGAACCCACCCCGGCGCCGACACCGACGCCCGAGCCTACTCCGACACCGACGCCCGAACCCACCCCGGCGCCGACGCCCGAACCTACTCCGGCACCGACACCCGAGCCCACTCCGGCACCGGCGCCCGGCCCGTGCTTCGTCTACGCCCCGTGGCAATTCCTGAATCCGTCCTTCGGCGCGAAGGAGCTGTTTCCCTACAGCGACAACTTGTCCGTGGTGATCGAGAAGGCCACGCCGGGCGGCACCATTTCGAGCAAGCGCACGCCGGTCCATCCCGGCACCAGCTATATGGTGGTGGTCGGCGAGAACGACATCCAGCTCGTGACCTATCGCCCGAACGGCCAGGCCTATGTCGAGATCATCACGCCGACCCCGTCGGTCGATCCCTTCACCCTCGACCTCGACTGGTACGTCGGCGATGCCATGGCCGGCATCACGCAAAACGTCGGCCCGGACACCAGCGCATTTTTCCAGCCCGGCAACGCGCTGCTGTTCATGCCCGTGCCCGCCAACAACCGCAACGCGACCTACCCGCCGGACGCCATCGGCTCGGCCACGGCCTATCCGATACCGAGCAACGTCACCAAGGTCGGCGTCATCCTGCAAGCCGATCTCGCCACCGGCGCGCTCGGTTACACCTTCGACCCGCCCGAGCTACCGTCCGGCCAAGACTGAAGGGCACCGCGTTTTACCCGGCGCCGGGAGAGATCGCGGACTCGGCTTCCAGCGCCGGACTTTTTCCCGAGAGTCCTAAAATATTCAACCTAGGAGCAAGCAATGGCTACTCAATTCAATGTCACCATGGACGTGCAGGACATGCAGGGCAAGACCGTCCTGGTCTTCCTGAAACCGCAGAACCCGCAACGCAATTACATGATCCACGCCTGGCAGGTGCTTACCGGCTCGGCCGGCGCGACCGAATCGTTCATGTACGAGGCGATCATCGCCACCGACGTGACCAGCACCGGCGTCAACAACAACACCATCGTCTCCGGCCGGCAGACCATCCAGCCGGGCCAGTTGTTGTCGGCGGTCAGCCCCAACAGCCTGTCGCCGATGTTGCAGCAGGCCCCCACCTCGCTGGCCCAGTCTAAGTTGACGCCCTCCCAGTGCGGCGTGATCAACCAGACCAATCCGTTCATCCAGTTCAACAGCAACTGGTATGTCAACGACAAGCCGGTGGTGACCATGCCCTACGTCGACGCCAACATGACCGTGAGCTTCGAATACGAGCCCAACTTCTACTTCATGGTGGCCTCGCCGCCCCTGGTCGGTCAGACCTACATCGTGCAGAACTTCTCGGACATGACCCGCTACGTGATGCCGATCACCGCCACCGAGGTGGACGTGAGCCTGACCAAGGACCAGGGCCTCTGGACCTTCGGCTTCGACGCGAAGTAAGCAATCCGCCGGCGGCGCGGCCCACGGCCGTGCCGCCCGGCAGTTTCCGACGATAGGCAGGCATCATGATCAAATGCAGCGTTCATTCCGATGTCACCGATATGCACGGCAAGCGGGTGCTGGTGTTTCTCCGGCCGCAACATCCACGAATCGACTATCTCGTCCACGCCTGGCAAGACCTGGAAATCTCCTCCGGCGCCACGGCCTATTTCTATTTCGACGACGCGGTCAGCGCGCGCTTGCTGACGCAGGGCAAGCGAGGCGACAACCCAACCTGCTCCGCCGAACAGGCCATCCAGCCCGGCCAGCTCTTCCTGGCCCAGCGCCCGGACGGCCTATCGCCGACACTGAACCCGGCGCCGACCGGCATGGCGATCGAACGGCTGACGCCGCAGCAAGCCGGCATCTACAACCAGACCTACCCCTATACCAGCATCGATTGCATCTGGTGCGTGAGCGGCAGCCCCGTCGTCACCATGCCTTATCTCGATTGGGGCATGACCTGTACCTTCGAGTACGTGCCGGTGTTCTATTTCATGGTTGCTTCTCCGCTCATCAGCGGAGAAAATTTCACCGTGCAGGCCTTCACCGACATGACCCCCTATCCGGTAAGCCCTAGCATCTCGACGCTCGATGTCGAGATCACCCGCGACAAGGGCCGTTGGATGTTCAATTTCATCACCGACGCGGACGATTGAGTCGGCGCCGATAGCTATCAGGAGGCACCCATGCACAAGCACCTATCCACCCTGCTGTTCGCCCTCGCCATCGCCACCGCCGCCTTCGGCGCCAGCGCCGATTGCGCCGACCCCAACTTCGATTGGAGCGCGACCAACCCCCCGGTCAACGTGCGTCATGTCTTTTGCGGCGCGTTCAACGCACAGGGCCGGCCGACCGGCCTGCATTCCATGGCCATCGTCAATACCTCGGCCATCATTCTCGGCGTGAACAACCCGGCCAATCCGCGCAACGGCGTCTACGACGCCACGGTGGCTTTCACCAACAACGGCGTGCGAAGCCAGAAGATGTCGACCTTCTTCCCCAATGCCTGTAGCCAAGGGCAGATCACCGCCTCCATCGTCTACGCCGCCAACAACCAGACCGGCCCGGCCCAGCCTTGGGGCGTGCTCGGCCCTTCCGCGCCGCAGAACGGCGGCAACGCCTATTGCCTGGGCAGCAACGGCCAGCCGATCGTCATCCGCATGGGGCTGCTCAACGACGGCCGGGTCAACACCGCGTTCCCGAACTGAACCCCGGTCTAAAACCCTTGGGCAAACGTTACACCCTTTATCGCGACGCGACGGGCCGCCTCCGCGCGGAGGCGGCCCCCGCCGGCAACCCCGTCGTCGCGGACTTTCTGTTCACCGATGTCCGCGAGGACAAAGGCCGTTGCGATACCCTGCTGGACATGATCGAGCGCACCCGGGCCGGCGCCGATGAGGCACTGGAAGCCGTGGGCAATCTCTACGTCCTGATCCTGCACAAGGACGGCGCCCGCATCGAGAATCTCTACGACGGCCAGGCCCCGTCGGCCGAAATCTCCCTCGACGAACTCGCCGCGCTGCTGAACGACTGGCGGCGGCAACTGGCCTAGCCGCGCCCTGCCGCGCCGGCAGAGGACCCCCGCGTGGCGTGGCGGCCCGCAACCTCCTCACATCCCTGGCGATTGAACGTCATACGAGGCCGGATTCTTCTGGCGCGCAATCGATGCATTCCAAGCGCATCGTTCGTCAATCCCATAGTTAGGAGGTACCCCATGCGACTTCACGCATTCAAGCAAGTCTCTCTCATTGCCGCACTGGTGCTCGGCATCGCCGGCCTGTCGATATCGAGCCTGGCCTCGGCGGATGTCACGATCTACCGTGGCATCGACAACAAGAACGCGACCTATGCCAAGGTGGCCGATGCCCAGTGGCGCATCGACGACGACGGCATGTCGACGTTCGAACTGGACCAGCTGCCCAACAACAAGCCCTGCATGGCTGCCTTCCGCGTCATCGGCCCGGACTCACAGCCCAACGAAGGCGATCACGGCATCATCGGCGGCTTCTATCCCTATTGGGCCGTCTACACCCCCAGCCACGGCGGTCTGGGCCATTGGAGCGTACAGCGCGAGATAGACCCGCCTGCCCAACAAGCCGAGATCACCGCCTACGTCATTCAGAACCAAGCCACGGCGAAGAACCCCCATTACGCGGGCAGCACGAAATCGAAGTGCGATACGCCGAGCAGCGCCAACTGAGGCAGTGGATGGGCGGGCATGCCGTCGCCGCAGCCTGCGGAACGGACACAAGCAAGCGATCGCTCGGCGACAAGAAGCAAAGCCGATCACATATCTGCCGGCCCGCCCGTCTTTCCTCGGACATGAGGCCTGTCGCTCGGATAGAGAATTTCCGCCGCACCGATAATCCTGATTGGAGACTCAATATGCATACAAGACTAGCCGTGCCGCTCATCATCGGCACACTCGCCCTCGCCACGCCGGCGTTCGCCACCGGCTATGAAGGCTATGCCGACCTGCTCGCCGACGCGCCGTGGTTCGACGGCGCCCGCTCCACCATCGATTACCAGGCGACCATCGTCGTCGAAGATGTCGCCGTCTGGTCCGGTATCGACAACAACGAGGCCGACGGCCTGATGTGGATACAAGGCGGCTGGGGCCGGCGCGCCGGCGAAGACGCCAAGATTTATTGGGAATACACCGACGAGGACGGCACCTATCGAATCGGTTACGACCAGGCCCCAGGCGCCTCGGAGGCCTACGAGCAAAGCCGCAATGGGGTCAACGTCGAATGGAAGCACGGCGCCACGATCTATAAGACCGAGGCCTGGAACAAGTTCGATGCCATCGAATTCCGCAAGGTGCAGTACGGCGCGGAGATGGCGAATCCTCCCGACGATCACACCCCCGGCACCGCCGGAAACAAGAACAAATGCGTCGCCTCGGCTGCCCGTAAGGCGGGTGGCGCCTTCGCCTTCACCGGCTTGGCCTACGAGCTGAGCGACGCCGCTAGCGGCAACGTCGAAAAATACGGCGATGCCGACAGCGGCAATTTCCGCACCTGGGACAGCCGTAACTGATCGCCTGCCGATCCGTCGAATATTGAAAGGATTTTCCCCATGCGCCGCATACCTACCCTTGCCTTGTTGTTATCGTTCTGCCTGCTGGCCCTGGCCGCGCTTGCCCGCGCCGACGACGTGGCGCCGAACAGCGTCGGCACCCTGAGCTGGACGAAGACCCAGGTCAAACCCACCTTATCCATCAGCTCGGCCAGCCAGGCTGCCATGAAATACCTGGGGCAAAGCGCCAATTACGACCAGGCCGCCTTCGTGCAGATTGTCGACTCGGCCCGTTACGGCAACGTGGCCAAGACCGTGTTCTATGGCTGGCAGCTGCATTACCCCGGCATCGCGATCAAGAACGCCAAGACCGGCGAGGCCCGCACGGTCACCCTGACCCTGCTGATCAACGGCGCCGATCCGGTCAGCGGCGCCTGGCCGGCCAAGGCGCTGGTCGCCGCCTTCACCGACCCCAACCTGACGGCCTGGCAGCCGCCCGTGCTGCCGCAGCGCGACTACACCCAAGAGATGCGGGCCGACGGCTGGAACGTAACGCCCCCGCAAGCCACGCCGCAATCGAATATCACGCAGATGCTCAATGCCTTCTGGGTCGGCAACGGCATCGACCCGAGCCAGGCCGGCCAGGTCATGCTGCAACCCATGCAGGCCAGCCCGCTGCTGCCGGCGACACGCAGCGGCAACAAACTCGTGCCTGTGTTGCGCAGCGGGCTCTACTGGACGGTGCTGGTCAACGGCACCAAGACCCACATCGTCACCGGGCCGCCCACGCTCAAGCCCGCGCCCACCGCAAGCAAGGAACAACGCTATATGAGCGGCCTGATCGCGCTGTATAGCGACCTCGGCACGCAATCCCTGCGCGGCGTCTACCTGCCTTAAGCGCCTGGCCCGGACACATCGCAAGCCCCCTACCTGGCGATGTGCCTCTTCACCCGGATCGGAAGATCCGGGTTTTTTTATTGCCTTCTATTTGCGCTCCGATCCGCTTGGGCGATAGACTCCCCCGGCACCTGGCGCTAGCCGGGGCTTGCATCGGGCAATCCAAAATCAATCCAACAAGGGGGGTACCATGAGCGTGCAATTCAACGTCACCATGAACGTGCAGGATATGCAGGGCAAGACCGTCCTGGTCTTCCTGAAACCGCAGAACCCGCAGCGCAATTACATGGTCCACGCCTGGCAAGTGCTCACCGGCTCGGCCGGCGCGACCGAAAGCTTCATCTACGAACCGATCATCTCCACCGACGTGACCAGCACCAACGACGACAACACCATCGTCTCCGCCCGTCACACAGCCCAACCCGGCCAGCTTTTTGCCGCAATCAGCCCCAACGACCTATCTCCTTCCTTGCAACAGGCGCCCACCTCGCTGGCCGAGGCCAAGTTGACGCCCTCCCAGTGCGGCGTGATCAACCAGACCAACCCGTTCATCCAGTTCAACAGCAACTGGTACGTGAACGACAAGCCGGTGGTGACCATGCCTTATGTCGACGCCAACATGACCGTGAGCTTCGAATACGAGCCCAACTTCTACTTCATGGTGGCCTCGCCGCCCATGGTCGGCCAGACCTATATCGTGCAAAACTTCTCGGATATGACGGAATATGTAATGCCGATCACCGCCACCGAGGTGGACGTGAGCCTAACCGAGAACCAGGGCCTCTGGACCTTCGACTTCAACGCGAGTTAGGCCACGGGCCGGATGGCCCGCCGCCCCCCAAACCCAGCCGGGCATGGGGTGCCAGCCTGCCCCCGGCGGGTCTGCTATAGTTCTGGCCTCCGCGACCACACACGGCCGACATAGAACCATGCACGTCTCCATCGTCATCCCGATCTACAACGAATTCGACAACCTGCCCGACCTGGCCGAGCAGGTGGAAAAGGCCATGGCCCCGGCCGGCGTGGCCTGGGAGCTGCTGTGCATCGACGACGGCTCGCGCGACGGTTCCGACCGCCGCCTGGCCGAGCTGGCCGAGGGCCGGCCCTGGCTGAAGCCACTGTTCCTTAACCGCAACTACGGCCAATCCACCGCGATGCAGGCCGGTTTCGACGCGGCCGAGGGCGAGGTGATCATCACCCTGGACGGCGACCTGCAAAACGATCCGGCCGACATCCCGCGCCTGCTCAAGGAACTCGACGCCCACCCGGAGATCGACATTCTGTCCGGCTGGCGCAAGGACCGGCAGGACCGCACCCTGTCGCGCAAGATTCCGTCGCGCATCGCCAACGCCTTGATCTCCAAGGTCACCGGCGTGTCGCTGCACGACTACGGCTGCTCGCTCAAGCTCTACCGGCGCGAGGCGCTGGAGAACGTGAAGATCTACGGCGAGCTGCACCGCTTCGTGCCGGCCCTGGCCGCCCAGTTCGGCGCCCGGGTGATGGAGCTGCCGGTCAACCACCGCGCCCGCACCCGCGGCGTGTCGAAATACGGCATCGACCGCACCATCCGCGTGCTGCTCGACCTGCTCTGGGTCAAGTTCCTGCTGCGCTTCATCCATCGCCCGATGCATGCCTTCGGCAGCGTCGGCGCCGTGATGCTGCTGCCCGGCCTGCTGATGCTGGCCTATCTGGCCGGCCTGAAGTTGTTCGCCGGCGCCGACATCGGCCAGCGCCCCTTGCTGCAACTGGGCATGATGCTGACCCTGATGGGCGCGCAGTTCATCGGCATGGGCCTGTTGGGCGAGATGCTGACCCGCATCTATCACGAGCCGGCCGGGCAGAAGCAGTACATCCTGCGCGACGCGCCCCGCCGGCATGGGCATCAGGCCCGTTCTGAATAAGCCCGCCATGGGCCGGGGCTTCGCTTGGGGCCTCTTGCTGGCGGCCCTGGCCAGCTTCTTCTCGGGCCTGGCCCTGGTGCCCTTGTTCGATCTCGACGAGGGCGCCTTCTCCGCCGCCACCCTGGAGATGTTCGAACGCGGCGACTTCCTGGCGACCTATCTCAACGGCATGCCGCGCTATGACAAGCCGATCCTGAGCTATTGGCTGCAAGCGCTATCGGCCTGGGCCTTCGGCTTCAACGAGTTCGCCTTGCGCCTGGCCTCGGCCCTGGCCGCCGTGGCCTGGGTCTTGCTGGCCTACCGTTTCGCCCTTCGCCTGTACGACCGAGAGACCGCGCTGAACGCGGCCATCGTCACCGCGACCGCGTTCGGCGTGAGCTTCATCGGCCGCGCCGCCACGGCCGATGCGCTGCTCGACGCCACCTTGGCCGGTGCGCTGTTCGCGCAATTCATGTGGCTGAAAGAAGGCCGCGCGCGCGACCTGCATATCGCCTGGGCCTGCATGGCCCTGGGCTTTCTGACCAAGGGGCCAGTCGCCGTCGCGGTCCCCTTGCTGACCGCCTTGCTCTATCTCGGCAGCCGCCGCGACTGGCGCCGTTGCCTCGACCTGGTATCGAACCGGCGGGCCTGGCTGATCTTCGCCGTCATCGCGCTGCCTTGGTATCTCGCGGTCACCTGGGTCAAGGGGCCGGGTTTCATCGAAGGTTTTTTCCTCAAGCACAACGTCGGCCGTTTCTCCGGCGCGATGGAGGGCCACGGCGGCGGGCCGTTCTATTACCTGCCGGTGCTGCTGGCCGCGACCCTGCCCTTCACCGGCCTGCTACTGCCGCTGATCAAAAAATGGCGTGCCCATTGGCGGGACGACTTCGGCCGTTACGCGCTGATCCTGTTCGGCCTGGTCTTCGTCCTGGTCTCCGCCTCCGCCACCAAGCTGCCGCACTACCTGCTCTATGGCCTGTCGGCCCTACTGGTGCTGCTGGCACGCGAGCTGCGCGAGGCGCGCGGCCGCTGGCTGCTGTTGCCGGCGCTGCTGACCTTCGCCGCGCTGTATTTCCTACCCGACCTGCTGGCCGCCAAGCAGGATCAGGCCAAGCCGTATTACCAATCCCTATTGGCCGACATCGATCACCACTTTGGCCAGGCCTACCGCGTCTATTTCGCGCTCGCCGCCGGCGCGACCGCCTTGTTCATGGCCTGGGGCCGCATCGCGGACGGCCTGCGCCTGACCGGCCTGGCCATGAGCTATGGCCTGGCCTTGCTGCTGCTGCCGGCCGTCGGCAATCTCTTGCAAGGCCCGGTCAAGGAGGCCGGCTTGCTCGCGCGCCACCTCGACACCACGGTGGTGATGGACGGCATCAACAACCCCAGCTTCAGCGTCTATGCCGGGCGCGTGGTCGAACGCCGCGCGCCGCTGCCAGGCGAGGCGGTGTTCACCGTCACCCGCCATCTGGCCGAGCTGCCGCCCTACGACATCATCTATATCCGCAAGGACATCGCGCTGGTGAGGCTGCAAAAGTGATCGCGCCGATCCGGCTCTGGCTCGTCCCCGCGCTGGCCTTGCTCGGCATGGCCGTGCTGTATCTCGGCCCCGGCAACCAAGCCGCATTTCTGATCGTCAATCGCGCCGCCGGTGCATTGCCCGCCGAGCTATGGGCCAATTTCACGGCCGTGGGCGACACGCTGGTCGCCTTCGCCTTGCTACTGCCCTTCGCGCGCCGCCGGCCCGATGTCGCCGCCGCCATCCTGCTCGCCACGCTGTTCGCCTTGCTCTATGTCCATGGCGTCAAAAACCTGGCGGCCTTGCCGCGCCCGGTCGCGGTGCTCGATCGCGAGGCCTTCAATGTGATCGGCCCCGCGCTCAGGGCCGGCGCCTTTCCCTCCGGCCACACCGCCACGGTGTTCGCCCTCGCCGCCCTGCTCGGTGCGCAGCTGCCTTGGCGACTGCTGACGCCCCTGCTGCTGCTTGCGGCCCTGGTCGGCTTGTCGCGCATCGCGGTCGGCGCGCATTGGCCCAGCGACGTATTGGCCGGCGCCGCCGGCGGCTGGCTCGCCGGGCTGGCCGGCGTGGCGCTGGCCCAACGCTGGCGGGTGCTGCATCACCCTGCCGTCTGCCGCGCGGTGCAGGCCATTCTGCTGCTCGGCGCGATCTGGCTGTTCACCGGCTACGACAGCCATTTCCCGGACGCGCGCCGCTTCGAGCAAGCCGTCGCCTTCGCCGGCATTGTTTTGTTCTTCCGACCGATGAACGGGCGGGCACACGATGACTGAGCACCTGCGCTACGGCCTACGCCTCGCCGCGATCCTGCTGGCGCTGATCGCCTACCGCATGGTCGCGGCCCAACTGATGCAACTCGAACTCTATGGCGACGAGGCCTATTACTTCGGCTGGGCGCAATCGCTGGAGTGGGGCTATTACTCCAAGCCGCCGATGGTGGCCTGGCTGATCTGGCTGAGCACCCATCTGTGCGGCGAGGCCGAGGCCTGCCTGCGCCTGGCCGCCGCGCTGCTCTACCCGGCCACCGCCTGGCTGCTCTATCTGTTCGGCAGCCGGTTGTTCGCGCCGCGCGTCGGCTTCTGGGCCGCGCTGGCCTATGCCACCCTGCCGATGGTCGCGCTCGGCAGCTGGTTCATCACCACCGACTCGGCCTTGCTGTTCTTCTGGACCCTGGCCCTGTACGGCCTGAGCCGCGCGCTCGACGGCAACCATTGGCGCGATTGGCTGCTGCTCGGCCTGGCGCTCGGCCTGGGCGGCCTGTCGAAATACAGCATGGTCTTCTTCGGCGTCGGCGGCCTGGCCCTGCTCGCGCTGCACGCCGAGACCCGGCGCCAACTGAAGAACCCCCGGCTGTATGCCGCCGTCGCGCTCGCCTTCCTGATCTTCCTGCCCAACCTGCTCTGGAATGCGCAACACCAATTCGTCAGCGTCGAGCACACGGCGGAGATCTCGCGCCTGGATCGGGCGCTGTTCCATCCCGATAAGCTGGCGGAATTTCTCGGCGCGCAGTTCGTCGTGTTCGGTCCGATCCTGTTCGCGGTGTTCGCCCACCTCGCCTTGCGCCACGGCCCGCATCTGGTGAGCGACCGGCGCTATGTGCTCTTGTTCGCGTTCAGCGCGCCGGTGCTGGCCCTGTTCGTGCTGCTCGCCTTCCTGACCCATGCCTTCGCCAACTGGGGCGCCATGGCCTATCCGGCGGCCACGCTCTTGGTCACGGCCTGGTGGCTGGCACGCAATCGTCCGCGCTGGCTGCAAGCCGCGATGGCGATCAACCTCGCTTTCATGATCGGCCTGTATCACTACCACGCCCTGGCCGACCTGGCCGGCATCGAACTCACGCGCAAGACCGACCCCTATTCGCGCGTGAGCGGCTGGCGCGAGCTGGGGCGGGAGGCCGGCGAGATTCTGGCCGCGCACCCGAAGGCCCGGCTGGTCTCGGACGACCGCAAGCTGTTGGCCGAACTGATCTACTACGTGCGGCCCCACCCCTTCGACGCCTTGATCTACAACCCGAGCGGCACCATCGGCGACCAATACGCCTTGAAGCACGACCTCAAGCTGGCGCCTCGGGGCGAGTTCATCTTCGTCGCCGAGCGGGCCGTGGACACCACGCTGCTTGCCCGGCAGTTCGCCGAGGTCGAATCGCTGGGCACGATCCGCATCCCGCTCTACCGCGATTACGCGCGCACGGCCGAGGTCTACCGGCTGCGCGATTTCAAGGGCTACGCGCGATGACCTGGTTGCGCCGGCATGCCTGGTATGCCTCCTTCCTCGGCTTCGGCCTCTTGTTCCTGCTCGCGCCGGAGCTCGACCTGCGGGCGAGCGGCCTGTTCCACCGTGCCGGCGAAGGCTTCTTCCTGGCGCAACCCTTGAACCCGATCCACAAGGCGGTGCCGCTGCTGTCCACCGTCATCGTGGCCGCCCTGCTTGCCGCCTGGCTCGTCGCCTCGCTCGTCTCCGCCGCCTGGCCGCTGCGCAAGGGCCTAGTCTACCTGTTGCTGGCGGCGCTGCTCGGGCCGGGCTTGATGGTGAACAGCCTGTTCAAGGAACACTGGGGCCGCGCCCGCCCGTCGCAGGTGACGGACTTCGGCGGCGACAAGACCTTCACCCCGGCCTGGGTGCCGAGCGGCCAATGCCGGTCCAATTGCGCCTTCGCCTGCGGCGACGCCTCGGTCGGCTTTTTCTTCCTGGCGCCCGCCTTCCTGCTGGCCAAGCGCCGCCGCGCCTGGCTGGCGACGGGTCTCGTCGCCGGCGGCCTGCTCGGGCTGATGCGCCTGGTGCAAGGCGGCCATTTCCTGAGCGATGTGATCTTTTCCTTCTACCTCGTGTATTTCGCCGCCTGGCTGCTGCATCGGCTGATGTACGGCGCTGCCGCCGAGCGCTGACGCCAGTACCCCTCGCCCGAACCTGGGCATGGCCCGCCAAGACCGCCCTTCCGGGTAAAATGCGCGCTCTTTCCCGTTTGGTTCCATCATGAAGCAACAGCTTGCCGAGCTTTTCCATCGCCGTTTCGCCTGTCACCTGTTCGAGGCCGAACGCACGATCGCACCCGCCGATATCGAATACATCCTCGAGGCCGGCCGCCTGTCGCCGTCGGCCTTCGGTCTCGAACCCTGGAAATTTCTCGTCGTGCAGTCGCACGACCTGAAGCTCGCCTTGCAGACCGCCTGCTTCCAACAACAGCAGGTCGGCACCGCCGGCGCGGTGATCGTGATCTTGGCCAAGCTGGCCGAACTCGCGCCCGACAGCACCTACGCCCAACGCCTGCTCGCGCGCGAGTATCCGGGCGAGCAATACGATCTGGCGCTGGCCAATTACCGCAACTTCTGCGCCGCGACCGACCTGCGCGCCTGGAGCGTGACCCAGTGCCATATCGCCGCCGCCAATATGATGACCGCGACCACCGCGCTCGGCCTCGACTCCTGCGCTATCGGCGGCTTCCTGCCGGATCAGGTGAAACAGGTCTTGCATATCGATCCCGCGCAATACGAGGTCGCCCTGGTGCTGCCCGTCGGTTATTGCGCAGAGGAAGCGCACGAGAAGCTGCGGCTGCCGCTGGCCGAGCTGGTCGACTACCGCTGATGTCCGATTGTCTCGATGTCCACGCCGCGGCCCGCGCCGTGCTGGCCGAGCGCGACATCGAGGCGAAATTGGACGGGGCCGCGCGGCTCTGGGCCGACTGGAACGCGGGCCGGCTCGCGGCGGCCGATGCCGCCGAGCCCCTGCCGCATGACTGCGCCGGCCGGCCCGAGCGGCCGGCCCTGGTGCCGCCCAAGCAACTGGCCAAGCGCACATTGCGCGACCGCGAGGGCCACGCGGCGCTGATCCACGCCCTGGCCCATATCGAATTCAATGCGATCAATCTGGCGCTCGATGCGGTCTGCCGCTACCCCAGACTGCCCGCCGGGTTCTATCGCGATTGGCTGCAAGTGGCGGCGGAAGAGGCCTATCACTTCGGCCTGCTGCGCGCGCACCTGCGCAGCCTGGGCCATGACTACGGCGACTTTCCCGCCCACGACGGCCTGATGCAGATGGCGCGCGACACCGCCGCCGACCCGCTGGCGCGCATGGCCCTGGTGCCGCGCCTGCTGGAGGCGCGCGGCCTGGATGCCACGCCGGCGATCCAACAAAAACTGCGCGGCTATGGCGATGCGGCAGGGGCGGCCATCCTCGACATCATTCTGCGCGACGAGGTCACGCACGTCGCCGCCGGCGACCGCTGGTTCCGCCATTTCTGCGCGCTGCGCGGCCTGGAGGCCGAGGTGGCCTATCGCGATTTGCTGGAACGCTACCGCGCGCCGAAGCCGCGCCGGCCGGTGAATACCGCCGCCCGGTTGCAAGCCGGTTTCAGCGCGGCGGAGTTGGATGTCCTGTTAGGGCAAGGCTGAGGCCGCGTCGAGCAGAACATCGACGCCATTGGCCGGGCGAATCGCCGCCGCTGGCAAGGCCGCGCCGCCGCGCCAAGCCTTCACCGCCTCGCGCTTGCCCGCCCCCGTCACCAGGAACAGCACGGCCTCGGCCTGGCTCAAGCGCCGGGCCGACAGGCTGACCCGCTCGGGCGGCGGCTTGGGCGCATCGGCCACGGCCAGCGCGGCCGGCGCATCGATGGCCTCGCCCCAATCGTGGCCGGGGAACAGGCTGGCGGTATGGCCGTCCTCGCCCAGGCCGAGCAGCACCAGATCGAAGTCACCGACCTCGGCCAAGGCCCGGCTGTAGATTTCGGCGGCCGCGGCGGCCCCCTTTTCGGCCGGGATGGCATGGATGTTCCGCACGGGAATGGCCACCTGGGCCAAGCAAACCTCCATGGCCATGCGGTGGTTACGCTCGGCGTCGGCCGGCGGCAGGCAGCGTTCGTCGCCGAACCAGATGTGCCAGTGCACCCAGTCGTGCTGTTCCTGCGCGAGCTGCTCGTAGAGCTTGCGCGGCGTGCCGCCGCCGGCCAGCACGACATGGAAGGCGCCCCGCTCGCGCAAGGCCCGCTTCTCGGCCGCCTGGACATAGGCCACGGCCTGGCGCAGCCAGTCCGCATCGCCTTGTGCGACATGCCAACGTGTTTCCATGGCTTCCTCCCGTCTCGAACGGGTAAAATTACACCCTTTTTGCGACAGGGTCAGCCATGACGCCGGTTTTAATTTTCGACATCGAGACCATCCCCGACATCGAGGGGCTGCGCCGCCAGTACGGCGTAAGCCCGGACACCTCCGATCACGATGTCGGCGAAATGGCCCTGTTGTTCCGTCGGCAGAAGACCGGCTCCGACTTCCTGCCGCTGCATCTGCATCGCGTGGTCACCATCTCCTGCGCGCTGCGCTCGAAGGACGGCTTCAAGGTATTTTCCTTGTCCGAACCCGACGCCTCCGAGGCCGAGATCATCCAGCGCTTCTTCGACGGCATCGAGAAATACACGCCGCAGATCGTGTCGTGGAACGGCGGCGGCTTCGACCTGCCGGTGCTGCACTATCGCGCCATGCGCCACAAGGTCACCGCGCCGCGCTACTGGGACATGGGCGAGGACGACAAGGAGTTCAAGTGGAACAACTACATCAGCCGCTACCACACCCGGCACCTGGACCTGATGGACCTGCTGGCGATGTATCAGCCGCGCGCCAACGCGCCCTTGGATGAGCTGGCCAAGCTGTTCGGCTTTCCCGGCAAGCTGGGCATGGACGGCAGCAAGGTCTGGGATGCCTATCAGGCCGGGCAGATCGCGGCGATCCGCGATTACTGCGAGACCGATGTCGCCAACACCTATCTGGTCTACCTGCGCTTCCAGTTGATGCGCGGCGCGCTCACCCACGAACAGTACGAGCGCGAGCTGCAAGTGGTGCGCGACACCCTCGGCGGCATCGGCGCCGAGCATTGGAAAGAATTCCTGGCGACTTGGCAGGACTGATCCGTAGGGTGCGTTCCACGCACCACAAACAAACGGTGCGCACAGCGCACCCTACGCAGAATATCAAGCAATGAGCGCCACACCCACACCCCTGTATATCGAATCCCTCGATCACGAGGGGCGCGGCGTCGCGCATCTGGATGGCAAGGCCATCTTCGTCGAAGGCGCCCTGCCCGGCGAGTTGATCATCCATTCCAGCTATCGCAAGAAACCGAGCTACGAGCAGGCCCAGGCCACGCAAATCGTCAAGGCCAGCCCCAACCGGGTCGAGCCCCGTTGCCGCTGGTTCGGCATCTGCGGCGGCTGTTCGCACCAACATATGCATGAATCGGCCCAGGTCGCGGCCAAACAGCGGGTGCTGGAGGATTGTTTCAAACACATCGGCAAGGTCACGCCCGAGACCATACTCTCGCCCATCCACGGCCCGGCCTGGGGCTACCGCACCCGCGCCAGGATATCGGTACGCAATGTGCTCAAGAAGGGCGGCGTGCTGGTCGGCTTCCACGAAAAGCGCAGCAGTTTTGTCGCCGACATGACCAGTTGCGAGGTACTGCCGCCGCACGTCTCGGCGCTATTGCCCTTGTTCCGCGAACTGGTCGCCAATCTGGCCATCCGCGATCGCCTGCCGCAAATCGAACTGGCCCAGGGCGACAACGTGACCGTGCTGGTGCTGCGCATCCTGGAGCCGCTGTCGGCCGAAGACGAGGTGAAGCTGCGCGCCTTTGCCGACCAGCACGGCGTGCAATTCTGGTTGCAGCCCAAGGGGCCGGACACCGCCTATCCATTTCATCCATTGAATGCGCCGGAGCTCAGCTACAGCCTGCCGGAATTCGATCTGGTCATGCCGTTCAAACCGACCGAGTTCACCCAGGTCAACCACGGCATTAACCGCATGCTGGTGCGCCGGGCCATGCGCATGCTCGACGCCCGGCCGGGCGAGCGCATCGCCGACTTCTTCTGCGGCCTGGGCAACTTCACTCTGCCCATCGCCCGTTCTGGCGCGACCGTGCTGGGCATCGAAGGCAGTGCCGGCTTGGTGCAGCGCGCCAAGGAGAACGCCGAGCGCAACGGCCTGGCCGGGCGAACGGAATTCCGCATGGCCGACCTGTTCCAGATGACGCCGGAGAGTTACGCGGCCTTGGGCCAGTTCGACAAACTGCTGATCGATCCGCCGCGCGACGGCGCCATGGAATTGGTGAAGTCGCTACCGGAACAAGGCGGCCCCAGGCGCATCGTCTACGTCTCCTGCAGCCCGGCAACGCTGGCGCGCGATGCCGAGGTACTGGTGCAACTGAAGGGCTTCAAGCTGAAGGCCGCCGGCGTGGCCAATATGTTCCCGCACACCGCGCACGTGGAGAGCATCGCCTTATTCGAACGCTGACACAGGAGAGGCCATGGCCAGCGGCCGCCTTACTTCTCCACCATCTTGAAGGCCCATTCAGAACCTTTGTCTTCCCAGAAGGCCAACTGCAACCAAAGCATCGCCATGGCCTCGAGGTAGCGCGCATTACTTAAGGCGCCACAATCCTTGGGCACATAGCCCGTCGCCTCGATAAGCTGCTGGGCGGCCTGCTTGGCCGCATCATGGTCACTGCAGTAGAACACCTGCGCCGGCTCGCCGCTCGCCGAGGGTGTCGGGAAGTTATCGGCGGTAATACCGTTGAATGCCTTGACCACCATCGACTCGGGAAGCTGAGCCGACACATGCTCCGCCGCCGAGCTGTCTCCACCAACGACCAAATACGAAATATCGGGAGATAGGGGATTTGTCATGTCGACAATAATTTTTCCCCTGAGCGGATTTGCCAAAGCCCGCAGCAAATCCAGGGTATGGACCCACGGAACTGCCACGAGCACCAAATCCGACGATGACGCCGCATCAGGATAGGTCGTGACCGAAATATTCTTAAACTCTGAATATTTCCCTTTGTTCGCATCCGGGTCACGCGACCCATAGACTATCTCCCATCCAGCCGACGCCAACCGACGACCGACTGCACTCCCCATTTTTCCCGTACCCAGGATCGATGCTTTCATCGCGAATTTCGTCCTTATTGGTGGATAACCTGGTCCCGCAGCGAGAACAACAAGCCCAACAATTCATTCTTCTCTTGGGCGGCCACGTCGTTCTTGTCGAGCGCGCGCATCACGTCGTCGATGACCGCCATGAACTCGCGGTGAGTGATATTCATCGTGCGATGGGCATCCAGCATGTTTTTTCCGCTGTAATCGACCGGCCCGCCCGTGCCCCAACAAACGAACTCGTTGACCATCGCCTTCACCTTCTCGGCATCGCTGTTGGCATAGCGCGTCGCGACATCGGGGTTGCTGACGTGGTTTATCCAAACATCCTCGGTGATTTGTGCAATCTTGTCTTTGCCGCCGAGACGCTCAAACAGGGTTTTTTCTTGCTGGCTCATGGGTACTCCTTCAACATCGTTGTTAATAAATTAAAAAATCACCTCTGCCGTGTTCCGGCTTTATTGAATTACCGAGGAATGGGCCTTTTCAATTGGCACCATGCCATCGCCATAACTCAGCGACGACGGCATGGCTCGTACGATATCTTGGTATCGCTTCGAAAGTTGAGCCGTTACCGGCCCGACACCGCCGTCGCCGATTGCGCAACCGTCGATGGAAATAATAGGCATCACCTCACAAGCGGTTCCTGTCAGGAAAACTTCGTCGCCGCCGAATAGCTCTTCAGGCTTGATGCGTGACTCCATCACGGTATAGCCGCTGGTTCTGGCCAAGGTAATGATGGTGTCCCGGGTAATCCCCTCAAGCGCGGAGGTTGTGAATGGGGTGTGCAGCACGCCGTTCTTCACCACGAACAAATTGGCGGCCGAGGCCTCGGCCAAATAGCCGTCTTCATCCAGCAGCAGTGCCTCGTCGTAGCCATTCGCCTTGGCACTGGCATAGGCACTGTAGGAATTTAGGTAGTGCCCTGCCGCTTTGGCTTGCACGAGGGTCGGACTGGAAAAGACCCGGCGGTGCTTAGCGAGCATGGCGCGAATACCAGACATGGAAGGGCCGAAATAGCTTGGCCATTCCCACGCCGAGATCATGAGATGCAGCGGATTTCGCTTGCCCTGCGCTTTCACATCCAAGGCCATGGAGCCTTCGCCAAGAAAGACCAAGGGCCTTACATAGGCATCAAGCAACTCATTTTCTGCAAGCACGCGATTGACCGCGGTACAAACCTCGTCGGGTTCATAAGCAATTTGCATATCAAGCGCCTCGGCCGAGCGAAAAAGCCGCCGGATATGATCTTCCAGGCGAAATGCCGAAAAGCCGTCTTCGGTCCGATAGCTCCTAATGCCTTCGAATACGCCGGTTCCGTAATGCAAGGTGTGGCTCATTACCGATATACGCGCCGCGTGACTCGGATATATTTTTCCATCCAACCAGATTTGCATATGCCCTCCCCTCACAGGCTATTGATGTAGTCCTGCCACTGCCTGGAACCTTCTTTCTTCATTCCCATTGGCGGCGTCAACATCGGATCGACGTCGACCTGGATCACCGTGGGTCCATCCAAACGCAGGCCATCTCGGATGATCGCCGCAATATCCTGTCCCGGCCGGTAGCGAATCCCATAGGCCCCCAACGAACGGGCGAATCCCGCTAGATCATAGTTATCCAAGGTCGCGGAGCGCGTTTCAGTACCCGAGCGCAACTCATAGTGGATCATCCCAAGTTGCTGGTTGGCATTGACGATCCAAACTATCGGCAACTTCAAATCCGCTGCGGTCGCAATCTCGTTCCCGTTCATAAGGAAACAGCCGTCACCCACCATCGCGATCACATCATGATTAGGGTTGGCCAGCTTGGCCCCGACCGCACCTGCCGTCACATGACCCATGCTGGCCGATCCCCATACGCTGATGAAACGTCGACCTGCCCTCTCAGGCAAATGATGGGTAGCCCAGAGCAATATCGAGTTTGAATCGGCCATGACGATGGATTGCTCGCCGGCCACTTGATCGACTGCCCGGATGATCTCGACCGGGGACGGCCCGGTTTCTGATTTATGCGTCGACGGTGCAGGAAACGGCCATTTCTCCTGTTGGCTATATTTCGATAGCCAATTTTTCCGCTCCAAGGAAATGCCTTGGCTCGCGGCCCTTGCTTCACTCAGTAGGCTATCTGAGAATTTATCGCCGTCGGCCGTAATCCCGATATCCGCAGGATAGATTCTGCCAATGGCACAGGGATCGATATTGACCTGAATCATCGTCCCGTCTGGGCATAGCGCATTATTCCAACTATTCGTCGCATAGCTGCCGAAACCTGCGCCAACTGTCAAGACGACATCGAAGCTATTGTCGTTGAATAGCTGATCAACCACGGGGGTGCTCGATATCCCCATGCTTCCTAATAAGGAAGCGGTGATCCGCGGCATTCGTTTACCCTTTGCCCGAGGCGTCGTGATCACTGGGATATGCAGCATCTCGCCTATTTCGCACAGCTTGCTGGCCGCCATGTCACTCGCACCGCTGCCATACAGAATAAGAGGCCGCCTTGCCGTTTTGAGCAATTCGAGCACACGAACGACGTCCTCATGACTGGCCGCCGATGGATGCGAAAGATATCGATTGCGATCCCACAATTCAGGCGACACCTGCTTGTTCCATAGATTCCGAGGGATTGCCAAGTGCACAGGCCCAGGCCGGCCGGATTGTGCAGTTGCCAAGGCATTACGCAGGCGAAACTGCAAGTTTTTCTCGGATACGACAACCTCCGAACTCTTGCAAATAGAACGGAAAATTTGCGTGGTATCCACACCCGTATATGGACTAGATTCCTGAAAGTCCCCGCGCCCCCAAGTCTCGATCGAATTCATGCCGGTGATTACCAGCATAGGGATCGAATCCACATATGCCGCGGCCACGCCTGTAATCAGATTCGTCGCACCAGGCCCTGTCGTTGCGCAACAAACCCCAATCTTCCCTGACGTTCTCGCATAGCAGTCCGCCATGAATGCGGCTCCGCCCTCATGTCGCGTGAGGACGAATTCAATGCCAGCGCTGCGTTCGAGCGAGACATGGAATGGAATGGTCGCGCCGCCAGGTATGCCGAATACTTTATCAACGCCCTCACCGATCAGATGCTCCACGAGCAAATCAGCGACGCTTTTCTTTGTCTCAGCCTGCGGAATAGTGAAGCGGATCGTTTGTTGGGGCTGGCTTTTGTTTAACACTTCCATGGTGTTCTCCCTGTTTTTGAATATTGGATTTGTAGTTTTTAACAATCGACCGATACCTCTCTCCAATAGGGCTTACTGCGAGAGGTTCGCCACCGTGACGGTGGCCACTGCTCAATAGATGTTCGGTGGGGTAAACAGCCGAGGTGATGCCACTTTGCTTCGTGCATTTGAAGATATCGTCCAGGACGAAGCCATTGACCGCCTGCTTGGCATAATCCCCAACGCGCGACGCCGACAGGAATTCCTGAAATCCGCGCCAATTTTCCTCGAGCTGATCGGCACAGCTCGGTATGGATAACTTAGGCTGCAAGCGCTCCAGCAGATACTCATAGGTATTCTGCGGCTGCGCATCCCAACCACAGATCAGCTTATGTACGAAGCCCTCCGGGTTTATTTCTGGATGGTAGAAAAAACCCGCATCGTAAATGCGGAACATGTCGTTACCCACGGTGTCCAGCGCACCGCTGTCATCTGCATTCCAGAACACCAGCTGATGGAGTAGCTGCCTGACGGCAGGGACATAGCGTTCGACGCCCGCTTCTTTGTCGAACCTACGCGCCGTAGCAAGCAAATCGGGCGGCGAAAGCGGTGCGTCCAACAGCGACGAGCCTCGTGGCAGCTCCATTAGCTTGCCTTCGCTCATCCAGTAAAAACAGGACTGGGTCAATTCCACAAAGGTGGCCGCAGTCAGTTTGCTATAGGCCTCCTCACCACAGCGTTTGAGCACCTTCTCCGCCGACAACGCCAAGCAGTCGAGTATGTGACGCTTCTGCTGATCGCCATATGGCTGACCATGTGTCGTCCTGAAAAATAGGTCGAACACATTCATTTCATAAAAAATCGGGAATAAATCAACCTTCCGCCAATAACGCTCAACAACTGCACACACCCAGTCCGACACCACCTCCGGATCGATGTCCAGGATTGTTTCGCCCAAGTGCTCGGGCACCATGTGCGCCCAACCTACTGGATACACCGCCACTAAGGCAAAATTCCTGTTGGCGGAGCCAATCGTACGATCCAATTCCTCCCAGTCGTAGGCAGCGCCACTTGCCCGGGACACCGAGCCCCATAATCCTTTATTCGCGCCGCCTTCAAATTCATGCCTGTGGTGATAGTGAATAAAGATCATATCCGCCGATAGACTGGCCACCGCTTCATGCCCAAGCGCCGGATCCGGCCCCACCACTTCGTAATCACCTGCAAACAGCAGAGTCGCGCGCGCACCCAAGGTGCGGTTTAAGATCACCGCGGTCATTTCGTACCCCCCCAACCCATTTATTTGCGCCGCAAGCCAGCACGCGGCGTTTATTCCATCACCACCAAACTAGCCATGTACGCTAGGTCAAGCATATTAAGTGACTATTTATTTATTTTAAAACAGAAAAAAACTATGGGTCAAATTAATTTTCGACCCATTAAATTCATATTCTATATAGTGTTTTTACAATATAATTTTTCAAAGATAGCCTATCACCCAATCGGCCCATGGCATGAGTCGAAATGATTAGTGACTGGTTACTTGATATATACACCTCACCTCTCAACAAGATGGCTCACGATCCCATAAAACACAAAAAATGAAACAACGACTCAAAGCCGAAGACCGTCGGTCATCCATCTTAGAACTATCAAAAGGCCTGTTTGCCAAAAAAGGCCTGCACGGTGTCTCTGTCAGCGAGATCGCGGAGGAATGTAAAGTTAGCCCCGCCGTGCTTTATCAACACTTCCCGTCAAAGGAAATGTTATATGAGGCGGTGATCCAGGGATTCGCCTGCAAACGCGACGATTATGTAGACGCAGTCCTGGCCGGCCCGCCGGACTTTCCAAATGTGCTTTACCGAATGACCGTGGTTTTCGTTAAAAGCCGCATCGCCGACCCAGACCTGGTGCGTATCGAATTGCGCGCACTGATTGACAACAGCGGCATATCGGAAAAGTTTTTTATAAACCATTGGCAAGGGCTGACTGATTACATCCAGTTCAGCCTGAAAGAAGCCCAACAATCAGGGCAATTGAAAGACATCGACGGGCGCATTGCCGCAATGTCTTATGTTGGACTTGTTCGCGAGATCGTGTTGGCCCAAAGCCTTCAATACCCAAATCAGACCAGCGAATTGGGCGTCGAATATCTGGTTAAGAACGCCATCAATTTTTATCTTAAGGGGATAGGCCTAACGCCGCTTCAATGGTGACAGGGCAGTCAGTCCTCGTGCACAACGAAAAAAGCCGGCTTCGTGCCGGCTTTTTCGTCAGCATTACACTTATTCCCGCTCGCCCATCAAGGCCATCAACAATTGCAACAAGTTGACGAAGAGGTTGTAGATGTCGAGATAGATCGCCAAGGTCGCCATGACGTAGTTGGTCTCGCCGCCGTTCACCACTCGGCTTACGTCGTAGAGAATGAAACCGGAAAACAGCAGCACGGCTGCGGCCGACAGGGTCAGCGCCAGGGCCGGTATCTGGAAGAATAGGTTAGCCAGGGAAGCCAGGATGAGCAGCACGATGCCGACCATCAAGAACTTGCCCATGAAGCTGAAGTCCTTCTTGGTCACGGTGGCGATGCCGGCCAGGGTGAAGAAGATCGCACCGGTACCGCCCGCAGCCAGGGTGATGATCTCGCCGCCGTTCTTAAGGCTCAGGGCCACTTGCAGGACAGGACCCAACATCAGCCCCATGAAGCCGGTGAGCGCCAGCAGCAAGACCACGCCCATGGCGCTGTCGCGGGTGGCATTGATCGCGAAGAACAGGCCGAACACCACGGCCAGCATGATCACAGCGGATAGGATCGGGCTACCGGCCATGAAGCTGAAGTCCATGCTCATGCCGACCAAGGCGCCGATCACGGTCGGGATCATGGTCAGGCCCAGCATCATGTAGGTATTGCGCAGGACCTTGTTCTGCGTGGCGCCTAGCGTGGCCGAGGCGTTATAGCCGGAAATATCGTATTGGGGTTGCATGCGGGTTGGCTCCGTGCAGTTAGGGAAACGAGGCTAAGACTAGCGGCTAGCCGGGAAAGTTTCAATCGTCCCGGTGCTGGTTCAGCCCTAGCCATATCGGGTAGAATCCCCGTTTTTTCAAGCGTTTGCTTTCACCATCATGGCATTGATTGTCCAAAAATACGGCGGCACCTCGGTCGGCTCCATCGAGCGCATCCGCAACGTGGCCGAGCGGGTCGCCAAGTTCAAGATGCTGGGCCACCAGGTGGTCGTCGTCCTGTCCGCCATGTCCGGCGAGACCAACCGCCTGATCGCCCTGGCCAAAGGGATTCAGAAAGAGCCCGACCCGCGCGAGATGGATGTGCTGATCTCCACCGGCGAGCAGGTCACCATCGCCCTGCTGGCCATGGCCCTGAAAGACCTCGGCCTCAAGGCCAGGAGCTACACCGGCAGCCAGGTGCGCATCCTGACCGACGACGCCTACACCAAGGCCCGCATCCTCGCCATCGACGAGGAAAACATGCGCCGCGACCTGGACGGCGGCCATGTCGTGGTCGTCGCCGGCTTTCAGGGCATCGACGAGAAGGGCAACATCACCACCCTGGGCCGGGGCGGCTCGGATACTACCGGCGTCGCCCTGGCCGCGGCGCTCAAGGCCGACGAATGCCAAATCTACACCGATGTCGACGGCGTCTACACCACCGACCCGCGCATCGTGCCGGAAGCGAGAAAGCTCAACACCATCACCTTCGAGGAGATGCTGGAACTGGCCAGCCTCGGCTCCAAGGTCTTGCAGATACGCTCGGTCGAATTCGCCGGTAAGTACAAGGTTAAACTGCGCGTGCTCTCCAGCTTCCAGGAGGATGGCGAAGGCACGCTGATCACGTTCGAGGAAGACACCATGGAACAGCCCATCATCTCCGGCATCGCCTTCAACCGCGACGAGGCCAAACTCACTATCCTGGGCGTGCCCGACAAGCCGGGCGTCGCCGGCCTGATTCTGGCCCCGATCGCCGACGCCAACATTGACGTCGACATGATCGTGCAGAACGTCGGCCACGACGGCACCACCGACTTCTCCTTCACCGTGCACCGCAACGAGTTCAAGAAAGCCATGGAAGTGCTCAATGGCGTCAAGGGCGAGATCGGCGCGCGCGAGGTGATCGGCGACGACAAGATCGCCAAGGTCTCCATCGTCGGCGTCGGCATGCGCACCCACGCCGGCATCGCCAGCAAGATGTTCAAGGCCCTGGCCGCCGAGAACATCAACATCCAGATGATCTCCACCTCCGAGATCAAGATATCAGTCGTACTGGAAGACAAATACATGGAACTGGCCGTGCGCGCCCTGCACCAAGCCTTCGAACTGGAAAACGAAGTTTCGGTGAAAGCTTAACATCGGCTAAGCCGATGTTAAGCCCGCGCCAGCGGGCGGCTGGAGCCATAAGACAGCCGCTGTTTAATTGCTTTTTTGGACCTGCGCGGGTATCCTTGCGCGGCTTTTCCTGCCTAGCAAGCGGGACGATTTTTGGTTTCGGCCGCCACTAAGCGACTTAACATCCGCGCTGCGGATATTAGCCTACGCCGAAACTTCGTTTTGGAGACGTGACCGAGAGGCCGAAGGTGCTCCCCTGCTAAGGGAGTAGGCGGGCAAAACCTGCCTCGTGGGTTCGAATCCCACCGTCTCCGCCAAATAAAAATGGACCCATGCGGGTCCATTTTTATTTGGCATAGCCGGTGGGTAAGCAGAGCCCGCAGGTTCGCCGAGCGAGCACTGCTCGCGAGTGACGTCATGGCACAGCCATGACGGGCCCGAAGGGCCGAAGGTTTGGCGGAGGCAACGCCAAATCTGAGCAATCCCACCCCCACTTAAATACAGAACACCGGCCGGATCCATTTTTATTTGGCATAGCCCGTGGGTAAGCAGAGCCCGCTGGTTCGCCGAGCGAGCACTACACACAACAACTAGATGTTATTCCACTCGCTCGCTTACTTCCCCCTCACCGCCTCAAACGCCGCCCGCCAAACCTCCAACTTCGCCGCGAACGGCAACGAAGCATTCGCCGGGCTGGTTGACGGCAACCTCATATAAGCGACGGGGACAGCAGCAACGCTGGGCAATACATATCGCTTGTAGCACTGCTCCGCTTTCGCGCCATTGAATAAAACGTGACGAATCTTCTTGTGCCTAGCGAAGAAGACCACGAAATCGTTCACCGCCAGGCCAGCGTCCTCTATCGACGAATCCAGGCTCCCTCGTCGCACGCAGGAATGCAGCACGTCCCAGACGGCAATGCGAGCCGCTTTCAGAGCCTGCGTTCGCGCGCGGTAGGGTGCCATGACATCGAACCCGAACAGCTCGGCAGCGATAGGCCAGAACTGGTTTCGTGGGTGCGCATAATACTGTCCCGCCGCCAGCGACGCCGCGCTGGGCATGCTGCCGAGAATGAGGATTTCCGCATCGGCATTGGCAATCGGCCCGAAGCCACGCACCCTCGTCATGGGTCTCTTCTTAGGCTCGGATCAAAAAACGAAGTCAAACGGGGTCTTGCCAGCCAGCTGGCGGACATGGATAGGAATAGCGCAGGAGAGATAAGAGGGGGAACTACCGGGAACGTCTGAGGTTTGGCTGGCGTACATGGCGCATGGCCATGCACGCCATTGCCGTGATTACTTCTTCTTGGCGGCTTTCTTGCCGGCGACTGCGGCCTTGAAGCCTGCACCAGCGGTGAAACGCGGCACGGTCGTAGCAGCGATCTTGATTTCCTTACCGGTCTGCGGGTTACGGCCGGTACGGGCAGCACGCTTGGAGGACTTGAAAGTACCGAAGCCAACCAGCGTGACGGTGTCACCCTTGGAGACGGCCTTGACGACAGCGTTGATCATTGCATCGAGAGCCTTGCCAGCGGCAGCCTTGCTGATATCTGCTTCCTTGGCGGCGATTTCGATCATCTCGGATTTGTTCATAAATGCCCCTTAGTTCGTGGATGAAGAGTTGTGATGCTACCAGCCATCAGATGCATTGTGACTGGCTGGCGGCCGTGAAACCAGTGTTTCTTAGGCTGCCCCGTGTCTTTCAAGCACCTGCGGTTGCCAACAATAGCCAATGAGACGGCAAATGTGAAGCCCCCTAATCCCTTAAATAGCGGGACCTGGCCTAATTTTTTGCCTCGGGATCAAGCAAATTCCGCTGCCGCATTGAAATATTCGATGCAGCGGCGAACGCCGGAAAGCTGCTGTGCGCTCGGGTTCGCGAACTCCAGGCCATATAAAAACCCGCCATCCTGGCCCCGCGACCACACTACCCTGCCCGCCAAACGAACCGGGGTTTGGCTTTGATACCGCGCCAAGTCCTCGTAGGGTACGTAGATATCCAAATCGAGGCTATCCGTGTTGTCCAAGCGCCTGGGCAAAAGCAACTGGAGGCCGGATAGGCTGAAATCGCGGCATAGGCCTTCGATGTGCTCGTCGCCAAACATGGCATCGACGCGCAAGGTATGGGACACACGCGGGTAGTGCCGTTTTTCATGCTGGACGACCGCGACATCGATATGCTTTTCGAAATCGAAGTCCGCCATCACATCCTTTATCTTTTCGGTCACCTCATGCAAGGCCCGACCGATATTGGCCGTGGTTTGCACCTTGCTCGCGCTCTCGTCCAAGGTATGGAACAGCTTGTCGAGCGTGGACTCCAGTTGTCCCAGCCGCTCGAACTGCTGGCGGGCCACCTCCGATATTTCGTCGTTGGCGGTCGCGGTAAGCCCGACCGCCGTGGCCATGTCCTCGATCACCCGTGAAGTCTCCGCCGCCTGTCTTTGGCTGTGGTGCACGTGTTCGACCACGGAGTCCATCGTGGCCGAGGCCTGTTTTACCTTGCCGGTCAGTTGCTCGATGATGGCCGCCACCTCCTGGGCGGAATCCGTCGTCCGCTCGGCGAGCTTGCGCACCTCGTCGGCCACCACGGCGAAGCCGCGCCCCTGCTCGCCGGCGCGCGCCGCCTCGATCGCCGCATTCAAGGCCAATAGATTGGTCTGGCCGGCGATGGTTTGGATCGCGTTGATGATCTGATGAATCTGATCGGCCGATTGATCCAACTCGGAGATGCTCTGCGCGGTGCGGTTCACCTCCTGCACCGTCGAATCCATCTCGGCGATATTGGTCTGCACCATTGCTATGCCAGATCGAGCGGAGGCCTCGGTCTGCCTGACCCGTTCCAGCGCGCTCCCCGCCTGGGCCTGCACCACCTCCGAAATCTCCCGAAGCTCGGCGGTCGCATTCGAAACCTCGGCCGAACGGCTTTGCTCTTGCTGGCTGACCTCGGATATCTCCTGCGAAATGGTCGCGATCTGATAACTGGACAACCCCATCTGTTTGCTGCTGTCGTCGATATTGCGCAGAATTTGGTTCAGCTTGGCCAGCATGCTGTTAAAGCTGCTCTCGAGCAGGCCGATCTCGTCGCGCGAACTATGGGGCACCCCCTTCGTCAAATCGCCCCGCTCGACGGCCTTCAACGCATCGCAAAGCGCGCGTATCGGCCTGACGAACAAGGTGGCGAGCACGCCGATCAGCAGGAACTGCAAGACGAACTCCAGGCCGGATTCCCATAACGAATTGAAGATGTATGCGCCGTGATTGGCTTCGAGGGCCTCGATCACTCTGGCATCGACGCCGCCAGAACGGGCGATCTCCACCATCTTGCCCAGCTCGTGCGAGGCCAGCAGGCGGTTGTAGATCGTGGTGACCATGGTCACCGCGAAGAAGCCGAGTTGCAGCTTCCAACGAATGCTCAGGGATAGGAACCAGTTCATCTCGATCACTTCCTTCGGTTAGGCACAACACATGGGAATTCTGCCTCGCCCACGGCCAAAATCGAAGCTTTTTCAAAGTTCAATCCGGCTTGCCGTCCGCCCAACTGGCAGAATTACTCCCAAACCGTTTTCCTGAAGACATTTTTTTAATTTTTTTGTTATAATTTCGGTCTACGTTGCGCCCGTAGCTCAGCTGGATAGAGTACCTGGCTACGAACCAGGGGGTCAGGAGTTCGAATCTCTTCGGGCGCGCCAGTCAGCAAGCAAAGGGGCTGTCCAATTCAGCCCCTTTGCTTTGCAGTTCAAGCGCGGAGCGGTAGTTCAGTCGGTTAGAATACCGGCCTGTCACGCCGGGGGTCGCGGGTTCGAGTCCCGTCCGCTCCGCCACCCATCCCAAAAACGCGGGTCCTCTGGCCCGCGTTTTTTTATTTCAGCCGCTTCCAAGACACATCCCAGCTTGCACTTACCGTTCCGGATGGTATTTTTATCGGACGGAATGGCAGCACGCGGCACTTGAAAACGCCTCGCCAGCCAATCGAATGCCATGAGAGGAAACCCGTTCGTGCCGCACGACACGCCCGACCAGTCGCATGTAGATGAACTGCTCGCCCGCCTGCAAGCCGATTTTCTTGGCGAGTTGGGAGAACGCATCGACAAGCTGGAAGACCTGACCATGGCCTTCGAAAAGGACGGGGCCACGCGGGCCGATTTCGATGCCCTATACCGGGGCGTGCATAGCCTCAAGGGAACGGCCGGCACCTTCGGCTTCCCCATCATCTCGGCTGCCTGCCACGCCTATGAGGACTATTTGAATGCAGGCAAACAGACAGGCCCGAGCCATCTCAGCAACTGCCTGCACTACATCGATCTGTTGCGAGCGACGGCCGAAAAAATCCGGCAAGGCCGCAACGAATTCGCCGACATCGAAGCGAGCATCCGCCGACTTGGCGAACGACACTTCGCCAAGCCCTATTCGGCCATGCTGGTCGAACCCTCCAAGCTGACGGCCGGGCTTTGCATACAAGCCTTGGCCGGCCTGCCGATCCGCATCGTCCAAGTCAACGATGGCCTGCGCGCCCTGGGGCGGCTGCTATCGGAGCCCTTCGACCTATTAATCACCAGCCAAGAGATCAAGACCCTGAATGGCGCCGCCCTGATCGCGGCCATACGCCTGGCCAATCGCCCGGGCCAAGCCATCAAGGCCATCCTGTTGACCTCTCAGCCAGGCCGTATCGACACCCCGATCCCGCCGGACCGCATCATCCGCAAAGACCTGCACGTCGGCCAGAATTTGACGAAGGCCGCGGCCGATGTGCTAGGGTTGACTACCTAACGGCTCGCCGCAATTGAAAATACCCTAAGCCGGCAGCACAATGAAAAGCCATGAGCAAGATCGACACCGCTCCCCACGTCAAGAAGATACCCATCGCCCAGTTGCGGAAGGGGATGTTCGTGCACGACCTCAACTGCGGCTGGATGGATCACCCCTTCCTGACCAACCAGTTTTCGGTCAAGGACGATGAAACGCTGAAGACCCTGCGCGGCATGGGGCTACGCGAACTCTATATCGACACGAAAAAGGGCTTGGATGTCACCGACGCCCCCACCCAGCAGGAAGTAAAGAAAGAGATTTCCCAGGCCATGGAGGCGATCGCCAACGAGCCCAGGTTGCCAAAGCCCACCACCCTGCAACAGGAGATCGGTCGCGCCCGCGTGCTGCACAAAGAGGCCAACCAGATCGCCCACGACATGCTGCTGGACGTACGCCTGGGCAAGCAGATCGAAATGGAAAAGGTGGAGCCGCTGGTCGAGAACATGATCGACTCCATCTTTCGCAATGCCGATGCACTATTGCCCCTGGCCCGGCTGAAAGACCACGACAATTACACCTTCCAGCATTCGGTCTCGGTCTGCGCGCTGATGATATCCTTCTCGCGCGGCCTCAAGCTCGATCGCGCCACCATCAAGGAGATCGCGATCGGCGCCTTGTTGCACGATGTCGGCAAGGCCAAGGTACCGGATGAAATCTTGAACAAGCCGGCCAAACTGACCGAGGCCGAGCTAGCAAAGATGCAGTCCCACGTGGTGCAGAGCATCATCATCCTGCAGCACACGCCAAGCATCAGCCAGATCGCGCTCGATGTCGCCGGACAGCACCACGAACGCTTCGACGGCACCGGCTATCCGAACAAGCTCAAGGGCGACCAGATCTCGCTTTATGGCCAGATGGGCTCCATCGTCGATGTCTACGACGCGCTGACCTCCGAGCGCGTCTACAAGAAGGGCATGCCGCCGACCGAGGCGCTGGGCAAACTATTGGAATGGAGCAAGTTCCATTTCGACCCCGAGCTGGTCAGGCAATACATCAAGTCGATCGGCATCTATCCGACCGGTTCGCTGGTGAGACTGGAAAGCGAGCGCCTCGGCGTAGTCATGGAGCAACACGAAGAAAGGGCGATGCAGCCCATCGTCAAGGTGTTCTATAGCGCCAAGAGCCGGCATTACTTGCCGCCCGAGACCATCGATCTCTCCAAGCCATCCTGCCAAGACCGCATCACCGGCCACGAGGCCTTCGACGCCTGGGGCATCGACCCCGCCAAGTGGCTACCCAGCTAAGACAACTAATCGTTCCACAGCCAGGCCGCGCCGCGCACCCCGCTCGAATCGCCGTGCCTCGGCGGCAACAGCCGGGTATGCACCGTATCGCTGAACACATAGCGTCCCCAGAGCTGGGGCACGTTCGCATACAAGCGCGCAAGATTGGATAGGCCGCCGCCCAGCACGATCGCATCGGGGTCGAGCACGTTGATCACCTGGGCCAGGCCGCGCGCCATGCGGTCTTCGTAGCGTTGCAGCGCGGCCTCGCAGGCCGCATCGCCCGCCGCCGCCCGGCGTACGATCTCCGGCACCGCCAGCGCCTGCCGCGCCACGGCCTTGAATTCGCGCGCCAATCCCGGCCCCGACAGCCAGGTCTCCACGCAGCCCTCCTTGCCGCAATAACAGGCCGGCCCCGGCAACTCGTGGTCCTGGGGCCAGGGCAAGGGGTTGTGGCCCCATTCCCCGGCGATCGCGTTCGGCCCGGTCAACACCTGGCCGTGCGCCACCACGCCGGCGCCGCAACCGGTGCCGACGATCACGCCGAACACCACCCGCGCCCCGGCCGCCGCGCCATCGACCGCCTCGGACAAGGCGAAGCAATTGGCGTCGTTGGCGATGCGCACCGTCCGGCCGAGCCGGTCCTCGATATCTTGCTTGAGCGGCCGGCCGTTGAGGCAGACCGAATTGGCGTTTTTCATCAGGCCGCTGGCCGGCGAAATCGCGCCCGGCGTGCCGATGCCGACCGAGCCGGTCGCGCCCAAGGCCCGTTCGGCCTCGCCCACCAGGCGCGCGATGGCCTCCAGCGTGCCGGCGTAATCGCCCTGCGGCGTCGGCACCCGATGGCGCCACAACTCGCCGCCGCCCGCATCCAGCGCGATCAATTCGATCTTGGTGCCGCCCAGATCGATGCCCAAACGGATCATGTCGCCTCCTTTCATTGCCATCATTCTAGCGGGGTGCGCTGGCTTCGCGCCGATGCTATGCTGGCGGCCTTGTCTGGACGGCCCTTTCCATGGATATCCCCACGCTTCCCAAGAACGATCTCGAATACCTGTTGACCGAGTTGCACAACGGCTCGCTCGACCCCGAAACCTTCGCCCAGCGCCTGCTCGACCTGCAAGTATTCATGCCGGTGAAGGACGAAAAACATGCCATCGCCGGCTTCCAGCGCTCGACCCAGGCCGAGCCCCTGGTCTTGGAGGCCGACGACGGCACCGCCGTGCTGGTGCTATTCTCGTCGCCGGAACGGGCGAAGAACTTCATGAGCGACATCCCCGGCTACAGCGGCGGCCTGCTCACCGAGTTCTCCTGGGTGCTGCGGCGCATGGCCGACGACGTCGGCATCGCGCTCAACCCGGACATAGAACTGGGCATGGACTTCGACACCGACATGATCGCGATGCTGCTCGCCCTGCTGCCCGAGGAAGGCGCGTGAGCGAGTTCCACACCTTCCTGCGCCCGGACGTCGAGCGGCTCGGCCCGCAGGTCGGCGATATCTACTCGGCCGAGCACAAACGCTACGCCGAAGGCGCCCGCTATGCCTACCGCGACCAGGCCCACGACCTGGCGCTGTTCTGGCCCGGCCCAACCCAGGCCGAGATCGAAAGCCTGCGCGCGCAGCCGGTCGAGGTCGGCCTCTACGCCAACGGCCCGGCCGCCTTCCTGCTCTACAAGATTCGCAACGTCTGCGAGTGGTCGGACGTCGCCTTCAACGTCCACCTCGTGCCCGAGGCCGAGCGCGAACTGCCGGCCGAGCCGGCGGGCGAGCGCGGCCGGCTGCGCCTCACCCTGGTCAATGCCGACGACGGCATCGTCGTGGCCAAGCGCCTGGTCTCGCTCGACAAGGTCATGACCCAGGCCCTGCGCCACGCCATGCAGGAACAGGCCGCGCAACCGTTCAACCGCCCGCTCTACGACGCCGCCGTGCAAGAGGCCCATGGCCGCTTTCCCGACGGCGACGCCATGGCGCAGGCGGCCGAGGTGGTCGAGGCCACCCTGGGCTGATGCTACCCCCCGCCGTCCTCGCCGAATTCGCCGCGCTGCTCGGCCCCGAGCGGGCGCGCGCCGATGCCGACACCCTGGCCCTCTACGCCCAGGACGAGACCCCCGGCCGCTGCCCGCCCGAGGCGGTGTTATTCCCGACCTCGCACGACCAGGTCGCCGACTGCGTGCGCCTGGCGCTCGAACACCAACTGCCGATCACGCCGCGCGGCGCCGGCTCCGGCAACGTCGGCGGCGCCCAGCCGACGCCGGGCAGCCTGGTGCTCAGCTTCGAGTGCATGAACCGCATCGTCGAATTCGACCCGGCCAATCGGCTGATCGTGGTCGAGCCCGGCGTCGTCACCCAGGACATCGACCAGCTCGCGCGCAGCGCCGGCCTGATGTACGCGCCCGACCCCGGCAGCGGCGCCTACAGCCGCATCGGCGGCAACCTGGCGATGAACGCGGCCGGCCCGCGCGCGGTGAAATACGGCGTCACCCGCGACCACGTGCTGGCCTTGCGCGCAGTGGACGGCAGCGGCCGCGAACTGCGCACCGGCGGCCGCACCAGCAAATACGCCACCGGCTATGACCTGACCCGGCTGTTGGTCGGCTCGGAAGGCACGCTGGCGCTGATCACCGAGGCCACGCTGAAACTGGTGCCGGCGCCCGAGCGTACCGCCTCGTTCCGCCTCTGCTATGCCAGCGACACGGCCGCCTGCGCCGCCGTGCAGCGCATCATGCGGCAGCCGGTCGTGCCGTCCGCCTTGGAATTCATGGACCGCCGTTCGATCGATGCGATCAAAGAATATGGCGCCGCCGAGGGCCTGCCGCCCGGCACCGAGGCCGTGTTGATGGTCGAGGCCGACGGCCCGGCCGAGGACATCCCGCGCCAGGTCGCCGCGCTGGAGGCCGCCCTGCGCGGCGACGGCCTGCTGGAGCTGCAAACCGGCTTCACCCCGGCCGAGATCCAAAATCTGTGGACCGCGCGCAAATCGCTGTCGCACGCGGTGAAGAAGATCGCGCCGCTCAAGATCAACGAGGACATCGTGGTGCCGGTGTCGCGCCTGGCCGAGCTGGTCGCCGCCATCGACGCCATGGCCACGCTGCACCGCCTGCCCATCGTCAGCTTCGGCCACGCCGGCAACGGCAACCTGCACGTCAACCTGATGGTGCATCCGGACGACGAGGACGAGATGGCGCGCGCCGAGACCTGCCTGCGCGAACTGGTCGAGACCGTGCTGCGCCTCGGCGGCACGCTGTCCGGCGAACACGGCATCGGCAACAAGAAGCGGCAGTTCATGCCGCTGGAGATCGAGCCCGACACCCTGGCCCTGATGCGCGAACTCAAGCGCGTGTTCGACCCGCGGGGCATCCTGAACCCGGGCAAGAAACTGCCGGACTAGGCCCCAACCCGAATTTGCTACAATTGCGCCACCCACCGCCCGCCCACCGGCCGGCGGTTTTTGTTTTCTAAGCACATAGCATGAGCGCCACACTCTTCCCGCCCGAACTGGTCCGCGACGTCGCCCGTCGCCGCACCTTCGCCATCATCTCCCACCCCGACGCGGGCAAGACCACGCTGACGGAAAAGCTGCTGCTGTTCGGCGGCGCCATCCAGATGGCCGGCACGGTGAAGGCGCGCAAGAGTTCGCGCCACGCCACCTCGGACTGGATGGAGGTGGAAAAACAGCGCGGCATTTCGGTGACCAGCTCGGTCATGCAGTTCGACTATGCCGGCCACACCATCAACCTGCTCGACACCCCCGGCCACCAGGACTTCTCGGAAGACACCTACCGCGTGCTCACTGCGGTCGACGCCGCAGTGATGGTGATCGACGCGGCGAAAGGCGTCGAGGCGCAGACCATCAAGCTGCTCGATGTCTGCCGCCTGCGCAACACGCCGATCATCACCTTCGTCAACAAGCTCGACCGCGAGGTGAAGCCGACGGTGGAACTGTTGGAAGAGATCGAGTCGGTGCTCAAGATCGACTGCGCCCCGGTGACCTGGCCCATCGGCATGGGCAAGAGCTTCCGCGGCGTCTACCACCTGCTGCACGACCAGACCATGCTGTTCCAGGCGGGCGAAGAACACGCCGGCGGCGCCACCGAGCTGATCGAAGGCCTGAACAATCCGCGCCTGGATGAGATGTTCCCCATGGAAATGGGCGCCACCCGCGACGACGTCGAGCTGATCCAAAGCGCCAGCTCGCCCTTCGACATCACCGCCTTTCTCGCCGGCCGCCAGACCCCGGTGTTCTTCGGCTCGGGCATCAATAACTTCGGCGTGCGCGAGATTTTGCAGGCCCTGGTCGAATGGGCGCCGCCGCCGCAACAGCGCGACGCCGGCAGCCGCATGGTCGAGCCGGCGGAAAAACCGTTCACCGGTTTCGTGTTCAAGATCCAGGCCAACATGGACCCCAAGCACCGCGATCGCATCGCCTTTTTCCGCGTCTGCTCGGGCCGCTACTCGCCCGGCATGAAGGTGCAGCACCAGCGCATGGGCCGCGAAATGAAGCTGGGCAACGCCCTCACTTTCATGGCCAACGAGCGCGTGCACATGGAAGACGCCGTGGCCGGCGACATCATCGGCATCCACAACCACGGCCAGTTGCAGATCGGCGACACCCTTACCGAAGGCGAGGCCCTGCACTTCAAGGGCATCCCCTACTTCGCGCCCGAGATGTTCCGCACCGCCCGCCCGCGCGACCCGTTGAAGAGCAAGCAGTTGCAAAAGGGCCTGAAAGAGCTGGGCGAAGAAGGCGCCATCCAGGTGTTCGAAACCCTGGCCGGCGGCAGCCTGCTGTTGGGCGCCGTGGGCCAGCTGCAATTCGAAGTGGTGGCCCAGCGCCTGGCCACCGAATACAAGGTCGACGCCGTCTACGAAGGCGCCGACATCTACACCGCCCGCTGGCTGAGCTTTCCCGACGAGGCCACCCGCCGCCAGTTCGAGAAGGACCAGATGATCCGCATGGGCCAGGACGTGGACGGCAACCCGGTCTATCTCGCCACCAACCGCTACAACCTGGAACTGCTCATGGAAAAGTGGCCCAAGGTGAAATTCCACGCCACCCGCGAGCACGGGCAGCGGGTGGACTAAACCGGCCATGGCCGCCGCGCAGCCCTGGCACATCTACATCCTGCGCTGCGCCGACGGCACCCTTTACACCGGCATCACCACCGACCTGGCCCGGCGGCTGGATGAGCACAACCAAGGCGGCGCCCTGGGCGCCCGCTACACCCGCAGCCGGCGCCCGGTCGAACTCATCTATTCGGAACAGGCGGACAGCCGGTCGGCCGCCGCCAAGCGCGAAGCCGCACTCAAGAAGCTGGACCGCACGGCCAAACTGGCCCTCGCACAGCAAACCCCTTAACCGTCATTGCGAGCCCGCACAGCGGGCGCGGCAATCCACAACCCAGGCTTGCTCAATACCCAATACAGTGCTTAAATCAGCACCTAATTAGGTATAGGAAACCACCATGAACATCCTGCCCGCCCAAGAAATCAAGCGCCGCGGTATCTCCGCCGTCGACGAGGCCCTGGCCCAAGGCCCGGTGCACATCGTCAAGAACAACCGGCCGCAATACGTGGTGCTGACCGAAGAGAACTACCGCGAACTATTGGAACTTCAGGAAGAGGCCACCCTGGCGCGCATCAAGGCCTCGCTCGAAGACGCCAAGGCCGGCCGCGTCACCCGCCATGACAGCGTCGATGCCCTGATGCAACGTCTGGACAGCGTAGCCGCCGAATGAGCTACACCCTGGTCACCACGGCCTTCTTCGAGCGCCGTGCCCGCAAGTTTCTGACCAAACACCCCGACCTGAGGCCGCGCTTCATCCAGACCTTGGAACAACTGCGCAACGACCCTTTCGAACCCAGCCTGAAACTCCACCCGCTCACCGGCAAGCTCCAAGGCATGCAAGCGGTGAACCTCACCTACAGCTACCGCATCACCCTCGCCCTGCAAGTCACCGAACACGAAATCCTGCTGCTCGACATCGGCAGCCACGACGAGGTGTACGGCTAGAGAAGCCGCGCTCAAGAAGCGGGACCGGGCCGCCAAACTGGCCCTGGCCCAGCGCTGAATTACATCAACACCGGCAACACAAACACCAGGGCGATATTCAGCAGGCCCAAGGTCAGATTGGTGCCGATAATGCGGCGAATCACCACCAGCACCTCGCCCGCCGTCGGCCAGGCCTCGGCCTTAACCGCCGCAACGAAGCGGCGATAAGGCACGAAATACACATAGAAGTAGATCGCCGCCATCACATAGCCGATGCCCGCCATCACATGCACATGCTTGGGCACCACGCCGAAGCCGCCCACTTGGTAAACGATGCCCTGCCCCGTCAGCAATAACAGCACCACCGCCAGCCACACCCAGGGGAAAAAGCGGCCGAACACCCCGGCCCACAAGCGCAACCGCACAGGCGGCTCCAACTGCGCCGCCGCCACCGGCCGCAACACCTGATGGGCAAAGAACATGCCGCCCACCCAAACCACCGTGGCCAGCACATGCAACATGTAGAGCAGCTTGATCATCGGGTGCCTCCGTCAAGGTCGAGCCTGCACTTTAACCGGGCCGGAACAAACCCACCATCCCCGCCAGGCCATTGAAATGTTAGGATTCCCAGCGGGAGACACACACATCAATGACGCTCGCAGCCCACGCCCGGGAGAATATCGACAAGCTGCAACAAGCCGCCAGCTGGCCTGCCTGCCATTCGTGGGAGGCCAACAACCGCCCAATGACGGTGCCCTTCCCTCAATCGCGCCAACTCTGCGATAAACAACACCATGAATTCTGAAGAACAACAATTCCTCAACGACCTCGACAAGCGACTGTGGACCATGGCCAACAAGCTGTTGCCCATGCTCGACGCCGCCGTTTACAAACACGTCGTGCTCGGCCTCATCTTCCTCAAATACGTGTCGGATTCTTTCAAGGAGCGCCGCGCGGAGCTGTTTGAAGCCTTCGCCAACCCGAATCATGACTACTACCTTGGCGAGGATGCCCTGGAGCTGATTGAGCAGGAACTCGAATCCCGCGACTACTACACCGAGAAGAACGTCTTCTGGGTGCCGGCGCTGGCGCGCTGGGATTTCCTGCAGGCCAATGCCAAGGTCGCGGTCGGCACCGTGCTTCAGGTCAAAAACGGCAAGACCGCCGAATACAAATTCAACGGCATCGGCCGCCTGCTCGACGACGCCCTCGAAGCCGTCGAGAAGGAAAACCCCAAACTCAAGGACGTGCTGGAAAAAGACTACGCCCGCAAGCAGATCGACGCCGCGCTGCCGGGCCTCATCGACCTCATCGCCGAAATCCCCTTCCAGCACGGCACGCTCCATGCCAAGGACATCCTCGGCCACGTCTACGAATACTTCCTCGGCGAGTTCGCCATGGCCGAGGGCAAGAAGGGCGGGCAGTACTACACGCCCAAGAGCATCGTCACCCTCATCGTCGAAATGCTGGAACCCTACCAGGGACGGGTGTACGACCCCTGCTGCGGTTCCGGCGGCTTCTTCGTGCAGTCGGAAAAGTTCGTCGAAGAGCACGGCGGCCGCATCGGCCAGATCTCCGTCTACGGGCAGGAATCCAATCCCACCACCTGGCGCCTGGCCTCCATGAACATGGCCATCCGCGGCATGGACTTCGACTTCGGCAAGGAACCCGCCAGCACCTACACCCGCGACCAGCACCCCGACCTGCGCGCCGACACCATCATGGCCAACCCGCCCTTCAACATGAAGGAGTGGAACGCCGGCGTCAAAGACGACGACCCGCGCTGGAAATACGGCATCCCGCCCGCCGGCAACGCCAACTTCGCCTGGATGCAGCACATGATCCACCACCTGGCGCCGCACGGCAGCATGGCCCTGCTGCTCGCCAACGGCTCCATGAGCAGCAACACCAACAACGAAGGCGAAATCCGCAAGGCGCTGATTGAAGCAGATTTGGTCGAATGCATGGTCGCGCTGCCCGGCCAACTCTTCACCAACACCCAAATCCCCGCCTGCATCTGGTTCCTCACCAAATCCAAGAACCCCTCGCCCGCAAGCGGGAGAGGGGCAGGGGAGAGGGCAAGCGGCACCCGCGAGCGCAAGGGCGAAACCCTCTTCATCGACGCTCGCAACCTCGGCTACATGAAAGACCGCGTGCTGCGCGACTTCGCCCCCGCAGACATCCGCAAGATCGCCGACACCTTCCATGCCTGGAAAACCGTACCCCCCTCTCCCGCAAGCGGGAGAGGGGCTGGGGGAGAGGGTACAGC
Organism: Betaproteobacteria bacterium; assembly: GCA_016234655.1. Lineage (GTDB taxonomy): Bacteria > Pseudomonadota > Gammaproteobacteria > Burkholderiales > Thiobacillaceae > Sulfuritortus. The sequence continues at coordinate 167,741 of JACRAU010000004.1, forward strand.
GGCGTACCAAGACATCCCCGGCTTCTGCAAAGCGGCCAAGCTCGAAGACATCAAAAAGCACGACTACGTGCTCACACCCGGCCGCTACGTCGGCGCGGCGGAGCAGGAACCCGACGGCGAACCATTCGAAGGCAAGATGGCGCGACTCACCGCACAGCTGAACGAGCAGTTCGGCGAGAGTGCGCGGCTGGAGGCGGTGATTCACGAGAATCTGGCGAGGCTGGGTTATGGCGGGTGAGTGGAAGTCTCAGCCACTCTCCTCGCTCCTTGCTGAAGGGCGCGGGATTTCATACGGCATCGTTCAGCCTGGCACTCATCTGAAAAATGGCGTGCCCATCGTCCGAGTCGCTGACATTCGAGGTGGCCGCATTGCGACGGATCAGCCGATGAGGGTTGCCCCGGAGATCGAAGCCGCTTATGCGCGTACTCGCTTAAACGGGGGTGAGTTGCTCTTAACGCTCGTCGGCACTGTAGGGGAAGCGGCTGTAGTTCCACCTGAGATGAAAGGTTGGAATGTTGCTAGAGCTGTCGCAGTTATTCCTGTCCGAGAAGATGTCGGCGCCTATTGGATAAAGCTCGCGCTTAACGCACCTGAGGCGCGCGAGATGATTTTTGGGCGCTTGAATACAACCGTACAGGCCACGCTTAATCTAAAGGATGTTGCGCAACTTCCGATCCTTCTTCCCGACGAAGGGGAACGTGAGCGCATCGCCCACATCCTCGGCACCCTCGACGACAAAATCGAACTGAACCGCCGCATGAACGAAACGCTGGAGGCCATCGCGCGGGCGATCTTCAAGTCCTGGTTCGTCGACTTCGATCCCGTCCGCGCCAAAGCCAGCGGCGAACCGCCCGAATCCATCTGCCGCCGCTTACGGCTAACCCCCGACCTCCTCGCCCTCTTCCCCGACCGCCTCGTCGATTCCGAACTCGGCGAGATTCCGGAGGGGTGGGAAGTCTCAACCTTGGGCGAACATATCGAGATTTTCGATTCGAAACGCATACCGCTTTCGAATCGAGAACGCGAAGTGCGTAGAGGGCAATATCCTTACTATGGCGCGGCCTCGGTAATGGACTACGTCGACGACTATATTTTCGATGGCATCTACGTTCTGATGGGTGAAGACGGTTCCGTTGTCAACGAATATGGATCACCTGTAATTCAGTATGTCTGGGGGAAATTCTGGGTTAATAACCACGCGCACGTACTACTGGCGAAGACACCTATGGCGAGCGAGCATCTTCTTTTGTTGCTCAAGCGGGCCAACATTGCACCTTTTGTGACCGGTGCAGTGCAAGCAAAACTTAGTCAAGGGAATTTAAGACGCATCCCTCTAGTATCTGCGTCTGCCCGCGTCGTAGAAGAGTTTGCCAAGCTCATAGTCCCGTTCTTCGATTTGATGCGATCGCGAGAAGAGGAAACTCGCACCCTTGCGAATGCGCGAGATGCGCTCCTCCCCAAACTCCTCTCCGGCGAACTGCGAGTGAAGGACGACAAGGCTGACGTTGCAATGAAAGAGGTTGCTCATGGCTGACATCCATCTCACCCAATCTGAAGCCGATGCGTTGATTGCGATGGAGAAGCATCGCCTCGACGATGAACGCTACCATTACCCTACCGCTGGTTCACTGGTGGTGCCGCTGCAATCGCCGGACAAGCGGGAGCAGTTTCTGCTTGATATCCGCAGGGGACGCATTGATCTGGCCAAAGGAAAATATCAGGCCCGTGCGCGACAGGTGGTCGTGCTGGTGCGGCTGGATTTTGGCGGTGCCCCGCATCGAAACCCGGACGATCAGGAAATCGGCAGCCCTCATCTGCATGTATACCGTGAGGGCTATGGTGACAAGTGGGCCTTCCCCGTACCTGCCGAGCATTTCCCGAGGGTGTCCGACCTGTGGGGCACGCTGGAAGACTTTATGCGGTTCTGCCGTGTCACGGTGCCGCCTTACATTGAGCAAGGGCTGTTCACATGATTCAGGATGTCCAGAAACTGCTTGATGACTATGTGGCCTGGCTGAGGGACAAAACCCTGCTGCGCGAAGTGGCGGATTGGGTGGAGATCACGACACCGTATCTGGATCGGCACAACGATTACGTCCAAATCTACGCCAGGAAATCGAATGGCGCATACGTCCTGACGGATGACGGCTACACGCTCGAAGACCTGGAACAAAGTGGCTGCAAGCTGAACAGCCCGAAGCGCCAGGAGTTGTTGAAGATGACTCTGAATGGGTTCGGCGTTCAACTCCACGGAAGCGCGTTGGAAGTCCATGCCACACCGGACAACTTTGCTTTACGCAAGCACAACCTCGTTCAGGCGATGCTGGCCGTGAACGACATGTTCTATCTGGCCGTGCCGATGGTGGCGAGCCTGTTCTACGAGGATGTGGTGGCGTGGCTCGATTTGCACGATGTTCGCTACACGCCAAAGGTGAAATTTTCAGGCAAGACTGGTTACGACCATCTGTTCGATTTCGTGATTCCGAAGTCACGCAAACAGCCCGAACGGATTATCCAGACCATCAATCGACCCAATCGTGACACTGCCCAAGCGGTTGCATTTGCGTGGATTGACACCAAGGAAGTGCGGCCTCCGGATTCCAGGGCATTTGCCTTGCTGAACGATTCGGAAATCGCGATTTCGTCCGCCGTTACGGACGCGCTTCAGAATTACGATGTGCGCCCGATTCCGTGGAGCAAGCGGGAAGAGGTCTGGGAGGAGCTGGCGGCGTGAGCGACCTCCACTCCCTAAACTCCTCTCCGGCGAACTACGCGTGCCAGTCGATGATGAGGCGGTGGAGGTAATGGCATGACCCAACCGGTTTACTACCACCTCGGCAAATTTCCGCCTGCGGAACTGGACTGGAAACGATTGATCCCGCTGATCGGCAAAGCCAACGCCGGTCTTGCCCGTTACGACGGGTTGTTGTCGGCGATTCCCAATGCTGCGGTGCTGCTGTCGCCATTGACCACGCAGGAAGCGGTGCTGTCGTCCAAGATCGAGGGCACCCATGTCACGATGGGCGAGGTGCTGGAACTTGAAGCGGGCGGCGAGCCGGAGGATGTAACCCAGCCCAAGCGCGACGATGCCGAGGAGATTCTGAATTACCGGATTGCATTGCGCTCTTGCGTGGATGCCTTGAAGGAGCGCCCGCTATCCCAGCATCTGGTTCGGCAGGCCCACTATCTGCTCATGCAGGGTGTGCGCGGAAAAGAGCAAACGCCGGGGAGTTTTCGCACGGATCAGAATTGGATCGGCACTAAGGGCTGCCGTATTGAAGAGGCCAGTTTTGTGCCGATTGCACCCGCGCAGCTTGGCTCGGGAATGGATGCTTGGGAAGCCTATATGAATGGCGATGGCGAACTGGATGCGTTGGTGCAGCTGGCTATCGTGCATGTGGAGTTCGAGGCGCTGCATCCATTTAAGGACGGCAATGGCCGCTTGGGGCGGATGCTGATTCCGTTATTCCTGTACAAAAAGAAAGTTCTCAGCAGCCCCGATTTTTATATGAGCGGCTATCTGGAGGCGCATCGTGAGATCTATCAGGAGCGGCTGCGCGCCGTTTCGCGGGATGGCGCGTGGACGGACTGGTGTGCATTCTTCCTGGAGGGGATCGTGGAACAATCCGCCGAGAATGAACAGAAGGCGAGAGCCATCCTCGCGCTCTATGAGCAGGTCAAGACCCGAGTTGTTGACCTGACCCATTCGCAGCACGCGATCCGGGCGGTGGATTTTCTGTTTCAGAGTCCGATATTCAAAGCGCCCGACTTCACCGAAAAATCCGAGATACCCAAGCCGACGGCTGCCCGCATTCTTGCGATGCTGCGAGAGGATGGGTTGCTTCATGCGCTACGTGAAGGAAGGGGGCGGAGATCAGGGATTTATGCCTTCCGTGAACTGCTGAATGTTGCCGAGGGCCGGCGGATTATTTGAGTCTCACGCATGCACTTTTAATCACACAATGTCTCATATTTATTTAAATGTGAGACACAATACGGGGATTGTTTAATGCGTGAGACGCAAACTCTGACACCTGGAAAACTATTATCTTATTGATATTTAATGACTTGTTTATTTAGACGCAAACCCAGCCGGACGTGAAATGACCGAAGACGACCTCGAACAACTCGCCCAGACCTGGTTCCAGGACTCCGGTTGGGAATACCGCTTTGGCCCCGATATCGCCCCGGATATGGGCACGATTTTGGGGGTGTTGGCATGAGCAGCGGCCTGGGCGAGGTCATCCTGTATCAGGCCCCCGGAGGCGAAACGCGGCTGGAGGTACGGCTGGAGCATGACACGGTGTGGCTGACACAGACGCAGATGGTGGAGCTGTTCGGGCGCGACCAATCGGTGATTTCCCGCCATATTGGGAATGCCTTCAAAGAGGGGGAATTGGAACGGGAGAGCAATATGCAAAAAATGCATATTGCAAATTCTGACAAGCCTGTCGAGTTCTACAATCTCGACGTCATCATCTCGGTAGGCTATCGGGTCAAGTCGCGGCAGGGTACCCGTTTCCGCCAGTGGGCGACCAAGGTGTTGCGCGAGCACCTAACCCAAGGCTACACGCTGAACCGCCAGCGCTTCGAGCAGAACGCCCGCGAGCTGGAGGCGGCGCTGGCACTGGTGCGCAAGGCGGCCGCCGGGGAGGCGCTGACCACGGACCAGGGGCGCGGGCTGGTGGATGTGGTGACGCGCTATGCCCAGACCTTTCTGTTGCTGCAACGCTACGACGAGGGTTTGCTGGCCGAGCCGCAGGTGGCTTCGGGCGGCAGGCTGCCCACGCTGGCCGATGCACATGCCGCCCTGGCCGGGTTGAAGGCCGATCTCATCTCGCGTGGGGAGGCAACGCAGCTGTTCGCGCAGGAGCGGGGCGATGCCTTCGCCGCCCTGCTCGGTAATCTCGATCAGACGGTGTTCGGCGAACCGGCCTACCCCAGCGTGGAGGCGAAGGCGGCGCATCTGCTGTATTTCGTCATCAAGAACCATCCGTTCTCGGACGGCAACAAGCGCAGCGCCGCCTTCCTGTTCGTGGATTTCTTGAACCGCAATGCCCGCCTGCTGGATGGGGCGGGCAATCCGGTCATCAATGACATCGGGCTGGCGGCATTGGCCCTGTTGGTGGCGGAATCCGACCCGGCACAGAAAGAGACCATGATCCGGCTTATCATGAACATGCTCGCGGGTGCGACGGATGATCACTGAAGACCAGCTCGAACAACTCGCCCTCACCTGGTTCCAGGATTCCGGCTGGGAATACCGCCACGGACCTGACATCGCCCCGGACGGCGATACGCCTGAGCGCGCCGATTACCGGCAGGTGTTGTTGCAAGGGCGTTTGCATGAAGCACTGTGCCGATTGAACCCGGATGTGCCCGATGCGGTGCTGGAAGAGGTGTTGCACCGGGTCGCCAAGCTGCATCAGCCTTCGATTATTCAAAGCAACCTCAGCTTTCACGAAGTGCTGCTCGACGGGCTGGCGGTTATTGTCGAGAAGAAAGGCGAGAAGCGCGGCGACCGTGTGCGGCTGATCGATTTCGAGCATCCGGAACAGAACCAGTTTCTGGTGGTGAACCAGTACACGGTGCAGGGCACCAAGCAGCCGCGCCGGCCGGATCTGGTGTGCTTCATCAACGGCATTCCCATCGCGGTGATCGAACTCAAGAACCCGGCGACCGAGCAGGCGGATATCTGGTCGGCGTTCAATCAGTTGGAAACCTACAAGGCCGAAATCTCAGACCTCTTTGTGTTCAACGAGGCGCTGGTGATTTCGGACGGTCTGCATGCGCGCGTGGGTTCGCTGACGGCGGACCGGGAGCGGTTTATGCCCTGGTGCACGCTACGCAACGAGAACGACCGGCCGTTGCTGGAGTTCGAGCTGGAGAAAGTGGTGCGCGGCTTCTTTGCGCCCGAACTGCTGCTGGACTATCTGCGCTACTTCATCCTGTTCGAGCAGGGCGACGACGGCATCATCAAGAAGATCGCTGGCTATCACCAGTTCCACGCCGTGCGCGAGGCGGTGCGCGCTACGGTGATTGCGGCCACGCAGCCGCAGGTCGCGTCGAATCAGACAGAAGAAGAGCGCGCCACCTATGGCAAACGGGTGGTGCCCGGCTCGCGCAAGGGCGGCATCGTCTGGCACACCCAGGGCTCGGGCAAGAGCATTTCCATGGTGTGCTTCACCGGCAAGCTGATGCAGCAGCCGGAGATGCAGAACCCGACGATTGTCGTCGTCACCGACCGCAACGATCTGGACGGGCAACTGTTCCAGACCTTTGCCGGTGCGCGATCCCTGTTGAAGGAAATGCCGCAACAGGCAGAAGACCGCGACCAACTGCGCGAACTGCTTAATGGGCGCCCATCCGGCGGCATCATTTTCACAACGGTGCAAAAGTTCTCGCCCGAGAAAGACGAGGACCAATTCCCGCGTCTGACCGATCGGACCAACGTCGTCGTCATCGCCGACGAGGCGCACCGCTCGCAGTACGGCTTTAACGCGGTGCTGGACAAGAAGACGGGCAAATACAAATACGGCTTCGCCAAGCACCTGCGCGATGCCTTGCCCAACGCGACCTTTGTCGGCTTTACCGGCACGCCGGTGGAGTCCGACGACAAGGACACCCGCGCGGTGTTCGGCGATTACGTCAGTGTTTACGACATTCAGGACGCGGTGGACGACGGTGCCACCGTGCCGATTTATTACGAAAGCCGTCTGGCGAAGCTGGACATCAACCAGGCCGAGATCGAACAGCTTAGCGACCAGGTGGAGGAAATCTTCGAGGACGAAGAGAGCCTCGCGCTGCGCGAAGCCGGCAAGACCAGGTGGGCCGCGCTGGAAAAGCTGGTCGGCGCTGACCCGCGCGTCAAGCAAGTAGCCGCCGACATCGTGCAGCACTTTGAGGCGCGCAATGCGGCAGTGGAAGGCAAGGGCATGATCGTGGCGATGAGCCGTGAGATTTGCGCTCACCTTTACAACGCCATCGTGGCCCTGCGGCCGGATTGGCACAGCACTGACCCGGCCCAGGGCGCGATCAAGGTTGTGATGACCGGCTCGGCGGCGGATAAAGAACTCTTGCAGCCCCACATCTACAACGCCACCACCAAGAAGCAACTGGAAAAGCGTTTCAAGAATCCCAAAGACCCGCTCAAGCTGGTGATCGTGCGCGACATGTGGCTCACCGGCTTCGACGTGCCGTGCCTGCACACCATGTACGTGGACAAGCCCATGCGCGACCACAACCTGATGCAGGCCATCGCCCGCGTGAACCGCGTGTTCCGCGACAAGGAAGGCGGCCTGGTGGTGGACTACATCGGCATCGCCACCGAGCTGCGCCGCGCGCTGAAGACCTACACGGAAAGTCGCGGCAAGGGCCAGCCGACGTTAGATGCCGCCGAGGCACTGGCCAAGCTCAAGGAGCTGATGGAGGTGGCGCGGGGCCTGTTGCACGGCTTCGACTACGCGGCCTATCGTACCCAGGCCACGGGTTTGCTGCTGCCAGCAGCCAACTACGTGTTGGGGCTGGAAGACGGCAAGAAGCGCTGGTTCGACGTGGTGCTGGCGATCACGAAGGCTTTCTCGCTCTGCGGCACGCTGGATGACGCGATTGAACTACGCGAAGAAATCGCCTTCTTTCAGGCCATCAAGAGCGTGATCGCCAAGGCGACGGAGACCGACAAGAAGCTGTCTGAGGACAAGAAGAATGCGGTGCTCAAGCAGATTCTCGACAACGCGGTGGTTGCAGAGGGGGTCGAGGACATCTTCAAGTTGGCAGGTCTGGATCGACCGGATATTGGAATTCTGTCCGATGCCTTCCTGGAAGAAGTACGCAATTTGCCCCAGCGCAACTTTGCCGTGGAGCTGCTGCAGAGGCTGCTAAACGATGAGATCAAATCCCGCAGTCGCACCAACGTGATCCTGGAGAAAAAGTTCAGCGACCGCCTTCTCGCTGCGCTCAACCGATACCGCAGCCGTGCCATCGAAAGCGCGCAGGTCATCGAAGAACTGATCCAAATGGCCAAGGAGTTCCGCGAGGCCGCCAAGCGCGGAGAAAACCTTGGCCTCAATGAATCGGAGCTGGCTTTCTATGACGCCCTGGCTGACAACGAAAGCGCGGTGCGTGAATTAGGCGACGACATCCTGAAAAAGATTGCACACGAACTAACTGACAAGCTGCGCAACAGCACAACGGTAGATTGGCAGAAACGCGAGAGCGTGCGCGCACGTCTGCGCAACCTGGTTCGCATTACCTTGCGCCGCTACAAGTACCCGCCGGATATGCAGGAAGAGGCGATCCGGCTGGTGCTAGATCAGGCGGAGCGGCTGTCTGATGCGTGGTCCCATGGCTAACATCACCCGTATCTGTGCACCAAACCCAATCTCGGCCAAAATAGTGTTGAACTTATTCCCCACCCCAGCGTCAAGTTAGGTCTGTAGGATTCAAGATTCACTAGCGATACTTTTCAGTTGGCCTCTTTTCCCTTGATATTCGATAGATCGGGCATGTTGCCAAAATATGTTTGTAAGTATCCCCCGGCAAAGCCGGGGGCTTTAATTTTGTGACCTTCCTTAAATGTCAACCGATCAGGCCACGACCAGGCTGCGCAGATACTTGAGCACCGGCAGGGTGGCGGCGCTGTCCAGCGCGGTGTAGCCGCCGCTGGTCTCTTTGCTCAGGTCGGCGCCGGCCTCGACCAGGCACTTGAGCACGTCCAACTTGCCGGTGGAGGCGGCATAGACCGCGCAGGTGACGCCGTTGACGTTCACATTGTCGATATCGGCGCCGCGCTCGATCAGCAGCGCAAGCAGGGCCGGGTCGCCATGCACGCAGGCGAACCACAAGGCATGGTGGTCGTCGTCGTTGACGTGGTTGGGGTCGGCGCCCAACGCCAGCAGCTCTTCCAGCAAGGCGCGCTCGCCTTTGAGCGCGGCCAGCATCAGCGGGGTCATGCCGGTGTCGGTGCGGGCATGGCAGTGGGCCAAGCCTTGCCCGGCGAGCCAGACGGCCAAGGCCGGGCTGGGCTCGGCCTTGGCGCGGGCCTGGGCGGCATCCCACAGTTGCTTGAATCGGCTGTCCAGCGCGGAGAGTTCCTGGTCGGTCTCCGCCAATCGGGCAAGGCCGGCGCGCGGCGCGAGGCCGCCGGTTTCCAGTTCGCGTTTCAAGCGCTCGCGCCGGGCATAGACCTCGGCGATGCGGCCTTTGACTTGCTGCATTTCCTGTTCGGTATTCATAGTCGTTCAGTCCTGTATGCCAGCCGCCAGCGCGGCGACCACCGAGGCGCCGATGCCGTCGCCTGGATCCAGGCTGGTCAAGCTATCCAATATCCGCTCGGCCTCGTCGTTGTGGCCGCGGCGCAATTCGATGAAGGCCATGGCCTTCATGGTCAGCAGCAGGAAGCTGCCCAGGCGGAAATCGGCGTTGCCGACCATGGCCGGGTTCCAGACTTGCCAGGCCTCGGGTAGGCCGGCCTGGCGCGCCGCCACGGCCAATCCCTTGACGGCGAAGTCGTGGGCGGCGTCGAAGCTGCGCCGGCGATTGCAGAATTTGTACAGCACGCGGTAGAGCGGCAGAGCCTCGGGCGCCTGGCTGATCGCGTAATGGAACAGGAATTCGCCGCCGGCCGGATCGGCGATGTGCAGGGCCATGCCCTGGCGCACCAGGTCTTGCAGGGCCGGTGGCAAGCCCTCGAATTCGTCTTGTTCGGCGTCAGTCATAGGCCGGCAGCGTGCTCAGGCGCGGGTCGTCCACCGCCATGCCGATGGCGTAGTGGTAGATCACTTGATAGCGCCGGTCGGCCAGGCCGAGCAGTTCGTGGTCGGCGTCGTCGAAGAAGCAGCCGATGCCGGTGCCGCGCCAGCCGGCCGCCTCGGCCTCCAGGGTGGCCGCGTGGCCGAGCATGCCGGCCTCCCAATGCAGGTGGCGATAGGCGACGGCGTCCTCGGCCAGCGGCCCTTCGAACTCGGCCAGCATCATGAAGGTGAGCGCGCTCTGCGCGGCGATGTCCTGATGGCAGGACACGGTGCGCGCGGTCTTGCCGCAACGCGCGGCGACCAGGCGGTAGAGCGGCAGTTCGGCATCGGCCGGCTGCCATTCGAAGTTGCTGCGCAGTGCCTCGCGCAGGGCCGGCACGGCCGCCTCGCTGCGCGGCAGGATATACAGCCCGTTGACCAGACCCTCGACCCGGTGCACCAGGACGACCGGATGCACCCGCGCCGATCTCGGCCACAAGGACCAGACCGGTGAGCCACCCGGCAGCAGCGCCGCCAACAAGCGGCGGAACACGGCCAGCGGCATCACCGACTGGCCGTCGAAGGCCTGGGCGCTGCGCCGTTTGAGGATGACTTGGGTAGCGGGCAAGGCTACTACCCCCTCCCCCGCAAGCGGGGGAGCACCCTGAAGGGCATAAAGGTTGGGGAGAGGGCATTCTTGAATCGGATCGACGATGAGGCTACGCGTAGTCGCGCTACCCTCTCCCCCGGCCCCTCCCCCGCTTGCGCACCCTGAAGGGCATAAAGGGGAGGGGTGAAAGGCGCCGCGCGTGGCCTCGGCCACTTCGTCGATCACCGGCCAGTGGTACATCGGCTTGGGGTCGAGCAGGCTGGGTGCGCCGCTCCACTCGCCCCACGCCTGCGGCGGCGCGGCGGTCGCGCTGCCGGGCAGTTCGATGGCGAGCAGCACGTCCGGCTCTTCCGCCTCGACCCCGGCGAAATCGTCGGCCCGGTCCAGGCCCAAGGTGGCGGCGACCTGCGCCGGGCCGCAGGCCAGGAGGCGCGGGCGCCAGCCGAGCAAGGCGGCGGCGTAGCTCACGGCGGCGAGCACGTGGCCCAGGTCCAACTGGCAATAGCGGAAGGCGCGCTCGCCGTATTTCCACGCCTCGCGCCAATGGATGGAACTGAGGCCGAGCCAGAGGCCGGGCTGTTCCGACAAATCGCCCTCGCCCGCCCGCCATTCCAGGCAATGGTGACGGGCTTGGTAGTGGTAGAGCCCGTCGGCCAGGCCCTCGACCCAGTGGGCGATGACGTAGGCCTCGGTCGGATGCAGGTTGCCCGACGAGGGGTGCGCGCGCAGCGCCCACTTGTCGCCGGCATACGACTTCCAGGCGGTGATGGCGAGGGCCAAGCGCAGCAACGTGCCCAGGTTTGCCAGGGTCAGCGGCGCGGCCGGCCGCTCGGCGTTCAGCGCGGCCCACGGCACCGGCAGCTCGACCGGCTGGCGCGGCAGGTTGATGTGTTGGGTCCAATTCCAGCAGCGGAAAGGATTGGGCTGGGCCTCCCAATCCAGCGCGCCCGGCCCGGCGGCATAGCGGTCCAGCCGGTGCTTGCTGCGCTCGTGATAGGCCAGGGTCACGGCCAGCGAACCGGCCGCCCGCGCCATTGGATCGTCGCCGGAATCCAGACACACCGCCGCCGCGTTTGCATTCATCGCAGGACTCCTTGCCAAGTCTGCCCGGGCCTGGCCATGTCGCTTGGCACACTCATGACGGCTTAGGCCGAGGCTTTGCTTTCAGTCTGGTACAACTCTTCCGCCAGGCAACCGATAGGTTCGGACAAGGTGCCCTCGCCGTCCAGCTCGAAGCGCACCAGGAAGATGTCGGTGTCGGGCTCGGCCTCGGCATGGCCGATGTTGACCACCACGCCGCGCGCCCCGGCCGGGGCCAGCAACTCGTTGACGAAGCGGCCGGGAATGGCGGCCTCGCCGGTTTCCTCGACGGGGTCGTTGTACAGATCGCCGGCGGCGTAGACCAGATCGCCCATTTGAATTTGTCCCATCGCAGGCTCCTGAATAATTTAGACGGCAACCGTCGCCAGCGCGGCCGGTTGGGTCACGAAAGAAACCCGGTCGGCCATCTCGGCGGTCATCTGCACCCGGCCCGCGCCGTCGACCAGCATGACCTGATGCACGCCCATGCGCCGGGCGACATCGACCCAGGCCTCGGGCCCGGCCACGACCAGGGCGGTGGCGGCGACGTCGGCCAGCGCGGCATCGGGATGGATCACCGTGACCGAGGCGACATGCCGCGCCGGCTGGCCGGTGCGCGGGTCGATGATGTGCGGATAGCGGCGGCCGCCGAATTCGCGGAAGCGCTCGTAGCTGCCGGAGGTGACCACCGCGCTGCGGCCGCTGACCGCCAAGGCCGCCAGCACGCCCTGGCCTTGCGGGTGGCGCACCCCGATCCGCCAGGGACTGCCGGCCTTGTCGCCGGACACGGCCAAGTTGCCGCCCAAGTTGACGATGGCGTTGCCCAGGCCTTGGGCCGCCAATCGGTCCAAGGCGCGGTCGAGCGCGACGCCCTTGGCATAGCCGCCGAGGTCCAGTTGCACGGCCGGGTTGCGGCTGGACACGCGTCGGCCGTCGATGACCAGGTCGTCCATGCTCGGCGCCGCCGCGACCAAGGCGGCGATGCGTTCCGCGCGCGGCAGGGCGCCGCTCGGCATCTCGTCGTGGTGGAAGCCCCACAGGCCGACCAGGCCGCCGATGGCCGGGTTGAACAGGCCGCCGCTCAAGCGCGCGAGTTCGGTCGCCTCGGTCAGCAGCGGCAGCAGCGAGGGCTCGACGGTATGCGCGGTGCCGGCCGCGAAGGCCGCGTTCAATTCGCACAGGCCGCCCGGCTTCCAGGCATGCCAGGCTTGGTTCTGCCATTGGAAGTCGCGGGCTACGGCGGCGATGGCGCTGCGCGCCAAGGTTTGATCGCCATGCTCGACGCCGACATCGACCAGGGTGCCGAAGACGTACATCTCCTCGCTGGTCACGGTCGCGGCTCGGCCCAGGCCCCAACCCAGGCCGGGCAGCAGGCAGGCACCCAGGCCCAGTTTCAGGAAATCGCGACGGTTAAGCGACATGACTCACCTCCAATCGGTTCAAACAAACTTCATCCCAGCACCGCGGCATAGGCCCGGCGCAGCAGTTCCATCTCCACCGGCATGCCGCCGATAGCCTCGGTGATCGCGATGAAGCGGCCGCCCAGCGCCTCGGCCTCGGCGAAGGGCGGGTCGATGGTGTCGATGCTGGTCAGGTAGACCGCGATCGGCCCGGACGGCGTGTGGACCAGGGCCTCGAACTCGGCCTCGTGCGCCAGACTGCCGGCGGGCAACCCCAGGCGTTGCTCGGCCGCGCGCAGATAGACGTTGGGGTGATGCACGACCTGCGGCGCCTCGTCGTCGTTGATGTCGGACAAGGCCGGCAACGGGTCGAACGCGGTCACGCCGTGAGCGAAGCGGAGAAAGCGCACGCGGGCGCTGGTCTTCTGCTTGTGCACCAGCAGGAGCCGAAGGTCGTCGGGCAGCGCGTTCATATCAAATCATCGGCAACAGCCTGGCCTCGGCCTTGACCGTGGCGCCCCGGCCCCAGACGGTGACCGCCTCGACGAACCAGCCCGATTTGCTCGGGTGGCGCACGCAGATGTCGTACTCGGCGTAATAGCTGCCGTCGCTGTTGAAGATCAGCTTGCCGACCCGCTCGCCCAGGTGGTTGCGCCATATGCCCTCGTAGCCGGGCTGGCCGTTGGCCGGGTCGATCACCGTGGTGATCGCGGCGGCCTCCAGCCGGATGTCCGGCAGCCGGTCCGCCGCCACGTAGCGGGTCGCCTCGCCGCGCAGGGTCTCCACCAGGCGCCGGGCCATGGCCTCGGTCTCGGCGGGCAGCAGGCTGGCCACGGCGATCACCAGATGTCGGCCGGCACGATCAGCCGCTCGACCGGCTGGCCGCCGAGCAGATGCTCGTCGAAGATCGCGTTGACGTCGTCCTTGGTCACCCCGCCGTACATCACCCCTTCCGGATAGACCAGGACGCTGGGGCCGCTGCCGCAAGGGCCGAGGCAACCGGTGGCGGTGATGGCCACCTTGTCGAAGCACTGGCGCTGCTGGAACTGGAAATAGAACTCGTCCAGCACATCGCGGCAACCCTTCTCGGTGCACGAGCTTCTGGGGTGGCCCGGCGGTCGGGCCTGGGAACAAACGAATACGTGTTTTTCTGGTCTGGGCATGGTGTTTTCCTAATTAGCTGCAATGTATTGGATGCGTTTCCCTCTCCCCCAGCCCCTCCCCCGCATGCGGGGGAGGGGTGCGCGGCAGCGCGGGAGAGGGCGACTTCAAACAAGTCATACAAGCGAAATCAAACCGCCAGCGGCATGGCCTCGTGGCTATGACACTGCTTCGGGCAGACCCGGCCGCAGGCGCCGCAGCCGATGCAGTCCAGCGCGTTTTTCAGCGACATGACGCTCATCTGGTCTTCGTCGAGGTCTTCGTCCAACTCGTCTTCCTCGCGGTCGACTAGCTCGAACACATCGCGCGGGCAGACCTTGTAGCAGCGGCCGCAGCCGATGCAGGTCTTCTGGTTGATGTCGACCACGAAGGTCGGCGTCCAACTGGCGCCGCCGCGGGTCAATGCGGTATAGGCATCCATCACGCACCCCCGTTCTGCACGGCGTTGAGCTTGGCGCTGGCGTCGGCCCAGGCCTTGCAGGCGTCGTAGGTGGATTGGGCGATGCCCGGAATCTCGTGGTAAGCCGCCGGCAGGCGGTCCTCGACCAGATCGTGCAACTGCGAGGCCCATTCGCTGGCCACGCGCTTGAGTTTCTTGACCTCCTTGTCGAGGTCCTTCAGCTCTGCTTCCGTCATGTTTTGCTCCTTACGTCGCAACAGTGAGGCGCCAGGCGTGAGGCGTAAGGGGCAAACCTGCCATGCCCTCGCCTCACCCCTACCGCCTCACCCCTCACGCTCACAGCCCGGCCACTGCCGGATGCTCGCCAATGATCTCCAGCGACACCGACAGGAACTTGTCGGCCTCGTCCTTCATCTTGGAGAAGCTATCGAAGCTGAAGCGGTGCACGTCGCGCAGGGTGCGGTCGAGCACCACCAGCTTGCCCACGGTGATCAGCGCGCGACCGAAGCCCTCGTGGGTGATGTTGAGCATCGGCACCGCCATCAACTTGCATTCCTTCTCGATCAAGCTGGCGATGGCGTTGTAGAAGGCCTTCACCCGGGCCAGGGTCTCGTCGTCCGGATCGCCGATCACCGGGATCTCGCGCCGTTGTTCCTTGGTCTTCACGAACGGGGCCAGGATGCGCTCGACCGGCCAGCCGTCGTAGGTGCCATAGTTGTCGATGGCGCGCATCTGCTTGACCATCTCATGGATGAAGTCGGTGGTAAAAATGGGGTCTTGTTCGACGACGGCAGCTTCAGTCATGGTGTTTCTCCTTGGGCAATGGAATCGGATAGGGGGCGCGCCTGCATGCGCGGGGTGCGGCCGACGCGACGAGCGATGACCAGGCCAACTACGATGCCCAGCGCCATGCCGGCTACGGCAGCGGCATCGCCCAAGCCGGCCATGAGACTGGCGCCGAGCACGGCCAGGATCATGGGCAGCAGATAGACCAGCACGCCGGCCTTGATCAGTTCGGCCTCGTCGACGGCCACCAGCAATTCATCGCCAACCTTGGCCGCTGTCTTGCACATCACCGGCACCGTCTGCTGTCGACGCGAGAAATACTTGCCCAGGCCGGAGACGCCGCAGGCGCTCTTGGCCTGGCAGGCGCCGCAGCCGGACTGCTCGCTCGGCTCGACCCAGGCGATGCCGTAATCCATGGCGACGATGCGAACGCGGGTTTCGATCATGGCGTGCTCCTGAAGCGAGGCAATATGGCCGCGATCCAGTCCGACAGGCGGAACGGCGTGCCCATCGACGAAGGACAATGGGCCAGGTGCTTGCGCCGTAGCGTGCGTGCGGACATCGGGATCATTCCGACCACCCCTCCTCGTCCATGGCCGAGAAGCGGTCGGCACCGGCGCCCTCGCGCTTGAGGTGCTTGGCCATCCAGGCCGGCGGCTCGTTCAACAGACTGTGGTTCAGGCCGCAGAGCAAGGCGTCGATCGGCTCGCCCTCTTCCACCTTCATCGGCTGGATGCCGGCGGCGAGCAACTGCTTCACCGCCGAGGCGCCGACCGCGTTGCAGTACACCGCCGCGCAGCCGTCGAGCAGCGCGATCTTGCTCGCCAACTTGCCTTCGTGGCCGTCCATCGCGGTGTCGCTGTCGTGGAACTCGACCACCTCGATCATCCGCGCGTCGTCCGCCGACAACTCGTAGAGGACAAAGGCCTCGGCCGCGCCGAAGTGCTGATCCACTTGCTTGCGGTCGGTGCTGGCGAAGGCGATCTTCACCGTCATCGGTTTCTCCTCAGTGGACGTGACCAGGCGCAGATGGCGCATGTCGGGTTTCCTCCGGCCGCGTCGCGTAGATCGAGCGGTAGGGCTCGATCTCGCCGTGGCCTTGGCTGACCATCAGATTGGCCAGGTCGAACAAGGCCTGGCGCGTGCCCTTGTAACCGACCCACAGCCGCTGGTAGCCGCCGATCAGGTCGTATTGCGGAAAGCCGGCGCGGAACAGCGGCAGGCCCAGGCGCTGCGCGGTGTCGGCCGCATGCGAATTGCTGATGATGAGATCGGCCCCGACCTCGCGCACCGTCTTCTCCAGGTCTTCCAGGTCGCCCAGCTTCACCTGCGCGGTGGGCAGCTTCTCCAGGATGGGCGACTTGGCCGGCGCCACGGCGGCCACCACCTCGCAGCCCATGCCGGCCACCAGCTCGGCCATGGCGTAGAGCAGGTCCGGGTCGGCGGCGATGGCGACGCGGGCGAAGCCGAGCATGAAATGGGTATCCACCATCGCGTCCTGCAACTGGTTGCGCTGGCGCTCGATCTTTTCCGGCACCGGCTTGCCGGCGATCTCGGCCAAGGCGGCGACGAAGGCATCCACCGCCGCCAGGCCCATCAGGCTGTCGAAGCGGTAGTCCGGCACCAAGCTGCGCTCCTTGAGCAGGTCGGCCGCCGGATAGAGCGAGTGGCCGATCACCAAAGTGGCGACCGATTCGCCCAGGGTCGGGATCTCGGACACCGGCGTGCCGCCGACGGTGAGCGGGCTGAACTCCAACTCGGTCAGGTGGCCGTCGAGCGAATCGGAGATGTCCGGCAACACCAAGGGGCGCAGGCCGAAGGCCTCGATCAGTTCCTTGATGTGTTCCAGGTCGCCCGGCGTCAGCAGCGAGCCGGCCAGCACGTTGACCTGTTTCTTGCGCTTGCCCGCCACCCGCGTGCCCTCCGGCACCAGGTGTTCGATCACCGCCTTCACCGCCAGGGCATAGCCGCTCTCCAGGCAACCGGTGAAGTCCGGCGTGTTTACCGGCACCACCGGGATGTCGTTGAACTCGGGATACTGCTCGCGGAAGTCCTTCACCAGGCGGCGGATGTCGGTACCCTGGGTCTCCGACAGACCGGTGGTCGGCAGGCCGATCAAGGCCGGCCGGCTCTTCTCGGCGATGGTCTTGAGGCCCTGTATCACGTTGTCGTCGGCCGACAGCACCGTGGCCACCTGGTCCATGGCCGTGGTCTGCAAGGGCACCGGCTCGCGGAAGTGGCGGACGAAGAACACCTTGCCGAAGGCGGTGCAGCCCTGCGAACCGTGCATCATCGGAATACTGCGGTTGATGCCGAGGAAGGCGAGCGAGGCGCCGACCGGCTGGCTGACCTTGAGCGGGTTGACCGACAGCGCCTTGCTGCGTTTGATGATCTCGGCCATGTCAGACCCCCACCTCGACGCCCGGTACCGTCGGCTTGGCCCACGGCGCCGGCTGGCGCACCGCCTGCCACACCGGGCTTTCCATGGTCAGCGCCAGTTGCCGGGCCAGCTCGACCATGCCCATATAGCCCTCGTAGGGGAATTCGCGTTCCTGGTTGATGTCGAGGAAGGGGATGCGCGCCTTGAGCGCGGTGTACATATTGCGGCCGCCGGCGATCAGGATGTCGGCTTGGTATTCCTTGACGATGCCGATCAGGGCCTTGGGGCTGCCGTCGGTGATCATCTTGGTCTTGTCGCCCATCAGCTCCTGGATGCGGGCCTTGTCTTCCTCGGTCGACTTGTTGGTGCCGGTGGCGACCACGTCCATGCCCAGGTCTTGCAGGGCGGAGACGATGGACCAGGACTTGACGCCGCCGGTGTAGAGCAGCACCCGCTTGCCTTTCAAGCGCGCGCGCCAGGGTTCCAATGCGGCATTCACCCGGGCCTCTTCGCGCGCGATCATCTTTTCCACCCGCTCGGTCAGTGAAGGGTCGCCGATCAGGCGGGCGAATTCGCGGAAGGCGTGCGAGGTGTCGGTGACGCCGTAGAAGCTGCCCTCGAAGAAGGGCACCTGGTAGGTCGATTCCATCTTGCGCGCGACGTTGAGCAGGGCCTTGGCGCAGACCACCATGTTGACCCTGGCCTTATGCATGGTCTGCACGTCCTGGAAACGGGTATCGCCCGACAGGGTGCACAGGATGCGCAGGCCCAGCTCGTCGAACAAGGGCAGCACGTGCCAGAACTCGCCGGCGATGTTGTATTCGCCGATCAGGTTGACGTCGTGCACGGCGATGCCGGGGCGCTGAGCATCGGGCGGGATCGGATCGGGCTCGCGGGTGCCTATCACGTACTTGAACATGGACTCGCCGGCGATGCGGTTGCCCAGGTTCTTGGTGCCGTAGAAGCCGGCGCAATCGACCGGCACCACCGGCACGCCGACCCGCTCGGCGGCGGCCTTGCACACGGCATCGAGGTCGTCGCCGACCAGGGCCGGCACGCAGGTGTTGTAGACGAAGACGGCGGGCGGCGCGTAGTCGTCGACCGCCTGCTTGATCGCATGGAACAGCCGCTTCTCGCTGCGGCCCATGATCACGTCCTGTTCGGTCAGGTCGGTGGTCATGCCGATCTTGTATAGGGTCGGGCCGCTGGAACGGGTGCCGCGGTTGTCCCAGCTCGAACCCGCGCAGGCGATGGGGCCGTGCACGATATGTGCGACATCGGCGATGGGCAGCAGCGCGATCTGCGCGCCGTCGAAGGAACAGCCGCCGGCGGTGGCGCCGGGCTTGGGCTTGGCGCAGCCGGACTTCGACTTGGTGTTGTGGGAGCACGCGGGCTCGTTCAACAACTCGGCGATCTGTTTGGCTTGCATGGCGTTCACCCAAGATGGTCTCAGGCTGACCAATGCAATGCCCATGCCAAGCGGCATGAGCTTGATTTCAGTGGGGTTTCCGGATTACGGCCGTGTCGCAAACCCGACATCGCGGGCCGGCGCTGGCCGATGGCCGACAATACGCCGGCCATCGCCACTCGGCGTTCAGTATGCCGACTGCTCCGGCGGAAACTTGATCACGCCGGCCAAGGCGGGCGGCGCCGCCTTGGCGCCGGCCGGCTCGGCCGCCGCTTCAGCCTTCAGCGGCACATCGAGCGAACCGGCGCGGCTGGCCACCCTGGCCCGGATGCGGTCGGCCGCCAGGATCGGCAAGATCGGCTCGTTGCTCTTTTCCGGGCGGACGATGGCCTCGATCAAGACCTGCTCGCCGGTGAACGCGGTGCCGACCGTTTCGATGCGCTCCCTCGGCACCTCGGGGATGTCGTTGAGTTGATCGACCAGCACGCCGAACACACCGTTGTCGCTGCCGTCGTCAACCACCACGACATCGCTGCCGGTGCAGGGGGTCTCGGGCGACAACAGCTTGCCCAGGTTGACTACGACGATGGGCTTGCCCTGCCACATCACATAACCGACGCAGCAATCGGGCGCGCCGGGGATGTTGATCGTGCCTTGCAGGTCGATCGCCTCGGCGATATGTTCGCTGCGCAGGCCGAACCAATGGCCGCCGACGGTGAAGGTCGCGACATCTACCGCGTCGCCGCTGGCCCGCGCCCGTTGCTGGGTGTGGCGGACATTGCCGGCCGGCAGCCCGGCCGCCTTGCCGACCTCGCCGAGCGGGATGAAGATCAAGGCGATGGCGCCGACGCCGGGATATTCCCGATAGCCGCGCGAGGTGCGGGCGCCGACCGCGTAATATTGCCCGTCCAGCGCAACGATGTTGGCCATGCCCTCGCCGGCCGGCGCGAAGAAGGCCGCGTCCAGGGCGAGTTGATCGCCCGGCCGGTATTTGTCGGTGGCCGCGATCACTTGCTGCTGCCGGTCGCAGAACACGCCCAGGCAACCGGGCGGCACCTCGCCCTGCTCGTTGCGCGGCAACGCGTCGCGCAGCATGGCGCTGAACTGCGGCGTGGCGTCGAACACGATGCCGATGCCGCCGACCACGCGCTGGCTGTCGGGCGCGCGCAGCGCGGCGCCGTAGATGTAGGTGTAGGCCTGGTCGTACAGGGCGGTGCGGGCAAAAGGCGATACCTGATAGCTGCCGGAAGCGGACAGGCTCAGGGTGCGGCGCACCCAGTCGTCGCCGAGCACGCTGCCGATCAGGCCGTCGTACTTGGGGTTGGACACCGCGAGCACGCGGCCGGCGGCGTCGAACAACACGATGTTGTCGTACACGGTGTACAGGCCGTTGATGTGGCGCAGGATTTCGGTGACCGCGGCGGCATCGCCTTCCTGCCCGGCCAGGAAGGCCGCCAGCCGGGTATCGAGCGCCCACCAGCGGCAATCGTTGGCCCGCTCGTACAGGTTGCGATCCATGATGTCGACCGCGAGCGAGGCCAGGAAGCGGCTGTCGTGCAGGATGGCGGAGACCACGGTCTCGTGCAGGTTGGCGATGGACCGCTCGAACACTTCCTTGGTCTTCATGCCGGTGCTGCTCACCTCCCACAGCAGCACCTTGGAGAAGCTGGCGTTTTCCGCCTGGCGACCGCCCAGGCGCACGTTGCCGTTCCAGACCGAACGGTTCAGCTCGCGCTGTATCTTGTCGGCCTGCAAGGGGATGCTGCGCAGGCCTTCGGGGAAGATGGACGGGTTGCTGCGCACGTCGACCAGCACCTCGGCCGGCACCCGCTGCAACAGGGACGAGGCATCTTTCTCGAAGGCGTGCTCCAACGGCACCATGGCGTGGCCATACCAGCCCGGCCCCATATAGCCCTGGTAGCCCTGGGTCTTGCGCGTGACCGCCAGGTATTCGCGGCCGGCGAAACGCAATATCCGGCCGCCCTCCTCCAGGGCCAGCTCCATCGTGGCGCCGACCGGGATATGGAAGCCGTCGTTGCTGGCGATCACCTTGCCGTTTTTATCCAGGAGCAGCAGCACGCTCCAGTCGCCGGCCTCGGTGAGATTGCCGAAGATGCCCTCGGTCTCGTCGTCGAACCGGAAACACAGGCACAACACGCCCAGCTTCTGGTCGTCCTGCTCCACCCGGTAGGCATAGATCAGGCTCTCCTTGTCGCCGGGCACCAGGTCGCTGCGCTCGAAGCGTTCGACATAGGCGGCCGCGGTGTTCAGCGCCGCGTCGATCACCGCATCCTGGCTGCGTTCCAGCGGGTGACTCTCATCCAGTTGCAACACGACCCGGCCTTCCATATCCAGCAGGATGATGTCCCGATAGACGGAATACTTCGCCACGTATTCGCGAAAACGGGCACGCAGCGCGGCGCAGCGAGCATCCAATTCGGCACGGCTGGCTTCGGCCCCGTCGCCATAGCCGTTCGCCTCTTTGTCGAGCCTGGGGAAGTCAGCCAAGAAGCGCCTGATCTCCTCGTCCGAGGACAGGAAGCCGATGTCCGCCGTGCGCTCGTAAAGATTGCGCACCATGATGTCGACCGCGACCTGGGCCGTGGCCTTCATCTCCAGCACGGTCTTCTTCAAGGTCTCGGTGCCGAGGTTGCTTAAGAGGTCGGTGGTCAGCGATTGGAAGGCATGACGCGTCGTGGTCATGTCGGCCCCGGTGCCGGACAAGTGCCCGAGCAGCGAGAGGTTGTCCCAGATGCCCTGCAATAGGTGCAGCGATTGGCGATAGTGTTCCACACCCGCCATATGGCGGATCAATTTTGGATCCATATTTCCCCCTACAAAGATGTCGGCTCGTTTTGTTTTTTACTCCCGCCATCGAATGACCAAGCAAAAACCATGCCCTAAAATGGTTCTTGGCCAAGTGCCGCGCCACTAGGGGGGGCCGAACCTAAAAGCCATGCGGCAGACCACGCTCCGGCATCCGCCCGGATGCACCAAATAGCGGCCTGACGGCACCGATTCAGTGCGGTTCATCAAGCCGATGCCAAGGAATAAGAGGCACTGGCTACCTCTTGCGCCACATTCAGCGAGAGCGGGGTTTTCTGAAACCCGAACGGCACGGCCGGAATCGTCATTACGAAGGAAACGCCGCGCCCGTCGATGCCGTCGTGAATGGCGATACTGCCGCCATGCAATTGCACGATGGCCGAGGCATTGAACAAACCGAGGCCGCCGCCCTGGAAACTGCGCACATTGTTCGACGACTGTCTGAATTTCTTGAACACGCTGGACCGATCGCCAGGCAGAATGCCAGGCCCATCGTCGCTTACCGAGATGATGACGCTGTCTCTGTCGCCCATGTCGATCTCCACTCGGACCATGCCGCCTTCGCCGACGAACTTCAGCGCATTGGACACGATGTTGTTGATCGCGAAATAACGCAGCTTGTGGATGTCCCAATAGACGAAGCGAGGCAAGGCCCGCACGCGCACGCAGAAATCGATCCGTTTGCTCTTGGCCTCCATCATGAAGGTGCTCTCCAGCCTTTGGGCACGCACCTGCAACTCGTCCTCGCCGACCAGGAAGGGTTCCAGCGTCTCGCTGCGCGACTGGATGCGCGCGGCCACCAGCATGTTGTTGATCAGCGAGAGCATGTCCTCGCCTATGCCCTGCACGATCCTCAATTCTTCGGCCATGGAGGCCATGGAGGGTTGCCCGCCTTCGACTCGCTCGCGCATCATATGGACAAAGCCCAGGATCGCGTTGAGCGGCGATTTCAGGTCGTGCGAAATGCAGGCCACGAAATCGAGTTCTTCCGAATATCCATCACTCATCGCGATCCCCTATTACCGCCAAGTAACGACAGGCTCGTTGGATTGTGCCGCTCAATATCCACGGCTACACCGCATAAGGCGAGGCCAGCCATCTCTTGAGCAGGCCCGCCTCGGCATCGGGCAGGTAGCTGAAGCCGGCCTCGATGTCCTGGCCAAGCGCGAACGCAATCGCACGCGGGGTCAAGGCCCCCACCACCAAATGCGAATACCAAGCCCCGGTATGGCTGGCCGCGCGGTCGAAGGCCTGTATCTGTTCCGCCAACCGCACGCCGCGCAGTTCGATATCCCAAGGAAAACTTTTGAGTTTGCGCGCATGTCGCGACGTCGGCGTGGCCGCCAGCACGGTATTGCGATAGCGGTCCTGGTGTTCGCGCAGCGCGACGATCCAGTGATCGCAGAAATGACCCTGCTTGGCTACGCTACCAAGCACCCACTCTTCGAGGAAGCGCCGCATGGACGACTGCCCGGGCAGCGCGGCAGGCAACCTGGCCAGGGCCTGCTGCATATCGGTCAGGCGACGGAAGCGATAGGCCGGTGCGCCGACCGGCTGCGCCGGCAGCGTCAGCGGCGAAATGGGATCGACCAACTCCGACAAATCGCTCGGCGCATGGTCCGGGTCGATGAGCTGACGATCCAGCACCTCCTGAACCTCCTCGATCTCCAACTGCAAGAATTGACTCGGCTCGGCGCCATAGGCGGCGACGAAATAATGGCCACGGCCCGACAGGCGGGTGGCGAGCAGACCTGCATCGGCATGGCGCTCGAGCAGCACCTCCATATCGCCGGCGCAGTCCAGCAATTCCGTCTCTGCCCAAGCCTCCAGGTCTTGCGCGAGGCGCGCGCCGTCCGGACCGATAACTCCGCCCAAGCGGTACCAGCCACCGCGGTTCAAGGCATAGTCGAACCGATAGGCCGGCAGGTATTTTTGAACGACGGCCAAGATACCGGCATGGTGGGGCCGCGGCGGCAAGGCCTCGAGTTCCGTCTTCAGGCTTTGTAACTGCATGGCATCCAACAGCGCATCCATCCGTATTTCCTCAACTCGGGTTGATTTCCGCCAAGCGGCGCCGCGCCAGGCTCCGAACGTCCGGCTCGGGGTCGTCGGCTAGACGCGCCAAGGCCGCCACCGGCGCCTGGCCGGCGGCGCCAAAGCGTACCAACCAATCGGCGTCGTCCAACATCCGCACCGCATCATCCGGCAGCAGACGGCCGGCCACGATACGCCTGACCTCCTCGTCCGGGTCGCGCATCATGCGGCCCAGGGCGAAGGCCGGCAGCCGGCGCGCCACCTCCTTGCGCACCTCGCGGTCCGGATCGTGCGCCATACGCGGCAGATGGCCGTGCGGCAGCCGGTGCGCCACTTGCAGCCGCACCATGTAATCGGGATCGCCGACGAAATCGCCCAGGCGATCCGGCGGCAGGCGCGACATCACGGTGATACGCACCTCGCGGTCCGGGTCGCGTGCCAGGCGCCACAAAGATTCGGTCGGCAAACGCGTGGCCACGGCCCGACGCACCACTTCGTCCCGATCTCCAATCAACGCTTGCGCCCGCTCGACCGGGGCATAACGCACGGCAATCGCGCGCCGCTCCCAAAATGGGTCCGAGAAGTAGTCCTGGGCGAGTTCCGGGTTAAAGCGAAAAAATCGATCGATCTGCCGGCCGCTCTCGGCCACCACGCAGACATCGCCGGGTTGGCAGCGCGCTTCGGCCAACAAACGGGCGCGGTGCGCGCAGGTCGAGCAATCCGCCATGGGCACACCCGATATGCGTGACAACAACTTCGACATGCGCTTGCGGCCCCTTTTCCCAATGCATTGCGACGGCCTAGAACCAAGAGCAACAGCCGTGCCAAGCCGAAAGAGAACGGCAAGCGATTGATTAATAATGACAGCGCGGCATATCGATGCCGATACGCGCGTACGATTTGTCGGAAACGTGACAAAGAAAAGCCGGCTTACAGCGACTTGCGTAGCACCTGCATGGCAGAGAACCGAAAACCTAAGCGACTATAGAAATTCAAGGCAGCGGCATTGTCCCGGTCGGCAAGCAGCGTCACGCGGGCCATGCCCTGTGCCGCCGCCCAATCCAGCACATGCTCGACCAGACGGCGGCCGAGCCCGGCGCCCCGGTGTTCCCGCTTCAGGATCACATCCTCCAGCAACAGGACCGGCCCGCCCTCGGCCGTGCTGATCGTGATTAGCGCGTTGGCCATGCCGACTACTTGGCCATGGCTTTTTAGTACGAACAGGCGGCCGAGGGTGGGATTGTCGACAATGGACCGCAAGGCGGCCAACTGCTTGGCGCGGTCGGGCGCGAAGTCGCGCTCCAACGAAAAGAGCTCGGACAACAGCTCGGCTAGCGCTTCGAGGTCTGCCGCTGTCGCGAAACCGATATCGACCTCGGTCATCGCATCGATGGCGACAATTCAGAGATCGTAACCATAGGCCCGAATGACGGCACGCGCCTTATCGCCCTTCAGGTAATCGAGCAGCGCACTCGCGGCGGGGTTGCCGCGTCCCATGTCGAGCAGCACCGCGTCCTGGCGAATCGGCGCATGCAGCGCGGCCGGCACCAGCCAGGCCGAGCCGCTGGCGATCTTGCCGTCCTGCATCGCCTGGGACAGCGCGACGAAACCCAGCTCGGCGTTGCCGGTGGCGATGAACTGCTGGGTCTGCGCGATGTTCTCGCCCTGCACGAACTTGGCCTCGACGCTGGCCAGCAGGCCCAAGCGGGCCAAGGTCTCGACGGCGGCGGCGCCATAGGGCGCGGTCTTGGGATTGGCCAGGGCCAGGCGCGTAAAGCCGCCGCCCTTCAGCACCTCGCCCTTGGCGTCGACGTAGCCCGGCTTGGCCGACCACAGCACCAGGCGGCCGATGGCATAAGTGAAACGGCTGGAGGCGGCGGCCAAGCCCTCTTGAACCAAGGCGGCGGGCTTGTCGTCGTCGGCCGACAGGAAGACCTGGAACGGCGCGCCGTTCTTGATCTGCGCATAGAACTTGCCGGACGAGCCGAAGGCGAGTTGCGCCTTATGGCCGGTGTCGCGCTCGAACTGCGCGGCGATCCGCTGCATCGGCGCGGTGAAATTGGCGGCCACGGCGACCTTGACCTCGGCGGCATGCGAATGCGCGCTGACACCGAATGCCAGCAGGCCCAGCAAGGATAGAAACTTGTGCATGGTGCGCAATTCTATCCGACCTCGATTCAATCCTCGCTGCGCTCGGCCACGACGATGCCGGTCGCCGCCGTCGGGTCGGTGGTGAAGGCGATGCAGTGCTCGGCGTTGCTGATCAGGTAGAGATCGAAGCCCTCCCCGGCCAAGGCCGGGTTCAGCCGGGCGGGGACGTCGTCCTCATTGCACAAGGTGAAGTGAATACCGGCGAACTCCCGGCGCAGGTGAGCGATGCCGTCGTCGGACAGGTGCAGCTCGCCGGCCCGCGCGGCGACCCGGTTCAGGGTCTCGGGGGCGATCATGCTTCAAACCCATTCGCGCCTTCGGCGCTCGACGTTCCCCTCCCCCGCAAGCGGGGGAGGGTTAAGGGTGGGGGAAAACCGCTCATGGATTTATTCCGTTTCATGAGCGGCCTCTTCTTCCTCGGCGAACTTGCTCAGGGACTTGGCCTCGACCCCCATGATCTTGGCCAGCCAGGGCGGCGGCGCATCGAGCACGGATTGCAGCCGGACGATGGTCTCGCGCGCAACGCCGGTGGTCGGCACCTTGATCGGATGCACGCCGGCCCGCACCACCTTGGCCGCCGCCGGCCCGCCGATGGATTGGACATAGGCGATCTGGCAATCGCCGATCAAGGCCGAACGCGCGGCGTTCTTGTCCTCGGCCAGGTCGCACTCCAGGGTCGAGCGCACGTCGACCAGCTTGATCGCGTCCTTGCCGACTTGGTAGATCAGGAAGCGCAGACAGGAGCCGAAGTGGCCGTCGAGATTTTCTTCGGTATTCGAGGCGACGGCGACCCGCAGACTGCCGGGCATTTCACCTTCGACATAGGTCTCCGGCACCGGCGCATCGCTGCCGCTGCCCTCGCCCCACAACAGGCGCACGGCCTCTTTCAGCGAGGCCATGTCGACATCGGTTTCCATCGAGGTTTCGACGGTCTCTTCCGTGGTCAGAGCGCCCTTGAGGTCGGTCACGGTCAGGCCGGCGAGCTTTTCCTCGGTGATCGGCAGTTCGACCTTCTTCGCGATCCAGATCGTGAATTCGCGGGTATCGACATCGGGTAGCGCGCGGGCGGCCAGTGCGATGCGCTGGGCCGCGCCTTTGGTAATCGTGGTCATGATGACTCCTTGTCCAGATTTCCCTCTCCCCAACCCCTCCCCCGCTTGCGGGGGAGGGGCTTATATACCCTCGCCCGCAAGCGGGATGCCGCAAGGCAGAGGCTGCATCAGAGGGTGGCCCGAAGGGCCGGGAGAGGGCTCTACGCCGCCAGCGGCACGATGCAGTCGTCGATCGGACAAAGCTTCACGCACTGGGGCTTGTCGAAATCGCCCTCGCATTCGGTACAGGTGTCCGGGTTGATGACGTATACGCCCTTCTTGGGCTTGATCGAGGTGGTCGGGCACTCCGGCTCGCAATCGCCGCACGAGGTGCACAGATCCGCAACAATTTTCAGTGCCATGATGATTTCCTTTCAGTTCATTCCGCCGCATCCAGGCGCTTGGCACGCACCGAGAAAGGCAGGCGCGCGGGCGCGACCTGAGGCTCGATGTAATAACTGCCGCCGTTGTTCAGCTTGATCTCGCCGCCCCACTTCTCCGGGGTGTCGAACTCCATCGAGGTGACGGTGTCCTCGAGATCGCGCTTGGGCAGGTAGAACACGTATTCGCCCTTGTCGCCGCGACGGATCATGATGTTGGCCATGACTACTCCTTCGGAGTGGTGAGGCGATAAGCGTTAGGCGTGAGGCGTGAGACCTTCCGGCTCCACACCTCACTCCTCACCCCTTGCGCCTCACCGACTTGGTCGCGTTAGCGAACCAAGTCGTAGTTGTAGTCGGTGGTCGCCATGCCACGAGTCTCCTCGTCCAGGCGCTCCAACACCGCGTTCACCAGCGTGGTCAGCATCTGCATGGCACCTTCGTAACCCAGGGTGGTCTGGCGATGCAGGTGGTGACGGTCGAAGATCGGGAAGCCGATGCGGATCAACGGCACCTCGAACTCCTTGCCCTTGTATAGGGTGTCGCGCTGGATGAACTTGCCGTAGCTGTTGCCGATCAGGAAATCGGGCTTCTCGGTGAACACCAGGCTGCGCATGTGCCACAGGTCGGCGCCGGGGTAGGTCTTGCAGTTCACGCCGTAGGGCGAGGACTCCAGTATCTTCTTCATGGCCTTGTCCCACTTCTTGCTGCCGTTGTTGCACAGGATGTGGATCGGCTCGGCGCCCAGCTCCAACAGGAACTTGGTCAGGCCCATGACGAAGTCGGGGTCGCCGTACAGCGCGAACTTCTTGCCGTGCAGCCAGGTGTGGCTGTCGGTCATCATGTCGACCAGGCGGCCGCGCTCCTTGGTGATCGACTCGGCAATCGGCTTGCCGCTGAGCTCGGACACCTTCATCAGCCACTCGTCGGTCCACTCCAATCCCATCGGGATGTTGAGCTTGGGCACTTCATGCTTCCAAGTGCCCTCGACGAACTTCCTGGTCTTGTCCAACTGCATGGGCTGGAGCAGGAGGGTGTTCTTGGCGTTGGGGGCGTCCTTCACCTGGTCCATGGTGGTGCCGCCGGCATACATGCGGAACTTGCCGTCGGCCGGGGTGTCGAGCACCTCTTCCGGATCGGACAGGAAGCTGTAGTCCACGCCCATGTCGGTCAGCATGCGCTTGATCACGCGGAAGTTGCCCAGGTAGGTCTCGAAGCCCGGCACGATATTGAGCTTGCCGTTCTTACCGACTTCCTTGCCTTCCATGTAGTTCAGCGTGAAGTAGCGGGCGATGCCTTCGAACATATTGTCCCAGCCGGTGACGTGGCTACCGACGAAGCTGGGGGTGTGGGCATAAGGCACCGGATAGTCCTGGGGAATGTGCCCGGCCTTCTTGGTGTTGTTGATGAAGGCGTTCAGGTCGTCGCCGATCACCTCGGCCATGCAGGTGGTGGACACCGCGATCATGTCCGGCTTGTACAGGGCCTTGCAGTTCTCCAGGCCGTCGAACATGTTCTTCTGGCCGCCGAACACCGCCGCGTCCTCGGTCATCGAGTCGGACACGCAGGAGATCGGCTCCTTGAAGTGGCGGTTGAAGTAGGTGCGGAAGTAGGCCACGCAGCCTTGCGAACCGTGGACGTAGGGCATGGTGTTCTCGAAGCCCAGGGCGCAGAGCACGGCGCCCAGCGGCTGGCAGGCCTTGGCCGGGTTGACGGTCAGCGCCTCGCGCTTGAAGTTCAGTTCCTTGTACTCGACGGTGGTGGTCCACTTGAAGGTCTCCAGCACCTTGGCGTCGTCGTGCCGGTCCTCGAACGGAATCTTGGCCTTGAGCGATTCCTTGTACTCGTCCTCGCGGAACAGCGGATAGGACGGCTTGATATCGTCAGTGACTTGCATCTTCATCTCCTTACCCGCACCACCCATCTGTGGATGCAGGCATTAGGGTTGATCGGTTTCACTCCCCTCCCCCGTGAACGGGGGAGGGGCCGGGGGAGAGGGCAAACGATGCGCCCGAATCCCCTCTCCCCAACCCCTCTCCCGCTTGCGGGAGAGGGGCCCATACTTACGCAGCCTTTTGCAGGGCCTCGCCCTCGGCGGCAGGCTTCTGCCACGGCGGCACCAGCTTGCCCCAGCAGGGGTTGTTGAGGGTCATGTCCATATCGCGGGCGAAGATGGCGAAGCCGTCGTAGCCGTGATAGGGGCCGGAGTAGTCCCAGCTGTGCATCTGGCGGAAGGGGATGCCCATCTTCTGGAAGATGTACTTCTCCTTGATGCCGGAACCGATCAGGTCGGGCTTGACCCGCTTGACGAACTCCTCGAACTCGAAGCCGGTCACATCGTCGTAGAGCAGGGTCGCGTTGCCCATTTCCTTGATGGTGCGGTCGTAGTCGTCGCCGTGGCCGAACTCGTAGCCGGTGCCGACCACTTCCATGCCCAGGTCCTCGTAGGAACCGATCACGTGGCGCGGACGCAGGCCGCCGACGTAGAGCATGACCCGCTTGCCGGTCAGACGCGGCTTGAACTTCTCGATCACCGCGTCGACCATGGGCCGGTACTTGGCGATCACTTCCTCGCACTTCTTCTGGATGCTCTCGTCGAAGAAGGCCGCGATCTTGCGCAGGCTCTCCTCGATCTTGGTCGGGCCGAAGAAGTTGTACTCCATGTAGGGGATGCCGTACTTCTCTTCCATGTGGCGGGAGATGTAGTTCATCGACCGGTAGCAGTGCAGCAGGTTGAGCTTGACCTTGGGGGTGTTCTCCAGCTCGGACAGGGTGCCGTCGCCGGACCACTGGGCCACGACGCGCAGGCCCATCTCTTCCAGCAGGATGCGGGAAGACCAGGCGTCGCCGCCGATGTTGTAGTCGCCGATGATCGACACGTCATACGGGCTGGGCTCGAACTTGTTGATGGTGTCCTTGCCGTCGCGCTCGAACACCCAGTCGCGGATCGCGTCGTTGGCGATGTGGTGGCCCAGGGACTGGGACACGCCGCGGAAGCCCTCGCAACGCACCGGCACGACCGGTTTGTTGATCGTGGCGGCGCCCTTCTTGGACACGGCCTCGATGTCGTCGCCGATCAGGCCGATCGGGCACTCGGACTGGACCGAGATGCCCTTGTGCAGCGGGAACAGACCCTCGATCTCTTCGATGATCTTGGCCAGCTTCTTGTCGCCACCGAACACGATGTCCTTCTCCTGGAAGTCGGAGGTGAAGTTCATGGTGACGAAGGCGTTCACGCCGGTGGTGCCGATGTAATAGTTGCGGCGACCGGCGCGGGAATATTGGCCGCAGCCGACGGGACCGTGGGAGATGTGGATCATGTCCTTGATCGGACCCCACACCACGCCCTTGGAGCCGGCGTAGGCGCAGCCGCGGATGGTCATCACGCCGGGCAGCGACTTGCGGTTGGAGGTGATGCACTTCTTCGATTGCTCGATGCTCTGGTCATTGACCGCCAGGTGCTTGGCGCGGTCCTTCTGGGCCTTCTCGGGATAGACCTCCAGCACCTCCTGGATGAGGGCTTCGGTCTCTTCACGGGTCAGATTCGACATTGCGTTCTCCTTTCACACCGCCGCCAATCCGCGGACAGCATGTATTGAGTTAGGGGTTAAGGGTAAGGAGTAAGGAGATCGGGTTTTTCCCTCACTCCTCTCTCCTCACACCTCGCTGCATTTAAGCAGCGGCAGCCTGCTCGGCGGCCAGCTGGGCAGCGGTCTTGCCGACGATGGACTCGTCTTCCTCTTCCAGGATGCCGAAGGACATCATCACTTCTTCCAACTCGTCCATGGTGATCGGGGTGGGGATCACCAGGTTCTTGTTGTTGATGATCTTGTTGGCCAGGGCGCGGTACTCGTCGGCCTGCTTGGCTTCCGGGTTGTACTCGATCACGGTCATGCGGCGAATCTCGGCGCGCTGCACCTCGTTGTCGCGCGGGATGAAGTGGATCATCTGGCTGCCCAGCTTGCTGGCCAGTTCCATGATCAGCTCGACCACGCGGGCGGTGTTGCGGCTGTTGCAGATCAGGCCGGCCAGGCGCACGCCGCCGGAGTTGGCATACTTCACGATGCCCTTGGCGATGTTGTTGGCGGCATACATGGCCATCATCTCGCCGGACACCACGATGTAGATCTCCTGGGCCTTGTTCTCGCGAATAGGCATGGCGAAACCGCCGCAGACCACGTCACCCAGCACGTCGTAGAACACGAAGTCCAGGTCTTCCTCGTAGGCGCCTTCCTCTTCCAGGAAGTTGATGGCGGTGATCACGCCGCGGCCGGCACAGCCGACGCCCGGCTCAGGACCGCCACTTTCCACGCACTTGATGTCGCCGTAGCCCACTTTAAGCACGTCTTCCAGTTCCAGGTCTTCCACCGAACCGGCCTCGGCGGCCAGGTGCATGATGGTGTTCTGGGCCTTGGCGTGAAGGATCAAACGGGTGGAGTCAGCCTTGGGGTCGCAGCCGACGATCATCACCTTCTTGCCGGCTTCGGCCAGGGCGGCCACCAGGTTCTGAGTGGTAGTAGACTTACCGATACCACCCTTGCCGTAAATTGCACATTGACGCAGCGCCATGTTCTTTCTCCTATGACTCGACACAAAGGGGTGCGAAGGAAAAACTCGCTCGCAGGCTATCCATTGCAAAGGCCGTGCCATAGCCACCAAGGCGCAGTAACTAACTGAAATAACAAGTAATTATTATTGGATACGCGAATCCGAATATGCGTACAGGACATGACAAAGATCCGGCCTTTGTCGGGGTGCCCACAATAAAACCGCACAAGGCCGAACACCCCGCCCTGCCGCGCGATGCGCGCCTGCCGATCAACCGTTGCAGCGTGCCGGCCGACATCCTCGGCGGCCTGACCTTTCAACGGCACCCGGTCGCGTTGACGCTGGACGGCGTGCTCGAACTGCACCAGAGACTGTTCCGCCGGCTGGACGGCCTAAGCGACGCGGCCGAGCGCGCGCAATTGTTCATGGCCCACATGGCCGCCGCCTTCAGCCTGGACGAGCCCGAGGCGGCCGGCTGGTCGGCGCAGGCCAGCCACGACCGCAGCCGGATGAGCTATCTGAAGTCGATCTTGGGTTGGGCCTTCGACAGCGACGGCATCGAAGGCGCCGTGCTCAAGGGCTGGGTCGAATCGCGCTTCGGCCTGCTGCCGCGCCACCACGGCGGCCCGATCCGCGACCTGTCGGGCGAGCCCTATCGCCGCTACCTGGAGATGCGCGCGCAGGGCCTCTACGGCACCAACGGCCTGGAGGCCCAGCTCGACCTGCTCTACAGCTATTGCCAATACGAGTTGGGCCGGCAGAGAGCGCCTCGCGCCGCAGGCGCACCCAGCCCCCTCCCCCGCAAGCGGGGGAGGGCGGGGGGAGAGGGAGAAACTGCCCGATGCACGCCCCCTACCCACATCACCCTCTACCGCGGCATCAACCACGTATCCGAACACGAAACCCTGCTCGACCTAGGCCAAGGTCGCCGCGTAATGCTGCTCAACAACCTGTCCTCGTTCAGCGCCGAACGCGAACGCGCCGACGAGTTCGGCGATTTCATCCTGGAGGTTTCGGTGCCGCTGGCCAAGATCGTCTTCTACCCGCAGCTGCTGCCGGGCATGCCCAAGGGCGAGGACGAATACGCGGTGATCGGCGGGCTATACGAGGTCGGCTATTCGATGCTGTGAAGCTGTGACTCAGGTGGCCGACTTATGACGGGGCACACAGGGCCGTGTGAGGCGACCAATGACCGGAAACGACTCGGTCAACAACCATTAGGGAGACTCTGCAAAACCCTCTAAGTCGTCATTCCCACGAAAGTGGGAATCCATAACAAGCTGATTTGAATCACGTGGATTCCGGGTCTCCGCTTCGCCACGCCCGGAATGACGGCTTTTGCAGAGCGCAATATCGTAATATATTGCGACTAAAGACAATCGAAGCCATTATCTCGCAAACAATTACGACTTGATCAAGGCAAAGTATTGAGCTATATATCGCAATAACTTACGATATACAGCAGTTTAACGGGCATATTCGCAATAGTTAACGACTATGAAAATCACCGGTCTACTCACAGATGATGCCGTGCTCGCCGAATTGGGCGCACGGATTGCCGGGCGTCGGGTTGAATTGCAGCTGACCCAGGCGGCCGTGGCCGAACAGGCGGGGATCGCCAAGCGCACCCTCGAGCGCATGGAGGCCGGGCAGACGTCACAGTTGGCGACCCTGGTTCGCGTGCTGCGGGTGCTGGACGCCGCATCGGGGCTGGATGGCCTGATTCCGGAGTCCGGGCCCAGACCGATGGATTTGTTGAAGCGCAAGGGCAAGGTCCGACAACGGGCGTCGGGTCAACGTGCCGCAAAGGCGACCGGCAAACCATGGCGCTGGGATGAGCAGCCATGAGCACGCTGGCCGAGGTCAGGCTGTGGGGTAAGACCATCGGCGCGGTCTCGCTACCGGATGGGGAGGACGTCGCCAGCTTTGAATACGATGCGGCATTCGCGCAAAGCGGCATTCAGGTCGCGCCGATTGCGATGCCGCTTTCCCGGCGCGTGTACCGCTTTCCCGAGCTATCCCGCCCAACTTTTTTCGGCTTGCCCGGCCTACTGGCCGACTCCTTGCCCGACAAATTCGGCAACGCGCTGATCGATGCCTGGCTGGCATCGCAGGGGCGGCAACCGAATTCCTTCAACGCGGTCGAGCGGCTTTGCTATACCGGTGAACGCGGCATGGGTGCGCTGGAATTTGCCCCCGCCATCGGCCCCAGGGCGAAGCAGACCACACACATCGAAGTCGGCAAGCTGGTTGAGCTTGCATCGGAGGTGTTGACCCACCGGGACAACCTGCAGGCGTCTTTTGCGGCCGAAGGCAAAGAAGATGCGCTGAAGGATATTCTGCGCGTGGGCACATCCGCCGGGGGCGCGCGGGCGAAGGCGATCATCGCATGGAACCCGGAAACCAATGAAGTGCGGTCGGGCCAGGTCAAGGCCGGCAAGGGATTTGAATACTGGCTGTTGAAATTCGACGGCGTCAGTGGCAACAAGGACAAGGAACTGGAAGACCCGAAAGGCTACGGTCTGATCGAGTATGCGTATTACCTGATGGCGCTCGACTGTGGCATCGATATCAGTGAATGCCGGCTGTTCAAAGAGAATGGCCGGTCGCATTTCATGACGCGCCGCTTTGATCGGCTGGCTACCGGCGAAAAACTTCACATGCAGTCC
Organism: Betaproteobacteria bacterium; assembly: GCA_016234655.1. GTDB lineage: Bacteria > Pseudomonadota > Gammaproteobacteria > Burkholderiales > Thiobacillaceae > Sulfuritortus. The sequence goes on from JACRAU010000004.1 coordinate 202,397, forward strand.
CTCTGCGCCCTGGCGCACTACGATTTCAATATGGCAGGCGCTTATAGCTACGAGCAGGCCTTGCTGGTGATGCGGCAACTGCTGTTGCCCATGCAGGCCATCGAGCAACTGTTTCGGCGCATGGCGTTCAACATCGTGGCCCGCAATCAGGATGACCACGTGAAGAATATCGCCTTCCTGATGAATAAATCCGGCGAGTGGTCGCTGTCGCCGGCCTTCGATATGACCTACAGCTTTAACCCTGCCGGTGCGTGGACGGCGAACCATCAGATGACGATGAACGGAAAGCGCGACAATTTCACGATGGAGGACTTCAATGCCTGCGCAAAGACGGCGTCGATGAAGCGGGGGCGCGCCGCGAAAATCCTTGCCGAGGTGCAGGCGACGGTATCGAAATGGCCATCGTTTGCAGAAAAGGCCGGCGTGCCCGATGGCGTGCGCGAAAAAATTCAGCGCACGTTGAATCTGAAACCCTATTCATGAGGCCCTATTTATAAAACCGGGCGAGGACGAATACACGGTGATCGGTGGGCTGTACGAGGTCGGCTATTCGATGCCGTGAAGCCGTGGCTCAGACCAACAGACAAAATACGGCAGAGTCCGACCCATATCGGACGGTCGGGTGCCGGCGGCTAATGACTGCCATGGGCCAAGCAACAGACTTTCAATGTTTGAATTCGCCGGCTGGCCGCGCTTTTCGGCCAGTTCGGTGGAATGACGGGTTGGGCATCGCGCTGGAACTCATGAATGGACGGGAGAAGCGGAAAGCTTGACACCGAGCGCATGAAGCAACTTGAGCATGGTGTCGTAACGTGGCTTGGCGCCAGGCGTAAGTGCCTTGTAAAGACTCTCGCGCCCAAGACCGGCATCTTTGGCAAGTTGCGCCATGCCACGGGCACGAGCCACATCGCGCACGGCGGTCAGAAATACATCGGGATTGGGGTCTTCCAGTGCGGCGGTTATGTATTCCGCGATAGTAGCCTCATCATCGAGGTAGTCGGCAGCATCGAAGGGTGCGAATTTTTTCATGGCTCACTCCTTATCCAAAGCTCGCGCCATCCCAATGGCACGTTTGATGTCACGCTTCTGCGTGGACTTGTCTCCACCCAAGAGAAGCAAATAGACGACCTTTGCGCGCCGTGTGTAATAAGCTCGATAACCCGGCCCGAAATGGATGCGCATTTCAAAAACCCCGTCGCCCACAGGTTCGCAGTCACCGAGATTGCCATGTTCGGCAGAACGGATGCGAAGGACGATACGGGCACGCCCCACTTTGTCTTTCAGGGCGGCGAGCCAAGCGTCGAATTCCTCGGTGCGCTCAAAGGTGTTCATGCAACGCATCGTATCCGTACGGATACCGATATGCAAGGGCAATCCCCCCCATTTTTAGCGCGACCTCCCACTTCTGGCTCGTGCTAATTTACGGGGGGATTACCGTCAATGCGATCCTGGCCCCTTTAATCCGCTGCTGGAATTGGGCCGCAGCCGACGCGTGGTGCTGCTCAACAGCCTGTCCTCGTTCAGCGCCGAGCGCGAACGGGCCGGCGAATTCGGCGATTACATCCTGGAGGTGTCGGTGCCGCTGGCCAAGGTGTTCTTCTTCCAGCAGTTGCTGCCGGGCATGCCCAAGGGCGAGGACGAGTATGCGGTGATCGGCGGGGTGTACGAGGTCGGTTATTCGACGCTGTGAAGCTGAGGCTCGGCGGCCGACTTTTGATCGAGCACACAAAGTAGCGTAAGGCGACTAATGACCGGGAAGCAATCAGTCAGCAGCCATTGGCTAGGTAGTCACGAATGCATACTCTTAGGCCAAAGCAGTCATGCAGTTCTCTATTAAGCAGACATTCAACGTCTGAATTTACCAGCCTGCGCGGCTTTTCGCGCAAGTCCGGTGGAATGATGGGTTAGCCGCCAAGCGTTCAAAAGAAGGGATCCTCAACCAGTTCAGACGGACTGACCTTAACCGCCACGCCGTATTTCTCATTTACGTCATTAACCAAACGGGCAAACCAAGGTGGTGCCTTAGGAGACACAAAGACTTCTTCTATGAGAAATTCCAAGGCGCACGGCACAATCTTTCCGAGGTCTTGGCACTCGAAGTCCAGAAGCAACGCCCTAACTTCTCTTTCGTGTTCGAAGGACTCTCGCTTTCGCCAGAAAGCATCATTGACACCGGCGTAGTTCTTTTTCAGGTCGATGTATTTGATGCGGCCAATGTTTATCGATGGGTCTCGACCAAGGGACACGTATAGGCTCTGATATGAAGTCCGGACTGCTACGGCGTTGGCCAGAAAATTAGAGTAGAGGCGCCACATCGCCTCAGATTCGTGTTCACTTTCATGCCAGCAACTGACAAAGGTTCTTTTCTTATGAGCTTTGCCGCCCGCTTCCAAATCACTCAGAAGCTTTTGAGCTTGCTCGTCCACTTCGCTGTCGGATAGCTCGCACTTGTATCCCTCGGGAAGGTTTTTGATTGCTGAGCGGAAGAACTCAAAATAGTACGAATCCCATTTCGCCTTATTCTTTTTGAACCCCTTCGCGCCTTCGAAAGTGTCTTCAAAGCAGTCAGTGCGCGTAAAGTAGAGGCCGCGAGATGAAAGCAGGCTCACATACTTTGTGAAGTCCATGTAACGCCATAGCTTACTGGATGGTTCTGGCACATCATAAGGTCGCGGCGAGAAGTAATGCCGGATAGCTGTTTCTTTGAGCTTGTTGATGCAACCGTCGCAAACATACAGAGGGCTATCGTCGTACCCATAACCAAGGTGTGACGTATCACCCTCCCTAAAAGGGTGGCCGCAAGATACACAGTGGTCATGGTTCTCGAAAGACAGACGGCGAAGCTCCGTCGTAAGCCTATTTGTCATCTGCTGCATAACCACCTCGTGCGGACCCAACGAAGCTAACCGGCGCTGCGCCGCGATTTATCGCGCAGCGTCCAGCGGCCACGGGGAGCGAGGTTGAGCGCAGTGTTAGGCATGGGGCGCAACCTCTGCCAATTCACCGATGGTGAAAAACGCAGTGCCTGGCACCGCTGCTGTTTGATGTAGCTGCCTTGCTCCAGGCATTTCACATTCGATGGGGAAAGCGGTACACCCTTGGGAAAGCAACCAGATTGTTCTGGTGATGCCGTTTGTGAACCCAATGTGGTGAAACTCTTCGTAGTGCACGTTTTTTCCGAACCACAGAAACTTATAAGAAACGATGGCTCTGGTTGCAACGCCATGCGATACATAGGCAAGTGGTACCGGATTGCCCTGACCGTGGGAAAAGCCCTTAGCGGCTAATTCGTACTTGCGATCTTGGGGCCATAGCTGTGGATTGCCGTTTGCCTCTGCGCTGTGAATGCTGTACGGCTCGTTGCGCCATAGTTCGAGGAATTTTTCGGAGTCGACAATGACGATCCCGGATTTGTCTTTGTTGTAGTCCGTCACCTTCATGGACATGAAAACGGGTGGCCGATTCGGTAGTGGGACGGTAAAGACAATGAATTGGCTACCCCACAACTCTTTTGTACCAAACGTGACCAAGATGTCTCTCCCATGCCTAACGAAGCTGTACAAAAACCCCACCGGCAACACCAAGCAGTCGCGGTCGGATGATCATCGGGTATTTCATTGGCCTCGGTTCCTCTGATCTTTTCATGCGCCCTGTCGGCGTAGTTGCAGGCCCTTTATGGCCTACGG
>JACRAU010000001.1 GCA_016234655.1 Betaproteobacteria bacterium
CAAAGACTCGCCCACCTGCTTGAAAATACCGCCGTCGATCGAGATCGCCGCCGTATTCTTCGCCGTGCCGGTACAGGCCGTGGCGCCCGGCGCAGGGACGGGCGCCGCCGCTGCCGTGATCGTCACCGTGGCGGAGGCCGTCTTGGTCACGCCGCCCTCGACATACGAGGCATTGATCACCACCGCCGTATCCACCGTCACCGTGCTGGCCGTGATCGTGCCGGTGGCATCGATCGTGGCGGCGGCGCCCAGCACCGTTGACCAGATCGGCGTCACCGCCTTGTTCGGGCCGCTGCTGTAGCTGGCGTTCGCCGTACAGGTGCCCGTCTGGCCGGAGGTGATGGTGGTCGGACAAGAGACAGTGATACCGGACAAAGTCGCCGTGGCCGGCGTGGTGGTGGCTGAGGCCGAAGTAGACTGGGCCGAACAATTCCCCGCCGCATCGCAGGCAGACACCGTGTAGCTATAAGCCGTCCCTGCGGTCAGGCCGGTGTCGCTATGGCTGGTGACGTTGCCGAGGGTGGTCACCAGTACGCCGTCGCGATAGACCTTGTAGGCGGTGACGCCGACGGTATCGGTGGCGGCGGTCCAGGTCAGGTTGACGCTGGTGGCGCCTGAGGCGGTGGCGGTTATGCTGATCGGGGTTGTGGGTGCCGTAATGTCCGGGGTGAAGAGTGCGAAATTTAGCTGGACAGGGGTTTGACGGTATGAAGCTGAGCCATCGCCTAGCTCGCCGTAAAAGTTGTCTCCCCAGGCCCATGTGGTGCCGTCAAGTTTGACGCCGAAGGAGGTACCATAACCGCTGGAAGTGACATAGTAGAAATTCGCCCCGATCTGTTGCGGGCTGGTGGATCCTGGATATTGCCAGACCCATTGCCCCCAAATCCATAGAGTATTGTCGGTCTTGATGCCCTCTGAATATCGGCCGCCGGCAGCAATCGATTTGTAGTTGCTTGCAACTTGCTTGGGGGTGAGTTGGCGGACAGTCGTGCCATCGCCAAGCTGACCACGGGTATTATCTCCCCAGGTCCAGATTGTTCCGTCGGATTTCAGTGCAATCGAATGTTCCATGCCGGCTGAGATGGCGGTGAAACCCGTTCCAATCTGAGTGGGAACGAGTCGATTGGTGGTGGTGCCGTCACCCAATTGGCCGTAGTTATTTTGACCCCAAGCCCACAAGCTGCCATCTGTTTTTAAGGCAAGGCTATGTGCCAAGCCTGCCGATATGGCGCTAAATCCGCTGCCAATATAGATGGGGCTGTTGTATTGGGTGGTCGTGCCATCGCCGGCCTGTCCAACATTGTTTGTACCCCATGCCCATAGGCTTCCGTCCGGTTTGAGGGCGATAAAATGACTACCACCGCCGTCGATCTTACTGAAGCCAGTTCCAATTTGGACGGGGCTTAGTCGGGTAGTGGTGGTGCCATCGCCGACCGTTCCGTACGCGTTATAACCCCATGCCCACAGGCTGCCGTCAGTCTTGATGGCCGCACTCGTGTTTAGAGTCGCCCCAATCGCTGCATAACCTGTACCAATCTTCGTGGCCGCCGAAGTGACTGTCGAACCAATTCCTAATTCACCATTTAGATTTTGGCCCCAGCTCCAAAGTGTGCCGTCTTCCTTAAGCGCCAGGCTATGGCCGGCACCACCGGTGATTCCTGGTGTCACCGTCAATGCGGCTTGCGCGTGGGGTGCGCTTGTCAGAATGGGAAACAGACTTAGTAGTGCGGCAACAAATGCATAGCCGCTGATGTTTGCCTTAAGCGCCTTTTCAATGCTTGTGGATCGTGGCTGAGGCTGCCATGGCACCCCTAAGGCGCCGAGTAACCCGCGTTTTGTAGAAGTTCTCATGTCTAACTCCAATCGTTGAGGTTGGTGTCAATGGACAACAAAACCGCAGTGCAAGGATTGGAGACGAAAAGGCGAGCGCGTGCCGGCGCCGAGGCGCCACGCAAAAGAAATAGCGATTGATTTGGAACCCACCCACCTTGGTATTCCACTCCCTGAGCGATTTTGTTGTTATTCGCGCGGCCCGGCGATTCCGGGTGGAATCGTGAATCGCGCCGGGCTAGTGTATGCCGGTGGGATGGTGCCTGTCAGCGAAAATTCGACAGCTTTATCTACAATTTGGCAGGGCCGTCCAAGGTAAATAGTTTGCTATCAACAAGCGCCTGATTTTGCGCGACAATGGGCCATCTGTTTGAACGCTGGCCCATTGTGAACCTGCCCGATCTACCGACTTTCTCGATCAATCTCGAAGAGCTGCTGGTCGCCGCCGTGCTCGGGACGGCGATCTATCTGCTTGAGTGGCTGCTGTTTTCAAAGTACCGGCGCAGGCCGGTCGGCACGCTGGTGGTCAAGCAGGAACCCGCCTTCGACCGCGATATGGCGGCCTTGCGCGGCGAGGTGGCCCGGCTGCATGCGCGCATCGAGCTGTTGGAGCAGCAACTGGCCGACAAGACCGAAGAGGCCGAGACCAAGGAGACCGCCGCCTTGTCGCCTTACGCCAAGGCCACTCAGTTGGCGCGCCAGGGCGTCTCGGTCGGCGATCTGTCCGAGCATTGCGGCATCTCGCGCGGCGAGGCCGAGTTGATCGTCGCCTTGAATAGCCCGTCGCGATGAACATCAACCTGTTGCCGACCGCCGTCCTCCAGTGGTTGAAAAACCAGGGCGCGGCGCTGCTACAGCCGGGCAAGCCCCTGCCGCCGCCCAACTTCGAATCCGGCAAGACCTATCAGGCCCAGGTCTTGGCGGCGATACCGAACGGCCGCTATATCGTGCAGGTCGACGATCAGGTGCTCGATATGTCCTTGCCGCGCACGACTCGGCAGGGCGATCAGCTCGACCTCACGTATTTGAAGGCGCAGCCACGCGCGACCTTTCTGTTGACGCCCTCGGGCGCGGAGCGGCAGGGCACGGGCGGCGCGGCGCCGCAAGCGGTGCGGGTGAGCGAGACGGCCGGCAAGGTCGCCGCCCTGGCCGCTTGGGTCGTCAAGCAGTCGGCGCTGCCCACCGCCGGGCCGCAGCAAAACGCGGTTTCGGCCGCCCCGGCGGCCGGCCCCGCCGCGAATGGCTCGCCCGCTGCCGCCGTCCGGCCGAACGTGCCTTTGCCGCCGGCAGCGGCACAGCCGGTCTCCCAGCCGGCCGTGGCGGCGCAGGCCAATACGACGGCACAGGCCGCGCCGTCTGCCAGCACGGCAGCGCAGGCGGCGCCGACCCCGCAAGCAGTGGCGAAACCGCAAGTGCCGCTGGCGGCCACGCCCGCCGGCGGCAATGTGGCGACGCCAGGCAACCAAGCGGCCGGGCAGAACCCAGGCCCGGCCAATGTCGCGCCCAACCCGGGCCGGCTCTTGCCCGAGGCCTTGTCGACGATGCCCGGTGCCAATACGCCCTTGCCGCCGGCAAGCGTGCCGACGGCGGCCGCGGGCAACCCGCTATTGGTGGGCGCTCGTCCGCTCGCGCCGGCGCTGCTTGAGCAAACGCCCGAGCAGCCGCAGGCCTGGCTCATGCCGCTACGGCAAGCGGTGAAGGAGAGCGGCATGTTCTACGAGGCGAACCTGCAACGCTGGGCCAGCGGCCGGCAGGGCTTGGCCGAGGTGCAGCGCCAGCCGCAGGCCGGCCTTAGCCACGAAGTGGCGGCGGCACGGGGCGCGCAGGTCAACGAACTGGGCGGCATGCACGAGGATGTGGCGCGTTTGGCCGGCCGGCAATTGCAGATGCTGGAAGGCCAGCCCTTCGTCTGGCAAGGCCAGGCCTGGCCGGGGCAATGGCTGGAATGGCAGGTCGAGGAGCGCAAGGGCAACGGCAACGGCCGGGGCGAGTCGGACGAAGAGGCGCCGTGGCGCACGCAATTGCGCCTGCATCTGCCGCGCCTGGGCGGCCTGCTCGCCGAGATCGACCTGGCCCCGCACGGGGTCAAGCTCAAGCTCGCGGCCGAGAGCGCGGAGGCCTTGAGCGAATTGCGCGGCGCCCTGCCGCAGTTGACCGGGCGCCTGGATGCCGCCGGACTCGCGGTATTGGGCGTGGCATTGGAGGCGACGGAGGCGCCGAATGGCCGAGGCCAATAAACCCTTGCAAGCCGTCGCTCTGACCTACGAGATGGAAGACGGCGCGCCGCGCGTGGTCGCCAAGGGCCGGGGCTTGATGGCCGAGGAGATCATCCGCCGGGCGAAGGAGGCGGGGGTCTATGTCCACGAGTCGCCGGAGCTGGTCAGCCTGTTGATGCAGGTCGACCTGGACGAGCGCATCCCGCCGGCCTTGTATGTGGCGGTGGCAGAATTGCTGGCGTGGCTGTATCGCTTGGAGCAGGGGCTGCTGGAGCCGTCAGAGCTTAAGAGCGCCCAATAGCGCTTGTTCCAGCGCGAGGCGCGCGCCGGCCTGCGCCAAGCCTTCGCCGTTCACGACGAACACGTCTTCCGCCCGCCCGCCCAGGGTGTTGATCTTGGCCGAGCTCACATCCACCTTGGCCTGGGCCAGGATGCGCGCGACATCGTAGAGCAGGCCCGGCCGGTCGCCGGCGGTGAACGACAGCACATAGCCGGCGTAGTTATCGCTCGGCGCCAACACGATCTCCGGTTCGATCGGGAAGGACTTGAGCTGGCGCGACAAGCGAACGCCGCCCAGAGCATCGAGCGGCCGTTTCGCCTTCAACGCCGCCGCCAGTTCATATTCGATGTAGCTCAGCAGGTCGCGGTAGGGGATGGCGCGGTTGGCCTCGTCCATGACCAGGAAGCTGTCCAGCGCGTGGCCGTCGCGCGTGGTGTGGATGCGCGCCTCGAGCACGGTGTACTGCATCGCCGCGAAGAAGCCGCAGATGCGGGCGAACAGGCCGGCCTCGTCCGGCGCATAGACCATCACCTCGGCGCCTTCGCCGATCGGGGCCAGGCGGGCGCGCACGACGGTGTCTTCGCGTTTGAGCAGCGGCAGCAGGCGCCGGGTCTGCCAGGCGATTTCTTGCGCCTCGTGGCGCAGGAAGTAGACGTCGTCGAGCTTGCTCCACAACGCCTGTTCCACCCCGGCTTCGTAGCCATAGAGTTGCAAGGCCGCGCGCGCCTGCTGCTTGCGCGTCTCGATGTCGTCCCGCACCGGCGCGCCGCCTTCCAGCGCGCGACGGCTGGACAGGTACAGCTCGCGCAGCAGCTTGTCCTTCCAGGCGTTCCATATCTGCGGGTTGGTCGCGCGGATGTCGGCCATGGTCAATAGATACAAGGCGGTGAGCCGCTCCGCCGTGCCGCAGCGGCGGGCGAAGGCGGTGATCACCGCCGGGTCGCTCAAATCTTCTTTCTGGGCGGTGCGCGACAGGGTCAAGTGTTCCTGCACCAGCCAGGCGACGAGTTCGGCCTCTTGCTTCGCCAGGCCGTGGTCGAGGCAGAAGCGGCGGGCGACCGCGCGGCCCAGGGTCGAGTGGTCGCCGCCGCGCCCCTTGGCGATGTCGTGAAACAGCGCGGCGAAATAGAGCAGGTCGGGCCGCGTGAATTCGCGCAGCAAGCGGTGCGCGAGCGGGAATTCGTGCGCCAGTTCGGGCACGGCCAGGCGGCGCAGATTGCGCAGCACCATCAGGGTGTGTTCGTCGACCGGATAGATGTGCACCAGGTCGTGCTGCAATTGGCCGGTGATGCGGCCGAACGCCGGCAGGTAGCGGCCCAAGAGCCCGAGCCGGTGCAGCAGGCGCACGGCCAGGGTGACGCCGCGCGGCTCGCGGAAGATGGCGAGGAAGGCGGCGCGATTGGCCGGATCGCGGCGGAAGGCGGCATCGATGTCGCGGCTCGCTCGCCACAGCGCGCGGTAGGCATTGGGCGCCAGGCCTTTCAGTTCCGGCTGGCGTTGCAGGGTCAGGATGGTTTGGAAGATTGCGTGCGGCTCGCGCGCGTAGAGGTCTTCGTCGGCCAGGTCGAGCAGGTTGTCGCGGCGCAGGAAACCCGGCGCGCCTTCGATCGGGCTGGCCTTGGCCAGGACATACAAGCGTTGGCGCAGGATGCCGAGCAATAGCTCATTGGCGAAGCCGATCTCGCGCGCGGCCTGGTAGTAGCGCTGCATCAACAGCTCGGCGGCGCGGCGCGGGCCTTTGCCGGCCAGGCCGAACTGCTGGGCCAGCGATTCCTGGAACTCGAACAGCAGGCGATCCTCGCGCCGCTTGGCGGCAAGGTGCAGCCGGATGCGTAGCTCGCCGATCAGGCGCGCAGCGGCGTTCAAGCGGCGCGCCTCGCCGGCCGTCAACAGTCCGGTCTGGGCCAGCGCGGTGATCTGCGAGGGCAGGCCCATGGCCTGGGCCACCCACTGCACGGTTTGCAGGTCGCGCAGGCCGCCGGGGCTTTCCTTCAGATTGGGTTCCAGTCGCATCGCGCGGTCGGCGAAGCGGCCGTGGCGATTGCTCTGTTCGAGCAGCTTGGCCTCGAAGAAGGCCAGCGGATCGAGTTGGGCCTGAAAGGCCTGCCGGAATCGGCCGAACAGGCGTTTATCGCCGGCCAGGAAGCGCGCCTCCAAGAGGTTGGTCTGGACGGTGATGTCCTTGCCGCTCTCTTCCAGGCACTCCGACAGGCGCCGCACGCTGTGGCCGATCGGCAGGCCGACATCCCAAAACAGCGCGATCAGCGGTTCGAACCGGCCATGCGCGGCCTCGGTCAGGTCGTCGCCGGTCAGGATCAGCACGTCGACATCGGATTGCGGATACATCTCGCTGCGGCCGTAGCCGCCGACCGCGACCAGGGCGGCAGTGGCCGGCAGCTCGTGGCTTCGCCAGATGTCTTGCAACAGCCGGTCTATGGTTTGGCTGTGCTTGGCCAGGTAGGCGCCGGGGCGCGGGTTGGCGAGGAAACGCTGTCCGAGCGTATCGCGCGCGGCGTGCAACTGCGCACGCCAGCGCGCGATACGCTCGGGGCCGGCAGTCATGCCCGGACGAAGGCGGGCGGCGGCGGGCTGCCGGCCGAGACGGTGAGTACCTCATAGCCGGTGTCGGTGACCAGCACGGTGTGTTCCCACTGCGCCGACAGGCTGTGGTCCTTGGTCACCACGGTCCAGCCGTCGCCCAGCATGCGGATATCGCGCCGGCCGGCGTTGATCATCGGCTCGATGGTGAAGATCATGCCGGCCTGCAATACGACGCCGCTGCCCGCCTTGCCGTAATGCAGCACTTGCGGCTCTTCGTGGAACTGGCTGCCGATGCCGTGGCCGCAAAATTCGCGCACCACGGAGAAGCCGTTGGCCTCGGCATGCTGTTGGATGGCATGGCCGATGTCGCCCAGGTAGGCACCGGGCCTGACCTGGGCGATGCCCTTCCACATGCAGTCGTAGGTACCGTCGATCAGCCGTTTGGCCAGGATGCTGGGCGCGCCGACCGTGAACATGCGCGAGGTGTCGCCGTGCCAGCCGTCCTTGATCGTCGTGATGTCGAGGTTGACGATATCGCCGGCGCGCAGCTTCTTGCTGCCGGGTACGCCGTGGCAGACCTGATGGTTGACCGAGGCGCAGATCGACTTCGGGTAGGGCTGGTGCCCTGGCGGCGCATAGTTGAGCGGGGCCGGCACGCAGCCTTGCACGTCGACCATATAGTCGTGGCAGAGCTTGTCCAGTTCATCCGTGGTGACGCCGGGCTGCACGAAGGGGGTGATGTAGTCGAGCACCTCGGAGGCCAGGCGGCCGGCGATGCGCATTTTTTCGATTTCTTCGGCGGATTTGATGGTGATGGGCATGACTTGGACAGCGTCCAGAAAAGACGGCCAGGATATTGACCGCGCCGGTAAATGTAAAGGCAGGGGCGGGTAGCCTGACTATAATTGCCTTGGCGGCAACGAGGTCGAACGCATGCGAATAGGGGCGGTCGGTACGGGTTCGGTGGATTATTTCTCGGTTGCGCTCAGGCGGGCCGGGCAGGACAACTCCGCCCAGGCCGACCAGCAGCGCGAGGCGCAACGCCTCAAGCAGGTCGACCAGAAGGTGCGGGCGCATGAACGGGCGCATTTGAGCGCGGCGGCCGGTCTGGCGACCGGCGGCGCCAGTTTCCAGTATGTGCGTGGGCCGGACGGCCGGCAGTATGCGGTCGGCGGCGAGGTGCAGATCGATGTTTCGGCGGCCTCGACGCCCGAGCAGACCATCGCCAAGGCGCAAAGGATACGGGCTGCGGCCCTGGCCCCGGCCGATCCGTCCTCGCAAGACCGGGCCGTCGCGGCGGCGGCCGGGCAACTGGAATCGCAGGCACGCGCCGAGCTGAATCGACAGAAACGGCAAGAATCCGGGGCGGCGGACCCTCTTCAACAAGCCGGCCAGACGGCCCGGCAGGCAGCGGACCGGTATAGCCAGAAGGCCATCGCGGCCTATACGCATGGTGCTACTTCCGCTTCGCCGGCGACGACGGATATTTACGCTTGAGGCGACAGGTGGCCGTGCCAGCGAAGATCGTGCCGCTTACAGCGGATAAGTTTATAAGTAGAAAAAGCAGCTGATACGAATAGCCTATTCGGCTAGGCTAGCGTATCGCACAACAGGGATGGCCATGCGGGTATGAATTTCAGCGCGGATCAAACGGCATCCGGGCCGTCGGGCCTGGCTCAATCCAGACTGGATATGGGATGGCACGCCTATCGGGCGCGGCATCCTTGGTTGTTGGGTTTGGTATTGGGTCTGGCCGCGTTGTTTTTGCTCGTCTGGCGTTACCCGCCCGAGCAGGCCCACGCCTTCCAGGGCCTGGCCGCCTATTTGCCCTTGCACAGCTTTCTGGAGGTCATCGCCATCGCGGTGGCGGCCTTGGTGTTCGGCATCGGCTGGCATGCGCATGATCCCGTCCGGCCGCGCAACCTGCTTATCCTGAGTTGCGGCTTTCTCGCCGTCGCACTGCTCGATTTCGCCCATGCCATGTCCTACAAGGGCATGCCCGAGTTCGTGACCGAGGCCGGCACCGAGAAGGCGATCAATTTCTGGCTGCTGGCGCGATACACCGCCGCCGTGACCTTGCTGGTGGCGGTGTTGGCGCCATGGCGGCCGCTACGCTATCCCTGGATGCGGTTTGTCGTGTTGGGTACCAGCCTGGCCTGGGTTGGGCTGGCTTATTGGCTGGGTCTGTATCGCGACGATTGGTTTCCCCATACCTTCGTTACAGGCCGGGGGCTGACGCAATTCAAGGTCAATGCGGAGTATGTGCTGGCCGGCCTGAGCGTGGCGACGGCCATCGGCATCTATGGCCTGGGCAAACTCAGGTATCGCTTGCATTTGCCGAGCCTGCTCGCCGCCGTCGTGGTGATCGCGCTGTCGGAATTGTGCTTCACCTTATATTCCGAGGTGACCGATGCCTTCAACCTGCTGGGCCATATCTACAAGGTGGTGGCGTATTTGCTGATCTATCGGGCGGTCTTCATCGAGGCGGTACAGGCGCCCTACATCCAGATGCACGAAAGCGAACGGCAGCTTTATCGGGAAAAGGAGCGTTTGCGCACCACCTTGCATGCCATCGGCGATGCCGTGTTGACGGTGGATCGGGTGGGGCGGGTCGAGTTTCTCAACCCGATGGGGGAGCGGATGACCGGCTGGCACAACAGGGAGGCCTTGGGCAAACCATTGCCGGAAGTGCTGCACCTGCGCGATGTCGACCAATCCGATCTCTTGAAGGCGGAGTTGGCGCGCTTGCTCAAGGGCGAGATAAGCCAGGCCTACCTGGAAGGCAAGTGCCTGATGGCATCTCGCGACAAGGATTTCGTCACCGAGATATCGCTATCGGCCTTGCGGGATGAAAAGGGCCATACCGTGGGCGCGGCCATCGTCTGCCAGGACGTGACCGAACGTAGCGAATTCGAACAGCGCTTGCAATATCAGGCCGGGCACGACCCGCTGACGCAACTGCCCAACAGGATTTCCTTGCATGAAAGCCTAAGCCAGGCCATGGGCGAGGCGCGAATCAATCACAGCAAGGTCGCCGTCTTGTTCTTGGACCTGGATCGCTTCAAGGATGTCAACGACACCTTGGGCCACGACATCGGGGATCAACTGCTCAGGGTGGTGGCGAACAGGCTGTCGCAATGCATGCGCCGGAGCGACGTGGTGGGGCGCATGGGCGGCGATGAGTTCATGGCGATCCTGAAGGGGCTGAATCGTACCGAGGATTGCCTGCCGGTATGCATGGCGATTCGCGATGCATTTTCCAAGCCGTGTTGGATCGGCGAGCAGGAGTTCCACATCGAGTGCAGCATCGGTATCAGCCTGTTCCCCCAGGACGGCGAGGACGAGCGTACCTTGGTGCGCAATGCGGATATCGCCATGTACAACGCCAAAGGGATCGGCCGGAATACCTATCGCTACTATTCCAAGCAGATGAATGCCTCCCTGGTCGAGCGCCTGGAGATCGAGCAAGGCCTGCGCCATGCCCTGGATCACGGCGAGCTGTATGTCTGCTACCAGCCGCGCGTCGATGTGGCGCGAGGGGACGTGGTCGGCGCCGAGGCCTTGGTGCGTTGGCGCCACCCCGAAGGCAAGCCGATCGGGCCGGACAAGTTCATCCCGGTGGCCGAGCAATCCGGCTTGATCGGCCGTATCGGCGAGTTCGTCCTGCACACGGCATGCAGGGACGCCAAGGTCTGGCGTGACCGGGGCTTCGACGGCGTTCGGGTCGGCGTGAACTTTTCCGCCTCGCAATTTCGCGACCCCGCGCTGGTGGACAAGATTCGCCTGATCTTGGCCGAAACCGGCTTGCCGCCCGATGCCTTGGAGATGGAATTGACCGAGGGCACCTTGATGGAGAATGCCGAAAGCGCCCTCGCCGTGTGGCAGCAGCTCGACCATCTGGGCGTGCAGATGGTGATCGACGACTTCGGCACCGGCTTCTCTTCGCTGAGCTACCTCAAGCAGTTGCCGGTCGATTTGATCAAGATCGACCGCTCCTTCGTGACCGACATCACCAGCAACGCCAGCGGTGAGGCCATCGTGCGCGCGGTGATCGCCATGGCGGGGAGCCTACAGGTCAACGTTATGGCCGAGGGGGTCGAGACGGAAGAACAGCTGGCCTATTTGAAGGCGCACGGTTGCCACGAGGTGCAAGGTTACTATTTCAGCAAACCGCTGCCCGTCGACCGGTTCTTTGCTTATCTGCAAGAAAACTTCCAAACGGCGTAAGCCTCTATTTGACCCGCATTCCCGGTAGCGCGCCGCTGTCCGGCGACAGCAGGAAGGGGCCGCCGCGCTCGTCCGAGCCGGCCAGCACCATACCCTCGGACAGGCCGAACTTCATCTTGCGCGGCGCGAGGTTGGCCACCATCACCGTCAGCCGGCCGATCAGCTCTTCCGGCTGGTAGGCCGATTTGATGCCGGCGAACACCGTGCGGGTGGCGCTGCCGATGTCGAGCGTCAGTTTGAGCAGCTTCTCCGCGCCCTCGACCTGTTCGGCATTGACGATCTTGGCGATGCGCAGATCGACCTTGCTGAAGTCTTCGATGGAGATCAGCCCCTCCCCCGCAAGCGGGGGAGGGGTTTGGGGAGAGGGAGTCGCTGCCTGTTGTTGATGCTGGGCGTGACGAGCTTGCGAATGCTCTCCCTCTCCCCTACCCTTCATGCCCGGGACGGGTACTCCCCCGCTTGCGGGGGAGGGGAGCAGGGTCTGCTTGTTGTCTTCGATCATGGCCTCGAGCTGCTTGGGGTCGATGCGGGTCATCAGATGCTTGTACTCGTTGATGGCATGGCCATTGAGCAGGCCGTCGGCATCGGCCCAGGCGAGCGGCGCGATGTTGAGGAAGGCCTCGACGTTCTCGGCCAGCTTGGGCAGCACCGGCTTGAGGTAAAGCGTAAGCAGGCGGAAGGCGTTGAGCGCCACCGTGCAGACCTCGTGCAGCTCGGCCTCGCGGCCTTCCTGCTTGGCGATCTCCCAGGGCTTGTTGCTGTCGACATATTGGTTGGCCAGATCGGCCAGGGCCATCACTTCGCGTAGCGCCCGGCCGTACTCGCGCGCTTCGTACAGCTCGGCGATGCTGCCGGCGGCCTGCTGCATCCGGGCCAGCAATTCCTGGCCGGCCGGTACCTGGCCCAGCTTGCCGCCGAAGCGCTTGGCGATGAAGCCGGCCGAGCGGCTGGCGATGTTGATGAACTTGCCGACCAGGTCCGAGTTTACCCGGGCACTGAAATCCTCCAGGTTGAGGTCGATGTCCTCCATGCTGCCGTTCAGCTTGGCCGCGTAGTAATAGCGCAGCCACTCGGGGTTGAGGTGATTCAGGTAGCTCTCGGCGGTGATGAAGGTGCCGCGCGACTTGGACATCTTCTGGCCGTTGACGGTGAGGAAGCCGTGGGCGAACACGCCGCTCGGCGTGCGCTGGCCGGAAAATTCCAGCATGGCCGGCCAGAACAGGGCGTGGAAGTAGAGGATGTCCTTGCCGATGAAGTGGTAGAGCTCGGCCTTGGAGTCCTTGCCCCAGAAGGCGTCGAAGTCGAGGCCGCGGTCCACGCAGAGCTTCTTGAAGCTGGCCATGTAGCCGACCGGGGCGTCGAGCCAGACATAGAAATACTTGCCGGGCGCGCCAGGAATTTCGAAGCCGAAGTAGGGCGCGTCGCGCGAGATGTCCCAGTCGGACAGGCCGGCGGTGAACCACTCGTCCATCTTGTTGGCGGCCTCGGCCTGTAGGGTACCGCTGCGGGTCCAATCTTTCAAAAAGGCTTCGCACTTGCCCAGGGCGAAGAAGTAGTGCTCGGATTCCTTGCGCACCGGCTTGGCACCGGACACGGCGGAGTAGGGGTCGATGAGGTCGGTCGGCGCATAGGTGGCGCCGCAGGCCTCGCAGGAGTCGCCGTACTGGTCCGAAGCTTTGCACTTGGGGCAGGTGCCCTTGATGAAGCGGTCGGGCAGGAACATGGCCTTGTCCGGGTCGTAGAACTGCTCGATGGTGCGCTGTTCGATCAGGCCGGCCTCGTGCAGCTTGAGGTAGATCTGGCTGGAGAACTCGCGGTTCTCCGGCGAGTTGGTCGAGTAGTAGTTGTCGAAACCGATGTGGAAGCCGTCGAAGTCGCGCTTGTGCTCGTGCCAGACCCGGTCGATCAACTGCTCGGGGCTGATGCCTTCCTTTTCGGCGCGCAGCATGATCGGCGTGCCGTGGGTGTCGTCGGCGCAGACATACCAGCATTCGGCAACTTTTTCCTTGGGCAACATCTTCTGGAAGCGCACCCAGATATCGGTCTGGATGTATTCGACCAGGTGGCCGAGGTGGATGCTGCCGTTGGCATAGGGCAGGGCGGAGGTGACGAGGATCTGGCGGGTCATGGGCCGGGCTTGTAGAAGAATTGCCGAATTTTACCCGCAGCCCGGGGGCAGCACAAAAACCGGGCTAGGTTTCGTCGAGAATGTCTTTGATGGCGGTCAGTAGGGCGGGTATCTGCACGGGTTTGACCAGATATCGGGAGAAACCGGCGCCCAGGGCGGTGGCAATGTCGTCCGGGCCGGCGTCGCCACTCACGGCGAAGATCGGGGTGTTGGCCGTGACGGGGTTATCGCGCAAATCGCACAGGATTTCGTAACCGCTCATGTCACCCAGGTTCATGTCGCATAAGATGAGGTCGGGCTGCATTTCGCGTGCCAAGGTTAGCCCTGCGGCCCCGGACTCGGCCATGGCGAACTCGATTTCCGGGTGATTGATGAGGATGCGCTGGAGCAAGGCCCGGCTCATCGTATCGTCCTCTATGTAGAGGACGCGTTTGCTGGCGCTGCATAGGCGGATAATATTGCTTTGCTCGTTAGCGGTTGCGGCGCTAACCGAGTCGGGGGTGTCCGCTCCTTGCAGATCGATCCAGAAACGGCTGCCTACATTGGGGGTGCTACTGAATCCCACATCGCCATCCATCAATTGCGCCAACTGGCGGGTGAAGGCCAAACCGATGCCGGTGCCCTCCACTTTTCTTTGTTTGCTGCCGACGCGGCTGAAGGTTTGGAACAGCTGTTTCTGGTCGGCTTCGCTAATGCCGATGCCGGTGTCGACGACAACGAGGCGCACTCGACCCTTGTCCATATCCAGTTCCAACGATGCTTGGCCGTTCTCATTGTTGTATTTGATGGCGTTCGATAGCAGATTGATCAGCATCTGCTTCAAGCGCATCGGGTCGGCATGCACATAGACCTTGTCGTCGGTGGGGAGGCCGGATAGCTGGACATGGTGGCGGGAGGCGAGCGGTTGCACCATCGTCACGCAGTCCCGGCAGAGGCTGTTCAGTTCGACGATTTCCATGGTTACGTCGAGCCGGCCTGCCTCGGCCTTGGCCATGTCCAGCAATTCGTTGATCAGGCTCAGGAGGTGGCCGCCAGCCTTTTCGATGGCCTTGACGCTTTCGAGCTCGCTTGCCGGCACGTCCTCCGCCAGGAGTTGGGAAAAACCGATGATGGCATTGAGTGGGGTGCGTAGTTCATGGCTCATATGAGACAGGAACTCGGTCTTGGCCCGTGACGCGGCCTGCGCGGCATCGCGGGCATTGGCAAGGTCGCGTTCGTGGCGCATCCGTTCGGTCACGTCGGTGAAGCTGAACACCCGGCCGAGAACCTGGTCTTTCAGCAACTGGGGGCGCGAACGGCACTCGATGGAGCGATCGTCATGCAATGCAAAGGTGTCGAAGGTTTCGCCGTCGCGTGAGGTTACCAATTCACGCAGGCGGAGCCTGCCGGCATGGGAATCGGCAAGTTTGCCGAGCGTACTTCGAAAGACGGCCCAGTCACGGCCACGATTCAGTACGAATTGGGGAATGTCCCAAATCTGGGCGAATCGATGATTGAAGTTGACGATGTGCCCATCCAGGTTGGTGACCAAAATGCCTTCCGCCGTGGATTCTAACGTGGCGCGGAGGAGGGAGGTGGCATGTTCCAGTCGATCCGTCACTTCGATATCGGGCCGGCTATCCCTGGCCTGGATCAGGATCCAATCCTTGCCGTCCATCCGAATGGCGTGAATGGATCGTTCGACGGGCAGCGTGTCGCCATCGGGCAGGGCGTAGAGCCCCTCGGCATTGTGCAGTTCGTCGAGTTGGCCAAGGCTGACGCCGCTCCAGTAAAAGACATCCTGTAAGCCGCATTCGAGTTCGGTAATGGTCTTGCCGACCAAGGTTTCATTGGGCCGAGCCAATACCTTGTCGGCGTGGGGGTTGGTCGCGACGATATTGAGCGATACCGGGTCGACGACGATCAGGAATTCATGGCTGGCGGCGAGCAATAACTCGGCAAACGATGGCTGGGTCATGGTTTGCCGGCCTTTTTCGTGGATTCGTCGAAGTAGTAGGTCACGCGTTTGCGCGGACTTAGGTATTCATAGACGGGTCTTGGCAGCAGGCTCGGGCGAAGGGCCTTGCTGATGTTGATGTCTTGTTCGGCCTCGAGGTCGACGATGATGGCCTCGTCCTTGGGGACATCCGGGTCGTAGATGAGCACCGATGGCTTGAGCGGTTTGGATGAATTGACGCTCATGACCATGCCGATGGCATCGTTCGAAAGGGTAACCACGGTACCCGGTGGGTAAACGCCCAGACTGTGGACCATGATCTTCAAGGCGTTGGCATCGAATTTGTTTCGCTGCTTGGAGAACATCAGCGACAGGGCCTCATGGGGCGTGATGGCTGCCGAGATATTCACCGGGTTGCATAAATTATCGTAAACATTGACAAGGCCGATGATGCGGGCCGGTATGCTGATTTGTTCACCTTTCAGGCCGTTTGGATAGCCGCTGCCGTCCGTCATTTCGTGGTGCTGGGCAATGATTAGCATCGTCTCTTTGTCCAGTTTGACGCGTTTTCCGATGTCCAAGCCGTATGGCACATGCTGGCGCAGGAAATCTTCTTCCGCCTTGGTCAGCGCCTGCGTTTTCAGCAGAACCTTGTCGGGAATGTCGATCTTGCCGATGTCGTGAAAAATCGCCCCGATGCCGAGGGCCTTGATCAGCTCCGGGTCCAGCCCCATTTCCTTGCCAAGGATCATGGACAGGACGGAGATGTTCAAGGCGTGTAGGTATATCTCTTCGCCGGCGATCTTGTCGTTCATCAAATGGATGGCGATGTCTTGGTCGATGAGCAGGGAGTCGACCATTTGCTTGATCATGCTCTCGGCGGCCTGAATCGTTTGCTCCGGCCGGGAGAAGATGTTCTTGCTTATGCCCTTGACGGTATTCGCTGCGGATAGGAATGTCTTCTCACAAGCATGAATGGCTTGCCGTTGTTGCTTGATTCGCTCCATACGCTCCAGCTTGGCCTTGATGGCTGGGTTTGCAGCCGAAGCGGCTTCGGTTAAGGATGGCGCTGTATCGGTCGGCGGCGGTGACGTCTTGGCCTGTGCCGCTAGGGGCTTGATGTCACTCTTGGCTGGGTCGTAACGAATCTGTTTTAGGCCGAGCGCGCGCAGGGTGGCGATCTGCTCTTCGGTGCGTATCTTGAAGTGATTGAACGTGAAGGGGTGATCCATCCAGCCCAGATCGAGGTGGATATAGAGCCCAGCCACAAGTTGATCGACGGAAATGAAGGGGAACTGCTCTTTATCCATCTCGTGCCTTTAACATTCGCTTCATTCTAGCCAAGTGTTAAGGTTTGGCGGTCACAAATTGCGTCAATCCAGTCGGAGTCGGAGCGATATGGCCGTACGAAATGGGAAAGCCGGAAGCTTGAATCCTGGGGTGAGGCCCTACGAGGTCTGGGCCTGGGCCATGTACGACTTCGCCAACTCCGGCTACACCACGGTGGTGGTCACCGCGGTCTACAACGCCTTCTTCGTCGCCGTGATCGCCGGCAACGCGGCCTGGGCCAGCTTCGCCTGGAGCGCAGCGCTGGCCGTATCCTATGCCGCGATCATGGCGACCGGCCCCTTGCTCGGCGCCTATGCCGACCGGCACGGTGCCAAAAAAAAGCTGCTCTTGCTGTCCACCGTCGGTTGCGTCGTCGGCACCGCCCTCTTGGCCTGGCCGGCGCCGGGCGAGGTGGCCTTCGCCATGGCGCTGATCGCGCTGTCCAACTTCTTCTTCGGCACCGGCGAGAACCTGATCGCCGCCTTCCTGCCAGAGCTGGCGCGCGGCCGGGCCATGGGCCGGGTTTCAGGCTGGGGTTGGGGCGTGGGTTATTTCGGTGGCTTGTTGGTGTTGGCTATTGCCCTGGCCTATGTCGGCCAGGTGCAGGCGGCCGGCGGCAGCGCCCAGGATTTCGTCCCGGGCGTGATGTTTATTACCGCCGGCCTGTTCGCCTTGTGTGCCTTGCCGACTTTCTTGTTCTTGAAGGAGCGGGCAATGCCTCGATCCTTGGCTGCCGGCTGCGCGCGCGATGCCTTTCGCCAAGTGGCGGAGAGCTTTCGCCATGCCCGGCGGTATCGCGACCTGTTCCGCTTCCTGGTCTGCATCGTGTTCTACCAGGCCGGCATCCAGGCGGTGATCGCGCTGGCGGCGATCTATGCCCAGCAGGCCATGCACTTCGATACCCAGCAGACCATCCAGCTCATCCTGGTGGTCAATGTCACGGCGGCCATCGGCGCGCTGGCCTTCGGTTACGTGCAGGATCGCATCGGCCACAAGCGGGCCATTGGCTTGACCTTGCTGGGCTGGCTGCTCATGGTGGCCCTGGCCTATACCGCCACCGAGCCGGGGCGTTTTTGGCTGGCGGCCAATGTGGCTGGTCTGTGCCTAGGGGCCTCGCAGTCGGCCGGCCGTGCCTTTGTCGGTTACCTCAGCCCGGCCGCGTATCGCGCCGAGTTCTTCGGTCTTTGGGGCTTGGCGGTGAAGTTGTCCTCGATTCTCGGTCCGGTCACCTATGGCGCGGCGGTTTGGTTCAGCGGCGGCCAGCATCGGCCGGCCATGCTTGGCCTGGGGGTGTTTTTTTTGCTGGGTTTGGCACTGTTGTGGGGCGTGGACGTGGAGCGCGGCCGGCGCGCTGCCTTGCGTCGGCAAGCCATGGCATAGAGCCTACTGCCGATAGGTCTCGACGAATACCTTGGTGGTGGCGCGCAGGCGTAGCGAGATGATGCGGCCGAGGTCGAACAGTACCATGCGCGCCAGGCGCGGATGCAGGACGCCGAGCTTCTCGAAGCGTTCCATGGTGAGTTCCAGCAATTGGCCATCCGTGCGCGCCCTGATGGTGGCGGAGCGAGGTTGGCCGTCGAAGAAGGCCTGCTCGCCGAACACGGACTGGGCGGGCATCAGGGCGAGCTGCACGGTATGCGGCTCGTCCTCGTTCAGGATGATGGATTCGAGCTCCCCTTCGGCGACGATGAAGAGGGATTGGCCGCCGTCGCCCTGGCGGATGATTTCATCGCCGGCCCGGAAGGGGATGGACACGCAATGCTCGAACAGCCTTAGCCAGTCGGCCTCGTCGGCCTTGGCGAGAAACGCCTGGCTTTCCGGTTCGATCGATTCCTCGGCGTCCACGGGGCTGTCGATGGCTTGGGTTGAATCCATTTTGTCTCCTTGTGCCGGTATTTCCGGCATGTCGTTTGTGATTATCGAAACCCGGCCACGTATCGCTTGTGTGTCGATACCCATACGTTCCTGCTTGCTTGCATGACTATAACGCCTTGATTTTTTCCAGTACAGACTGGGCATGGCCGTCGGCGGTGACGTTGTACTCGGCATCGGCTAGTCGGCCCCGCTTGTCGACGATGAAGGTGGAACGGACGATGCCCATCCGCTTCTCGCCGTTCTTTTCCTTCTCCTGCCAGACGCCGTAGCGCTCGCACAGTTCGCCCGTGGTGTCGGCCAGCAAGCGCACCTTGAGCCCGAACTTGCCGATGAAGGCCCGGTGGCTGTCGCAGGAATCCTTGCTGACGCCGAGGATGACGGCGTCGAGTCGGTCGAATTCTTCGATCAGGGCGGTGAACTGGTTAGCCTCGATGGTGCAACCGGGCGTGTCGTCTTTCGGATAGAAATACAGGACTACATGCTTCCTGCCTTTGAACTCGGCCAAGTCGACCGTTTGCCCGTCCTGGTCGGTGCAGCGAAAGCCGGGCGCATCTTGGTTTTTTTCCAGCATGGTTCATTCCCTTGGCAATGGCGTGGGGGGATTAAACGCCGGCTCGAAGCCGGCGGCAAGGCCGGGCTTGGCACAATTCGTTCAAATGGAGATTGCTCCCGGCCGAGCGGGCGTATACAATGCCGACCTCTTTAGGCGCGTAGCTCAGCTGGTTAGAGCATCACCTTGACATGGTGGGGGTCGTTGGTTCGAGTCCAATCGCGCCTACCAACAAAAGAACCTGTCTCGGACAGGTTCTTAAGAAAGCCAGACCCGTTCTGGCTTTTCTTTTTTGATGGTAGCGAACGATGCCTGTTATCCGTCTTCCCGATGGCTCCGAGCGCAGCTTCGATGAGCCGGTGACCGTGGCCCAGGTGGCGGCCGGCATCGGCGCCGGCCTGGCCCGGGCCGCCCTGGCCGGCAAGGTCAACGGCCAGTTGGTCGATACCTCCTACCGCATCGATAGCGATGCCGATCTGGCCATCGTCACCGACAAAGACGCCGACGGCCTGGACCTGATCCGCCATTCCATGGCCCACCTCTTGGCCTATGCGGTGAAGGCGCTGTTCCCCGAGGCCCAGGTCACCATCGGCCCGGTGATCGAAGACGGCTTCTACTACGATTTCGCCTACAAGCGCCCGTTCACCCCGGAAGACCTGGCCGCCATCGAAAAACGCATGGCCGAGCTGGCCAAGCAGGACATCCCGGTCAGCCGCGAGGAGTGGGGCCGGGACCAGGCGGTCGAGTTCTTCAAGTCCATCGGCGAACACTACAAGGCCGAGATCATCGCCAGCATCCCGGCCGGCCAGGCCATCTCGCTCTACCGCGAGGGCGACTTCATCGACCTCTGCCGCGGCCCGCACGTGCCGTCTACGGCCAAGCTCAAGGTGTTCAAGTTGATGAAGGTGGCCGGGGCCTATTGGCGCGGCGACTCCAAGAACGAGATGCTCCAGCGCATCTACGGCACCGCCTGGGCCAAGAAGGAAGACCTCGACGCCTATCTGCATCGCCTGGAAGAGGCGGAGAAGCGCGATCACCGCCGCCTGGGCAAGCAGCTCGACCTGTTCCACATGCAGGACGAGGCGCCGGGCATGGTGTTCTGGCACCCGCACGGCTGGGTGATCTGGCAGCAGATCGAGCAGTACATGCGCGACAAGTTCCACGACTACGGATATCAAGAGGTGAAGACCCCGACCGTGATGGATCGCACCATGTGGGAGAAGTCGGGCCACTGGGAGAACTACCGCGAGAATATGTTCACCACGGCCTCGGAGAACCGCGATTACGCGGTGAAGCCGATGAACTGCCCGGGCCATGTGCAGATATTCAACCACGGCCTGCATTCCTACCGCGATCTGCCCTTGCGTCTGGCCGAGTTCGGCTCCTGCCACCGCAACGAGCCGTCCGGTTCGCTGCATGGCCTGATGCGGGTGCGCGCCTTCGTCCAGGACGATGCCCATATCTTCTGCACCGAAGAGCAGGTGCAGGCCGAGGTGTCGGATTTCATCAAGATGTTGCAATCGGTCTATGCCGATTTCGGCTTCCACGACGTGCTGGTCAAGTTGTCGACCCGGCCGGCGAAGCGGGTCGGCAGCGACGAGACTTGGGACAAGGCCGAGGCCGCCCTGGCCGCCGCGCTGCAACAAAATGGCCTGGCCTACGACCTACAGCCGGGCGAGGGTGCCTTCTACGGCCCCAAGATCGAGTTCACCTTGAAGGACAGTCTGGGCCGACTTTGGCAGTGCGGCACCATCCAACTCGACTTCAACCTGCCGGTGCGCCTTAACGCCGAATACGTGGCCGAGGACAACTCGCGCAAGCCCCCGGTCATGCTGCATCGGGCCATCGTCGGCTCCATGGAGCGCTTCATCGGCATCCTGATCGAGCACTATGCCGGCAACTTCCCGCTCTGGCTGGCGCCGGTGCAGGCGGTGGTGCTGAATATCACCGACGGCCAGGCCGAATATGCCGACGAGGTGAAAGAAGCCCTTAAAAAACAAGGATTCAGGGTCATTTCGGACTTGAGAAACGAGAAGATTACCTATAAAATCCGCGAGCACTCCATGCAGCGCGTCCCTTATCAGTTGGTTGTCGGCGACAAGGAACGGGCGGAGGGCAAAGTGGCTGTACGCGTCCGCGGCGGCGAAGACCTGGGCCAGATGGGCCTGGACGAGCTGGCCACCCGACTGCGGCAGGAGCTGAAGGGCGCCTGATTGGGCGCCCTTAGCATTTAGTCAATTTTTAGGAGCTTGGCGATAGCACAGGAAAAAGACCCGCGAATCAACGGTGAGATCGATGCACCCGAGATTCGCTTGATCGGGAGCGACGGCGAGCAACTCGGCGTCGTAAGTCTGAGAGAAGCGATGCTCAAGGCGGAAGATGCCGAGCTGGACTTGGTGGAGATTGCCCCCACGGCGGCGCCTCCGGTTTGCCGAATCATGGATTACGGCAAATTCAAATACCAGGAACAGAAGAAGCAGCACGAAGCCAGGCTCAAGCAGAAGCAGATACAGGTCAAGGAAGTCAAATTCCGGCCAGGCACCGACGAGAACGACTATCAGATCAAGCTGCGCAATATGACGCGCTTTCTGGAGGAGGGCGACAAGGTGAAGGTGACCTTGCGCTTCCGCGGTCGTGAAATGGCCCACCAGGAGTTCGGTGTGGCGCAGTTGAAACGGATCGAGACCGATCTGGCAGAGTTGGGAACGGTAGAGCAGTTTCCCAAGCTGGAAGGCCGGCAGATGGTGATGGTGCTGTCGCCGAAGAAGAAAAAGTGACTGGGCGTTAGCCGAGTCATTCCCGCGCAGGCGGGAATCCAGGTTTCATGAGGCGGGATGCGGGCCTCGTTAATATCCGCATCGAACAAGTGCCGACAGGTCGGTCAAGCATCCCCGCAGCTGGGGGTCACCTGCAGGCATACAAGAGTTAGGAGCATTCACATGCCCAAGATGAAGACCAAGAGCGGGGCGAAAAAGCGCTTCCGCGTGCGTGGCAGTGGCAGCGTCAAGCGCAGTCATGCTTATCTGCGCCACATCCTCACCAAGAAAAGCACCAAGCGCAAGCGTAACCTGCGTGGCATGGGGGCCGTTGCCGCCGTGGACGTCGGCCATATTCGCGCCATGCTGCCCTACGCATAAGGAGTTGAACCATGCCTCGAGTTAAACGTGGAACAGTCGCCCGCGCCCATCACAAGAAGGTGATGGACGCGGCCAAAGGCTACCGTGGCCGTCGTGGTAACGTCTTCCGCGTCGCCAAAGAAGCGGTGATGAAGGCGGGCCAGTATGCCTACCGTGACCGTCGTCAGCGCAAGCGTCAATTCCGTGCCCTGTGGATCGCCCGTATCAACGCGGCGGTGCGCGAGATGGGTATCGAAATGAACTACAGCCAGTTCATGAGCGGCCTGAAGAAGGCCTCGATCGACATCGACCGCAAGGTTCTGGCCGACATGGCCGTGTTCGATCAGCCGGCATTCGCCAAGGTGGTTGAGCAGGCCAAGGCCAGCCTGGGGGCCTAAGCAGGACCCCTAGCCCGAACGAAGGGAGGCCTCTCACCAGGCCTCCCTTTTACTTTGTAGAGCCCGATATGAGTACGCTGGACGAGATTCTTGGCGAGGCGCAGGCCGCCTTCGTCGCAGTCGATAGCCTGCCCGCCCTGGATCAGGCCAAGGCCCGGTTTTTGGGCAAGAGCGGCCTGGTCACCGAGCAGATGAAGGGCCTGGGTGCCCTGGCGCCGGAGGAGCGCAAGGCTGCCGGCGCTCGGATCAACCAGGTCAAGGACCAGGTCGAGGCCTTGCTCAAGGCGCGGCGCGAGGCCATCCAGGTGGCGCAATTGGAGCACCAGCTCAAGGAAGAGTCGCTCGATGTGACTCTGCCGGGCCGGGGCGAGGCCGTGGGCGGTCTGCATCCGGTGACCCGCACCCTGGCGCGCATCGAGCAGCTATTCGCCTCAATTGGTTTTGAAGTGGCCGACGGCCCCGAGGTCGAGACCGATTTTTACAATTTCACCGCGCTGAACATCCCCGAGGACCATCCGGCCCGGGCCATGCACGACACCTTCTACGTGCAGGGCGGCCAGTTGCTGCGCACCCATACCTCGCCGGTGCAGGTGCACTACATGCAAGACCATCAGCCGCCGATTCGCATCATCGCGCCCGGCCGGGTCTTCCGCGTCGATTCCGACGCCACGCATTCGCCTATGTTTCATCAGGTCGAAGGCCTGTGGGTGGACGAGCAGGCGAGCTTCGCCAACCTCAAGGGCGTGATCCAGGACTTCCTGCAGCGCTTCTTCGAGCGCGACGACCTGCGCGTGCGTTTCCGCCCCTCGTTCTTCCCGTTCACCGAGCCCTCGGCCGAGATGGACATGAGCTGGGGCGATGGTTGGTTGGAGATCGGCGGCTGCGGCATGGTCCATCCCAATGTGTTCGCCCATGTCGGTGTCGACCCAGAACGCTACCAGGGCTTCGCCTTCGGCCTCGGCGTCGAGCGCCTGGCCATGCTGCGTTATGGCGTCGACGATTTGCGGTTGTTCTTTGAAAATGATGTCCGCTTCCTCAAACAATTCGCTTGAGATGAGCGCGGACATCATTTCGGCGAAGGCTCTTGTGCCCTTTAGGGTAAATGCTGGCGTAGCCAGCGTTAAGCCGCATAGCGGCGGCCGTAGCCAAAACGACATTTATACCCTCAAGCAGTTCGCTTGAGCGCACGGGACAGGCAAGATGAAATTTTCCGAAAATTGGCTGCGTAGCCTGGTCAACCCCGACCTCGATAGCGCACAACTGGAACACCTGGTGACCATGGCCGGCCTCGAGGTCGAGGCCGTCGAGCCGGCGGCGCCCGCCTTCGACAAGGTGGTGGTGGCCGAAATCCTTAGCGCCGAGAAACACCCCAATGCCGATCGCTTGCAGGTCTGCCGGGTCCAGGTGGGCGAGGGCGAGCCCTTGCAGATTGTCTGCGGCGCACCCAATGCTCGGGCTGGCCTGAAGACCGCGTGTGCCCTGGTCGGTGCCGAGTTGCCGGGCGAGTTCAAGATCAAGCAGGCCAAGGTGCGCAGCGTGGAATCCTTCGGCATGCTGTGCTCGGCCAAGGAGTTGGGGCTGACCGAAGCGGCCGAAGGTATTCTGGAATTGCCGGCCGATGCACCGGTGGGCGAAGACTTCCGGGCCTATCGCCGGCTGGGCGACCATCTGCTCACGCTCAAATTGACGCCCAATCGTGGCGATTGCTTGTCGATACTCGGCATTGCGCGCGAGGTGGCGGCGCTGACTGGTGCTCAATTGAACCACATCGATTGCTCGCCGGCGGCGACGACGATAGCCGATAGCTTCCCGGTCACCGTGGATGAGCCCCAAGCCTGCCCGCGTTATTGCGGCCGGGTCATCCGTGGCATCGATGCCCAGGCGGCGACGCCGGCGTGGATGCTGGAGCGCTTGGAGCGCAGCGGCCTGCGTGGCATCCACCCGGTGGTCGACGTGACTAACTATGTGCTATTGGAGTTGGGCCAGCCCATGCATGCCTTCGATCTGGCCAAGCTCAAGGGCGGCATCCGCGTGCGCATGGGCCAGGCCGGCGAAAAGCTGGCGCTGCTCAATGAGCAGGCCATCGAACTGGCGGCCGATACCTTGGTCATCGCCGACGACGGTGGCCCACTGGCCTTGGCCGGCGTGATGGGCGGCGCGGCCAGCGCCGTGTCCGATGCCACCCGCGACATCTTTCTGGAGTCGGCCCATTTCGTGCCTGCGGCCATCGCCGGCCGTGCCCGCCGCTACGGTCTTAGCACCGATTCTTCCCATCGCTTCGAACGCGGGGTCGATATCGACCTGCCGCGTCATGCCCTGGAGCGGGCGACCCAGTTGATTCTGGATATTTGTGGCGGCCAGGCCGGCCCCCTGGTGGAGACGGCAGGCGAAACGCCTCGGCGCAAGCCGGTGGCTTTCCGGCCGCAACGCGCCTGTCGCCTGCTCGGCATCGATTTGGATGCGGGTGAGATGGCCGCTATCTTCGGCCGGCTGGGCATGCAAGTTGCCGAGCAGGGCGACACCTTCCAGGTGACGCCGCCGGGCTTCCGTTTCGACATCGAGCGCGAGGTCGACTTGATCGAAGAGGTCGCGCGGGTCCATGGCTATGAGGCTATCCCCACTGTTGCGCCGCAGGGCGCGGCATGTTTGTTGCCGGTCAGCGAAACCGAGCGCGCTACATCCGAGGCCAAGCGCCTGCTCAATGTGCGTGGTTATCAAGAGATCATCACCTACAGCTTCATCGCGGCCGAGTTGGATGCCGATTTCCGGGCGGGCGGTCAGGCCGTGGCCTTGCTGAACCCCATCGCCAGCCAGATGGATACCCTACGCGGTAGCCTGATGGCAGGCTTGGTGCAGACCCTGCGCCACAATCTCAATCATGGCCAGGAGCGCCTGCGTCTGTTCGAGCTGGGGCGCTGCTTCGATGGGGCCACTGCCGAGGCGCAGCCCTTACGCTTGGCCGGCCTGGTCTACGGCCATGCCCGGCCCGAGCAGTGGGGTGAGGCCAAGCGCGAGGCGGATTTCTTCGATATCCGCAACGATGTCGAGGCCCTGTTCCATCCGCTATCGGTGCAATTCGAACGGGCCGAGCATCCGGCGCTGCATCCGGGGCGTACCGCCCGTATCAGCCTGGATGGCCAGGCCATCGGCTGGCTCGGCACGCTGCACCCTCGTCTGGTGCAGAAATACGATTTCGTTCGTGCCCCCATCCTGTTCGAGCTGGCTTGGTCGGCCGTGGCGGCGCGCAAGACCCCGCGTTATGCCGGCTTGTCCAAGTTCCCGGCGGTGCGTCGGGATATTGCCGTGGTGACCGATGCCGATGTCGCCGTGGGCGAGATATTGCAGGCCGCTAGAGCCAATCTGCCGGCCAAGATGGTGGACATCGCATTGTTCGACGTGTATCAGGGCAAGGGCATGGAATCTGGCAAAAAAAGCCTTGCTTTCAGCATGTTATTACAAGATACTGAGAAAACGCTTACAGACGTTGAGATCGAAGCGGCCGTGGAGGGGATGATGCAGTTCCTCGCCGAGCGCTTCAACGCAAGCTTGCGTGCCGCTTGATGGAGCCTTCTAACAAAATGACGACGCTCACCAAGGCCGAATTGGCCAATTTGTTGTTCGAAAAAGTGGGATTGAACAAGCGCGAGGCCAAGGAGATGGTCGAAGCGTTTTTCGAAGAGGTGCGCACCGCGCTGGAAACCGGGGATAGCGTCAAGCTGTCTGGCTTCGGTAACTTCCAATTGCGCGACAAGCCACAACGTCCCGGTCGCAATCCGAAGACCGGCGAAGAGATGCCGATCACCGCGCGTCGCGTAGTGACATTTCATTCCAGCCAAAAGCTGAAGGCCATGGTCGAGACGGCACATGCCGGAACACCCCTCGCAGAGTGATCTGCCACCCATCCCATCGAAGCGTTACTTCACCATCGGTGAGGTGAGCGAGCTCTGCGCGGTCAAGCCGCACGTGCTGCGCTATTGGGAGCAGGAGTTCAGCCAGCTCAAGCCGGTGAAGCGGCGCGGCAACCGCCGCTACTACCAGCACCACGAGGTCATGCTGATCCGCCGTATTCGCCAATTACTCTACGAAGAAGGCTTCACCATCAGCGGTGCGCGCAATCGCTTGAGTAGCGAGGAATTGGCCGAGGTGGCCGCCGCCGCATCGCCGGTAGTGGCGGCAACGCCCATGATTCATTCCGGCCCATTGCAGACAGTCGAAATCAAAAAAGCGCTCGGTGAAATTCTCGCCGTGCTCGGTCGAAACTGAATTCATGATGGTTTTTTGAATTGCTTTGGCATGGCCGCCGGCTTATAATCCGCGCCGTTCGGGGCGTAGCGCAGCCTGGTAGCGCACCTGCATGGGGTGCAGGGGGTCGGAAGTTCGAATCTTCTCGCCCCGACCACAAATTCCCCTATTTTCAGACCCACAGCCATGCGAATTCTGCTCAGTAACGACGACGGCTATTTCGCACCTGGCTTGGCCCAATTGGCCTCGGCCTTGTCTTCCTTCGCCAAGGTCACCGTCGTCGCGCCCGAGCGCGACCGCAGCGGGGCCAGCAATTCCCTGACCTTGGATCGGCCGCTGATCGTGCGGCAGACGCCCAATGGCTTCTATCATGTCAACGGCACGCCGACCGACTGCGTGCATCTGGCGGTCACCGGCCTGTTGCCGGAGCTGCCGGACATGGTGATTTCGGGCATCAATCATGGCGCCAATATGGGCGACGACACCGTCTATTCCGGCACCGTCGCAGCCGCCACCGAAGGTTTCCTGCTGGGTATCCCCTCTATTGCCGTCTCGCTAGTCAATGTCGGTGGCGAGAATTTCCAAACCGCCGCCGACTTCGTGGCCGATTTGGTCAAGCGCTTTGCCGGCAATCCGATCAAGGAACCGACCCTGCTGAACGTGAACGTGCCGGATGTGAAGCCGGAGGCGATTCGTGGCGTCGAGATCACGCGTCTGGGCAAGCGGCACAAGGCCGAGCCGGTCGTGAAGGCGGTCAACCCGCGCAACCAAACGGTCTATTGGGTCGGCGCGGCCGGCCCGGCGCAGGATGCGGGGCCGGGCACGGATTTCCATGCCGTGGCCCAGAACTGCATCTCGGTAACGCCCTTGCAGGTCGACCTGACCCGTTATGCCCAGATCGACATGTTGAAAGGCTGGATGCAGGCATGAACGCGACGCACTCCGGTATCGGCATGACCTCGCAACGCACGCGTGCGCGCATGGTCGAGCGCCTGAAGGAGCAGGGCATCAACGATCCGATGGTGCTGGCGGCGATGAATGCGGTGCCTCGGCACGTCTTTCTGGAAGACGCCTTGCAGATACGCGCCTATGAAGACACGCCGCTGCCGATCGGCCACGGCCAGACCATTTCCAGCCCCTACACCGTGGCGCGCTCGTGCGAATTGGCCTGCCAGGGCAAACGCATGGAGAAGGTATTGGAGATCGGTGGCGGCTGCGGCTATCAAGCGGCGGTCTTGGCCCAATTGGCGCAAAAGGTCATCAGCATCGAGCGTATCGCGGGCCTGGTCGGCAAGGCGCGCAATACCCTGCGTGAATTACGCATTGCCAATGTGCAGATCAGGATCGCCGACGGTACCCTGGGCTACAAAGAGGCGGCGGCCTTCGATGCCATCGTGGTGGCGGCCGCCATGCCCTACATCCCGGAGGAGCTGATCGCTCAACTCAAGCCTGGCGGCCGCCTGGTCGCGCCGGTGGGCTCGGGCGACAACCAGCGGCTGAAGATGGTGGAGGCCGGGCCGGAAGGGTATGTCGAAAGCGACTTGGAGGCCGCCAAGTTCGTCCCGCTGCTGCCGGGAGTCGGTTGAGCCGGCTGGCTATCCTCGCCGTGCTGACGGCCATGTTATTGGCTGGCTGCGGCATCTCTTCCAAGCTGTTCGCGCCCATCCGCGAGATCGGCAAGCTGGGCCGGCCGGCCGAGTACTATCTCGTCCAACCCGGGGATACCCTCCACAAAATCGCTTATGAATTCGGCCTGGATGTACGTGATCTGGCTGCCTGGAACGAACTGAGCGATCCCAACCATATTCGCGCCGGTGAACGGCTTAGGGTGCTGCCACCCCGGGTCGGCAAGGTTGCGGCTAGCGCGCCGGAGGCGGGCCGCAAGGCCGATAAGAATGCATCGAAACCCGCGCCAGATATGGATTCCGAGCCTACGAGCTGGGTTTGGCCGCTACGCGGGAAATTGCTCGAGGGCTTCAACGAGTCCGTCGGCAACAAGGGGATCGACATCGCCGGGGTGATCGGCGAACCCATTGTGGCAACTACTAATGGGGTTGTGGTGTATACGGGGGTGGGCTTGCGTGGCTATGGGAAACTCACCATCATTAGGCACAGCTCGACGGCCCTGTCGGCCTACGCTCACCAGTCGCGTATCTTGGTGAGCGAGGGGCAGGTGGTATCGCAGGGGCAAAAGATCGGCGAGGTGGGAGATAGTGATGCGGAACGGGTTAAGTTGCATTTCGAGATTCGGCGTTTAGGCCGACCGGTAGACCCGCTGCTCTATCTATCAAAAACCGGATGAGTAGGAGGCCACATGCAGGAAGAAGACTATGTCGAACCTGACATGGAAGTGGAGCCCGAAAATGGCGATGAGGCTGCTCCCGAGCAGGTGCGGGCGGAGAGCGAGTTCGATCTGGACGAAGTGCGCGATGTCACCCAGATATACCTCAACGAGATCGGCCGCGAAGGTCTGTTGACCGCCCAGCAGGAGCGTGAGCTTGCGGTGCGCATGCGTGCCGGCGACTTCGAAGCCCGGCAGACCCTGATCGAACGCAACCTGCGTTTGGTCGTCAACATCGCCAAGCATTACCTCAATCGTGGCCTGACCCTGCTCGATCTGGTCGAAGAGGGCAATCTGGGGCTGATGCATGCCTTGGAGAAGTTCGATCCCGAGCGTGGTTTCCGCTTTTCGACCTATGCCACCTGGTGGATTCGCCAGAACATCGAGCGCGCGATCATGAATCAATCGCGCACCATCCGCCTGCCGGTGCATGTGATCAAGGAGCTCAACGTCTATCTGCGCGCCCGGCGTCATTTGGAAATGCATGGCTGTCCCGAGGCGGGGCCGGAGGAGATCGCCGCGCTGACCAGCAAGCCGGTCGAGGACGTGCGCCGGGTCTTGGCCTTGAATGACCGAGTGGCTTCCTTGGACGCGCCGCTCGATATCGATCCCGGTCTGTCCATCGGCGAGGCGATTGCGGACGAGAATTCGATCATGCCGGAGGAAATGCTGGCGAATTCCCAGGTCGAGCACCATGTCCATGAGTGGCTGGCCGAGCTGCCGGAGAAACACCGCTGGGTGATCGAGCGGCGTTTCGGTTTCAACAACCAGGATATATCCACGCTGGAGGAGTTGGCCGACGTGCTCAATGTGACCCGCGAGCGGGTGCGCCAAATCCAGCTCGAGGCCCTGCAGACCTTGCGCAAGACCTTGCGCCGCAGAGGGATGTCGAGAGAGGCCTTGTTGTGATCGATTGGGGCGGGATCGATACCGTCTTGCTCGATATGGACGGTACCCTTCTCGACCTGCATTACGACAACCATTTCTGGCAGGTCTATGTGCCGGAAAAATACGCCGAACGGCACGGCCTGCCGCACGAGGAGGCGCATGCCGAGTGCTTCCGCCGCTACAACGCGAAATTCGGTACCCTCGACTGGTATTGCGTGGACTATTGGAGCGAGCAGTTCCAACTCGACATCGTCGCGCTCAAGGAAGAAGTGGCCCACCTGATCGCCGTGCATCCCGATGTGCCGGAGTTCCTGCGGGCGGCGCGGTCGGCCGGCAAGCGCGTGGTGCTGGTGACCAATGCCCACCACAAGAGCCTCGAACTCAAGATGCGGCAAACCGGCTTGGACGTGCATTTCGACGCCGTCCATAGCGCGCACAGCTTCGGTCTGGCCAAGGAAAATCCCGGCTTTTGGGCCAGATTGCAAGCCGAGGAACTATTCGATCCCAAGCGAACCCTGCTGGCGGACGACAGCCTGCCGGTGCTGCGTTCGGCGCGGGATTACGGCATTGCCTATTTGCTGGCGATTTACCGGCCTGATACCCGGATGCCGGAGAAGGATGTCGGGGAGTTTGTCGCCATCCGCCGCTTCGGCGAGGTCATGCCGGTGCAGGCCAAGGCGGCCTAGACGATCAAGGCCGCCGCGACCCGACGGCCCTCGCCGGCGAGGAGGTTGTAGGTGCGGCAGGCCGCGCCCAGGTCCATTGCCTCCAGCCCGATGCGTTCCGCGAGCAGGCCCGCATAGAGGGCGGGCGATGGCAAGCGTAGCCGGCTGCCGGTGCCGAGGAGGACCAGTTCCGGGCGATATTCCAGCAAGGCACTCAGGTGCTCGGGTTTGAGGTCGTCGAAGCCGGCGACCTGCCAGTCGTGGATATGGTCCGGCAACAGGACCACGCTGCCGGCCAGCCGCCTGTGGCCCACCTCGACGAAGCCCTCGCCATAGGCGCTAATCAGGTGGATGCCGGCGGTTTGGGAGAGATGTAGCTTCATGCCCCTTAGTTTGCCGTGAAAATGGGCGGTCGGGTAAGATTACGGTCTTTGCAGACCACGGCCACGCCCTCATGTCCCGATTTCCGCGTATTCCCTCTTTCTCTCTCCAATGGGGCGGTCGCGCGTGAGTGCCGGCAAGCGAAAGTCGAACATGCGTCCGCTGAAGAAATCCGTCAAGCTCGCCAATGTCTGCTATGACATCCGTGGTCCGGTGATGGCCCGCGCCAAGCAGCTTGAGGAAGAGGGCAACCGCATCATCAAGCTGAACATCGGCAACCTCGCGCCGTTCGGTTTCGATGCCCCGGAGGAGATCGTACAGGACGTCATCCGCAATCTGCCCGACGCGGCCGGCTACTGCGATTCCAAGGGCCTGTTCTCGGCGCGCAAGGCGATCATGCACGAGACCCAGCGGGTCGGCATCAAGGGGGTGCAGATCGAGGACATCTACATCGGCAACGGCGTTTCCGAGCTGATCGTGATGACCATGCAGGCCTTGCTCGACACCGGTGACGAGGTACTGCTGCCGGCGCCGGATTATCCGCTGTGGACGGCCGGGGTCACCCTGGCCGGCGGCACGCCCCGGCATTACCTGTGCGATGAGGAGGCCGGTTGGCTGCCTTCCATCGAAGACATCAAGTCGAAGATCACGCCCAAGACCAAGGCCATCGTCGTCATCAACCCCAACAACCCGACCGGGGCGCTCTACCCGGACGCGCTGCTCAAGGAGTTGATCGAGATCGCGCGGCAGCATCAACTGGTGATTTGTGCCGACGAGATCTACGACAAGATGATCTACGACGGCCGCAAGCACACGCCCATGGCCTCGCTGGCGGACGACCTGCTGTTTCTCACCTATAACGGCCTGTCGAAGAACTATCGTTCCTGCGGCTACCGTACCGGCTGGGTGGTGCTGTCGGGCGAGAAACGCCACGCCCAGGACTTCATCGAGGGCCTGACTATGCTGGCCTCGATGCGCCTATGCGCCAACGTGCCGGCGCAGCACGCGATCCAGACCGCTTTGGGCGGCTATCAGAGCATCTATGAATTGGTCGCGCCGGACGGTCGCCTGACCCGCCAGCGCGACCTGGCCTGGGAGATGCTCAACGCCATCCCCGGGGTGTCCTGCGTCAAGCCGCAGGCCACGCTCTACCTGTTCCCGCGCCTCGACCCCAAGGTCTATCCGATCAAGGACGACCAGCAATTCGTCCTGGATATGCTGGAAGAGGAAAAGGTGCTGGTGGTGCAGGGCAGCGGCTTCAATTGGCCCGATCCCGACCATTTCCGCGTCGTCTTCCTACCCCATGAAGAGGTGCTGCGCGAGGCCTTCCAGCGTATTGCGCGCTTCCTCGACAACTACCGAAAACGCCATTCGACCTGATTGAACCGTAGAAAAGAAATAACCATGAAACCCATCCATATCGGCCTGCTTGGCCTCGGTACCGTCGGTGGCGGCACGCTCACCGTGTTGCGCCGCAACAAGGAAGAAATCGCCCGCCGCGCCGGGCGCGAGATTCGCGTGGTGCAGGCGGCCGTGCGCGACTTGGCCAAGGCGAAGGCCTTCGCCGGCGAGGGACTGGACCTGACCACCGATCCGATGGTGGTGGTCGACAACCCCGCGATCGACATCGTGGTCGAGCTGATCGGCGGCATCGAGCCGGCGCGCGCGCTGGTGCTGAAAGCCATCCAGAACGGCAAGCACGTGGTCACCGCCAACAAGGCGCTGATCGCCAAGCACGGCAACGAGATATTCGCCGCGGCCCAGGCCAAGGGCGTCATGGTCGCCTTCGAGGCGGCGGTGGCCGGCGGCATCCCGATCATCAAGGCCATCCGCGAGGGCCTGTCGGCCAACCGCATCCAGTGGCTGGCCGGCATCATCAACGGCACCACCAACTTCATCCTGTCCGAGATGCGCGACAAGGGCCTGGCCTTCGACACCGTGCTGAAGGAGGCCCAGCGCCTGGGCTACGCCGAGGCCGACCCGACCTTCGACGTCGAGGGCGTCGATGCCGCGCACAAGCTGGCCATCCTGTCGGCCATCGCCTTCGGCGTACCCATGCAGTTCGATGCCGCCTACATCGAGGGCATTTCCAAGCTGACCCAGGAGGACATCCGCTATGCAGAGGAACTCGGTTACCGGGTGAAGCTGCTCGGCATCACCAAGCGGCGCGACGACGGCATCGAGCTGCGCGTGCACCCGACCCTGATCCCGGAGAAGCGCCTGATCGCCAACGTCAATGGCGCCATGAACGCGGTGCTGGTCAACGGCGACGCCGTCGGCGCCACCCTGTATTACGGCAAGGGCGCCGGCGCCGAGCCGACCGCCTCGGCCGTGGTCGCCGACCTGGTCGACGTCACTCGCCTGCACACGGCCGACCCGCACCACCGCGTGCCGCATCTGGCCTTCCAGCCGGATCAACTGACCGATCTCAAGGTGCTGCCGATGGACGAGGTGGCAACCTCCTATTACCTCCGCATGCGCGCCTTGGACAAACCGGGCGTGCTGGCCGACATCACCCGCATCCTGGCCGACCTCGACATCTCCATCGACGCCATGATGCAGAAGGAGCCGGCCGAGGGCGAGAAGCAGGCCGACATCATCATCCTGACCCATGTCGCGCTGGAGAAACACGTCAACGCCGCCATCGCCAAGATCGAGGCCCTGGGCAGCATCGATGGCCGGGTCACTCGCATCCGTTTGGAAGAATTGAATTGATGAAGTACGTCAGCACCCGCGGCCAGTCGCCCGCGCAAACCTTCAGCGAAATCCTGCTTGGCGGCCTGGCCCCCGACGGCGGCCTCTACCTGCCCGAGCAGTACCCGCAGTTCACCAAGGCCGATCTTCAGCGCATGCGCGGCATGAGCTACCCGGAGCTGGCCTTCGAGGTGCTGTCGCGCTTCGCCGACGACATCCCGGCGGCCGACCTCAAGGCCATCATCGCCAAGACCTATACCGCCGAGGTCTACGGTTTCGGTCGGGCCGATTCCGACTTCAGCCAGATCACCCCGGTGCGCAAGCTGGAAGACGGCCTCTTCATCCTGGAACTCTCGAACGGCCCGACGCTGGCCTTCAAGGACATGGCCATGCAGCTGCTCGGCAACCTGTTCGAGTACGCGTTGGACCGCGCCGGCCAGGACATCAACATCCTCGGCGCCACCTCGGGCGACACCGGCTCGGCCGCCGAATACGCCATGCGCGGCAAGAAGAACGTCCGCGTGTTCATGCTCTCGCCGCTGGAGGGCATGACCCGTTTCCAGCAGGCCCAGATGTACAGCCTGCAGGACGCCAACATCCACAACATCGTGGTGCGTGGCGTGTTCGACGACTGCCAGGACATCGTCAAGGCGGTGTCCAACGACCTCGATTACAAGGCCCGCTACCGCATCGGCGCGGTCAACTCGATCAACTGGGGCCGGGTCTCCGCCCAGGTGGTCTATTACTTCAAGGCCTATTTCGCCGCGACGAAATCGAACGACGAAGAGGTCGCCTTCTCGGTGCCTTCGGGCAACTTCGGCAATGCCTGCGCCGGCCACGTCGCCCGCATGATGGGCCTGCCCATCCGCCAGATCATCGTCGCCACCAACGAGAACGACGTGCTCGACGAGTTCTTCCAGACCGGGGTCTACCGGCCGCGCACCTCGGGCGAGACCCAGCACACCTCCAGCCCGTCGATGGACATCTCCAAGGCCTCCAACTTCGAGCGCTTCATCGCCGACCTGACCGGGCGCGATTACGCCAAGGTGGCCGAGCTGTGGCAGGCGGTCGATCGCGGTGCCAGCTTCGATCTCAAACCGAGTGGCCTGTTCGACCAGGTTCAGGCCTATGGCCTCAGTTCCGGCCACAGCAGCCATGCCGACCGCATGGCCACCATCCGCCGGGTGTGGCAGCAGTACGGCGTGATGATCGATACCCATACCGCCGATGGCCTCAAGGTCGGTCTGGAACAGCGCGAGACCGGCGTGCCCTTGATCTGCCTGGAGACGGCCCTGCCGGCTAAGTTCGAGGATGCGATTCGCGAGGCCTTGCAGCGCGAACCCGAGCGGCCCAAGGGACTAGAAAGCCTGGAGTCGCTACCGCAACGCTATGACGTACTGGATGCCGATGTGGAACTGGTCCGGGCCTATATCGCGGCACGCGTTGTTTGATGTCTGGTTGTATCTATTTGATATAACAGCAATTTTATGCAATCCAATCCGTAATATAACCTATGGATTAAGTAACACTACGGATCGGAAATTTATATAAACAAAACGTTATACAAATCATGGGTATAGCGTAGGAGGGCTGTCGTAGTGCGGCTCTGCGGAGGGTTCAAAAAAACCTGGTCTCGGTTTAACGTGCTGGTCATATAAGAAAACCTATGGCGGACGAGTATTGGGATGGTGGAGATATTCAAGCAGAATCTGGCGATTGAGCCGGATGTGCAAAACTTCATTCAGCTAGCGCTATCGGCGGTCGCTGAAATGGGGGGGAATTCTTTCGCCGCCTCGCTGGCCTTGCTGGATGCGGCGCGCCATCTGCGCGTGGCGGGTGCGGGGACCGGTTATCCCCTGCCGGTTTCGCTGGTGATCGAGGAGTTGGATATCGTGGTTCGTTGCGAGACCGGCCACGAAATCGCACTGATGCAATTGCGCGAAGCCCCCGCGCCGGCACGCGTGGCGCGTATCAGCCAAAGGCTACAGAAATCGACCGAAGTCACCGATCCGGCGCTCTTGCTGCAACGCAACCAGGAAATGATGCGTTATCTCGACGAGACGCGGCAGCGCACCGAACGTGAGCTGGCAGAGTTGCAGGCATCCCTGCAAGCCCGGCAGCAAGAGTTGCACGAAACCATGAAGCAGGCCGAGACCGATCCCTTGACCGGCCTATTCAACCGCCGGGCCTTCGATCTGCGTTTGGATTCGGCCTTCCGGCGCGCGATGCGGCAGCGCGACGAGCCCTTGTCCTTGCTCTTGTTCGACCTGGACTTTTTCAAGGAAATCAACGATCAATACGGCCACCAATACGGCGATGCCTATTTGAACAAGATGGCGCAGGCCATGCTCGGCGTCATCCGGCAGGATGTCGACGCGGCCTTCCGTTTCGGCGGGGACGAATTCGCGATGCTGGTGGCGGCCGATGTCGGCACCGCCTGCGACAAGGCGGTGCGCGTGCTGGATGCGATGACGGGCAAGGTCAGCATTGGCATCGCCTCGATCAATATGAAAACCCCGGATGCCATGGATTTGGAGAGTTTTGTACGACAAGCCGACGATGCCTTGTATCAAGCCAAGCGCACGGGTCGTGGGCGTGTGGTTTGCAGCGCGGAAAGACAGGGCGATTGCAACGGTCAGTGCTCGAACAAGGTGACTAAAGCCAGTAAAGCCGCCGCTGCATGAGCTTGCCGATAGACAGCGCCCAAACGGGCCGCTTGCTCTACAACAATGCCGTGCAGCATGAAGCGGCCGGCATCTTGGTGCGATCGAAGTTGTTCGCGATCGGTCAGAGACTGGGCTTCAATGAACACAAACGCGAGCATATGGCGCTGGTGGCGGCCGAGTTGGTCACCAATCAGATCAAATATGCCCAAGGCCGGGGCATGATCCAGATATGGGAACAGCCCGGCCCCACGCTGGATATCTTGGCGCTCGATTATGGCCCGGGGATCAAGAATCTAAGCCTTGCGCAGCAGGACGGCTATTCCAGCAAGCAAACCCTGGGCAAGGGGCTGGGCAGCGTGCAGCGGCTTGCCGACGAGGCCCATATCTATACCCGGCCGGGAGATGGGGCGGCACAGGGCAAACCTTGGACGGGTACCGCGGTCTTGGCCCGGTTCCGCAGCGGCAAGGCGGCCAAGCCGGGCGACGAAGTGGGCATCTTCGCGCGGGCATTGACCGACGAGCGATTCAACGGCGACCACATCTATCTGCGGCATCGGCCGGCCGGGCCGCGCTGGCTGCATCTGGATGGCCTGGGACACGGCCAGAACGCGCAAGAGACCACATCCAACCTGATGGGGTGCATGGACGACGCCATGCAGGCCGCCACGGTGCTCCAGGCGGTGGATGAGCGCCTGCACGGGTCGCGGGGCGCGGTGGCCATCCTGGCCGAGGTCAATCGCAAGGCCGGCAAGCTGGTCTTGCACGGGGTCGGCGATATGCAGGCCTACGTGATCCAGGAAGAACAATTGCACCGCTTTTCCTTTTCGCCCGGCGTGTTGGGCAAGGAATTCAAGCTGCCGACGCCGGTGCAGGTGGATTTGGCGAAGGGGGCCGTGATCGTGACGGTGAGCGATGGCATCCGGCGCAGTTGGGATGAAAATAGTTTTCCGGGCTTGTTTCGCCAGAATGCCCAATTGATTGCCTACGTGTTGGGCAATATCATGGGCAGGATTTCAGACGATCAGTCCTTGTGCGCGGTGCGCTTGTCCTAGTGAGTAGGGTAGGGGGAATATGATGGCAACAAAAAGCAAAACCAGCAGTATCTTGATCGATGTGCTCAAGCTCCAGATGGGCAATATCTCGGAGAGCATCGAGCGCGAGGGCAAGAACATCCTGGGCGGCAGCAATCTGCTCAGCTCCGAGGAGATCACCGATTTTTGCCTGGAATTTTTGCAGCTTTTGATCGCCCTGCTGGAGTCGAAAGACCCGCACGACGATGCCTCGCCGCAGTTCCATGCCATGGAAATCTTCTTCAACAACCTGTCCAAGCAATTGCTGGTACGGGGCGGGCGGGTCGAGGACTTGGTGCGCTACATCCAGTTCATGCAGCGGACCTTGATCGAATCGTTGGGCACGGCCAAGAGCGTCAGCCCGCAGGACATGCGGGAAATCCTGCTCTATCTGTCTGGCCTGTTCAACGAGATGATCCTGTCGGTGTTCCATGCCTATCTCGACGAGAAGGAACGGACCATCTACGCGCAGGAGGCCGAGCTGCGCGAGACCGCCACGCCGATCACCGAAATCTGGGACGGCGTGTTGACCCTGCCGATCATCGGCACCCTCGATTCCAGCCGCACCATGATCGTCATGGAGGCCTTGCTTAGCCGCATCGCCGCCGAGCGCGCCGAGACCGTGGTGATGGACCTGACCGGCGTGAAGAGCATCGACTCGCAAGTTTCGCATCACCTGATCCAGATGGTGCGCGCCATCCAGCTCATGGGTTCGGCCGCCATCGTCACCGGCATCCGGCCCGAGATCGCGCGCGCCTTGACCAGCCTGAACATCGACCTGGGCAACGTCACCACCCGCGCCACCCTGTCCGACGGCCTGAAAGAGGCCTTCCGGCGCATGAATATCCAGGTTACGCGTGGATGAGCCTAACGGGCCTGCACCTCACCGCAATCGGTAGCGGCCGCTTTCTATTGGAGCCTGGGGCGGGGTTGGATATCGGCCAGCGGGACGAGCTGATCGACAGCATCCTCGGCCGCTTGCAGAAGGGCGAGGCCAGCCTGATGTATTACCACCTCGGCGGCCAGCCGGTGATCGACGAGGCGTATTACGCCTGGTTGGATGCGCTGGCGCGTGCCTGTGTCGCGATCAATGTGCGCATGGTCTGCGTACATATGCAGCCGACCGCCGCCTTCGCCTTGTCGCATATCCTCAAGGCGCCGCCGGCCTTCGACAGCGCGCTGTCGGTCGACCTTTAAGAAGCAATCATCGCCTTTCCGTAGTGGCCTTTATGCCCTATGGGTATCCTGGCCGCGAAACCGCCTGCATCGCGGCCAGGAGGCCGCTCTACCAGGCATTTCCAGGCTTGGTGGGTTTTTCAAGACAGTCTCGTAGGTCGGCACTACTGTGCCGACACGACTGCTTGAGCCCTTAACATTCAGTCGATCATGCGCATCGACAGGTCGATGGCATGCACATGCTTGGTCAGGCCGCCGATGGAAATGCGGTTCACGCCGGTCTCGGCGATGGCGCGCACCGTTGCCAGGTCGACGCCGCCCGAGGCCTCGAGCTGGGCGCGGCCGGCGGTGAGCGCGACCGCCTCGCGCATCAGGCCGAGATCGAAGTTGTCCAGCAGCACCAGCTTCACCCCGCAGGCCAGGGCCTCTTCCAGCTGCGCCAGGCCCTCCACCTCGATCTGCACGAACACGCCCTCGGGCGCCAGTTGAAAGGCCCGCTCCAGCGCCGGGCGGATGCCACCGGCGGCGGCGATGTGGTTTTCCTTGATCAATATCCCGTCGTATAGGCCGACCCGGTGGTTCTCGCCGCCGCCGCAGCGCACCGCGTACTTCAGCGCCTGGCGCAGGCCGGGCAGGGTCTTGCGGGTGTCGTAGATACGTGCCTGGGTGCCGGCGATGGCATCGACATGGCGGCGGGTGGCGGTGGCCACGCCCGACAGGGTTTGCAGGAAGTTGAGCGCCGAGCGCTCGGCCGTGAGCAGGGCACGGGCATTGCCCGCCACCTCGCACAGGGTCTGCTTGGCCGCCACCTTGTCGCCGTCGCGGGCCTGCCAGTGGATAGTGGCCTGCGGGTCGAGCGCCTTGAAGCAGGCCTCGAACCAGGCCTGGCCGGCGAGCACGGCGTCTTCGCGGGTGACGATGCGGGCACGGGCGGCCTGGTCGGCCGGGATCAGTTGGGCGGTCAGGTCGCCCCGGTCGCCGAGGTCTTCATCGAGGGCCGCGCGCACATTGGCGGCAATGGTTTGATTCAGGTCCATGGTCTTTCGCTTGGGGCTTATTCGCTCAGCAGGGTGATGGCCGCCTCGGCCGTGTGCTTGTCGATGTCCACTTGCACCACGCAATACTCGGTCTCCCCGCCCATGGGCGTCGGGTCGTCGGCGCAGCTACAGCCGGCGATGACGCTGGCGTAGAAGAGGCCCACCTTGGCCCGCAGGCGGTCGCTCAGGTCGGCCGCGCCGATCGGCACGGCCTGATGTTTGCCTTCGAGCGCATGGCTGCCCACGGCCAAGCCCTGCTGCAAGGGGAGCTGCCGGGCGCTCAACTGCTCGATCTCCCGTTTCAGGGTCGGGCGGAAGGCATCGCTGCCCCAGCAGGCCAGGGCATCG
The DNA here is from genome assembly GCA_016234655.1 of Betaproteobacteria bacterium. Taxonomy (GTDB): domain Bacteria; phylum Pseudomonadota; class Gammaproteobacteria; order Burkholderiales; family Thiobacillaceae; genus Sulfuritortus. Next base: position 39,935 of record JACRAU010000001.1, read on the forward strand.
GGGAATCGGACCATCGCGTCGTTCGGGCTAGGCATTGGCGGCAAGTATATCCCTTGAAATGGCCGGGGGTTTCCCCCAACTACTATTCCAATAGAAAACCCTGCAAGGAATACGTCCATGCGCTTCGACAAGCTGACCACGCCCTTCCAGCAGGCCCTGGCCGACGCCCAGAGCCTGGCGGTGGGCAACGACAACCCCTATATCGAGCCGGTCCACCTGCTTGCCGCCCTGGTCAACCAGGACGGCGGCTCGGCTCGGCCCATCCTGGAAAAGGCCGGGGTGCGCGTGGCCGCGTTGATCGACGTCCTGCAAAAGGCGCTCGATACCCTGCCCAAGGTCGAGGGTACCGGCGGCGAGGTCACCGTCTCGCGCGAGCTGAACAACCTGTTCAACCTCACCGACAAGGAGGCGCAGAAGCGCGGCGACGCCTATATCGCCAGCGAGCTGTTCTTGCTCGCCGCTATCGACGACAAGGGCGAGGCCGGCAAGCTGCTCAAGCACCACGGCGGCAATCGCGCCAATATCGAGGCCGCGATCAACGAGGTGCGCGGCGGCGAGTCGGTTTCCTCGCAGGAAGGCGAAGGCCAGCGCCAGGCCCTGAACAAATACACCCTGGACCTGACCGAGCGCGCACGCCAGGGCAAGCTCGACCCGGTGATCGGCCGCGACGACGAGATTCGCCGCGCCATCCAGGTGCTGCAGCGGCGGACCAAGAACAACCCGGTGCTGATCGGCGAGCCCGGCGTCGGCAAGACCGCCATCGTCGAGGGCCTGGCCCAGCGCATCGTCAACGGCGAGGTGCCCGAGACCCTGAAGGGCAAGCGGGTGCTGGTGCTGGACATGGCCGGCCTCTTGGCCGGGGCCAAGTATCGCGGCGAGTTCGAGGAACGCTTGAAATCCGTGCTGAAAGAGGTGGCCCAGGACGAGGGACGCATCATCCTGTTCATCGATGAGATCCACACCATGGTCGGCGCCGGCAAGGCCGAAGGCGCCATGGATGCCGGCAATATGCTCAAGCCCGCCCTGGCCCGGGGCGAGCTGCATTGCATCGGCGCCACCACGCTCGATGAATATAGAAAGTACATCGAGAAGGACGCCGCGCTGGAACGCCGCTTCCAGAAGGTGCTGGTCGACGAGCCGACGGTGGAGGCGACAATCGCCATCCTGCGCGGCCTGCAAGAGAAGTACGAACTGCACCACGGCGTCGAGATCACCGATCCGGCCATCGTCGCCGCAGCTGAATTGAGCCACCGCTACATCACCGACCGCTTCCTGCCGGACAAGGCCATCGACCTGATCGACGAGGCCGCCGCGCGGATCAAGATGGAGATCGACTCCAAGCCCGAGGTCATGGACAAGCTCGACCGCCGGCTGATCCAGCTCAAGATCGAGCGCGAGGCGGTGAAGAAAGAGAAGGACGAGGCCTCGAAAAAGCGCCTGTCCCTGCTGGAAGACGAGATTCGCAAGCTGGAAAAGGAATACGCCGACCTGGAAGAGGTGTGGAAGGCGGAAAAGGCCGTGGTCCAGGGCGCCCAACACATCAAGGAAGAGATCGATCACCTCAAGGCCGAAATGGCCGACCTGCAACGCAAAGGCCAGTTCGACAAGGTGGCCGAGATCCAATACGGCAAGCTGCCGCAACTCGAAGCCCAGGTGAAGCAGGCCGAGGCAGCGGGCGAGGGCAAGCGCGAGTTCAAGCTCTTGCGCAAGGAAGTGGGCAGCGAGGAAATCGCCGAAGTGGTCTCGCGTTCCACGGGCATTCCGGTGTCGAAACTGATGCAGGGCGAGCGCGACAAGCTCTTGCAGATGGAAGACCGCATCCACCAGCGCGTCATCGGCCAGGACGAGGCGGTGCGCGTGGTGAGTGACGCCATCCGCCGCTCGCGCGCCGGCCTATCCGACCCCAACCGGCCCTACGGCTCCTTCCTGTTCCTCGGCCCCACCGGCGTCGGCAAGACCGAGCTGTGCAAGGCCCTGGCCGATTTCCTGTTCGATTCGCAGGAACACATCGTGCGCATCGACATGAGCGAGTTCATGGAGAAGCACTCCGTCTCGCGCCTGATCGGCGCACCGCCCGGCTATGTCGGCTACGAGGAGGGCGGTTATTTGACCGAAGCGGTGCGCCGCAAGCCCTACAGCGTCATCCTGCTCGACGAGGTGGAGAAGGCCCACCCGGACGTGTTCAACGTGCTCTTGCAGGTGCTGGACGACGGCCGTCTGACCGACGGCCAGGGCCGCACCGTGGACTTCCGCAACACCGTCATCGTGATGACCAGCAACCTGGGCAGCCAGATGATCCAGGAGATGAGCGGCGACGACTATCAGGTGATCAAGCTGGCGGTGATGGCCGAGGTGAAGAACTACTTCCGGCCCGAGTTCATCAACCGCATCGACGAGGTCGTGGTGTTCCACGCCCTGGACGAGAAGCACATCGCCGGCATCGCCCGCATCCAGTTGCAGTACCTGGAGAAGCGCCTGGCCCAGATGGAGATGCGGCTGGAGGTCAGCGACGCGGCCTTGGCCGAGATCGCCCAGGCCGGCTTCGATCCGGTGTTCGGCGCGCGGCCTTTGAAGCGGGCGATCCAGAGCGAGATCGAAAACCCGTTGGCCAAGGAGATACTGTCCGGGCACTTCGGCGCGAAGGACACCGTTCGGGTCGATGTCCAAGCCGGTCGCCTTGTTTTCGGCAAGGCTTGAACAAGACCTCGGTCCAGAGGCCCGCTCGTTCGAGCGGGCCTTTTCTTCGGCCGAATGCAGGCGGCGGTCGCTCGGCGGATAATGCCGAGTGTTCGCGGAGCTTGGGAGAAACGCCTTGTCGTTGTTCGCATTCAAAATTATGTCTATGAGCGTCGCGCTGGCGCTGGCCGGCCCATCCCTGGCCGCCGGTGCCTTGCAGGATGCCGACGCCGTGCCGCAGCTCGATGCCCGAGGCAAGGCCGGTTATCTGGACTACCTGAAGGCCGACGGCCACAAGGCCTTCGTGATCGCGCCCGGCGGCCGCTGGGCCTGGCTGGGCGAGATGGGCAGCGCCGAGGCGGCCGAGGCGGCGGCGCGGCGCGAATGCCAGGAAAGCACCGAGCAGCGCTGCATACCCTATGCGATCGACGATCGCGTGGTGTTCAACGCCAAGGCCTGGCCGCAATTGTGGGGGCCGTACCTAAGCCGTGCGCAGGCCGACCAGGCCGGCACCGGGCTCAAGCGCGGCATGCGCTTTCCCGATCTGGCGTTCAAGGACCCGGACGGCAAGCCGACCACCTTGAAGGCCCTGCGCGGCAAGGTGGTGGTGCTGCACTTCTGGGGCTCGTGGTGCGCGCCGTGCCTGAAGGAGATGCCGGAGCTGCGCAAGACGGCACAGTCGCTCAAGGGCGACCGCGACATCGCCTTCGTCTGCCTGCAAATGCGCGAGGACTTCGCTACCGCGAAGGGCTTCGTCAAACAGCGCCTAAAACTGGACTTCGCGCTGTCCGATTCGCAGGCAACGGGGCCAGGCAAGAGCGAGCTGCCCTTGAGCGATGGCGGCACCTTGCCGGACCGTATGCTGGCCAAGGTTTTCCCGACCACCTACGTGCTGGACAAGCACGGCATCGTGCTGTTCTCGCACAACGGCCCCATCCCGGATTGGACGCAGTACCTCGCCTTTTTGCGTGACGCCTCGGCCCGTTCCGGGCGCTAGCCCTTCCAAAGCAAAAGGGGCAGGTCGACGACCTGCCCCAGTTTCCCGACCCACTGCGAATCGCTTATTCCACTTCTTCCCAGCCGGTGATCATGGCCTTGATGTGCGAGGTCACGGTGTGGCCGGCGGTGGTGAGATAGACGTGCGCGATCAGGAAGATCAGCATCAGGAAGGCGGCCACGGTGTGGAAGAAGGCCACCCACTCCAGGGACAGATACTGGTCCCAGCCCCACTCGGTCCACTTGTCGTAGAAGATGTAGAACCAGCCGGTGAACCAGATCAGCGGCCCGATGAACAGCATCACGCCCAGATAGGCCAGCCGTTGCAGCGGGTTGTGCTTCTTCAGCCGAGTCGCCTTGAAGGGGTGGGGCGCATGGGTGAAGATGCCGGTCAGATAGTACTTGAACATGGCATCGACCTTCACCAGCGTCGGGATGTACTGCTTCCATTCCCCCGTGGTGAAGTGCCAGAAGATCGCGAACACCCAGAGGCCGACCAGGGTCCAGGCGGCGAGGGTGTGGGTGTTGACCGCATCCTCGAAGCCGAACAGCGAGTAGCTGCCGTGGACCTCGAAACCGGTGAGCAGCAGGGTGATGATCAAGCCCGCCTGCGACCAGTGCCAGAAGCGTTCGAAGACCTTGAAGACGTAGATTTTCTCACTCATTTTTGATCTCCTTTGCGAGCGAGGTAGATACGCAAGCCGCCGTGGCCGAGGACGCCGAGCAGGGTCAGCAAGGCCAAGCCCCAGCCGGCGGTGTTGAGCCACTCGTTGGCGCGGCGGCCGGGCATGTAGATGCCGGGCACCTTGTCCAGGCGGCCGACGCCGGTTTGCGGCGCATGGCACTGGGCGCAGGCGAGGGCATCCTTTTTCGGCGCGACCATGTGGGTGATCGGCCACGACATCTCGGTGCTGACGAAGGCGTACTTGCCGCTGTACTCGGCGCCGATCTCCTTCATGCCGTAGTCGATGGCCTTGTCCCAGTTGAAGTTCGACCATAAGGCGCTGTCGTCCTTGCCGTAGGTGTGGAACACGACCAACTGGTTGTTGCCGATGTCGTAGGGTTGCTTGCCGTGGAACACCTTGACCGGCCAGATCTTCGACTTGCCGTCGTCGGCGCTGCCCTCGAAGCTGTTGACCTTGATCACCTGGTTCGGGTCCAGCTTGGTCTCGCGCAGGGTGTAGTTCACCTTGCCGTTGAACCAGATGTACTCGGGGATCACATTGGCCTCGTACTTGAAGTCGCCCTTGCGGCTGTCGTAGGCGTCATGGCCGCCGCTGTCCTTGGTCTTGAACGGCTTGCCGTCCTTGTCCAGCTTGCCGGCGGTCGACCAATCCCATAGCGTCTTGGTCGGTTTGCCGCCACGGGCATACTCGGGGATGTGGCAGGTCTGGCAGGCCAATTTGTCGGTATGGCTGTTCAAACGGGACAAGGCCTGCGGGTGCGGTTTGTTGCCATGGCAAGACTGGCAGGTCACGGGGTCGCTGTCGTTCTTGCCGCGTATGTGCGGGTTGGCGTCCTTGGGCTTGGCGATGGGCGTGTAACGGCTGCCCGGGATGTTGTGGCCATCGGTCTCGTGGCAGGTGCCGCAAGTGAAGTTGAGTCCGTCCTTGGCCATATGCACGTCCAAGTACTTCTTCGGGTCCTTCAGCGAGCTGTCCAGGTCGCCGTGCTTCACCGCGTCGCCGCCGCCGCCGTTGAAGTGGCAGGCGCCGCAAGTGGCGCGGCTGGTCTTGCCGATGTTCTGCGCCACGTCCTTCAGGTTCACCGCCGGCACGATCTTGCCGGACTTGGGCGGGAACTCGGTGTCCTGATACGGCGGGTGTCCTGCCATGCCCGGCAACTTGCGGTAGGTCTTCGTGGTGTCGTGGCAGACCAGGCAGTCGACGTTCTCCTGTTTGTTGAAGTCGAAGCTGCTGTCCTTCCAGCCGTAGCCGACGTGGCAAGCGGTACAGAACTCATAGTTCGACGGCACGGCGGTACAGAAGTTGTTGATCACGTTCTTCTTGCCTAGCCGCTGCTTGGACTCGGGGTTCAAGAACTCCCAGGTCCAGTGCTTGGTCTTCATGATCTGCTTGGCCGCCTCGGTGTGGCAGGTCAAGCAGGCCTGGGTCACCTCCGGCCCGCTCTTGAAGTCCTTTTGCAGCTCCTTGAACTTGCCGTGGTCGGCCGTCGACCTGATCTCTTTGGCCGGTGCGGGCACCGCTGCCGCAGGTTTCATCTCGGCGGCAGGGTCGGACGACGCCTGCACCACCGGCACCGCCAAGACGATGCCGAGCATCAGGGCCAGGTACTGGAGTCTTTTGACTAGCATTGTGCTCACTCCTATTCGTTGGGTTCGATCGGGGTCCGTCGCTTAGCAACCACCGCCCGCGCCGCCGCCCGCGCCGCCGCCCGATGGTGCCTTGGGCAGAATGATCTGCGGGGCCGGGGTGTTGGGATCGAACTCCAGGAAGGTCTTCTGATCCGCCGCCACATGGCCCATGATTTCGCCCACCAGCGGGCCGAACATCTTGCCCATCAGGCCGGCGTTCATGGTGCCGATGTAGACCTTGCCGTCGTTCTTCTTGTAGACCGAGACCTTGCACGGCATCAGGATGGACAGATAACGCCGGTCGTCGGTCTTGAGGATGGGGGCGGAGTACTTGGTGCTACAGGCCTCGATCATCATCACCGGCAGCACGTTGCCGCCGTCGTTCTGCACCGCCTTGCCCGGGTCGCGCAGGCCGGACAGCGACCAGCCGTTCGGATTCTTCTGGATATTGTGCTGGATGCGGGCCACGGTCTCCTCGAAGCCGAAGGGGCTGACATGCTCCTTGAACATCAGACTGGGCATCATGAACAGGGCCAACACCATGGTGAAGATCACGCCTACTAAAAACCCACCGACTAGTTTTTTCATTTTGGTCTCCTTGATGAAGTCGATATGCCGAACTGCTTAGAAAGATTCTATTAGTTTCATCATATTAGAAAATATGAATATAACAAGATACCGATGTCCAAAATAAATTGATGATTGACGCTAAATAGTATGGACATCATAGAACGGCTTAATTAAAAACCTAAGGAGAATGTACCAGGTCGATGCGGACGCAAAGGCCGGCCGGGCGATGTCGCGCTCGCCTTGGCCGTCAAAAACTGCCTTTCACCGCTGCCTCGCCCGCGCCCTGCAAGGGGCCGAGCGGGTTCTTGCTCTCTTCCTGCTCGTGGATGATCGGTTGGCCGCCGGACAGCTTGTACACCACCACATTGTCCTTGAGCAGCAAGATGCCCTTGAAGCGCCAGCCGGTCATGTCCACCTCGCGCTTGAAGTTCAGGAAGTCGGCCCAGAAGCTGCCGACGCGCTTGCGCTTGATCGAGTGTTGAACGATCTCCAGGCCCTGGCAGGCGGTCTTGGCGTCGATGCAATCCTTCACCCCGCCGTCGAGGCTGCCGCCGCTGACAGACGGGCTGGGGATGAAGCGCTGCAAGACATCGGAATAGTTCAGGATGGTGATGTTCGGATAGGCATGCGGGTCCAGCTTCAGCGCCTTCAGATCGGCCAACGTGGTGCGGTAGGGCGTGATTTTGTCGAAGGCCTGCTGCGCCTCGGCATAGCTCGTCCACGGCCCCTCGACCACGCTGTCGCCGTGCGGCAGCAGGGTGTTGCAGCCGGTGAGGGCAAGGGCGAGAAGTAGCGCGAGTCGGTTCATGGCATGGCCGTTATCTAAAATTTCCAGTTCGATTCTAGAGAATATTCGCTCGGGTCATAAAACCGACTGAATTAAATTGGGTCTGAATTGCCCCATTTCTTCTATGCCACGAAGCGTATCTCTCGTTTGTTAGATTACGCCTGCAACAGGACCTCTTAGCCATTCAAGCAGTATGCAGGGTGCATGCTTCGACAAAACTCCTACCAAGCAGAGTGGGATTCACGGTTTTAAATATTTCCCCTCCGCCCCATGACTTCCCGATGCTTATGCAGCCAAGACGTGCAAGGTTGGCAAGGGCTAGTTTAACCTCGTCAGACGGTTCTGGAAGCTTGTCCTCCAACTCATCATTTCTTCCAACGGCCACTTCCGTAGGAAGCCTCCCAACCACAACACCGTTATGTTGTGTTTGCTCAAACGGTAGGGAATAAATGTTCTGAAGCAATGCTGCTTCAAGCGGGGTAATCTGCTCCAGTATGGCGATATAGGCTCGCTGCAAGTCCACGCCGCTCCTGGAATTTGCCGCATTGACGAGGAGTCGAGCCCACAAATCTTGGAGGCGGTCATCATCTTCAAGCGATGCCGCCTCGAGTAACGGTACTGCAAGCTTGAGGGGGATCGCACGAGTTGGCTGGGCAAGACCAATTTCTCCCAAAAGTTGGTCGGCGCGCTGCATAAGGCGAACCTGCCTTTCCCAGCGCATGTACTTGAGTTTATCTTCAAAAATACCCACGCCCTGCTCAAGAGGGCCAGCGACAAAACGCGATATGAATTTTCCAAACCTCTCTCCCGCGTCGATCGCCTTGCCTGTGGTCTTCGCTACCTCTTGGACAGCTTTGGCTGTTTCTGATATTGGGTCTTTATTGCTCACAGATGGCTCCTTAATCTAACAAAACCGAAAGCAAGGTGGTTCGTTGATTCTTGCAGTCGTGCTGTTTGTTATGCGGCGCCAAAGGTCAGCAAACGCGGCGCGTGTTTCAGTCTTTCCGCAAGATAGACCACTCCCTCGCCCGGCTCAACGACTAGCCACGCCCGGACAAAAAAGGCCGCACGCGGCGGCCTTTTCTGCGTTGAAGCGAATCAACCCAGCAACTGATTCAACACGAAGGGCAGGATGCCGCCGGCCTGGTAGTAGTCGATCTCGATCGGGGTATCCAGGCGCAGCTTGAGCGGCACTTCCTGGCTGGAGCCGTCGGCGCGGCGGATGACCAGGGTGACGTCCTGCTGCGGGGCGATGCCGTTTTCCAGGCCCTTGATGTCGAAGCTTTCGCTGCCGGTCAGGCCCAAGTCCTGCGCGCCCTGGCCGTCCTTGAACTGCATGGGCAGCACGCCCATGCCAGCCAGGTTGGCGCGGTGGATGCGCTCGAAGCTCTTGGCCACCACGGTCTTCACGCCCAGCAGTTGGGTGCCCTTGGCCGCCCAGTCGCGGCTGGAGCCGGTGCCGTATTCCTCGCCGGCGAAGATCATCAGCGGCACGCCGTCTTTCTGGTACTGCATGGCGGCGTCGTAGATGCTCTGCTGCTCGCCGTTGTACAGCGTCACGCCGCCCTCGCTGCCGGGGATCATCAGGTTCTTGATCCGCACGTTGGCGAAGGTGCCGCGCATCATCACCTCGTGGTTGCCGCGACGGGCTCCGTAGCTGTTGAAGTCCTTCTGGGCGACGCCGTGCTCGACCAGGTACTTGCCGGCCGGTGCGGCGGGCTTGATGCCGCCGGCGGGCGAGATGTGGTCGGTGGTGACCGAGTCGCCGAAGATCGCCAGGGCGCGGGCGTTGCGGATCGAGACGCCCTCTCCCCTAGCCCCTCTCCCGCTTGCGGGAGAGGGGGAGAAGAAGGGCGGCTCCTGGATGTAGGTGGAGGCACCGTCCCACTGGTAGACCTGGCCGGCCGGGGCGGGCACGGCATCCCACAGCGGGTTGTCGGCGCCGACGTCCTGGTAGATCGCGTAGGCAGTGGGCTCCGAGGCCTTGGGCAGCAGCGCGGCGACTTCCTCGTTGCTCGGCCACAGGTCTTTCAGGAACACCGGGCCGTTCTTGCCCTGGCCGATGGGCTCGTTGGCGAAGTCGAGGTCGACCCGGCCGGCCAGGGCCAGCGCCACCACCAGCGGCGGCGACATCAGGAAATTGGCCTTGACGTTCTGGTGCACGCGGGCCTCGAAGTTGCGGTTGCCGGACAGCACCGAGCAGGCGACCAGATCGTTATCGAGAATCTGCTTTTCGATCGCCTCGGGCAGCGGGCCGCTATTGCCGATGCAGGTGGTGCAGCCGTAGCCGACCACACCGAAGCCGAGTTGTTCCAGCGCGTTCAGCAGGCCGGCCGATTTCAGGTATTCGGTCACCGCGCGCGAGCCGGGGCCGAGCGAGGTCTTCACGTGGGCCGGGGTCTTCAGCCCGAGTTCCACCGCCTTCTTGGCGACCAGGCCGGCGGCGAGCATGACGCCGGGGTTGGAGGTGTTGGTGCAGGAGGTGATGGCGGCGATGACGATGTCGCCATGATGTAACCCTGATTCCTGATTCCTGACCTCTGATCCCTGTTTGCCGTAGCCGCCTTCTTCCTTGGGCAGGCCGAGCAGGGTGTCGAAGCACTCCTTCAGCGCGTAGAGGTTGATCCGGTCCTGCGGGCGCTTGGGGCCGGCGACCGAGGGCTTGACCGTGCCGAGGTCCAGTTCCAGCACCTGGCTGTATTCGCACTGGTCGTCGGTGGCGATGCCGAACAGGTTTTGCGCCTTGAAGTAGTTGCGTAGCGCATCGACCTTGGCCTGGTCGCGGCCGGTGGCCAGGTAGTACTGGCAGGTGGCCTCGTCGACCGGGAAGAAGCCCATGGTCGCGCCGTACTCGGGCGCCATATTGGCAATCGTGGCGCGGTCGGTCACCGGCAGCTTGGCGGCACCCTCGCCGAAGAATTCGACGAACTTGCCCACCACCTTGGCCCGGCGCAGCATCTCGGTCAGGGTGAGCACGATGTCGGTGGCGGTGATGCCAGGCTGGGCCTGGCCGGTCAGGCGCACGCCGACCACGTCGGGGGTGAGGAAGTAGACCGGCTGGCCGAGCATGCCGGCCTCGGCCTCGATGCCGCCCACGCCCCAGCCGACCACGCCCAGGCCGTTGATCATGGTGGTGTGGCTGTCGGTGCCGACCAGCGTATCCGGGTAATAGACCCCGTCCTTCTCCATCACGCCGCGGGCCAGGTATTCCATGTTGACCTGGTGCACGATGCCGACGCCGGGCGGGACGACCTTGAAGGTGTCGAAGGCCTGCATGCCCCACTTGAGGAACTGATACCTTTCTCGATTGCGCTCGAACTCGATGGCCATGTTCTGTTGCAAGGCGTCGGCCTTGCCGAAGACATCGACCTGCACCGAATGGTCCACCACCATCTCGACCGGGGCCAGCGGCTCGACCCGCTTCGGGTCCTTGCCGGCGCGGGCGGCGGCCGAGCGCATGGCGGCTAGGTCGGCCAGCAGCGGCACGCCGGTGAAGTCCTGCAACAGGATGCGACTGACCACGAAGGGGATTTCTTCCACGCGCGCGGCATTCGGCCGCCAGTTGGCCAGGTCGCGCACATGCTGTTCGGTGATCTTCTTGCCGTCGTAGTTGCGCAGCACCGATTCCAGCACGATGCGGATCGACACCGGCAGCTTCGAGATCGCGCCGACGCCGGCCTTTTCCAGTTGGGGCAGGGCGTAGTAGGCGCCGGTCTGGCCGTTGCCGAGGTCGAAGGTCTGGCGGGAGTCGAAGAGGCTGTGCATGGCGGTGTTCCTGTAAGGCAGGGCGAGAGAATTCAATATTTTACCCAAAGTTGCCCGTTCGCCGTCAGCCCGGCTTGTTACCCGCATTGCGAGATGGCCGGTGCTTGTGCGACGGCGGGCCGATGGCTACTCTTGATAGCGATGCCTGGCCGCTCGCCGGTACGCGGCCAAACGAGGCGGTTGTCCCCTTAACCAGCGGAAGCACTGGAGGAGAGAGAAGATGAAACGCAAACTATTCGGGCTACTCGGTCTGTGCGCGGCGATGGCGTTCGGTGCGGCCAGTGCCGACGACTATCCGGCCAAGCCGATCACCATGGTCATTCCCTTCTCGGCCGGCGGCCCCACCGACACCGTGGGCCGGCTGATCGCCCAGCCCATGTCCACCTTCCTCAAACAGCAGGTGGTGATCGAGAACGTCGGCGGCGCCGGCGGCACCTTGGCGGCCGGCCGGGTGGCCCGCTCCGACCCCGACGGCTACACCATCTTCCTGCATCACATCGGCCATTCCACCGCGCCTTCGCTTTATCGCAAGTTGGCCTATGACGCGATCGCCGACTTCGAGCCGGTCGGCCTGGTGACCAGCGTGCCCATGACCATCGTGGCGCGCAAGGACTTCCCGGCCAAGGACATGAAGGAACTGATCGCCTACGTGAAGGCCAACAAGGACAAGGTGACCTATGCCAATGCCGGTCTCGGTTCGGCCTCGCACCTGTGCGGCATGCTGTTCATGACCGCCATCCAGACCGACCTGACCACCGTGCCCTACAAGGGCACCGGCCCGGCGATGAACGACCTCTTGGGCGGCCAGGTGGACTTCATGTGCGACCAGACCACCAATACCACCAGCCAGATCAAGGGCGGCAAGATTCGCGCCTACGGCGTGACCACGGCCGGCCGCGTGGCCTCGCTGTCCGACCTGCCGACCTTGCAGGAGTCCGGCTTGCCCGGCTTCGAGGTGGGCGTGTGGCACGGCATCTATGCGCCCAAGGGCACGCCCAAGGCGGTGATCGACAAGCTGACCAAGGCCCTGGCCTTCGCCCTGAGGGACGACACGGTCAAGCAGCGCTTCGGCGACCTGGGCACCGAGCCGGTGGCCCAGAAGGATGTGACGCCGGCCGCGCTGCGCGGCCTGCTCAAGTCCGAGATCGACAAATGGGGGCCGATCATCAAGAAGGCCGGCGTCTACGCGGATTGACGCGACAATGACAAAAGGGTGGGGTCGTGCCGTTTGGCACGGCCCTCTTTTTTGCTGGAGCTGAAAGAGTCATCCCATGCCCGTCATTCGCAGTCCCAAGGACTTTTGGGCCGGCCTGATCTATCTCGCCGTCGGCCTGTTCGCGCTCTATGTCGCGCAGGATTACGCCATGGGTTCGGCCGTGCGCATGGGGCCGGGCTATTTCCCCAAGGTGCTGGGCAGCCTGCTGGCGCTGATCGGGCTGATCGCGCTGGTGCGCGGCCTGCTGCGGCCGGGCGAGGCCATCGGCCGCCTGGCTTGGCGCGAGACCCTGATCGTGCTGGGCGCCACCATGCTGTTCGGCCTGTTGCTGCGCGGGGGCGGATTGGTGCTTAGCCTGGTCGTGCTGGTCGTGGCCAGCGCCTATGCCAGCCGGCGCTTCAAGCTGAAACCCGCCGTGCTCCTGGCGGCGGGGCTGGCCGCGTTCTGCGTGCTGGTCTTCATCAAGGGCCTGGGCATCCCCCTGGCCCTGCTGGGCCGTTGGTTCTAAGGGGGGCCTATGGAACTGCTCGCCAACCTCGCCCTCGGCTTCGATACCGCCTTCACCCTGACCAATTTGCTCTATTGCCTGGCCGGCGTCGCCTTGGGCACCTTGATCGGCGTGCTGCCCGGCCTCGGCCCGGTCGCCACCATCGCCATGCTGTTGCCGGTCACCTTCGGCCTGCCGCCGGTCTCGGCCCTGATTATGCTGGCCGGCATCTATTACGGCGCCCAGTACGGCGGCTCGACCACGGCCATCCTGGTCAACCTGCCGGGCGAGACTTCGTCGGTGGTCACCGCGCTCGACGGCTACCAGATGGCGCGCCAGGGCCAGGCCGGCAAGGCGCTGGCCACCGCCGCCATCGGCTCCTTCTTCGCCGGCACCGTCGCCACCTTTCTCTTGGCGGTGTTCGCGCCGCCGCTGGCCGAGTTCGCCCTCAAGTTCGGCCCGGCCGAGTATTTCTCGCTTATGGTGCTGGGCCTGATCGCCTCGGTGGTGCTGGCGCACGGCTCGCTCTTGCATGCCATCGGCATGATCGTGCTCGGCCTGCTCCTGGGCATAATGGGCACCGACGTCAACTCGGGCATGGCCCGCTATACCTTCGACCTGCCCGAACTGGCCGACGGCATCAGCTTCGTGGTGCTGGCCATGGGCATGTTCGGCCTGGGCGAGATCATCCGCAACCTGGAACACGAAGAGGTGCGCAGCGCCATGGTGACCAAGGTGTCGGGCTTGATGCCGAGCAAGGCCGATTTCAAGCGCATCGCCGCGCCCATCCTGCGCGGCACCGGCCTCGGCGCCGTGCTCGGCATCCTGCCCGGCGGCGGCGCCATCCTCGCCGCTTTCGCCGCCTATTCGGTGGAGAAGAAGATTTCGCCCAACGCCGCCCAGTTCGGCAAGGGCGCGATCGAGGGCGTGGCCGCGCCGGAGTCGGCCAACAACGCGGGCGCCCAGACCTCGTTCATCCCCATGCTCACCCTGGGTATCCCGTCCAACCCGGTGATGGCCTTGATGATCGGCGCCCTGATCATCCAAGGCATCCAGCCGGGGCCGATGGTCATGGTCGAACAGCCGGCGCTGTTCTGGGGGATCATCGCCTCGATGTGGATCGGCAACCTGTTCCTGATCGTCCTTAACCTGCCGCTGATCGGTCTCTGGGTGCGGCTGATCACCATCCCCTACCATGTGCTCTACCCGGCCATCCTGGTGTTCTGCGCCATCGGCGTGTTCAGCATCAACAACCGGGAATTCGACATTTACCTGATGGCCCTGTTCGGCCTGCTCGGTTATGTCTTCGCCAAGCTCGACTGCGAGCCGGCGCCCATGCTGCTGGGCTTCATCCTGGGGCCGATGATGGAGGAATACCTGCGCCGGGCGCTGCTGATCTCGCGCGGCGATCCGCTGGTGCTGGTCACGCGGCCGATCAGCGCGACTATGCTGGCCCTGGCCGTGGTGGCCTTGTTCCTGGTGTTGATGCCGGCCTTCCGCAAGACGCGGGAGGAGGCCTTCCAGGAAGAGGAATGAGGGTTTCTCAGGGTGCTATGCACTAAAATTACGGTTCTTCGCCCAAGCGCAATTTAAGGAAGTTTGAAGTGAGCGATCTCAAGCAAAAAGCCCTCGACTATCACGAGTTTCCCAAACCCGGAAAGATTTCGGTCGAATCGTCCAAGTCCTGCGCCACGCAGGCCGATCTGTCCCTGGCCTACACGCCGGGCGTGGCCGAGCCGGTGCGCGCCATCGCCGCCGACCCGGAGAACGCCTACCGCTACACCAGCAAGGGCAACTTGGTCGCGGTGATCACCGACGGCACCGCCATCTTGGGCCTGGGCAACCTGGGCCCGCTGGCGGCCAAGCCGGTGATGGAGGGCAAGGGCGTGCTGTTCAAGCGCTTCGCCGATATCGACGTGTTCGACATCGAGGTGCAGGCGCCTTCGGTCGAGCAATTCATCGAGACCGTGGCCAATATCGCGCCGACCTTCGGCGGCATCAATCTGGAAGACATCGCCGCGCCGCACTGTTTCGCCATCGAAAAGGCGCTGACTGAGCGGCTGGACATCCCGGTCTTCCACGACGACCAGCACGGCACCGCCGTGATCATCTGCGCCGGCCTGATCAATGCCGTGTACCTGCAAGGCAAGCAACTGGGCGAGGTGAAGATCGTCTGCCTAGGCGCCGGTGCGGCCGGCATCGCCTCGATGAACCTGTTGATCCAGATGGGCGCCAAGCGCGACAACATCACCCTGGTCGACAGCAAGGGCGTCATTCATTCCGGCCGCAGCGACCTGAACGAATTCAAGCAGCAGTTCGCCAAGGCCACCGACCAGCGCACCCTGCTGGAGGCGATGACCGGCGCCGATGTCTTCGTCGGCGTCTCCGGCCCCAACCTGGTGTCGCAAGAGATGGTCAAGGCCATGGCGGCCAAGCCGGTGGTCTTCGCCCTGGCCAACCCCGACCCGGAGATACTGCCCAAGGATGCCCACGCCGCGCGCGACGACCTGATCATGGCCACCGGCCGCTCGGACTTCCCCAACCAGGTCAACAACGTGCTCGGCTTCCCCTTCATCTTCCGCGGCGCGCTCGACGCCCGGGCCAAGCGCATCACCCAGCCCATGCTGGTGGCGGCGGCCCGTGCCCTGGCCGAACTGGCGCGCGAGCCGGTGCCGGCCGAGGTGCTCAAGGCCTACAGTGTCGACAAGATGGAATTCGGCCGCGAATACATCCTGCCCAAGCCCTTCGACCCGCGCCTGATCGAGCGGGTGCCGCAGGCGGTGGCGGCGGCGGTAGGCTGATTGGGTCTATTATTCGTTTGGTGTTAGTCGAAGGGGTTTAGTCAATGCTGACACAGACCAAAGTGCTGCTGGAGCAGGTGAAGAAGCTGCCCGAGGATGAGCAGATCGAGCTTGCCGACATGATCTATGCCGAGGCATCGATCACGAAGGAAGAGTGGGATGCCGTCTGGGCGGAAGAGTGCGCGCGCAGAATCGCAGAGTTTGAAAGCGGTAAGGTCCAGGCGATCGATGCGGATACGGTCTTTGCCGAACTGAAGCAGAAATATGGCTGGAAATGAAGGTCAGGTATCTTCCCGATGCCTTGCGTGAGCTTCAGGAGGCGGTTGCCTACTATCATGCGCGCAACCCCGTGGTGGCAAGGCGCTTTGCCGACATGGCGCGCATGGGAGAGCGCCTGGTTTCCGAATTCCCCGAGGCTTCGCCAAAATTGGATGAAAGCCTGCGTGTGCATCGTGTCCCCAAATTTCCCTACTCGTTGATATACAGATCGGATGTCGGCGAGATACTTATTGTCGCAGTGGCCCATCACAGCCGTCGACCGGCCTACTGGGCAAATCGTCTGGGAGCGAACCATTGATAGGCGACATTGCAGCCGTGGGTGCCCATGACTAGGCGGCCCTATTACCTCAACCTGCTGCAAATCCACCTGCCCATCGGCGGCTGGGTGTCCATCCTGCACCGGGCGAGCGGAGTGCTGCTTTCCTTGCTGGTGCCGGTCCTGCTCTATGGCCTGATGCGTTCGCTGCAATCGGTCGAAGGCTTTGCCCAAGTCCAAGGCTTTCTGTCCGGCGGCATCGGCTGGCTCGTCGGCTTGTTGCTGACTTGGGCGCTGCTGCATCACTTTCTGGCCGGCCTGCGCCACCTGGGCCTCGACATCGGCTGGGGCGAGGGCAGGGCGCGGGCGCGGCAGACGGCCTGGTTGGTATTGGCCACGGCTATTGTGCTGACATTGCTTGTTGTTGCGAGGGGGCTCTGATGCCGCACGTCGCCGGCGCCCATCGCGGCCTCAACGCCTGGCTGATCCAGCGCGCCTCGGCCGGGGTACTGGCCCTGCTCCTGCCGGCCTTCCTGCTCTATGCCGGGTGCCAGTCGACGCTCGACTATGCGACTTGGCGCGCCCTGTTCCAGCCGCTGTTCGTGAAAGTCGGCGCGCTGCTGTTCGTGGTGGCTCTGCTGGCCCATGCCTGGCTTGGCCTGCGCGAGGTGTTCATCGACTACGTGCATCGCCTCGGCCTGCGTCTGGCGCTGTATTTCGCTTTCGGCGTGCTCTACCTCGGCTGCCTGGTTTGGGCGGTGGATATTCTGTGGGCTGTGCGGTGAAAGAGGGCGTAGGGCGGCAATACCTTGCCGCCGAACACCGGCGTCGGGACAGTAGTCCCGACCTACGATAGGGAATGTGCAAGCCATGATCGAGAAGCGTACCTTCGATGCCGTCATCGTCGGCGGCGGCGGCGCCGGCCTGCGCGCCGCGCTGCAACTGGCCAGCGCCGACAAGAAGGTGGCCGTGGTGTCCAAGGTCTTTCCCACCCGCTCGCACACCGTCTCGGCCCAGGGCGGCATCACCGCCGCGCTCGGCAACGTCGACGAGGACAACTGGCACTGGCACATGTACGACACGGTCAAGGGCTCGGACTACCTGGGCGACCAGGACGCCATCGAGTTCATGTGCCGCAACGCCGCCTCGGCCGTGTACGAGTTGGAGCACATGGGCCTGCCGTTCTCGCGCCTGGACAACGGCAAGATTTACCAGCGCCCGTTCGGCGGCCAATCCAAGCACTACGGCGGCGAGCAGGCCACCCGCACCTGCGCCGCGGCCGACCGCACCGGCCACGCCCTGCTGCACACCCTATACCAGCGCAACATCGCGGCGCGCACCCAGTTTTTCGACGAATACTTCGCGCTCGACCTGGTGCGCGACGACGAGGGCTATGTACTCGGCCTGGTCGCGCTCGACATCGCCACGGGCACACCCATCCTATTCGAGGCGCGCACGGTGCTGCTGGCCACCGGCGGCGCGGCCCGCATCTATCGCCACTCGACCAACGCGCACATCAACACCGGCGACGGCTTAGGGATGGTGTTGCGCGCCGGCCTGCCGTTGGAAGACATGGAGTTCTGGCAGATACACCCCACCGGCGTGCCCGAGGTCGGCATCCTGATGACCGAAGGTTGCCGGGGCGAGGGCGGTTATCTCGTCAACAGTCAAGGCGAGCGCTTCATGCCGCGCTATGCCCCCCATGCGCTCGACCTCGCCTCGCGCGACGTGGTGGCCCGCGCCGTCGCCCAGGAGATTCGCGCCGGCCGGGGCTGCGGCGAGCATGGCGACCATGTCCTGCTCAAGCTCGATCACCTGGGCGAGGCGCGGGTGCAAGAACGCCTGCCCGGCATCCGCGAACTCGCCATCCGCTTCGCCGGGGTCGACCCGGCCTTCGAGCCGATTCCGGTCACGCCGACCGTGCATTACATGATGGGCGGCATTCCCAGCAACCTGCACGGCCAAGTGGTCACGCCGGTGCGCTACGGCCCGGAAGAGCCGGTGCAGGGTTTGTATGCGGCGGGCGAGTGCGCCTGCGTCTCGGTGCATGGCGCCAATCGCCTGGGCGGCAACTCGCTGCTGGATTTGTTGATCTTCGGCCGCGCGGCCGGCGACCACATGCTCGAATACCTGCAAGAAAACCCCTATCCGAGGCCGGTGCCGAAAGAGGCGGCCGACGCGGCCCTGGCCCGGCTAGCGCGCTGGGACAAGCCGAAAGGCGGCGAGACCGTCGCCGGTCTGCGCGCCGAGATGCAGCGCATCATGCAAGCCCATGCCGGGGTGTACCGCGATGCCGCGCATCTGCAAGAAGGCCTGGCCAAGCTCGGCCAAGTGCGGCAACGCTTGGGCGACGCCGCTATTTCGGATCAATCCAAGGCCTACAACACCGCCCGCATCGAAGCGCTGGAACTGGATAACCTCTTGCCCATCGCCCGCGCCACCCTGGTATCCGCCGCCGCCCGGCAGGAAAGCCGTGGCGCTCACGCCCGCGAGGACTTCCCCGAGCGCGACGACGACCACTGGCTGCGCCACACCCTCTACTTCACCGAGGGTGATCAGCTCGACTACAAGCCAGTGCGGTTGAAGCCGATGACGGTGGAGACCTTCCAGCCGAAAGAAAGGAAATACTGAGGAGGCTGGGGTGGGGTTAAGGCGCCTGACGGGAGTAAGTTGATCGACGATTCTATTTCCAGCAGGTCTACGCGGAACTGATAGGTCATCTTGTTGCTGGTCATGCGATCAGCCTAACGAGTTCTAATGTTGGGTTGGGCTCCACTCACTCATAGTGCGTCCACATGCGAAGCACGCGAACCGCGTGTTCCTTGGTGAAGACTTCATAGACTAAGCGATGCTGAATATTGATGCGCCTTGAATATGCACCGGCCAGATCGCCTACGAGTTTCTCGTATGGGGGCGGATTCTGGAACGGGTTGGCAGCAATAACAGTCAACAGTTCTTGCGCCTTGGCCTTCAGGCCGGCTGCGGCCAACTTTTTCGCGTCTTTTTCGGCATGCCTTGAAAAAACAACTTGCCATTTCACCACTTGAGTTCCTTGGCACTTTTGCCAAGCGGCTCGGCCATGCCCTCTTTGATGGATTCACGCATGCCGGGAACGGAGAGCAAGTAGAGCGTTTCTTGAATGGCATCCCAATCTTCCGATGACAGAAGAACGGCGCTTGTGCGCTTGCCAGTGATGTGGATTGGCTGATGCGATTCGGCAATTTGGTCGATGAGCCGATACAGGTTGGCGCGTGCTTCGCTAGCGGTAAGGGTAGCCATGGCAAACCTCCTAAAAAAATTCATGGTACGCATTAGCGTACGTCACGTCAAACGCCGGTCCTATTGGGGGACAGACCACGTTTTCCTGGAGTCCAATGACGGCCGCCGGCCGGGCCGTTATTCACTTGCAATCCAGAGTTTCTATCGTAGGCTGGATTTAGCCGCGCTCGATCGAGCGCCGGGCCTTCCCACCATGGAGACGACAATGAAGCCCTACCTCATCGGAACCGCCGTACTTGGACTGGCGGCCTCGGTCGCGTTCGCCGAGGGCGTGGTGCACTCGACCGGCAACACCCCGGGTTTTCCCAAGGCCTACAAGGACCTGGCCAAGCAGACCAAGCCGCCCTCGAACAACTGGCTGCTGGACGCCAACGACGACACCGAGCGCTTCCGTCGCCTGCAGGTCGCCATGAGCGGCACCGACGTCCCCATGTGGGAAATCACCTACCGCTACGAAGAGCTGTATGTGGCTATCCAGAAAAACAACTGGGAAATGGGTGTTTACCATTGGGACAAAGTGCGCGACCGCATGAACACCTCGGGCATGAAGCGCCCGGCCCGAACCCGGAACATCGAAGGCATGTTCCTCGACAGCGGCGTATGGCAATCCATGCGCGACGCGCTGACCGCCAAGTCGCCCGAAAAGATGCGCGAGCAGTTCCTGACCGTCCGAAAGGTGTGCATGGCATGCCACGTCGCCGAAAAGGTGGGCTTCCTCAACGACAGCTCGGTGTTCAAGCGGACGGAGTCGTTCCCGCCGTCGGACAAGTAATCCCGCCGTTTCGCCCCGCGCCATTCCGCGACGGCGTCGCGCGGCCCGACCCAAAAGAGGGGGTTGGGGAGTTAATGGAGTCTGACCCTGAGGTTAGTCTGACCCTGATAGTCTGACCCTGAGGTGGTTGGTTGGTTTGAGGTTGTGCAACGACGGGTTGGGCGCCGACTCAGGCACACTGGGCCTCCGAATTTATGGTGGCCAAGAAGGCACCAATCTCCGCTGAAGACCTCAGATGGTAAACACGCTTATGGTGTCGAGCTTCAGCAACGAGCTCTCTATACTTCGGCGTCAAGTGCCGATGACATAGCCACAGTACACGATAACTGCTGATGGTGCTGCTGATCATTGGACTGCCTTCTGGCCAGCCCGCAGGAGTTTCGAAGACACCTTTGAACAGGCGCTTCGTAACCCACAGAAAATGCGTGAAAAGCGCGAGATCGATGTAGACCAGCGTGTCCGCAGATTCGAAACGCTCCCAGGCGGACTTGCGGCAACCGTAGCCATCAATGATCCATGCGTCACGCCGTAATAGTTCTGCATGCGCCCTCAAGTACTCATCGTGCGGGACCTTGCCGCCACCCGCTCGGTACTGGATCATGTCCAATGGGTAAAGAGGTAGGCTCGTCAACTCTGCCAACTTCCGGGCCAGGGTGGACTTGCCGCCACCTGTGTTGCCGAAGACTGCAACCTTTCTCACCTTCGTCTCCTTATCTCTGAGGCCCACCAAAGCGCCCAACGTTCGCCATAACCGGCAGTGAAAAGCGGGGCGACGAAGGCGCGCCGCTTTTTACTGTCCGAGTTGATGGCGTTGTTATATTTCACTTTCGATCTCACGCTGAAGCTTCTCTAGTTCATCCAGGATGCGGATGAATTTCGTGCCAAACCGCGTAACCACATACTCAACGCGTGGCGGGGCTTCGTCGTAGGCGATGCGTTCAATGATACCGAATTCAATGTTTTTACGTAGGCACTCGTTGAGCACTTTCGTCGTTAGGCCCTCAACACTACGCACCATTTCGCCTGGCCGATGGATACCATTTGCTAAGAGCTGATAGACGGTGAGCGACCATTTACAACCAAAGATGGCCTCAACCATGCGCGCGCTCCGCTCTGGAGCTGATCTTCTAGAAATTTTTTTATCTTGGCTGCTCATCAACTTGTACCAATAAGTAACTGTCGTACCAATTTGTACCTGCTTTTCATCTGGTCACCGGATTCCATACTCTGCGGCCTCCTGCAACTACTGATGGAAGGTGATCTGATGGAAAACATGGTACGACCCCTGGCCCTGATTGTGGGCGGCTCCAGTGGAATGGGCCTTGCAACCGCGAGACTCTTGCTGGAACGCGACATAAAAACCGTGATTGTGGGCAACTCGCCGGAAAAACTGGAAACGGCAAAGCGCGAACTTTCTGCATTTGGCCATGTGGAAACCCTCCAAGCTAACTTGTACGAACGAAATGACGTGCAGCACATCGTTGCCTTTGCCGAGAACCACGGCCGCCACATCAAATACTTGGTGAACGCGGCGGGCTACTTCAAGCCCACGCCATTCCTTGAGCATAAGCACGAGGACTATGACACCTACCTAGTTTTGAACCGTGCCACCTTTTTCATTTCACAAGCAGTAGCTAAGAACATGGCGGCGAACGGCGGCGGCTCGATTGTGCACATTGGATCGATGTGGGCAAAGCAGGCCATTAAGGCGACGCCTTCCTCTGCATACTCGATGGCAAAAGCCGGACTACACGCACTCACGCAACACATGGCGATGGAGTTGGCCGACCACAACATCCGAGTGAACGCGGTTTCACCGGCCGTGGTTAAAACACCCATTTACGAGGCATTCATTGACCCTAGTAAAATTGACGAAACACTTGCCACATTCAACAGCTTTCATCCGATTGGGCGAATCGGCACACCCGAGGATGTTGCAAAAACCATCAACTTCCTTCTCAGTGACGATACCAGCTGGGTGACTGGCGCAATTTGGGACGTTGATGGCGGCGTGATCGCTGGGCGTAACTAAAAGTGCTCGGGTGGTTGGCACCATGCCGCCACCCGGTCGCGGCTGTGAAATATAATGTTTCGCGTAACCGGCAGTAAAAAGCAGAGCGACGAAGGAGCGCCGCTTTTTGCTGTCTGAGTTGACGCGATTGTTAGGGCTTGTTGCGAGGTACACGGAATTTTTTCCTGCCGCTTTCAGCCTTGCTTCGCACTACACAGCCCTCTACATGATCGTTGATTAGCCCCATTGCTTGCATGAAGGCATAGACCGTTGTGGGGCCAACGAATTTCCAGCCTTGCTTCTTCAATGCCTTTGATAGTGCGACAGACTCAGCAGACGTAGATGCTGTTTGCGGCGCGGCGACATGCTCCGGTTTTGGCTCGAACTGCCATATGTAAGCCGCGAGCGACCCTTCTTGCCTTACCAATTCAACGGCATGTTGCGCGTTGTTGATGACCGCCTCGATCTTGCCCCTATGCCGCACGATCCCTTCATCCTGCAACAAACGGGCAACGTCTTTTGCCGTGAATTTTGCGATTTTGTTGTAGTCGAAACCATGAAATGCCTTGCGGAAGTTTTCCCGCTTTGCAAGTATGGTGCGCCAACTCAGCCCAGACTGGAATCCTTCCAGGCTTAGCTTCTCGAACAGCCGAAAATCATCATCAACTGGGAATCCCCATTCCGTGTCATGGTAGTGAAGAAAATCGGGTGCCGCAGCACACCAGCGACAACGTGGCTTCCCGTCCGGGCCAGAAATAGTGGCACTCATGGTTTTTTCTCCACTCATTGTTGCAACAAGAACTCCAACTGAGGTGCAGCTTTAGAGGGTGTGATTTCAATGATTTCTGCGGTTACTACGTCTTCAGCAACGAAGGGGTCCGCTCTGACGATTGCTTGGACTTCTTCAAGCGTTGCGTTGTGAGCCAGTATCGCCCCGCCCAACTTTGGTTGAATGGTTCCAGCCAGGAGAAACGCGCCTTTAGCAAAGCCATCCTTTAGCCAAGCATTGTGGCCATCCATATATAGGCTGGCATTGGCTTTGTTCGTTGAAAACTTGAGCTGAATTACAAACATATCAGCTGCTCCTTCTGTCAGTTCGCGGGCGTGCTGTCCATAAGCCCTAACGAAGCTGTACAAAAACCCCACCGGCAACACCAAGCAGTCGCGGTCGGATGATCATCGGGTATTTCATTGGCCTCGGTTCCTCTGATCTTTTCATGCGCCCTGTCGGCGTAGTTGCAGGCCCTTTATGGCCTACGG
>JACRAU010000005.1 GCA_016234655.1 Betaproteobacteria bacterium
AAGGTGCCGCCCATCTTGCCCTTGAAGAACTGTTCGGGCGCGGTGTCCGGCAAGGCGCCGGGCGCCGCGAGGGGCGCGAATGCCGCCGCGGCACTCGCAGCGGACGGCGTCGCCGCCGCAGCCGGATTCACTGCCTCCACCGCGCGGGGCGGCGGCTCGTAGCCCAGGTCCGATACCTTGCAGCCCTTGCCGACGAACAGGCTGCTGACGTGCTCCTTGCGCGCCAGGGCCTGGCGCCGGCGCTCCGCCGCCTGTTGCGCGCCCTGCTGCCCCGTCTGCTGGGCCAGACCGGCCGCCGCCTCCGTCGCCGCCTGTCCGACGACGCCGCCGAGCAGGCCGCCGATTTGTCCGAAGAGGCCGGTGCCGCCGGCGACTTTCGCCGCCACGCCGGCCACGCTGCCCGCCGTGGACGTGGCGTTGCCGTCGCTCTCGGCCGCCTTGGCTTCCGCAATGAGCTTGTCCATCTGGCCGGCCTCGGCGTGCAGATCCTTGCAGCTCAGTTCGTTGTCGCCGAGCCGGACACGCTCGACGAGCGGTTGGGCGTGGAGGGAAACACTGCACAGCAAGGCGGCCAGCGCGGGCCAGAGACGTACTGTCATGGAGTGAATCCTCAAAGGTCGGGAAGAACGATGGAAAGACGGCAAAGCGGGGCGGATGTTAGCACCGCAGAATGCGCCTGTCGGCGCCGCGCTGGCGCCCTGCTCGAAGCCGCACAGGGCAAGGACCCCGCCGCCTGGCGCTGGGGCATGGCGCACCGCGTACGCGTCGTCAGCCCGCTGCGACGCGTCGTCGACTTCGGCGATCCCGACAAGATCGAGGCGGTGCTGGCCGGCGGCGTCAGCGAACGCCTGTTCCAGCCCCATCAGAACGACCAGGCGAAACTCTGGGCCGCGAACCAGCGCCGGCCGTGGTGGTTCAACCCCGCGCAAGCCGAAGCGCATGGGCGATCGCGGGTGGTGCGAACGCCGTGACGCAGGCGGGCTGCAACAAGCCGAGCGGCCTCGGGCGACAAGCAGACAGCGCCAAACAGGCACCAACCGCGATTGCGATTCCATGTGCGTAGTGGCAGGATGGCGACATGTTCCGAACGCCCCACACCAGGCAGCACCTCCCGCCGTCGCCGCATCAGGTTCCCGCAATTGCGGCGAACGCCTTGATGCCCGGACATCCGGCTGGCCTCCCATGCGGTAAGTCATCGACAGGGACGGGATGCGGTTCGTCAGTTCCGGTCCGCACATAACGTTGGGCGTCTTACTCCCGCCGCTCAATACGGCATCACGGAAATTTCATATCAACATCTTGATTATCAAGCCCATCCCGGCTACGATTGGGCTGCTATGAATGCCAGAGCTAGAAACCTTCTTCGCGGTGCGGGGAGCATCATGGACTTGGCTCCTACCCGTGACTTGCGCCAGATGGCCCCGCGCCGTACTGGCGCAGAGCGTATGGCTGGTCATTTCGCCCGTGTTGGCGAATCTGTAACCCGCGCCTGCGGTACATTCGCTAACGATGGCACGACCGACAGCACAAAAGCAAAAGCCGCCTAAGAACGCCGTCACTACGGCCAAAGGCGCCGTTGCTGTTCCTGGCTTGGTTTCGGTGTTCATTGTTGGCCGCGTAGTCAAGTCCGACTGATATTCCGCAGTACCCATAAGACGCCGAATCGGGTAAGGGCCGGCCTCTAACCGGCCCTCCCCCATACCACGCGGCATGCCGGTCCGCACCGGGCGGTTCATGACCAGGGCGCACACGAAGTCCCTCATGCATAGCCGTGAGCCTTCATCCAAAGATCACGGATACTCGCCAGTCCCTGCGCTTTCAACCAATCGTTCGTCATCCCCACTTGCGTCGCCTGCGACCGTGACAAGTGCCAGTAGCTATTGCTGCTGATGCCCGTCAGGATCGCTGTGCGCTTGCCGACGCCCAACGCCAGAAGATGGCCGATCTTCGTGCGCGTCAGGCGCCACTGTTTCCAGTAGCACGCGCACCCGACGACGCAGCCATTCGTCCAGTTCGGGGATCGGTCGCCCCCCCCTTCTGTCGCCCCCCTTCTTGCAACGTAATTACATTGCAACTACACTCTCCGCATGAGCGCACTGACCTTTGACTGGGACGAACGAAAGGCCGCGGCCAATCTTAAGAAGCACGGTGTGAGTTTCGAGGAAGCGAAATCCGCATTCCTCGACGAGCGTGCCAAGCTGATTGACGACCCCGACCATTCTGAAGATGAAGAACGCCTGATTCTGCTTGGTCTGAGTTCTGCGCTGAGGCTCCTGGTTGTTTGTCACTGCTACCGAGACGAAGGTGGTGTCATCCGAATCATCTCCGCGCGGAAAGCTTCGACCAGGGAATCCAGGTTCTATTCGTAAGAGGTGCCCTATGCGCAAAGAATACGATTTCTCCAACGCCAGAAAAAACCCATACGCTTCTCAACTGAAGAAGCAGATCACGATCCGTCTCGATGGGGACGCCATCGATTACTTCAAGTCCATTTCCGCGGAGGTCGGTATCCCGTACCAAAGCCTCATCAATCTCTATTTGCGCGATTGTGCGGCGTCCCGTCGTAAGCTGAACTTGAATTGGAAGTAGGCGTCGAGCCAATGCGCAACCCTGCGGTGACCCGCAGCTTAAGCATAGAGCCGCGCGGCGCTGCCGCCTTACGCGTTCCAGCCAATTCCCGGCAGGCCACCCGTCACTCCAACGACTGGAGGAAACGCTCGCGCGCGGTGTCCAGCGCCGCCTGCCGGTCTTCGGGAACGACGGCCTTGCACTGCGCGTAAAACGCTGCGAAGGCGACGAGGACGTCGGCGCGCGGCAGGGTCGCGCGGGACGTCGCGGGCGGCGGGGCATCCGCCTGATCCAGGGGGCGCAGCGTCGCGTATTTCGGGATCAGGCGCTGGCCGGCGCTGCCGGCGCCGATCAGCGGTCCGGTCTTCACGTACTCCTGGCCTTGGTATTCGAAACGGGCGCCGAGCGGTAGTTGATGGATTTTCATGATCGCCTCATGCGGCCGATGATGTCTGCGCCGGGGCGCTGCGCATCAACCCCGCCGCACGCTCGAAACGCCCTCGACGTCGCCGACCAGTCCCAGCACTTTTTGCAGCGGCGCCAATCCGCGCAACTCCACGGTGAAGGCCATGCGCGCGATGCCGCTCTTCGACTGGGTCTTGACCGCGGTGACGTTGAGCTTCTCCTTGGTCAGCACGTCGGAGATGTCGCGCAGCAGGCCTTGGCGGTC
>JACRAU010000006.1 GCA_016234655.1 Betaproteobacteria bacterium
CCCCGGCGGCCACTCAAACTCCCCCACTTGTGGCCACTTCAAATTCCCCCACCTAAACGCGTAGCGGTATAGCCACCGAAAGTATTCGCGGCGGCGATAGGACATGATCCTGCCCTTTGTATTCGAGGGGGGCACAAGGGGTGAATGTCTTGAAACCGCATCAGAAGAGTACCGTTTTCACGCTGCTGCAGAACGACGTCTCGCAGCGCGAGATTAGCCGCAAGACGGGGATTGATCGCAAGACGATCCGCAGGCTTGCACTTGAGATGGCCCGCCCCGTGCCTGTGGGTGAGCCAAATTCCCCCACCCTGGCCACCGGCTCCCCGGGTGCGCCTGAGCAAATTCCTCCACCCCGGCCACCGGCTGGGGAGACGGCCACAGCGCCGCTTTGCCGCCCTAGCATGCCCGAGCACGCGCGCTCGGCGTGCGAGCCACACCGGGAGTGGATCGAGGCGCAGGTGCGCCTGGGCCGCAACGCCACGGCGATTTACCAGGAACTGGTGGATCAATTCGGGTTCACGCAGCGCTACAACAGCGTGAAACGCTTTTGCCGAGGGCTGCGCGCCCGGGAGCCCGAGCAGTTCGACCGCCTGGAGTTCCTGCCCGGGGAGGAAGCTCAGGTGGACTACGGCGAAGGCGCCCCCACCCTTTATCCGGGCAGCGCTCGACATCGCAAACCGAGGCTCTTTGTGATGACGCTGCGCTATTCGCGCCGCTCGTACCGCCAGGTGGTGTGGAAATCGAGCAGCGAGACCTGGGCGCGCCTGCATGAGCAGGCGTTTCGCTATTTCGGTGGCTGCCCGCAATACGTGGTGCTCGATAACCTGAAGGAGGGCGTGATTACCCCGGACATCTATGAGCCGCAACTCAACCGCCTCTATAGCGCCGTGCTCGCGCACTACGGCGTGGTGGCCGATCCGGCGCGCATACGCGATCCCAATCGCAAGGGCAGCGTCGAGAACGCCATTCAACACACGCAGGCCACCGCCCTCAAGGGCAAGCGGTTCGAATCGATCGAGAGCCAAAACGCCTATCTGTTGCACTGGGAGGAGAAGTGGGCGGCGCTTCGCATCCACGGCCGTGCGAAGCGCCAAGTCGAAGAGATGTTCCAGGAAGAACGCTCGCAGCTCAAAGCGCTGCCGCTGGAGGGCTTTCGTTACTTCAAGGAAGGCGTGCGCACGGTGCAAGACGACACCACGGTCCAAGTAGACAGCGCATGGTATGCGGCGCGCCCGGCGCCCATCGGCAGCGAGGTATTGATTCGCCAGTACGAGAACGAGCTCGAAATCCGCAACCTGCAGACGCTCGAACTCATTCGCCGTCATAGCCTCGCCACGCACAAAGGCGAGGTCAAGCTGCCCGAGGCCGAGCGCGTGTTCAACCCGTCCCGGCAGACGCTGCAGATCCTCAAGCGCGCCGAGCAAATCGGAGTCAAAACCCACGAGTTGTGCCGGCAATTGTTCGATCAGCGTGGGCGCGAAGCGCAAAAGAGCATGTGGGGCATCGTGGGCTTGTACCCACGCTATCCCGCCTGCATTCTCGAGCAGGCCGCCACGGCTGGCCTGGCGCGTCACGTGCACTCCTACAAGGGGCTGCGCACGATCGCCGATCAGCTGCTCGCCCAAGCGCTCGCGCGCCTGGATGCGCCCCAGGGCGAACTTGCGCTCGCACCTGGCGCTCAGACCCTCACCCAGCAGCATGAACTCATCCGCGCACCGGCCGAGTATGCCGAATTCTTTAACCGCAGCATTCACAACAACCAATCCCTCCCACCGAGCACCGAAGGAGCATCCGAGCAATGAGCATGACCATGACCGAGATCGAGAAAGCCCTCAAGCAACTGCGCCTGTCGGGCGTGCGCGCCACCCTGGAAACCCGCCTGATCGAGGCGCAAGCGTCCAACCTGTCGTTTCTGGAAACCTTCTCCGCCATCCTCCAGGACGAACTCGATCGCAGGCAGTCGCGGCTGCTCGAGCGCCGCTACCAGCTCTCGGGTCTGGATGAACGCGCATCCCTTGCCGAGTTCGACTGGGGTTACAACCCCAAGCTCCCCAAGCGCACCTGCTTTGAGCTGCATACGCTCAAATTCATCGCCGAGGGCGACAACGCCATCCTGATCGGCCCGCCCGGCACTGGCAAAAGCCATATCGCCAAGGCAATCGCCTATTCGGCCGTGCGCTCGGGCTTGCGTGTACTCTATGCCGAGGCCGACGAACTGCTCAGCAGCATCGTTCCGGCCTCCCCGGCTGAGAAGCGCCGTCACCTCAAACCCATCATCGATGCCGATCTGCTCGTGCTCGACGATCTGTTCATGGCCAGACGCATCGCCCAGGAGAGCACCGACGAATTGCAGTCGATTGTGCATAAACGTTACAAGCTACGACGTAGCATCCTCATCACCTCAAACCGCATCATCGCAGACTGGGATAAGTACCTTGGCGATACGGCATTGGCCACCACGATCCTGGATCGCCTCATGCACCGCAGCGTTCTTGCAGAGTTCAGGGGTAGAAGCTATCGCCTCAAGCAAGCCACGAGCCGGCAACTGCAAGCATGAGCGCACCAGGACCCAACTCACAGCGCGCTCCGAACACGGGTTACCCACCGCGGCGCCCGCTCGTGCCAATGATAAAAGGCAGCGAGCGCCGCCGTGGATAACCCTCCGGTATCGCTTCGCATACGATCACACACCATCAACCAGCTTGCATACCAGGTGCATTCCGGGTAACAATCCACACGCTCCTGTCGCCGCCTCGTTTGCTGGGGGATTTTGACCCGGCCACAGGTGGAGGAATTTCAAGTGGCCACCGGGG
>JACRAU010000007.1 GCA_016234655.1 Betaproteobacteria bacterium
CGCCGCTTCTGGATCGAATCCGAGAACCGTTGGGTCAGCCTGCGCGTTTCCAACGCCGGCCTGCGCACCATCGACAAGAAGGGTATCGACGTTGTCCTCGCCGAGCTGCGTGAGCGCGGCGAGCGCGTTTAATCAGGAGACAGGATCATGGCCAAGGGCGGACGCGAAAAGATCAAGCTGGAATCCACCGCAGGGACGGGGCATTTCTACACCACCACCAAGAACAAGAAGACCACGCCGGAAAAGCTGGAATTCCTCAAGTACGACCCCAAGGCGCGCAAGCATGTCGCCTACAAGGAAGTCAAGCTGAAGTAATTTCAGGGCGTCCAGAAAAAAACCCGCTGCGGCGGGTTTTTGTTTGGTTGCCGGGACGCCGCTAACGCTTGCTTCCCGGCCCCGCAAGCCGGAAATCGATCCGGTTGGTCTCCATGTCGGCCCTGACGAGTTGCACCTGCACCCGATCCGCCAGTCGGAAGCGCTTGCCGCTGCGTTCGCCGACCATGGCGTGCGCGGTCGCATCGAAGTGGAAGTAGTCCTGGCCGAGTTCTGAAACATGAACCAGGCCCTCGACGAACACGCCGTCGAGCGCGACGAAGATGCCGAAAGGCACCACCGAGGAAATGCTGCCCTCGAAGACTTCGCCGACACGGTCCTTCATGTAGAAGCACTTGAGCCAGTCCTCGACGTCGCGCGTTGCCTCGTCGGCACGCCGCTCGGTCATCGAGCAGTGCAGCCCGATCTCCTCCCACGCATTTTCCCCACCGGCCGGTTCGTAACGCCGTGCCGCCAGCGCCGACTTTATCGCCCGATGCACCAGCAGATCAGGGTAGCGGCGGATCGGAGAAGTGAAGTGGGTGTAGCTCTCGTAGGCCAAACCGAAGTGACCAACGTTGTCCGGGCTATAGATCGCCTGTCGTAGCGACCGAAGCATTACCGTCTGCAGCAGCTGCCTGTCGGGGCGCTGACCGATCTGCTCCAGCAGGCGTGCATAGTCCTTGGCCTTGGGCGCATCCCCTCCGCCCAACTGGAAGCCGAAGGTTCCGAGGAAATCACGCAGCTTGACCAGGCGCTCGGGCGTCGGCCCCTGATGCACTCGATAAAGCACGGGGTGTTCGCGCTCGCGCAAGAATTCCGAGGCGCAAACGTTGGCCGCCAGCATGCATTCCTCGATCAGGCGGTGCGCGTCGTTGCGCTCATAGGGCTCGATGCGCTCGATCTTGCCGTGGTCATCAAAGACCATGCGCGTCTCGACTGTCTCGAAGTCGATGGCACCTCGTTTGGCGCGTTCCTTGGCCAACTGCCGGTACAACTCGTCCAGCGCCTCCAGGTGCGGCAGCAAGGGCGCCAGGCGGCTTCGCGTGGCCTCATCCTTCTCGTAAAGCGCTGCCGCAACCTCGGTGTAGGTAAGGCGTGCCTGGGAAAACATCACGGCGGGATAGAAGCGGAAGCGACGGATTGCACCATTGCCGGCAATCTCCATGTCACAGACCATGCACAGGCGCTCGACCTGCGGATTCAGCGAGCACAGTCCGTTCGACAGCTTCTCCGGCAGCATGGGAATCACGCGCCGCGGGAAATACACCGAGTTGCCGCGTTCGAAGGACTCCTTGTCGAGCGCACTGCCCACGGTGACGTAATGCGACACGTCGGCAATCGCAACCACCAGGCGAAAACCCTTGCCGCGACGCTCGCAATACACGGCATCGTCAAAATCCCTGGCCGTCTCGCCGTCGATCGTCACCAGCGGCAGCTTCGTCAAGTCCTCGCGATCCTTCCAGTCGGACTTGCGCACCGCGTCGGGCAGCTTTCGCGTCTGCGCCAATGCCTCGCTCGAGAATTCATGTGGCATCTCGTGCTTGCGCAGGGCGATTTCGATTTCCATGCCCGGGTCGGCGTAGTTGCCCAGCACCTCGACGAGTCGACCGATGGGCTGGGAATGCTTGCTCGGCTGTTCGATGAGTTCGACCGTCACCACCTGACCGGACAGCGCCTTGAGTGCCTTCCTGGCGCCTTTTTCTGGCGGAGCCAGCAGGATGTCCTGGCTTATGCGTTTGTCCTCGGCGATCACGAAGCGCACCCCGTGCTCCTCGATCACCCGACCGACGACAAGGCGGTTGGCTCTTTCGGTGACCTCGACGATCTTGCCTTCCGGCCGCCCCTTGCGATCGACACCGATGACCCTCGCGATCGCCTTGTCGCCATGCAGAACCTTGTCCATCTCCTTTGCGGCAAGGAACAGGTCTGCCCCGCCTTCCTCCGGCACGAGGAAACCGAAGCCATCGGGATGGCCGACAATCCGTCCCCGGACCAGGTCGGCCTTGTTCGGAATCAGCCAATCCCCGCGGCGGTTTTGCATCAACTGGGCATCGCGTGCCATGGCGCCGAGCCGCCGCTGGAAGGCATCGAACTCGTCCGGCTGCACGTCAAGCAGCTCAGTCAGGGTGGGGAATTCCAGCGGAGCTCCGTGCGCGGAGAGAACCTGCAGGACGTATTCGCGGCTGGGCAGGGGGTGTTCGTATTTCGCCGTTTCGCGAGCGAACTCGGGATCGGCTCGGCGAATTTTCGAAAGGCTGCGGGGACTAGGTTTCTTGTTTGACAATCTGGGTTTTTCCTTTAGAATTCGCGCCTCGTTTCGCGCCTGCCCAGGTGGCGGAATTGGTAGACGCACTAGTTTCAGGTACTAGCGCTGCGAGGCGTGGGGGTTCGAGTCCC